>JAHCHO010000004.1 GCA_026129685.1 Fimbriimonadaceae bacterium
CCAAATCGAGGCGAAGAAGCTTGGCGTCCCGCTCCCGCTTCTTGCGCTGGCCCTCGGGAGACGTGTCGTACCCGCTGTGCAAAACCAGCGCGGCGCATCGTGCCACCTTGCCGCCCGAAGCTCGAAGCGCCGGGAGAATCTGCTCGTGAATGCGACCCTCGAAGGCCAGGCCCGGCAGGTTTCGAAACAACTTGACGTGGTCCACGCGCGTTCCCGCTCCCGGGGCGTCGTCCAAGAACTGCACGGGCACCACGAACCCGACGACGTCCCTTGGAGCGCTCCGAGCGCTCTCGCGAACGGCCGTGCCCGATTCGGTCGGCAACGTGTCGTCGGCGTCCATCCAGAAGATCCAGTCCCCCGTCGCGTGGCGAAGGGACTCGTTCCGCGCCTCCGAGAAACTGTCGGTCCAAGGGAACTCGAAGAGGCGCGCTCCGTAACGCCTGGCGATGTCTCTCGTTCCGTCCGTGGAACCGGTGTCGACGACGACGATCTCGTCGAACCACGGTTTGGCGCTGGCCAGGCAGTCGGCGAGCACCCTTTCCTCGTCCTTCACGATCATGCACAGCGATATCCGGGGCCGCTTCCTCTCTCCCTCCGACGCCAGGAGGCTGTCGATTCGCTCCGCGTACCGTTCCGCGACGGATCGCCAGTCCCGCCCCTTGACCGACTCCGCCGCCCGAAGGCCCGCGTCCGCCGTTCGCTTTCTGTTCGCGAAGGCCTCGCGCATGACGCGCCGGAGATCGTCCGGGTTGGGCTCCAACCAGCCTTGCGGGACGGCCGATTCGAGGCCCGCCAACTGCGGAATTCGTGAGCGGACGCTCGCGATCTTCCATCCCCCGCCATCGAGCAAAAAGTCGTCCGTCGGACCGCCGTAGGTCGCGATCACCGGCAAACCGCAGGCCATCGCTTCGAGCGCCGGAAGGCAGAATCCTTCGGCCCGGTACGGCTGCACGAGGCAATCGCACGAGCGGAACAACTCGGCCAGCCGAACCGGCGGCAGGTCTTCGGTCAGATGCTCGACGCGGGGTCCGTCCGAGGAGACGCAGAGTTCCTTCAGGCGCTCGCGCACGTCGCTGAACCGGTACACGTGGGCGACTCCCGTGTCCTTCACGATCAGTCGCACCGGCTCGTCGGGCGCGAACTCCGTCCGGTACGCCTCCAGCAGCAGATCGAGGCCCTTTCGCTCGATCGCGCCCCCGACGTACAGGAATCGGAACTCCCCGGACGCGCGGCGCTCGTCGGAAGGGCGGAAAACCTCGGAGTCGAAACCCAACGGCAGAGCCGCCACTTTGCTGGGATCGTAGCCGTTCGTCACGTAGACGTTGCGCGTGAAAGCGGAGTTGGTCCACACCTCCTCCGCGCGGTCGCGCAGAAGCGGCCCCCAGACGTCGGGAACGCCGAAGTACTCCCACGGTTGCATCGCGACGAGCCTCCCCTTCCACGGAGCCCCGTTCGGGGGGAACGCGTGCCGTATCAGCAGATCGGGCGCGCGCTTGTTCCGCTCCATCCGCGACAGTTCGGACCCGTGGGGGAACGATTCGCGGTCGATCTCCGGGGGATCGTAGGCGATAACCCGAACGTCGAAGCGGGTGGAAAGCGCGAACGCGAGTTCTCTGTTCACGTGCGCGAGCGAGTGCCAGACGAAAAACTCGCCCTCGATGCCGATCGTCGGTCTTTTGCCCTTTCTAGCCAATCATCGCTCCCGATGCCCCAGGACGGCTCGATACGCTCGGGCGGTCTCCGCCGCCGCTCGTTCCCACGTGAAAGCCGCCGCCGTTCGCTCGAGCCCCGCGCGGGCTTCGTCGTCCAAGGGGTTCGACATCGTCTCCAAAGTCTCCTTCCGAATCGCGTCCAAATCGAGCGGATTCGCGTAACGCGCGCTATCTCCGAAGTACTCGCGCTCCGCCGCCCGGTCGCCGCAAACGAGCGGGCAACCGCAGGCCAGCGCTTCGAGGTTCGCCAGACCCGGCGTTTCCCCGAATCCGACGAGGCAGTGCGCGCTCGCCCGCTTCATCGCGGTTCGCACGCCCCCGACGGAGCGCGGACCCAGGAATCGCACGCTCGGATCGGACCACTCCCGGCAGAGCCTGGCGTACGCCGGGTACCGCTCCTCTCCGATCAGGACGAGGGCCGTTCCGGTCCCCTTGAGCGCCAGGATCAGGCCGAGTTGATTCTTGTTGGGTTCCACTCGCCCGACGCACAGGACGAACGGGCTCTGCGGCAGATCGGCGAGAACGCCCTCGTCGTCGGGAGTCGGGGTCGAGTCCACGGCGTTGTGGACGACGAACACGCTCGCCCCGCTCGACCTCGCGCTTCGCTCAAGAGCCTCCGCCTCGATCGCCGCGTTGGGCAGGATGGCCGCTGCTCCCTCGACGAGTCTTCGCGCCTCCTCCGACAGAGTTTCGACGAACAGGCCGTCCTCGCGCATCGCCGCCGCCTCCCGGCGCAGGGTTCGCCAGCCGGAGAACGCCTCCGACAACGTTCGAGAGTGCTCGGCGATCGCCATGCAGCGCGGCGCGACGTGGCGAAGCTCGGCACGGTCCCAGTAAACGGGCGAGAGCGCGTACGGCCTGCCGCTCTCGGCGAGCGACGCCGCTCGACCCTCGTGGTGGAGGGAGAAGACGTGCGCCAGATCCGCGCCCGCAAACGACTCCGGGGTAGCGCCTTCTCCCACCGCGAGATCGGCGATTATGCCGTGCGCCCGCAGAGCGCGCAGCGTCCGAACCAACTGGACCTCGCCGCCGCCGAGCGTGTCCATCGCCCGGTCGTGGGCGAGAAAGAGCGCGCGGGGTCCGCACGGTTCGACGACCTCCGGGAAGTCAACGCACCACAGCCGGTCCCCGACCTCGGCGACGAGCGTCGAGTCGGGCCGGCGACGGGCGTCTCGCTCGGCGGGAACGATCGTGCAGCAGCGCGCCTGTTCGCGAAGCCAAGGCGCCCAGGAAGGTTCCGAAGAACGCCGTCCGCTCGACGCGAGGCTCGCCTCTCTGAGAAACGCCTCGGCGGACGGAGGAATCACGGCTCGGTCCGGTGCCGTCTCCGAGAGTTTGAGGTCGGTCGCAAGTTCGTAGAGGGCGCTGCCGACGCTGAGCAGCCACCCGGCAAGGCCGTCCCGTTTGCCCTCCGTCTCGTCGTAGAACCAGCCCAGTGTGGACCCGAATCTCCGCGCCAGACTCGGCCACCCGAGCTCCCGCTCCCCGGCGACCTCCTTTCGGGTTTCGAGGCTCGTGTACCGGTTCAGCTTTTCCAGATAGTGGGAGAGATCCCGGTGCGACTCGTGAACGATCGCCTCGTCGTCGTTTCTGGGAAGGACCTTCTCGATCCTCCCGGCAATGCGGCAGGGCTCGTGGACGCCGCCCGGGAAGTGAAACCGCTCCCGGCGAACGAGAGCGGGCGACTTGTGGCTCGGCCACCAGTTCCCCGCGTGACGGATCCAGCGTCCGAAGCTGACCGTTTTGTACGGAAGGCTGAAGGCGGCGACGTCCTCCGGAGCGCTCTCCAAGAGTTCCTCGATGCGCTGGATCGCCCGCGGGGTCAGTCGCTCGTCGGCGTCGAGGAACAGAATCCAGGGCGTCTCCGCGTACCGGCTCGCCAGGTTGCGGGCGCGATCGAACTCCTCGACGAACGGGACCTCGACGACCCTCGCCCCGAGCGACTCCGCGATGGCGACCGTGTCGTCGGTGGACCCCATGGAGAGCACCAAGACGTCGAGACCTTCGGCGGAGCCGAGGCAAGCGGCGATCCGCGCCGCCTCGTTGCGCGCGAGAACCACGACCGTGCAGGACATAGGAGTTCCGTTCATGATTTCTCGTGGTTAGGTCGGCCTCTCCACCTCACACCAGGGCACACGCCCATCGGTTTGTCGTATCCCAAACCCGACCTATAGGACCGGGACCGCTCGCTCGACGCCGGCTGTCCGCAATGACGACCACAAGCAGCGCTTCAAAACTCACCAAGGTCCTTGTCCGCGATTCGGCGCATGTCGTCTCTTAGCCCCTCTCGGCACGAGATGGCCGCGCGCCTCGAGATCTTTCAGCCGCAAATCCTCGGTCCGTGAACTCGCGATCAAGGAAGTAACCCGCTATATGGGACCGACCTGCCAAGCCTACTAGGGGGTAGGCCACCAGCATCTTTGGGGCGAACTCGTTCGTCATTTTGGGCACATGGTCCTCAAAGCCGAAACTCAGAATGCTTACGAGGTAGACGGCTCGGTCATCAACGGCGTTCCACTCGAACGCGCTTCGCGCGATTCTGACGGCAACGCGCGGATACTTCGCTAGATGCTCGATACAGACCGTGTTGAGGAAAGCCTGATCGGGATCGTCGCTGAGCGCATAATGGTATGCTGCCGCCATGATCTCCCTGGCTTCGTCATACGTGGGTTCCCATTCCGCCAGTACGGCGCGAACCGTCGCCCTATCGCTGCTGTAGAGCCGCGCCAGCCGACTATCGCTCCGACCGGTCGTTCCGCACCCGGCCAACAGGAGCAGGGCAACCATGGGCATTCGTGACAAACTAGGCCGGAAGACACGTGTATGGAGATTCGTCACCGGCATGTCGTCAACTCCGTCCCTGCAGGTAGTCGCCGGAGCCAGCCCATATGAGCGAGGAGTCCCAAACCAGCGTCGTCCTCGTCGCGCAGATCTCCTAGCTGGTTGAGGCTGCGTCCACTCCTCAAGGGTACAGGCCTCCGTCAAGTTCGCGCATGGCGGCAAGAAGCGACGGCTTCAGACGGCGCTTCACTCCCTCCGGGATGTCCGTTCGATAGACGCTGCGCAGATACCACGCGACCTGAAGATCCACCCGATGAGTCGCCCCTTGTATCGCCAGGGCCTCCTCGACTATCGCGTCCGTCGTGGCATCGTTGTCGACGACGTACGTGCGGATCGCCCAGCCGCTCATCCCGGGGTCCCGACAGAGCTTCAGGAAGCGCTTGAGGTACCCGACGTCGGCGCGCCCCACTTTACCCACGGCGATGCTGATGTGAATCCAGCTCACGCTCCTTTCGCCGGGTGGAACTATCGAACAGCCCAGAGCTGCCTCGAACAACAGGTTGCGGACCGGCGGCGCGTCGTACTCACTGAACGCCGCTCGGCGGCCAGGGTCTTCCGGTATGGCGCCGGGATCGTAGGCGTACAGCAGGTCGTTGGCCCAGTTCAACTTCCACCGGTCGCTGTAGAGTGGCGCCCCCAACGGCCCGTGCTGACCTGGCCCATCCCAATCTGGGTAGGCGAAGTGCGCCTCCTGCTGGACGGTCCCGCGGCATGAGATGACCGAGGCGGCGATCAACACCGAGATGAACAGCACCGAGCGAAAGCGTCTCATATTGGTTACCGTACCACTGACGCTAACGATCCGGCGGATTCTTACCACAAAGATCTTCGTTCCATCCAGGACTCCTGATCGGCTTGCCCTCTGGAACCACGAGCCTCTTGTTCGGGCCACTGCAACACCGGTACGTTTCGCTGAAGGCCATTACGCCCTGCCAGTGGTTCTTGGCGAGTTTTGGCGACTTGCAGTCCGCGGTCCATTGTGTCTCTAGCCCTCTGCGCGCGGGCCTGCGCTTACATGAATCCTGCAACGACAGATACATCTGCTTGCCTAGCTCAACCACCGATCCCAGCACGGGAAACTCGCCCGCAATCGACTGCGCAATGGCTAACCAGTCGAATCCCGCTCTGCAAGTAGTCGTCTCACTGTAGATGCACTCCGAATCCAGCCAAGCTCGCCCGCCACTGCGCGGCGTGTGGGTTATCTTGATGTAGCCCGTACTTCGGCCACTGCAAGACCCGCCTTCCGTCTGACATCCAGTGCGACAAAGGGGAGCGGGGCCTTTGATGTACTCAGTGTAACACCATTGTGGGCACAACACCCATTGGGCGGTAGGGCCGAGGTGCCTGATCGCGGCCAGACTGAAACAAACCGTACGTTCATGGATGATCTTGCACGTGCAATTCGTGTCGATGCCAAGCATCCCGCCGGGATCAGTGTACCGTAAGGGATCAGCGAATGCGTAGCCGTATTGGACGGACCTTGGCCACAACGGGTCCACGCTCGTCCAGCCGGCCTGCATACTCCCGTAGTGCCTGGCTCGGTTGTACTGCTCGAAGTACGCCAGCCCCGTCGTTCGGCTGCCGGTGTCGCCGGTCCACAGGAACTTGGGATCGGGGGAGGAGCCCGTCTTGGCCAGGAGCCCGCCGTAGGGTTTGTAGCGATACGTGTTCAGAACGTTCTGGCTCTGATCCACGGTGGCGGTCACCGAGCCCAGGGCGTCCGTCAGGTAGTCCGTCCGAACCCCGTCGGTCGTCTCGCCGATCGTCCTTCCGTTCACGGTGTGGTAGTTCGTGGTGGGCACGTCGCTTAGTTCCTACTTGCGTTTGGCCGCTCCCGCTTGACTCTCCATCGCCAGCCGCAGGTCGTTCGGCAGAACCACTCGACAGCTCCTCAGAAACTCGGTCGCGGCCGCGGGCGAGTCTCCGAATCTGAGGAAAATCCGGACGATCGCGTCGGGGTTTCGACCGATCTCCCCGGTACTCGCGCTCTCGCGATCGCGCCAGAGGACGAGGAGGGCCGCCGTTGCGGGAAGCAGGTCTTCCTTCGAGACGCGTTTCGAAGCGCCCGACTCACGGCAGGCAAGGTCTATCAGCCGAAACCCGAGGGTGTCGGCCGGTTCGGTCCGGAGCGCCGCCGTGCCCAATCGGACGGCCAGACGAGGGTCGCTGAACGCCAGGAGCTTCACGATCCTGTCTGGGTAGGGGTTTCCATCGCCGCTCTCGTCCAGCCGACGAAAGCTCGCGGCGGCGAACCACTGCTTCGCACGATGGTAGGTCAAGCCGTTCCTCCGAGAAACGACGAAGTCCTCAAACTCCCGTCCCTCCAGGCGAATGAGCGCGTCGAAATCGGACTCGGACGAGTTCGCCCCACCGGCCAGTCGGTCAACGATCGCGAGGATGCGCCTTGCCGTTGGCCCGTCGCCGCGCTTGACGATGACGCCCACGTCCACGTCCAGGATGCGGTCCATCGCCACGTCCTTTGCCGGTGGGTCGGTGAGAACGACGAAGCTCCTGGCCTTGCGCAGGCCCCCGTTGTTCCGGCTGCGGTTCAGATTGGCGAAAGCGTCGTGACGGTCCGACGGCGCGGCGACAAGAAGGACGATCCGGTCCTTCCCGTTCGCCGCATAGATCAGTTCCAGCAACCAGGGGCTCGTCCCGAACTCACTGGCAACCGATGGAAACACGAGTTCGAAGTCCCGGAGTTCGGATCCCGCGACGGTCACCGGCAAGCGGAACCTGAATCTGATGCCTCGTCGCTCAAGCGCCTGAAGGACCGCTTTGCGCACCTTCGGGCCGTCGCTCTTCGGAAGGACTTGGTTTGAGGGCTCACGAGTCTGGGCAGACGAGCCCTTCAGGCTCTGGCCAACGCGCGCGAACCCAATTCCGATAACGCTCAGCGCAATCGCCATCGGCATGCCGAACCGTGGGAGAGCCCTCGCCTTCATCACCAAGATCCTCCTCCACCCGTCGCGGGGCGGCAGTGCGGTAGGAGAGGATTGGAAATCGGCAGTTGGGACTTCACGCAACCTGGATTAGTGCAACCTTCCGCGCATAGGAGCGTCCCAGCCTTGGAGGCGAACCGGGTTTCCCAGTAATCGCCCCGGCCCACGCAGTCAGTGTAGTACGCGCGTTTGCCCAGGCCACTACCTCCGACCTCTCTCCGGAACAGCCTCACAATATCTGCAACGAGGTACTTCGCCAGAATGTCTTTGAGAACACCGCTCAAAAAGCCCGAACCTGGGCATGAACTCTTGGCGTCCCAATCTACGAAACCCTCACGCACTTCCCAGTCGTCGTATCCTTTGATGACGGTCTCCATTGAAATGTGTGTGTCGCAAGTGAAGACCATGTCCGCTTTCGGGAAGCACCGGTCGCACTGGGCATCACCGTCACAGTAGGAGTACTTGCGGTGTATGACTACCGTTCTATCGTTCGTCTTCCTGTGACTGCATGTGATGACCCACTTGTACATAATGTTCGCGCACCCTAGAGCAGGCACTCCGATGAGGCCGGACGCGTCGATGAACGACGTCGGGCTTGCCAACGAATAGCTGTATGTGGAGGTCGTCGGCCACAACGGGTCCACGCTCGTCCAGCCGGCCTGCATACTCCCGTAGTGCCTGGCTCGGTTGTACTGCTCGAAGTACGCCAGCCCCGTCGTCCGGCTGCCGGTGTCGCCGGTCCAGAGGAACTTGGGATCGGGGGAGGAGCCCGTCTTGGCCAGGAGCCCGCCGTAGGGTTTGTAGCGGTACGTGTTCAGCACGTTCTGGCTCTGGTCCACCGTGGCGGTCACCGAGCCCAGGGCGTCCGTCAGGTAGTCCGTCCGAACCCCGTCGGTCGTCTCGCCGATCGTCCTTCCGTTCACGGTGTGGTAGTTCGTCACCGGCATGTCGTCAGCTCCGCCCCTGCGGGTAGTCGCCGGAGCATGCCCTGAGGAACGAAGGGGGCCAGACCAGCGTCGTCCTCATCGTGCCGAGCTCCGAGCGCTTCTGGCCGTCCGTGTCTTACGCGTAGGTCGTGCGGGTCGCGCCATCGCGGTGCAGAGTCAGTCGGTTCTCCTTGTCGCACGTCATGGTCACCTGCGGAGAACTCACGGTATGTCGAAGAACCGTCGCGTGCTGGGCTTCCCGTCCAGCCTCAGGGTCCACTCCACGATGTACCCGCCCGCGCCGTCGCTCGCCTCCACCCGGATCACGATGCCTCCGTTCTTCGGGAGCGCCTTCGCGACAAACCTCTTCCGTTTCAGACCGCTCGAGTTCATGTTATAGCAGTCGGACCACATGGACTTCGGCACCGAGTAGGCGGCGCCGCGATGCAGAACGGTAAAGCCCCGGAGCTCCTTCCATGGGACTTCGCCGTCGCATCCGTAGGGAGCCCGACCGTCAATGTGCGTCACGTCGCCATCGGCGTTTCGCTTGATGCGGTGGGCCTTCGCGTCGAACGGACCTTGCACGATGAGAACCGAGACCTCGCCCGCCGTGACGACGGCGGAATCCAGTCGCGCGAGCACAGGGCCGCTGCCCGGCCCGGAGGCGCCGATCAAGGCCAACGAAAGGACGATCGTGGTGAGCATGGGTGTCTCCTGGTTTCTTGCGTGGCGCATGGGCTTAATAGTAAGTGACGTTGAGCTTGAACGAGTTCAGACTGCTGAAATCGCGCAAGTTCTGCAGGCAGCTCCGCAATCTCCGGGCCTCCGTGACCGGGAAGAACACGATACAGCCCCAGGACCCGCTCCATCTATCGCTGCCGACGGGTCCATCCGGGTGAAGTCGGAATAGGTCTCGCTTCTGAGTCCCAATCCAGACCTCTTCCGGCGAGATGGCGAACTTGTAACCCTCGTCACCAAGGACCATCCCGGGCAAGCTGGCTCCCTCGCACTTCGTGCTCACCCCCCATCTGTCTGAGACCGCGTCACTCGGAGGGATGGGACCGTTCTCTTCTCGCCACCCTCCCCAATAGTTGAGAGTGTTGCTGGACGTCGTGGCGATCCACGAATAGGTCGCTTGTCTCCTAGACTCCTCCGGGCAATACTTGCTTGGTTTATAGCGCAGGATCCAAGTCACTCGAAGGACGAACGACCCTAGGCTACGCGTCTTGACGGGCCTCTCTGGCAAGTGCATCGAGAAGCGTCCTTCCGCTTCGGACTCGATGCTCAAGGGCATGCAGCACTCGCCGAATGCAATGGGAGGCATGCAGACATTGTCCCGCTCATGCCCGCAGGAGTTAAGAAACAGCCCGGTCGGGTCGGTGTACCGAATCGGGTTGCCACTAACGTAGCCAAGGGGAGGCGCCACCGGCCACAACGGGTCCACGCTCGTCCAGCTCGCCTGCCTGCTCCCGTAGTGCCTCGCCCGGTTGTACTGCTCCGAGTACGCCAGCCCCGTCGTTCGGCTGCCGGTGTCCCCGGTCCAGAGGAACCTGGGATCGGGGGAGGAGCCCGTCTTGGCCAAAAGCCCGCCGTAGGGTTTGTAGCGGTACGTGTTCAGCACGTTCTGGCTCTGGTCCACCGTGGCGGTCACCGAACTCAAGGCGTCCGTCAGGTAGTCCGTCCGAACCCCGTCGGTCGTCTCGCCGATCGTCCTTCCGTTCACGGTGTGGTAGTTCGTCACCGGCATGTCGTCAGCTCCGTCCCTGCAGGTAGTCGCCGCCGTCCCAAAGATCAGATGGCCCCAGACCAGGGTCATTACGGAAATGCGTCACGTTACCGGAGAGCCCCCGGCTTCGCGACTTTTGCCCCGAAGGGTTGCTCCGACGCTCGATTGCGCTCTTACGCGCTCGACCGCTACCACTCAGCCGGTCGCCCGGTCCAGGCCCACCCGTTCGGTCAGGCGAGCGCTCGAACTCGTTCCGGTTACCGACGAAATAGCGGATACTTCGTGGTCCCGGGCTGAACTCCGCCCCAATGGACCACACTTCAACCATGGCCGGGTCGGCGTCCAAGACATCGTAGACCATCTCTCGCCCCGACGTGGTCTCGAACCGGTCGTGAACACCCTCGAAAAACGGTTCGAGAGATCGAACATGCACAGTACCGGAAGCTGGAACGGCAACCCTCTCGGTTCCAGTGGCGAAGTCCAGAAGCTGCCCGGACGGCGACTCGACAATGAGAATGGTTCCCCTGAATGCGGGATCGAGAACGAACACTAAGTCGCGCGGCGAACGCGCACAACCGCCGACTAGCAACAATGCAACGAAAGCGAGCGGTGCTAGGCGCAACACGCTCGGCACCTCTCCGCCCGGAATTGCGTCATACCCATCGTGTCTGTCATGACCTGTAACCCAAGAACCAAATCGTCGACCATGGCTGCATGCTTGGCAACCCAGTGGCTTGCGCCCTCTGTCCTAGCATACACTTCGAACCATGGGTAACGGGTGTGACGGACATTTGCGATCACGGACAGTTCCCCGCTACAGAAGTTCATGATGAGCCAGATTCGGACGTCCGCGCGCAGGTGCGGCGAAAACAACACAAGAGGATCCCGGGTCATAAATGCGAATTCTACCAAACTAATGCCTGAGCGTTGATCGCGCCCAAGATTGGTCACGCGGAAGTACGGTATGTTCACGGCCGGAATCGGGTTCAAATATCGAAAGCAAGGGCCGAACACTGGATCTGAGACCATTCCCTGGGTTCGGTCGGCTCGGGCTCTCAGCGAGACGTTGGAGATGTCAAGATTGCCGATACTGCAGTTGCTCGCAACGATGTTACTGTGCGTCCTCGATGTCTTTCCGTATGGTTCATCAAGCAGAAAGTCCCTTCTGTCGCCCCGGTAATACGACAGACCGCTGAAATTGGGAGGCGCGTGAACCCATCCTCCAGAAGTCTTGCCTGTGCAGTCTGTCACATATCGCGCTCTATAGTCCTGCGCTTTGTGTATGAAGGCATTTACGGTAACCGACACCAGTCCGCTCGGGTCCAGAACCTGTGAGGGTGCACAATTAGCATACTGGTATGCCAACACTGGCCCGTTGCCTGGGTCCACGCTCGTCCAGTTCGCCTGCATACTTCCGTAGTGCCTGGCCCGGTTGTACTGCTCGGAGTACGCCAGTCCCGTCGTCCGGCTGCCGGTGTCCCCGGTCCAGAGGAACCTGGGATCGGGGGAGGAGCCCGTCTTGGCCAAGAGCCCGCCGTAGGGTTTGTAGCGGTACGTGTTCAGTACGTTCTGGCTCTGGTCCACCGTGGCGGTCACCGAACCCAGCGCGTCCGTCAGGTAGTCCGTCCGAACCCCGTCGGTCGTCTCGCCGATCGTCCTTCCGTTCACGGTGTGGTAGTTCGTCACCGGCATGTCGTCAGCTCCGTCCCTGCAGGTAGTCGCCGCCGTCCCAGATCAGCGTCGTCCTCGTCGAACCGATCTCCGAGCGCTTCTGGCCGTCCGCGTCGTACGCGTAGGTCGTGCGGGTCGCGCCCTCGCGGTGCAGAGTCAGTCGGTTCTCCTTGTCGTACGTCATGGTCACCGGCGAGACCCCTTCGTTCGCGATCTCGACGAGGTTGCCGTCCGTGTCGTACGTATAGGTGGTGATCGCCGCCGGGGCCTCCTCCTCGTACGAGGAAGTCGTCAGACGGTTCGAGGCGTCGTAGTGGAAGAACTCGTCCGCCCCTCGCTCGGTCGAGAACGTTCGGTTGTCGTTGAGGTCGTACTCGTAGTCGTACTCGTGCGCGTTGGCGCCGGTTGTATCGTCTCCCGTCAGGCGATCTTTCGCGTCGTAGGAGTACGTCGTGCGGGCGGCGTTCGAGTCCTCGATGCCGGTCCGGTTGCCGTTCGCGTCGTAGGAGAAGGTCAGCCGTTGCCGGACGGTCCCTCCCGAGGTCTCTTCGATTAGCGAGACCGTCTGGCCGACCGCGTCGTAGGTCGCGCGGCGCTTCATCCCCGAGGGGAGGATCATCGTCGTCGGTCTCCCCAGCGCGTCGTACTGGTAGGTCGCGACCCCTCCCGCCGTGTCCACGTACATCGTGGTCCGCCGGTCCGCGTCGTAGAGGAAGGTGCGAACGCCCCCGTCCGGGTCGGTGAGCCGGGTCCGCCGGCCCGCCGCGTCGTACACGTACGCCTGAACGAGCGAGCCCGGATCGGTCTTGCCGATCTCGCGGTTCAGCGCGTCGAAGGCGTAGGTCGTGGATCCGGTCGAGTCCTGCATCGTCGTTCGGTTGCCGAGAGAGTCGTAGGCATACGTGGCCCGCGATCCGTCGGCGTATTCCCTCAAGGTCGGACGCCCGAGCGCGTCGTAGGAGTACGTCGTTCTGTCGCCGCTCGGAAGCGCGCGCTTCGTCCTTCGACCCACGGCGTCGTACGCGTACGTCGTGGCGCGCCCCATCTGGTCCCGGATGGACTCCAGTTCGCCCCGGGCCGTGTGGGACATCGTGATCCGCCCATCGCGCGCGTCCACGATCACGGTGTTGCGTCCGTCGGCGTCGTACAGGTACTGCGTCCAGCCTCCGAGCGCGTCGATCGAGGTGACGACCCGATTCAGCGCGTCGTACACGCTTGTCGCGACGTATCCGCGCGGGTTCATCGCCGTAACATGGTTTCCGACCGCGTCGTAGGCGAAAGTGGACCGTCGCCCGAGTTGGTCCACCGAGACGATCGTGCGCCCGAGGGCGTCGTAGACGGCCGTGGACACGTTCCCGAGCGCGTTGGTCGTCGTGGTCTGCCGCCCCAGCGCGTCGTACTGGAACGTCGTCCGGTGACCCAATGGGCTGACCATCGCGCTCGTGCGCCCACCCGCGTCGTAGACCGTCGTGCTCCGGTTCCCGAGTTGATCCGCGTGCGCGATCGTGCGACCGGCCTTGTCGAAGACGGTCGTCGAGATCCCTCCCAGCGCGTCGATGACCTTGTAAACCCGTCCCGGACCGTCGTAGAGGTACGAGGTCCACTGGTTCTTGGCGTCGATCGTCTCTCGCAACCAGCCTGCGAAGTCGCGGTTGTAGGTCGTGACGTTCCCCAGCGCGTCCATGTCGGCCAGGGAGTAGTTCATGTGATGGAAGTAGTTGGTGGTCGCGACGTTCCCGAGCGCGTCCTTGACCGTTCTGCGGTTGCCCGCTCCGTCGTACGTGTAGCTCGTGCGATTGCCGAGCGGGTCGACCTGGGCCGTCACCTGTCCTACGGCGTCGTAAACGGTCGTCGAGCGACGCCCCAGAGGCGTTACCTCGGCGATGCGACGCCCCACCGCGTCGTAGACGAAGGTCGAGCGATTGCCGAGCGGGTCGACCCGAGCGATCAGGTCGCGCGCGTCGTAGACGTTGGTGCTGACCCTTCCCAGGGCGTCCATCGTGCTCACCACACGGCCCGCCGAATCGTACGCGTAGCTCGTACGGCCGCCCAACGGATCCACGTCGGCGACGTGCCTCCGGGCGTCGTCGTACACCTTCGTGTAAACGTAGCCAAGTGCGTCCGTCTCCGACTGCAAGAAGCCCATCGAGTCGTAGACGTAGGTGGTCACGTTGCCCAGAGGGTCTTTGACGCTCGTTCTCTTGCCGAATCGATCGTGCGTGTAGGTGGTTCTCTCGTTGAGAGGGTTCACCTCGGCCTGCAACAGGCAGGAATCGTAGACGTAGGTGGTGGTCGCGTTGTCCGGATCGGTCTCGGATACGAGATGGTCGGCGGCGTCGTAACCGTACGTCCAGACGCGCGTTCCCACCGCGATCGCCTTGCTCACGCGCCGATTCAGCGAGTCGTAGACGAAGGTCTGGACGCCGCTGTTGGACTGAAGGACGGAAACGATGTTCCCGAACGCGTCGTACGCGTAGGTCGTTCGCAGTCCTCGCCCGTCCACGGAAGCCGTCGTCTGACCGTCCGCATCGTGCACCCAGGTGTTCACTTGGCCGAGCGCGTCGGTGGCACGCACTCGGTTGCGGTTCGAGTCGTAGCCGTAGGTCGCGACGTTGCCGAGCGCGTCGATCACGGTGGTCAGGTTTCCGAGGCGTCGTACTGGTTCGTCGTGAGGTTGCCAAGTGGGTCCTCGGACACCAGCACGCGACCCAGCGAGTCTCGGGTCACGCTCGACATCGTGCCCTGAGCGGTCGTCTGCCTGCTGGTGAATCCGCTCGAGTACGAGTACTCCGCGTAGGTGCCGTCCGGCCGGAGGACCTTCCAAAGGCTGCCCGACGACATCAGGTAAGAGGTGACGACCCCGTTCGGCGCAACAACTCTCGAGTACTGCTCCAGACTGTCGTACTGGTACGTCCAGATCGCCGAACCCGCAGCCATCGAGGCGACCCGCCTGCTCGCGTTATAGAGGTACGTGGTGCGATACCCGCGCGGGTCTTCGATGGTGTGAAGCATCGTGTGAGACCCCGTACCGGCCAAGGAATAGCCGTACTTGGTGACGCAACCGATCGGCGTCGTCAGGGTCGTGAGCTGTCGTCCTGAATCGTACTGGAAGGTCCATCGCCGACCTCCCCAGTCCTCAACGTAGCTCAGGAGGCTGCACGGCGAGCCGCCGTCGGCGTAGCCGAACGTCACGGCGCGACCGCCGGCCACCTCGATCGTCTTGAGCAGACCCGCCTCGACGCCCGACCCGTAGACGTACGTGTGACCGATCCCGGCCGCGTTTCTGACGCCGACCAGTTCGTGGCGCGACCCGCTGCCGAGCTGCCGCTCGTAGTGCATTCGGTCGCCAGAGACCAGATACTCGGTGAAACGCGACCCGTCGTAGCTGAGCGTGCTCGTGGCCCCCTGGTCCGCCGCCGCGCTGTAGGTCGTGACGCCGCCGGACGCGCCAACCTTGTTGTAGGCGATCTGGCGGAAGTTCCCCCGAACGATCGAGACCAGGCCCGACGACGTGCTCGACAGCACGTACGACTTCGTGCTCATCGTCCTTCGTCTCCCGAACTCGTCGTCGGCGTCGCTGTCCGACGCGTAGTAGAAGTTGATCTCCAGATCGAGCCCTTTGGCTTTCAGAGATATGTCGGGATCCACCAAGAGGTGGCCCGTCACCGGATCGGGCGTCGCGTGAAAGGGGTCCGTCCGGTCGATCCCGAAAGGGCTCTCGAATCGACGCGGCAGGGCGTCGAGATCGTACTCGTATCGCGTTTGGGGAATGCTGGGTCTCATTATGGGGTCGCGTTCGTGGTTCGTAGACCGGCGGGAAAGAAACGAACGAGCCTAGGCGCCGGGCGCCAGACCTCCGGAACCCACCAGGGGAACCATGGCGAGGGTGCCGATCTTACAGTAGCACCCACCGCCGCCGCCGTCGCAACCCTGCTCCCCGGGAATCGGTTTCGAGGCGCGGAACGGCAAGGGAGGAGGCTCCGTGCACAAGACGGGAAGGTCGGGATAGATATCGACGGTGCACATCGTGGCCATGGTTTGGTTTCCTCTCTAACTTTGGTCTTGTCGAAGGGCGTCGCGCAGGGCCTCGACGACACGGACGGGGCAGTCTTCCTTACCTTCGGGCAGGCCGCCGAGAACCGTCAGGAGATCGCGATCGTCGAGACCCAGCACTTGACCGATCGTGCGGCCCCTGACGAGTTCGACGGTCACGCTCGCCGAAGCGACCGAGGCGGGACACCCGTAGGTGGCGTACGTGGCGGCTTCGACCACGCCGTCCACCACCGTCAGCCAAATCTGCACGTACGGGCCTTCACCCGGTACGCCGCTCTGACCGTAGTGCGTGGCCCCGGGGAGGGTTCCCACGTTTCGCGGGTTCAACGTGTGCTCCATCACGCGCGTGTTGAACATTCGGTTCGATCCCTGTGCGTCGCTCGAAAGAAACGGGTCGGAAGCCGGTTCCTGTCGCGAGCACACCAATGATACGACGGCTTTCGCCGAACGACAAGGACTCTTTGTTAATAAGGATGAAAAAGTCGCGAGTCATCGCCTGAATCACGGTTCGAGATTTGATGAAAACTTGACCCTAAAAGATATATGACACGTGGGAAGAGCGATTCCTTCGCGCTTTCTTCGGCAGTTTTCCACCGCTTCCTTCCTTTGCGCCGGCGCGTTGGTTCCTCGCTTCCTTTCCCCTCCTTTGCGAGGATGGTCTCCCACGGGTCTTCGCCCGTGAGTCCACGCCAAACAAGGAGGCCACGAATGGCCGCGCACCTTTCCGCGACGTCCCGCGACGGTTCCGTCTACGAACGCGTCGCCGCCCGAATGATCGAGGCGCTTTCCCGGGGGGTCGCCCCCTGGCGAAAGCCCTGGACCGACCCCGCCCCCCGCAACGCCGCCACCGAGCGACCGTACCGGGGGATCAACCTGCTTCTGCTCTCCATGTCCGGATACCGGGACCACCGCTGGCTCACCTTCCGCCAGGCCCTCGACCTCGGGGGCGCCGTGCGAAAGGGCGAGAAGAGCTCGCTCGTGGTCTTCTGGAAGCTCTGGGACCGGGAGACCGAGGACGAGGCGTCCGGCGAGGTTCGTCGCCGCGAGATCCCCGTCCTGCGCCACCACCCGGTCTTCAACGTCGAGCAGTGCGACCGACTGGACCTGCCCGCCGTTGATCGCCTGCTTCCGGCGGGCGAGCGGCACTGCGCCGCCGAGACGGTGGTCGCCTCGATGCCGGACCTGCCTGCGATCCGTTTCGGCGCCGATCGCGCCTGGTACCGACCGCCGTCCGATTTGGTGGGAACCCCCACGAGGAGGCGTTCGAGCCCGACGCGCGCTACGCCACGCTCTACCACGAGCTGGCCCATTTGACCGGGCACGAGAGACGCCTGAACCGACCGGCGGTGACCCGACGCGCCGAGTTCGGCCTGTGCGACTACGGCCGGGAGTGAGCTGGTGGCTTCGAATCCGCCTCCGCCTTCCTCTGCGCCGCGCCGTCGGCCTCGACAACTCCCTTCAGGACAACGCCGCCGCCGCCTACGTCGGAAGCTGCTGGAGGCGATCCAGAGGATCCCAGGGCGGTGGTGGTCGCATCGGGCCAGGCCCAGCGCGCCGCCGACCGGGGCGTCCCCGACGCTCGCTGACGCCCGCCCTCGCCTGTTACGGGCGGGGCTCACCGTACCGACCCGAGTTGCGCGGACGGCTCGGTTCCGGCGCCTGAACGGACCGACCTAGCCTAGGGGCGGAGGGGCTCCAGAACCTTCTCCGGGAGGTCCAATGTCTCACCGAGCTGCGACCGCTCCAGTGCGAAGGCGAACCCGCCATCGCGCCCGACCCAGCCCCAGCCCTTTCTTCATGAGGTCTCGGCCCCCCGCCTACGGCAACGTTCGCCTGCTGAGCGGCCGAACGTCTCCGAGCGCCCGCTGTGGCCCTCGTCCTGGGACCGAGCCAACCTCGCTCGCAACCAGATGGAGGCCGAGATTCTCGTCCTCTCCGGCGGCATCCTCGTGTGCGGCTGTCACAACGACGCCCAATCGCTTCGCCGTCGTGCCCCTGCGGTACGGCGCGCCCCGCGTTCTCGTCCTGTCGGGGGGCTTTCGTTACCACCTGGGGCCGGAACTCGATCGGGAGCCGTTCGGCACGCCGCGCTTTGAGGTATCGTTTCGATCCGACGACGGATCGCGTCTCCCCTCGGCGCGCGCCCGACAAGCTGCCCACCTTTCGCTCGCCACAATCCGACGGTGGACCGACTGGATCGTCAGGATCGCCTCCGGTTCGCTCGCTACTTTTTTCTGACGAGGCACGACCCGCCCCGTCTCTCCCGGAAAAGGGGAGGGCGGGGCTCTTTCTACGGGTAGGTCTGGGCGAAAAGCAGAACCGCGAGAAGCGCGAGCAGCGCGAGGATCGGCAGCAGGTTCCTCTTGGTCTCTTCCCATGCTCGCTGACGGTCCATCACCCGGGCGCACAGCGGGCAGACGATCCGCATGCCGTAGTGGACGTTCAGCGAGTCCACGCTCTTGCGGGGGTACTTTCGCCTCACCCACTCGCCCGTCTTGATCCTGCGGCGACGCCGGAGCGAGACCTCCGGCAGGCGCCTCCCGCAACGATAGCAGTTGGACATACTCCATCCGTCGCGGTTTCTCGCGCCTTGCGCAACTCTCAGGTCTGTGGGAGCAATCGCCAGCAAGACGGCATTGCACCGCACAGTGGATTGGTGCTCCCTGCGTCAATCTGGGCAAGAGACCAAAGGAGCCTCGATGGCAGTTCACTCCGCACCAAGAGGTTCGCACAAAGGTCCCCGGGGGCCTTGACTCCGCCAGCCTCGTCTACCCGTCCCTTCATCCGGGAGTCTCAGTTCAGGCATATGACTCGCAAGCGTAAGCTCAATTTGGTGCGGACGGCAACCTGAGGCAGAGTCGCCGCGTCGAGAAAATACGGGCAGAATCTGAATCATGGACACTTGGCCGATCGACGGGCAACTGTGGACGACCGTCTCCGCCTGAGAGCCCCTTGATCACATCAGCCGAAAACGTGGTGCACCGACAATTCCGTCCTAGAACACCGCACCAGTAAGTAGAGACGTTAAAACTGGCATTTCGAACGCGAAAGTGCCAAAGGCAGAGCCAACTTAGGCTCCGGCTACGTCTGATAACTATACGGAGTTCTACTGGATGCCGACGATTCTGCCGCTAACCACCCACTTCGACGAGCTTCTCAAGGCCACCAAGCCCCCCGAGGACAGGATTAGAGCCGCCCAAGAGTGCCATCCGCTCGTGCGCGACTATCTGGAGGGCCTCGGGACGTTCAAGACTCTCACGCCGCACAGCCGCCTGGTCGGGTCCTACGCGCAGAAGCTTTCCGTCGGCGACGTAAAGGATGTCGACATCCTTGTCCGGGTGGCAGGCGACCCGGCAGAGAATGACCCGAACGCGAAACAGCTGTTGCGCGACCTGAGGCTAGCCCTCGAAGACCTCCCGTCGCACTTGGGCTATCAAGGGTCGGCCCAGTTCGATGTGAACGGAGCCCGACGCTCGGTCCACGTCTACTTCAAGGACAAGGATTTTCACCTCGATCTGGTACCATGTATCGCTCCAAACGGGTTTGACTCGCCCATCTTTGTCCCCGACAAGGGCTTTGAAAAGTGGATTGCGTCACACCCCGTAGGATACATCCACAAGCTCAACGAGCTGAACAACGCCCACCGCAAGAAGGTCAAGAAGCTCGCCAAGCTCTTCAAGCACTACGTCCGCGAGAACATGACCTATATGAGGCCGAAGAGCTACTGGCTCGGCTCGATGCTGCTCAACCTCATCGACGCCCAAGGCTTCGACGATGGCCTTTCGTTAGGAGAGCTCTTCTACTGGCTGGTCGACGAGCTGTACAAGCAGTACGACCACCTGCTCTGGACAAGCCCTGAAGCGACACCAAACATCCCTGACCCCGTCCTCGGTCACAACGTGTCTCACAGTTGGTCGCGAAACGACTTCGAGTCGTTCCTGCGCCATCTCGACGATGCGCGAGGTCGCGCCTACAAGGCCCTCAATGCGGCTACCTCCGAAGAGGCGGTGAGACACTGGCGCATCCTCTTCGGCAACAACTTCCCTGAATCCGTCGAGGAAGAGGCCCAGCGGCTCGCCAGCCTGTTCGCTCCGGGTGCAGCGATTGTGACGGGTCTGACATCCGCCCCGCGCATCGCCACCCCGGTGCCCATGACGAGGTTTCATGGCGACTAACCGAGGAAGAGGATTGACAAGACGGCGGGCTCCCATATCGCTACTGATTCAGAACCTCGCCGTCCAGTCTCGCTTTCCTGGTTTCCGATTCCGCAAGGAAGGACAGGTCGGTGTGTGGCGTGGCGTCTTCTCGCCCAGGCCGTCCTCTCCTGCCTACACCGTCGAGATCCGGTACAGTCCGGGCGGGATACCTCGCGCCCGTGTGCTTCGACCGGCCCTTCATCCAGATGCCCCCCACATCTATAGAGAGGAAGAGCTCTGTCTCTATTGGCCAACGGAGGACCCCTGGCACGGGGAGAAGCTACTTGCTACTTTCATCTTCCCACTCGTCTGGTCGTGGCTCGGTCTCTACGAACTATGGCTTGAGACCGGGAAGTGGCACGCCCCGGAATCGCCCCACCGGCGACCCTCCCGGCTTACCGAGGAGGCTGTAGCCTGAAGAAGCTGTTCCTTTCGCACTTCAGCGGTGACGCGACCGAGGTCTTTCACCTTGCCGACGAGCTGAGATTGCGGGGCATAGTCCCATGGGTAGATAAGCAAGGCGGATTCCTCGTCGGGGATGCAAACGCCGATGAAGCGCGTCGCGCCATCCGGAACGACTGCTTGGGTTGCCTCCTTTACGCGACGCCGAAGGTTTTCGACCGTCCCTTCATAGCTGCCGTGGAAATACCGGCCGCGATTACGCAGCACCGTTCCGACCCCACGTACATCTTGTTTGCTGTGCCGCGTGCCCTCAGGTTCGCGGAACTGGAGGCGAGGAGCAGGAGCGCGTTCGGCTTCAATTTTGCGGACCACCATTGCATTCCAGTGGATGACGCTGCGCTTGAGTCCGGCCTTGCGCGCGTTGCCCGCGAAGTCCTGGAGAAGGTGGCCTGCGGACATCACCCGCGAAAAGCAGACCAAATCCGTCTTCAATTCAGTACGCGCGAGGTTTTACCGTCGACCGACGACGAGCTTCTTACCATTGACGGATGTAGCGCCTACGGGACGCAGAACCCGACTCGCTGGGTGAACCTGGTTTCAGCGCTCCAAGACGTTAAAGCGGTCATTGCAAAGGTGCACGGTCGACCCCGCATCATCGTGGAGGGATCCAAGCACAACACGTCCGCGTTCCTCTTTGGTCGGGTCTTTCAAAGCTTCGAACTGGCAATCAGACAAACGCCGACCGAATATTGGGCGAGCACGGGTCCAGCGACAGCGCCTCACGTCCAGGTCGCTGAAGAAGTCAGGGGGAGCGACGCCCTCATCGTCACGGTTGCAAGCCGATTCAAGAACCTTCGGGAAGACGCCGTTCTCGCCGCGAACGAGACCCAGCCCAGCCTCTTGGAGTTTCGCCCCGCTTGCTCCCCCCTGGAACTCGAAGCGTACACGACCCGAGGTTTCGTAAGCGCAATCTATGCAGAACTTGACCGTGTCGTCGCGAAGGTCAGACCCTCCAGGCTTCACTTGTTCATGGCGGCGCCGCAGGCGGTTGCCATGCAACTTGGCCAGAAGTTTGCAGGAATGCCGCCGACTTACATCTATGATTGGAACGGGGCCTCTTACGAACCGGGCAGGCTGGTTCCCGCGGGGGTGCTCTAGATGGTGCCAATCGTTGAAGGAATCAGAGGTGCCGGATGAGAGAGTTGCTGGATGGTCAAGATTGGGATGACACCATTGAGAGGCTCACTGCGTATGCCAACTTCTTGGTCGGCGGCCTGTCCTGGCTCCAAGCCCGAGCGGGCCTGCCTCCGGGAGGCAAGAGCGGTGAGGACTACGCGATGGAGGCGATTCGCAAGCTCTTCGATAGCGAGCGCACGGGGAAGCGAAAGTGGGACCCGGAACGCGTCAGTCTCTACGTTTTCCTGAAGGGAGTCGTGCGCAGCGATGTTTCTACGGACGTCGACAGCGTTGAGAACGCAAATACTGTTCGGCCAAAAGATGGATTCGACCCTGAGCATTCCGACGACTCGACGCTCCTCGAAGTAATCGAGTCGTTTTCGGGAGAGCCCAACGTTGTTCGGGCAATCGAGCTCTACATGGACGGAGAGACCGACGAGGCGGTCAAATGCAAGCTGGGCGTCAAGAGAGCGGAGCTGAACCGCATAAAGTCTTGCCTGAGGGACTACTTCGATATGAAGCCTTTGCCAAAGCAAGTGAGGATAACGAACAGATGAGTAGCGAACAGAAACCCAAGAGCGGGGCCGCCATCAACTCCCTGGCGAAGTTCGCGTTCGACGCGGAGGAGCAGATTGATGACGCGTCCCGCGAGGAAATCCAAGAGATGTTGCGCAAGCAGGGAACCGACCCAGATACCCTTGTCAAACGGATGCGTCAGTTCATCGGCCGGCAGAAGGGGGAGATACTAGCCGAAGAGTTGGCCGCAAAGCGCACAGACTTATTAACGATGCCCGGTCAGATGGCGCTGCCACCACTCAGCGCCATGCGGCAAGCCATCGTCACCTTTGGCTACGCTGCGAGACTCACGGACAAAATGACGGCCGAAGATGTGCAGGCCCTCTACCAACAGGTTCAGATTCTACAGACGCTGAATGAGGAGGTCGAACAATAGCCGCAGGGGACGCTACAACATCCAAGAAGAGGGCCCTAGATGTCTTGGCGGCTGTCGGGGTTGATAGT
The DNA here is from genome assembly GCA_026129685.1 of Fimbriimonadaceae bacterium. Lineage (GTDB taxonomy): Bacteria > Armatimonadota > Fimbriimonadia > Fimbriimonadales > Fimbriimonadaceae > UBA2387. Next base: position 22,666 of record JAHCHO010000004.1, read on the forward strand.
CCAGCACAGATAGACGTTGAAAGGATTGCCTTGAAACGCGGGGCAATCGTCATGCCCCAGCCGTACAAGAACCTGGATGGCTCCCTTGTCCGCAGCGGCCGCTTCGGCCTCATCGGGTACCGGCAAGACATAAGAGAGCCCGGTCGAATTGCCTTTACGATAGCGCACGAACTCGGTCACTGGGAGTTGCATCCCTACCACAGCCAAGCCATCGCCTGTACGGCGGGGGATATTGCGGCTTACAAGGGCAGCGGCATTGAGCAGGAGGCCAACGCCTTCGCAGCCGAGCTGTTGATGCCGACGCCAATGCTCGCCAAAACGCTTCGATACGCCTCGCCGACGATTCAGTTGGCAATCGAGGTTGCCGCTACTTTTGGCACATCCCTTACCGCTGCCGCCATTAGGGTCGTGGAGCTGATTGATTGCCCGGCAATTGTCGTCCTGTCGTCCGACAACCGCGTCAGTTGGGCCGTGTCCAGCCCCAAAGCGAGGCCCTATTATTCGGTTAAACGGGGAGACCGTGTCGAAGGCGGTGCCCTTGCCTGGAACTGTCTGACCGAACTGGATGAACTTGAGCAACCCGAGACTGTAGATGCTTCGACGTGGTTTTCCAGGGATCGTGACGCTCAGCGTTTAGAAGTTTGGGAGCAATCCGCAGTGCTGGGGGATTACGACCTTGTCTTGTCCATCGTCTCGTTCGACGAGCTCTAGCGACATGAGGGTATTCTGAGTGCGTCTAGGAAGGTCCACCAAGTTTTGAACTTGAAACCTGCACAAACCGTGCGGGTTTCGTTCGTTTGTGGGGGAGCGGAGGCGGATGGGGGGCGGGATCCGTGGCCAAATTGGCGAAACCTTGACGGTTCGAGGGCCGCTCTTGTCGCACCCTTGACCGTGCCGTCGCGCACGATTCCAGGCGTGGACGGAATCGCGATAGGCACGATCGTGGCCTTGGCTCTCGCCTCCCATTGGATGGTTTGGGCATGCGACGCGCTGAGCCGGGGGCCGGAAGAATGACGGTCCATGCGGTCGCCGGGCTGTTGGCCTCGTTGCTCTTGGCCTATCTGTTTATGGCTCTCTTGAAGCCGGAGAAGTTCTAGTGGCTTGGCTTCAGACCCTGATTCACTTGACCGTACTGCTCGCTTGTGCGAAGCCGCTTGGGCTGTACATGGCGCGCGTACTCGAAGGTCGGCCAACCCTTGTTTCAAGGATGTTTGGGCCGGCTGAAAGGCTCCTCTACCGGCTTTCGGGCGTGGACCCGGCAACCGAGCAGACCTGGAAGACTTACGCCGTCTGCGCACTCTTCCTCAACTTGGCGGGTGCGCTCGCGGTCTACGGTATCCAGCGGCTCCAAAGCCTGCTACCTCTGAATCCAGAGGGCCTTGGGGCCGTTTCTGCCGACTCGGCGTTCAACACGGCGGTCAGTTTTGCGACAAACACGAACTGGCAGGGTTACGGGGGCGAATCAACTATGAGCTACCTCACGCAGATGCTGGCCCTCGGGGTCCAGAACTTCGTGAGCGCGGCAACCGGAATCGCGGTTTTGGCCGCGCTCGTTCGAGGGATTCGGGCGGGGGAAGCGAATTCGATCGGCAACTTCTGGACGGACCTCACCCGCGCGACCCTCTACATCCTCGTGCCACTCTCGCTTGTGCTGAGTCTGGCGCTCGTCAGCCAGGGGGTTGTTCAGACCTTTCGCCCGTATGTTCGGGCGGCGCTCGTCCAGCCGGTGACGGGCTCGAACGGCCAGGTGATCCACCAACAAGCGATCGCACTCGGCCCGGCAGCCTCCCAAGTCGCGATCAAGCAACTCGGCACGAACGGGGGAGGGTTCTTCAACGCGAACTCGTCTCATCCGCTCGAGAACCCGACGCCGGTTTCCAACTTTCTCTCGATGGTCGCCATTCTCCTCATTCCGGCGGCCCTTTGCGTCACGTTTGGGGAGATGGTAAAGGATCGTCGGCAGGGCTACGCGATCTTGGCGGCGATGACCCTCTTGTACGCGGCGTCCTTGGTCCCCTGCGTGATGGCCGAAAGGGCGGGCAACCCGGCGTTCGCGAGCCACGGCTTGGCGACCAACGCCAACTGGGAGGGCAAGGAGGCGCGATTTGGCATCGAGAACTCCGCCCTATGGGCGACGGCGACGACGGCGGCGAGCAACGGGTCGGTGAATTCAATGCACGACTCCTTCACCCCACTCGGAGGCCTTGTCCCGATGGTCCTGATGCAGCTCGGCGAGGTCGTCTTCGGGGGCGTCGGGTCGGGCCTCTACGGCATGCTCGTGTTCGCCATCGTGACGGTGTTCCTTGCGGGCCTGATGGTGGGACGGACGCCCGAATACCTGGGAAAGAAGATTCAGGCCTACGAGATGAAGATGGCATCGCTCGTCATCCTGACTCCGTGCGCCCTGGTGCTCCTGGGCACGGCGATCAGCCTGGTTTGGCCGGCCACAAACGGGGGAGTCAGCCAGGGCGTGGCGGGAATGGCCAACCCGGGACCGCACGGGTTCAGCGAGGTCTTGTACGCCTACTCGTCGATGGGGAACAACAACGGTTCGGCTTTCGCCGGCTACGCGGCGAACGTCCCCTTCCACAACTACCTGGGCGGTGTGGCGATGTGGCTTTCGCGCTTCTGGTTAATGATCCCGGTCCTGGCGATCGCGGGGTCGTTGGGACGCAAGAAACCCGTGCCGGCGGGAGCCGGGACGTTGCCAACGCACACCGCGCTGTTCGTAGGGTTGCTCTGTGCGGTCGTGGTGGTCGTCGCGGGTCTGGCCTTCATCCCAGCACTGATTCTGGGCCCCGGCATTGAAGCGATAAGGATGACGGGAGGCGCCCACCGATGATGGCTCAGGGTCAGCCGCTGTTCGACAGATCGCTCGTCGTGCGGGCGGTCCGCGACTCGGTTTTCAAACTCGATCCACGGGTGCAGGCGCGCAACCCCGTGATGTTCGTCGTGTACCTCGGCTCGATTCTGACGACCGCGTTGTGGATTCAGGCGTTGGGCGGTCAGGGTGAGGCGTCTCCATCCTTCATTCTGTCGATCGCCGTGTGGCTCTGGTTCACGGTGCTGTTCGCCAACTTCGCCGAGGCCATGGCGGAGGGTCGCGGCAAGGCTCAGGCGGACGCTCTCAAGGCGGCCAAGAAGGACGTTCGCGCACGGAGGCTGAAGGTTCCGTCCGACCGGAGCCAGAGCGAGTGGGTGTCGGCAAGCCAACTTCGAAAGGGCGACTTCGTCTTGATCGAGGCGGGTGAACCCATACCGGGAGACGGAGAAGTCGTCGAGGGAATCGCCACGGTGGACGAGAGCGCGATCACCGGGGAGTCGGCCCCGGTGATCCGCGAGTCGGGCGGAGACGGTAGCTCGGTGACCGGCGGCACGCGCGTCCTGAGCGACTGGATCGTCGTGGCGATCAGCGCCAATCCGGGAGAGACCTTCCTTGACCGAATGATCTCGATGGTGGAAGGGGCGAAACGGCAGAAGACCCCCAACGAACTCGCCCTAAGCATCTTGCTCGCCGCGATGACGATCGTCTTTCTCCTGGCTTGCGCGACCCTGCTGCCGTTCTCGCTGTATGCGGTCGCAAGCGAAGGGAAGGGGCGCGCCATCACGGTGACGGTGTTGGTGGCCCTGCTCGTTTGCCTTATCCCGACCACAATCGGAGGTCTACTGAGTGCGATCGGGATCGCGGGGATGGATCGCTTGCTTCGGCGGAACGTGATCGCGACCAGCGGTCGCGCGATCGAGGCGGCGGGGGACGTGGACGTTCTCCTGCTGGATAAGACCGGGACCATCACGTTTGGGAACCGCCAAGCCGTCGAATTTCATCCGGCGCCGGGAGTGGAAGCGAAGTACCTTGCCGATCGCGCGCAGCTCGCCAGCCTCGCCGACGAGACGCCGGAGGGTCGCAGCATCGTCGTGCTGGCGAAGGAGTTGTTCCGGCTTCGCGGTCGAGAGGTTGGAGGCGAGCGCTTTGTGCCCTTCACGGCTCAAACACGAATGTCCGGCGTCGATTTCGAGGGCACCTCCCTGAGAAAGGGCGCCCAGGACGCCGTAAAGCGGTGGGTCGAAGGCAAAGGAGGCCAGTTCCCGGTGGAGGTGCAGAAGAAGGTTGATGAGATTGGTCGTTCCGGGGGAACTCCGCTCGTCGTCGCCGAGAACGATACGGTGCTCGGGGTGGTCTATCTCAAAGACATCGTGAAGGGCGGCATCAAGGAGCGCTTCGGAGACCTACGCCGAATGGGTATCCGAACGGTGATGGTCACCGGGGACAATCCGCTTACGGCGGCCGCCATCGCGGCCGAATCCGGAGTCGACGACTTTCTGGCGGAGGCCACTCCGGAGGCCAAACTTCAGCTGATTCGGGAGTTCCAGCAGGGCGGTCGGCTCGTCGCGATGACCGGCGACGGTACGAACGACGCGCCCGCTTTGGCTCAGGCCGATGTCGCGGTGGCGATGAATTCGGGCACTCAAGCGGCGAAGGAGGCGGGCAACATGGTGGATTTGGACAGCAATCCAACGAAGTTGATCGAGGTCGTCGAGGTCGGGAAGCAGCTTCTGATGACCCGGGGGGCGCTCACGACCTTCAGCATCGCCAACGATGTGGCCAAGTACTTCGCGATTCTCCCCGCCGCGTTCGCGGCAACGTACCCGGAGCTGTCGGTCTTGAACGTGATGAGACTGAAGACCCCCGAGAGCGCCATCCTGAGCGCGGTGATCTTCAACGCGGTCGTGATCGTGGCGCTGATCCCGTTGGCACTCAAAGGAGTGAGATACGTGCCTCTCGGCGCGAACCAAATCCTGAAGCGCAACCTTGTGGTCTACGGTCTCGGCGGCCTCGCCGTACCTTTCGCCGGAATCAAGTTGGTTGATCTCGTTATTGGAGTGCTCTTCCGGTGAGAGAGCTCGTCCGCGCCATCCGGATGTACGTTGCCTTGACGGTCTTGACGGGCGTGGCCTATCCGGCTATCGTTACGGTCGTCGCCCAACTCCCATTCCCCGAACAGTCCAATGGATCCCTGATCTCTAAGGCCGGCAAGTTCGTGGGTTCGCGGCTCGTCGGGCAGTCCTTCGACGCACCCAAGTACTTCTGGGGTCGACCGTCGTTCACTTCGCCGTTCCCCTACAACGCAGCCGCTTCGGGCGGATCGAACCTGGCTCCAACGAACCCGGCGCTGATCGGTGGGAAAGACGCCAACGGCTCGGTCGTACCCGGCGTCATCTCAACACGGATCTCCGCCCTGAGGGCGTTTGAGACCGGAACTGTCCAGGTCCCGACCGACTTGGCGACGGCAAGCGCAAGCGGACTCGACCCGCACATCAGTCCGGGAGCGGCTGAGTACCAGGTCGAGCGAGTCGCAAGGGCTAGGCGCATGTCGGCCGATGCGGTCCGAGCGATCGTCAGGGCGCACACGGAACCGCCCCAACTCGGCGTGCTGGGCGAGCCGGTCGTCAACGTTCTGGAGCTCAATCTGGCTCTGGACGGACGTCAAGGTGAGTGACAATCCGCGTGCGAAGCAAGACGGTGGACGGGACGACGACGGTGAAAGCCATACAGGATCCCGTCCTGATCGCCCTGTTGCCCAGGTGGTCTGACGCGACTGAGGTCGTCTGGCGCCTGGCCTTTGATCATGCGGTGGCCTTGGCGGAGAACGACGCGGAGGCGCGGTCTTACCGGGAGCAGTGGACGGGCATGGACGATCGGCCTTTGCTCATCCTACGGTGTGCGCCCGCGACTGCGGTCTCCCTCGGGGTCGAGGTCGTGTTGGAGATCGCATCGCGCCACCCGGGCCGCCCGATCGGTGTCCTTCTCGTGGATGGGCCCGAGGCTTCAGGGTACCGCGAGGGGCGACGGAAGGAATGGAACCACTCGTTCGGCAATGCGTTGGTGCAGCGACTCCACGACATCCAGGTGTTCGAGTACGCGCTCAGTTGGGCGACTCGGCCGCCGCGCGTTCGGTAGCCTAACACAGTGATGGCTCAATCGCCCACAGCCACGGACCGCAACCCGCAACGGCGGGGACGCCTAAAGGTTTATTTGGGCATGGCGGCGGGGGTGGGCAAGACGTTCTCAATGCTCGGCGACGCCAAGTCGGACGTCGCGAGGGGGCTCGACGTGGTGATCGGTTACCTCGAGGCGCACGGCCGGAGGGAGACCGAGGAACTCGCGATAGGTATCGAGCGGTTGCCGCTTCGCGAAGGTCAATATCGGTCGGTCACGATCCGGGAATTTGACCTAGACGCCGCACTCCAGAGAAGACCCGAGGTCCTGCTCGTCGACGAGTTGGCCCATACAAACGCACCGGGGAGCCGCCACGCGAAGCGGTGGCAGGATATCGTCGAGTTGCTCGATGCCGGGGTCTCCGTCCGGACCACCGTCAATATCCAACACGTCGAGAGCCTGCGAGACGTGGTCGCTCAGGTCACGGGCGTTTCCGTGCAGGAGACCGTGCCGGACTCGTTTTTCGACGTTGCGGACGAGGTCGAACTTGTGGACCTCCCGCCGGACGAACTGCACAAGCGGCTCGAGGAGGGAAAGGTCTATGTACCGGAAAAGGTCGACCAGGCCATTCTGGGTTTTTTCAGGCGGAGCAACCTGTTGGCCCTCCGGGAGTTGGCGCTTCGGCACACGGCCGAGAGGGTCGACGAAGAGATGCGCCAGATCCGGACGCTTCAGGATGTCCGCGAACCTTGGCACACTCGGCAACGGATTCTGGTCTACGTCGAGCCAAATCGGATGGCGCCAAGGGTGGTGCGCGCCGCCAGACGGCTGGCGTCCGACCTCCACGCGGACCTTGTCGCCGTCAGGGTCGAGAGCCCGGGTCAAGGCGTATCCTCGGACGCTGGAAGGGCTGAACTCGAGGCTGCGTTGGCTCTGGCAGAGAACCTTGGAGTCCGGACGGTCGCCCTCGCGGGCGAGGATGTCGTCGCCGAGGTCATCCGGTACGCACAGTCCGAGAATGTTACGACGATCGTGGTGGGCAAGGCCGTGCGCCGCCGCTGGTTGGACATGGTGTTCGGCTCGGTTACCGACCGGCTTATCCGCGCCTGCGGGGAGATCGACGTCATGGTCATTACCGGGGCGGAGGAGTCGGGGAACCCTCTTCTGGTGCGGCGCAAGCCCGAGCCATCCACTTGGCAGAGCTACGCGGCGACGTTGGGGATACTTGCTCTCTGCACCACCATCGGGTTTCTGATGGTGCGCCGGTTCGACTTGGCGAACATCGTCATGGTGTACCTCTTGGGCGTGGCGGTGATCTCGGTGCGGTACGGGCGGAGAGAGTCGTTGTTAGGGGCGGTCCTCGGGGTCGCGCTCTTCGACGTGTGCTTCGTGCCTCCCCATGGGACGTTCGCCGTGACCGATGCGCAGTACGTGGTGACCTTCGGCGTGATGCTCGTCGTCTCGGTGCTGATCAGTTCACTCACCCTGCGGCTCAAGGAGCAGACGCGGTCTACCCTGAAGCAGGAAAGGGAGACGGCGGCCCTGTACGAGGTGAGCCGACAGCTTGCCTCGTCGCGCAAGCGGGAGGAGATGGCGGCCATCGCGGCTCGCAAGGCCGCCTTGATCACCGGCGCAGAGGCGGTGGTGTTCGCCAAGGGCGATGAAGGCCGACCGCAAGTTCTGTCCCCGTCCGCGACCGGGTACGAGTCGGACGCGAAGGAACTTGGGGTCGTGGGTTGGGTCTTCGACCATGGACGCCCAGCAGGCACGGGCACCGACACCTTGTCGGGCGCGGTGGGAATGTACCTGCCCCTAATGGGCTCGGAGGGTTGCGTCGGAGTCCTCGGCCTGCGTCCGCCCCAGGCCCAATCCCTGGACACCGGCCGGCACCTCGTCGAGTCCATCGCGCACCAACTCGGCCTGGCGCTGGATCGGACCCAACTCGCGAAGGAATCGCACGAAGCGAGCCTAAGGGTCGAGCGGGAGAAACTGCGCAGCAGCCTGCTGAGCGGGGTTTCCCACGACCTTCGCACCCCGTTGGCGTCGATCCAAGGGTCGGCGAGCAGTTTGGTCGAGCAGTCCGACCTGTCGGAGAGGAGCCGCACGCTGGCGACCACCGTTTACGAGGAGTCGGTGCGGATGGCCAAGCTCATTCGCGACCTGTTGGACATGTCCCGATTCGAGGGCGTCGGCGTCGAGTTGCACCTGGATTGGCATTCGCTGGAGGAACTGATCGGTTCGGCGATCTTGCGCACGGAGAATCTGTTCGAGACGCCGATCCACCACAATGTGGCGAGCGACTTGCCGCTTCTGCGGCTGGACGGTGTTCTTGTCGAACAGGTCTTCGTGAACCTGCTGGAGAACGCGGCGCGCCACGCGGGGGCCGGCACTCGGGTCGAGGTCGTCGCCGTTCGCGGCGACAGGGGGGTCGAAGTGAGCGTGCGGGACAACGGTCCGGGGATCGCCAAGGGTGAGGAGGAGGCCGTGTTCGAGAAGTTCTGGAAGCGTGGCGGAACCGGTTTCGGCCTTGGACTTGCCATCTGCCGGGCGGTGATGACGGCGCACGGAGGCAACATCTCGGCGAGGAACCGCCACGAGGGCGGCGCCGAGTTCAAACTGCGGTTTCAGTCGGAAGTATCCCACGAAGGGTGGTGAATCGCCATCGCCCTCAACCCACCGATCTAGCTAAGCGGGAACGAGACGGAAACGGTGAGGGCGAGGCTTCGCCGTTGCCCGTTGCCGAGCGCACAAATCCCGACGCAGGGCCTCGACGGCAGCGCTCGCCCGTCCCGCGCCTTTGAGACTCGCGAACGGGATTTCGACGTCGCGCCATTTGACAAAGAACGCGCGGTTCTTCTTGATCGTGAGTTGGAGGAGGTCCCGGGCTTGCGAGAGCATCGGGGTGCGGTGGTCCGCAAGGTTGATCCCTCCGGCAAGGTCCTGATCCGTGAAGAGGCCCACGTCCTTGTCATCGATCTGTAGGCGGTACCGTCTCCCCCGCAACCCCTGAATGGTCAGGAGTTGTTGGTCAAGCGCCGGGACCAAGTCCGAGGAATCGACCGCCAACATGAGCGTCTTGTCGTCTATGTCGAGCGGGAAGGGAAGCGAGGCGTCGGTCTGGGTCCATGAGGTTCCGTCGAACCCGCTCACGCGGGCGTTGACGGCCCCCAAGACACGCGACCGTCCGGCGTCGAGCCGAACCGCCGAAACGAGAGACGGCATTCCCCACGCCTTCAGGATTTCGGCCGCCATCAACACACCTCCAGCGGCGCTGGGGTGTATCCAGTCGGGCACGATCTGTTGCGCGAGGGCCACATCCCGATCCTTGGCTCGCCCCATGGCGGCCACGAGGGGACGGTTCAGATCGGCGAACGTGGCGTCGTGCTCTTTGGCGAGGTCGTGCACAACCTCGCCGTACCGCAACAGGACCTCGTTGTAGCCGCCGGGGTGCTTCGCGTCGCCGGGAAAGGAGGGTGGCCGGGTGGTGTCGTCCCAGGGAGAAGTGAGATTGAGCGTGAACCGTACGCCGGGAGCCAATTCCTTCAGCCATCCGAGCACCTTGCCGTACCATAGGCGAAAGGTGTCGGCCACCTTGGGGTCGTAAGGCACGTACCCGCCATCGTTCATACCGAACATAAGGCTCACGACGGTTGGTCGCAGGGGGGCAATGTCCCGCTTGATCCGTACGTCGCTCGATCCGCCCGCTTCGTCCCATCCCGTCGTCCCCCAGGTGGTGTCGCCGCCCCAGCCGACGTTGTAGAACTCGACTTTAAGGTTCGGGTAGCGGGCGAGCACGCCCGCCTCGACGTAGTTCGTGTAGTGGGCCTGCTCGGTAATGCTGTCACCGTGAAACACCACTCGGTCACCATCGCGAAGATAGAAGGGCGGGGTCCCCGAGCTCGTTATAATCATCGTCGCCGCAACTCCAAGGACGTACAACACGCATTCACCTTGCATCGGACAATCGTTCTCGAATCGGGGAGGGAGCCACTGACAAGGGCCGTACCCCGACCCAGACCCCGTGGGGCGGCAGCGTTACCGAGTTCGGTAGGGAGCGGTCTTGCGGATCGGCGTAACCCGAGCCACTCGTATCGATCAACCGAGCTTGATCCCCGGTGTTGATCAGGAAGAGGTGCTCCCGTGTCCCAGACCGCTTTCGCGCGTAGACGTGTTGCGGCAAGGGACGATCAAAGTCCGAAGCAAGTCCGGTACGCTGGACGAGCGCGCCATAGAACGCGTCCGTAAGCGCCCGATCGTTTCGGCTGGCGACGTAGTAGACTTCACCAAGGCCGTAGCGGTTGAGGGTGATGGCGGGCCGTCCAGCATAGAAGTCGCTCGCATACGCGGCGAGGACCTCCGCGGCTTCGGCGTGGACCAGTTCGCATAGTTCAGTCGCCGAGAATCGTCCAACCAGGTTCAGAGCGTTCCCGCTCAAGAACTCGACGTCCACGGTCCGTTCGTCGTGAAGGGCGTCGATCTCCTCGTTCCAGATGCCGCACAGCTCCCGGAGGGGTCCGGGAAACCCCCCAAAGAAGCAGCGCTCGTTTTCGTCCACCATCCCTGTCCAGTAGGTGGTGACGAGGGTTCCGCCTGCCGAGACGAAGCGTTCGAGGATTTCCGGCACTCCCGGCTTCAGGAGGTACAGCATTGGGGCCACGACGAGGCGGTAAGGCGCCAGATCGGCGTCTGAGGCGATCACGTCGGTCGCGATAGATCGAGCGAGGAAGGGCCGGTAGTGGTCGTAGCAGACCTCGAGGTAGCCCATACGCCCCCGTCTCGGGCCACGGGCCAGATCGATCGCCCAGGAGTTCTCCCAGTCGTAAACGATGGCGACCTCGGCGTGGGTCTCGGTGCCGGCCACCTCGGTCAGCCGTTTCAGTTCCGCACCAAGTTCGGACACCTCGCCGAAGACCCGGGTGCTCGAAGTGCCATCGTGCTGGACCACCGCCCCGTGGTACTTCTCGCGACTGCCTCGGGACTGGCGCCATTGGAAGTAGAGGACCGAATCGGACCCGTGGGCGACGGCTTGAAGTCCCTCCATCCGATGGGCTCCCGGTCGCTTCAGCGCCATCACCGGCGCCCAGTTCGAGGACGAGGGCGTGCATTCGATCAGGAGGAACGGTCGGCGCTTCATTGCGCGGTTGAGGTCGTGAGTGAAGGCGACTTCCGTCCAGCGGTCTGGTCCGACGGGTCCCTTGTGGATGCACGGGTAGCTGTCCCAGGCGATCACGTCCACCTGGTCGGCGAGACGATGGTAGTCCAGCCCTTGGTAAGTCCCCATCATGTTCGTCGTGATCGGAGCCGTCGAGTGCTCGCGCAGGGGGGCCGATTCGTTGGCCATAAATTGGGCCACCTGGTCCGTGACGAACCGCCGCCAGTCGAGCTGCAGCCCGGTGATCGAGGTGTCGCCGTGCGGCCAGCCCGGAAGCGGTATCTGATCCCAGTCGGTGAACGTATGGCTCCAGAAGGAAGTCCAGTAAGCCTGGTTCAGCGCCTCGAGTTCGCCGCCGAACTTTGTCTTGAGCCACGATCGGAACGCTTCGTGGCAGCGCCCGCAGAAGCACTCCCCGCTGTACTCGTTCGAGACGTGCCAAAGGGCCAGCGCGGGATGTTCGCCATACCGGACGGCCAGCTGTTCGGCGATGTTCCGGCAGAGTCGGCGGTACTCCGGGGAACTCCAGCAGTGGTTGACCCGTTCGCCAAACCGGTGACGCACCCCGTCGGGACCGACGCGCAGGATATCTGGGTACGCCCGGGCGGCCCATGCGGGCATGGCGGCGCTGGGGGTCGCGAGAATCGCCCGCTTACCCGTTTTGGCGAGGACGTCCATAACCCGATCGAGCCAGTCGAAGGTGAACACGCCCTCCGTCGGCTCAAGCGCAGTCCAGGAGAACACGCCAAGAGTGAAGGTGTCGCATTGGGCGAGGTCCATCAGGCGGAGGTCTTCGTCCAGCGTTTCGGGGGGCCACTGATCGGGATTGTAGTCTCCGCCGTGCCAAAGCGTGGGGAATCGGGGGTTCACGTACTGCCGGTCCGTCATGGGTTCTTTCCGAGGGTTCGCTCGCCGCGCCACGTGGTGCGGTAGGCGCGGCCGCGGGTGTCGAGCGTCGCGCGGTAGACGATGCGGTCGCCCGCCTTGAAGCGCGCGCGGCCGAAGGCCCGGGTGGGTATTCGAAACACGGCGCAGTTTCGGGTGCCCGCCTCGTGGGTCAGCTTCAGTGCTTCCGTCAGGTCAAGGTCGCCCCCAAGACCGAGGCGCGCTTCAACGGGCCGCTTCAGGCCGTCGATCTCCAGTACCAATCGCGCCCGATCCTCACTGGGAATCGTACCGGAACGGTAGAAGGCCTCGGCAAAGCGATCCTCGTCGAACTGAATCGCCACGAACAGCCCGGACGGGTGCCACGATAGGTAGAGGTCTCCCCGGACCTCGCCGCTCGGGTCGGTGCGGGCACGTTCGCGTGGCCAGCGGCCGAGGTCGCGCGCTAGGGAGGGATCAATCGGCGGGATGCTCCCGTTCGAAGGCTCGCGGGTCGTCGGGTTCCTCCCTTCGGCGCTCGCAAAGGCCCGCAGCAGCGGCTCATACGGTCGGCCAACGATGTCCACCAAACCCATGTTGTAGTTTTCGCCGTCGCTCCGTCCGTGCATCGGCTCGTCGTAGAACTGGAACCAGTGTGCGCCGACCAGGTAAGGCTTCGCGAACATGGCGGCGAGCTGTCGTTTGAGGCCCTCGACCCGCTCCCGCTGGGTGGAGACGGTGGGGAATCCAGACGCGTCGTTCATGTTGCCGCTCCGGTTCTGCATCGCGCACATGTAGAACTCGGTCACCAAGAGAGGTTTGCGGGCGCGTCGGTGCAACTCCTCCAAATAGAACGGGGCGAAGCTGCCGTCGCTCCAATTCGCGTTCAGGTTGGTCGATACGATGTCGGCGACCTTTCCCGCCTCCTCTGCCACTTCCGGATAGAAGTTGCTGATGTAACGATCACCGAGGAAGAGGGCTCCGGGATCGGCTCGACGGATGGCATCGCGGCAGAGCTCGTAGTAGCGGGCGGCGAGCAGACGCATGACCTTGCGGACGTAGGCCATCCCATGCCCGCCGGGACGCAGGAAGAGCCGGCCCGCCCTTTGGAGCGTCGCAAAGTCGGTGGCGCCCTCGCAGTCGAAGTCCTCCGTGACGGTCTGCCAAACACCTGGGTAGGCCTCGCGGAGTAGGGCGACCAGCCGATCGCGCGTGCCGTGTTCGGGGGTCGCCTTCCACGCCCACTCGAACATCGCACCGTACCACCAGCCCAGTTCGTTGTCGGAGAAGTAGCCGATGACGCGGGGGTCGTCACGGTTCGGCGCGACGCCTTCTCGGGCGATTCGGTAGGTGTCGTCGATCACGGAAGGGTCCCACATGTCCTTCCACGGGATTCCGCTGGCTCCGAGATGCAGCACCGGCGTCTGGTAGAGATTGCCACGCAGAAGGGAGTGGTCGCTCCATGCGCCGACGGTGTTGAACCCCCATTCGGCAAGTCGACGGGTCGAGTCCTTTGCCCAAGCGGCGTCGGTCGTGAAGAGCCTCGACGCCGAATAGCCCGGATTCGTGTCGTCCCATTCTTGGGCGGCGAGGCCCCGGTTGACGCAGCACACGCCCAAGGAGTGGAATCGGCGTCCGTCCGCGTTCGCGAGCCAGTCGCGTCCGCCTTCCTGGACGACCGAAAAGCGGGTCTCGGGCGCGCCAACCGTGAGCACGGCGAACGGCAGGACCGCGAGCGAGATCATCAAGGTCATTCCCATTTCACGTTCGCCTTCCAGTCCATGGTTTCGCCGGCACTGTGGGTCGTCGCCCGCGCTTCGAATCGCAAACGGCTCCCAGCCGGGAGCCGGGATCGTTGGAGCTTCAGGATCAGCGTTGGCCGCAACCCGGCTTTCTCGGTCACGGCGACCTCTGGTCGATCGACCGCTGCCGCCCGGTTCTTTCCTCCGAAGCGCACGCTCACCGAGTAGCCGTTGTCGAAGCGAACCCGGAAGGAGGGGCGCTCCGACTCGGGCATCCTGCCGCTGGCGTAGAGCTTCTCGTCGATGAAGTCCGCGAGATAGAGGCCAAGGTAGAGGTGGGCCTCGTCTTGCGAGAGGTAGAGGTCGCCGAAGGGAATCCCATCCTCCCAGGGCACGAACCCGTGAGTCCGGTTCCATGCTTTGAGACCGTTCATCGGGTTGGCCGGTGACCCCGGGATGACGTCGCACACGGGAAGGGGCTTCGCGTTGGCGTGGATTGCCATCGGGTCGAACGAGCGGCTCGCCGCCGCCATCTCCTCATACGGCCTGCCCTCGATGTCGACCAGGCCCATGTTGAAGTCCTCTCCGTCGGCGCGGCCGTGCTCGGGCTCGTCGAAGTACTGGAACCAGTGTGCCCCTACGACGAAGGGCAAGGACGCCAGGTGTTCCAGGCACCTCTTGTAGGCGGTGGCGCGCTCCCCCTGGGTTTCGACTTTAGGAAACGCGTCTCCCGTGTTGGGGTTGCCGCTTCGGTTCTCCCTCGCGGCCATGTAGAACTCGGTGATCAGGAGCGGCTTCTTGGTCGCGCGGTAGAGCCCTTCGAACATGAAGCGGGCGTAGGACCCGTCGTTCCAGTCGGCACCCATGTTCGTCGACAAGGCGTCCACGTACTTGGCCGACGCCTTCGCGACCGCCGGTGGGTAGTACTGAATGTAGCGGTCGCCCAGGATGGGTCGAACGGGGTCGTGGCGGCGAATCGCTCTTTTGACAAGCGAGTAATAACGCTGGGCCGTCTTCTCGGTCCAATCGTTGACGACGCGCATTCCACGGCCACCCGCTCGGAGTCGCAGGTCCGGCGCCTTCCTCAGTTCCGAGAAGGACTTGGCCTTGGTCGTCCAGTCTGCCCTGAGCTTTGCGATGTCCTTCTGGTACGTCTCTTCGACCAAATCCATGAGCCTCTCGCGTCCGGGCGCGCCGGCGGGAAGTCCCAGATAGGCAAGGAACAGACTGTCGTCCCACCAGCCCAGTTCATTGTCGCTGAAGTATCCGACGAGAAACGGATCATCGCGCAACTTGGGAATCTGCTCCCTTGCGGCAAGCTCGATCCCGCGTTCGGCCTGCTTGTCGAAGAGGTCGTTCCACGGGGCCTTGACGTAACTGCCAAGATGAAGCACGACGAAGTAAGGCAGACGGGCGTTGCCTCCATGCTTGCGGAACAGGTCCACCTCGGACCATCCGCCAAGGGAGTTGTAGCCTAACCCTCGGAGTTCGTCTTGCACGTGGCGCACCCAGCCGGCTCCGTTGACGTACAGGCGATGGGCGGCGTACGAGCGGTTCTTCGGATCGTAGGACTCCCAAGGCGTTCCCGGGCCGGTGCAACACGCTGCGAGCGACCACCATCGGCTTCCGTCAGGTCGAACCAGCCACCACTTGCCATCCTTGCCCCGGTCAAACCGGAACGGCTTGGGCAAATCCGCCCGAACCAAGCCGGACAAGGCGGTGAGGCACGTCAACAGGATTGAGACTAAGAGCCATCTCATGGGTTGTCAACCTTGGGCCTCCGCGCCCCCGAGGGGGCGCGGAGACGGCGGCGCGCTACGGCCCGCCTTTAGGTGGGGTGGCGTTGGGGGACCCGCCCGGTCCGACGGCGGGCGCCTTACCGGAACGGGCGGCGAACATCATGCGGGCAGCGTTCTCGTTTCCGTTGGACAGGTCGTCGACGAGAAACTTCCGGTCAGCTTCCGAGAGCCTTTCCCATTGGCCGCCGCTGCGTTCCACGATTTCCTTGAACCGATCCGTGGTCGCGTGCTGCTCCTTGGTGAGGCCATCGTCGGATGGTCCCGAACACCCGATCACGCCCGCACCGAGCCAGCTCAGCGCGATGAGCAGGAGCGGCCAACGTCCGCCCAGAGGCATTAGTTCGCGGCGTTGAGCAGCCATCGTTTCTCGCGCGGGAAGTTGCCGTCCATCAGCTCGCCCGGGCGCATCGTCTTGGCGTGGCCGTCGAAGAACGAGAAGTTGGCGGAGCCGTTGTAGCGGCGCCAGGCCTTCTCGCAGTTGCCGTCCCAGGGGGTCACGGTGAGAGCTTGGATGTCCCAGCCCCAGCCTCCGATGCCGACCGTCCAGTAGGGGTACCACTGAATCTCTTGGTTCGTGTAGTCACTGGTCCAAGCCATGCATCTCTCGAAGTCGGCGCGTCCGGGGGCGAGGAACATGAGGTCGGCGGGGTTGCTCGCCATGGAGTTCGAGGTCGCCCCGGTGGTGGTGCCGTACATGCTGTCCATCATCGGGCCGGGCGAGATCGCGCCTTGCGGGGCGGAGTTGTTGGGGAAGTACGAGGCGACCGAGGGGTTCACCGTGTTCGGCATGTAGGAGATCTGGCTCCACCGCACGCGCGCGGCCGGATAGTCGCCGGAATCGCCGAGCGTGTAGTTGTCGTCCGGGCTCTTGAGGATGTCCACCGACTTGAGGTACGGCCCGATGCAAAGAGCGCTGCTCCAGATGTAACTGACGAGGAAATTCTCGCGCGGGGAGTCGAGCCCGAAGGAGTACACGGGCATCATGTCGTCGTAGTCGCTCGAGTACAGGAGGGTCCCGAGGGTGACTTGCTTGATGTTGCTGAGATCAGCCGCCTTCTTGGCGGAGAGCTTCGCCTGGGCAAAGACTGGGAAAAGGATCGCCGCGAGGATCGCAATGATGGCGATCACCACGAGCAGTTCGATCAGCGTGAAGGCTCGTTTGCTAGGTTTCATGGGAGTTACCTCGTTGATTCCAGGGGAGAACGTCGGCGTTCTCGGTCGAGAGAAGCGGCACGGGCGCCGCAGGAGTTCCGAATCGTCAGAGAAACTGGAAGCACCACCTCGCCGTCTTGCTCGTCCTGGCCGTTGATTCGGCGCACGAGGCGTCGAACGGCGGTCGAGCCCAACTCATCCACCGACATGCGGACGCTCGTTAGGGTGGGGCGGGTTGTGTCGCAGAACTCGGTGTCGTCGTAGCCCACGACGGCGATATCCTCAGGAACGCGCAACCCGGCTTCCCGGATCGCGAGCATCGCACCGTTGGCACAGAGGTCGTTCACCGCGAAGACGGCCGTGGGTCGAAGGCGAAGAGGCAAGGAAAGCAGTTCGAGCATCGCCGCGTGACCGAACCGCGCGTCGAAGCCGGCCGACGCCATCAGCCGGGGGTCGGGAGCGATGCCGCTGTCCGCGAGTGCCCGTAGGTAGCCGGCACGACGCGGCTCACTGGTGGAGACCTCGCGCGCCCCGCCGAGCAACCCGATGCGCCGATGTCCTAGGTCCAGAAGATGCTTGGTGCCCAAGTAACCGCCTTCGCGGTCGTCCGAGTTCACGGTCGGAACCCCGATCCGAGGGTCGGCGACGACGGCCACGCACGGCACCTCGCGTTCTCGGCAGTGGGCGATGAGCGGCTCGTCGAGAGGCGGTAGAACGAGGATGAGGCCGTCCGCGTGTTGCCCAAACCCGATCGGTGGTTCGTGGTGATCCGCCCAAGCCGTGTAGAGCATCAGGTTGTACTTGTCCGCGATCGCGGCCTGGAACACGCCGTGCATGACGTGGGTGCAAAACGGGTTCTGGTCGATGAACGCGTCGGCGTAGGGCAACACCAACCCGAGGGTTCGCGTCTTGCCCGTCGCGAGGCTCTTGGCGATGGGGTTCGGAACATAGCCGAGTTCCTTCGCCGCCGCCACGATGCGTTGCCGGGTCGCCTCGGCCATCCGAATGCTCCCGCGCCGACCGTTCAGCGCCGACGATGCGGTGGCCACGGAAGTGCCTGCCTTTTGAGCCACGTCGCGAATCGTCACCGGCATGTGATCACCGTCCCGTGATAAACCGCTTAATCACGACGACGGCTCCATCGTAGCACAGCCTTTCCGGATCCGCAAGGCGATCTTGCCAATTTCGCGAAAAGTCCCATTGGGGTCCTGTTGTGCCCGTGATACGCCCGCTGCCTCGTCGATGGGCCTTGCCATAATGCGATAAAGCGGTTAATCACCATGCGCGTCTTCTTCGTCGCGGTTCTTGCGCTGATGCTGGTCTGGACGGTCGTGATGGGTCGGCTCGGCGGCGAGTCCGTTGACCCGGGCCGAACGCCGCTCGTGTGGACCAGCGACGACAACCCGTTGCGAAAGGAGCAGGTTGCTCTCTTCAACCGCCTGCACCCGGACCTGAACCTAACCCTTGACCCGGCCAACCAGGGCATGGAGAAGGTGATCGTGCAGTCGATCGGCGGCGTGGGGCCGGACTTGTTCGACTGCCGAGACGCCAACCAGCTGTCGGCTTACGTCAAGGCGGGCATCGCGCTCGACGTCACCGACGAGCTTCGAGGTATGGGGATCGACGTGCTCGGCGAAACGTGGCCGGCGATGCGGTCGGTCGCCGTCCACGAGGGAAGGGTCTATGGGGTGCCGACGAACATTGGAGCGAACGCCCTTTGGGTGAACCAAGACCTCTTGCCCCGTGGCGTCGTCCTGCCCTCTGGCGCGTGGACTTGGTCGGAGTTCATCGCCCTCGCCCAGCGCGTGACCCGGCGCGACCAATCGGGCCGGGTCGTTCAGGCCGGCCTCCTGTTCGACTGGTACAACTGGCCGCACTTTCTCTATGGGTTTGGCGGCAGGGTCTTCTCATCCGACGGGACCCGGTGCGTGATCGATTCCGCCGAGGCGGTGCAAGCGGTCTCCCTGATGCAGGACCTCGTCTACCGCTACAAGGTCACCCCGAGCCCGGTCGAGGAAGCGGGAATGGCGGGCCAGGGCGGTTGGGGGGCGGGCAACATCAACCTTTTCGGTGCGAAGCGGGGGGTCTTCGCACTTGGCGGCCGTTGGTGGCTGGCGAATCTGCGCAAGTTCGATGGCCTCCGTCTGGGCGTAGTCGAATCGCCCCACGGCACGCGTCGCGAATTCGGGGCGGTCGGTCGTGCCACTCTGGTGAACGCGAACGGGCCGCGCCGTACGGAGGCTCTGCGCTTCCTCAGCTATCTCGCTTCGCCGGAGTACAACGGTTTGGTGAACGATCAGGCAGACGGGATCTGCGCGTTCGCCCGGTATGCCCAAGGAGACGCCTTTGAGCACAACCCGAGCTACCCTGCGGAGGACTTCAACCTTGTTTGGCGGTCGGTGAGCGCCCGGGCGGTGGCCCCCGAGTCGAGCCCCTACGTGAACGGACAGCTTGCCAACCGGCTCATCGAGCGTCAACTCGACCTCGTGCGCATTGGTCAGAAGATGGCGCGGGACGCTCTTCGGGACGCGGCTCGCGACATCAATCGGGAGATCGCCAGGTCGCTTGACGAAGATCCGGCGTTAAGAGAGCGCTGGGAGGCGGCGCGGGGGCCAAATCGGTGACCATGGGTGCCCGGAGGAAAGCTTGGATCGTCGCCTGCTTCCTGTTGCCCAACTTCCTGGGATTCGTCGTGTTCACCGCCGGCCCGGTGGTCTTCTCGCTGGGAGCAAGTCTCACGAACTGGAACTTGCAGCGAACGACGCCGACCCGGTACGTCGGCCTGGCCAACTACGTGGAGCTCTCACGAGACGATCAGTTCTGGACGTACCTGGTCAACACGGCGTACTTCATGATTGGGATGCCCTTCGCGATCGCGGGATCGCTCTTCCTGGCGGTGTTGCTCAACCAGCGGCTCCGCTTCACCACGACGTTCCGAACGGTTCTCTACGTTCCGGCCTTCACCAGCGGCGTCGCCCTCATGATCCTGTGGAAGGCGCTGTACAACCCTGATTTCGGGCCGATCAACGCAGTGATCGAGGCCGTACTGCGCACAATCGGTCTCGGCGGGCTCGAGGCTCCCCAGTGGCTTCTTTCAACGAGGAACCTGTTCGGACTCGACGTCGAACGGCTCGGCGTCGTCCGGGAGCAGTTCGGCTTGGGCGCGCGCGACGCTCTAATCTTCATGGGCATCTGGACCGGGGTCGGCGGTGGAAACATGTTGCTCTACCTCGCCGCACTCTCGAACGTTCCCTCCGAACTCACCGAGGCCGCCGCCCTTGACGGCGCATCCCGCTGGGAGTGCTTCCGCAACGTCACCTGGCCACAACTCTCTCCGACGACCTTCTTCATCGTCGTGATGTCTTACATCGGTGGATTACAGGGCGGTTTCGAGCAAGCACGCGTTATGACGGCGGGCGGGCCGGCGGGCACAACCACGACGCTGGCCTACTACATCTACACAAAGGCGTTCGAGGAGTTCCAGATCGGCTATGCGTCGGCGGTCGCCTGGGTGCTTTTCGGAGTCATCTTCGTCGTGACCGTGCTGAACTGGCGGTTCGGCAATCGGGAGACGAACCTGCTGTGAACGATGAGCGACGGGGAACGGGCAACAAGGGGCTCAACGCGGCGGTGTACGTCGTGTTGGCGCTCGTCGCGGTAGGAACGATGTTGCCGTTCGTTTGGATGGTCCTGGCCAGTTTCAAGCCACTGCAAGAGGTGGAGCAGGCTAATCCGGTTCCGAGTCGTTGGGTGCCGGGGAACTACCGGGAAGTGTTCAGTCAGGTCGCGTTCGCCCGGTACTACGTGAACAGCGTCTTCGTGGCCGCGTGGGTGACGTTCCTG
Source organism: Fimbriimonadaceae bacterium (assembly GCA_026129685.1). Classification (GTDB taxonomy): domain Bacteria; phylum Armatimonadota; class Fimbriimonadia; order Fimbriimonadales; family Fimbriimonadaceae; genus UBA2387. Next base: position 43,156 of record JAHCHO010000004.1, read on the forward strand.
ACTGTGCTCACCAGCGCTCTCGCCGCATTCGCCTTCTCCCGTCTGACGTGGCGCGGACGCGACGCCACCTTCCAACTCTACCTGGCGACGCTCATGATTCCCGGAGTCGTGACGATGATCCCGAACTACACCGTGATGGTGCAACTGCGCCTGCTCGATTCGTACCAGGGGTTGATCGTGCCCGCCGCGTTCAGCGCGTTCGGCACGTTTCTGTTGCGTCAGTTCATGCTGACCGTCCCTCCGGCCCTGGACGAGGCCGCGACGATGGACGGTGCGACTCCCTGGGGCGTCTTCTGGGACGTGGTCATGCCGCTCGCTCGCCCCGGCCTGATCGCGCTGACGATCTTCACCTTCGTGGGCAACTACGGCTCGTTCTTCTGGCCCCTCGTCCTCATCAAATCGGAGAACCTGCGGACTTTGCCGATCGGGATGATGTACTTCGACAGCCTCTATGGGCGCCAGACGAACCTGATCATGGCGGCGAGCGTGATGAGCGTGGTGCCGCCCGCGCTGCTCTTCGTGTTGCTGCAGAAGCACCTCGTTCGCGGCATTCAGATGGGAGCGGTCAAGGGCTGAGGTGACTTGGCGACCTTGCCGCGCTATACTCTCGGGAGCCCGAGCGGCGTCTATGGCAGAGTCAATGCGGTCGAGCAGAGGACCTTCGCTCACGCCCCAACTTTGGGAGCGGTTTCTGGGCGGCGAGCGCCGCGCCTGCGCCCAAGTCATTACGAAGGTCGAGAACGATCCGGACGCCGTGCCGGAGATTCGCGACCGTCTGTCCGGCCGGCTCGGCCGAGCCATCCGAATCGGAATCACGGGCCCCCCCGGCGTCGGCAAGAGCACCCTCACGTCGGCCCTGGCACGCGGACTTGCCGACGGCGGCAACCGGGTCGGTATTGTGGCGGTGGACCCGAGCAGTCCCTTCACGGGCGGAGCGTTTATGGGCGATCGTATCCGCATGGATGCGCTGGTGGGCGACGATCGGGTGTTCATGCGCTCGCTCGCTTCGCGCGCGGGACAGGGGGGTCTCGCTCCGTCCACCGCGGGTGTGGCGGACGTTCTCGAAGCCTTCGGGATGGACCGGATCCTAATCGAAACCGTCGGGGTGGGGCAAGCCGAACTCGACGTGATGGCGTGCGCGGACATTGTGGTCTTGGTGTTGCAGCCCAGTACGGGTGACGCGATCCAGTCGCTGAAATCCGGGATTATCGAAGCCGCCGACGTGGTCGTGGTGAACAAGGCGGACCTCCCGGGGGTCGAGATGCTCCTCCAGTCGCTTCGGTTTGCGTTCAGTCTTGGGGCGGGTCGGCCGGGGACGAACGCGACGCCGATCCTCGCAACCTCCGCCCAGGCGTCGGAGGGCATCGGCGAACTTGTCGCCGAACTCGAGTCGCAGGCGTCCGACCTGGTGGACTCCGGCCGCCATAGAGAGATGCGGCGCGCACGGCTCGAGAATGAGATTCGTCGCGCCATCCAGACGCACCTTTGGGCGTCGCTCGAGCGCGCGGTAGGCGCGTCCGCGAAGATACGACGTCACGCCGAGGAACTGACTCTGTCCGGTGGGTCTCCGTACCCGTTTATCCGTCGTGCGTGCGCCGCGACCCAAGTGTGCCAGACAAAGGAAGAAGCATGGCAATGAAGCCGCCCGTCACAATCCCTCATCTGAGTCAAGTCACCGACTGCACGACGCTCTCCGGTCGGCCGGTGCTGTCCGTCTACGGACCGGACGATGTGTTCGCGGACGACCTTGGCGATTCACTCGGGCGGCCCGGGCACTATCCCTATACCCGGGGTGTTCACGAGTCGATGTACCGGGGCAAGTTGTGGACGATGCGCCAGTTTGCTGGGATGGGAACCGCCGCGCAAACCAACGCCAGATTCCGGTTCTTGCTCAACCGTGGCCAGACCGGGCTTTCGACGGCGTTCGACAACCCAACTCTTTACGGATGGGATTCCGACGATCCCATTTCGGCGGGCGAGGTCGGCAAGACCGGGGTCGCGATGGATTCGCTCGCCGACATGGAGCGGTTGTTCGACGGCATCCCGCTCGACAGGGTTTCCACGTCGATGACGATCAACGCGCCGGCGGCATGGATCTTCACGATGTTCCTTGCCAACGCGGAGAAAAGGGGTATTCCGTTGGCGCAGTTGCGTGGAACCCTTCAGAACGATATTCTTAAGGAGTATATCGCGCAGAAGGAGTGGATATTCCCGCCGGAGCCGCATATCCGGCTGATCACCGACCTGTTCGCTTTCTGCGCGGAGCACGTTCCGCAGTGGAACACGATCTCGATCAGTGGCTATCACATCCGGGAAGCGGGAGCGACGGCGGCGCAGGAGCTGGCGTTCACGTTGATGGACGGATTCACTTATGTGGAACACGCCGTGGCCGCTGGGATGAGCGTCGACGACTTCGCGCCACGGCTGTCGTTCTTCTTCAACGCGCACATCGACTTCTTCGAGGAGATCGCGAAACTTCGCGCGGCGAGGCGCATCTGGGCGCGACACATGAAAGAGCGCTACGGCGCCAAGAACCCTCGGTCATGGCTGTGCCGATTCCACGTACAGACGGCCGGTTGTTCGCTTACGGCTCAGCAGCCGGAGGTCAACATCGTCCGCACCGCGATCGAAGCCCTGGCCGGAGTCTTGGGGGGCTGTCAAAGCCTGCATACCAACTCGATGGACGAGGCCCTGGCTCTGCCCTCGGACAAAGCGGTGGAGATCGCCTTGCGCACACAACAGGTGATCGCTTTCGAAAGCGGTGTGGCGAGCGTCGCGGATCCGCTCGGCGGTTCGTACTATGTCGAGCGGCTTACGCGCGAACTCGAGGAAGAGGCGGAGAGCTACTTCGCGAAGATTCGCGACTTGGGTGGCATGGTGCCGGCGATCGAGCGTGGGTTCCCCCAGCAGGAACTGACCCGCTCGGCTTACGAGTACCAGCGGGCCCTTTCCGAGAGGCGCAAGATGCAGGTCGGCGTGACGGAGTTCACAAACGAGAACGAGATTCTCGAGATTCCCATCCTCGAAATCGACGAGTCTGTCGAGACGAACCAGATCTCGGCTCTCCGCGTGCTTCGGGAATCGCGGGACAATGTCGCTGTGCAGGACAGCTTGGACGAACTCGAGAGAACAGCGCGCACGAAGGAGAACCTGGTTCCCAAACTCCTGAGTTGCTCGCGAGTCTACTGCACCGAGGGCGAGATCACTCGGCGACTGATACGAGTGTTCGGGGAGTACCGCGAGCAAGCTTTCTTCTAGAGATAGGACGATGAACGAACATCCGATTAAAGTGGTGGTGGCGAAGCCGGGCCTGGACGGCCACGACCGGGGTGCCAAAGTTGTGGCGCGCGCTCTCGTCGAAGCGGGCATGGAGGTCGTGTACCTTGGTTTGCGCCAGACCCCGGAGTCCATCGTCGCCGCGGCGGTGGAGGAAGACGCCGACGCGATCGGGCTGTCCGTGCTATCGGGCGCACACATGCCGCACTTCACGAAGGTCAAGGCGCTCATGGATACCGAAGGGATCGGCGATCGGCTTCTCACGGGGGGCGGGATCATCCCGACGAAGGACCAAGAGACCCTGTCCGCCCTCGGGGTCGGACGGCTGTTCGGTCCGGGGGACGACCCGAGTACCATCGCCGAGTACATCAAGGAGCGCGTGTACGCACGGCGCGCGGCGGAGCGCAACTGATGGACTTTACCGTTTCGGAAGAACTGCGGATGGTATGGGATACCGCGCGGGAGTTCGCCGATCGGCGTCTTGCTCCCGTCGCCCACGAGAACGACGAAAAGCAACAGGTAGACGTCTTGGCTCTGAAGGAACTCGGGGAACTTGGGTTTCTCGGGATGACGGTGCCAGAGGAGTATGGCGGGACGGCACTCGGCGCGCTCGCTTACGTCGGTGCCATGATCGAACTGAGCAAGGTGGATCCGAGCGTCGGCGTCGGGGTCTCGGTGCAGAATTCGCTCGTCAACGACACGATCCTCAAGTGGGGGAGCGAGGAACAAAAGCGGGCCTTCCTGCCCAAGCTCACGACGGGCGAGTGGATGGGATGCTTTTCGCTCACGGAGGGGGGCGCGGGAAGCGACCCGGGCTCCCTCGCCGCCTCGGCGGTACGGGACGGCGATGAATTCGTGCTTAACGGGACAAAGAACTTCACAACGAACGGTGGCTTTGCGGACGCGATCATCGGGTTCTTCCAGACGGACAAGTCCAAGGGTTCGAAGGGTGTGTCCGCGTTCTTGCTTACGAGCGACACGCCGGGTTTCAGGGTGGGCAAGCACGAGAACAAGCTCGGGATTCGGGCGTCGAGCACGACCGAGATGGTGTTCGATCACTGTCGCGTTCCGGCGAGCGCTCTGCTTGGTCCGGAAAACAAGGGCCTCAACGTGGCGCTGACGACGCTCGATGGAGGGCGCATCGGGATCGCGGCACAGGCGGTGGGGATCGCGGAGGGGGCCTTCGACGACGCGGTTCGGTACGCGAAGGATCGGGGCCAGTTCGGACAAAAGCTGGCGGAGTTTCAGGCGATCCAGTTCATGTTAGCGGATATGGCGACGGAGATCGAGGTCGCCAGGACGATGCTCTACCGCACGGCGTGGATGAAAGACCAACACATTAAGCACTCCAAGGAGTCGGCGATGGTCAAGCTTTTCGCATCCGAGATGGCGCATCGGGTGTGTCATAAGGCGTTGCAGGTTCACGGGGGTTACGGGTTCATGAAGGACTCGAAGGTGGAGCGACTCTACCGGGACCAGCGGATTACGGAGATCTACGAGGGCACGAGCGAGATTCAGCGCGTCGTGATCGCGCGCGCCGTGCTGAGCGAGGGGTGACGAAGACCTCAGGTTGTCACTCTGAGCCTGGTGAAGAGTCCCGTCTGCCCAGGACTCGCCTTTTCGGGACTCTTCGTTCCTCAGGATGCCGGCGCCTTCGGTATGTCACTCTGGGCGGGCGAAGAGTCCCGGTGCGCCAGGCTTCCGGGATCCTTCGTTCCTCAGGATGACAGTCTCAGGGTTCTGCCGCGCGCCTCTTCGTCACGATCGATGACGAAGAGGCGGCGGGATAACAGAGCACCGCAACGGACCCGTATCTGGCAGCGCTGACTCAGGGCGCCCAGAGGGTATGATCGTTCGGCGGTCGGCGACGCCCGCCCGGCCCCGAAACTCGCGGTGCGGTACCTCCTCCTCAGCGACGGCACGGTCTACTCCGGCGCGCCTCTCGGCGCCGACGCGGACGCCATTGGCGAGGTCGTGTTCAACACGGGGATGACGGGCTACCAGGAGGTCCTCAGCGACCCCAGCTACGCGGGCCAGATCGTCCTCTTCACGTATCCGCTGATTGGGAACTACGGCATCAACGCGGACGATTTTGAGTCGGCTCGGTTGCAGGCGGCGGGGGTCGTGGTCAAAGAGGCGTGCGACGCACCTTCGAACTGGCGGTCGACGCGGTTGTTGCACGACCTGCTGAAGGAACGAGGGCTGGTCGGCATCCAGGGTGTGGACACACGCGCGATCACCAAGCGGATTCGGTCAGGCGGGGTGGCGATGGGGATGATCACCGACCGCAACCCCGAAGATGCGTTCGGCGATCTGCGGGCGGCGCGAACGTACGACGAGACGGACTTCGTCGAACGGGTGACGACAAAGTCGCCCTACGCCTGGGGCTACGCGGGGTTCGAGCGGATCGACGAGCCGATGGCGGAGTACCGGCGGCGGCTGGTGGTGCTGGACTGCGGCCTCAAGTACAACATTTTGCGGCGATTCGCGGCATTGGGTTGCCGCTCGATCGTGTTGCCCGCGACGACGCCGGCGGACGAGGTGCTGGGCTGGGAGCCGGACGGGGTGCTGTTCAGCCCGGGCCCGGGCGATCCGGCGCGGTTGCCGACGATCGTGCAGACGGCGCGAGACCTGCTGGGGAAGACGCCGATCTTCGGAATCTGCCTGGGCAACCAGATTCTGTGCCAGGCGCTGGGGGGCCGAACGTTCAAGCTGAAGTTTGGGCATCGGGGGGCGAACCACCCGGTTCAGGATCTGCGGACGGGGAAGGTGACGATCACCTCGCAAAACCATGGGTACGCGGTGGATCCGTCGTCATTGCCGAGCGGTTTGGCGGAGGTGACGCAGCTCAACGTGAACGACGGCACGGTGGAAGGGATTCGGGCGAAGGACTTCGACGCGACCTCGATCCAGTACCACCCGGAGGCGGCGCCGGGACCTTGGGATTCGCGACCCTACTTCGCGGAGTTCGTCGAAAAGATGGGGGCGGGGAGGCGGTGAAGATTCTCGTGATCGGGTCGGGACCGATCGTGATCGGGCAGGCTGCGGAGTTCGACTATGCGGGGACGCAGGCGTGCAAGTCGCTGAAGGAAGAAGGGCACGAGGTGGTGCTCATCAACAGCAATCCGGCAACGATCATGACGGACTGGAACGTGGCGGATGCTCTGTACATCGAGCCACTGACCCCGGAATTCTGCGAGCGTGTGATCGCGCGGGAGCGGCCGGACGCGGTGTTGCCGACGCTGGGCGGCCAGACCGGGCTAAACCTGGCGACGGAACTGGCAGATCGGGGCGTGCTGGAAACGTACGGAGTTCGCTTGCTGGGGACGCCGCTGAGCGCGATTCGGAAGGCCGAAGATCGGGAGGAGTTCCGGGACCTGATGCGGCAGATCAAGGAGCCGGTGCCGGAGAGTTGGATCATCGAGAGTGAGGCCCAACTCGAGGCCGTGCTGGAGGTGGTCCCCTATCCCTGCATTATTCGCCCGGCGTACACCCTGGGGGGGACGGGGGGCGGGATCGCGAACACCCGTGAGGAGCTCTGGGAAACGGGACGGAAGGGGCTCAAGCTCTCGATGCGCTCGCAGCTCATGGTGGAGCGGTCGCTGTTGGGTTGGAAAGAGGTCGAGTACGAGGTGATGCGAGACTCGGCGGGAAACTGCATCACGGTCTGCAACATGGAGAACTTGGACCCGATGGGAGTCCACACGGGAGACTCGATCGTCGTCGCGCCGAGCCAGACCTTGAGCGACATCGAGTACCACATGCTGCGGACGGCCTCGCTGAAGATCATTCAAGCACTGGGGATTGAGGGTGGATGCAACGTGCAGTTGGCGGTCAACCCGGACAGCTTTGACTACTACGTGATCGAGGTGAATCCTCGGGTAAGCCGTTCGTCGGCGCTGGCTTCGAAGGCGACGGGATATCCGATCGCGCGGGTGGCGGCGAAGATCGCGGTGGGTCGGACGCTGGACCAGATCGATAACCAGGTGACGGGGACCACAAAGGCCTGCTTCGAGCCGGCGCTGGATTACTGCGTGGTGAAGATCCCGCGCTGGCCGTTTGATAAGTTCGCGACGGGCGACCGGAACCTGTTCACCCAGATGAAGGCGACGGGCGAGGTGATGGCGATCGATCGAACGTTCGAATCGGCGCTGATGAAGGCGATTCGCGGGCTCGAGGTGCGGTCCAAGGATCTTCGGCACCCAAAGACGCAAGCTTTCACGGACGAGGAGCTGCGGCACGCAATCGGCAAGCCGACGGACGAGCGGCTGTGGGCATTGGTCGAGGGCTTACGGCGGGGCTGGGGGGTGGACGAGGTCAACCGCCTGAGCCGGGTCGACCGGTGGTTCCTGAGGAAACTCGCGAAGCTATTGGCGGTCGAGGAGCGGTTGCTCGCGGCCAGGACGGGCTCGTCGGAAGCGGTGGACGCCCTCGTGAGCGAGGCGTTCCTGATCGGTTTTCCGAGCGTGAGCATCGGGGCGTTGCTCGGTATTGACGACGACCGCCTTGACCCGGGTTTTCGCGCCGCCGCAAAGGGGGCGATCGAGGCGCAGAAAGTTCTGCCCGTGTTCAAAATGGTGGACACGTGCGCGGGCGAGTTCGAGTCCGCGACGCCTTATTACTACGGCACGTTCGAGGACGAGGACGATGCCTTTGCGGTCGCCTCTTCCTAGATGCGTGGGTCACTACGCAGGGTCAGCGTCTTCTCCAATACGGTGCCATCGACAGTGAGGCGCACACGGTATTCGCCCGGAGCAACGCGCGGCCCTTGGTTGCCGAGAGGCGTATCGCGCCAGATCGCGGAGATTGGCAGGCCGTTTCCGGGGCTTTCGGGCTTGGGGCCGCGAAGGTCCCAGACCCAGCGATGCGCTCCCTTAGCACGTTCCACGCGTTTCGGCGGCCGTACCCATTCGGGCATGACGGTGAGGAGGTTCGGGTCGAGGGTGAGGACGGGATCGTCGGAGGAAGACCTCACCAAGGTCTGGCCGTCGGCATCTCGGATCTCGATCGTGACGCTTGAGGCGTCTGTGGGCAGGGCATAGTCGATTGGCGCGCCATCGGGCGGGTTCTGGCCGGCCGGCTCCTCGGGAGGCAGGGGCGTGTCGGAGTTGGTGTTGCGCTCGAGGATCGTCGCGACCGTGGGCGAGAAGAGGTATGGGGCGTTACCCACTTGGGTCGCTTCGCGAAGTAGAGAGTAGTCGTCTAGGATCCAGAAGCCGCGACCGTGGGTAGCCACCACCACGTCGTTCTCGTGAAGAACGAGGTCGCGGATGGAAGTGGCGGGCATGTTGAGCCGCAGCGGGTGCCAGTGGTCGCCGTCGTCGATGGAGAAGTAGACGGCGCGCTCGGAGCCGCAGAAGAGCAAACCGGGGCGGAGGGGGTCTTCACGGACGACGTTGATGGGGTCGTTGGGCAAGCCGGCGACGATTTCGTTCCAGGTCTGACCACCGTCGTGGGTTCGGTACACGTGGGGGCGGAGGTCATCAAGGCGGAATCGGTTCACGGCGGCGTAGGCCGACTTGGCGTCGAAGTGGCCGGCGTCCATCAGAGAGACCTTGCTCCATGCGGTGAGGTCGGGCGGGGTGACGTCGCGCCAAGACTTGCCGTCGTCCTCGGTGACGTGGATGAGGCCGTCGTCGGTGCCGCACCAGATCGTGTCGGCTTTGATCGGGGAGGGGGCGACGGTGTAGATCACGCCTCGGTGGGCCATGGTCTGGAGGCCGGGGGTGCGGTACTTGCCGACGTTGGGCGGGACGTCGGGCCGTTCGCGGGTGAGATCGGGGCTAAGCGTCTGCCATGTGTCGCCGCCGTCGCGGGTGCGGAAGAGCAGGTTGCCGGCAAAGTAGAGCGCCCTTGGATCGGCCTTCGAAAAGAGGACGGGCGCGGTGCGGAGAACGCGGAACGGCGTCTTCGGGCGGATGTTCTTGATCTGGCCGGTCACCTTGTCATACCGGTTGATGCGACCGCCGAAGACGTAGCGCGGGTTCAGGGGATCGGGAGCGAGGTAGGCGTACTCGTCCCCTCCAGCCGGGTGCCACTCGCGGAACGTGATCTGGCCGTCGTTGCCTCGGCTACTGATCTCGACGGAGCCGCTCTCCTGTTGCCCGCCGTAGACGTGGTAGGGGAAGCCGCTATCGGTGGCGACGTGGTAGAGCTGGGCGGTTGGCTGGTTGTACCAGCTGCTCCAGGTCTCGCCGCCGTTGACGGTAATCGTGGCGCCCTGGTCGGCGGCGAGAAGGATGATGTCGGGATTGAGCGGATTGATCCAGGTGCCGTGGTAGTCGTCGCCGCCGGGCGAGCCCTTGATGCAACGCCATGTCTTGCCGCCGTTCCGTGAGCGGTAGAAGGAGGTGTTTCCGACGTAGACGGTGTCGGGGTCTATTGGGTCGGCCTTGATCTCGGCGAAGTCGCTGCCGCGTCCCCAAAGCCGGGGTTCGGAGTTGATGGGAGACCAAGACTCGCCCGCGTCGTCGGAGCGGTAGATGCCACCAAGGTTCGGGGCGTCGACGGTGGCGTAGAGCCGGCTAGGGCGGCTCGGGGCGATGCAGAAGCCGATGCGGCCGAGGCCCTGCTCGACGGTCGGGAGGCCCTTGGCGAGGCGCTTCCAGGTCGTGCCAAAGTCAGTCGACTTGTAGAGCCCACTTCCGGGGCCTTGCCACTGGCCGTTCTCCCAAGGACCCTGTCGCGCCTCCCAGAGATCGGCATAGGCGACGTTGGGGTTCTTGGGATCGAGGTTCACCTGAATCGCGCAGGTATCCGGGTCCTTGTACAGCACCTTTTGCCAGGACTTGCCGCCGTCGAGCGTCCGGAAAACGCCGCGCTCTTCGTTCGGGCCGTAAGGGTGGCCGAGGACCGCGACAAGCGCACGATCCGGGTCCTTGGGGTGGATGGCGATCGAGCCGATCTGTTGCCCATCGCGCAGGCCAAGATGGCGCCAGGTCTTCCCACCGTCATCGGAGCGGTAGACGCCGTCGCCGACCGACAGGTCGGGCCGCTGGAGGCCCTCGCCGGAGCCGACGTAGAGGATGTTCGGGTTGGAGGGAGCCACGGCGATCGTCCCGATGGAACCGGTGGGCTGGTCGTCGAAGATCGGGACCCACGTCCGGCCGGCGTCGGTGGTCTTCCAGACCCCGCCATTGTTGACGCCGATGAAAAAGGTGTTCGGCTGCTCGGGAATGCCGGCCGCGCCCACGGTCCGTCCCCCGCGATAGGGGCCGATGTGTCGCCAACTCAAGGCGCGGACCAGGTCGGGGTCAAACGGGGCGAGCACGCCCGAGGCGGCCAAGGCCAGGATGGAGACGACCATGCCGCATTCTAACCGCTAGGGGATGGGAAGCGGGCACTTTGTCGCGGGACGGCGGCGTTCGCGAGGGATCGGGATTTGGTCGTCGCCCCGGAGGTAACGAGCGGTGCCCACGCCGCACTTAAGGAACTCCTCCAGGGGACCCTGATTGATGATGACGCCGCCGTGTTCGCCCGCCCCGGGGCCGAGGTCGATGAGCCAGTCGGCGGCGAGCATCGTTTCCTCATCGTGCTCGACGACGAGGACCGTGTTGCCGAGGTCGCGTAGGCGGATCAAGGTGTCGATCAGCTTGCGATTGTCGCGCTGGTGGAGGCCGATCGAAGGTTCGTCGAGGACGTAGAGGCAACCCATCAGCCCGCTCCCGATCTGGGTGGCGAGACGAATGCGTTGCGCCTCACCGCCCGCGAGGGTGCGGGCGGAGCGGTCCAACGTCAGGTACGTGAGACCGACGTCGGCAAGGAAGCGGAGCCGCTCGACGATCTCGCGGATGGCGCGTTCGCCAATCGCCCGGCGTCGGTCGTCGAGGGTCTGGGCCAAGGGCTGGAAGAAGGCGAGCGCCTCGTCCACCGGTAGCCGCGTTAGGTCGGCGATGCTGCGTCCCTGGATGGTGACGCCGAGGGTTTCGGGTTTCAGCCGCTGACCCGCGCAGACCGGGCAGGGCTTGGTGGACATGTACTGCTCGAGGTCGCGCTTGACCCATTCGCTGGTGGTCGAGTCGTACTTTTTTCTAAGGGAAGCGAGGACGCCGTCCCATTGGGTCTGGAACTTGCGCTCGCCGCGGGCGTGCTTGAGGACCACGGTGACGGGCTCGGGGAGGCCGTTCCAGACCGCCTTGAGGCCTTCGTCAGGAATCTTCTCGACCGGATCATGGGCATCGAAGCCGACGACAAGCCCGACGGCGTCCAGCAACTCGGGCCACCACTCCTTGACCTCGCCGGACTTGTAGACGAAAGGGAGGATCGCACCCTGGCGGAGGGGTTTTCGTCGGTCGGGGCAAACAAGGTCCGGGTCGAACTCGGTCTTCGTGCCTAGGCCGGTGCACTCGGGGCAGGCGCCGTAGGGCGAGTTGAAGGAGAAGAGGCGCGGCTCGAGTTCGGACATGCTGAACCCGCAGAGCGGGCAGGAGAGGTGTTCGCTGAAGAGGGTGTCAGCGGGTTCCTTGTCTTCGGGACGCTGTAAGTTGAGGTTGACGAGTCCCTTGCCCATCTTGAGGGCGGCCTCGATAGAGTCCGCCGCACGTCGTTCGACGCCGTCCTTCATGACGAGCCGATCCACGACAACCTCGATCGTGTGCTGTTTGTAGCGGTCCATCGGGATGTCGTCGGTCACCTCGTACATAACGCCGTCGACCCGGACCCGGACGAACCCGGCGCGGTTGACCTCCTGAAGCACGCTCTTGTACTCGCCCTTGCGGCCCTGGACGAGGGGAGCCAGGATTTGGAGCTTGGTGCCTTCGGGCAGACCTTTGACGATATCGAGAATCTGATCGATGGACTGGCGTTCGATCGGGGTGCCGTCGTTCGGGCAGTGGGGGGTGCCGATGCGGGCGAACAGGATGCGGAGGTAGTCGTAGATCTCGGTGACGGTGCCGACGGTGGAGCGAGGGTTCTTGCTGGTGGACTTCTGGTCGATGCTGACGGCGGGGGAGAGGCCGTCGATATGGTCCACGTCCGGCTTGTCCATCTGACCGAGAAACTGGCGCGCGTAAGCGGAGAGCGACTCGACGTAGCGCCGCTGACCCTCCGCGTAGATCGTGTCGAAGGCGAGGGACGACTTGCCGCTTCCGGACAGGCCGGTGATGACCACGAGCTTGTCGCGAGGAATCTCGACGGTCAGGTTTTGGAGGTTGTTCTCGCGGGCACCGACGACAACGATCTTGTCCTGCGGCATACGGGCACCATTCTAGCCCAGAAGGGCAGACTTAGGTCTACGTATAGGCGCGGTTCACCGTTGCCAGTCCTCGACCTCGAGCACCCGGCTTTCGGTTTTGTCGCCCACCTTCAGGGCCACGCGGTACTTGCCGGCGGGCACGAGGCCGCGACCGCCCTGACGCATGTTCCACTGCACCACATTGATGCCGGGCGTCTTGGCGCCGTCGATCGTCGCCAGCTCGGCGCCGGAGACATCGGTGACGACGACGGTGACGCTGTCGGCGGCGGTGCGGAGGTAATAGGCGATGGTCGCGCCAGAAGGCGGGTTCGGGGCGGCGTAGCGCTGGTGGGCTTGGAAGGCGTCGAACATGTCGGAGATCGGGTTGTAGGCGAGGGCGCGGTCGGGTTGGAATAGGTGGGCGTCCTTCTTAAGCACGTCCTCGGTGAGTTGGCGAAGGGGCGAGACGTTCGCGATGAAGACGCCACGTCCGTGGGTACCGACGACGAGGTCGCCTTCCCGTGGATGGATGAGGAGGTCCTGGCAGGCGACGGTGGGCATGCCGGCCATAAAGCGGGTCCACGTCTTGCCGCCGTCGAGGGAGACGTGGCAACCGGTCTCGGTGCCGACAAAGAGGAGATTGGGGTTGATCCGATCCTGGCGGACCACGGAGACCTGCTCTTTGGGGAGATTCTGGTGGAGCGCCGTCCACGTCGCGCCGAAGTCCGTCGTCCTAAAGAGGAAGGGCTGGAACTCGTCTTCGCGGAAGCCGGTGAAGGTCACAAAGGCGGTGGCGGCATCGTGGGGCGAGGCGACGACCCGGCTGACCCACCAGCGGGGCGCGCCGGCGATGTTGTAGTCGACTTGGGTCCAGTTGACGCCACCGTCCTGGGTCACCCAGACGTTGCCGTCGTCGGTTCCGACCCAGAGGACGCCCGCCTTCTTGGGCGATTCGTCCACGGTGGTGATCGTGCAGTGCGGGACGTTGCCCTTCAGTTTGTCGGCGTCGTTGGTCGTGAGATCGGGGCTGATGGCGTCCCATGTCGTGCCGCGATCCAAGGTGCGATAGAGGCGGTTGCCGCCCCAGTACACGATGCGAGCGTTGTGGGGCGAGGTGAGGAAGGGGGACATCCAGTTCGCCCTTTGACCGGGTCCACGGGGCCGGATGCCGACGGACTGGCGTTTTTCGACATCGGCGCGGACGACCGCCCCGAACTGGGAGCTGGTGTAAACGGTGTTGGGGTCTTCGGGGTCGGGAACGGCGTAGAAGCCGTCGCCCCCGATCAGGTTGATCCAGTGCTTATTGGCGATGCCGCTCGGGCTACGGGTGCGGGATGGGCCGTGCCAGACGCCGTTGTCCTGGAGGCCGCCCATCACGTTGTACGGGACCGCGTTGTCGGCCCCGATCGCATAGAACTGGGCGACGGGCAGGTTGTCGAGGAACTGCCAGGTCGCGCCTTGATCGTAGCTTCGGTAGAGGCCGCCGTCGTTGCCGAGGAGCAACTGGTCGCTGTCGGCGGGATTGATCCAGAGGGCATGGTGATCGACATGGATGCGGCTGTCCACCCGTTGCCAGGTCTTGCCGGCGTCCTTGCTGCGGGTCATCGAAACGTCGAGGTTGTAGACGACCTTGTCATCGTTGGGGTCCACGCGAATCTGACCGTAGTAGTAGCTCGTGCTGGGGCCGCGCGTTTCGTGCGCCTTCATCCAGTGGTCGCCGCCGTCGTCGGTTCGGTAGACCTCGGTGCCGATGGCGCGGTCTCGGTTGTCGACGACGGCGTAAAGGATCCGGGGGTTCTTGGGGTAGATCGTGAGGCCGATGCGACCGATCTGGTCGGACTTGGTGATGCCTTCCATGATCGGCTTCCAGGACTTGCCCTCGTCGTTCGAGCGGTAGATCTTCGAGCCCGGTCCGGCGTCACGGATGTTCCAGGCCCGGCGGAGGCGGTCGTAGGCGGCGGCGTAGACGGTCTTCGGGTTACGGGGATCGACCACCACGTCGATGAAGCCGGTCGTGTCGTTGTCCCCGGATAGGACCTTGCTCCAGGTTTCGCCGCCGTCGGTCGTCTTGTAGACCCCGCGATCGCCGCCGGGTTTGTAGAGGTAGCCGCAGGCGGCAACGTATACGGTCTTCGGGTCGCGCGGATGGATGGCGATGCGGCCGATCCGGTTGCTCTCCGGGAGACCCATGTTCTTCCAGGTCTTGCCGCCGTCGAGCGAGCGGTAGACGCCGTCGCCGAAGTGGGCGCTTCGCTGGTTGTTGTGCTCGCCGGTGCCGACCCAGACGACGTCGGGGTCGCTTGGGGCGATGGCGACGTCACCGATCGAGATCGTTTTCTGGTCGTCGAAGACCGGGGTCCAGGTGGTGGCGCCGTTGACGGACTTCCAGAGGCCACCGCTCGCGGAGGCGGCGTAGATCGTGTTGGGGCGCGAGGCGGGGACTTCGATGTCCACGATGCGGCCTCCGGTGACCGCCGGGCCGATCGAGCGGAATTTGAAGGGGGCGAGGAGGCTCTCGGTGCTCGGGGCGTCTTGGCCTTGGGACAGAGCGACGGCAAGCAGAACGGCGACCGTGAGGAGACGGCGAATCATCGTGAGGAAGGCGATTCGTCGGGACCTTCGGAAATCCCTTCTCGAAACCGGTGCAAGTGGCGATGGTCGGGCCATGCGAGAGGCCGATCGCCACAAGGCGTCGAACGATTCGGGTCCAACGCCGAACTCGACGGCGGCCACAGGACGCCGCGGGCCTTCCCGTCATTCCCGTCACTTTTGTGTCCCCCGCCAACGACGCCTTCCCATCATTCCCGTCATTGTTTCTTGCTTCCCGCTAGAGACGCCTTCCCGTCATTCCCGTCATTCTCTCTTGCTCTCCGCTAGAGACGCGGTTCCCATCATTCCCATCATTCTCGTGTTGCCCGCCCAGGTCAGGGTCCGGGAAGCCGGTGGGGCCGGACGGGACCAGCACTTTGCGGCCGGACCCACTTCTTGTTGGCCGCCATAGGCGGAAGTCAACCGGGCCGGGGGCGTCCATCCACGGCTTGGCGCTATGGCTTGGGGAGGCGAAACACAAGCGGCGGGAGGGCGGCGACGTCGCGACGGGCCGCGCGAAGGTCGAGCGGGAAGGCGTCGGCATGGTCCGGCCAGAAGTAGCGGCGCGTGTAGTCGGCGGGAAGGAACCCGCTGAGGGTCCGCTTGAGCGCGGATTTGCGGTCGGCATGATAGCGGAGGCAGGCGACACCGGCGCGCAGGGCCTCGCGGCGCGAGCCGAAGAACATGGCGCAAGCGAAGAGATTCATCGCGTTACGGCCGAGGCCCCGACGGACCGCAGAGGCCGGTTCGAGAGCGAACCAGCGGGCGGCGTGGGCTTGGATCGCGCGGCGCACCCTCAACTCCTCGAGAAGCTGCTTGGGGGAGATGAGGTAGCTGTTTTCGCCGTGCTGGCGCCAAAAGGTGAGGCGCTCCGGCACGCAAAGGGCGGGACCCCGGGCGACCGCTTCGAGGAGAGCGACCCAGTCGCCGGAGTATCGGCAGGTTTCCTCGAAACGAAGCGCCTCGCGACGGAAGAGAACTCCGGACGCGAGGATGCGGTTCTCATGAAGCAAGTGGGGCAGGAAGCGGGCCTGCGGGTCGGTCGGCCAACCGGCGTGGACGTCGTCGTCGGTCTGGGGGTTGCCTTCCCGGTCGGCCATCCAGCCGAGGACAAAGGCGCACGAGGCGTCGGGACGTTTGTCAAGAGCCGCGATCTGCCGTTCGAGCTTCTCCGGGTGCCAGAAATCATCGGAGTTGAGGACGGCGACGAGGTTGCCGGAGGTTCGTTCGAGGGCGCGCTGCTCGGTCCCGTACGCGCCAAGGTTCCGTTCGTTGACCTCGACGCGGATGCGGGGGTCTTGGGCGGCGATCCTGCGGGCCACGTCTACGCTGTCGTCGGGGGAGCGGTCATCGAGCAACAGCAGTTCCCAGTCGTCGAAGGTCTGCGCGATCACCGACCCGAGCGTGCGCTCGAGGAAGCGGCCATGGTTGTAGCTGGGCACGAGGATCGAGACGCGCGGCACGGGCATCAGTGAACCCGAATCGAGCGGAGCTTGCGCGGGGGATGGACGGGACTTGACTCGGATGACTAGACCGGCGGAGGGCCCCAGATTCGGGTCCATCGGGACTCCGTCGGATCCTCTCCCAAGGCGTTGGACCGTCGTGGCGCCCGCGATGCTGTCCATCTGCCCCCACCTGATGGACTCCACGTGCCCGCCGACGGTCGCCGGGGCGCGGCGCGTTTGGAGAGGCGAAGGCTAGACCTCGATCAGGCTATCCAGGGCGGAAAGCACTTCGGACCAGCGGTGGGCTCGGGTGCAGTGGCCGTCGCAGGCGTCGTTGGAGTCGGCGTCGGCAAGGGGGCAGTCGCATCGCCGGAGGAGGACGTGGCGATCGCCGGGGGGAGCGTACCGTCGTGGGTTCGTCGGTCCGAAGAGGGCCACCAAGGGGACGCCCATCGTTCCGGCGACGTGCATAGGGCCGCTATCGCCGCTGACAAAGGCCGAGAGGTGGGCCATGACGGCGGCCATTTCCCGCACGGTCAAGCGACCGGCGAGGACGGCGGAGGGAACACGGGTCTTTGGCAAGCGGTGCGCGTCGGCGGGTCCGCCGAACAACACGGTGCGCACTCCCCGGTCGGAGAGGGCGTCGATGAGGCCGGCGGCTTCGGTCAGGGGCCACTGCTTGCGCTCGTTCGACGCGCCGAGATGCAGGCCGACGACCCGGTTCGACCCGAGCGCCGCGAATTCCCGCTCCCCTTGGGATCGTTCGTCTTGCGTGAGGCGGAGGGTAGGAATGGCCGGACCCGGGATGCCGAGGGCGGCAAGAACCTCGGGGAGGGGGCCGCGGATTTCATGACGGTCAGGGCGGGGCGCTATCGCACGTTCGAGGAGTCGCTCGTCTCCAGGCTTGACGACGCCGACGCGACGGGGAACGCCCGCAACTCTGGCCAGACGGACGATCGTTCGCGACGCTTCAAGGTGCACCGCCAGATCGAACCGGCGTCGGCGGACGGCGTTGGCAAGACGCAGACGGGCCGCGATTCCGAAGGCGCGGGGTCGTACCCAGGTCTCGATTCCGGGCCATCCTTCGAACACTCCGGCGCCGGGTTCGCCCACCGAAACGACGATCTCCGCGTTGGGCCAGGCGTCTTGGACGGCGGCCACGGCGCCGGTGGTATTCACCGCGTCGCCGAGCCACTTGGCGGAGAAGAGCAGAACCCGCATCAGGCGAGAATCCTCTGGACTTCGGCCTCGAAGACGGCGTAACAGAGGGGGCAGCCGAGCATCTCGTCGCGCCGCACGTCCTCGAGCCTCGCGTGGCAATGCGGACAGGTGTCGAGGGGGATGCGCGGGAAGGCGGCGGCGCGGATCAGCGCGTCGAGGTCGTGTTCGGCGCCGAGGGCACGTCTCGCTTTGCGTTGCGGAGGGTTCGGCATCATGGGGCTCCGGGAAAGTCGGGGTGTTTGCGGCAGAGGGCCAGGAAATCGCAGGCGGCGCAGAGCCGTTTGGAGACGGGCACGACGTCCTCGAAGTCGCGGCGGACGATCTCTTCACCGATGAAGGTCAGGTCGCGCTCGAACTCTGCCAGGTCTTCGTCGGAAAGGGACGCCGAGGCCCGGTCGCCGGTGCGAAGCGCGTGGATGGTCGCCATCACGCGGCGGTCGGGAAAGGCGTGGCGGAGAAGCATCTGGTACGCGCACATGGCGAGGTCGGCGGCCACCTCGGCTTCGGAGACGGACTCGCGACCGGACTTGTAGTCCACGATTTCGAGGGTGCCGTCGTCGTGTTCGTCGATCCGGTCCACGCGTCCGATGAAGCGGAAGGCGCCCATGTCCTTCTTCAGCAGCTTTTCGACGAAGAGGGTGCGACCGGTGCGTGGCGCCTCGGTTTCGCGGTCGAGGTAGCGTTCGATGATCTGCTTGCCCTCGCCGAGGGCTTCGGCCATGGCGTCGGCGCTGTCATAGCCGGCCTCGATCCAGTTCTCCTCGTAGGCGAGGAGGGCCTGTCCCTTGGTTTCGACGCCCCGGTCGCCGGCGTCGTGGAAGCGCTCCAAAACCCGGTGGAGGGTCAAGCCGAAGCTGAAGTAGGGCTTGGCGCGGACGTACCAATGGCCCCGGGCGTCCACGAAGGTCCAGCGGTACTTGACCGGACAGGCGAGGTAGGTGGCGACGCGGGTGGGGCTGAGGGTGGGCTTTTTGGCCACGGAACGGTTATATCTCCAAGCGGGGGACGGGGTCCCAGTTTCGGGACGTTGACTTGCCCCCTTGCATCAGGTAGCATCCTCGGCACACCCCTGCGGTTTCGCGGGCGGAGCTTCGAATGGCCCTGAAGGTTCTAGTTTGCGACGACGAGCGCCACATCGTGCGCCTTATCCAGGTCAACCTTGAGCGTCAAGGCTACAAGGTCGTGACGGCGTTCGACGGGAAGGAGGGGCTGGAGAAGATTCAGTCCGAGAAGCCCGATCTGGTTGTTCTGGACGTGATGATGCCGTACATGGACGGCTTCGAGGTGCTGAAGTCGATTCGACGCGACGAGGCGACCGCGGAGTTGCCGGTGATCATGCTGACGGCCAAGGCGCAGGACAAGGACGTGTTCGAGGGGTACCACTATGGCGCGGACATGTACCTTACGAAGCCGTTCAACCCGATGGAGCTGGTCGCGTTCGTGAAGCGCATCAGCCAGGGTAAGGAAGACACCAGCGGCCCGAAGCGGTACGAACTCTGAGCAACGGATTCTCATGGGGACGGGGCGCGCCGGAGGGCGCGCCCCGTTTTGGCGTAGGGGGCCCGGATGCGGCAGGACGTATACTGTGGGTTCGCCCGTACCTCGGGCGGCGAGTAACGACCTGATGATTCGATCACGATCCTTGTCCCTGATCGCGACGACCTTGGTGGCGGCGACGGTGGGCGCGCAACCGGGCGCCGGCCCGCTTCGAGGCGATCGGTTCGCGCAGACCTCGTCGATGGGCCACTACACGGGGTTGCTTCGAATTCCGAGCGCGTACACGGCAGGGGACGGCGAGTTCCGGCTGTCCTATGGGTCTTTCTGGACGAACACGTTCCGAACGGGGAGTTCGGAGCGCATCTCGATCCTCTCGGCTTCGCTCGGCTTCCTGCCGTACACGGAAGTGGGGATCGGGGCGATCTACCGAGAGAAGCGGACCTTTGGGACCTTCGACGATCGGGCGGTTTCGGGAAAGGCGTCGGTTCCGGTCGGGAAGGGGGCGAGAATCGCGATCGGCAGCACGGACCTGAACGGGACGCGGAAGTTCGCCACCGACTACGTGGTGGGGAGCGCGCCGATCGGGCGGGCGAACGTGACGCTGGGGACGGGCAACGGCGAGTTCGACGGGGTGTTCGGCGGGGTGGCGTACCCGCTGAGCCCGCGGCTGGCGGCGGTCGCGGAGTACGACGGAAGGGGATCGGCGGCGGGATTGAAGTTCCTGGCGTCGGACCGGGTCTCGCTGGCGGTCGGCCTGAGCGACAAGGGGGAACTGGGCGCCTCGGCGACGGTCTCGGTGCCGCTGCACGGGCGGGAGCCGGACCCCGATCCCACGCTGCTCTCGCGCGTTCTCAGCCGCAACCCGATGAGCGTCAAGGACCCGATCGCGTACTCGTTCCTGCAGAAGTCGTTGGTCGAGAAGGGGTTGCAGGACGTTCGGATCGGGCTCGACGGCACGGAGATGGTGGTGTCGTACGCGAACGGGGTGTTCCGCGACGAGCTGCTGGCGATGCGCTACGTGCTCGAGCAGGCGTGCGAGCTCGCGCCGGCGGCGGTTCAGCGGGTGAAGATCGTGCCTCATCGCGAGGGGGTCGGGGTGGTTCAGGTGTCGGTGGGGGCGACGGACTACCTGGACTTCGCGAACGGGGTTTCGGAACCCGCGGATTTCGCCAAACGCCTCGTGGTGCAGAGCTTCGACGGCAGGCGGGGAGCGCCGGTCGAGCTCGCGGAGGACCGCCGGAACCCTTCGGCCGGCTCGCTCGACGTCGCCGTCAGTCCACGGGTGAACTACCAGCTGGGACGGAGCGAGATTCCGAACAAGGAGTCGGTGGTGGTGGACGGGTACGCGCCCCTGGGAGGCGGCTTCGCGGGGTTCGCGCGGGCGCGGACGGTGGTTTCGAACAACCTGGACTCGGAGCGGGGCACGCGGCTGGAGCAGACGACGGCGGACTATGCATGGACGAGCCGGAGCGGGGCGTTCGGGCGGGTTTCGGCGGGCTGGTTCGGGGACCTCGGGGCGGGGCTGGCGGCCGACTTGACCTATCTGATCGACGGCGGGGCGTACGAGCTGTTCGCGGCCTACGGCACGTACAAGCGGGAAGGGAAGCCCTCGGAAGACGCGTACCGCGTGGGAGCGGGGGTGCGGGTGCCGCAGCTCGATCTCCGGGTGCGGGCGTCGGCGAACCGGTACCTGGGCGGGGACACGGGTCCGCTGATCGAGGCGACGCGACGGTTTCGGGACGGGGACGTGACGCTTTTCCTGGGCGAGACGAGGGACGACGCGCAAAAGGTGCGGTTCGGGGGGGTCCAGCTCTCGATCCCGATGGGGACGCGGTACCCGAAGCCGGGGCGGGTTCGGTTGCGTCAAGCGGACGCGTTCGACTTCGGCTACACGGCGGTGGAGGACGGGGTTCCGTTCGGGGGGACGCACCGGACGATGCCGATGGCGCGGACGGTGAACCGCGACCTGCTTGCGCGGGAGACGCTGGTGCCGGCGTACATCGAGGCGAACGTGGCGTCGCTTCGGAACCCGCGCCGGAATCGTCGAAACGACGGCTAGTCAATCGGTCGGCGGGATTCTGCGGTCCATGCCGGCGACCTTCGGGTACGGGCGGAGCCGGGGGATCCAGTTGCGGACGCTTCTCCGGTAGTCCCGGTAGGACTCGCCGAAGCGGGCCTCCAGGTCGCGCTCTTCCCAGGGTCGGGCGGTTAGGTGCCAGACGACGGCCCCGAGGAGGGAGTAGGCGATCACGCCGTACGATCCCATTGCGGCGCCCACGATCACGCCCTGCGCGATGCCGAGGGTGGCCATGGGGTTACGAATCCAGCGGTATGGCCCAAGCACGATGAAGCGGGTGGCGGCGTCGAGCGGCAACGGCGTTCCCTTACCGTGGATCACAAAGAGGCCGCCACAGTAGAGGCCGATCGCGCCGAAGAGGCCAAACGGAATCCAGGCGACCGGCGGTGGCAACGGGGTGAACGCGGGGGCGGCGACGCGCCGTTCGGCTTCCAGGATGGCGGCGGGCAGAATGGCGAGAAAGACGGCCCACATGATCGCCACCTGAAGGAGGGTTTTGAGGAGGTTCGGCATGAGGGCGGGGCTGCGCGACTCGATCACGCCGCGTGGGAGTTCGAAGAGGGACACGGTCTTGTTGGACCGACGCTCGACTTCTCGGAGTTGCGCGTAGGAGAGGACGGTGGCGACGCACATGAGCGCCGAGCCCAGCCAACCTCCGCCGCAGAAGAGACTCAGCGAGAGGGTGGTGGCGGTCGCGTAGGACGCGCCCCAGAAGTGGGCAACCCACCAGGAAGGAGACCGTGAGCAGGCGTAGGCCACGGGCATGCCGACGAGGAACGCCAAGTCGGCGAGCAGAAAGGCCCACAGGACGGACTCGGGTACGGACGACCAAACGAACCAGCGCCGGACCTCCGGGGACAGGGCGATTGCGGCCCACCAGCCGACGGTGGCGGTCGCCAGGGCCACCGGATAGAGGCGGAGGGGCAACGCTTGGCCAAGCATCGGATAAGGGTTTGACCCGAGCGGTCTCCTGTCCTTTGCCACGGGGTAACGTCGGGCTCATGAGGCGCACCCTTACCGGAACATTGGCCCTCGTCCTCGCCGCGGCGCTTTGCGGCCAAGCACCCCGAAAGCCGCTTACCCCCGAGGAATACGGACGATGGGAGACGCTCGGTCCGGCTCAACTGTCTCCGGACGGCCGCTGGATGACGGCACAAATCGGGGTCGTGGAGGGCGACGGACGGCTGATCGTGCGGAGTTGCGATGGACCCGAGCGAGTCGAGATACCGGTGGCGGGCGGCGCACGGTTCTCGGACGACTCGAAGTGGGTGGCCTACACGATCGGGCCGAAGCGGGAGGACGCCAAGCGGCTCCAGCGGGAGAAGAAGGCGGTGCGGCTGAGGCTTGGGCTACGGAACCTGGCGTCGGGCGCAGAAACGGTGTACGAGGACGTTCAAGGCTGGTCTTTCCTGAAGGACGGCGGCACGCTCATGGTTCATCACTATCCGGTCGAGGGCCAGCCGAAGGGCGGGTCGGACCTGGAGATCGTGAGCCTCGGCGACATGAACACGCTGTCGGTCGGCAACGTGGCGCGCTTTCTTCCGTACCGGCAGGGGCGCTTCGTGGCGCTGTTGGTCGAAAGCCCGGCCGGAAGGAACTCCGTGCAGGTGTACGACGCGGCGACCGGTTCGATTCGACAAGTCCACGGCGGCAAGGACACGTACCGGGCGTTGGCATGGGCGGACAAGGCGCCGGTGTTCGCGTTCATGATCGGCACGAAGGTCGAGAAGATGGCGGGCGACCGGAACGGGGTGGCGGTCGTGCGAGACCTCGATGCGGCTAAGCCGACGGTGGTCACGGTGGACCCGGAGACGATCGCGGGTTTTCCGAAGGGGCAGCGCATTCTGGATGCAGCCGGCTTGTTGCTCAGCGACGGGGGCGACTCGCTGGTCTTCGGGGTGAAGGAGTGGGAGGCGAGTCCGGAGAAGCCCAAGGCTCCCGAGGAGCCGAAGACCAACGTCGAGATCTGGCACACCCGGGACGTGGTGGTTATGCCTCTGCAGAAGAACCAGGCGTCCGCGGAGCGCAACCGTCACGGGAAGGCGGTTTACCGGTTGCGCGATAATAGCTTTCGGGTGTTCGCCGAACCGGAGTTGGACGCGGTGCTGGTTTCGAGCGATCACCGGTGGGCGTACGCGCGGGATCCTCGGAAGTACGAGAGTGCGATCAAGGTCGGGGGACTGGAGTACGCCGACGTCCTGGCGATCAACCTGGCGGACGGGGCGCGGTCCTCGGTACTGGAGAAGACGATCTCGAACGTGGGCGGGCTCGGGGCCGGCACCCTGTCGCCGAGCGACGACGGGCAGTTCGCGTTGTTTTTCGAGAAGGGCGACTGGTTCGCCTACGACGCCGCGAAGGGGGAACGTCGGAACCTGACGAGAGGGACGGGCGTGAGCTTTGGGAATCTCGACGACGACCACACGATTCCCGAGAAGCCGGCAGCGAGCGCCCCGCGCTGGATGCAGGACAATATTAACGTGTTGCTGCACACGGACTACGACGCCTACCTGGCGAACGCGGCGAGCGGGAGCGTCGCGCGGTTGACGGAAGGGGCGAAGGAGAAGCGGGCGTACCGGTACGTGGACATCGGGTTCGACGAGGATGGGCCGCGGGCGCAAGACCCCCTCTACTTCCAGGTCCTCGACGAACGGACGAAGGCGGCGGGAATCGCCGTCTACGAAAAGGGCGGAACGCGCATGCTCACGTCCGACGACGCGACGCTGCAGCTCGGACAAAAGTCGAAGGGGACGGACCGGGTGCTGTTTCGGCGGGGCACGTACGGTAGTTCGCCGAACGCGTTCCTGACCAACCTGGCCTTCGACCAGGCAAAGCCCTTGACGAACACCAACCCGTGGCAGAAGGAGTACACCTGGGGGAAATCGGAGCTGCTCCAGTACAAAGCCGAGGGCAAGGAACTCCAGGCGACGCTCGTCTATCCGGCGGACTATCAGGAAGGGCGGACGTACCCGATGATCGTGTCGATCTACGAGCGATTGTCGGACGGCTTGCACGCTTACCAGACGCCAAGCAACACGAACCCGTACAACGTGCAGCACTATTCGCAGGCGGGGTATTTCGTCCTGATGCCGGATATCGCCTATCGGGACCGGAATCCGGGGTTGTCGGCGGTGGCCTGCTTGGAGACGGCGGTCAAGACGGCCGTGTACCACAACCGGTACATCGACGGGAAGAGGGTCGGCCTGACGGGGCATTCGTGGGGCGGTTACCAGACGGTGTTCGTGGCGATGAAGTCGAAGGCGTTCGCTTGCTTCGTGGCGGGTGCGCCGCTCACCGAACTGCTCACGATGTACAACGGCTACTACTGGAACTGGGGACAATCGAACCAGGTCATCTTCGAAAGCTCGCAGGGGCGAATGGGGGTTCCGTGGTGGGAAGACTGGAAGTCGTACTACGACAACTCGCCATTGTTCCACGCCAAAGATATGGCGGGACCGATGCTGGTCGAGGCGGGAACGGCGGACGGGGCGGTGGATTGGCACCAGTCGCAAGTGCTTTACAACACCTTACGGCGGATGGGCAAGGAGATGGTCTTGCTCGTTTACGAGGGAGAGAACCACGGGCTGGCGCGGGAGGAGAACCAGAAGGACTATGCGGCACGGGCTCGCCACTTCTTCGACGTGCATCTGAAGGGGGCCAAGCCCGAGCCGTGGGTAACGCAGGGGGTTCCCTTCATCAAGCAACGGGAGGGAGGCTCTTAGGCCGACCGTTCTCGGCCGGCCCGCGAGCAAGTCGTTAGTTTGTCGGGAAGCGGCGGACGCGGTTGTAAGGGGCGCCGGTGCCGTTGTTCCCGTCCGCTACCCAGAGCGTCCGTCCGTTCGGATGGACGGCCAGCCCTTCCATCCCGTAGAACGACGCCTGGTTGCCGGTTCCGGGCGCGTAGCCTTCCATGCCGTTCCCCGCGAAGGGGTAGGTCGTGCCGCCGACGATCCGTCGGACGCGGTGGTTGTCGTGGTCGGCGACGTAGATCGTGCCGTTGGCGGCGATCGCGACGGCCTGGGGGCGATTCCAGCGGGCGGCGGCGACGGATCCCTCCACGTAGCCGGAGGCTCCTCCGGAGAAGGTGGTCACCACGCCGGCAAGAGTCACGCGGCGAAGGCGGTTGTTGTTCTGGTCGGCCACGAGGAGGTCGCCGTTCGACATCTGAGCGAGGCCGTAGGGCCGGTCAAAGCGAGCGGTCGCGCCGGTTCCGTCGGCGAAGCCGGCCGATCCGGCCATGCCGGCGAGGGGGGTGGTGGCGCCGGTCGTCGGACTGAGGAGGTAGACGGTGCTGTTCGCGAGGTCGCTGCAGGCGAGGCGTCCGTCGGCGAGGGCGGCGATGCCACGGGGACGGCCCAGGTTGCGGGCGACGACGGTGGCGACGCCGGTCATGCGGTCGATCTCCCAGACGGTGCCGGTGGTTGCGTCGCGGGCACCGGCATCGTTGGCGTCGGTCATCGCGAAAAGGCGTCCGGCGGAACTCACGGTCAGGCCGAAGGGACGCTGGAAGTTCGCCTGCCGGGTGAGGGTCGTGACCATGCCGGCGGGGGAGATGGCGCGGATCGCGTCGTTGTCGAAGTCGGCGACGTAGACGGTCCCGTCGGCGGCGACGGCGACATTGACGGGGTTGTTGAAGCGGGCGACGGCGACCGCGCCGTCGACGAGGCCGGCGGCGGCATCGCCGTAGTTCTGGGCGGGGGCAGTTCCCGCTTGGTCGCCGCCGTTGCCTCCGCAACCGGAAAGCACGGCGGACAGAGCCATGAGAGCGAAAATGACAAGGCGGGTGCGCATTCCTGCATAGTACGCCAGATTCGGGGATGCAATGAAGACGAGCGTGCCCGTGTGCGGCTGAGCGCGATACCAAAGGAGCAATACCGGTACCTGCGGTCGTTCTCGGCGGACGTGGCGCTCGGGATCGTGCCCAGGACGAGCGCGATCCGGGCGCGGGCGCGGTTGTACGCGGAGTCGGCCAGGCGGACGCACTTCGAGACGGAGCGTCGGCTCATGGCGGGCCGGGGCTACGTCGAAGAGCGCTCGGTGCTGGGGATCGCCGACCACTGCGACGGTTGCCTCGAGGAGGCGGGCAAGGGTTGGCGACCGATCGGGACGCTTTCGCCGATCGGCGGTCGGGACTGCAAGGCGCGCTGCCGGTGCCACTTCGTCTACCGGAAGGCGGACGCGCTGGGGCAGACGGAGGCGGACGAGAACCTTGCGGTTCGGGATCGGCCGGACCTGGCGGGTTTGCCGGAGGCGGAGTTCGTCGAGCAGATTCGCGGCGCGAAGAACGAGGTCGTCGCGGCGTACCGGGACGGCGAGCAGTTGTTCACGCCGCGCGAGGGTTCCCGAAATCGGGTGTCGCTGCCGAGCGGAGCGGACCTGACGGGGGCGACGGTGGTGCACAACCATCCGGACGACCTGCCGCCGAGTCCAGAGGACCTGGCGAACGGTCGCAAGCGCGGTTTCGCGCGTTTGGTGATTCCGACGCCCAACAGGACCTTTCGCGTGTCCACCGAGGCCGAGTGGCCGGATCCCGAAAGCGCCGAGAGCGTGTGGCGAGGCGCGTGGGACTTGGCGAACCAGGACGCCGACGCAGATTTGGCGAGGCACTTGGTCGAGCACGACGGGAACCACCTTGGAGAAGCGTGGATGATCGGCAGGCTCGACGCGCACTACGAGGAACACTGGATCAGGCTGACCGGACAACGGGGTGTCACAATAAAGGTCGAGTGATCGCGATGCCTCAACCAGACGTGTTCGACAGTCGACCCGACATCGTGATGCGCGGCATCGCGTGTCTCGGAGTCGGGGTCCGGAACGTACCCACCACGGTGGTGCGCGAGATCGCGGACGCGCTCGACGATCACCGCGACTACACCGAGCAGGTGCGGTGGGCGCTGATCGCGCGCGGCTACCTGCCGAAGCCGGAGAAGAAGACCTAGCACCGATTTCAGACCACCGCCGCTTACGAGAGCCGCCCATCGAGGCGGCTTTTTTGTTCGGTGCCCAAACATCATGAAACGACCGATCGAACGAGCGTTCCGAACGCTGGAACTGGCCGCGCGTCTCCCCGGGGAGGGCGGCAACACGATCGCGGGGGTGGCCTCGGCGATGGGCGCGCCGGACCGGGCGAACAGGGTGATCTTCCCGGGGGCGTTCCGCGATTGCGCGGCGACGTTCCTGACGGACGGGTTCGTGCCGATCGGGCACAACCGGTCGGACAATCCGGTGGCGATGCCGACCAAGTGCGAGGACCGGGGGCGGGAGCTGTACGTCGAGGCGGAGTTCCACACGACGCCGCTGGCGGCGGAGACCAAGACGGACAGGGGCGGTCTGGTGGGCGTGGCCCCAGTCCGAAGTACGGGCTTGAAGCAGTACAATCGGGTTCCCCATGAGCGACGAGCGATCCCTTCGAGACATCCGGCTGGCCAAGCTGGCGCGCATGCGCGAACTGGGTCACGACCCGTACGCGGTCGAGCGGTTCGAACGCAGCGACTCCGCGGAAAACCTCGTGGCCAAGGCAGAGTCGGAATCGACGGAGTCGGTTATGTTCGCCGGTCGGGTCGTGAGCTACCGCCTGATGGGGAAAGCGGGATTCGCGCACCTGAGCGACGGCGACGGCAAGATTCAAGGGTACTTCAAGAAGGACGACCTCGGCGAGGTGGGATGGGAGCTGTACCAGCTACTGGATATCGGCGACCATGTCGGGGTCGAGGGCGAGTTGTTCCGCACGCGGACCGGAGAACCATCGATCCACGTACGGCGGCTTACGCCCTTAAGCAAGTCGCTGCAGACGCTGCCGCTCGGGAAGGAGAAGGACGGCGAATCCTGGTACGGACTGACGGACACCGAGCAGCGTTACCGGCACCGCCACTTGGACCTGCTGAGCAACGCGGAGGCGCGGCGCAAGTTGGTGGCGCGGGCGAAGCTGACGTCGGCGGTACGGCGCTTTTTCGACGGGCGGGGCTACCTCGAGGTCGAAACGCCGCTGCTCCAACTCGTGGCGGGCGGGGCGGCGGCACGGCCGTTCACGACGCACTACAACGCGTACGATCTGGACGTCAAGCTTCGGATCTCGCTGGAGCTGTACCTTAAGCGATTGATCTGCGGGGACTTGCCGAAGGTGTACGAGATCGGGCGGGTGTTTCGGAACGAGGGGGTCAGCAATCGGCACAATCCGGAATTCAGCCTGCTCGAATTCTACGAGGCGTACACCGACCTGGAAGGGATGATGGAGACGGTCGAGGACCTGTTCCGCGCGGTCGCGACGGAGGTTTTCGGGACGACAGTGGTGCGGTTCGACGACGGGACGGAGTTGGAGTTTGGCGGGCGGTGGCGGCGGGTGGTTCTGCTCGACGAAATCGAGCGGCTTTCGGGCGTGCCGAAGGCGGCGCTGGGATCGCTGGAGGCGGCGAAGGTGGCGCTGGGCGAGCGGGAGGTGGTGAACCCCGCGACGGGGAAACGGATCGTCGCGGAGGAGGAGCACACCCTCGGCGGGCTCATCGAGAAGCTTCTGGAGGTGTTCGTGGAGCCGACGCTTCAGGAGCCGACTTTTGTGATCGGTTACCCGATCGAAACGTCGCCCCTCGCGAAGAAGGAGCCGGGCAACCCGAAGATGACGCGCCGCTTCGAGGGGTACATCCGGGGCCGGGAGGTGTGCAACGCCTTCAGCGAGATCAACGATCCGGTGGACCAGCGCGAGCGGTTCGAGCAGCAACTCGGGCAGCGGGCGAAGGGGGACGAGGAGGCCCACCCGATGGATGAGGAGTTCCTGTACGCCTTGGAGTGCGGGATGCCGCCGACGGGGGGGTGCGGGATCGGCATCGATCGGCTGGCGATGATCCTGACGGGGGCCGACACCTTGCGCGAGGTGATCTTCTTCCCGACGATGAAGCCGGAGAAGGGGGAGGCGGCGGAATGAGGATCACCGACGTGGCGGTCTACAAGTGGGACATTCCGCTTTCGGAGCCGTTTCGGATCGCGACGATGGTGACGGACGTCGCGCCGAACATCCTGGTGCGGGTGACGACGGACGAGGGCTTGGTCGGTTGGGGCGAGGGATCCCCGTTGCACTCGATCGTCGGGGAGACTCAGGGCATCTGCCTCGCGGCGGCCAAGGATTTGAGGGCGTTCGTCCTTGGGCGCGATCCCTTGGAGATCGCGGCGCTCTCGGCGGAGATGGCGCGGTTCCTTCCCCACAACACGACGACCGCTTGCGCTTTCGACATGGCCTTTCACGACGTGGCCGCGAAGCGGGCGGGGCTACCCCTTTGGCGTAACCTCGGCGGGACAAGGCGACCGTTGCCCATCGACGTGACGATCTCGATCGTGAGCGCGAAGGAAGCGCGGCGAGCGGCGACGGAGATCTTCGACGCGGGCTACGACATCATCAAGATGAAACTCGGCGGCGAGCCGGCGGACGACTTGGAGCGGGTCGAGGCGGTGCGCGAGGAAGTGGGTCCGGGGGCGACGATCCGGGTGGACGCGAACCAAGGATGGGATCGGATCGCGGCGGTGGAGGCGCTTCAGGCGCTCGAGGAGTTCGACGTGGAGTTTTGCGAGCAGCCACTTCGGGCGCACGACCTCGCGGGCCTGCAGTGGGTGGCGAAGCAGACGACGATTCCGATCATGGCGGACGAGTCGCTGTTCGGGCCGGAATCGGCGCTGGAACTGGTCCTTCACGACGTGGTGCCGATGTTCAACATCAAGCTATCGAAGTCGCGGGGGATTCACTACGGGCGTCAGATCGCGGCGATCGCGGAGGCGGGGGGCATCCGGTGCATGGTCGGCGCGATGGTGGAGTCGAAACTGGGCCTCACGGCGATCGCCCACTTCGCGACGACGAGTCCCGCGATGCGGTACTTCGACCTCGACACGACGTACGGGCAGAAGGAAGACCCGGTTCTGGGCGGCGTGACGGTGGCGGAGGGTTGCGTCCACCTTCCGGACGGCCTGGGGATCGGGGCGGAGCCGGATCCTGGTTGGTTATCGCGCTGCGAGCGGGTGGCGTAAGCGTCGCGACGCGCGACCCGGGAGGACGCCGAACGGGTATCTTCATAGGCTCGGGCTTCCCGCGCCCGTGGTCAGGAACCAAGCATGCTGATTCGACAGAAAGAGTTGCGTCAACGCCGGCACCGCAAGGAGCAGCGCATCAAAGAACTCCGCAAGGAAGCGATCGAGGCCGCCAAGCTGGTGAAGGCGGACAAGCCGAAGACGACGAGAAAGGTCGCCGCGCCGAAGCCGGCCGCCAAGGCGGCCGCCCCGAAGAAGGCCGCTCCCAAGAAGAAGGAAGCCGCTCCCGAAGCCCCGGCGGAGTAGGCACCCGATGGCCGAGTTCGATTCGGAGCTGATCCGGCACGCCTTGGAGGTCGCCCGGGAACACGGGATCACCGAGGTGGTTTTGGACGTGGGCGAGGTCAGCTTCGAGGCGAAGCGGCGTCCTTCGCGGCCGCGGAACCTCGCCGGGACGGCGACGGTTGCGGTCGAGGCAGCCGCTGTGCCGACGGCGGTCGTCGTGGAGGCGCCGTGCGTCGGCTATTTTCGACCCATTTCGCCGCCGGTTCAGGTCGGCGACCGGGTGAAGGCGGGAGCGACGGTCGGTTCGATCGTGGCGCTCGGCTTGGCGACGGACGCGACGACCGAAGAGGGCGGGACGGTGATCGAGGTCCTCGTGCAGGCGGACGACGCGGTGCAGTACGGGCAACCCCTGGTTCGGCTCGAGGTGGGCGATGCGTAAGGGCTTTACGCTGATTTCGACGCTGGCGACGATCGCCATCATCCTGATTCTGGTGGCAGCATACTTCACGGGTGGATTCGGCACGATGGGCGCGAAGGCGGGCGCGAAAGGTCCGATCGGTCAGGTCAAGCGGCAGACCTCGACGGTCGAGCTTCGCTCGAACCTCCAACAGGTCCGGGCGGCGATCGAGATGCGGGCGCAGTCGGAGGACGGTTTTCCCGCGTCATTGGACGAACTGGGTCTCCCAGAAGAGGTCCTGAAGTGCCCGGTCGGAAAACAACGATTCCAGTACGATCCGGCGACGGGCCGCGTATGGTCGCCGACTCCCGGTTACGAGAACCTGTGATGCTGAAGAAGGTCCTGATCGCGAATCGCGGCGAGATCGCCTGCCGGGTGATCCGGGGGTGCAAGGAACTGGGAATCCGGTCGGTCGCGATCTACTCGAAAGCGGACCAAGACAGCCTGCACGTCCAGTTGGCGGACGAGTCGGTTTGCGTGGGCGCCGGGACGAACACGGACAGCTACCTCAACTTGGCGAACGTGTTGATGGCGTGCCAGATCTCGGGGGCGGACGCGGTTCATCCAGGGTACGGCTACTTCAGCGAGCGGGCGCGCTTCGTCGAGGCGCTGGACTCGATCGGGGTGACTTTCGTCGGGCCGCCGGCGTCGGCGATCCAGGCGATGGGCGACAAGGCGCTGGCGAAACACGCGGCGGTGGTGGCGGGGTGCCCGGTGGTTCCGGGGTCCGAGGGGGCGGTGCCTTCGGAGGCGGAAGCGATCCAGGTGGCGGAGCAGATCGGCTATCCGGTCCTGCTGAAGGCGGTGGCGGGCGGCGGCGGGCGGGGCATCCGTCGGGTCGATTCGTCGGCCGAGATCGCGGGCGCGTGGAAGATGGCGAGGGCGGAGGCCCAGGCGAGTTTCGGAAACGGCGAGATGATCGTCGAGAAGTTCGTGGTGGAACCGCGCCACGTCGAGATCCAGGTCCTGGCGGACAAGCACGGCAACTGCGTGTTTTTGGGGGAGCGCGAGTGTTCCGTCCAGAACCCGCGGCATCAGAAGATCGTCGAGGAGGCTCCGTTCGCTCTCTTGCCCGAATACGTCCGTCGGAAGATGGGGGAGGCGGCGGTACGGGTGGCGAAGCAGGTCGGCTACGTGAACGCGGGGACGGTCGAGTTCTTGTTGGACAAGAACAACGACTTCTACTTCCTGGAGATGAACACGCGGCTGCAGGTCGAGCACCCGGTCACCGAAGAGGTCACGGGGTTGGACCTTGTGCACCTGATGTTGCGGATCGCGGCGGGGGACGAACTGCCCTTCGGCCAGGAGGACGTGGTCCTGCGGGGGCATTCGATCGAGGCGCGGGTGACGGCTCAGGACCCGGATCGCGATTTCGCGCCCTGCACGGGAACGATCACGGAGTGGCACGCGCCGAGCGGAAAGGGGGTTCGGATGGAGACTTTCTGCTACGCGGGGCTCACGATCTCGCCCTATTACGACCCGTTGCTCGCGAAGCTGATCGTGACGGCGCGGACGCGACCGGAAGCGGTGCGGAAGCTCCAGGTCGCGTTGGACGAGTTCTACGTCGGGGGGGTCGCGACGAACATCCCGTGGTTGCGCCGGCTGTGCGCGCACCCGCGATATCTGAGCGGGGACGTCTCCACTCAATTCGTCAAGGACTTCCTGGAGGAAGCGCCGCTTGAAGGCTAGGTCGCGGCGTCAAGCGCGCGAAGCGGTCCTGCGGGCTCTCTACGAGATCGATATTGGTGGGGTGGACGCGGAGACGGCCATCGAGCAATCCATCGAACAGGCGGATCTGACGCCGCCGTTGCGGGCCTTCGCGGGAGACGCGGTTTTGACGGTGTATCACCGGCATGAGGAGATCGACGGCCTCATCAAGTCGGTCCTCGAGAACTACGACTTCGAGCGCATCGCGGCGGTGGATCGAAACGTTTTGCGGCTGGCGACCTACGAACTGACGATGTGCCCGACGATTCCGCCGGCGGTCACGCTCGACGAGGCGGTGGCGATCGCGAAGAAGTACAGCACGGCCGAGAGCGGACGGTTCGTCAACGGCGTCCTGTCCCGTGTTCTGCCGCTGACCGAGAAGGCGACCTGGACGCCGGGACCGGAAGCCCACGAAGAGGAACCGGCGGCGCTCGACGCGGAGACGATCGAGGAAGCGGAGACGGTCGAGATCAGGGAAGACTCGCCGGAAGCCGAGGCGCTGACGAGGGCCGGTCTGTGGAGAGTCCGAACGGATGGCAAGGCATGAACGCACAGATACTCGACGGAAAAGCACTCTCGAAACTGGTTCGGGCGCAGGTGAAGGAGCGTGTCGATCATCTCGTGGCGCGCGGAGTGCGACCGCGGCTCGACGTGCTCGTGGCCGCTCAAGACCCGGCGAGCCTCGCGTATGTGCGGATGAAGCGCAAGTGGTGCGAGGAAGCGGGGATCGTGAGCGGGGTCTTCGAAGTGAACGAGGCCACGACCCAGGCCGAGTTGCTCGCGCAGATCGCCGGCCTGAACGAGAACCAGGACGTTCACGGGATTCTGCTCCAGCATCCTCTGCCGAAGCACTTGGACGAGAACGAGGCGCTGCTGGCGCTCGGTGCGGAGAAGGACGTCGACGGGATTTCCCCGGCGTCGCTGGGTCGGCTGTTCGCGGACCTGCCCGGGTTCCGGTGCGCGACGCCCTTGGGGATCATGAAGCTGCTCGCGCACCACGGCATTCGGTGCGAGGGCAAGCGGGCGGTGGTGATCGGGCGGAGCGTCATCCTGGGGAAGCCGGCCGCGCACATGCTGCTGCAGCAGAACGCCACGGTGACGATCGCGCACTCGCGGACAGTGGACCTTCGGGAGCGGTGCCGGGAGGCGGACATTCTGGTGGCGGCGGTCGGCCGGCCGGAAATGGTGCGGGGAGACTGGATCAAACCGGGCGCGGTCGTGGTGGACGCGGGCTACAACAAGGTCGAAGGGCGGACGAGCGACGTGGGGGACGTCTGCTTCGAAGAGGCGGCGGAGGTGGCGAGTTGGATCACGCCGGTTCCGGGCGGAGTCGGTCCGATGACGGTGGCGAGCCTGTTGAGCAACACGGTGGACGCCGCCGAAGCGCGCTTCGCCTAGACGTATACACGTATACGTCCGTCGGGGTATCTTGCGCCGCATGACGTTCAGCGAAGCGATGATGCGGCTCGAAGCGGCGGGTTCGGAGCAAACTCGAAAGACCTACCGAAGGCACGGGGCGTCCGAACCGCTCTTTGGCGTGAGTTGCGCGGCGCTCAAGGTCCTCAAGAAGGCGATCGGGCGGGATCACGCGTTGGCGCGCTCACTTTGGGCGACGAAGAACTACGACGCGCGGATTCTCGCGACGATGGTCGCCGACCCAAGGGCATTGTCGGACGAGGAGCTTCACGATTGGGTCGTCGCGATCGACTGCTATGGCGTCGGGGACGCGGTGGCGGCGTTGGCGGCGGAGACGGGACGGATCAGGGAACTGGCGGAACGGTACCGGTCGGACGAGCGGGAGTTCGTGGGTGCGTTCGGGTGGCAGATGGTGAGCCGGTTGGCCGCCGAAGCCGGAGCAGCCGACGACGGCTACTTCCTGGATCGTCTCGGCGAAGTCGAGAGTCGGATTCACTCCGCGCCGAACCGTGTACGGTACTCGATGAACTCGGCGATCATCGGCATCGGCATCCGCAACGAACGCCTCCGGAAGGCGGCGCTGGCGACGGCGGGCCGCGTAGGAATGGTCGAGGTCGACCACGGCGAGACGTCGTGCAAGACGCCGGACGCGGCGGCCTATATCGAGAAGACGGTGGCGTATCGGGAGAGCAGGGTCAAGAAGTCCTAGGACCGGGTAGGAATCGGCGAGCGGGTCGCCAACCGAACCCTATGGTGCGTTTCGAAGACGTGGCCCCGGTCCTTCCGGTGGCGGACATCGATGCCTCGCTCGCGTTCTACCAGGAGACGCTCGGGTTCTCGATCGACTTCGAGCAGGGCAACCCGGTCAACCATGTGGCCTTGCGCCGGGACGCGGCCTTCATCCATCTGCGCCGAGAGCCGGTCTGCCATGTGGCGGTCACTTTTTACGTGGACGACATCCTGAAGTTGAGCGCCCAACTCGAGGCCCGGCGGGTGCCGATGGTGGAGCCACCGTCGAAGCAGGATTACGGGATGACGATGTTCTCGATCCAGGACCCGGACGGGCACCTCCTGCGGTTCCGGGAGTATTTGGTCGAGGACGAACCGCCCTGCTAGACCGGTCTTCACATGGGGCACAATGAGGGCGCCATGCTCACCGCTTTGCACGCCGTTTGCCTCGCCGTCGCCGGGATCGCCTTGGCCGGACCCCAGCAGACCCGTCCGGAGCGGGGTTTTGTGTCGCTGGTCTCCCTGGACCGCTGGGAATCGATGCGCGGGGACGCTCCCGGGAAGGGCTGGACGGTCGAGGGGGACGAGATTCGGTATACGCCGGGGGCGGGCGGCGGCGACATCCGCACGAAGGAAGACTATCAGGATTTCGAGTTGCGCTTCGACTGGAAGATCGAGGCGGGCGGCAACTCGGGCGTGTTCTACCGGGTTTCCGACAAGAATCCGACCACGTGGGCCACGGGGCCGGAGTACCAGGTTCTCGACGACGAGCGGCACCCGGACGGCAAGAACCCGAAGACCCGGGCGGGTTCCAACTACGCACTCTGTGCGCCGACTCAGAGCGTCGTCAAGAAGGCGGACGAGTGGAACACGGCGCGAATCGTGGTGCGCGGCGACCACGTCGAGCATTGGCTGAACGAGGTCAAGGTGGTCGAGTACACCCTTGGCTCGCCCGAGTGGACGGCGCTGGTCAAGGAGAGCAAGTTCGCGAACGTGCCGGAGTACGGGAAGATGAAGACGGGGCGCCTCGTGCTTCAAGACCACGGCAACGCGGTGGCGTTTCGGAACGTTCGGGTGAAGAGGCTGGGTTGATCTCGCGGCGGGTCCTGATCGCGGTGGCGATTGGGATGGTGCTCGTGCTGGTCAATCGGGCGGTGACGAACCTCTCGTTCGTGCCGTTGATCTTCACCGGCGTCTTTCTCTACGCACTCTTTGAACTCGCGCGACCGCTGGTCGCGGAGGCGTTTCGGTCGTGCGACCCCTATGACCTCAAGGAGCTTCGTCGGATTCAGGAGCGGAAGGAATACGAGGACCTGGAGTTGGTGTCCCCGGACGACGCGGACACGGTGGTCTGCCCGAACTGCTTCGAGAGCTACCCGGCGCGACTCAAGGTCTGCCCTCGGTGCGGCGCGGGCTAGGGGGAGGGCGGGGTCTTGTTCGCGGCCCGTCGGTACATGACCACGAGGACGACGCCGACCGCACTCAGGGCTAGGGCGGCAACCTGAGCCTCGGTGACCGGGAGGGACCCCCAGTAGGTCGAACTGGCGCCGGCCCGCCAGAACTCGTAGGCGAATCGGGTGAGGCCATGGAGCACGAGCATGGCGCCAAACACTTGGCCGGGCAGGCGTCCACGCTTCTCCCACGCGAGAAGGATTGCCAGGGCGACGACGTTGAGGAGGGAGTCGTAGATTTGGGCGGGATGGTAGGTACCGGGGAGTCCGTGGACGTGGACCGCCCATGGGAGGGTGCACGCCCCGCCGTAGCAGCAGCCGTTCAGCAAGCAGCCGACGCGGCCGACGATGTGGCCGACCAAGAAGGAAGGGGCGCAGACGTCGAGGAGCCCGGGAACGCTCAGCCTCGCACGTTTTGCCAGGAACACGAAGGCCAGGGCACCGAAGATCAGCCCGCCGAAGCTCGTGAGGCCCTGGAATTGGAGCGAAAAGAGCTCCTTGGTGTTCGCAAGGTAGTAGGGGAGGTCCTGGACGATGAAGGTGACGCGCGCGCCGAGGATTCCGGCGATCAGGGTCCAAATCGAGATGTCGAGGATCTTGCCGGGATCGAACCCGCGTTGGCGCGCGCGCCGTTGGGCCAGCCAGAGGGCGGCGAGGAAGGCGACGAGGATCATCACGCCGTAGCTGTGGACCTTGAACTCGCCGATACGGAACAGTTCGGGCTTCATTCGGGAGCTGCCCCTCCTGTCCGGGGCGAAGGGGATTGTACCGGTCCTTACTCGCGGTCCCGGTTTCGTTTGGCCTCGAGAAGACGGGAGGCGGCGGATTCGCCGGTCGAGGCGCGTGTCGGGGTTGGGGTGGGCCGCGAGGGTTCGACACGCACGGCGGGTCGTTCCGTCTCCGCCGTTTGGGGTGGCTTCGCCGCCCGGTCCCTGGCCTTCTGGAGTCGGGCGACGGTGGCCTGTTGCGGGACGTCGGCGGGGACGCGTCCACGGCGGGCACGGAGGAGGGCGACAAGCTTGGCCAGCAGCTCGCCGAAGGGAAGCGCGACCCGGCGCATCGCGACATCCAAGGGCAGGAGGAGGGCGGCGGCCCAAACGAACCAAGGCCATACGTCGGTGATCGACGCGCCAGACTTGGACACCGGGCGGAAGGAGTCGCCCGGCTCAGCGAGCGCGCGGCCGCCCGTGATCTGGGCGGCCCTGGCCAGGGGTCGCTCGTTGGCGCGGTAACTGCGGTATTCGGGCGGGTAAGCGACGGAAAACCCGGCCGAGCGGACAGCGGGCTTGCCGTCGGTCCCGGGTTCGGAGACGGTCACGGTGTAAGTTCCGAGACGACTGGCGCGGAAGCGGCCTTGGAAGACGCCGGGCGCCTGCTGGGTCAGGTTGAGGGCGCGCGATTCGCCCTGGGGGGCACCGAGCCGGACCTCGCCTTCGAGGGCGGGCAAAGGGTTGCCCAGGGAGTCGAACGCCTTGATCTCGACGACGTTGTCGCCCCCTTCCTGACGGACCGCAACGCGGTAGTCGTTGCGCGTCGTGCGACGACCGATCGCGCGGAGGGCTTGGCTCCAGAACCGGCCAAAGCCGTCCCAACTCACCCACTGGGCCGCCCAGCGTGCCTGGGCGTCGGAGGTGAAGGCGAGGGACGAGCCGAGGCCATACTGCCACGTCGCCAGGAGAGGGTCGTCCTTGTGGGTTCGCATCCCGGTGCGGGCGAGGGGTCGGCGGTCGGTGAGGCAGTAGGCGTAAAGGGCGGGGATCGCGTTGGGAGCTATACCCCGCAAGGCGTCCTCTCCGTAGCCGACCTTGGGGAAGAACGCGCCTTCCTCGATGGCGGAGCGGCTCATCACGGCGGCGTCCTGGGTGAAGATGGCGGGAAGCTGGCCGGCGCGCTTGGCGAGGTAGAAGCGGCCGCCGCCCGCGGCCGCCATCTGCTTGAGGAACGGCACGTCCTTGCCGTCGCCGATGGCGACGACGGAGGTGGTGATCTTCTCGCGGCGCATCTGGTCGACGATGTTGAGCGACGCGCCATAGAGGTCGACGTCCGCGCCGTCGGCTAGGAAGATGAAGTGGCGGACCTTGCTTCCTTCGGCGCGGAGGGACTTCGCGGCAAACTGGGAACTGGGCTCGGCGTAGACGCCGCCGCCGCCGACGCCGAGCTTGCGAATCTGGGAGATCACGCGCTCCTTGTCGTCGAGTTTCTGCATCGGGGCGACGAACTGAATGTTGTCGGTGCTACCGGCGACGCCGACGCGGTCGAGGGGGGACAGAAGGCGAACGGTCTGCTCGGCGGCCATTCCTGCGAGGCGGATTTTCTCGAACCCGTCTTCGACCATGCTCATGCTGCCGGAGGCGTCCACGACGATCAGGATCGAGGTGCTGGGGAAAGACTTGCGCTGGCGGATGTTGAGGTCCACGGGGAGGGCGTCGGCGACGGGGGTGCCGTAGTATCCGCCCGGCAGAAAGCTGTTCTCGCCGCCGATCATCGCGAACCCGACGCCGGTGTCTTTCACGGTGGACTCCAGGGCCTTCATTTGCCCCGGGGTGAGGGAGGCGGCGTTGAGGTCGTTGAAGACGATGGCGTCGTAGCGCTGGAACTCCTCAGGACGGACGGGAACTTGGCCGGGTCCGCCCAGGTCCACGTCCAAGCCCTGTTTGCGGACGGCGTCGACCAGGTGGGTGTGGCGGAGATCGGACTGGAGAACGAGGATACGGGGACGGCCGCGCACGGCGACGAAGCCCGCGCCGACGTTGTTTCGGATGTCGGTATCCCTTTCGGCGGTCAGGGTGGCTCGGTAGCGGAAGAACCCGGGACGCGCCAACTTGTCGCTCAGGACGACGGCGTTCTTGCCCTTGGTGAGGCTGACCGCCACCCGGTGGATCATCTGGCCGTCGCGATCGAGGGTGAGGATCGCACGCTGATTGGTCGAGGACTCGGCGAGAATCCGGAGGTCGAAGGGCTGATCGGCGCGGACATCGGAGGGGGCTTCGAGATCAAGGACGGTGGCTTCGCCCGTGCGCTCGGTCTGGCCGAGGAGAACGTAGTCGAGTTCGATGCCGTCGGTGGCGGCGACGTCGGCGGCTTCGACGAGATCGCCATCGGTCTCGTTACCATCGGACAGCACGACGACGCGTCGAGAATGGCCCTCGGGGAAGGAGGCGGCGGCGAGGCGAACGGCGGCGGCGAGGTCGCTTGCGGAACCGTCGACCACGGAGGCGATCTTGCCGAGTTTGCGACGTCCGCCGGGCGCGGCCTCGATGACGGCGTCTTTGCCGAAGGCGATAACGCCACCGACGTCGTTAGGGCCGAGAGCGGACAAAGCTCGGTCGGCGAACTCGGCGGCGCGGTTTCGGTCGCGATCGGAGACGCTGTCGGATCGGTCAAGGAGGAAGATCGTCGCGACTCCTTCGTAGGGGCGGTGGAGTTGCGGCCCGGCAAGGGCCAAGATCAAACACGCGGCGAGGAGGAATCGGAGGGCAAAGGCAAGGCGTTTCCGCGCCTTCGCCATGCCGTGGACGTGGCGAAAGGAAATCCAGAGTCCCGCTACGGCGGGGACAAGGAGCAAGAGGTAGAGGGGCGTGACGAAGCGCACGGCCTAGGACCTCCTCGCGAAGAGCCACCATTCTGCGCCGAGCACGAGCAGTCCCAGCAGCAGAAGGGGGCGCCAGAAGTCGGCGTAGCGGACGGGGGTGGCGACCGCCTTGACGGTCCCGCCGCCCAGGGACAGCGACGGAACCGGGGCGATGTTGGACTCGCGTTCGTTGCGCAGGGAGGCGAAGAGGGTCTTCGTCGTCTTGCCCAACCGCAGTTCGTAGCGGCCCACCCGGTCCAGGTCGCGAACCCGGGCCTGGCCGTCTTCGACCTTCAGGGCGAGAGACCGTCCGGAAGGGACGACGAGGCTCGGGCGGTCGGCGGCATCGGCGGGTAAGTTGAAGGTCGATCCTGCCGGGACGGCGAGCACGTCGGCGGCGGCCTTACCGGCTAGGAAGTCGAGGACGTTGGCGACGAAGATCGGGAATCCGACCTGAAGGGGAAAATCGGAGTCAAGGACGCGGAAAGCGAGGTATGCCCGGCGCTGCTTGCCCTCGTCGACCACGAGGAGCGAAGTCTGGCTCGACTCGCTCAGGGTCCGCGCGGTGGCTTTGGGCGTTACCTTCTGCGCGGAGTCGATGAAGACGTTGCGGAGGTCCACACCGTCGAGGATGGGGTGGTTCTCGGCGGAGACGGCGATCGGGTTCTTCACGGTGCCATTCGCGCGAACGGGCGACGGTCCGCCCGCGACGCCGAGGGTCAGGACGCCGCGGGAACGAACGGGCTCCTCGGCGATCCCGTCAAAGACGACGATGTCATAGGTGGACGCGGGGCCGGTCGCGCCTTGCTCAGAATCCGGCACGGCCTGCGCGCGGTCGAGCGTGACGCGCGGATCGAGGGAGAGCGCCCGCTCGAGGAAGGGGTCTCCTTGGGTCACGAGGAGGACGCGAAGGGCGGCGTTCGGGTCGGTGACGGTGACGGCGTAGTCGTCGGCCACGAGGGCGTCCGGCGGGTTGAGGCGGGCCTCGATGGCCTTGACCCCGGCAGGAACGGGGACGGTGCGGCCCGTCGTTTCGCCCGGCTTGGCGAGGAGTTTGGCCGAGTCCAGGACGCGGCCGTCGGCGTAGATCGTCAACGTCGTGCCGGCAGGGGCCGCCCCAAAGTTCCGGACGCCGCAGTAGGCGAGCCTTCCTTCGGTCGTGACGGAACTGCCGAGGGCCACGATGGCGAGGTTTTCGGCGGTCTGGCCGAGGGACCGGTAGACGACGGCGGCCTTTCCGGGGGCGAAGTTCTGCGGTGGGTCGAACGCGCCGTCGCTGAGGAGGACGATTTGGGCCGATTCCTGGTTCGCGACGACGGCGGCGGCGAGGCGCAGGGCCTCGCCCACATCGGCGGCGGCGTCGTAGCGGCGGCAGGACTCCAGGGCCGCGACCTGGCGCGCGGGGTCGGTCGAGAGCGGGAAGACGACGCGGGGAACGGGACCCGCTTCGATGAGGGCCATTCGATCCCCGGTGGACGCGGCGCGGACGGCGTCGCGGACGAGGCGGAGTCCTTCGTCGAACCGGGTAGGGGCGACATCGGTCGCGCCCATTCCGGCGGAAGCGTCGAGGACGAAGACGGTGACCCGGCCGCTGAGTCCCGCTTGGCGGGTCAGCGGGCGGGCCAGGGCGAAGGCAAGGGCGATCAAGGCCACCAACTGAAGGACGAGGAGCCAGCTGAAGCGCAGACGTTGGAAGAGGGTGTTGGCGCGGACCTCGTCGGTTCGGGAGGGCCAGAGAAAGGTGGCGGGCACGGTGAGGTCTTTGCGCCGGATTTTGAGGAGGTAGAGCAGGACGATGAACCCGGCCAGGGGAAGCAAGGCGAGCAGGACGCCGGGGTTCTGGAGGTTCATCGGACGACCCACGCCTCCCGGCGTCCGGTCGTACGGAGGAAGTCCTCGACGGAGGCTTCGGAGCGGACGGTGGCGATCCGTCCGCCGCAGCGGCGAACCGCTTCGGCGATGCGGGCCTGGTGCGCGCGCAGGTTCGCTTGATACCCCCGGAGGGCATAGCTGTTGGCGGTGATCTCGACGGTGCCGTCGGTTTCGGAGTCGAGGAGACGGAGGTCGCCCTCCAGGTCGGGTTCGAGGTCCACGGCGCTCAGGATCTGGAGGAAGAGGACTTCGTGGCCACGGGACGCCAGGGCACGGACGCCGGCCTCGATATCGGGGTCGAGGCCGTCGGAGAGCAGGATGGCAAGACCGGGACGGGCGTCCCCGGCGGCGAACGCGCGGAGGGAGCGTGCGAGTCCCTCGCGGCCCTCGGGGGGGTCCGAGGAGAGTCGTCGGACGAGTTTCGGGTAGGTGGCGCGACCACGGATCGGGGGTGCGGGCGCCTCGCGCGTCCCGAGGGACACGAGGAAGAGGGCATCGCCGGCCCCGAGCGCGACGTGACCGAAGGCGGCGGCGAATCGGCGGGCGGCTTGAGCTTTGGAGGGATCGCCGAAGGACATGGAGGCGGAACGGTCGAGGAGGAGGTGGACGGCGAGGTCCTCTTCGTCCTGGTAGGTGCGGACGACGGCGTTCTCAAGGCGCGCGTAGACGTTCCAGTCGAAGTGGCGGAGGTCGTCGCC
Organism: Fimbriimonadaceae bacterium; assembly: GCA_026129685.1. GTDB lineage: Bacteria > Armatimonadota > Fimbriimonadia > Fimbriimonadales > Fimbriimonadaceae > UBA2387. The sequence continues at coordinate 85,625 of JAHCHO010000004.1, forward strand.
CTCGGCGTACTCGCGGTAGTCGGCGAACTCGATGCTGACGCCCTTCTTGCGGCTTAGGCGCTCGCCGCGCACGCGCCCGGTCGGGGGCTTGCGCGGATTGAAGCGCAGACCTTCGAGGAGCCGGAACTCCTTTGGGGTGAGGATCAGGTCGGCGGTGGCGGGCAGCGGTTACACCTTGATCGGGTCGCGGTCGTGGCCCTCGACGTGGGCGAGGATGCGATCGAGCAACGCGTCCGGATCAAGGCCGTCCGCTTCGGCTTCGAAGTTGGGAAGGACGCGGTGCCGAAGGGCCGGCTTCATCGCGCGTTTGAGATCGTCCTTCGACACGTTGTAGCGGCCGGCCAGGAGGGCATAGACCTTTGCCGCACCGACGATGGCCTGGGCGCCTCGGGGAGAGGAACCGTACCGGACGTAGCGGCGGGTGACCTCGGGCGCGCCTTCGGTCGAAGGATGGGTCGCCACGACGAGCGAGAGGGCGTAATCGAGGACGTTTTCGGCTACCGGGACCTCCCGAGCGATCTCACGGAGACGGAGAACGTCGGCTCCGGTCGCGACGGGCTCGATGGACTGGGTGCGCGTTCCGGTCGTGCGCAGGACGACCTCGGCGAGTTCGGACTTGCTGGGGTAGGGCACGAGCAGTTTGAAGAAGAAGCGATCGAGTTGGGCTTCGGGCAGGGGGTACGTGCCCTCCTGCTCAATCGGGTTCTGGGTTGCCATCACCAGGAAGGGTTCTTGTAGTTCGTGGCGGCTGCCGCCGACGGTGACCGACCGCTCCTGCATCGCCTCTAGCATCGCGGACTGGGTTTTCGGAGTGGCACGGTTGATCTCGTCGGCGAGGACGAGGTTGGCGAAGATCGGTCCCCGACGGAACTCGAAGCGACGCGCGCCGCTTTCATCGTGGGCGAGCACGTTCGTGCCGGTAACGTCGGCGGGCATCAGGTCGGGCGTGAACTGGAGCCGACCGAAATCCAGGCTCAGGGCCTGAGCGAGGGAGCGAACGAGCAGAGTCTTGCCGAGACCGGGCATCCCCTCCAGGAGCACGTGGCCGTTGCAGGCGAGACCGACGAGGACGCCCTCGACGACCGATGCCTGACCGACGATGACCCGCTCGACCTGGGCTCGGACGGCGGCGAAGGTATCGCGGAACCAGGCGGCGGCGGCTTCGCCACTCATCGTCCCGTCCTCCTAACCTCGGGAGAGGCCTTCGAAATACTCGCGCACGCGTTTTTCATGTTCTTTCGGAATCTCCTTCTTGTCGATCGCGCTTTCCATTCTCGTGCGGTACTTGGGCAGGACTTTGAGGTACGGGACCGAGGACCGGGTGCCCAGGGCGGTGGGCGCCTTGATCTCGACGAACGTTTCCTCCCCTTCGTTGCGACGTTGGCCGCGCACCTGGGTGGGCGTGGTTTTGCCGGCCCCGGGCTGCTCTTGGTCTTCCATGGCGTTGTCGCCCGCGCCGGCATAGAACATGTCCTGGCTTCGCCCGCCCTTGCCACGGCCAAGGCTCAAACCCGATGCGGAGAGAACCTCTCCGACCCCGAGACCGCTTCACCCACCCTCGCAGTTCTTCATCGCTTCGAGCATCTCGCGGAGGTACTGCTCAAGAGCCTCGTCCGACTTGAGCTTGTCGGCCAGCTCTTCGAGTTTCTTGCGCATGGCTTCGAACTGCTCGCGGGTCAGTTCGCCGCGCTGGCCCTGTTGCCCGGCCTGGGCTTCCTTCCGGAGCTTCTCGGCCAACTCCCGCAGCTCTCTGTAAAGGGGATGGTTGCGAACCCGATCGAGGAAGTCCTTCGCTTTCTTCGAGAGCTCGAACTGATTCTTGGCGGTCTGCGCCTTTTCGAGTTCCTCCTCGAGCGCCTTGCGCTCGTCCTTACTCAGGTTCGGGTTCTGGAGCTTTTCTTTCAGCTTGGCGATCTGCGCGTCGAGTTGCTCGATCGCCTGGTTCAGCTCTTGATCGCTGAGCCTCATCTTTTCGGGATCGGCCCCCTGCAACCCGGCCTCGGCGAGTTTGGACTCCTCCATCTTGCGCCAGGCGGACTCGGCCTTCTCAAAGTACTTATCGGCCTGCTTGAATCGTTCGCGGGCGAGTTCTTCCGCTCGCTTGGCGAAGTCGTTGGCCTTCTGCATCGCCTCTTCTTTGCCGAGGCGTCGGCGCCTGAGTTCTTCGGCGAACCGGCGCATCTCGGCGGCGAGGGCCCGTTCGTCGGCGGTCAACGCCTCTTCGGGAATCTTGGCGACGGGCCGGAGGATGCGCTCGACCTTTGCGGCGGCGAGCTTCAGCTCATCGCGCTCCTGGCGAGCGGCGTCTCCGAGCCACAGGGGGGTCCCGCCGAGCAGAAAGACGGCGGAAGCGACCATTGCGGTGCCCATCGCAGACCAATGGAGGCGACCGACGCGCACGGGGAAGAGGCGTCGGGGATGGAGTGCGGCCAGACGGGCCTGGGCGTCCCCGAGGAGGGGTTCGTCGAATTCGGCGGCGCCGTCCACATGGTGCAACGCGGTTCGGAGTCGATTCTGAAGCCCGGCGCGTCGGTCGATCGAGTCCGCGAGGTCGGTGACGGAAACACGCCGACAAAAGCCGACTACCGCCCCGAGGACGCTCGCGCCGAAGACGAGAAGCGCCAAGCCGGCCCAGGTCGCGAACCAAACGCCGGTCCAGTCAAGGATGCTCCATGCGACGGCGAGTCCCGAGCCGACCCAAGCGCCGATCCCGGCGCCCTTCCAGGCACCCATCCAACGCACTCGCCGAACAAAACGGCGCAACCGGCTGCCGAGGTCATCCATGGTTTGCCACTCTTGGAGGTACGCGCGAACCGCGACGAGGGATCCAACACGCCGCCACCGCGAACACGATACCAAAGACGGCGAGTTCGATCGCGGCGATCCAGGTGTCGGGCTGAGGTCCGGCCAGAAGCGGCCAAAGCGGATAGAGCTTCCACATCGAGTGGCCGACGGCGGACGGCGGATCGTAGGTCATCGTGCTGATGACTACGGGTGGCAGGAAGGTCAGCAGGACGACGGCGGCCGACCACATGAGGCGCGCCGACCCGACGGTGACGGCCAGGCGGCTCGCCAGCCGGGCGAGGCCCCAGTAGGCGAGCAACAGCCCAAGGGACCATGCCGCGTAGGCAGCGAAGCCGGCATCGGGCAACGGCAACGCGAGGACCGCCATCCACGCCCAGAAGGCGAGGACGAGGGCGCCCCACAACATGGCGAGATAGGGAAGGGCACCGGACGGAGACCCTCGCCAAACGCCGCGCCACGAAAACCAGCCGTCGTCTTGGTAGCGGCGACCTTGGTCGGGTCCGTAGCAGGCCAGATGCGCGACGAAGAGCGAGAGGAAGAGGGCGCACCATCCCAACGCCAGTGAAACGGCGTCCCCCACGCTGGAGGCGGCGGCAGGCGTGGCTCCGATCATCCCTGCGAACCCGGAGAGTCCCTGACCGACCATCGACCCGAACATGGCGAGGATTGCCATGTACAGGAGCCCGTGCAGGCGCAGGCTACGGGTCTCACCCGAATCGAGAGGGCTGAGGGTCGCGGCGGCGGAAAGGACGCAGAGCTTGGTGAAGGCCAGGGCGAGGACCAACACGATGATCCAGTTCGGCACGTTCGTTCCGGCGATTACGGTGTAGGTACCAGGGACGAAGGCGACGGCGGCGGGGTTCAGGCAGACGGTGAAAGGCGCTTCTCGACTTCCGCCGCCGGGAACAAAGGCCATGGCCCCGGTGCTCGCGAAAACGGCGGTGCCGATGAAGTAGAGGACGGCGATGGCGTAGGACTGGATGACCGCCGAAACGACTTTGGCCGCGGTCGCCGAGATCAGGAGAGAGACGGACGTGAGGATCAGGCCGATCAGAGACAAGAGGATGTAGCCGACGATCACGTCCTGCCAGGTCGCGCCGCCGAGGACGACGCAGGTCGCGGTGATAGGCAGGGAGAGAACGAGAAGCATCCAGGAGTAGCGGTAGCTCGCGACAATCTTGCCGACCAGGAAGTATTTGGGTTCGACGGGAGACGAGAAGACGAGATCGAGCGATCGGCGGATGCGCTCGGACACGACGGCGGTGGCGGTGAGACCGGGGGCGACAAGGACGACGGTGGTCCCCAGGAAGCCCATCATGGTGTAGTAGAAGCCCTGGAGCTGCCCTTGGGCGCGGGTGACGCTGATCTCGCGGCCGGTCTCGATGTTCGTGTAGTTGAGTACGGCCAAGAGGATCATGACGGCGAGGTAAACGCCCCAAAGGATGGGCGCGCGGAACCCACGCAACTGGGCGCGATAGTCCCGGACGGCGACGGCGTTGCCGACGTAGGTCTCGACGTTGCGGCGAATCCAGCCGGGACGCGGCACGCTCATCTAGTTGACCGCCCCGGTGGTGAGTTTCAAGAAGACGTCCTCAAGGTCGGCGTGTTCTTCGCGGAAGTCCACGATGCGGTGGCCCTCGGCGATCAGGCGGGCGAGGAGATCGGCCTGTTGCTCGTGGGTGCCGGCGTAGTCGAAGACGACCTCGCCCTCGGGGTTCGCTCGGGGGCTCGCGGCGAGCGGGTCTTTGGCAACCGCGTCGGAGAGGTCGTTCGCCTCTCCCAGGGTGCGGACGGAGATGGCGCGCGTCGTGCGCAGTCCCTGGACGATCTGCTTGACGGGGCCAAAGCCAACGAGGTCGCCCCGTTCGATGATGCCGACCATGTTGCAGAAGTCGGACAGTTCGGGGAGGATGTGGGAGCTGACGACGACGATCTTGCCCATGCGGCCGAGTTCAAGAATCAGTTCTTTGAGTTCGGCGCGGGCGCGGGGATCGAGTCCGGAGGCCGGCTCGTCGAGCAACAGCAGTTCGGGGTCGTGGACGAGGCACTTCGCGAGGCAGAGGCGTTGCTGCATTCCGCGGGAGAGGGATTGGACGAAGGCATCGCGTTTGCCGGAGAGGTTGGTGAGTTCGAGCACTTGATCGATCACGCCGCCCCGTTGCTTCGGCGGAATGCGGTAGACCGTCGCCCAGAAATCGAGGTATTCCCAGACCTTGACATCGTCGTACAGCCCAAAGAAGTCGGGCATGTAGCCGATCATGCGCCGGATCTGCATGGGGTCCTTGAGGATGTCCACGCCGTTGAGCCGGGCGGTTCCGCCGGTGGGTTCGAGGAGGGTCGCGAGCATGCGAATGGTGGTGGTCTTACCGGCGCCGTTCGATCCGATGAAGCCGAAGATGTCTCCCGGGTTCAGTTGGAAGCTGACGCCCCGGACGGCCTCGAGGGTGCCGTAGACCTTGCGGAGTTCGCGGACTTCAAGCATGGGGTTTCCTGGGTATGAACTTGACGTCGCCATCGGCGAAGTGCAGGGTCTTTTCGGCCCAGACGACGGCGCCGACGCTCAGGGCGAGGTTGATGGCGATCTGGGGCAGGCCGATCCACTCGCGGGCGGCAAACTCCAAGCCCGGATCGTGGGGGTCGGCCAGAACGCCGATCGTGACGAAGGGATGGAAGTAGAGGAGGATCACGCTTTCGGCCCCCACGAAACGGGTGGCGTTCAGGAACAGGGGGTAGAGAACGAGCACCACGAACATGGCGACGAGAGCGATGCCCAAGGTAACGAACGCGCGCTTGGTCCGGGCGGAGAAGAGCAGGGTCAGGGCGGCCGCGAAGAACCCAAAGGTGATCGAGATGCCGTCCATCATCACGAGGTCCCAGAAGGTGTAGCGTCGGTATTGGTCGCCCCACATGTACGGGTTAACTTCATAGGAGAAGTAGGTGACGCCGAGCATGGGGAGGAACAAGGCGGCGACCAGGAGGATCAGAACGCAGCCACCGAGGTACTTGCCCCAGACGATTTGGCCGGCGGTCACGGGGGCGGCGACGAGCATGTCCCAGGTTCGCTTTTCGCGTTCGCCGGAAACGGCACCGTGGGAGACGCTGGGGCCGATGAACGCGAAGAGAAACGTCTGGAAGTAGACCAGCCAAACGGCGTCGATGTACTGGGCGTAACGGACGACCACCCCGGCCGCGACGACGTAGACCGCGCCGACGAGATAGAGGGCGATCTGGCCGCCGGCCCGGGTCCGACCGAGGAAGCGCTGCTGGGCGCGTCGAATCTCGACGAGCATCGGGTTCTCGGTAACGAGGTGTCGCCAAGCGGTCACGAGCCGACCTCCGATGCGCGCCCGACGAAAAGCAGGCGGATGCTCGAGGGGCGGCGGCTGCCGAGTTGGGGTCCGAGGGACTCGGTCTCGATGTCGGCGGTGACGAGGACGACGCGCGGGTCGGCTCCCGTCAGGCGTTCGGGCTGGGGGAGCTCTTGGACGGTCGTCGGGTCCAAGTCGATCGCGAACTCCTGGCCGGGTTCGAGGCTCGCCCCGAGGGGAATGGAGACCCTGCCTTGGAAGAGCACGGGGCGCACGAGGGTGTAGGAACTCGTGTTTCGGACGGTGCCGCGATACCGTTCCCGGGCGTTTCGCAAGCGGGCGGGCACGAATCGCAGCTCGAGAAGCTCGCCGGAGTCCACGGCCTGCCTAAAGTCGAACTGGCGGAAGCTCAGGTTGGGGACGCCGAGGGAGGGGATGCGCATCCCGTCTTGGTCGACGACGGCGCAGTCGGCGGTCGTAATGCCGTACGAGGCTTCCAGCGAGGGGGCGATCCAGTCGGTGCGCGGAAAGGAGAGGTCGTACGAGCCGCCGGTGGGGAAGAAGACTTGGGCGGTGCCATAGACGCGCCCGCCGGGGATTCCCTGGGCGGCGACGAGGCTTCCGGTCACCAGGCGCGAGAGCCCGGCTTTGTACAGCTCGCGGGCCGAGTAGAACAGAACTCCCGCGAAGAGGAGGCTCAGGACCGGGGCGGTGATCCAGGCGAGTTCGCCACGCCCAAGGCGACGAAGCGCCAGGAAACTGACGGGCACGACCAGCACAAAGTAGACGGAGAGGATAAGGATGATCTGACCCGCGTCGGGCAGTCGGGTCTGAAACGGATCGGGGTCGGTGAACGTCCTGGCGGTGACGGAGGACGGGGGGCCGCCGATCACCGGACTCGAGAACGTGGCCGACCGGGTGGGGTCCACCTCGCCAAGCCCGTACACCATGCGGACGGAAGCCCGCTGGTAGGGGTCGGCGATGTCGAGGAGGGCGTCGCGGCGGCCGTCCCAGCCGGTCAGGGGGGATTCGAAGAGGTTGAAGGCGAGGAAGGTGACCTTGCCCAGCCCGACGCGCCACTCGACCACGAGCGGGCCGGACGGCGTCGCGAAGCGGACCTTGGTTCCCGGTTTGGGGGCGTTCGCGGTCACGGTGACGGGATCGTCCGGGGGTCGCGAGGTCGAGAGGGGGGCGACGGCCGTTCCGGGTACGGTGGCGGCGCCACGGGGCTTGACGGGGAGAAGCCGATCCCAGCGCGCGTCGGCGAGCACGGGCGTCGACGAGCCGCCCATGAAGACGAGGGAGCCTCCGCCCACGACCCAGCCTTCGATGGCGGCGACCTGGGCGTCGGTGAGGCGCTCCGATCCTTCGCCGAGAACCAGGGCGGCGAGGGGGTCGAGGCCGATCTCGCGGTCGGGAAGGTCTTCGGCGGGCACGTAGGCGTCCCCGACAAAGGCCCGTTGCGGACTCCGGTTGTTCGGAGCGTTCTGCGCGGGGCGAGCGTCGCGTAGAAACCCCATGAGCCCGGGAGTATCGGTGACGAGGGCGATCGCGTTCTCCGAGTCCAGGGAGCCGGCGGGATTTTCGTAGAACTTCTTGAGCCGGCCACGGTTCGAATCGAAGAGGACGGTGGTCTGGCCGAGGGGGAGGCGCGCCACGACGGTGACGGCCTTGCGGGCGCCTTGAGGCAGTTCCACCGGGACGACCATCTCGCCGGCGTCCCCTTGTACGCGGATCGCACCTTGGGCGGGCGGGCCGAGGTTCTCGAGGGTCACGCGCAAGGGGAACGGCGAGCGACCCGAGCGCAGACCCTCGTAGAGGGGCCGGACGGACATACGAAGGTCCTGCGAGATCGCGCCGACGGCCGGCGCGACCAGCGCGAAGATCGCAACGAACCGGCCGATCGTCGTCCTCGTCGTCATCTCGTGTTCCGAAGGAGTTCTTCGGGTGGCTACGGCAGTCCTGCGTGCCGGGTTGCGGCGGTCAGCCTTGCTTCTTCCCCTGGTCCAGGTGGAGCATGGTGCCGATCAGGGTCTTTTCGGCGGAACCCTGGTCGCCCGACTGGATCGCGCGCAGGGCCTGGGTCACCTCTTGCGCTTCGGCGACGCGGCCCTCTTGAAGCAGAAGCATCTGAGTTTTCTGGAGGTCGGCGACGGCGGCGGCGCGGGTGAGTTGTTGGGTCTTGAGGCCGAGGATGGTCTTCTCGACGGCGCGGGAGGCGCCGGCGACCTGGGCGGCCTGTCCGACGCGGGGGTCGGCGGGCTTGGAGTAGCGGGACACCTCGGCGGTGAACTCCATCACGAAGTCCAAGTCGAGGGTTTCGGTACGGCCGGTCAGGAGGTCGTCGTAGACAAGGCGGCCGTCGGCGACGCGATAGTGACCGAGGGGGTGGTTCGGGAAGTCGAAGTCGAAGACCTGCTCGATGACCGTTCCTCGTTCGAGGTCGGCGAGGGCGATCGCGTGTTCCCGGTCCGAGGCGCCCTGACGGTCGTGCTGGCTGCGAAGGCTGACCCAGCGAGAGGTTTTCAATTCCAGGCGGAGGTTGCGCGCCACGACGGTCATGAGCGCCTCGAGTTCGCTGCGGAAGACTTCGGGGATCATCTCGGGTCGGGGGATGTAGTAGTAGTTCCCGCCCGCCCGCTTGGCCATGGCGGCGAGGAGTTCCTCGTTGTAGTCCGGTCCGAACCCGAGAAAGGTGGCGGTGACGCCCCGGGCTTTGACGTCACCGGCGTGCTGAACGAGGGCGGCAAAGTCCTTGATGCCGGCGGTCGGCTCACCGTCGCTGAACACCACGAGGCGGGTGGCGCGGCCCGGATCCTCGACCTGCACGACCTGTTGGAGGCCGAGGAGGATGCCGTCGTAGAGGTTCGTCGTGTTGCCGCAGACGAGCCGCTCGATGCCCTGCTTGATGGGTTCCTTGGCGGTGACCCTTTGGGGCGGCATAAGGACGTCCACGGCTTCCTCGAAGGTGACGATGCTGAGGACGTCGTTGGGGGTTAGGAGGTCCACCACGTAGGAGCAGGCCTGCTTGACGTATTGGAGGGGCGCGCCCTCCATGGAGCCGGATCGGTCGATCACCAGGCAGAGGTTGAGGGGGGTTCGGGTGCCGGGGGCGCCCGTTCCCGCCGCGCGGAGTTCGAGGAGGAACTGCTCGCGGGCGGGGCCGTTCGCCATCGTCGCTTCGCGGCCGGGCACGATGGTCGCCTCGAGGGCCTTGGTCGGCATGGCGGCCATGGCGGTGGCACGCATGGGGTCCAATCCACCGGGAGCCGCCGCCATCATCTGGGTGCGCATCGGATCGGCGGAAGGCGGTCCCGCCATCACGGTTTGATTGGGGTCGAAGCGTTGCGTTCGGTCCATGGCTCGGTCGCTCTCTACTTTACGACGCCCGGTGGCCGGAATGGGTGCCGCCGGTTGGGAAGGAAGTGGTAAACGGGACGGGGCGTTCGGCGGTACCACTCCGGGCGCTAGCCGAACCGGCCGGAGATGTAGTCCTCGGTTTGCTTCTTCTCGGGGAGGAGGAAGATGTTCTGGGTCGTGTTGTACTCGATCAACTCGCCCATCATGAAGAAGCCGGTGCGGTCGCTGGCTCGCTGAGCCTGCTGCATGTTGTGGGTGACGATCACGATCGTGAAGTCCTTGCGCAGTTCGAGCATGAGGTCTTCGATGCGTTGGGTGGCGATCGGATCGAGGGCCGAGCAAGGCTCGTCCATGAGGATGATCTGGGGGTCGACGGCGATCGTGCGAGCGATGCACAGCCGCTGTTGCTGTCCGCCGGAAAGGCTTATCGCGCTTTGGCGGAGGATGTCCTTGACCTCGTTCCAGAGGTAGGCCTTTTCGAGGCAGGTCTGGACGATGCGATCGAGGGTCGCCCGGTCGCGGGTGCCGTGGATGCGCGGCCCGTAGGCGATGTTGTCGTAGATGGACATCGGAAACGGGTTGGGCTTCTGGAAGACCATTCCGACGTGCTTGCGCAGGTCCACCGGATCGACCTTGGGACCGTAGATGTCGACCCCGTCGATGTGAACCTGTCCCTCGAGGCGCGAGCCGTCGATCAGGTCGTTCATGCGGTTGAGGCACCGGAGGAAGGTGGACTTACCGCAACCGGAGGGGCCGATGAGGGCGGTGATTTGGTTGGCGGGAACGTCGATGGAGATCTTTTTGAGGGCTTGGAACTTGCCGTAGTAGAAGTCGAGGTTGCGCGCCGAAATCTTCGGCACGACCTCCTTGGCGACGGGTTCCGGCTCCATCAGCGCGTTCACGATTCGGATGCTAACGTACCCGTTTTAACATTCGGTGAACACTGCGCGCGGTGCCGAAGGGCATGGTCCACGAGGGTGAGGGCGACCATGGCTTCGACGATGGGGACGGCGCGCGGGAGAACGCAGGGGTCGTGGCGCCCGCGGCCCTTGATGGTGGTGGCTTCGCCACGGGTGGTGACGGTTTCCTGTTCGCGCAGGATGGTGGCGGTGGGTTTGAAGGCGGCGCGCATCAGGATCGGCTCGCCGTTGCTGATGCCGCCCTGAACGCCGCCGCTGTGGTTCGTGCGGGTTCGGACGCGTCCCGCCTCGGGATAGAACGGGTCGTTGTGCTCGGATCCCCTGAGGTCGGTGCCCGCGAAACCGCTGCCGATTTCGAAGCCCTTGCAGGCGGGGATCGAGAGGAGCGCCTTGGCGAGGTCGGCCTCGAGTTTGTCGAACACGGGCTCGCCCCAGCCGGGGGGGCATCCGCGAGCGACGCACGCGACCACGCCGCCGACGGAGTCGCCGTCCTTGCGGATTTGCTCGATCAAGTCGATCATTCGCTCGGCCGTTTCGGGATCGGGGCAACGGACGATGTTGGCCTCCACGTCTTGGGGCGTGACGGTGGCGGAGTCCACCTTAGCCAAAAGGGTATGGACCTTCTCGACCCAGGCGACGATCTCGACACCGTAGCTTTCGCGCAGGATCGTCTTGGCGAGGGCGCCGGCGGCGACGCGGCCGATGGTCTCACGGGCGGAAGCACGTCCGCCGCCCGCCACCGCCCGGATGCCGTACTTGGCGTCGTAGGTGAAGTCGGCGTGGCTAGGCCGGTACTTGGACTTCAGTTCGTCGTAATCGCGGGAACGGGGGTCCTCGTTGCGCACCACTATAAGGATCGGGGTGCCGAGGGTGAGGCCGTCCTCGACGCCGCTCAGGACCTGGACCGTGTCGGACTCCTTGCGCTGGGTGACGATGCGGCTCTGGCCGGGGCGTCGGCGATCCAACTCGGCTTGGACGTTCTGAAGGTGGAAGGGAACCCGGGGCGGACAGCCGTCCACCACGACGCCGACCGCGCCCCCGTGGGATTCGCCCCAGGTGTGGACGCGGAACAATGTGCCGAACGTGCTGGCCATACGGTCAGGGATTCTACCGGTCATGACGAGAGCAATCCGAGGATGGGCGAGCCGGTTTGCGTCGCCGTATCCGGGCGCCTCCATCAGGAGTCTCGTTGCTTCGGCAGGTCCGTCATACCGCTATCCGACCCCACCCCTGATTCCACAATCTCTACTTTTCTTCATTGTATACACCGGACATTCGTGCCGTATGATTCCTAGCATGTGGAGCCTACGCGTCGCAGTTCTCATCGCAAGCTGCCAGTTCGTTCTTGGGGCCGCCATGGTCGTTGACGATCAGGGCGAGGAGATTCGCAAGGGAGGTGCCCGTCGCGTTGTTCTCGGTACCGAGTATCCTCCGTGCGTTTCCTGTGCCCCTCCGTCGGCCACGGAGGAACGGTCGAAAACGCAATGGGACCAACTCTGCTACTACCAGAATCCCACGGAGCCGAACCGGTTGATGAAAGGCATCTGCCGCAAGGTGGTGTGCGCAAACGGGTACTACTGGACGTTCGGAGGTTGGGACGAAACGCAGGACTGCCTGCACAGTACGATCACGCCCCCTAACCCACTGTGCCCCGCCGGAGCGGGCTGTGTCCAGAACTAGACGCTTTGGGTCGAGTGGAGATCGCGCACCACGGGGCTTCAGCCTCGTCGAAGTGCTCGTCGTGGTCGCGATCATCGCGATCGTTGCAGGCGTACTGGTCGCTCGTCGGCGAGGCTTTTTGGCCCAAGACGCGAGCAACATGCGCCAGTTCGGGCTAGCCGAAGCGCTGTACGTGGAGAGCCACGACGGTCGGCGTCCTCTCGATCTGGGTCCCCTGGTTTCGGAGCGACTCCTGCTTGCAGAGATGTGCGCGTCCGCGATGGATTCCACGGCGATCGGGCTCGGTAACGTTCAGATCGTCGAGATGGGACGTTTCGTCGGCGGAGCCAGGTGGTCCGATGGACGCGTGACCCCGTTCCGTCAGTCCTACTTCAGCCTTAGGGGAAGCGGACTCGAAAACAAGCTGCCCCTCGACGATCCGGAGGCGTCGAACGTCGGGTGGATCGTCAGTCTGGTCGAGACGGACGCGGTACAGCTTGATCGTCCCAACATCCTATTCGAGGTCGGACCCTACTACCGGCTGTGCCTGGACGGTAGCCTGGTAAGACGGCGCATGGAGAACACGGGTTTTGGCGAAGTGGGACAACGAGCATGGTTTTTGGAACTCATCTTCTGGGACGGGAGCGAGGAATGGGTAAGGAATCGAAACTGATCTGGTACGGCGTTGTCGCCGCGCTCCTGCGCTCGTTGTTCGCGGTGACGCCCAATTGGATCGTTCACGGCGGACCGCCGAAGTTCGCCGTCGTGATTCCCCATTCCTTTCTCGTCGCCGTCCCCGCCGTGTTGCTGACCTGGCTATTGGCCAATAGGCGAAACGATTACGCATGGACGTTCGTTCCGGTCTGCACTATAATGGGTGTGGTGACCGCCCTCACCATGGCCGCGACCTCGCCCGCTTGGCGCGAAATGCCGGACCCGTTCCCGAAATTGGTGGAGATGGGCGCCGCTTATGTTGTTGTATGGGGGCTGGCGTCCGGGCTATCTGTCGCACTGATCGGGGCGATCGCGAAGAGGAGCAGATAGGGGGCTGTTCGCAATAGCATCGAACACGGCGTCGTGGAACTTGGGGCGGAAGGCGGTGAGGCGCGGGTTGTCCTCGGTGGGATAGACGCGGTTGGTCAGGAGCACGGCGAAGATCCCGTTCTCGGGGTCTATCCAGATCGTGGTGCCGGTGAAGCCGGTGTGGCCATAGCTTTTCATCGAGAACTTGGTTCCCGCCGAGGAGCCTTCGGGCGACTTGGTGTCCCAGCCGATGCCGCGTGACGAGAGGTCGGTCTGCTTCGTCGTCCAGCTTTCGACGGTGGCGGCGCAGAAGATCTGGCGCGCGCCGCCATCGCCTTTGCGGAGCATGCATTGGGCGAATTTCGCGAGGTCGGTGGCGGTCGAGAACAGGCCGGCATTGCCGGAAACGCCCCCCATCGCGAAGGCGGCGGGGTCGTGGACCTCTCCCTGGATGAGACCGCGCACTTTGTCCAACTCGGTCGGCACACAGGAGGCGCGGCGATCGGGGGGCGGGTTGTACATCGTATCGGACATGCCGAGGGGGTCCCAGACGCGCTCCTTAAGGAAGACGTCGAGCGGTTTGCCGGTCACCTTCTGGAGGACCTGTTGGAGGGAGATGAAGCCCATGCAGGAGTAGACCATCTTCGTGCCGGTCGCGTAGGAGAGCTTCAGGCCGAGAACGGCGGCACGGGCCTCCTCAGGCGTCTTCGTGGTGCGGTGGAAGGTCGAATACGCGGGCAGGCCGGAGCAGTGGAGAAGGAGGTCGCGAACCTTGACCTTGGCCTTGTCCTCCTGATTCGGTTCTTGGTCGGGCTCGATCGGCTCGGGCGGCCACTCCTCGTCCCAGGTCGGCTCCTTACCGGAGGCGAACTCGGGCAGATAGTCCACGACAGGCTTGTCCAGGTCGAGGAGGCCGTCGTCGAGGGCGAGCATGGCGGCGCTCGTGGTACCGACGACCTTGGAGACGCTGGCGAGGTCGAAGAGGGAGTCCGGTTGGACGTTCGGGGCGGTTTCGTCGTAGGTGAACCGGCCGACGCAACCGACGGCTACCTCGTCTTTCGTGCCGACGGAGAAACTCGCGGCGGGGAAAATCTTCTCCGCGATGCCTTGGCGGCAGAGCTCGTGAAGGGGTTGCGCACTAATCAATGTCAATCGCCGCCGTCTTGATGTCTCGCTTGTCCATGGGGATGAAGGGGAGGGTGAGCATACCGGGGATGGTGCAGAGGCAGACCACGACGAAAAACTTGCCGTAGCCGGACGGATCCTCGGCGAAGGGTTTGTAGGCGTACCCGCTGACGATGCCGGCGACCATCGCGCCGAAGGCCATGAGGCCGGTGGCGATCGCGTAGCGGGAGGTCTCGAGGGCGTCGTCGCCTTGGGCGACGAACATGAGATAGACCATGTAGGCGCTGAACCCGAAACCGTAGCCGAACTGGTCGGCGAAGATCAGCCACTGAACCATGCTCGACACGTACGCGGGTTGAGAGCCGGCGAGTTGGGGCAGGTTGAAGGCGGCCCAAACGTAGAACAGGTTCGGGATGTTGAGGCTGAGGACCATCGGCCAGAGGCAGCGCTTGATGCCCCACTTGGCGATGACGAAACCGCCGAGGATGCCGCCCAGGGTGAGGCCGAGGACGCCCCACATTCCGGTGATGGTGCCCACGGTGGAGGTCGGGACGGCGAGACCACCCTTGGCCGCCGGATCCAGCAGGAAGGGGGCGGACATCTTGCCGATCATGATCTCGCCGAAGCGATAGAACAGCACGAAGCCGAGCACCCACTGGATGCGGGACTGGGAGAAGAAGGACCGGGCGGCAGGCCCCATGCCGATCGCGCCAAAGAGGCGCCTGGTGGAGAAGACGGCCAGGACGGAGACGAAGAGCGCGACGATCTCCTCGATCCAGAAGGGCATGTGTCCGACGGGGGAGACGGTGCGAAATCCGTCGGCCGGGCCTTCGACGACGGTGTAGAGGGGGCGAACCTGGGTCCAAAGGAAGTCCCAGTTGCCGGTGAAGCTCGCGTCCACCAGCATGTAGAGGATGTAGCCTTGGCGGGCGATCGCGAGGATGCCGAAGATCATGACCAGGATCTGCAGCATCTCGAAGGCGAGGCGACCCGGGTTCATCGCCTGGTGAGGCGCGTCCTTGGCCGGCTTGGGCATCGCGAGGTTGTTGAGGAGATAGGCGACGACGTAGACGACGATGCCGACCCAGATGGCGAGGAACCAAGCACGGGGAATGGGATCGGCGAACAGCGGCTCGGCGATGGAGACGAGGCTTCTCAGGACGGTGCCGAAGGCGTCGCCCAGGGCCGCCCAAGCGCCCGCGACCGCATACCAGAGGGTGAGGAGGACGTTGCCCGCCGGATGGTCGGAGACGAACTTCGCGTGGTTCTCGACGGTGACGAAGACGGAGCGCGAGGTCATCGTCTCCATCTGGCCGGCGATGTAGACGAGGAAGCCGTTGGCGAAGATCGTGCCGAGGCGATAGAAGGTGCTGCGTACGCCGACGAAGAAGGCCTGGTCTTTCTCGCCGAGGGCGAGAAGGTAGAAGCCGTCGGCGGCAATGTCGTGGGTGGCGGAAAGGAGGGCGACGACGAGGAAGCAGGCCAGGCTGGCGGCGAGGAACGAAGGCAGGCCGAGGGTGAAGGTGGAGGCCGCGAGGGCCAGGATCATGAGGGTTTGGGTGACGACCACCCAACGGCGCTTGGTGGAGTTCTTGTCCACCATCGGCCCCCAGAGCATTTTGAGGGTCCAGGGCCAGGCGACGAGGCTTGTCCAGAGAGCGATCTGCTCGTTGCTCACCCCGAGCTTCTTGTACATCACGATGGACATCGTGGTGACGATCACGTAGGGGATGCTCTCGAGGAAGTACAGAAGCGGAACGAAACCCCAGGGGGTCCGTCGGGTGGTCGCGTCGTCGGTCATGGTCCTCGCGGGCGCGGTGGGCGCCGTCGGTAGGTTCGGCACGGCCCCCGGCGGTTCCTTCGCCGGGGGCCGTGCTCTTCAGGGGTCGAGGCGCAGGGTCGCGAAGGAGTTCGCGGCGATCGGGACGTCGACGCGGGTCCCCTCGAGGGTCCACCAGTCGCCGTTGGGACGCTCCATCAGGTCGGTGAGGGTGGCGGTCGCAAGGCCGGCGATGAGCGCGGGATCGAAGGACAAGGTCGCGGTGACGGGGGTTTCGGCGTAGTTGACGAGGCGAACGATAAGCCCGTCGCCTTCCTCGGGGACCTTCAGGTTCGAGACGACGACGCTGAGAGGTTCGACGGACAGCGTTTGCCGCGTGGTCGACTCGGTTCCGCCTTGTAGGTTGGCGGGGGTCACGAGGAACGGGTGGTTGAAGGACGCGCCGAGGCGAGCGAGATCGGCGGGGGTCGGCTCGTGGTCGTGGAGCACGACGGCGAACCGGACCTTCGAGACGCCGACTTCGGGGGCGTGGTCCGGGTCGAACGAGGATCGGATCAGACGGAGGGTGAGTTGGGAGCCGTCGAGGCGGTGGCCGTACTTCGAGTCTTGGAGGAGGGTAACAAAGAGGCCGTCTTCGGCTCGGAAGGTGGCGAAACGGAGGCTCGGCACGTCCTGGGGATAGTCCTGATCGTCCTCGACGACGCGCCTCACGATGCCGTAGGGCGTTTCGAACACCCCCTCCTCGACCGGATCCCACTCCAGGCCGGCAAACACGCTCAGGAGGAGCGAGGGTACGCCCCGCGATTCGGTGCCGATCTCGCGCCAGTCGATTTCGAGTTCGGCGTCGAGTCGCGCGTCGAGACCGTACAGGAGGTAGCGTGCTTTGACCGTGCTCTCGGTGCCAGGGACCTTTAGGGAGGCTTCGACGAGGGCGGCCAGACTGCCCGCCCCAACGGACGCGCCCGTGCCTTCGTTGACCGGACCGGCGCGAAGGTGGAAACGCTCGCTCACAAGTTCCTCGGACGCGCCGTCGGTATCGCCGAGGACCCAGGCGGTCATGCCACGGGGGTGTTCGTTGAGGGTGCCGATGGAGACGGCGGGGAAGTGGACGCCGTCGCCAATCGCGGGTCCGTCGGGAAGGCCAAGGCGGGTGACCGAACCGGTGCGTCGGTCGAACGTGGCTTCGATGTTGGGGGACGTGACGCTGAGTTCGGCCGGTCGGCGGACCGGGTGAGAGGGGGCGACGGGGCTGCCCTCGCAAAGGAGATAGGTTTTGTAGCCGAGGGCGGGGACGTTTTCGGCCAGGAAGAGCACGGTGATCTTGTCATGGCCCCAGTCGTGCCCCTTGCCGAGGAAGAGGGTTGGGTGCTCGACGCCGTTTTCGTCGCGGGCGACGATGCGCGAGGGCTCGAAGTCGGTGTCGTATAGATCGACGGACACGGGTTCGGAGCGCTCCCAGGCGCAAGGGTTCGTGACGACGAAGGGAAGGAACCTTAGCCCGCCGCCCGAGGCGTTCGACAGGCCGGTCTGTCGCGCGCCCATCCCGGCGCCGGCGACGAACGGGGTGTTCACGCTGCCCTCGGCGAGCAGGGCTCGCTCGTCATGGCCTTCGGGGGATTCCGGCAGGAGGCGAGCCGTGTCGAGGTTCCTGGCGAGGGCGAGGGTCGCCTCGCGCTTGGCGGCGCCGGCGATCGCCGCCGTCTCCTGAAAGAGGCCCAAGGCATGCTCGCGGGTCGCGGCGATGCCGGATCCAGGAAGGATGTCGTGAAACTGGTTGAAAAGGACGTTCAGCCAACCTTCCCGCAACCGGACGCCGGGGTAGGGCGCGGCGGCGACGCGGTGGGCGAGGGCGGAGAGCGTTTCGGCTTCCGCCATGTAGTTCTCGCCGAAGCGGTTCGCGCGTTTGATGGCGCTCTGGGCGGTGTAGCAGCCGGTGAACTCGTAGTTGAGTTCGTGGTCCAGGACGGGGACGGTCACCCCGCCCGCAATCTCGGCCTCAATGGCCTCGAAGTACTCCTTGCACGTGCCGAAGCGGACGACGGGGTAGATCGGCCACTCCCGCATTTCCAGGTAGTAATCGACTTCGTTCCGGGTCGGCCCCCCGCCGTGGTTGCCGACGCCGTAGACGTTCAGCCAGGTGTGGAATCCGGTTTCCTTTGCGAACGCCAGCATGGGGGCGGCGATGTCGTCGCCGATGTTGACGTAGCTGTTGTACCAAGTGGTCTCGCGGTTGACGAGCACACGGGATCCGTCCGGACCCTCCCACCAGAACACGGGGGGACGGGCGTCGCCGATGCGCGGATGACCGTGGCCGCCGCCCGGACGGCAGCAGTAGTAGTACTTCACGCCGCCCTGCCGGAGGATGTTGGGGAGGGTGTTGGCGTGGCCGAAGGTGTCGGGTTCCCAGTCTAAGGGAAGGTCTTCCGCGGTCAGGCCGAACTTGTCCTCGAAGTAGCGACGGGTGTAGAGGAGGTGGTGGGCGAGCGCTTCGCCGCTCGCAAGGTTCTTGTCGCCCTCGACCCAATGGGCGGCGGTGACCTCCCATCGGCCTTCCTTGACCCGCCGGCGGATCTCCTCGAACATGGCGGGGTGGTACTTCTCGACAAGGGCGTACACGCTCGCCTGACTTTGGCTGTAGGTGAAGTCCGGGTACTGCCGCATGAAGGAGAGGACGGAGGCAAAGGTGTCGTGAGTGACGGAGACCGTCTCCTGCCAGGACCACATCCAGTTCATATCGATGTGTCCGTGGCCGACGCAAAGGATGGCGTAGCGCTTGGCCGCGTGGGCGAGGGGGGCGAGGCTGGCTTCGGCGTTGCGTACGGTCTGCTCGACGCCCGACACTCCCGCCTCGGGGTCGTAGCCCGCGAGGATCGCCTCGGCGTCCTGGATCGCCGCCCGGGCGACCGCCCGTTCGGATTCTGGTAGCAGTTCGACCAGGCCGTTCGCGAAAGCGAGCTGGCATTGGGCGCGGCGGAGCCACTTCTTGGCCTCCTGGCCGGGAACGTCGCGGACTTGGCGAAGAATGCGGGAGACGAGGAGCGAATCCACGTTGCGGCCTTCGCCGGTCGACCCTCGCGTTCCTACCCGATTGGGTCCGTTGGCCGGTGGTTACTTGCCGACGCAGAAGTCGCGGAAGACGCGCTCGATCAGGTCGGGCGAGGCGGTTTCGCCGGTGATCTCGCCGAGCGCGGCGTAAGCGCGCTGGAGGGAAACGGTCACCATGTCGTCCGGTACGGGTTTGGCGAGGGTGCGGGTCGCCTCGGCAAGGGCGTTCTTGGCCTCGTCGAGACACTTTGCGTGGCGGGCGTTGACGGCGACCCAGCGCTCGTCGGCGGGGACGGCAACGAACCCGGCAACGGCGGAGACCAGGTCGGCGATCCCGTTGCGGGTCACGGAGGAAACGGCGTGCGGAGTCTCGGCCGCATCCCGTAGGCCGAGGTCCACCTTGTTCGCGACGAGCCAGACCGGGCGCACGAAGGACTCGGCAAGGGTCCGATCCTCGTCGGTCAGGCCGACGGAGGCGTCGTAGAGGTACCAGACGAGATCGGCGTCGTCGGCGATCGCCTTGGCGCGTTCGACGCCTTGGTACTCGATCGGGTCGTGGGTGGCGCGGAGGCCAGCGGTGTCGACGAGGGTGCACGGGACACCGCCAAGGTCCACCCTTTCCTCGACGTAATCGCGGGTCGTGCCGGGGATGTCGGTGACGATGGCGCGGTCGGCATCGAGGAGCGTGTTGAGGAGGGAGCTCTTTCCCGCGTTGGGGCGGCCCACGATGGCGATGCGAAGCCCGGCGCGGACAATGCGGCCGACTCCGGCGGTGGCGAGCAGGCGGTCGATTCGCGCCGAGACGTTCCTTAGGTCGACGCCGAGCGTTTCGCGGTCGACCTCGCCCACTTCCTCCGAGAAGTCGACGCTCGCCTCGACGGTGGCCATGAGATGGGCGACCGACTCCCGTAGGGCGGCGACCTCCTTGCCGAGGACGCCGCTGCGGACGGCGTTCGCGAGGCGCAGCTGGACGTCGGTTGCCGCGTTGACGGTGTCCTGCACTCCTTCCGCTTGGGTTAGGTCAAGGCGCCCGTTGAGAAACGCCCGCTGGCTGAACTCGCCGGGTCGGGCGAGGCGGGCGCCGGCCTCGAGGCAGCGGGCAAGAAGGGTGCGGACGCTGGCTCGCGAACCGTGCAGGCAGAACTCAACCGCCCTTTCGCCCGTGTAGCCGTGCCCGGCGTCGAACGCGAGGACGATGCCGTCGTCGCCGTTGGCGAACGTGCCGTAGTGGAAGCGGTTTGGCTCGGGGTGCGACGGGAAGGCGGCGAAGGCGCATCTCGCGACCTCGAAAGCGTCGGGACCGGACACGCGGACGATCGCCACGGCGGCGGGTTCGGTTCCGGTGATCGGGGCGACGATCGTGTCGAAGAACGGCATCGTGGGGATCGTACCGCCGGGAGCGTTAGGAGCCCTTGGGTTCGAGCATGGCGCTCGCCTCTTCCGGCGAAACCTCGCCAGAGGCATCGCGGCTTCGGCGCGCCCAGAGGATCTCGCCATCGATTCCGACAAGAAACGCGCCAGACAACTGGAGCGGGTCGGCGCTGGGCCGAGCTTGGCGATGGCCGGCGGCCATGGCCCTTGCCCCCGCGCCGACCACGCGGGCGTTCACCATCTGAAGGACGCCCCCGCGAGGAAGTCCGAACTCACGGTAGAGGTGTCGGTCGGGGTCGCAGACGAACCGGTGAGGCGAGAAGAGGCTCGCCTTGAGTTGAGCGGCTTCCGAAGGGGAGCCCATGCCGACGAACACGATATTCCGGTCGCGGAGGTCACGGAGCCGGGCGACCTGTTCCCGGCAGAAGAGGCATCCAAAGTGCCGTAAGAAGACGAGGAGCGCCGGGCCCGGCGCGACGAGTTCCCGAAAGGCGACGCTCGACCCGTCGTCAAGCCAGATGGGAGTGTCCAGGTTCAGACGGTCGCCCGGTTGCATCGTCGCTCATTCTACGAGGCGGTTGAGCCAAGATAGGCCGAGATGAGCCGGGCCCGTTCGCTTTGGTGCGTTCTACTGCTCGCCGTGATGGCGGCTTTGCCCCTCGGTGGCGTCTTGTTCTCGGGCAAGGCGATTGGGCCGTTCGACTGGATCGCCCCGATGACGGGAGCCGTGGACGTGCCGAAGCCGGAGCAAAACTGGGACATCCTCCAGGCGGACGGAGTGCTCCAGTTCTACAACTGGCGGGACCTGGTGTTCGAGGCGTGGGGACGGGGCGAGTGGCCGTTCTGGAACCCCTACCAATTGGCGGGGACGCCGTTGTTGGCCAACTCCCAGTCGGCCGCGTTCTACTCGCCGCATATTGCCATGGGGATCCTCCACGTGCCGACGCCGGTGGCGATGAAGTTGCTCGCCTGGTTCCATCTGTTCTGGGCAGGACTTGGGGCGTTTCTGTTGGCGCGGCGGTTGGGCGCCTCCGAAGCGGGGGGCCTGGTGGCGGGCGGGTTGTTCGGCACGTCGGCGTTTCTGGTCGCCTGGGTCGCTTTGCCAAGCGTGCCGACGACGTGCGCCTGGATTCCGTGGTGCCTCTGGTCGATCGTTCGGTTGTTCGACGAGGCCGATCGGGCGCCGCTGCCGCGACGCGCGACTCCCCTGGCACTGTGCGTCGCGATGCTGGTCCTCGGCGGGCACCTGCAGTTCGTGGCATACGGGCTCATGGCGACGGGTTTCGTCTGGCTGTGGCTCCTCGTTCAGAAGCGGGCTTGGAAGGCCGGCTTGATCGGGCTGGGCGGTTTGCTGGCGGGCGGCATGCTCGCCTCTCCGCAACTGCTGCCGGTGCTCGAATACGGCCGGTTCTCGCACCGGGCGAACACGCCAAGCGAGGAGGGGTACGCGGGATACGTCGCTTCGGCGCTTCAGGCGTACGAACTGCCCGCGCTCGTTTCGTTGACGCTGCTCGGGCATCCCGGACCCTTGAACGAGGCGGGCGCCCTTCCTAACTACTGGCCGGCGCTCGCCAAGCGAGGGGCGAACCCGGCGGAATCGGCGGCGACGGTCGGTCCGTTGGCGCTCGCGCTGATCGGATTGGGGTTGGCGACGCGGCGGCTACGCCAAGGCGCCTGGCCCTTCGCGGTGATGGCGGGGCTTGGCCTGTTGCTCGCGATGGGAACCCCCCTCAACCGGGCGCTGTACTTTGGGCTTCCGGGTTGGTCGTCGAGCGGGTCGCCGGGACGGATCGTGGTGTTGACCGTCCTCGCGGCGGCGGTGTTGGCGGGGCTCGCCGTTCCCAAGCAGGGCGAGGATGGATTGCCCGAGCGCCGGGTCCTTGGCGGAGCGACGGTGGGCCTCTTGGCCACGCTGGTGGCGCTCGGCGTGGCGGCGCGCGGCGTCGAGGTCACCTGGATCGAGGGGTTTGGGGCGGGGTCCATCGCCGCGATGGCCGCCCAGTCCGCCCGCGCGGGAGTGCTGCCCCCCCTGATTCTGGCGGTCCTGGCGGTCGTGGTTCTCGTGGTGGTGGCCCGACGAGGCTGGAAGGACGGAGAGGTCTTGGTCGGGATGGCGGTTCCGCTGGTCGCGGGGGTGCTCTTCTATGGCGGTTGGGTACCGACGGGAACGCCACCGGTCGCCGCTTCGGCGAAGGACCCGAGCCGAGTGGCCTTTGTGAACGACCGGTGGGATCTTCTCGTTCCCGCGCCCGCCCTCATGCCGCCGAACACCGCGACGGCGGGCCGGGTGGTGGACTTGGCGGGCTACGACTCGCTGCTGCATCGAGACACGGTAAAAATGCTGGCCGACATCATGGGCCAAGATCCGGCGCCACCGGCGAACGGCAACATCATGCTGGTCAAGTCGAGCGCCGACCCGAACAAGCTGCGCGAGGCGGGGGTGACGACGGTCTACGCCCGGAGCGTGGTCGCCGCTCTCGGGACACCGCGGCAGGCGGCGGACAACCTGTACGCCTATGATCTGGGAGGTCCCGGTCGCGCCTCGACCCCGCACGGAGCCGCGACGTTCGAACAGGACGGCCTGGACCGGACGGTGGTGCGGGCGACGGGTCCGGGGACGCTCGTCCTGCGCGACCGTAACATGCCCGGATGGTCCGCTTCGGTCGACGGGGAGCCCGCGGAACTGAGGGGCGACCGATGGCGCGAGGTCGATTTGCCGGAGGGGGAACACCGGGTCGAGTTCCGGTACCGGCCGCCGGGATTGCAGCGGGGGCTGACGCTCTGCATTGTCGGGGTTGGGGCGCTTGTCCTTGCGGGCGTACTGGGTCGGTCCCGGCGGTCGGTCCCGGCATCGCCGGGGACGGGCTAGACTGGTTCGATGCTCATCGCGCTTGTCGCCCTCGGTCTGTCGGCGCCGGACTACATGGTCCAGCCTTACTATCTGTACCCGTCGGATCAGCCGTACCACGCCGAGTATGCGGCGACGGCGGAGAAGGTCGCCAAGGACATCCAGGCCTGGTACCTCGAAAAGACGGGGGTCACGTTTCGGCTCAAGCCGTTGCTCGTGAAGCGCTCCCCGATGACGTACCTCGAGATGCGGGCGGGCAAGACCCCCTCGGACGAGGCGAGGTCGGACAAGACGAAGATGCCCTTCTGGTGGGAGGGGGTCGAACGCGCGATCGGCGTCTGGAAGGCGAAGGAGGTGACCTGGGTGTTCGCTCAGGGGGGAGGTGGATACGCGGCGGCCAACCTGATCGGGGATTACGCGGGGATCGGGATGTTCGGCGACTGGGTGCTCGAACCGATCTCGGGGGTACGCGAGCCGGCGGCGATCACGGCCGACATGGCGACCTGGCAAGTCAAAGGTGGGGTGCCGATGGGAACGACGGCGCACGAGTTGGGCCACGCCTTCGGGGTCCATCACCCCGACGAGTACCCGGGGAAGTCCATTATGCGCTGGCACGGCGATTACCCCGACACAGGCTTCCTTCCGCACGAGATTCTGATTCTCAAGAACAGCCCGTTCTTCGTCAAGGACGCGTTTGACGCACGAGCGCCTTGGTTGGACTTTGAGAACCAGGACGCGATGCGGTGGGGAGAGCGGGTCACGTTGCGCGGACGGGGTTTTGCGAAGGGCGACACGATCGAGATCGTGACGGTGGACGGAACCCGGACGCTGGTACCGAGCGAGGTCTCGGCGGGAGCGGTCGTCGTCACGATACCGGAGGGGGTGGGACCGGGATTCGTGCGGTCGCGGCGCGGCGCCTTGCGCGGGAACGGGGTTCCGGTGAACTTCTATCCGCCGAAGGCGCCGGGGAAGTAGCGGTCCACGGAACGTCGAAAGGGCGGCCGATCTCGGCCGCCCTTTCGATTGGAAGCATCGTCAGTTAGGCTTCGCGGGCGATGGTGAGGACGGCGTACTTCTGGCGGCCCTGGGGGGCGTCGACGTCCACGACGGCGCCAACGGGATGGCCGATCAGGGCGGCGCCCATCGGCGATTCGTTGCTGATGTAGTCCTTCTCAGGGTCCGCCTCGACGCTGGTCACGATGCGCACGGTGAACTCGTCCCCGAACTCCTCGTCGCGCAGGCGGACGAAGGAGCCCAGGCCGGCGCGGTCGGTTGGAATCTGCTTGACGTCGAGCACCCGGGCGGTCGAGAAGATGGCCTTCAGGTCGGCGATTCGGTTTTCGACGATCGCCTGCTCAAACTTGACTTCGTCGAGTTCGCTGTTGTCCTCGCTGAACTCGCCGTGGTCCTGGCTGTCCCGAATACGATCGGCGATTTCGGGCCGCTTCACCATCGTGAGGTGGTGAAGTTCCTGCTTCATGGCCTCGAAGCCCTCCGGGGTCAGGAGGGTCTCGGTCGCTCGGTCTAGAATCTCGATATCGTGGGCGTTCATCTCTCTCTAACGGTTACCGCCGGTTCGGGCGGGCTATTATAGCCCGAGGCACGCATCACAACGGTGCGATTCCCGTAACGGTTCCCGCGCCGGAGTTACTGTTTGACGACCGCCCCCACCCTAAGTTCTACCGATTCGAATCGCCTTTGGCGAACGGTCGTGTTTTGGGTCTGCTTCATGTTCGGCGCCCTCGCGGTTTGCCAGGAGGGTCCGGGTCCAAAGACCTCCCTGTTTTCGTCGACGAACGCCGACATCAGCCTGACGGTGCGCCAAACGGATTCGGCGGCGGCGGATTGCGAGGTCACGGCGATCCGCCGGGACTACGATCCCAAGGTGTTGGTGGCACAGATTCAGCGCCTGGGGCAGGAGCTCGGGTCCGAAATTCGAGGCTTGCGGGTGGACACGAAGGAAGTCGGGACGGCGAAACCGCAGACGTTCGTGAAGGCGGCCTTCGGCGCTTTCGGGTTGTTCGACCCGGTTACGGGGGCGAGCGGGTTGCAGGCGGTCGCACGGGCGTTCTGCGGGGCGGAGGGGTCCAACGCGGTACGAGCGTTGTCGGTCACGTTCCTCGGTTTTGCGCCCACTTCGAAGACGCTCCGCACTTTCTCGTCCGACAAGGTGTTGGTGGAGGGTCGCTTCAACGAGAATCCGGTCTTCGTCGAGTACGTCGTGGCGTTGCTGACGCAGAACGCGGAGGAGATCGTGATCCCCAAGGTCTACGAAGCGCCGGCGCCGCCGGAGAAGGTCGCACCGACGTCTGGGGGGCTGCCACCTCTGGTCTGGGTCTCGCTCGTCGTCGCCGCCGTCGCTCTGGGGGCTTTGGTATACTTCGCGATGCTTGGGTCGGGGTCACGGCGGCGTTGATCCAGGCTCTCACATTGGCCTTGCGGGGGGCCAGCTGAACCATGCACGATCCGTCCACTCTTACGATGCGCGACCTGATTCACGTCGGGTACGACCTGAAGGCTTCGGACATCCTGGTGAAGGGCGGGTCGAAGCCCATGATGCGGAAGGACAGCCACATCGTCCCGGTTCCGGGGGACTGGCCGGTGCTCGAGCAGAAGGACGTGCATCGGATGGTCTCGGAGCTGATGACGGAGAAGCAGCTCGCTCATTTCGAGACCCACCACGAGATGGACCTTGGTTTCGCGGTCGGGGACTATTGCCGCGTCCGATGCAACGTCTACCAACAGCGAGGGGTAACGGCCTCGGTCTGCCGCATCATTCCGCTCACGATTCGCTCCTTGGAAGAACTGGGGTTGCCCGCGTCGCTCGAGGAGGCGACGAAGCACCGTCAGGGCTTGGTCTTGGTGACGGGGCCGACGGGGTGTGGCAAGACGACCACGCTCGCGGCGCTGATCGACATCATCAACCGGAACCGGCAGGTTCACATCGTCACCATCGAGGACCCGCTCGAATTCGTTCACAAAGACCAGACGGGGTACGTCAGCCAGCGCGAAGTCGGGATCGACACGGACGACTTTGAGCCGGCCCTTCGCTCGGTCGTCCGCGAGGCGCCGGACGTCATCCTGATCGGCGAAATGCGCGACGTGAAGACGCTGAACGTCGCGCTCCAGGCGGGTGAAACGGGCCACCTGGTGTTCTCGACGGTCCATACGTCGAGCGCGTACGAGACGCTCGACCGCATCGTCAACATGTTTCCGCCGCACGAGAAGAACCACCTGTGTCTCCGGTTGGCGAACTCTTTGCGGGCGATCATTGCCCAGAAGTTGGTGCCTCGGGCATCGGGCGAAGGGCGCGTGGTCGCGGCGGAGGTCCTCATCTGCACGCCGACCGTCAGCAAGAAGATCGAGGACGGACACTTCAACGACCTGTACCAACTGATGAACGAAGGCGAGTTCTGGGGCATGCAGACGATGAACCAGAGCTTGGTGAAGCACGTGAAAGACGGGATCGTCTCGGCGGAAACCGCGATGGGTTACGCCGGGATTCTCTCCGAGCTGAAGCAGATGCTGCGCCGATAACGGGGACAAGTTGGCGAACGAAAAGCTGGACAACTTGCTTCGAGACCTGGTCGCTCGCGATGCGAGCGACCTTCACATGAAGGCGGGCAACCCGCCGATCATGCGAATCCACGGCAAGCTGGTCCGATCGGAATACCCGCCGATGACCTCCGAGGAGAACCGCCAGATCCTCCTGGGCATCCTGAACAAGGAGCGGCGCAAGCGACTGGAAGAGTTCAAGGAGGTCGATCTCTCGTACATGGTTCCGGGTTGTTCGCGCTTCCGCGTCAACATGTTTTGGCAGCGCGGCAACGTGGGGGCGGTCTTCCGGGTGATTCCGTTCAAGGTTCGGACGATCGACGACCTCCTGTTGCCGCAGGTCACGAAGCGTCTGTCGCTGTTGCCACGCGGGCTGATTCTGGTGACGGGCCCAACGGGCTCGGGCAAGTCCACGTCGCTGGCGGCGATGATCAACCACATCAACGTCAACCGACGGAGCCACATTATCACGATCGAGGACCCGATCGAGTACGTCCACGGCGACAACGTCAGCATCATCAACCAGCGCGAGCTTGGGACGGACACCCACTCCTTTGCCGAGGCGCTCAAGCACGTCATGCGGCAGAATCCGGACGTGATCTTGGTGGGTGAAATGCGGGACCTGGAGACGATCCAGTTGGCGATCACCGCCGCCGAAACGGGTCACTTAGTGTTTTCGACCCTCCACACGGTGGACGCGGCCCAGACGATCGACCGTATCGTCGACGTGTTCGACCCCGAGCAGCAGGCGCAGATTCGGACGCAGCTGAGCGTCACCCTCCAGGCGGTCATCTCGCAGACGCTCTTGCCCACAACCGACGGAATGTCTCGCGTCGCGGCGTTCGAGGTCCTCGTCGTCACCCCGGCGGTCCGTACCCTCATTCGCGACGGCAAGACGCACCAGATTTACATGGACATCCAAACGGGCGCGCACCTCGGGATGCAGACCCTCGATGGGCACCTGTTGCAGCTGCTCCGCGACAAGAGGATCGACTTCGAGCACGCACTGGCGAAGAGCTCGAACGCGGTGGACTTCCGGGTTCGCGCCGAGAAGGTGGGTTTGTCGGAGGTCGGCCGTGCCGAACATTAGGGACCTCCTCAAGCGCACCGTCGATCTCCAGGGGAGCGACCTTCACTTCAAGGTGGACACGGGCAAGGCGTACGTCCGGGTGCACGGCGATCTGATTTGGCTGGAGGACGTGCCCCACTACGAGCCCGATGAGTTCGAGGCCGATCTCTTTCAGTTGCTGAGGCCGGAACAGGTCGAGCGGTTCCGACGCGTTCTCGAGCTGGACTTTTCCTTCGAACTGGAAGGGATCGCCCGCTTCCGAGGCAACGCCTACCAACAGCGCGGGGTCGTTCAGGCCGCCTTTCGCGTGATCCCCTATCAGATCCAGACGATGGAGGAGTTGGACCTCCCGCTCGCATGCTGGGACTTCATCGACCGCCCCCGAGGCCTGGTCCTGGTGACGGGACCCGCAGGATCGGGCAAGTCCACGACTCAGGCGGCGATGATCGACCGGATCAACCGGACCCATCCCGACCACATCATGACGGTCGAGGACCCGATCGAGTTCGTACACGACGATCACGTTGCCCTGATCAACCAGCGCGAACTCGAGACGGACACACTCAGCTTTGCCAACGCGCTCAAGTTCGTGTTGCGGCAGGACCCGGACGTGATTCTGGTCGGCGAGATGCGCGACCTGGAGACCATTCACCTCGCGATCACCGCCGCCGAAACGGGCCACTTGGTTTTTGGGACGTTGCACACGGTGGACGCGGTCCAGACGGTGGATCGCATCGTGGACGTGTTCCCGATCCACCAGCAGCAGCAGATTCGGATGCAGCTGTCGGTGAACCTGGTCGGGGTGATCTCGCAGACGCTGGTGAAGAAGAAGGACGGGAAGGGGCGCTCGGCCGCGTTTGAAGTGCTTGCGGCAACCTCTGCGGTTCGGAACCTGATTCGCGAGAACAAGACGTATCAGATCGGGTCTCTGATCCAGACGGGGGCTCGGGCAAAAATGCAGACCCTCGATCAGGCCTTGGCCAGGCTTGTGGAGCGCGAAATCGTCAGCTACGACGAGGCGCGCCACAAGGCGAAGGATCCGGCGGAGTTCGAGCGGCTCGTCGCCTTGGGCAAGAAGGCGGAGGAGCGGACCCGGTCGGAGGACGGCCGCGGCACCCAAGCGGGCGGCGAGGCCCCGAAGCCTCCGCAGGTGGCCGGCGGCGTGCGCGGGCAACCCAATCGGCCGCCAATCCGCCGAGACTGACGCCGGGCCCGGTCTGCCTCCGATGAGAGGGAAGCCGTGACCTCGGTCCCGAACGCGACCGGGCCTGTTGTACAATAGCGGCTCGACAACACGATCCCATTGTCTGGGACGGTCCACCATGGAACCCATCGCCTACGAACAGTCACACCGCTACCGTCTGCGCCATAGCGCCGCTCACCTGATGGCGCAAGCGTTGACGGAGCTCTACCCGGGCGTCAAGCTCGCGATCGGTCCGCCGATCGAGAACGGCTTCTACTACGACGTCGATCCTCCCCAGCCGATCAAGGAAGAGGACCTTCCTCGCATCGAGAAGCGCATGAAGGAGCTGGCGAAGCTCGACATGCGGATCGAGCGCAAGGTGGCCCGCGACCGCGACGAGGCCCGAAGGATCATCCTGGAAGATTGCACGCTCGGACAGGGCGAGGAGACGGCGCTCTACAAGCTGCAGTTGCTGGACGCGATTCCCGAGGGAGACGAGGTCAGCTTCTACGATCAGCAGCGGTTCACGAACGGCAAGCTGCGCCGGTTCATCGACCTGTGTCGTGGGCCGCACATCGAGACGACGAAGGAGATTCAGGCGTTCAAACTGCTATCGATCGCGGGGGCTTATTGGCGCGGCGACGTGAAGAACAAGCAACTGACGCGCATTTACGGGACGGCGTTCGAGACGCAAGAAGAACTGGACGCCCACCTCCACAACCTCGAGGAAGCGAAGAAGCGGGACCATCGTCTGCTCGGGCGCGAGCTCGGACTCTTCATGTTCAGCCCGCGCGTCGGACCCGGACTGCCGCTGTGGCTGCCCAAAGGCGCGGTGTTGCGCGACGTGATGACGGACTACCTCAAGAAGGAGCAGCTGAAGCGCGGCTACGAGCCGGTGATCACGCCCCAGATCGCGAGCATCCGGCTCTATGAGAAATCCGGGCACATCCTGACGTTCAAGGACAAGCTGTTTCCGTTCATGGAGGACGAGGAGAAGGAGACGTACATTCTCAAGCCCATGAACTGCCCCTTCCACATCGAGATCTATGCCTCGCACATGCGGAGCTACCGAGATCTGCCGATCCGTTACGCGGAGTTCGGAACGGTCCACCGTTACGAGCAGAGCGGGGAAGTGACGGGCATCCTTCGCGCGCGCGGCTTCACGCAGGACGACGCGCACCTGTTCGTCACGCCGGATCAACTCGAGGAGGAGTTCATCGGGGTCGTGGACCTGATGCAAGCCGTGCTCAAGAAACTCGGCTTGACGGACTTCCGCGTGCGCGTCGGTACGAAGGACCCGGCTTCCGACAAGTACGTGGGCCACGACGACAACTGGGCGATGGCCACGAGGGCGATCACGGACGCCTGCGACAAGATGGGGCTGGAGTACCACGTCTCGCCGGGAGACGCCGCCTTCTATGGCCCAAAGCTCGATCTGATCATCAAGGACGCGCTCGGGCGCGAGTGGCAGATGGGCACGGTGCAGGTCGACTACAACCTGCCGGAGCGTTTCGAGATCGAGTACATCGGCGAGGACAGCAAGCCGCACCGGCCGATCATGATTCACCGTGCGCCGTTCGGTTCGATGGAGCGGATGATCGGGTTGCTTACGGAGCAGTACGCGGGGGCGTTCCCGTTCTGGCTCGCCCCGGTGCAGATCGCGGTGTTGCCGATCGCGGATCGGCACGTGGAGGCGGCGCAAGCCCTGTCCGCGCGGCTGAAAGACACGATCTTCGACACGAGGCCGCTGCGGGTGGTCGTGGACGATCGGCGCGAAACGCTCGGGAAGAAGATTCGAGAGAACCAACACCAGAAGATCCCCTACATGCTCATCCTGGGCGACCGGGACCTGGAGGAGGGAACGGTCGGAGTGCGGTCCCGCGAGGGGGGCGACTTGGGCGCAATGTCGATCGAGGGGTTCCTGGCGTTGGCGATGGGTTAGCCGTCGGATCGAGCCGGCGCTCGCAAAGTTGCGCCGGTGTCGATGGTGAACCGGCAGCGTCTTTCCCTCACATCCCCGGCGCAACGAGCTTGCCCCGGTGCCACAATATCCGCGCCATGGTACGTACACGGTTCGTCGCGTTGTTCGTCGTGCTCGCTCTGGGCGGCGCTGCCGGAGCCCAGACCCCGGGGAAGAAGGTCGCGCTCGATCGCAAAGAGGGGACTCACGCCGTGGTCGCCCGCGTGGGCGACACGCTGACTTTTGAGACCACTTATCTGCAGAGCGGCAGCACGGGCTACCAGTGGCACGGCCCGAAGCTGGAAGGGGACAAGGTGTTCGGCAAAGTCGGTACGGTTTTCGTCAAGGCGAAGGACTTCGACAAGAAGAAGAAGGCCGCCGAGGGACAGCACCTCCCGCCAGGCGCCCCGGCCCCCGACCTGGGCAAGAGCTACGCGACGATTCCCATCGTGAAGACGGGCAAGGCACGGGCGACCTTCGTGTTCTCGCGCTTCGACGTGGACGGCGCGCGCCAAGAGGGCGACAAGGTCTGCGTGTTCGAGGTGACGGTCCGGGCCCGACGCAAGTAGCGTCTTGCGCGACTCAACCGCGCCGGTCAGCCGGCGCGGTTGAGCTTCGCGATGGCTTTCTCGTACTTGTCGATCAGCTTCTTTTCCGACGCCTTCTTGCGCTCGGCTTTCCACCATGCGGCGACGCTGAGCTTGCCGTAGCTCGCGCCGTCAATGCGCTCCACTTCCATCCGCTCCCCGGCTTCCTCGAAGAACGAACTCACCTTGTTCACGGTGAGTTTCAGGGGCTTGTTGACGTGGGCGGCCAGGAAGTAGTGGGTCGGGAACGGGCCCGCGTAGTAGGAGCCTTCCTTGCCCTTGGCGTCTTTGACGACCACATGCACGTAGTCCCCGACCTCAAACCCGATCACCGTGCCGGTCACCGTTTTGGTCGAGAGGACTTTGTCCTTCTTGTCGTCCTGAACGGGCGCGGCGAAGGCGTGGGCGGTGGCCACGAGGGCAACCAGGGCGAGGAGGAGGCGGATGGGTCGCATCGCGCGAACCTTACCGCAATCGCGGGTCGTCCGGTCAAGGAACTTCTAGCCTCGGGGGCGGGCAACCGTCCGCCCCCGAGAAGCGTCCGAGCTAGGACAGGGCGACGTCGCCGCGCTCGCCGTTGCGGATGCGGAGGGCGTCCGCTACCGGGATCAAGAAGATCTTGCCGTCGCCGACCTCCCCCGTTCCCGCAGCGTCCTGGATCATCTTGACCACCTCTTCGACCTGCTCGTCGCGGACGACGAGCTCGATCTTCACCTTGTGGGTGAGGGGGGTCGTGTACTGGGAGCCGCGATACGTGTAGGTCACGCCCCGCTGGCGACCCATGCCCTTCACTTCGGTCACCGTCATGCCGGTCAGCGAGTGGTCGTGGACCGCCTCGAGTACCGCGTCCAGCTTCTGGGGCCGGATCATCGCTTCGACTTTCACCATTGATAGGTACCTCTCGTCATATAGAAACCAGGCCCGTGCCTCACAGGTTGTAGCCCGCCTCGCCGTGGATCGTCTCGTCGAGTCCGGTGATCTCGTCGTCCTCGGTCACGCGCAATCCGCCAAGCGCCTTGATGGCGTAGAGGATGGCAAAGGACACGACCAAAGAAAACGCCCCGACCGCGCCGACGGCGACGACCTGTTTCAGTATGAGCGCCATTCGCCCGTCCGCAAGGGCCGGTTCAACGATCGCCTTGTTCGCCTCGACCGACGCGAACACGCCGGTCAGGATCGCGCCGACGAAACCGCCCGCGCCGTGAACCCCGACCACGTCGAGCGAATCGTCGTAGCCGAACTTGGATTTGAGGCTGATCGCGAGATAGCAGACCGCGCCGACGATCAGGCCGACGAGGAGCGCCTCCCGAGGGGCGATGAAGCCCGCGCCGGGGGTGATGCCGACAAGGCCCGCGACGAGACCGGAGGCGGCACCGAGGGCGGTGGCCTTGCCGGTCTTGAGTCGCTCGACGATCAGCCATCCAAGCATGCCGGTCGCGGCGGCGACGTGGGTCGAGACGAAGGCGTTCATCGCGACGTCGGACATCCCGAGGGCGGAACCGGCGTTGAAGCCGATCCAGCCGAACCACAGCAGTCCCGACCCGATGAGGGTCATCGTGATGTTGTTGGGGGGAACGGGCTCGTGTTTGACCAAGGCGCGCCGTTTGCCGACGACGATCGCCGCCGCCAGCGCGGCCACGCCGCTCGCGAGGTGCACAACGGTGCCGCCCGCGAAATCGAGCGCCCCGTGCTTGAACAGCCAGCCGTCACCGTTCCAGACCCAGCAGGCGACGGGCGAGTAGACCAGGAGGGACCAGATCGCGATGAACGCCACGTACGCCCCGAACTTCATCCGTTCGGCGATCGCGCCGGAGATGAGGGCGGGGGTGATGATGGCGAACATCATCTGGAACAGCATGAAGGCGCCGCTCGGCCCCATCGAGGCGGCGGGCTCCGCCATCTTGAGGTTGTTGCCAAGGGCGTAGGTCAGGTCCCCGAAGAAGCCGTTGGGAGCGCTTCCGAAGGAGATGGAATAGCCGACGACCAGCCAGATCACGCTGATCACGCCCATGGCGATGAAGCTGTGCATCATCGTCGAGAGGACGTTCGTGCGGCGCACCATGCCCCCGTAGAACATGGCCAGAGCCGGGGTCATGAGGAGAACGAGCGCGGCGGCCACCGCGACCCAAATCAGGTCGCCTTTGGCGCTCGCGTCGGAGACTTGTTGGGCCACCCCATCCAGGGTCGGCGCAGACGACGATGCGTCCTGAGCGAACGCGGCACTACAAATGCCGAGGCCAAGCGCAAAGAGCGCCCCTCGCAATCGAACCATAGGATCACCTCGATTCAAGCAATGGGCCGCTTCGTTGCGACTGCGAACAGTATAGGGAAGCCGGTTTGATCTGTCAACCCCGGTGAGCGGTTTTCTGCGATGCGCCCAAGTGCCCAGGTTGGAACCGCTTGCCGGGCCGGGCAGTATGAAGCAGACGCGCGAACGTTCGGCGCGCTGAAGCAGAGATGAGAACCGCGCTATCCGAATCCGACGGGACGACCGGGGCCGATCCGGTGGCACCGGCCGGGGGGGCGGGCCAAGGGTCTACAATATCGGGGATCGCCATGGATCGCGGGATTGTCACGAACGAGGTCTCCGGGACGACCTCCGAGCACCTCGGAGGGGCCCAGGCTTTCGCCCAACACCTTCGTGACAATCCGGAAGCTACCAGCGAGGCGCCGTCGCAGTTGGCCGGACGGTTCGGGCTTCCGGTGTCGTTCGTCGAGGACGTGCTGGGCCGGGTGTCGCGGAGACGGGCGGTTCCGACGCCGCTGACCCGGTCCATCGATGTCGACTCGCCGATCCGAAGCGCGTGCGAGGCCGCCTACCAGGCGGCGAAAGAGTTGATCAAACGGCTGACGAACAGCCCAACCCGCTACGTCTGGTTGACGACGAGCGTCACGCTGGGGCTGATCGTGATTGCGATCGTGACCATGTTGCGCAAGGTGGACACGCTCGAGCCTCGGCACGAACGGGCGATCCTCATGATGAACGTGTTCTTCATGGGGGTCTTGTGCACGCACTTCGTGGCCTACTACCGGCACGCTCTCGCGCGAAACGCCATCAAGGGGGCGGGGATCGTGCTGGCGAACTTCGTCGTGGCGACGACCTTTCTGGTGTTCGTGACGCCGGGCAGCGAGAACATGGCCCTTCCGGCGCGTCTGACGGCGACGGCGGTGGGCGGCGTGATGCTCACCATGCTGTACTCGGTCGGCGGGATTTTCGCGGCGGTGATCGGGGGCTACGCTCGCATCAAGAAGGAAGACCGCGAGGAGCGGGGCCTCACTCGGCAGCAACGCCTTGAGCGGCTCTTCGAAATCCAGGCGAAGCTGGCGGACGGACGGCGGGAAGGGACCCGCTCCGCGTTCTGGGAAGCGCCTTGGATGGTGGTGCTCCAGCGGTGGCTGTTCGGCCTGGCGGTCGCATCGGGCCTGGTGCTCGGCTCGCTCAGTGTGCTGACCCTAGGGTCCCTGCATCGGGTTCTGGGGATGTCGGGCACGGAGATCGGGGCGACGAACGCGCCGAGCGGGTATATCGTGGCGCAGGCGGCGCTCGGGTTGATCGAGACCACCCTTCTTGCGGGAATCGCGTTTCTGTCGCGACGGCCGTGGCGGGCCCTGTTGGCGGGCGCGACGATGCAGGTCTCCCAGTACCCGCTGTTCTTCGTCGCCGTTCGGTTCCTGGGGGATCGTCACTTCGACACCTACTTCACGACCGCGTACTACGTTCAAGCGATCGTCTTCACCGTCGTCGTGACTTTGGCGGCCTCGCTCGGCGCGGTGGTCGAGGAGCGGGCGGACAAGGCGCGCCGCATCCGTGAGAGCGATCCGGCAACCCTGGTGGCGGAGATGATCCGCATCCAGTGGCAACTCGCAGTGAAGCCCTCGCGGGTCTGCGTGATGGTCGTGGACGCGGTCAAGAGCTCGCGGATGAAGGCCTCCGCCGACCCATTGGTGGTCGAGTGGACGTTCCGCGAGTTCCAGAAGTGGATCGAGGAGGTCAGCGAGCGCTATGGTGGTTCGATCTTGAACACGATGGGAGATGGGGCGGTCGTGCAGTTCGACAACTGCCTGAGCGCCTACCGGGCGGCGCAAGCGCTGCAGACGGACGTGGACGAGCTGAATCGGACGCGCAACCGATTGAGTCTGCCGTTTCGGTTGCGGATCGGCCTGCACGTCGGGCACGTCGAGGGCGACCTCGCGACGGTGCAGTTCAACGAGGTGATCGATATCGCGGCTCACGTCGAGAAGATCGCGCCGAACGGCTCGATCGCGATGACGGAGATGGTGGCGCAGGATTTGACGGACGAAAAGCTGCTGCCGATCAAGGACCCGGTGGACGGTCACGAGGTCTTTATGGCGATCCAGTCTCGTCTGGACACCTAGCCATGGAGGTCGTGGACTGGGGTCGGGTCTCATTTCGCGAAGCCTACGAGCGACAAGTCGCCTATGTCGAAGAGGTTCAGCGGGGCGTTCGTCCGGACACCCTCGTTTTCGTCGAGCACGATCCGGTTTTCACCCTGGGCGCCAACTTCCACGAGGAGAACCTGTTGTTGCCCCGCGACGAGTACGCGGCGCGGGGCTTTGAGGTGGTCGCGACGGACCGGGGTGGGGACGTGACCTACCACGGACCGGGGCAACTCGTGGCGTACCCGATCTTCGACCTGAATCGGCGGGGACGGGACCTCCATCGTTGGCTACGGGACCTCGAGGAAGTGGTGATTCGGACGCTGGCGGAGTTCGGTATCGAGGGTCGGCGCCTTCCGCCCCACACGGGGGTCTGGGTTGGGGACCGCAAGATCGCGGCGATCGGGATCAAGGTACGGCGCTGGGTGTCCTTCCACGGCATCGCATTGAACGTGACGAACGACCTTTCGCCGTTCGACCTGATCGTGCCGTGCGGAATTCGGGGGTTTGGGGTCACGGGGATGGCGGAGCTAATGGGAGTTCGGGTTAACGTCGCGGTTGTCCGGGCGGCGCTGGCCGGGGCGTTCCGTCGAGGGTTGGGCTAGGCCCGGGGGTGGGCGGCGGCGTACCGGCGGCGGACCTCTTCGAGGTCGAGTTCGGTGTAGACCTGGGTGGTGGCGATGCTCTCGTGGCCAAGAAGTTCTTGGACGGCGCGCAGGTCGGCGCCGCCCTTCAGCAGGTGGACGGCGTAGGTGTGGCGGAGGGTGTGGGGGCCGACGCCGGAAGCGATTCCTGCCTGCCGCGCGTAGGAGGCAAGCTTCTCGAAGGCGACCTGGCGGAGCAGCGGGCGTCCGCGATCGGAGACGATGAGGCAGGGAAGGGGCGACTTAGCGAGGCGCGGGCGGCCGTGGGCCAGGTAGCGCCGAATCCAGTCAAGGGTTTGGCCGGGGACGGGGATAAGGCGAGTCTTGCCTCGCTTGCCGGTGACGCGGAGCGTTTCCTCGCTCAGCAAGCACTCGTCCATGCGGAGGCCGACCGCTTCCGAGACGCGCAGGCCGGTCCCGTAGATGAGTTCCATCAGGACGCGATCTCGGAGACCTTTGGGACTCCCTAAGTCGGGGAGAGCGAGCATCGCTTCCAGGCGTTCGGCGTCCAGGGCCTTCGGCAGGCGCTTGGGTCGGCGGGCGCCGTCGGTGGACGGAAGGTCGGCGGCGGGACCCTCCTGATTCTTCTTCAGGAACTTGAGGAAGCTCCGCAGGGCGCTCATCCGGCGCTGGGCGCTCCTGACGGCCATCGGTGGACCGAGCGTGGCCTGGAAACGGGCGAGGCTGGCGGGATCGAGGTCGCGCCAATCGTCGAGTCCGTTCGCGGCGAAGAACGCGACGGCGACGGCCAGGTCGTTGGCGTAAGCGTCGACGGTGTGCGGGCTCGAGCCGCGATCCACGCGCAAGTGGTCGAGAAACCACTCCGCCGCGTCGGCTAGCCGCTCTTCCGCTTCCATACCCAAACCATCGGACGCACGTACTGCAGATCGTGGACCCAGGTTGCGGGCTCGCCGAACTGCTTCGCCAAGTCGTAGTCCTTGCGGAGGACGGTCTCGAACTCGCGGCAACGGTCCACCTGAACCTGGATCTCGCCGCTCAGGCCGGTGGCGTTGCGGAGTCGAAGCAGGTCGAGGTACTCGAAGCCGGAGAAGGCGACGTACTCGGGCCTCGTCTCCGTTAGGAGGCGCACGTCCCAGTCGAAACGTTCCTCGATGTTCGGAGGAAGGTAGCGGGTCACACGGGGGGCGTTGGCGGCGGCCATCGCTTCGAAGAGGTACTCGGCGGGCTTGATCGGTCGGTCCCGGTCTGCGGACGCCATCAGGGCCATCGCACGGCGAGGAATGGCGGACTCTGGGAAGAGCGTGGGCGAGTAGAACCAGGGGTCCGACACGAGTCCGACGACGATTCCGGGTGTGCGCACCGCCTCCTCTCTCAAGTAGGTTGCCGCCTGTTCCCGGGGGTCGGGGCGGGACATGGCGTAAGCGGTGGTCAGCGCGTTGCGGAGGCCACCGCCGTCGAGTCCGGCAACGGCGGCGAGGGCGACGATCACGAGGGCCTTCGTCCAGTTCGTCGCCTCGTGAAGCTTGCCGACCATCCAGCCAAAGGCCACGGTCAGAGCGATGGCAAGGGGGAACGTGTAGCGGAGGAACTTGACCTCGGCCCGCCCGATGAGCAGGTAGTAGAGCAGGAAGAAGGCGAGGAGCGCAAGAGCCCAGGGCTGCCGCGTCGCCGCCGCCCAGGCCAAGGCGACGATCGACAAAAGGGCCAGGAGGGGACCCATTCCCTCGACGAGGTTCAGGACGTGGTACACGTACCCGCTCGGCGTTGCGGCGAACACCACACCGTGCCCGGACGACGTGTGGCTCATTTCGTAGGCGAAGTCGCTCCAGAACCGCTCCGCGCTCAGGAACACGCCCGGGGTCGTCAGGAGAAAGGCCAGGATCGCGGTGCCGACGCCGACGGCGGCCAGGCGGACGCCGGAAGGGCCCTTGCGGAGGTCGGGGACAAGGGCGATCGCGGCGAGAAGCGTCGCAAGGCCGAGGATGCCCGTGTACTTCGTGCCCGCGCTCAGGCCGGCGAACAGCCCGGCCCAAGCGACGAGTTTCAGCGGGGTGTCGGACCATCGTCCGAATCGCTCGACGACCCCCGTCTGGGAGGGGAGCAGCCGCAAGGCGAACCAGGCGGAAACGACGAGGAAGAAGGTCGCGGTGACGTCCACCGTTTGGAAGCGCGAGTGGACGGCGTGGCCGGGAAGAACCGCCATCGCCGCCCCGCCGAAGCAGGCGCCGAAGCGATTGGTCACGCGCCTCAGAATCAGAAAGACGAAGAGGGCGGTGCCGGCGCCGGCAAGGGCGCTCAGCGATCGGCCGGAAGCGTGGTAGACGCCGAACGTCTGCCAGAGCGCTTCGGCGCCTCTCCCGAAGTAGGCAGACCCCACGTCTCCGGCGACCCGAACCATCGTGAGGTACAGGGTTCCGTAGTTGTAGAAGCCGGGGTCGAAGTCGCCATGGCTCGGTTCGATCTGCATCGCGAAGAACGCGACGTCCCATTCGTCGGGATGAAGGCTATAGTGCTGAGACGCTTTCGGCAACCCCCAACCGATGCCCAGAAGCCGGATCGCGAGGGCAACGAAGAAGATCGCCGCCGCGATGAACGCGGGCCGACGAAACCAGGGATCGGGGGCGACGACGGCTTGGTCCGGCATCGCCCGATCTTAGCACCTGGGCCTACTTCGGGGCTTCCTCGGTGGTCGCCGGAGTAGGCGTCTCCTCGGTGCTCTTCTTGGTCCGACGCGTGGCGCCGGTTCCGACCTCGGTCCTGCCCTTCTCGGTGACCAACTCCACGTTGCCGCTCACGTTGAGGACCAGCCATCCGCGGGGCTGGAAGAACATCTTGGGCGCTTGCGCGGCGTTCTGGTCGGTGTATTCGAGCGCCAAGTCCATTTTGGCCTCCGGGACCTCGAAGAAGAGCGGGGTCGTGCGCGGGTCCTTGATGTCGGCGATCTTCTTGCCCGCGACCTTGGTGTTGTAGGCCATGCCGGAGACGACTCGCCCACTCTCGACGCACCCCATGGGTTTGCCGATGTCCGCGAACTCGATGTTGATGAAGGGATTGCCTTGGGGCACGTTTTCCTGCGCGCTGACCTTCGAGTAGTAGGGGGCAAGGGCTTCCTGCCACTTATCGGCGGGCGGCAACTTGCCGTCGTGATCCTTCGCGTAGTCGTCGACCGCCGCGCTGACGAAGCCGTACGTCGCCATGCAACCGGCGATCGGCATCGCGTTGCGGCCGCACCAAAGGGCGCCACCACCGCAACAAAGGCAGAGCAGGGCGAGCGCGGCAAGGGTGATGACGATCCAGTTCGCGCGGCCGCGCCTTGGTGCGCCTTGGAAGGGAGGGGGCGTGTCCATCTCGGCGCCATTGTACAACGGGTTTCGCAAGGGACCGGGCCACCGGACCCGCCGCGCTTCGCTAAACTGCAGTCGATGAGCGGCGAACTGCGACTCTTGCCCAAGGTCGACGCGTTGCGCGCAACGCCCGAACTCGAACCGTTTGCCGATCGGGTTCGGACGGCGGCGGCGCGGCGGGCGATCGAGCGGGCGCGCGGGGCCCTCGTCGCGGGGGAGCCGTTCGATCTGGCGTCGTTGCCCGCAATCGCGCTCGAGGAGGCGAGGAGGATGGGGGAGGCGACGCTGCGCCCGGCGATCAACATGAGTGGGGTGGTGCTTCACACGGGCCTCGGTCGAGCCCGCCTCGCCGAATCGGTCGCCGACCGGGTGTTCGAGGTCGCGCGAAGTCACGCCCTTTTGGAGTTGGACGCCGAGACGGGCAAGCGCGGCGAGCGGCAGACGCACGTCCGCCCTATGCTGTGCGAACTGACGGGCGCAGAGGACGCGCTCGTGGTCAACAACGCGGCGGCGGGGCTGTACCTCGCTTTGAGCGCGCTCGCGGGGGGGAGGGAGGTGATCCTGTCGCGCGGCGAGATGGTCGAGATCGGCGGGAGCTTTCGGATGCCGGACATCGTGCGCCAGAGCGGGTGCCGGCTGGTGGAGGTCGGCTGTACGAACAAGACGCGTTTGTCCGACTACGCCGAGGCGATCACCGACGACACGGCGGCGATTCTGTGCTGCCACCCGAGCAACTTCCGGATTCAGGGATTCACCGAGAAGCCCGACCTGGCGGAGTTGCGCAAACTCGGCAAGAAACGCGGCTTGCTCCTGATCGACGACCACGGGTCGGGATGCGCGTTCGAGACGGCCCGGTATGGCCTTCCGCGCCAAAACACGATGCGGGATCGGATCGAAAAGGGGGCGGACGTCGTCGTGGCGAGCGGCGACAAACTGCTCGGGGGTCCCCAAGCCGGGTTGATCCTGGGGCGAAGGGAGGCGGTCGCGACGCTCGCCAAGCACCCGTTGGCCAGGGTGTTGCGGGTGGACAAGTTGACCCTTGCCGCGCTCGAAGCGACCGTGCGACTGCACCTCGACGGGGCGACGGACCAGATACCGACGATCTGGGCGATGGCGCGGCCGCTGGAAGACGTGCGGACGGCGGCGAAGCGACTCGAGAAGGCGTATCGAGGGGAAGCGACGGTGACGTGGGGTCTTACCGAACTCGGCGGCGGGTCGGCCCCGGGGGAGGGCGTGCCGACTTGGCGGGTCGGACTGGCCCATCCTCGGGCGGATCGGCTGGCGAGGGCCCTTCGGCAGGCTCGCCCCGCCGTGATCGGCCGCATCGAAAACGATCGCGTATGGCTCGATCCGCGCACCGCCGAAGCCGACGAAGTGCGGTATGTGGCGAGCCTTCTTGGTAGCCTAGATCTCGATGTCCTCTAGCGCACTCTCGTCCCTCCGCGATCTCGGCGCGACCGATCCGGCGTCAGCCGCACGATCCGCGCACGTGGCCGTCCTCGCCGTCGCGATGGCGGAGGCGCTCGGCGATTCCGAGGCCGAACTCGAAGCTCTGGCCGACGCAGCGGGGGCCGGCGGTGAGGCGACGCACCCGCTGATCGCTTTCGCGCGCAGCGTGGTCGATCACGGGGCACCACCCGAGGACGCCTCGGACGAGCATCGCCTGGCCTACGAACGTGTCCGGGGACTGATCCAGCCGATCGAACGCTAGTCGGCCTCGGGTGGGGTGAGCCCTTCGCGCAGTTGTTGACGGCGCATGACCCGTATGGGAACGTACCGATGCTCTACCAGAGCCTCGGAGCGGCATAGACCCGGCGGGAGTCCGGTCAGTCCACGGGGTCGCCGTCGGCGTCCGGCCGTCCGGTCTCGGGTTCGCGGAGGGCAAGGATGCCGCCGATCAGGCAGATGAGGAAGAGCACGCCCCAGAACACGGCGGGTGGCAGTTCCGGCGGACGGAAGCCAAGCACGTTGTGGTCGCCGGCGGCGACGGCGTAGTTATGGGCACCCATCATGGCGAGCTTCACACCGACCCATCCGACCAGCAAGTAGGCGACGTGGTCCAGCCGTGGGTACTTCTCGAGGAGCCCGACGAAGAGGCCAGCGGCGAACCGAAGCAGCACCACGCCGATAATCGCCCCGAAGTAGACCACCCAGGTCTTGTCCGGGTACTTGACCAGGTTCACCATGGCGACCGCCGCAAGCACGCTGTCGACGGCGAAGGCGACGTCGGCGATCTCGACGGCGAGCACGGTTGACCAGAACCCGGCGTGCGACAGTTGCCGCCCCCGTCCGCTCTGGGAGTGACGAACAAAGTGCTTGACCGGGAGGTAGAGCAGATAGGCCGCGCCGAGGAGTTGCGTCCACCAGAGGGCGATGATCTTGGCGGCCAAGAGGATGGCGGCGGCCCGGAAAACGAACGCGCCGCCCAGCCCGTAAAGGAGCGCGCGCTTCTGCTGT
This sequence comes from Fimbriimonadaceae bacterium, assembly GCA_026129685.1. Taxonomy (GTDB): domain Bacteria; phylum Armatimonadota; class Fimbriimonadia; order Fimbriimonadales; family Fimbriimonadaceae; genus UBA2387. The sequence continues at coordinate 128,027 of JAHCHO010000004.1, forward strand.
TCCTTCGGCAGGTGGCGAACCATGATCGCCAGCACGAGGGCGTTGTCCGCCGAAAGCAGTCCTTCCAGCAGAACCAGGAACAGCACCACTCCAATGTCGGCGGGCTGAAAGGTCTGGGGAACCATGAAAGGCTCGTCGCGGGCGAGGCGCCGGCGACCCGATTCATTCTGTCACAATCGGAACTTCGGGCGAGGCGGCGGACCCGCCCCCTCGCGAGGAACAGAACTCATGCCTACCTACGTTTACGAGTGCAAGACCTGCGACCGCACGTTCGAGGTGGAGCAGCGCATCACCGAATCGGCGTTGACGGACTGCGACTGCGGCGCGGCGGGCCAGTTGCGGCGAGTCATCCAGCCGGTGGCCGTTCAGTTCGTCGGCTCGGGATTCCACATCAACGACTACCGTCCGTCTTCCGGATCGTCGGAGTCCGCCAAGAGCAAGCCCGACGCTCCCGGTTGCGACGCGCCCGGTTGCGCCTGCAAGCCGTCGGAGTAGCCATCGCGCCCAAGCGCGACGATGCGGTCGGCGGCACGGGCGATGCCTTCCGGTGGGCCGAGCAGGTTCTCCAGTTCCGCAAAGGCGGCAAGGAGTTCACCACGTCGCGGGCCATCGCGCAGGGCTTCGATTTCGTCGGCGATCCTCTCGGGGGTGGCGTCGTGCTGGAGCAGTTCCTTGAGCAGGGGCCTGCCGAGCAGGATGTTCGGCAACGACACGTAGTCGAACTTCGGACGAAGGAGGTGGTACTCGAACTCCATCGCCTTGGAGACGACGTAGACGACCACGCACGGACAGCCGCAGAGAGCGGCCTCGAGGGTGGCGGTGCCGGAGCAGACGATGGCGGCCTGGGCGCGCAAAAAGACGCCGTAGGTGTCGTCGGCGGTGAAGAGGTCGAGGCGTCGGCCGGGAGCGAGGTCTTCCCACTTGCGTCGGAAGGCATCCGGGTCGATCGTCGGGGCGACGGCGAACTCTAGGACGGTGGCGGGCGCAAGACGTTCGGCAACCCTTGCGACGACGCGGAGAGTGTGCTCGATCTCGTGGAGTCGCGACCCCGCCAGTACGGCGATGCGATTCGGATCGCGAGGTACCGCAGGACCCTCGGCGAGGCGGCGCGCGACCATTTCCTTGAGCGGGTGGCCGAACCAGTGCGCCTTCGCACCTGCCTGGGTGAGGAGGTCGGCCGACCAGGAGAACTGCGTGACGACCTCGTGGGTGATCCGGGGTAGATCCTTGCCCTGACGGTCTTTGCGCCAGGATCCCGGCGGGGCGAAGTACAGCACCTTCCAGCCCCTAGCCTTCGCGAAACGAGCCAGTTTTATGTTCATCGCGCCGAAGTCGATCGGCACGCACACGCCGGGCGAGCCCCGAGACAGGCGGCGCTTGGCCCGGACGTAGCCGACGAGGACCCTTGGCAACACGCCCACGGCCTTGACGACGCCGATCGATCCCCACTGGGAGGACTCGGCGACAACGACCGAGCCGGTTCGAGCGAATCGCTTGCCGCCGACCCCCTCGACGGCGACCTCGGGAACGCGCGCGCGAATCGCTTCGATCAGGGCGGCGGCATAGGCGTCGCCGGACGCTTCGCCGGCGGAGAAGAAGACCCTCACGGTTGGTCGCCGCGCCCGCTCTTGCCCCTGAACAGGCGCTCCTGGAACTTGATGAGGTACTCGACCTCGTCGGTGAGGGGCACCTCACGGCGCACGATGTCGAGGGCGTGGGACAGGCCCAACTGGGATTTGAAAAGCAGTTTGGCGGCTTTGTGGAGGGCGAGGCGCGACTTGGCGGTCACGCCGATTCGGCGGAGGCCGACGGCATTGATGTCGTGCACCTCCTGTTCGATGCCCTCGACGAGCATGAAGGGGGGGACGTCGCGGACGATTCGGCTCATCCCGCCGACCATCGAGACCTTGCCGACGCGAACGAACTGATGGACGCCGACCATGCCACCAATGGTGACCATCGTCTCGATGGTGGCGTGACCGGACACGCCGACGCCGTTGGCCATGGTCACGTAGTCCTCGACGCGCACGTCGTGGCCGAGGTGGCAGAAGGCCATGAAGAAGCAGTGGTTGCCCACGACGGTGGCGCCGCCCTCTTTGGAGGCGCGATGCATCGTGACGTACTCTCGGATGGCGCAATCGTCGCCGACCTTCAGAAACGTGCGCGCCCCCTGATAGCGGCGATCTTGGGGATCGCCGCCGAGGATGGCGCCTTGGGCGATGAAACAGCGTTCCCCAATCGTCGTGTCGTGCTTGATGGTGACGTGCGAGTCGAGGACGGTGTCCTTGCCGATAACCGCGCCGTGCTCAATGTTGCAGAAGGGCCCCACGACGACGCCGTCCGCGAGTTCGGCTCGCGGATCGACGTGGGCGAGGGCGTGGATGGTGGTCATTCGGTGCGGTCGACGAGCATGAACGTCATCACCATCGAGCAAGCGAGTTCGCCGTCCACAGTTCCTTCCGCGACCACCTTGCCGACGCTACTTCGCAATTTGACGACGCGAACCGTGGTGACGAGGGCGTCGCCGGGAACGACCGGGCGTCGGAAGCGCACTTCGTCGATGCTCCCGATAAGAGGAATTTTGCCAAGATACTCGGGGTTGGTGAGGACGAGCATTGCGCCCGCCTGGGCCATCGCCTCGACGATGATGACGCCGGGCATGATGGGCATGCCGGGGTAGTGGCCCTGGAAGAAGGGCTCGTTCATCGTGACGTTCTTCAGTCCGACGCACCGAACGCCAGGCTCCAACTCGAGGATCTTGTCGACGAGGAGCATGGGGTAGCGGTGCGGAAGATACTTGAGGATTTCCTGGATGTTCATAGGCGAGCGACCCGTCGGACCTCCCGTGTATACCCGCCGACACGGGTCAGGCCGCCCGGTAGCGATCGCGCAGTTCGGCCCATGAGCCCCGTTCGATGGCCTCCCTGATCTCCCGCATCAGGCGGGAGTAGAAGGCGAGGTTGTGGAGGGTGGCCAGCCGCTGGGCGAACGGCTCGTCAGCCTTGAAGAGGTGTCGAAGGTAAGCGGCGGAATACCGTTCGGTGGCCGGGAAGACGGATGCGGGGTCATGGGGAGCAAGGTGCTCGGCCCACCGGCTCGAACCGGCGTTGACCCTTCCATGTAGGGTGTAGAGGCAACGGTGACGCGCCATTCGAGTCGGCAGGACACAGTCGAAGAGATCCACGCCTTGTTCGACGGCGTGGAGAATGTCCCGAGGGTGCCCAACACCCATCAAATAGCGGGCCTTGTCCGGGGGAAGCAGCGGAGCGGCAAGCGCCACCACGGGGTACTGCATTTCGGTCGGCTCCCCCACGCTGACGCCGCCGATCGCGAAGCCGGCGAAGGGCAGGGAGGTTAGGTAGTCGGCGGATTCCCGCCGCAGATCTTCGTGAACGCCGCCCTGGACGATGCCGAAGACCGCCAGGTCCTCTCCGGCGGCGGCCAGATTGCGGGGCGCCCAGACATGCGTTCGGCGCATCGCGTCGGCAGCCTCGTCCCGCGAGCAGGGGTAGGGCGGGCAATGGTCCAGGGCCATCGCAACGTCCACTCCGAGTTTCGCCTGAATCTGCACGGAGCGCTCCGGTGAAAGGAAGCGCTCAGAGCCGTCGAGATGCGACTTGAAGCGGACGCCGTCGTCCGTGATCGTACGCATCTTTGCGAGGCTCATGACCTGGTAGCCCCCGGAATCGGTCAGGATCGCCCCTTTCCATCCGGCGAACCCGTGGAGCCCTCCGGCGCGCGCCACAAGGTCCTCGCCGGGGCGTAGGCTCAGGTGGTAGGTGTTTGCGAGCACGAGTTCGAAGCCGAGGGATTCGACGTCCTCCCAGCCCAGGGTTTTGACGGCGCCTTGGGTCCCGACGGGCATGAAGGCGGGGGTCTCCACCGTGCCGTGCGGGGTATGAAGGCGACCCCGTCGAGCCCGAGTATGGGGACAGGCGCCCAGGAGTTCGTAGCGGACGCTCATCGCTTCCGGCACACGTACATGACCTCGATCTCGTCCAGCTTGACGGGCCGTTCACCCCATTCGCCCGCGGTGCCGCCCCAGACGTGGCGGACCTCGAATCCCGCTCGACGGAGCATCGCGACCACCTCGGGCGGGATGAAGAGGCGTTCCCGAACGTTGACCTCGCGCCGACCCTCCGGGAGGTCCCAGTCGTCGCGGTAATGCGCGATCATGGTGGCCGGGTCGAAGCTGCCTTGGGCCACGTTCTCGTCCCTCATCTGCCGGATGATCTGGTATCCGTTGAGGCCGGTCAGCACGAAGGGGGCGCCCGCCTTGAGGGAGGCGCTCACGTTCTCCAGAATCCGGTAGTCGTGGACCTCGGCATCGTCTTCGGGGCCGATCAGTCCAAAGCCACCCTCGCACAGACAGATCGCGGCGTCGAAAGCGCGCTCCCGCCGCCAAGCGGTCGCGTCGGCTTGGACCAACTCGACTTCCACCCCGGCGGCGAGGACGGCGGATCGGGCCTGGGCGAGCATCCCTTCGCTGAGGTCCACGCCGGTGACGCGGTAGCCGCGCCGGGCGAGTTCCACGGCGTGACGCCCGGTGCCACAACCCATGTCGAGGATGGACGCGCCTTCGACCAGGCCGAACAGCTCGACCAGGAAGTTGACCTCGGCGAGGGTGTAGCGGGTGAACGGGTTGCGCAGATAGTTGGGCGCATGGGCGTCGAAGAACGCGCGCCAGGAGGTCGGCGTCGGGGAATCCGGCATGAGCCCAAGGCTACCTGCGGCGCAACGCCCCGATCAGAGAACCGAGGGCGACGGTGAGGGCGGAGCCGATGACGGTGTACCATGGCCAGCCGATCGCCTTGAGTCCCTGCGCTTTGATCGCGTCCTCGCTCGGACGGAAGGCGAAGACCCATCCGGCATTGCCGTACCAGACGCCGAAGATCACGACCGTCATGACGGCGATGGTCGTCAAGAAGACGGCGATGGCCTCGGTCTGGCGCGCGCGCTTGTTGACCAGGCCGAGGACGAAGACTCCGAGAAGACCGCCGTACGTGAAGGACGCGATCGACAGGCCGAGTTCGACGACCGCGTTCTTGGTATCCCGAAACAGGCAAGCGAAGCCGATGAACACAAACGCCCATACGACGGTGAGGACGCGCCCGACGTAGAGGGCACGGGCGGGCTCCAGGTCTTTGCCGGAGAAGCGCCGGTAGACGTCGCTCATCGAGGAGGAGGCCAGGGCGTTGAGGGAGGAGGAGAGGGTGCTCATCGCGGCGGCGAGGATTCCGGCGAGGATCAGGCCGGACACGCCGGGGGGAAGGCCTTCGATGATGAACTTCGGGAAGACCTCGTCGCCCCGCTCGAGCCCGAGAGTCTTGAAGTCAACAAACCCGTAGTGCGCCCAGAGGAGAATGCCGATGGCGAGGAAGAGGGCGAACTGAAGGAAGACGACCAGACCGCTGACGACGAGGGCCTTCTGGGCGTCCTTCGTCGCACGACACGTGAGAAGGCGCTGGACGATCAGATGGTCGGTGCCGTGGGACGCCATGCCGAACACGGCGCCGCCCAGCACCGCACACACGATCCAGTAGGGCTGGGTGAGGTTCTCTCCGAGCGGTTTGCCGGCGCCGGTGTCGAGCCATTGGGTCTTGCCGGCTTCGACGGCGCGGGCGAGCCAGTCGCCGGGAACGTGGTTCAGCAAGACGACAAGGGCGGCGACCGCCCCGCCGACGTACACGAACATCTGGACGACGTCCATCCAGATGACCGCTTTGATTCCGCCGATCAGGGTGTAGATCGCGGTGACGATGCCGATGCCGAGGATGATGGCGGGGTAGGTCAGAGGCATCTGGACGGAGTCGAAGATCACCTTGATGGGGATGGCGGTCGCGAACAGGCGCACACCGTCGGCAAGAAGTCGGGTGGCCATGAACACGACGGAAGCCGTCGCCCGCATCCCGTCGCCAAATCGGTGCCCGAGGAACTCGTAGGCGGTCTCCATTTGTCCGGTCGCGTAGCGGGGGAGGAACCAGAGCGCGACGACGATCCGGGCGAGGATGTACCCGAAGGTCATCTGAATGAAGGTGAGGGTTCCGCCAAAGGCGATGGCGGGGACGCCGATGACGGTCAGGGTGCTGGTCTCGGTCGCGACGATCGAGAAGCAGACCGCCCACCAAGGGACGTTTCGCCCGCCGAGGAAGTAGTCACCGGTACCGCGCTGCCTCCCGCCGGAACGCGCTCCGAACCACGCGACCCCCACGAAGTAGAGGAGGATGATCGCGTAGTCGAGCGTGGTCAGCATGACGCAGTTCGGTTCGGTACGGAGCGGGGGGCTCCTGCCGGGGCCGATAGTCCGGGGGCGGGGGAAACAAGGAATGATATAACGATAAATGTCGGCGGTTCATGCCGCCCAGGAGCGAAGGAATGACGGTCGCAATGTTGCTCGTCGTCGGTGGGTTGGCGCAGACGCCCGCCATGATCCCGGAAGGCTGGTTCCCGTTCGTGATTCCCTGGGACGATGCGCTGAAAGGGACGGCGACGGACGTCTCGTTCTTGAACGAGGCGCCGGCGGGCAAGAACGGCCCGATCGTGGTGCGCGGGGGGCGGTTCGTCGAGTCTAAGACGGGCAAGCGCATTCGATTTTTCGGCACGAACTGCGGTGCGCGCGCCGCGTTTCCCAGCAAGAGCGACGCGGACAAGATCGCCGCGCACATGGCCAAGCTGGGCATCAACATCGTTCGCTTTCACCATCTCAACAACGGCTGGGACCTCGATGGGGGCACGATCTGGAAGCCGGGACGGACGTTCCTGGAAGTGGATCCGAAGCAGCTCGACAAGCTCGACTACTTCGTGGCGGCTCTGAAGCGACACGGGATCTACAGCAACATCAACCTCCAAACGGCGCGAGAGTATCTGCCAGAGATGGGTTTCGCGGAGACGGTTCGCCAGATTCCGAACTTCCAGAAGAAGGTCGACAAGTTCGACCGGAAGATGATCGCGCTGCAGAAGCAATACGCGCGAGACCTGCTGGATCGGGTCAATCCTTACACGAAACTTCGCTACCGCGACGACCCTGCGCTGGCGGTGGTGGAGATCAACAACGAGAACTCGCTCGTCGGGTGGCCCGGAGAGAGCCCGGGAAGCGTTCTGCCGGGCTTGCCCGAGCCGTTTCGCGGACAGGCGCTCAAGTTGTGGAACGAGTGGCTTCGCAAGAAGTACGGGTCGGACGCGAGGTTGGCGAAGGCGTGGGCGTCGGCGAGCACGATTTCGGGTGGGAGCCTGATCGGGCCGGGGCGCGCGTGGAGCACGGAAAACCAGGGCGGTTCGGACGTGACCTACACGCCGCTCGTTTCGAGCGGCAACTTGGTGGCGGCGAGGCCGCTCCGGGTTGATATCCGGTCGCACACGGGTCCCAACTGGCACTTGCAGGCGCATATTGCGGGCCTCGACCTCAAGGAAGGGCAGACCTACACGGTGAAGTTCCGGGCGCGATCGGACCGGGCAAACCGGGTCAACGTTCAGGCGCGCCTCGACAAGGAGGATTGGCGGATGCTCGGCCTGGACGCCACTTTCGAAGTCGGCCCGGAATGGCGGGAGCGGTCGTACTCCTTCGTGGCCCGAGGCGTCGAACCGAACCACGCGCGGGTCGGGTTCGTCCTCGGAGACGCGCGAGGCACCCTCGAGTTCGAGCGGCTGCAGTTGTTCCGAGGCCTGGAGGCGGACGCGATCGAGCCTGGGCAGTCCCTGGCGAAGGGGAACATCGAATTCGCGGGGGCCGGTCTCGGTCCAAAGTACCGCGACTACTGCGCGTTTGTGCTCGACACGGAGAAGGCGTATTCGGAGGAGATGCGCGGCTACCTGCGACGGGACCTCGGTTTTGCGAAGGTGAACCTCATCGACACACAGGTCGGCTGGGGCGGCCTGAGCGCCTTTACCCGAGAGGCGAGCATGGAGTTCGCCGACAACCACAGCTACTGGAACCACCCGGTCTTTCTGGGTGCGGACTGGGACGCCAAGAACTACCGCGTCGATCGGAAGGCCCTGGTCGACGTCCTGGACGGGGACGGGGGAGCCCTCGGACCGATGGCACGGAACCGGTGGGCGGGCAAGCCGTACACCGTCAGCGAGTACAACCATCCCGCCCCGAGCGACTACCAGATCGAGATGATGCCGCTGCTGGCGACGATCGCCGCGCTGCAGGATTGGGACGGGTTCTACACGTTCGACTACGGGGCCACCGGGACGGGAGCGGCGAACGATCGCATCGACGGGTACTTCTCGTGTGCGACGAATCCAGCGAAGGCCGCATTCTTCCCGGCGACGGCACTGATCTTCCGGCTCGGCCAAGTTCCTCCGCTGGCGACCGGCCAAACGGTGCGATTCGACGCCTCGATGTGGCCGGGCATGGGGACCTCGGAGGACCTATGGCGGGCCAAGGGAGCGTTTCCGTCGGTGCTCGGGGTACGAACGGCGATCACGGTCGGAGGTCGAGAGGCCGGTCCTTTCGGTCAAGGCGTCAGCAAGGGCCTGTTGCGAACGGCCGGGGGCCGGGCGCTCGTCCAAGAGACCCCGCGCGCCGTGACCGTCGTCGGTTTCCTCGGCGGCCTGTCGTACCGCACGCCTCAGTTTGCGATCAACATCCCGAAGTGGGGGAACGACTTCGCCGCGCTGAGCCTGAATCCGCTCGACGGCCAAGCGCTCGCTCAGTCGGGTCGATTGCTGTTGACGCTAGGCGGGCGAGTCGAGAACCCGGGCATGGGCTGGAACGCCGATCGAACGAGCGTTTCGGGCCAGTGGGGTACCGGTCCCTCGATCGCCGAGGCCATACCGGCCAGCGTGTCGTTCCGGCACGCCGGGGCGCTCAAGGGCTGGGCGCTCGACGGGCGTGGACGCCGCGTGCGGGCGATACCGACGACCTATCGGAGCGGGTTCGTCGGCGTCCAAACCGACGCCCGCACGGGCAGCATGTGGGTCGAGTTGGCCGCCAAGTAGCGCGGGATTCCCCAGGGACCCGTCTTCGGGACGGGGACGGGTCCTTGGACGATTCCGACCTTTCGAGTATAAGGGAGCGACCCGGTGAACCGTTCCGTTCTGCGCTTCCGATCCGTTTTCGTCTCCGACCTGCACCTTGGGTCGACGGGTTGCCGCGCCGAACAAATCTCCGAGTTCCTTCAGAGCGTGGAGTCGGACGCGCTGTACCTTGTCGGTGACGTGATCGATTCGTGGGTGCTACGCCAAGGAGACCGCTGGACGGACAAGCACACCGAAGTCTTGCGGCACATTCTGGGAAAGGAGCAGGCGGGCACCAAGGTGTTCTACACCCCCGGGAATCATGACGAGGTGCTGAAGCAGATGATCGGCACCGCGCTTGGGAACCTCCGGGTCGAGCGTTCGTTCGTCCACGAGACGGCGGAGGGGAAGCGGCTGTTGGTGACCCACGGCGACGAGTTCGACCGACTTGGGACCAAGTACAAGAAGCTGGCTTGGGTGATGGCGAACTGCTATGACGAGATCACCCGCTGGAATCAGAAGTTCAACGGGTTCCTCGCCAAAGTCACCCGCAAACAGGTGGACTTCTCGACCGGCCTGAAGAAGCGGTTGAAGCGCACCGTCAAACGGAAGACCGGCTTCGAGCACAACCTGCTCGAGCACGCGATCGAGCTGGGTCTCGACGGAGTCGTCTGCGGGCACATCCACACGCCTGCGCTGACCGCCGTCGGAGAGCTGCTGTACGTCAACACGGGTGATTGGGTCGAGCACGCGACGGCGGTTGTCGAGCATCTTGACGGCCGACTCGAACTGGTGGACTGGCATGACCTCCAACTGCGCCTTTCGCGGAAGATCGAGCAGGGAACTCTGAACTTGGAACGAGAGAGCTGACCCTTCCACCAGGTTCGGCGAGCCGCCTCAGGCAGTACAATGGGTCCTTGCCCACGATGGTCCTCGTCGGGCGATGAGGTTTGATGGTTCCACTTTTCAGCGAAGAAGAGACGGCTTTCCTTGACGGTGTGCGCCGGTTCGTCGACGAGTATGTTCTCCCCCAGACTCGCGCGTGGGAGGACGCCCGCGGGTTTCCCGCCGACATCTGGCAGCGGATGGCGCCCTTGGGCCTCACGGCGATGACGCTCCCCAAGAACCTGGGGGGTCGGGGCTACTCCTGCCTGGCTTACGTCGAGGCTTGCCGCGAACTCGCCAAGGGCGATCCCGCGCTCTCGATGAACGTGGCGGCGGTGAACGCGCTATGCGTCGCCCACTTCGACCGCTTCGCAAGTGCGGACCAGAGGGAGAAGTATCTTGGCGGTGTTATATCGGGCACAACCGAGATGGCTTGGGGACTGACCGAGCCGGACGCGGGATCCGACGCGCGAAGGGTCCAGACGGTGGCGACGCCCATTGCCGGGAGGCCGGGATTCTTCCACCTAAACGGGGAGAAGATGTTCATCACGAACGGCGGGCGGGCCAAGCTCATCGTGATCATCGCGCGAACCTCGGAAAAGGAGCTTTCGGCGTTCTTCATCGAGACGGACCAACCGGGATTCCGCCTGCAGGAGAGAATCCACACCGTTGGGGTCAGCGCTTCGAACACGGTTCGGTTCACCCTCATGGACGCGGTCGGCTGGCACACGCCGTGCCGGTTCGAGGACGCGATCGGATTGCTGTTCCGAGGACGTCTGGGCATCGCGGGCATGGCGGTCGGGATCGCCGAAAAAGCGTTTGAGCTTACGGTCGAATACGCCAAGGAGCGCGAGCAGTTCAACCGGCGTCTTGCCGACATGCAATCCGTGCAGAACATGATCGCGGACAGCGCGATGGAGATCGAAGCGTCGCGGCTGCTGTTGCACAAAGGCGCCTGGATGTACGACCAAGGCATGCCGATCGTGACGGAAGCGTCCTACGCGAAACTCTACGCGAGCGAAACGTCGAACCGGGTGACCAATCGCGCGGTGCAGATTCACGGGGGACGTGGGATGACTCGCTTCTACTTGGTCGAGAAGCTTTGGCGCGACGCGAAGCTGACGGAAATCGGCGAAGGTTGCAGCGAGATCCAACGGCTGGTGATCGCGAAGCAGGTTCTGCGTTAGGCGGCAAGGTCGAGCGTCGCGCCCGCAAGCGAAGGGGCTTCGCGATGATAGCGCTCGCGCACCGCGTCGCCCTGGCGCAAGTCGCGGCGCGCCTCTTCCGCGCGCAACTCTGCCCGAAGGGCGGCAGCACGGTCTTCCGGGCTCATCGTCGCCAAGGCGGCCCGCTTGATGGCGTCGGCCTTCCGCAGGGTGGCACGGGGATCGCCCAAGACGGGTTCGGTGTCGAAGTCGGCTTGCGCCTCGACGGCGTAGGGCTTGCCGTCGGGGCCCCGCGCATAGCGGAAGCGGACGTTGCCAGAGACGTAGCGGCCCGCGACCGCCTCCCTGAAGTTCTCGGCGGATCGGATCGCACGGTCTTTGTCGCGCAAGCGTCTCAGTTCCTCACGCTCGGCGGGCGTCATCTGTTCGAGGCTTTTGCGGAGGGCAACTTCCTTGCCCGTCTCGCGATCCTCGTTGCGGCGCCATTCGGCGGCGGCGTCCTGTTTGGCCTTTGCGGTCGGCCGGTCGGCGTTCTTCGCGGTCAGACACGCGGGACAGGCGCCGCAGGTGCATCCCGCCGCGTGGATGGTCTCGGCGGAAGCCCGGTTGGGCGGCTCGTAGTGCGATGTGGTTCCGGCAAGGGCGTTGATCATGGACTCGCCTCCGTTCGCGGTCCATGGATGGTGTGCCGTACTTTGTGACGGGAAAAGTACACAATTCCACGAGGATCGTCGCGAACCCGGTGGGATTGCGGACCTCAGGTCACATCACGTCGTCCCAGGTGAGGGGTTGGTCCTCTTGAACCGGACGAGCGAGGGTGCGCCCGATCAGATCATCCAGGACTCCGGGCGGAAGGGCACCGCCGGGCGACTTGAGGGCCAGGTCGGCGGCGGCGAGGGTGGTGCCCACCGTCATGTCCCGCGCGGCATAGATCGACTTGGCCATTTTGGTGAGCGGCCGTTCTTCTTGCGGGAGGCGGCGTTTGATGCCGTCGCCGAGGGCGATGCGCGTCCGGTGCAGGTCGCGCACCATCTTGCCCATCCCGGCGGGTTCGAGCGAGAAGGCGTGGTCGGTGCCCTTCCAGGAGCGGTGGAGGGTGAAGTGCTTCTCGATCACACGGGCACCCAACACATAGGCGGCCACCGACATGGCGATCCCATCTTGATGGTCGCTGAGTCCCACGACGGTGTTGGGAAAGGCCTCGCGATAGGTGGTCAGCACGCGAAGGTTCATGTCCTCGACCTCGACCGGGTACGCGGCGGTGCACTGGAGGAGGCAGACCTGGTCGTTGTGGGGCAGGACCGCGTCCATCGCTCTCTGCACGGTCTCCATGGTTCCGCCGCCGGTGCTGAGGACGATCGGCTTGCCGATTTTGGCGACGTAGGTTAGGAGCGGGGTGTTGATGAGGTCGGCGCTCGCGATCTTGTAGGCGGGCGTGTCGATTTCGGCGAGAAAGTCGGCACTGGGCACGTCGAAGGCGGTGGCGAAGAACACCAAGCCGAGGTCGGCGGCGAGCTTCTGCAGTTCCAGGTACTCGGACCTTCCGAACTCGAGGGCCTCGCGGTGGGCGCCGTAGGTCTCGCCGAAGCTGTTCTCGTTGTCGTAGGGCGAGTCGTACATCGCCTTGGTGAACAGGGTCCGGTTGTCCCGTTTCTGGAGCTTCACGGCGTCCACCCCGCACTGCTTGGCGACTTCGAACATCTGCTTCGCCTTTTCCAGCGAGCCCTGGTGGTTGTGCCCGATCTCGGCGATGACGAAGCAGTCGGTATCGTCGGCGACGCGGCGGCCCGCAACCCGCCATTCCCGTGTGGAGGACATATCGTTAGTTTAGAGCGTTTGGGTCACCTTCTGCAGGTGTTGAGCCTCGTCCGGGTCGAGGGCGCGGGCACGGGCGGCGTGGAGAGCCAGCCATTGGCCGAAGAGGATTTCCCAGATCGGATCGCACGGTCCAGCCTGGGCGTCGGGGGCGACGACGACGGCCGAGCCGAGTTCCATCAGACCGTCGGCATAGGGACCGTAGACGATGGCGGCGCTGCCAAACCCGGCAAGCGCGCGCGGCCCATGCTGAAAGTCGGCGATCGAGTAGCTCTTGCACGCAAGAAGGGCGCACTCCATCAGTTTCAGCGCCGTCTCCTGTGCCGTGGCGAATCCGTAGCCTCGGGCGAGGGCGAAGAGGGTCTGGGATCGGAGGAGGTAACCGAGCGATCGTTCGGCTGCCTCACGGGTTCGTTCGACCCAGGCGTCGTCGGGCAAGAGGGGGCTCGGAAGTTTGCCGCCGAGGACGCGGACGAGTTGGTAGAGGGACAAGAGGGAAGCGGTGTAGGTCTTGGTCGCCGCGATGGACCGCTCCTCTTCGACCCCGAGGCACAAGGTGTGGCGGGCGACTTCGGTGAGCAGGGAGGCGGGGGTGTTGGTGATGGCGAGCGTTTCGTGGCCGGCCTCGCGCACACGACGCAGCACTTCGGCGACATCGGGCGCCATGCCCGATTGGGAAACGCCGATGCAAAGACACTTCGGGAACCGAACGGTCGCGCCGTACCTCGTCCATACGGAGGGCGCCGCCAGGCTGACCGGAATCCCAAGGTGCACTTCGATGAGGTAGCGCGCGTAGAGCGCCGCGTTGTCCGACGAACCGCGCGCGACGAGGAGGACCATGTCGAAGGACTCGCCGCCGAGCGCCTTTTCAAGGACCGCGTGGTAGCGGGGCGCTCCCTCGGCGAGGCGGGCCGGTTGTTCGCGCATCTCGGCTTCCATCAATCTGCCGTGCATCCATCCCATCGTACCGTTCGAATCGCAAGGTCCCGGGATGCACGACGCATTCCGCCCGGTCCATTCGTCCAAAATCCAACCATGACGCACATGTGCCTCGCTCTCGCGTTCGCCCTCTCGGGTGCGACGGCCGCCCCCCAGAACGCGGACGAGCCGATGCAGACCTTCGTGAGCAAGGAACTCGGAATCGAGCTCCAGGTTCCGAAGGCGTGGAAGATCTCGCGGCGGCGCAATGGGGAGGCCGAGTTCGCGGTGCCGATGCAAGGAGCGACGGCCGAGGTCGAAGTCTTTCCAACCGACTACCGACGGGAGAAGGACGTTTGGCAGACGATCCAGTTGCGCATCGCGGAACAGATGCGGCAGAAGGTCGAGCGACAGTGGTCCGAGGAGTTGCTGGGCGTCTCCCTGTTGCTCACGCGGACCTCGTTCGAGCGAAAGGGCGTCCCGTACGCGACGTTGACGGGCCTGCTCTACACGAGCCAGCGGTACAAACTACACTTTCGGTTATCCGCCTCGCTCGATCGGTTCGACGACCTCGAGGCCACGTGGCGAAAGTCGTTGGAGTCCATCAAGACGACTTCGGGGCGATTGCCGTCGGAGGGCGACCCGAACAAGCCGGTCGAGGTCGCTCCGCCGAAGCCCCCCAAAGTGTTCCAGCTTGGCGGCAAGCCGGAAGGCACGGCCGCGTCGATCGTCAAGGCACCCGTTGTGGTCGAGACGAGCGACGGCGAAAACCAGGTGTTCCTGCGCATCCCGGAAGGCTGGACGGCGACCAAGGACGAAACGGGCAAGTTGACGCTGTCCCACCGGGACCTGTCGCGTCCGCTGGTCGTTCGGGTCGAGTCTACGAGCATCGCGGGGCCTCCCCCACGGATTCTGATGCAGGCTTCGGCGGCGTCTCTGTCGCGTTACCGCGAGGTGAAGACGCGGGAAGAGCCCAACGCGCGGCTGAACAAGGCAGGATCCATCGTGGTGTTCGTCCGACGATCGGGTTCTTCCGCTGCTGGTCCGCTGTTCACGATCGACGCGATGGGCGCCTCGCAGGAGAACGGACGGTTCTGGCTGTTCAGCCACTCGAACACCGACGCGGCCACCGACAAACGCGAGGAGCCGGTCCTCCTTGACCTGATCGAAAAGATGAGCGTCGAGACGAGCCGGTGATTCTGGTCGTTTCGACGTCGTCGCCTTGGGTGTCGGTGGCCGTGCACTCACCTGGTCTGGCCTTGGCGACCCATCGAACGCTCGAAGCGCGCAACGAGGGGCACCGAGTCTTGTACGACCTGGTGGACGGGGCGCTGGCCGACGCGGGCACCGAGGCTTCATGGGTGACCGACGTGGTGGCAGACGTCGGCCCCGGTGGTTTCACGTCCGTCCGAATCGGGGTGACTTTCGCGAAACTGTTCGCCTATCTAACGGGTTGCCGAATCTGGGGAGTCGAAGCCTTTGACCTGATCGGTGGGGGCGGACCGGTGATCGTTCCCAGCCGGAAGGGCGAGTGGTTCGTTCGGTGTCCTCACGAGCCGGCACGGACCACGAGCGCGCCGCCGAAGGAGGCAAGGGGCTACGGAAGACCCGGGGCGCCCGAGGTCTTTCCCGATGCCCGCCTTGGTGCGCAGGTTCCTGAGGCTTGGCGGGCGGCGGGCGCGATGACCCTCGTGCCTTTCTACCTGGCCCAGCCGAGCATTTCGAGGCCGAAAACGCCGTACCGACGTCCTGGGGAGACGGTGTCTTGAACGCCGACTGGTCAACCGAAGTCTCGCTTCGACCACTCACCATGTTGCGGGTCGGCGGGTGCGCCGAGCACTACGTGGCGGTACGAACGGCGAACGACCTGGCTGGGCACGCCATCCAGGCTCAGCGTTCCGGTCTCAGGACGACCATTCTGGGGTGGGGAAGCAACGTCGTGCCCGCAGATGACGGCGTGCCCGGCTTGGTGATCCACAACCTTGCCACTCGGATCGAAATCACGGCGACCGAAGGCGGGGGGCAGGGGTTGGTCCTCGCGGAGTCCGGTTGCTCGTTCCAGGAGCTGTTCTTGCGGTCGGCGCAAGCGGGTCTGCGAGGACTCGAGTTCGCGGTCGGGATTCCGGGGACGCTTGGGGGCGCCTTGGTCAGTAACGCCGGGGCGTACCGGAGCAACGTTTCCGAGTTCTTGACGGCGCTCGAGATCGCGGTCGACGGCGAGCGACGGTGGGTCGATCCGTCCTGGATGGAGTTCGCCTACCGTGACTCGATCCTGCGCCGCCCGAATCCACCGGCGTGCGCGATCGTTCAGGTTCGGATGGCCCTGCCGAAGGGGGACCCAAAGCGCATCTATGACGAAGCTCGGGAGTACCAGCGGCAACGCATCGCCAAGCAACCGCCCCAGTCGAGCGTGGGGAGTTTCTTCAAGAATGTCAACGACCACGGGCTTGCGGAGCGATTGGCGGGCCTGCCCGAGGGGTTGCGAAGGGCCGGCGTCGTGCCGGCCGGGTTCCTGATCGAGCGGGCGGGACTGGGAGGGCATCGGGTTGGCGGGGCGAGCCTGAGTCGGCGGCACGCGAACTTCATCGTCAACGATCGGGGAGCGACGGCGTCGGATGTTCGACGACTCGCCGAGCACGCCCAGTGGCGCGTTTGGGAGACGTTCGGCGTCCTGATCGAGGAAGAGGCGCTCTATCTGGGCGACTGGTCGGGTTGGGACGGGCGCGACGCACCCGTCCCGGATTCGAAGGCCTAGGACACGCCGCTCCGCCCGAGGTTTCGACGCACGATCAGGAAGTCCTGGATGTTGACGGCGCCGTTGCCGTTCAAGTCGGCGTTCGGGTTCCAGTTCGCCGACGTCGGTGTCGAGCCGAAGGCGTTCCGGACGGCGAGGAAGTCGGCGATGTTGACGCTGTTGTTCCCGTCCACGTCGCCATTGAGAAGAGCGATGTCCAGGCCGGTGGCGTCGGCGGTGCGCACGTCCACGGTCGCCTTGGCGCGCAACCAGGTTCGCGGTTTCAGGTAGAGGTCG
This sequence comes from Fimbriimonadaceae bacterium, assembly GCA_026129685.1. GTDB lineage: Bacteria > Armatimonadota > Fimbriimonadia > Fimbriimonadales > Fimbriimonadaceae > UBA2387. Next base: position 144,803 of record JAHCHO010000004.1, read on the forward strand.
ATCTCGCCAGCCCAAGCGGTCATCGTGAAGGACCCGTCCGGACCCACGACGACGTTCTGAACGGTGACGGTGCCCGCCTCGCCTTTCCTCTTCATCGTGACCGCCACCGGGGTGGGGGCGGCGGGCACCCAGTCGCCGAACGCGATTCGTCCGGTGACCACCCTTGCGACGGGCACGACGGTCAGCCATCCTTCGGCGTCGGCGCCGACGATGTCGGCGGTGATCTTGGAGGACTTCAGGGACGTCACGACCGAAGTGCTGCCGCTCGACTCATTCCCCGTGGTGCCACCGATGATCTGCATCGCGGGTGGAGCGGTCGCGTAGGCGGGCGCACTGCTCGTGAACACGACATCAACGGGCACGCCTCCCACCGTCTGGTCAAGCAGGACGGTCGCGACATAAGCCTCGCCCCCTACGACGACCCAGGGCTGCAGCAGCAGGGTCGCGACGTACCGCTTGAGGACGAACGAGTCCTGGGTCGAATTCCCGAGGTGGGTGGCGGTGTAGGTGACGGTGCGGTCGGTCGGGACCAGCTTGTTCACGGTGAACACGCCCGAAGTGGCCTGGTACCCGCCGTTGATGGTCGGCGTCGCCCCGCCCCAGCCATCGGTGATGCCGGTCTCCGGGCTGGTGAGCGATACCACGACGGGTACCGAGCCCACGACCTGATCGAGGTTGATCGTCCAGACCAAGCTGTGCCCGCCCCAGATCGGGCCCTCGTCGATGTCGAGCGTGTGGGTGTACTTCTTGACCACGAAGGAGTCCTGGTTGGAGTTGCCAAGGTGAGTCGCGGTATAGGTGACGGTGCGGTCGGCCGGGACCAGCTTGTTCACGGTGAAGGTGCCGGAAGTCGCCTGATAGCCGCCGTTGATGGTCGGCGTCGCGCCGTTCCAGCCGTCCGTGATTCCGGTCTCGGTCGTGGTCAAGGCGATCTGGACCGGGTCGATTCCGACCACGTGATCAAGGCTGATCACCCAGTTCAAGGAATGGCCACCCCAAACAGGGCCTTCATCAATGAGGAGGGTCGGGGTGTACTTCTTGACCAGGTACGCGGTTGTCAACTCACTCGTGGCGTACTTGGCCTTCCACGTCACCAATCGGTCGTTCGGGACGACGGTCTTCGCCGTAAACACGCCGCTCGTGTCCTGGTAACCGCCGTTGATCGTCAGTTTGTTGTTGACCCACCCGCTGTCCTGGTTCGGTTCGGTCGTAGTGAGCTGAATCTCGAGGGGGTACGCGCCGACCGTATGGTCGAGCCCAAGGAAGAACACCGTCGAGTGCCCGCCCCAGATGGTGGCGTAATCCACGGAGAAGCGGTCGATCGTGTACCGCCGAATGAGGAGGCTTTGCGAACCGCTCGCCCCGTTCGTGGCGGTCACGGTGATGTTCACCCAAGTGTCCTCGGGGACGTTCTTGGGGAGGATCGTGAAAGTGCCGTCGGTGTAGCCCGCCGGAATCACAAAGCTCGTCGGGTCTATCGTGACGAGGTCGGGCCGGTCGCTGGTCACCTGGACCAGAACGTCGCCACGGTTCACGCCGAGGCCCACGTGGGCGGTCCCGATGACGGTGTGTCCGCCCCAGGCGCTTCCTTGGCTCAAGCTCACGCTCGCTCCGTAGACGAGGATCCGGAAGCTGGTCTGACGCACGGTCGTCGGGCCGAGGAAGGCGGACACGTTTACGGTCTCGCCATTCGCGGTCGCGGTGGTCGAGATGCCGAAAGTGGTGGTGGTCGCGCCGGCGGGAACAGTGACCGAGGCAGGACCTTGGGCGTGGAGCGCGCCGCCGTAGTTGATCTGGAAGGTGGCGCCGCCGGGAGGGGCAGCCTGGGTCATGGTGATCGTCGCGGCGACGGACTCGCCGCCGGCGACGGCGGCGGGCGCAACGGTGATGTCGTAGTTCGGTTGGACGAGGGCGACCGACCACATGCCCCTTCCCCAGGTGGCGACGTTCAGGCGATACGTCGTCGGATTCACCTCGATCTGGCTTATCTGAACCTGCGGCAGACCGGATAGACGAGCCCACGTCGCGCCGCCATCCTGGGTCGCGAACGCGCCGATGTCGGTGCCGACGTACCAGGTGGAGTTCGGGAAGTCCGGGTCGCGGGCGACGGTGTTGGCGGGAACCTGGGGGAGGCCGGCGGCACCCGCGTTGTCCACCGCCGTCCAGACGGGCGCCCCCACGGTCGTGTCCGGACACCGGTACAGGTGGGACACGTTCGGAGTGCCGAGTTGGGTGCCCGACATGCTGACAAGGAGGTCGTTCGGGTTGCTCGGGTGGACCGCGATCCCGGTGATCCCTCGGTTCGGAAGGTTCGAGTCAATTTGAACGACGGTGAAGTTGGCCCCGTTGCGGACGATTCGATAGAGAAAGCCGTCAGTGGTCCCGGCATAGAGGATCAGGTTGTTGGAAGGGGACACCACGATGGTGCGAACCTGGCCCCCCGAACCGCTCAACTGCGCGTTGCCGATCCGGTTCGTCCAGCCCGCCCCGGGGGTCCAGGTGTGGAGGAAGGCGGTGCCAACGTAGATGCGATCTTCCGTGGGGTCGGCCGCCATGTAACTCACAAAGCCGGCGGTATCGCCAGCCTGGACGGGCAACTGAAAGAAGCCCTGCGATTGCCAGGAGTTCGTGGTTCGGTACAAGCCCCCCGACTGCCCGGATGAGTACTGGATCAACGGGTTGTGGGGCATGATGAGGCACCCGCCACCGTCGCCGGGCGTGATGGAGTCCCACAGGTTGAGGTTGCCGTTCGAAAGCGGGGGAGTGGTGCCGGCGGTGCCGTTGTCCTGCAATCCGCCGAGAACCCGGGTCACATCGGTCGGATGGAAGGAGGCGGCGTAGAATTGGCTGACGTTGAGGGTCGCGCCAAGGTTGGTGAAGACGAACTGACCGGTCGCGGGGGTGTAGACGCACCGGTAGAGGCTGCCGTCGCACCCGACCAAACTCTGGTTCGCGTTCGTCGGGTTGACGGCGAACGAGTGTTGGTCGTTGTGGATGATCGCGCTGTTCGTGCTGGTCTGGCCGACCGACTGCCAGTTCGCTCCGCTGTCGGTACTGACGGCGAGATCGATCAGGCCGACGAAAACGGTGTCGTTCGCGCCGTTGGCGGCGGTGTGGATGTGGAAGTCGTAGTAGGTTTGCGACCAGTTGTAGTTCGGGTCGCCGCCCAGCGAGAGATTGGGGAAGTTGCTCGTGACGTTGCTGAAGGTGGGGGCCACCGCGTTGGCGTCGGTCGAGCGCCAGATCGAGCCCTGTCGTCCAAGGTTCCCATTGAGAGGAGGCGCGTTCAGGAGGTACAGGGTGGTTCCGTTCACCGAACTCGCCGCGATGTCCACGTTGCGGGTGCCGTTGGGCATCGTGGGGAGCGTTATCGAGGAGAACGTCGCGCCACTGTCCCGCGATCGGTAAAGGCGCGCCGCGCCGCCGACACGACCGACGACGAACCAGCTTCGCACGTTCCCGGCGTCGGGTCGCCCGACCACCGCGCCGCTCCAGTCGCCGGCGGGAACCGTCGCGAGGGGCTCGAAGTTGACGCCCGAGTTCGTGGAACGCCAGACGAAGCCGCTTGCCCCGCCACCGTTCGAGCCGGTGACGACAAGGAGGTTCGCGGAATTCGCCGGGTCCATCACGATGCGCCGGATGGCGTAGCCGCGCATCGAATAGTTGGTGCCGCCGAGAACGCCCGCGAAGTCCATCTGGGTCCAGCCGGAGCCCTGTTGGTAGGACCATACACCGCGTCCGAGGGCGGACAACTGGTCGGCGTAATCGCCGGTGCCGACGAACACGCGCTCGGGGCTGACGCTCGCGTCCACGACGATGCACGACACGTGGGAGTTATCCCAACGATCGCTGAGCGGCGTGAAGGTGGACCCGCCATCCGTGGACTTGAAGAGGCCGCCGTAGCCGCTGCCGACGTAGATCGTGTTGGCGTTCGTCGGGTGGTAGGCGATCGCGCTGACGCGGCCGTTGACGGGCGGAAGACCCCAATACTGGCGCTGGGGCGGATCCATGTTGTAGGGTCCGGTGTTCGACCAGGAATTGCCCGGGAACAGGAGGCCGGGGGCGCGCAAACGGAACTCGGGGAGTTTTTCCGCTTGCTCGACACCGAGGTCGTACGCCTCCCAGTTCACCTGGCCGTTGTCGTCGGCGCGCTCGCGGAGCCAGTCCTTCACCCATTCCTTCATCGGCCGGTCGGGGGTTCGCCAGGAAGATGCGAGGGCGTCCTTTCCCGGTACGGGCGCGCGCGACGTTGTCTCGGATTCCGGGCGACGGGGCGCTTGGCATCCAGATGCTAACAAGGCCAAGGCGACGAAGGAGCCAAGTTGTAGACGCATGCTCTGATTCGCAGTTAGACAAGGTCAGTGTAACAGGACGCGGACCGCTTGCGAGGTCAATATCGATATTCCGGTCAAGATTGATCGGTTGAGCCTCCGGAGAACTCCGCGATCCTGAAGAAGCGCCACCATCCAGGTCTCGCCCTGGGTCGGGTACACCTGAGACCATGAACGTCCCCCTTCTCAAGCGTTTGACGGAAGCGCACGGTGTTCCCGGTTTCGAGGACGCGATCCGGGAGATCGTCCGCGACGAACTCGGTTCGCGGACGACGATCACGGTCGATCGGATGGGCAATGCGATTTGCCTCAAACCCGCCACCCAAAAGCCGCCTCACGGCAAGCCGAAGAAGCTGATGCTCGCGGCGCACATGGACGAGATCGGCTTTGTCGTCAAGTACATCGACGACAAGGGCTTTCTGCGGTTGAACCCGCTCGGGGGTTGGGACCCGCGGCAGATGTTCAGCCAGCGCGTTTGGGTGCATGCGTCGGGAGGCAAACTCCCGGGAACGCTGAACTACGGGACGAAGCCCAAGCACCTTCTCACCGACGCCGAGACGAACCAGGGGGCCAAGATCGAGAACTTCTTCGTGGACCTCGGGATGTCCGGAGAGGAGGTCAAGAAGGCCGTCCGGCTCGGCGACCCGGTGACGATGCATCGCGAACTGCAGGAGATCGGCGAGCTGCTGACCAACAAGTGCATGGACGACCGCGTCGCGGTGTACGTAATGATCGAGGCGCTCAAGGCGGCGGGAGACCACGAAGTGGACGTCTACGCGGTGGCGACCGTTCAGGAGGAGATCGGGTTGCGGGGGGCGGCGGCGGCGGGATCGGCGATCGAACCGGACATCTGCGTCGCGATCGACATCACGCTCGCCAACGACATTCCGGGGGTTCCGGCCGAGGAAGCGATCACCGAACTCGGGAAGGGCACCGCGATCAAGATCATGGACTCCTCGCTCATTTGTCACCCGAAGGTGGTCGCGCACTTCCGGGCGCTCGCCGAGAAGCACGCGATTCCTCACCAGATGGAGATCTTGACGCGGGGCGGGACCGACGCGGGCGGGGTCCAGCGGTTGCACGGGGGCATTCCCTCGTTCACCCTCTCGATTCCGACGCGCTACGTGCACACCGTCAACGAGACGGTGCATCGGAGCGACGTGGACGCCTCGGTGGCGCTCCTCGCGCGGTACATCGAGGACGCCCACGCGGGCGAGTACGGTTACGCTTAGTCCCTAACGGAAAGACGCCTGGGCGTTGATCGAACGACGCCCAGGCGAATGGTACGGAAAGGGGTTTTGTTTGGAGGAGGATCGCCTTGGGAGGAGGGATCAGGCCTTGGCGCGCATGCGTCGCCGGAGCAGGCCGGCCGCGCCGATGGCGAGAGCGGTGACCGACATCGGCTCGGGAACGCCTTCCACCTTAATGCCGGCGGTGCTGATTTGGTAGTTGAACGGCGAGGCTCCCTGCTTGTAGGCGACCAAGTCCGCCGTCGCGCCGAGAGGAACGTACCAACCACCGTTGAAGGCGGCGTCCGGATTCACGAGCAGCCAATACTTCGAACCGGCGGTGACGGGGACGTTGAATCCGCTCACGGTGAACGGCGTCGGGTCGGTCCAGTCCTGAACACCGGTAAAGGCGACGGTCTGCAGGGTCGTGCCGAGGGTGTCGCTTCCGGAATCCGTCATGAAGGAGAGGGTGCCAGAGCCGCCGGTACCGGGTTGCTTGCGGATGGCGACCGTCACGTCGGTCGCGATACCGGTGCCGGTCGAGGTGAAGCGAGCGGCGGTCATCTGCGGGTTGCTGAAGCCCGTTCCCTGCAGGGTCCAGGCGGAGCTTTCCCAAGAGCCGTTGATGTTGTTGAAGAAGACCTGGGCGTTCGAGGCCGAGGCGACGACGATGGTGGCGAGGATCGCGAGAGTTCGTTTCATGTGTCCTTGTTCTCTAGTCTTGATCGATGATGGTTAGCGAAGTCGATTGCCGGCAGACGAGGCTCTTCGACGCTTGAGGAGGCCGAGGGCGCCAATGCCGAGCGCCCCGAGGGACATCGGCTCGGGTACCGCCGTACCTTCGACGGTCATGCCGGCTTGAGGCCCGTTGAAGTAGGTTGGAGGAGACGCCGCGTTGCCCGCCCAAGCGATGTTGCCGTTCGCCGAACCGGGCACGATGCGCCAACCCATGTCCGACGTGAGCGACGGATTCACTTGAACCCAGTAACTCGTGCCGGAGATCACCGGTATGTTCAGTCCTCCAAAGGTGAGCAGCGACGTCGAGTCCCAGGTCGGACTGGCGCCGAAGGCCACGGAGGCGATCGGCGAGCCGCTCATCGTGTTGCCCGAGTCGTTGAACACCGACATGGTGCCGCTTTGCATGGCGGAGCCGTTTTGGTGTTGGACGGAGAGCTTGATGTCCGTGATGTTCCCTGTTGCGCTCGACGTGAATTGCTGGGCCAGCCACTGTGGATTCGACAAGCCGGTACCCCGAAGCGTGTAGGACGACGTACCGGTCCAAGCGCTGTACCCGTTGATGTTGTCGTAGAAGACGGTCTGAGCTCCGGAGAGCGATGCACCGCATAGCGCGGCGGCCACGATGAGAGTTCTATTCATTTGTCCTGTACCTGGTCGGTCGATTCCATCCGCGCTGCTCGTCGTTAGCGGCGAGTCTCTTGGCGATTGGTGATACGAATGTACGAGCTTGATCGTGACGAAACCGTGACGGCCATTCGGCGTTCGGGAGGTCTCCCCGTCACGATTCCGTCACGCCGGAAGGCTAACATTGTCGGAGTGACCGAGCACGTCGCCTTCTTCAGGCCCGGCGGGACGCTACCGCCGGGGACGGCCAGCTACGTGCCGCGACGCGCCGACGACGAGATCGTCGAGGCGCTCCTCGCGGGCGTCTACGTGTTCGTGCTCGACTCGCGGCAAAAGGGCAAGTCGTCCCTGATCGTCCGTTCCCTCGACCGTTTGCAGCAGGCGGGCGTGACCACCGTCCGGATCGATCTGCAGCGTCTCGGTTCGAATCTGCTTCCGGAACAGTGGTACGCGGGTTTGCTTCGAGGGCTCGGCCAGGACCTCGGGTTGACCGGGCCGCTGTTCGACCACTGGCGAGCGAACATCGAGATCGGGCCGGTCGCACGGCTCTTCAGCGCCCTCGAGGAGGTCGTTCTGGCTTCGGCGGCGGGACCGATCGTGGTTTTCGTGGACGAGGTGGACTTCGTTCGCTCCCTGCCGTTCTCGGCCGACGAGTTCTTCGCGGCGATTCGCGAGTGTTACAATCGCAGGTCCCAGTGCCCACGATTCGGGCGCCTTACCTTCTGCCTGGTCGGGGTCGCCGCGCCGAGTCAACTGATCGACAACGACGACGTGACCCCGTTCAACATCGGCCGGCAGGTGGAACTGACCGACTTCACCCGCGAGGAAACCGCCCCCTATGTCGGACCGCTGTCGGCAGGGGGGAGGGACGGCGAGCGACTTCTCGATCGAATCCACTTCTGGGTATCCGGGCATCCCTACCTGACCCAACTGCTTGCCGCGAGGATCGCCGCCGATCCGAAGGTCCGCAGTCCCGGGGCGGTGGACGCGGTGGTTCGCGAGACGCTGCTCGGCGAGGACGCGCGCCACAAGGAACCGAACCTGGCCGACGTCGAGCGGCGTCTGCTCGAGGCGGAGCTGCCCGGCACCACACCCGAGGAGTCGCGAAGCCGGGTCCTCGAGGCCCATGGCGAACTCCTGCGGAACGGTCTCGCGCCGGGACGCCACGATGCCTTGCTGATCGCGACGCTCCGCCTGTCGGGCGTCGCGATCGAGGAATCGGGCAAGATCCGCGTTCGGAACCGGCTCTACCGGGTCCTCTTCGACGAGCGGTGGCGTCGGGCCAACCTGCCGGAGGCGGAGTTCCGGCGGCAACGAGCGGCTTCGCGTAGGGCAGCGTGGCGGGTCGGTTTGGTGGCGACGATGGTGGTCGCGGCGTTCGCGGCCATGGTCGTTTGGCTGGTCGTGGTCGCGAGCGAACGGGACTCGGCCCTCCGCGAGGCACGACGGCTCCAGATCGAGACCGCGGACATGGCGTACGCCTCGTCGATCGGACTCGCCGCGGAGCAGATCGAGGACGGGAGCTTTGTCTCGGCGGCGAGTTTGCTCGATTCCCAGCGGGACTATGCCAGGAAGGGCTGGGAGTGGTCGTACCTGTCGGCGGTGTTCGGACGGGCCCGAGTGCTTCGGCCGGCGATTCCGGGTGATCCCAACCGAACCCGGGTCATTTGGTGGGAGGGTGGGTTGGTCGAGGGCAAGGATCGCGGAATCTGCTTGAACGGACGCTCGATCGACGCGGAGTTTGGGTTCGAGGGGCAGTTCTCGGCGTACCGAACCTGGATTCGGGACACGGCCGGCCGGATACCGCTCCTGCAGCGCATCCGCTTGGCGAAGGCGGCGCGCGGCCAAGAAGATCAACCGATCGGGCTCAGCGGGACCCCCGGTATCGAGTTTCTCGCCCACGCGAACCGAACGGGGTTCGACATTCGCCGGGACGGGTCGCCGGTGGAGCACGTTCCAACGGCGAAGGTGCCGGGAAGCCTAAGGCTTTCGCCGACCGGACGGTTTGTCGCGATGGGGGCGGAAGACGGGAGCCCCCATCTTTACGACCGAACGACGAAGCGGTGGTACGACGGTTTCGGGGCAGGATTCCGGTCCGACGACCGGTTCTTCACGGTGCTGTTCCCGACGGGCCGGGAACCGGAAGTTTGGCGGGCCGATGGAACGGTGGTCTGCACTTTGGTCGGGCATTTGGGCTCCACGACCAGCCTGAACTGGTTCGCCGACGGCAAGCGTCTGCTGTCCTCCGGGTTCGACGGGTCGGTTCGCGTCTGGGACGCGATGACGGGTCGACAACTCGGCATGTACCTCGGCTCTCGCTCTCCCCTAACTCACGCAACCCTAACCGAGGGCGAACGGACGGTGATCGCCCTAACCGCCGAGGGCGGGCTCCTCGAGTGGGACCTCCGGACTTCCGCACCGGCTCGAACCGCCAAGGCCAATGACGGCGAAGTGTTGGCGGGCAGGCTGTCTCCTCAGGGCGACCTGTACGCGACGGTCGGCACGGACGGCAAGTCGGCGATCTTCGACGTCGCTTCGGGTCGGAGGGTCGCCACGGTCGATGTCGGGTTCTCGGTCGAGGCGAACCCCCTCGCGTTCTGCGAGGACGGGAAGCGGGTGGCGTACATCACCGGCGAGGGTGACCTCTTGATCGTGGAGGCCCGAACGGGACGGGTCGTTCGTCGTACGAGGATCGACGGCCGGCCGGCCAAGGCCCTCGCGATCGGGCCGACCGGCCAGATCGTGGTGACGCTGGGCCGGTACGGCGTCGCCACGCTGGCCGGCCCCCTGTCCGAAGCCAAAGTCCGGGGCGACCAAGGAATCGAGTGCCTTCGCGCGGCGATCTCGCCGGACGGCCGCTTCCTTGCGGTCGGTTCCTCGGAAGGGCGGGTCGCAGTTTTGGACGCAAGCACCCTCGCGATGGTCCGATCGGTCACCGACGTCAAGGCTCCGGTGCGGCATCTCGAATGGTCGCACGACGGACGTTGGCTCGCGGTGACGACGGCAACCTCCTATGTCGGCCTGTTCTCGATGGACCGACCGGGCTGGAGCCGGTCCTTGGTCGGGCACGCGAGCCGCGCTTGGGGCGCCCGCTTCACGAAGGACGACAAGCGTCTGTTGACGAACTCCTTTGACCGGACGGTTCGCGTTTGGGACACCTCGACCGGCGAAGAGATCGCGGTCCTACAACACCCCGGGTGGGTTTCCACCGCCGAGTGGTTTCCCAACGATGAACGGATCGTCACGTCCTGCGCGGACGGCTTCGTGCGCGTGTTCAATCCAAGGACCGGCCAGGAGTTGATCAAACTCAAGGGGCACGAAGGCTACGCGTTCGACGCGGAACCGACGCCGGACGGGGCGACGGTCGTCAGCACGGGAGCCGACGGCACCGCCCGGTTTTGGCGAGGCGCGCCGCGCTAGCCGCTCAGGAGTTCAAGGCATCGAGAGACCGCCCAAGAAAGTCCCGGTACGCCGGTACCCGGAACTCCAGAGCGCCATCGGACTTCCGAACCAGCATCCCCCCGGCGATCAGGCGGTGGGCGGACTTTGCGTCCCGAAAAGGTTGGTTGCGCAGCAAGCGCCGGACCTCGTCTTTCGTGGGCTCGTCACGGTCAAGCACATCGAGGAGGCGACGAAGGTGCTCGCCGAAGGGTCCGTCCTCTTGCGCCGCGTTGGCCTCGAGGTCATCCAGTCGGGTCCCGCCGAGAACGAGGGCGTCCAACGCTCGTCGGGTCAGGAACGGCTGGCCACCGGTGAGATTCGCCAACCGACGGACCTCGGAATCCTTCAACGTCGTGCCGTAGCGCAAGCTCAGTTCGCGCGTTTCGGCTTCGCCGAAGTCGCGCATCGGAATCCTGACCCCGACGTTGAAGGGGGACTGGTTGATGTCCTTGATGAACAAGTGCGCCTCGGTCGCATAGGCGATCACGAGGGTGAGTTTGTTGAAGGGACCCTCGGCCTCCATGGCGCGGCGGTTGTGCCAGCTGCGAACCAGGCCGAAGAAGTCGTCGGCGAACACGGTGCCGAAGAGACGGTCGGTCTCGTCCATCGCCCAGACGACCGGTCCCTCGACTTTCGCCAAGGCTGACTCGACCACGGCATCGAGGTTCGAGTTCGGCCCGAGCCACTCGTTCCACATCGCGGGAAGGTTCAGATCCGCGCCCAATTGGGTTGAAAAGCCATAGGCGATCGCCCGGCAGAAGGCATCGGCCGTGGCGAGTTGCGATCGGCTGAGAACCTGAAAGTCGGTGATCGCGACGCGGGAGTCCGAGCGCCGAACCTCGTTGAGGACGCGACCCAAGAGGGACGTTTTGCCGACCTGGCGCGCGCCGTGAACCAAGATCGTCGTCTCGCGTCGGCCGATCGCACGACGGAGCGCCCCGTCGCAGTCCCGCGCGATATAGAAGGGCGATCCGGCCGGCACCGCCCCTCCCGCCGACTCGGCCGCCGGCACCTCGGAAGTCGGCCGGCGCGAGGGCTCGCCGGTTGGATCGGCACCCGCCAAGCTTTCCAACGCTTTCACGCTCTTGGCGGAGGGTGGCTCGCCCCATTGGTCGTCCAGCAAGGTTTCCAGTTCTTCGAACTGCCGGATCGCTTGGGAACGAAGCCCGGCCGAGGCATAGGCCCGCATGAGGGCGACGTGAACATCCTCTCGCAGAGGCGCGACGGTGACGGCGTGGCGACCGACGCGAAGCGCCTCGTCATGGCGCTCGTTTCGGAGCAACAGGGCGATCAACTGCTCGACGGTCTGCGCGAACAACTCCTCGAGTTCCATTCGGTAGACGCCGATCCTCGGGTCGTCGTCGTCGGGAAGCAACCGGCCGGTGTAGAGTTGGAACGCGGACCGGAGGTTGCTCTCTTCTTCGCTGCCTTCCAGGCCGGCGTCGGTGGTCTGTTTGAAGATCGCGACGTCCGTCTGAACCCGCTCCGGATCGAGCCAAATGTGGTCGTGGTCGGCATGGACGATCAGGGGGATACCGGGCTCCTCCTCGAGGGCTTGCCGGACGTCCGCGAGGGCTCGGCGCAGATTCTGGGCCTGCCGGTCTCCGTCGCTCTCGGGCCAAAGCAACTCCATGAGCTCCGACTTTGCGACCGATTTGCCGAGCCGGAGCGCGAGGCGCGACAGCAACCTCTCGGCAGTGCGCGACCGGAATTTGGGCGGTACGGCGGGCTCCCGAGTAGAGACTCGGAGCCCGCCGAGCATCTGGACGCTGACGGCCGCATTGCCGTTCACGGAAGGCGCTTCTCGGAGGGAGTTCTCGCCTTGCGCCCGCAACCGGACGATCGCCAGCGTACCGTCATGGGGTCCAGTCTAGCATGACGGTGGTCTTTCGGGGGTCGCGGTCAAGGGGTGCCATCGGGCGTCGGCGCCTCGGCCTTGGCCGCGGGCGGATGGTGTGGGGGCGGGGTTTCGATAACGCCCTTGAGGGTCATGAGACCGATCGTCAGGCTGACGAAGGTGCCGGCGAGGATGATGGAGGCGCGCATCGCGGGATGGCGCGAAGGCGACCGATCTAGCCAGGGCAGGAACAGCATTCCAAGCGAAATCAGACCGGGAATGACGACGGTCGCCAAGACCTCGTACCCCTGGGGCACGATCTTCAGCAGCTCGTACAGGCCCAAGAAGTACCACTCGGGCCGGGGGGTGAAGTCGGTCCCGGCGGGGTCGGCCATGGCCTCGATGGCCGGGGGAAAGGCGAGGGCCAGGTATACCACGATGCCGAGGCCCACGAGCACGACGATCGCATCGCGGAACAGCTGAACGGGGAAGAAGGGAACGGGTTTGCCCTTTTGCGGCAAGACGGGGCCCGCGATGTGGAGTCGGCGCACGAGGTACAGGTGCAACCCGGTCAGGACGACGAGGGACGCGGGCAGGAGCATGACGTGAATCGCGTAGAACCGGGTCAGCGTCAGGGCGCCGACCTCCTCGCCGCCACGGATCAGCCTCAATAGGTCCGGGCCGACAAACGGAACGGTGGCGGCAATGCGCGTGCCCACCACCGTCGCCCAATAGGCTTTCTGATCCCACGGCAACAGGTAGCCGGTAAAGGAGAAGCCCAGCACCACGTTGAAGATGAGGACGCCGAAAACCCACGTGAGTTCGCGAGGCTTCTTGTAGGACCCCCAGTAGAACACGCGCAGAATGTGGAGCACCACGGTGACGACGATCGCTCCCGACCCCCACATGTGAAGTCCCCTCACAAAGGAACCCAGGGGGACGGTCTCGGTCAGGTGCTTCACCGAGTGGTAGGCGCTCGACGGGCTCGGCGCATAGTACATCGCCAGGGCGAATCCGGTCACGAACTGGAAGAGCAGCAGGGTCAACAGGAGGTTGCCGAGGGTCTGCCACCAACCGACGCCGGGAGGCATCGGTTCGTCAAGGTTCTTTCGGACGAAACCCCACCAGCCCAGGCGCAAATCCGTCCAGTCCCGTAGGCTGGGTCGCTCGAGGCGCAGGGCCTCTTCTTGGGTCTCGGGAACGGGCACGTTCTCGACGGGTCGCTCAGGGCTCAGGGTTCTTCGACTCATGTTTCAAACGCTCCGCTGGACCCAGATCTTCCCCTCACGGACCTCGACGGCGTGCCGAACAAGGGGTTTCGGCGGCGGGCCGGAAACGACGGTGCCCCGATTGTCGAACACGCCGCCGTGGCAAGGGCAGAAGTAGCGGTTCTTGTCCGCTTGAAACTTGATCCGGCAACCAAGGTGGGTGCAGGACGGGTCGAGGGCGACGATGCCCTCTTCCGACCGGACGAGGTACACCACGTAGGTACGGTCCACCATCTCGTAACCGTCCTTGACGCGAACGGTGAACGGGACTTCCTTGGTTTCGCCCTCTCCCAACGCACCCTCATCGAGGACCGGCACCCACTGCTTCATTTGCCGGTGACGCAAGGGAGAGCCGAGGAACCCGAGGACGGGACCGAAAACCGCGCCGAAGACGGCGAGATTGATCGCCCCGACCGACCAGGCCATGAACTTTCGTCGGCTGACGACCTTCTTCTGGCCGTTCTCGCAGTTACCGCAGTTTTGGCATTCACACATGGGGGTATCCGTTTAGGGGTAGTAGCGAATCCGGATCGCGTCCGGCGAGTCCCGATCGATGGTGCGTAGCAATCCCTCGGCGATTCGTTGCGACTTGTGGTCTCGGCCGGGCGAAGGTTCGCGAAGGAACCCGAGGTCCTTCTCGTCTTGAACGATCGCCTCGGTGAGGGCGGTGCACGCCGCCAAGAAAGGCGCCACGAACGCGTGGTTGAACCGGGTGAAGGGCGAGGTGGCGATCAGCAATCCGACCGAGGTCAAGTGGTAGATGTAGATCGGCATGATCCACCCGGCGGCCCCACCTTGGTTCAGCCACATCGTCAGGAAGCCGCTGAGAACGGTGTGGAACAGCAGGTTCACGAACAGGAAGTCGCGACCGAGGGTAACGCCGTTGTCGATAAACCGGTCCGTTCGGTAGCGTACGTAGACGTACAGAACGCCGGTGAACACCGCCGCCCCAGAGAGCAGGGGCAACAGCTTGAGCGGATGAGTGAGGGCGACGTCGGCCCGGGTCGGGTTGAAGATCTGCATCAGGACGTCGGCGAGCATCAGCCCCAGGAACCCGTACAGGATGAGGCCGTGCCACAGCCAGCGAACCCGGTCCTTGCGCCAAACCGAAGCGACGAGCAGTCCGTCCACCACGAGCGACCGCACGAACACCCAGGCGGCCCGCCCTCGGCCAAATCGCGCGATCTTGGGGCCGAGCCGGCGCAGTCCGGCGTTGCCCGCCCAGTAGGCGAGGACTCGAACGGCGAAGACCAGCGCGAACAAGCTGACGAACAGGAAGAACAGGGCCACGTTGCGCGTCGTCAGGAGCGAGCCGACCTTGAAGGCAAGGGGAATCTGGGTGGGGTCCCAGGGCATCTCCCTCAGTTGGGCGTGGAGGATCGCCGCGTCTTGGTCGGAGAGCATGTCGGGCTTGGTGCCCGGCATCATGCCCCGGCCCTTGCGCAGGATCGTCATGAACTGCTCGTCGGTGAGCTTGGTCTTGGCGATGGGGGGTCCCAGGCCACCCATCGCGGAGACCCCGTGACATCCCACGCAGGCGGTGGTGGAGAAGACGTCCTTCGACGGGGCAGGCGTCGCCACCTTGGGTTGCGCAAGGAGCGTGCCCGCAAGAGCGGCGACGGAGAGGACCGCGAGGGCGAGCTTCATCGTTTCACCTCCGCGAAGCTGCCGTCCGGCACGCTCGAAGACGCCTGCTCAGCCATTGGACCGAGGTAGCAGGTCGTCGGTACGGTCTTCGCCTCCGGGAGAAGGTGGAAGGGTTCGCGACCGGTCTCGGACCTCTGCTCGGCGACGTACTTGCTGACCGGACTCTCGGGGTCCTCGAGATCGCCGAAAATGCGCGCGGTGGTCGGGCAAGCCACCACGCAGGCCGGGTCGAGGGACTGGTCCACCCGGTGCGCGCAGTAGGTGCACTTCCGCGCCACGTTCTGGTTGAGCCGCGGCTTGACGTAGTCGCGCTCGTAGGCCTCGTCCTCGTTGAGGTACCAGCGGTCGGAGCGGACCAGGTAGACGTTTCCGTAGGGACAGGCGGCGACGCAAGCGCCGGTCCCGCGACAGCGATCCTGGTCGATCAGGACGATGCCGTCGGGTCGGCGAAAGATCGCTTTGTTCGGGCAGCCCTTGAGGCAAGGCGCGTCCTCACAGTGGTTGCAGAGGACGGGCAGATAGACCCGCTTGACATTGGGGAACGTCCCGGCCTCGATGTTCAAGACGCGCGCGAAGAACACGTCCATCGGCGTGCCGTTCTCCTGCTTGCAGGCGAGGGTGCAGGCGTCGCAACCGATGCAACGGGTCAGGTCCACCAGCATCGCGAGCTTGGCCATTACTTCACCCTCCGGACGTCGACTCGCGTGTCTTTCCAGTGCTGGCCAGGGGCGTACACCGCGGGCAGATAGTAGTTCTCGTGGGTCGGTTTGACCTTCTGGTGCGTGTGGACGCTGTGGTACTTGCCGGCGCCGAGGAAGCGGTCCCACCAGCCATGGTCGACGCAGAGCACGCCCGGCTTGATCGTCTCGGTCACGAGCGCCCAGACCTGGTACGCGCCGTTTCGGTTGAAGATCTCGACGGGGTCGCCGTCGGCGATGCCGCGATCGGCGGCATCCCGGGGGTTGATCTCAACGACCGGCTTTCGATTCACGTTCATGAGAAGCGGGTTGTTGCAGTGGGTGGAGTGGACGCGCCACTTCGAGTGGGGGGTGACGATGGACAGCGGAAACGCGCGGTCCTCTTCCGGCAGGTGCTCGAAGGCAGGCTTGAAGGTCGGGAGGGCCTCGCCGAGCTTCTGAAAGACCTCCTCCTCTTTGAAGAACTCCATCCGACCCGTCTTGAGAAACTCGCGCTGCGCGCCTTCGGGGAAGGGGTACGCCCTTGGCGGGAAGAGCCTGTCCTCAAGGAACTGCTCGTCGCAACCGACCTCCGGGTCGTGGACCTTCAGCCGGACGGGTCCCTTCTGAAGTTGCTCGACGGTGATGCCCGCGACCTCTTTGCCTCCGTCTTCGAGCATCATGCGGATGGCGTCGAGCTCGTCGAACTCGAAGTGGGGAAGCAAGGACGGGTCCACCCTTCGGACCAGTTCGCGGACCATCCAGAGTTCCGTGCGCGAGTCGTAGCGGGGAGTGAGGACCTCCTGCTGCATTTGCAGGTACGGGTGACAGCTCGTCCCGACCAACTCGACCTTTTCCCAGAAGGTGGGGGCGGGAAGCACGACGTCGGCGTACTCGCAGGTCGGCGTCATCGAGAAGTCCACGACGACGAACAACTCAAGGTCGTCGATCGCTTTCTTGATCGGATCGCTGAACTCGGTGACGAGAGGGTTCCCGTGCGAGACGAACAGCGCCTTGAACCCGCTCTTGGGAAACTTGATCTTGGGGTTCATCGTGGCGGTCGGCTTGCCCATCGTGAAGTAATGCATGGGGACGGCGTTCGGCCGCTTGCCGCCGGGGAACCACCAGGCGGAGACGTCCAGCCGGAAGTGGTGTTGGCCGGAATAGATGGAGACGGACTCGCCGGGTTTGCCGTGCGCCCCCACCAGGGCGGAGAGCAACAGCACGGCCCGGATGGTGAGGTCGCCGTGCAAGCGGTGATTGAGGCCCATCCCGATCACGATCGAACTGGGACGGTTCACGGCGTAGTCGCGGGCGAGTTGCCGGATGGTGTCGGCGGGGATGTCGGTGACGCGCGACGCCGCTTCCAGCGTGTAAGCGTCGCTTCGCAGTTCGTCCTCGATCAGGTCGAATACCGTGCGGACGGTCACGGAGCGGCCCTCGACCTCGACCGTTCTGTGGCCACGAAGGGCGGGCCGGATCCCGTCGCCCAGGTCAAGGGTGTCCATGGGCAAAACGGTCCAGCCATCGGTGACCTCGTTCCAGACGACGAACCGGTCGTCGCCGCCCATGCCGAGATCGCTCGCCCGCAGCCGCCGACCATTGTCCTCACGGACGCAAGTGCCGAAATCCGTGTACTTGCGCAGGAACTCCTCGTCCAAAAGGCCGTCGTCCAGGACGACTCGGCACATGGCGAGGGCGAGGGCGGCGTCGGTACCGGGCTGGATCGGCAACCAAAGGTCGGCGCCCTTCGCGGTCTGGCTGCAACGGGGATCGATCACAACGATCTTGCAGTTGTTCCGCTGCTTGGCGACGCGGGTCAGAAACTGGGCGTCGGGGATGCGGGTTTGGAAGACGTTGCTGGACCAAAGGATCGCGGTCTTGGCGTGGCCCCAGCTCTTGGTCTCGCATTCGACGCAGTCGATGCCCATCGTATGGGTGAAACCCATCGAAATGTCGCCGTTGAAGTCGTACGCCGTCGCGAAGGACATACCCAGGAGGGCCGCCATGCGGACTTGGGCTCCCTTCTGGACGTAGCCCGTTCCGACGACCTGGTTGAAGAGGAGCATGCTCTCCGGCCCGAACTCGTCGCGGATCCGGATCATCCGGCCGGCGATGTGGTCCAAGGCCTCGTCCCACATGGCGACCTTCCACTGCCCGGCCCCGCGCGCGCCCGTCCGGATCAGAGGGGTCTTGACGCGGTCTGGGCCGTAAATGAGGTGGGTCATGGACATCCCCCGCAGACATCCGCGAGGGTTGTACTCGTCGCACGGGTAGTCCGCAGCGGGCTTAAGGTCGACGATCGTGTCGTTCACGACCGTCGCGAGCCAGCCGCACGCGCCGGTGCAGTTCGGGCTGTCGGTGGTACGGACGACCCGCGCCACGCCGGGCGGGGATTCGGTCGGGTGTCTTCCGGGTACTGCGTGTCGCGTCGCCATCGGTTGCCTACCCCCAGGGGAGGTAGGGTCATTCTCCGGGAGACCCTTGGGGGGCGCTATGACGGTCGTCATAGTCGGCGTTTTCTGGAGAGAAAAGTGCGGAATATGACGGGCGTCATAGGATCATCCGGTTCGCAAGAACGATGATGGGGCATGTCCCAGACCGTCCGACCTTTGAGGGTAGTGCCGGCGCGCGCTCCCGTGCGCTCGATGAACGATCGAGCCGACGTCTCCATCTACCGGCCGTTCTTTTTGGCGGGCATGGTCTGCGTCCTGACGGTAGGGTGCCTATTGGGGGCGACCGCTTTGCTCGGAATCAGCCGGCAGGCCAGCTATACGGCGAACGCCTGGACGCCGTATGTCCTGGCGCACGCCAACTCACAGCTATTCGGATGGGTCGGGTTCTTCGTGCTGGGCTTCGCGCTTCAGCAACACGCACCGACCGAATCCAAGAAGCGCCTGTTCCATCGCCTCGCGTTTCTGTCCATGCAGAGCATGGCGGCCGGAATCGCCCTACGGTTTGTCGCCGAGCCGTTGGTCCGGATCGACCGACCCCTGTGGCTACCCGTCGGGGTGGCAGCGTGCCTCCTCCAAGCGCTGGCGGTCGTGCTCTTCCTCGCCAACACGCAACTGACGCGGCATCGTTCCGGCGCCCCGACGACGTGGACCTCGAAGTTCGTCTTCGCGTCCCTGTTTTGGTTTCTGGCGGTGGCCCTGGCAGAACCCATCGTTTTCGCCCTGTCCCATCGGTCGGACGCGCGGGCGTCCATCCTGTTCGTGGCGGAGTGGTTCGCACCCTTGAGGGAAGCGCAGTTCCTCGGCTTCGCGGCGATGATGATCTTCGGCGTGTCGCTCACCAAGTTTGGGACCTGCTTCGGTTGGAAGCCGGCCCATCGAACGCTGGGAGAGATCGGATTCGTTCTGTGGACCTTCGGGTTGATCGCCCGCATGGTGGGCTGGAACCGGACCTTCGCCGCCGGTATGTCGCCCGGTTCGGCGGGACTCTACCAGGCGGGGGGCGTGCTGATCGCGTTGGCAACGGTGGCGCTGTTCGCGGCCAGCCGGCTTTACGAACGCCCAGATCGTCCCGCCCGGAGCCACAAGTTCGTCCGAGGGGCGTACGGCTGGCTGGTCCTCGCGGGGCTCCTTTTGGTCCTGGAGCCCCTGCATCTGGCCGCGATCGGCCAGCCGTTCTCGCACGCTTATACCGGAGCGATTCGGCACGCCGTCACCGTCGGCTTCATCAGCCAAATGATCGTTGGCGTCTCGATGCACGTCGTCGCCCGGATGCACGGCCTGGCGGAGGAGCGGCTGGCCGGGCTGTGGTCGGTGTTCGTCCTGCTGAACCTAGGGAACGCGGCCCGAGTTGGCCTCGAGACTCTTACCGATTACCAGGTTGCCGCTTTCGCACCGATGGGCTGGACGGGTTTCGTCGAGTTGCTCGCCCTCGGCGTCTGGGCGATTCACGTCGGCGGTCCCCTGGTTCGCACCAGACTGAGGAGGCGGGCCTATGCCTGTTAGGGCACCCGTCTGGGAGGGGGGTAGCCGACCGGAGCGCCCCCCCACCGTCGCCGTCGTCGAAGCGTGCACGCTCCTGAACGGGGTTGCGCCCGAGCACCGGGACCGGCTCGTCTCCGAGACGTACCTCGCCTACGCGGAGCGGGGAGAGGTCATCTGGTTCGCCGGGGCCGACTGTCGATTCGCGGCGGTCGTCGGCGTCGGGTTCGTTAAGATGACGCGCACGACGCCGCAGAGCACGTCGGTCACGGTCGAACTGATGGGGCCGGGACAGAGCCTGGGGATCATCGCGGCGGTCGAGGGGCGGGTGTACCCGCTCACGGCGATCGCCGTCACGAACTGCTGGTATCTCAAGGTCCCGAGCGAACTCCTCCGCCAAGTCTACGAGGGAAGCGCGATCCTACGCGACCAGGTTCTGCGCTCGATGTCGCCCCGATTGCGGCGCGCGCACGATATGATGGCGCGGATGTCGAGCACCAAGGTGGAGCAGCGGATCGCGGCGGTCCTTCTGTTGCTCATGGACTCGTACGGCGTCAAGGGGTCGTGCGGGGTGACCCTGTCCGTTCCACTCACGCGCCAGGATCTGGCGGAGATGGCGGGTACCACGGTCGAGACGACGATCCGCGTGATGAGCCGATGGACCAAGCGAAAGCTGCTGAGCGCCGAGAGACAACGGGTGACGATCCTCGATCCGGTTGGGTTGCTCGGCACGGAGACTCCGTGAGGAGAAGGATCGAGGCCCAAGTCTCATGAAACGTCACCCGGCTCTGCAGCCCTTCTCGAGGGATCACAACGTCGGCCTGGTGTTCGCGCGGCGCCTTGCGAGAGGCGACGACGCGGGCGACGAGTTTGCCCGACTCTGGGCGGACGAATTGGACGCCCACTTTCGGGAAGAGGAGGCGTTGCTGAGCCCCCTCTTGAGCGAGGCGATTCGAGAGAAGCTTCTCGAGGACCACCAAGCGATTCGTCGTCTCGCGATGGACTTGGCCAATGCGGACCTCGCGCTCCTGGGCCGGTTGCTCGATGCGCACATCCGGTGGGAGGAGCGAGCGCTGTTTCCGACGATCGAGGCGACCGCCACCGAGGCGCAACTCGCGACCCTCGCTCGGCAGACCGCCGAGGTCGAAGCCCGCCGAGCGTCCTCAACGTGGGCGCCGAGGCGAGGCGAACTGAACCGGCCATCCACCGAGACGCCGGTACCTAGCGATGGACCCCAGGGGGGCCGAGGTTCGATAGGATAGAGACATGGCAAAGCTCCCCAAGCGCTACGAACGGTTTCTCGAGAAGTACCCCGAGATCGCACGGGCGTACCACTCTCTGGGAGAGGCGACGGCCCAGGCTGGACCGCTCGACGAGAAGGCCCGGTCCCTGGCGAAGCTCGCGATCGCGATCGGCGCGCGACAAGAGGGGGCGGTGCGCAGCCATGCCCGGCGCTCGATCGAGGCGGGCGCAACGGTCGACGAGATCCGGCACGTGGCCCTGCTGGCCACCACCACGATCGGCTTTCCGAACATGATGGCGGCCCTGTCTTGGATCGAGAAGGTTTTGGAGGAATCCGAGGCCTAGTCGGACCGTCCGCATTCCGGCCCCCGTGCTCACTCGGTCAGCAGGGCTTTTCGGCGTTCCTCCGCGCGTAGTACCAGTGGTTCAGGATCACGTTCAGGGCGTAGAAAACCGCGGCCCCGTAGAAGAAGTTCGTCGGTGATCCGGTGTTCGCGATGATCGCGCCGAAGGCGACCGAGAACACAAAGGGGCCGTAGGCGGCGATCGCCGAGGTCCAACCGATCACGCCGCCCGCTTGGCGTGGCGGGAAGATCATCGGCATCTGCTTGAAGGTGGAGGCGTTGCCGATGCCGCTGAAGAAGAACAGACCGAGCATGAAACCAAGGAACCCCGGCCATTGCTGCAGGCTTTGCGGGTGGGTGTAGCCGGTGACGCCGATCGCGCAAACGAGAAGCCCGATCCCGCTTAGGGCGGTCACTCTCGCGCCGCCCAGTTTGTCGCTGATCGGACCGAACAAGGCGCGCACCGCCGCCCCGATGAAGGGCCCGATGAACGCGAACTTCAGGGGTTCGGGCGCGTTCGGGAAACCGCCGTAGACCTTGCCGATCAACAAGGGAAAGGCCGCCGAGTACCCGCTGAAAGAACCAAAGGTCATGATGTAGAGGGAGGTCATGATCCAAGTGTGCTTGTCGCGGAAGATGTCGAGCTGCTCACGGAAGGTGGCTTTGACGGGCACGCTACGCAAGCCGAGCCAGGCTACGACCGCGCCGATGAGGACAAAGGGCGCCCACACGTAGGCGGCGTTCTGGAGCCAGAGGTCGCTCTTCGCCTCGCCCTTGGTGAACGTCTGGGGGTTGCCGATCAGAGAGACGCCGATGATCCAAGGAACGACGAACTGGGTGACGCTCACGCCGAAGTTTCCGATCCCGGCCTGGAGCCCGAGGGCGGTGCCCTGGAGCCGCTTGGGAAAGAACAGGCTCGTGCTGGGCATGAACGAGCTGAAGTTCCCGCCGCCCAGCCCGGCGAGAAACGCGAGGGCCAGGAACGTTCCGTAAGGCGTGGTCGGGTCCGTCACCGCGTAGCCCCACCCGAGGGCGGGCAGGACGAGCAACAGCGTCGAGACGGCGATCGTCTTGCGCGTTCCGAACAGCGGGATCAGGAAGGTGTGGACGATGCGCAGGGTGCCGGCGGCCAGGCCAGGCATCGCGTTCAGCCAGAACAGCTGCTGGGTATCGAACTTGAACCCGATGCCGGAGAGCTTCACGACGATCGCGCTGACCATGAACCAGGTCGCGAAGGAGAGCAACAGGCAGTAGGTGGTGATCCAGAGGGTTCGCCACGCGATCGCGGCGCCCTCGGACGCCCAGAAGCCCTCATCCTCGGGATTCCAGGTTTCGGCGGTTGGTGGGTTTTTCGGGTTGGTCACGAGGGTAGGCTCCGAGGTTCGGTCATGGGCGTCCCGCCGGGACGGCGGTGGGCGCCTCGGTCAAAGAGGGAAGGGGGACGGTTCGACCGTCAAGCGAAACGCTCGGCGCGTCCTGCTTGCGGCCCATCTTCAGGATCACGAGGTGCATCCATACGAGGCATCCGATGCTGAAGAGGGCGAGGAACAGCCAACAACTGGTCCATAGGCCCGACCAGCGCAGCAGGTATCCGAAAACGATGGGGCAGAAGAACCCGCCCAAGCCGCCGATGACGCCGACAAGCCCACCGACGACGCCGACGTCGTTCGGGAAGTACTCGGGGATGTGCTTGTAGACGGCCGCCTTCCCAACCCCCATCATGATACCGGCGAGAAACACCAGGGCGGTGAAGACCCAGACGTTGGCCTGGAAGTAGACGTGCGTCACGCCACGGGCCAGCAACTCCTTCTTCTTCACCGCTTGTCCGGGCTCGACGACGGGCTCGTGCCAGGAACGGAACGCGGGCAGAATGAGGGTGCCCTCCGGCTCGCGAACCCCGTCGCTCGCCGGCTTGCCGCGCAAGGGGTACGACTGGTCACCGATCTTGATCGTGCCGCTCTCCACATCGGTGACGACGCCCGCCCGTTCCGCCATGACGCCTTCGCCGGGAGAAGTGAGGTCCATGCGGGGGGCGACGAGAAGGAGAAAGAACACGGCGCAGGCGCTGAGGACCCAGTACATCGTCGTGCGCGCGCCGAACTTGTCGGATGCCCAACCACCGAGCGCGCGAATGACGCCAGAGGGCAGGCTGAACACGGAGGCGAGCATGCCCGCCATCGCGAGGCTCATGCCGTAGACGTTCAGGTAGTAAGGAACCAGCCACTGGGCCAGCGCGACGAAAGCGCCGAAGACGAGGAAGTAGTACGCGCCAAAGCGCCAGACCCGCACCTGGCGAAGGGGAAGGAGGGAGTTGCGCCAAGTCTTGCGCTGGGCGTCGGCGAGACGCCTGTTCTGGGTGGCGAAGGCGAACACCAGCGCCATAAGGGCAAGCACGGCCGCATAGATCAGGGGGAGTTGGCGCCAACCCTCGAGGTGCTTGCCGCCGTCGGTCAGGCGCTGAAGGAGGGTCGGGGCGCCCAGGGTGGTCAGGGCGGCGCCAGCGTTGCCGACGCCGAAGATCCCAAGCGCGGTGCCCTGCCGTTCGCGCGGGAACCAGAGCGAGGAGTAGGCGATTCCGACCGCGAAGGCCGCGCCCGAACTGCCGAACATGAGGCCGGCCCAAAACAGCCCCCAAAACCCGTTGGCAAACGAGACGAGGGTGGTCGAAGCCGCCGCGAAAAGCATCAAGGTCACGTACACGGGCTTCCCACCGTAACGATCCGTGAGCATGCCGACCGGTAACCTCAGGAGCGAGCCGGTGAGGATGGGGATGCCGATCAGCCAACCGATTTGCGCCTTGTCGAGGGCGACGAGCCGATTGTCGGCCAAGAAGGTGACGAGCACCCCGTACATCGTCCAGACCGCGAAACAAACGGTGAAGGCCAAGGTGTTCATGGCCAGGATGCGATTCGCTTGGCGGCGGCTCGACATGAAGCCATCCTAAACCCCGGGGGCCATGGCGTACTATGACGGTCGTCATAGCTTCTCGTCCGGACAACGCAATAGTCTGAACCTCGGCCATGGTGATCGCCCCCTCGCCCCTCGTTCCGACCGCCCCTTGGACCGACTCGTTCGGCCGTCGGCACACGTATCTGCGCGTCTCGATCACCGACCGCTGCAACTTCCGATGTGGGTACTGCATGCCGGCGGAGGGCGTGAACTGGCGTCCGCGCACCGAGATTCTGAGTTTTGAGGAGATCGAGAGGCTGGTGCGGTTGTTCGTGCGGGGCGGGGTCACCAAGGTGCGGCTCACCGGGGGCGAACCGACGGTTCGCAAAGACCTTGAAGAACTGATCGAGCGATTGGCTCGGATCGAGGGCTTGGGCGAGGTCTGGATGACGACGAACGGTTCCACGCTCGCGAAGAAGGCCGACGCCTACCGAACCGCCGGGTTGAAGGGCCTCAACGTGAGCCTGGATTCGTTGCGGCGCGCGCGGTTTGCCGAAATCACGCGTCGGGACGAACTGCCAAAGGTGCTGGACGGGATCGACGCGGCCCTCGCGGCGGGCTTTCGTCCGCTGAAGATCAACGTCGTCGTGATGGCGGGCGTGAACGAAGACGAACTCCTTGATTTCGCCGACTTCGCCGTGGACCGCCCGGTTCAGGTTCGGTTCATCGAGTTCATGCCGTTCAAGGGAAACGAATGGCAACGAGGCGACCTCTACCCGGCGGCGCAAATGCGGGAGGACCTGCGAACGCGCTACCGGCTCGCGCCGCTGACCGTGGGTCCCAACGCGGTGGCGCGCGAATTCGCGATCGAGGGAGGGAAGGGGTCGGTGGCCTTCGTCGCTTCGATGACAGAGAGCTTCTGCGAGGGCTGCAACCGTCTCCGCCTGACCGCCGACGGCATGGTGAAGTCTTGCCTGTTCCTGCGGGCTGATGGCAACCTGCGCGATCCGTTGCGCACCGGAGCGGACGATGAGACGCTCGCAAGGATCGTGCGCGACTCGCTCGCGCGAAAGTGGAAGGAGCACCCCCCGATGGAGAACCTCTTGTCGACAAACGACCGCTCGATGCTGGAGATCGGCGGCTGATGCGCGACGTCTCGGCGAAGGTCTCTTCGCTAAGGACGGCGGT
This sequence comes from Fimbriimonadaceae bacterium, assembly GCA_026129685.1. Classification (GTDB taxonomy): domain Bacteria; phylum Armatimonadota; class Fimbriimonadia; order Fimbriimonadales; family Fimbriimonadaceae; genus UBA2387. The sequence continues at coordinate 170,193 of JAHCHO010000004.1, forward strand.
GGCCGCCGCCACCCTTCGTGCGTCTCCGGCAACGGTCGCCGTCGTACGCGAAGGACGCGCCCCGAAGGGGGACCCGTTGCCGGTCGCCCGAACGGCGGCCATTCTTGCGGCCAAGAACACGCCGAACCTGGTGCCGTATTGTCACCACGTTGCGCTCGATTTGGTGGACGTTTCCTTTTCGTTTGAGATGGACGCGATCACCGCGCGGGTTCGGGTCGTGGCGGTCGACCGGACCGGGGTCGAGATGGAGGCGCTCACGGCCGCCGCCGTCGCGGCCCTGAACCTCTACGATATGCTGAAGCCGATCGACGAGGCGATGCGCATCGAGGCCGTCGAACTGCTCGAGAAGACGGGGGGCAAGTCGGCGTGGGTGCGCCAGCCGTTTCGGGCGGCGATCATCGTCGCATCCGATCGCTCGTCGTCCGGCACGCGCGAGGATGCGACGGGCCCGACCCTTGCGTCCCTTCTGCGCGAGGAGGGAGCGAACGACGTGAGCCTTGTCGTCGTGCCGGACGACGTTGGGGCGATCCGGGCGGCGGTCGAGGGGGCCGCCGAGCGGGCGGACCTGCTGTTCGTGGCGGGAGGAACCGGGGTCGGACCGAGAGACGTGACTCCCGAGGCGATCCTCCCGATGTTGGAGCGTAGACTCCCCGGGGTCGAAGAGCATCTTCGGGCATACGGGCAACGCCGACTTCCGACGGCGATGTTGTCGCGCTCCGTGGCCGGCCTGTACGGCGAGACGATCGTGGTCGCCCTTCCGGGTTCACCCGGGGCGGCCCGGGACGCGATCGCCGCCCTGTTTCCGTACCTTGCGCACGCGCTCGACGTGCTCCGGGGAGGGGGCCACGAGTGAACCTGATCTCGTACTGGGAGGCGCTCGAGAGGGTGCGGTCGCTCGTTCCGCCGGTGATCGCGGAGCACGTCGGACTTCCTGAGGCCCTTGGGCGGGTGCTCGCCATCCCGGTGACGGCACGGTGCGACCTGCCTCCCTTCGACAACTCGGCCGTGGACGGATACGCCCTGCTCGACCTCGACGTCCGGGCGGCACGAACCACCTACCGCCTAGGAAAGGAATCGCGGGCGGGCGATCCGCCGCTCGGCGAGGACTGGGAGCCCGGAACGGCGGTGCGGGTGTTCACCGGTGCCCCGGTCCCCCAGGGGACGGGGGCCGTCGTCATGCAGGAGATCGTTCGACGCGACGGCGACCGCCTCGACCTCGACCAGCCTCCTCGCATGGGAGCGCACATTCGGCGACGCGCCGAGGAGCACGAGTGTGGCGATCCTGTTCTCGAGCCTCCGCTCGTCCTAGGTCCATCCGCGATCGCGGCGGCGGCGGCGGCGGGAGCGGATCGCCTTGAAGTCGCGCGTCGCCCGTTGGTCGGGATTCTGGCGACGGGAAGCGAACTCGCGGCTCCTGGCGACGAACTTCGGGCCGGCCAAGTGTACGAGGCGAACGCCTTCGGACTCGCCCATGCCGTCCGATCCCTGGGCTTGCCCGAGCCACGGGTCGAGCGGGTCGCCGATGAGGGGCTTGCGACGCAGTACGCCATCGACCGGCTCGCCGACGAGGTCGACGTGCTCGTCGTGACGGGCGGCGTCTCGGTGGGCGACTACGACCTTGTGCGACCGGCGCTTGCGACCGCCGGATTCGAGACCGCCTTCTGGGGGGTTCGCATGAAGCCGGGCAAGCCCGTCTATCTCGGGGTCAGGCAGGGCAAGGTCAGCTTCGGCCTTCCCGGGAACCCGCTCTCGACCTTGGTGACCTGGAGCGTTCTCGTCCGGCCTTACCTCCTGGGGCGCCTGGGGTTGCCCTGCGAACTCCCGCGTTTGCAGACGGTGTGCGGCGATGCGATCGAACGCAAGGCGGGTCGGCTCGAGTTCGTGCCGGCGTCCTGGGGCGATCCCCTTCGGACGACGGTTCGGCCGATGGGCCCAAGGGGGTCTCACCGGCTCGACGGAGCGGTGCGGGCAGAAGCGCTCATCGTGCTGGAAGAGGATCAGGAAAGCGTCGCTCCCGGCGAAACCGTAACGGCGACCCCTTGGGTCTGGGGGCTCCCATGAACACGGTTCACGTACGCTACTTTGCCGTGCTTCGCGAACGCCGCGGCCTCGCGTCCGAAACCGTGGTGACAGACGCAGGGAGTTGGGCCGACCTTTACCGCGAACTCGATGCGGCCCACCGGTTCGGCCTCGATCCGAGCGTCGTTCGGGTCGCGGTCGCGGACGCCTTCGTCGAACCCCACGCCGCCGTCGCCGATGGGGCGACGGTGGTGTTCATCCCACCGGTGGCGGGAGGCTGACGGTGTTTCGCCTCATGCGCCACCCGTTGGCTCTCGAGCCTTCCCAAAGGCCCGAAGCGGGCGGGTACGCGTCGTTCGTGGGGCGGGTTCGCGCCCACAACGAGGGACGGGCCGTCGTGGGTTTGGCCTATGAGGCGTACGACGAGCTGGCGATGGCCGAAGGCGCGCGCATTGTCGAGGAAGCGAGGTGCCGCTTCGACGTGCTGACCATCCGGTGCGATCATCGGGTCGGCGAACTTGCCATCGGGGACGCGGCGATCGTCGTCGAGGTGGCGGCGGCGCACCGTCGAGAGGCGTTTCGGGCCTGCGAGTTCGTGGTGGACGAGGTCAAGAAGCGCGTTCCGATCTGGAAGCGGGAGCGCTATGAGGACGGACGGTCCGATTGGATCAACGCGGGGACGGCGCGACCGGTGGCCGGCTTGACCGAATCAGGCTACTACGAGCGCCAGCAACGGTTGCCCGAGATTGGGGTCGAGGGCCAACGACGCTTGGGAGACGCGCGGGTGCTCGTGGTGGGCGCGGGCGGACTCGGATGCCCAGCGATCGAGTTTCTGGCGCGCGCCGGGGTGGGGACGGTCGGCGTCGCCGATGGCGATAGCCTCGACGTGACCAACCTCCATCGTCAGTCGCTTTTCCGCTCGCGCGATACCGGCCGGCCCAAAGTGGATCTCGTCGCAGAAGCCGTCGCGGAGGCCAATCCCTACGTCCGGGTCGAGCCCCACCCCCTGAGGGTATCGGCGGGCAACGCGGATGCCCTCGTCGAAGGTTACGACTTGGTTTTGGACGGGACGGACAACTTCGAGACGAAGTACCTGCTGAACGATCGATGCGTGTCGCTCGGCAAAACCCTGGTCCAAGCAGGGGTTTACCGCTACGAGGGTTGGGCGATGCGGGTGGAACCGGGGCATCCGGGCGGTTGCCTGCGGTGCCTCTGGCCCGATCCCCCGGCGGGGGTTCGATCGTGCGCGGACGTGGGCGTGCTCGGGGTCGTGCCGGGCCTCTTTGGGGTCCTCATGGCAACGGAGGCGGTCAAGGCCCTTCTGGGCCTCGGCGACTCCTTGGCCGACCGCTTTTGGATTCTCGACATGCTCTCCATGGAGGCACGTTCCATCCGGAGGACGGCGCGACCGGGATGTCCCGCTTGCTCGCGTGCCGCGTCGTCACCACCTGGTCGGGCGGCGTTCGAACCCATTGAGGTGACGCCAGGCGATCCACTTCTGGACGGCGGCCCGTGGATTCTGCTCGATCTTCGGGCGAGCGAGCAGGGCTCGGATCGCCCGGCCAGCCAATGGCCATGGGCGTCGGCCGTCCCGGAGTTCGCGGACCTTCGACCGGAAGTTCGGTATCTGGCGGTGTGCGCGCACGGGGTCACGAGTCTGGAATGGACGCGCCGTGCCCGCGCGTCGGGCCATCTCAACGTTTGGTCGCTCCGCAACGGCGCGACCGGGCTCGATCGGATCGGACGATGAGCGAGGCCGCCCTTCCGCTGGTCCTCTTTGGCGTCGCCCTTCTCTACGCCTCGGTCGGGCACGGGGGGGCTTCGGGTTACCTGGCGGCGCTGTCCCTTAGCTCCGCCTCGATCTCGGACTCCGCGACACTCGCGCTCGCGGCAAACGTCTTGGTGGCGGGGATCGCATTCCTCGCCTTCTGGCGGGCCGGTTTCCACCGCCCGTCTCTTACCTGGCCGTTCCTGATCGGCTCGGCCCCGCTGGCGCTGGTCGGGGCCACGATCAAACTGCCTCCCGGGCCGCACTACGCTCTGGCCGGGGCCGTCGTCTTGGTGGCGGGCCTTCGAATGCTCTTCCCGTTGGCCCAACCTGCCGGAGATTGGCTTCCTTCCCTGCCGCTCAAGATCGCGATCGGGATGGGAATCGGACTTCTTTCCGGACTGGTCGGGGTCGGAGGGGGCATTTTCCTGAGTCCGGTCCTTGTGTTGTCACGTTGGGCGGACGCCAAGGAAGCGGCGGCCTCCTCGGCGGCGTTCATCGTGGTCAACTCCGTCTTCGGGCTCGTCCCGCGCGCCGGCACACTGGCCACGCTACCGGCATCGACGATCGGGCTTGTTGGAGCGTGCGTCGCCGGATCCTTGCTCGGAGCCAGATTTGGGGCTGACCATGCCCGGCCAGTAGCCCTCCGGCGCTTGCTGGGCCTTGTGCTCGTCGTCGCCGGCGTCAAGCTTCTTCAACGCGCCGTCGCTTGAGGGATCCGGCTCAAACCGTTCCTCAGATCGCGAGAACGTGGTCACCGATCGAAGCGCAACGGCTCGGTTTGGCCCGCCCGAGACAAGGGCCAAGCCAAGTCGGACGGGCGAACGCCCTTTCGGAAGCGGTCGAATCCGAACGGACTCGGGCGATAGTCGCCGACCAGGTTCACATCGGCGCGATCGGGGACATCTAGACCGAGGAGCCAGTAGGCGCCGTTCACCAAGAGTCGCCGGAGCCCCTCGTTCCGAAGATCGGTGGCGGCGCCCATCGTGCATGTTAGGACCCGGCTAGGGTTTCCCGCCTCACGGGGCAGGGTGCGAGTCCACGCGATCGGCATCATGGGTTCGTTCAGGTCCTGTTCCTCGCCCGAATCCGTCTTCTTCCGCCCGGCGGCGGGCGGGTCGCCGGGGTTCATCCCGGAGAGCACGCAGCCCCGCATCAGGACCTGCGCGTCGGGCGGGGGGTGGGCTTCGTAGACGTCCGTATCACCGAACACGTCCTCGACGCCTCGCAGCACGGGGTGGGAATGCGCGCTCGCCTCGAGGACGCCCCGCGTCGCTTGCTTCCCGTGCTCGCCCCAGTGGCTCACCCAGCTCTCTCCCAACACCTGCCGACCGAATCCGCCGGGCCAGGCCCGGCTCTGCCAGCCGTACTCCTTGAACTCGCTCTTCGAGTCGGCGTCGTAGGCGAAGGCGTGCGTGCTCGTGCGTAGGGCGAGGATCGGCTTGCCCGCGAGGCGGTAGCTCACGAAGCTCCGCATCGAATCGTCGGGCCACTGGCGGAAACGGAGCAGCATCACGCACAGGTCCGCCGAGTCGAGGATCGACATCCCGGGTTGATGGTCTCGCGCGTTCGGATCGATCGTGCCGTCTTTGCCGATCGGGAACAGCACCGTGCAGCGGAAACCGTGGCGGAAGGCCAAAATGCGGGCGAGTTGGGGGAGACCCTCCTCGGATCGGTACTCCTCGTCGCCGGCGAGGAACACGATATGGCGTCCCTTGCCGAGTCCCTCCTTGCCCTCATAGACGAGGAGGTCCGCCGGAGCCGTCAGGACCAGAGCGCCGAGGGCGAGGAGGGCGACCATTCAGGGCTCGCAGACGACGCGGAACCCGACGAACGGCGCGTCCGCCAGCCACCAGCGGCTCTTGGGCATTTGGGGATCGGTTTCCTGCCACTCGGGCGACCACCGTTGGCGGCGAGTCGGCGTGCAGTCGGCAGGACCGTCCAGGAAGGTTCCACCGCAGAGAACGGGTTTGCCTTCGGCGTCGGTCGCCCATTCGCCGACGTTGCCGAGGGTGTCGTGGAGGCCGAGCTTGTTGGCGAGTTTCTTGCCGACGGGGTGGGTCTGTTCGCCGGAGTTCGAGGCGTACCAGGCCGTTTTGTCCAGTTCGGCCTTGTCCGGCTTCCAGTGGGGCGGGGACCCGGCTCGGCAAGCCATCTCCCATTCCGCCTCGGTCGGCAAGCGGTACTTGCGTTTGGTCACCGACGAGAGCCAGCGGCAGAACATGGTTGCGGTGTCGAAGGTCGCGTTGATGACCGGATAGCCGTTGTGGCCCCAGCCAAGGTCGGGCAGGATGTAACTTCGACTCGGTCGGGCGATCGCATCGAGGGCGAACTCCGTTTGGTCGTAGGGCTTCGAGGGTGGGCCGCTCGCCGCGAAGGCGTCGTAGGCCTCCCAGGTCGTCTCGGTCTTGGCGATGTAGAAAGGCTTGACGGTGATCGGCTTGCCGCCGATCGTCACCGTGCCTCCCGGGACGGGAAGCATCGCGAGCTTGACGGCGGCCTTGGGCAGGGTTTCGGTGAACGCCTCGTGCTTCTGGGGGGACGACAACGGTGAGGTGACTCCCACCGCAGGGAAGACGGCCGCCATGGCGGGAAGAACCAGCATGGTGCCGACTGCACCGATCCATAGCCTTTCAGGAAGCTTCATGGTGCGTTGGGGGTGAACCTTGGATCAGTACTCCGTGTTCGGATTCAGCCCGGGGCGAGGCACCGGGTACCGTCCGTCCGGACCCGGCATGAGGGGCGCGTCGGATTCGTAGCTCAGCTTGTCCACCGTCGGGGCGAACTCGTGCTCGCAGTTGAGCATCATGTCGTAGGTGACTTCCTGGCCGGTGTGGGCGGCCATGCGGCCCATGCTGCTCACGACGCTCGTCTCCACCCCACGCTTCACCTCGTTGAAGGGCTTGTCGTTGCGGATGGCGTCCATCAGCACGTCCCACTCGTTCTGGTAGGGGTTCCCACGGTCGGTGGACTGCCAGATCAGGTTCTCTGGAACGGGCCGCTGACCCCTGTAGGTCGAGGACGGACCGTTGCAGTCGCCGGACTTGGCGGCGATCGCCATGCCCTTGGTGCCGTGAACGTAGCTGGAGTAAATGCCCTTGGCGCCGTCCACGCACCGCCCCTCGAAGAAGAACTTGCTTCCGTCGTCAAAGGTGTATTCGACGGCGTAGTTGTCGAAGTTCTGGTCCACGAACGGGACGCCTTCCGGCGTCTGGCGATAGTGCCGGCCGCCGACTCCCTGAGCGCTGACCGGCCACGCGTTCTTCATCCAGCAAAGATGGTCGATGTGATGGATGTAGAAGTCGTTGTAGCACCCGCCGCTCGCCCAGAGAAAGCTGTGGAATCGGCGAATCTGGTACTCGAGGTGGGAGATTCCGTCGGGCTTGGGGGGGGACTCGAACGAGGCGGCCGGGCCGTGCATCCGGTAGCCGCGCATCAGAACGACGTCGCCGATCTCCCCGTCCTGGATGCGCTTCTGCAATTCCTGAAGCCAACGCGCGTGGCGGGACATCAGCCCGACGCCGACCTTTAGGTTCGCGGCGGCCGCTTCATCGGCGAGTTTGAGCATGCGTCGACTGCTCGGCCCGTCCACGGTGACGGGCTTCTCCATGAACACATTGAGCTTCTTCGAAATGGCGTACTGGAAGTGAACCCAGCGGAAGGCGGGCGGGGTGGTCAGGATCACGACGTCCCCCGGCTTCAGGCAGTCCATCGCGCGCCTGTAACCGTCGAATCCTAGGAACCGACGGTCCTCCGGGACGTCCACCAGGTCCGCCTGGCCGGACTTGGATAGGTTGTCGTAGCACCCGTTCAGTCGGTCGGCAAATACGTCGGCCATGGCCACCAGCTTCACCGGGCCGCCCTTCGTCGACAGGGCGTTCGCGGCGGCGCCGCCACCGCGTCCGCCACATCCGACGAGGGCGACCTGAATCAGATCGCTTCCGCCGGCAAAGACGGAAGGGATGCGGAAGTCCGGAAGCGCGGTCGCGGCGACAAGGCTGCCCGCCGTCTGCAGGAAGGTCCGTCGCGAAGGGTTGGGTCCGTGGTGGTTGCTCATGGCCGGTGATCAGGGGAATGGGGAGAAGGGATGTTCGATGGAAGCGGCGCGGCCTCCTTTGGCGTCCGAGGCTATTCCGAATCGCGTTCGGCTTCGGCAATCCGAGACTCGATCCGACGCAAGTACCACAGCAGGGCACCGAACACGAGGACGGGCGGGATCGCGGCGATTAGGCGGGTCGGTTCCATAGTTTTTTCGTCTACTTCGATCAGGCGCGGACGAGTGTCATTGTAGCCCGACGAGGCGTGGAGGTTCCGCGCGCCGCGACCGCCACAGATCGTCAAGATCGAATATCCAGCCGACATCGGTCCGATCTCGCTATAATGCGTCTGGGTCGGGGTCCATCGAAGGCACCGATCACTCTCCGGAGGAAGCGCATTTCAATGTCGAAAACCCTCAGGACACGAGCGTTCACGCTGATCGAACTGCTCGTCGTCATTGCCATCATCGCCATTCTCGCGGCCATTCTGTTCCCGGTCTTCGCCCAAGCGAAGATGGCGGCGAAGAAGGCCTCGTCCATCTCCAACACCAAGCAGATCATCCTCGCCTCGATGATGTATCTCGGCGACTTCGACGATCGGTTCCACGCGATCCGGCAGATCATCCCAATGCCGCCTCCCAAGTGGGCGTTCGGCTCCCAGGACATGCTCCAGCCCTACATTAAGAGCATGGACCTCTTCAAGGATCCGGGCGACGGCGTCCAGCGCAACGACTGCGACGCGTCCTACGGGTATCCGCTGAGCTACAGCTGGACGCACTACCGATCGGACGACACGAACCTCGTGTTCGGCCTCCACGCCTACAACCACCCGACGTGGACCCAGGCCCAAATGCGCACGTCGTTGAGCCAGTCCGAGGTCGGTTCCCCCGCGTCGACGATCAACATGTACCCCATGTGGTTCGGCGGCAGCGTCAGCGAAGGGTACGCCTACTATCGCTGGTACACGATCGAGATCGGCGGCAAGAGCACGGGCGGCAACAACATCGGGCTCCCGGTCTGGCCGCAAGGTTACAGTGTGGCCTGGTGCACGGGCTGGAACACGATCATGTCGATCGGCGCGTACAACGGCTCGGTGGTATGGGGCTTTGCCGACGGTCACGTGGCGGCGATGGCTCGGGCTCGCGTGATGGATCCCACTTGGGACGTTTCGCCGACCGGCGCGGCCAACAACGTGGGCAAGAAGAACCTGCTGCACTACAGCGAGATCTACAAGTAAGGCCATGGACGACAAGAAGAAGACCGTCGCGCTCGTCATCCTCGTGATCGCCGCCATTGGCGCCGCCGTCTTCATGGGCGTGCGGACGATGGGCGGGGAGCAGGTCGAGATCGTGGGAACGCTGGAAGGCGTCAGCAAGGAGGGTGAAACCGGCCAGAACGGAACCGACCCCTCGGGTGACATGTCCAACGCCCCGATCATCAACGCTCACGACGGCAAGTAGCGCCGGACTTCCATCGACGAAGCGGCGGGCGACCTATTCGGTCGCTCGCCGTTCGTCTTTCAGGATCGCATCCCGATCTCTGCTGCGCCAATGAAGCCACGCGGTCGCGGCCAACCCTAGGAGGACGACCCAGACGCCGAACCCTCCGACCATTAGGGCCACCGTAACAACCGTCAGCCCTAGAGCGGCAAGGGTCACCCAGACAGAACCGGCGTCGCGCGGGAGCATGTCGCGCCGAAGTCTACCGATCCGGGCGGCATAATCGGTGGATATGGGTTCCATGCACGGGGCTTCGATGCGCTGGGAGATGCCGGACGTGGACGCCGAGACGGTGAACCGCCTCGCCCGGGAGGTCGGGGTGCCGAGGCTCGTGGCCGAAGTGCTCGTTCGTCGGGGTTACGACGACCAGGTCGGGGCGGCCACGTTCCTGCACCCCAGCCTGGGCGCGTTGCACGACCCACGGCTCCTCCCCGACTACGATGCCGCCGTTTCGTGCCTTTTGTCGGCCAAGGAGCAGGGCAAGCGCGTGTTCGTTCACGGCGACTACGACGTGGACGGCGTGACGAGCGCCGCCCTCTTGTACCGGTTCCTGAAGGGGCGCGGGTTCGAGGTGGACGTGTTCGTACCCCACCGCATGAAGCAGGGATTCGGGATTCACAGCGACTCGGTCGACGCCGCAAGGGAGCTCGGAGCGGGCCTCTTTCTCTCCTGCGATTGCGGGACGGCGGCGGTGGTTCAGGTGGCCAAGGCGCGCGAGTACGGGATGGACGTGGTCGTGACCGATCACCACGAGGTTTCCGGCGACCTGCCGCCCGCGAACGCGGTGGTGAACCCCCATCGGGCGGACTCCGTCTACCCGTTCTCGGAACTGAGCGGGGTCGGCGTGGCTTTCAAACTCTGCGCCGGCCTCTCGCTCGAGATGGGATTGCCGCTGGATCGATACTACAACGCCTATCTCGATCTGGCGGCGCTGGGTACGGTCGTGGACGTGATGCCTCTTGTCGGGGAGAACCGGATCATCACGCGCTTCGGGCTGCCGTTGATCAAGGAAACGCGCAAAGTTGGGTTACGCGCCCTTATCGCCGAATACGCGAAGACCGTTCGAGGGGGACAACTGCAAGCCATATCGGTAAAGGACCTCTCGTTCGGGCTTGGGCCGAGACTCAACGCGGCCGGCCGGGTCGATGACGCTTCCCACGCACTCCAGCTTCTGATCACGGAGGACGCGTCGGAGGCCCATGCGCTCGCCACCCGAATCGAAGAGATGAACCGGGCTCGCAAGGCCGAGCAAGACGCGATGATCGAGGCGGCGGCCCAGCGCATTCGGGACGAGGGGCTGGACGAGGGCAACGTCATCGTCTTGCTCGACAAGAGCTGGCATCCCGGCATCGTCGGCATTGTCGCGGGCAAGCTGGTCGAGCAGTTCCGCCGTCCTTGCTTCGTAGGGACGTTCGACCCCGAGACGGGCAAGGCCAAGGCCTCGGCGCGGACGATTCCTGCTTTCAACCTTGCCCAGGCCATCGAGCGGCACGCGCACCTGGTTCAGGGCGGAGGCCACGCGATGGCAGCGGGGATCAGTTTCGAGTTCGCACAACTCGATTCCTTTCGCGCGGAGATGGACGCCTACGCGGCGACGTTCCTCTCGCCCGAGGACTTCGTCCCGTCCATTCGGCTGGACGCCGCGATCGAGCCGGGAGAGCTGACGGCGCCCGTCGTCCATTCTTTGGAGGCGCTCCAACCCTTCGGCATGGGGAATCCCGGCCCGCACTTCGTCGCCCGTGGGGTCACCGTTCGGGAACTGCGACCGACGCGCGCCGAGCACATTCTCCAGGTTACGATCGAAGAGCCGGGCGGGAAGAGAGTCAACGCGGTCACGTTCGACCAAGCGGATCTGCTCCGGAAGGTCGACCCGGGGACCCGCCTGGACGTCGTCGTTCGGGCGGAGATCGACGACTTTCGCAACGACGGTTCCGTGAAGTGGACGATCAAGGACTTCGCGCCGGTGTCCTGAAAAGGAAGGGAAGTCGACACCTCACGCGAACTGGGAAGAGCCCATGTCCCGAGAACTGTTCCGACCCTCGTTCGAACTCGCCCCCTTCACCTACTCGGGAGACCGTCTTCGCGAGGTCGCGATGCCGATCGGTGGCATCGGGACGGGTTGCGTCAGCCTTGACGGACGGGGTGGGTTCCGCGACTGGGAGATCTACGGGCGACCCAACAAGCACTCGCTCCTGAAGTACACCGCGCCGTTGCTTTGGTGGCGCGAAGCGGGGGGCGTCGGCCGAGCCGTGACCGTCCACGGACCGCGCACGCGCGACTTCGTGGGCGAGGCGATGGGGTTCTGGGGCTACGGTCACGGGCAGTTCTTTCAGCAACTGGACGGCCTCCCTGGGTTCGAGTCGCTGGAGTTCGCGGGGACGTATCCCCTCGCCCGACTCCGTTTCCACAAGCCGGCCCTGCCGCTGACGGTCGAACTCGCGGCCTTCAACCCCTTGATTCCGCTGGACACGCGCTCGTCGAGCTTCCCCATGGTCGTACTGGTGTACCGCCTCCAGAACACGAGCGACCGACCGGTCGAGTACACGATGGCGATGAACCTGCTCAATCCGGTGACCCACGGCATCGAGAACGAGGCGGAAGACCGATCGTGGAACCGGTACCGGGCCGAGGAAGGGGTCGCGGGGATCGTGTTCGGCAACGACCGCTTCGGCGACGGCGACCCCCGCAACGGAACCGCTCTGCTCGCGACGGATCACCCGGACCCTCGGGTCTGGGAGCGCTGGCCGGTCGGCGAATGGTACGACCCGCTCCAGACCTTCTGGAACCGGTTCGCGGGCACCGGCGAACTCGGCGACGGTTCTCGGTCCGAAACCGGACCTCGCATGCCGGGCACCCTTGGTGGCCATGGGGTCCTGGCGCCCGGCGAGTCGGCCGAAGTTCGGTTCGTCATCGCTTGGCGCTTCCCGACCTCCAGCAAGTACTGGGGCGACGAGGCGGGCGGAAGAGGCTCGACGTGGACCCCCTGGTACGCCAAGGAGTGGCCGGAGGTCTGGGCGGTCGGCCGCGAGTTCTTCGAAAGGCGGGAGGAACTGACCGAGCGGACGTTGGCCTTCGAGGAGGCGCTCTACGGATCGACCTTGCCGGCCGAGGTGATCGAGTCGGTTGGTTCGACCCTGAGCATTTTGCGCACGCCGACGCTGTTGCGCCTTGGCGACGGCACGTTCTGGGGTTGGGAGGGCTGTTCGCCGAACGAGGGCTGTTGCGAAGGCACCTGCTCCCACGTCTGGAACTACGCGCTGACGCACGCCTACCTCTTCCCGGACATCCAACGCAGCTTCCGGGAGACCGACTACAAGCACAACTTCAACTGCGGGCCGTCGGGGGAGAAGGGCGCCCTCATCTTCCGCACGATGATCCCGCTCGGACGGGAGGCGACGCTCTGGCACGCCGCGAGCGACGGGCAGCTCGGGGGAGTCGTTCAGCTCTATCGGGACTGGAGGTTGACGGGCGACGAGGAGTTCCTCGCCCGATGGTGGCCGAGCGCGAAGCGCGCCCTCGAGTTCGCCTGGGTGCAATGGGACCGGGACCGCGACGGACTCGTGGACGGGGATCAGCACAACACCTACGACATCAACTTCCAGGGACCGAACCCCTTGACCCAGTTCTTCTACCTCGCTGCCCTTCGGGCGGGCGAGGCGATCACGAGGCATTTGGGCGACGCCTCGTCCGCCGCGGCGTACCGGGCCCTCTACGAAAACGGCCGGAAGCTCACCGAGGAGCGCCTGTTCAACGGGGAGTTCTTCGTCCAGACGGACGACTGCTTGCGCGCCGACGCGCCGAAGTATCAGCACGGGATCGGTTGCCTCAGCGACCAGATCTTTGGGCAACTCGCCGCCGAGGTCGCGGGCCTGGGAGACCTGGTGGGGCGGGAGTTCGTCGATCGGGCGCTGGACGCCGTCTTCCGCCACAACTTCCGGGCGCCCCTGGGCGACCACGAAAACCTCCAGCGAGTCTACGCGCTTTCGGACGAGGACGGGCTCTTACTCTGCTCCTGGCCGAACGGCGGACGACCGGCCTACCCGTTCGTCTATTCGGACGAAGTCTGGACGGGGATCGAGTACCAGGTGGCATCCCACCTGGCCCTCCATGGCCGGGTCGAGGAGTGCCTCGCGATCGTGCGGGGGATTCGGCGGCGGTACGACGGGGAGCGGCGGAACCCGTACAACGAGTTCGAGTGCGGTTCGCACTATGCGCGCGCCCTGGCGTCATACGGCGTTTGGCTGGGACTGACGGGTTTTCGCTACGATGCGGTGGACGGCTACGGCGGGATGGAACCCCGAATCCCAGGTCCAATGCGGTGCTTTTTCTCGACCCCGCACGCCTGGGGAGTGGCGACGCACGAGGACGGCCAGACCACGCTGACGCCCTACGAAGGCGAACTGCGCGTGGCGGAATGAGGGAAGTGGTAGCCCGGACGGGACTTGAACCCGCGACCTCCGCCTTGAAAGGGCGGCATCCTAACCACTAGACGACCGGGCCAGAGGCGTCCGATGATACCAGCAAGCGGCCCGCCGGGTCAGCCCTTGGGGGCCTTCACGGTGATCCAGTGGGTGTGCTCGATCTCCCGTCCACCGACCGTCACCGTCACGCGAAACGGGAAGGTCCCGTTGGCGTCGTCGGGTATCTGCGCCTCGATCACGCGCCGCACGGACCCGCGAGCCTGGTAGATCACGAAGCCCTTGTCGTCGCCGGCGAGGATCTTCCATCGGTCGGGGGTCACGATTCGGGTGACCCCGTCGAGGCGGTTCCGTGAGTTGGAGATCAGGTAGAGGCTGAATTTGAGCACCCTGGCCCCCGCCTTGTTCTTCTCATCGCGCACCCGCGTCAGGTCCACCGAGACGATGGGCGAGACGACGACGCTCGTTCGCACGACGATCGGACTCGACGGTCCCGACACCGTCCCTCGAACGACTCGCCAGCCCGAATCCGCGTCGCTCGCCACCATCGTCTTGTAGTCGACGAAAGCGCGCCCCTTGCGGTCGAACTTGGGGAAGGGAAGAGCGGTGGTCATCGATCGCTTCTCAAGGAAGCCCTCGCTCCGGAGTTCGATGCGCTCGAGCGGCATTTCGTCCTTACCCTCGAAGTTGAGGCGAACGGGGATCTCTTCGCCGGGGGCGACCCGGCGGAACTTGAGTTCGGGCTTCCACTTCATGCCCTCGAGCAGGCCCGTGCCCAAGTCGAAGACCAAGTTCACCGGGGCCGTCGCCCGGGGGAGAAAGGCGTCCAAGGTTTCGGGATCGGGCTCGATCGCGTCCACCCGGACGCCGACCGTGTTCCCGTTCGAGGTCGGAATCAGTCCGGTTCGGACGTCCACCAGGCTGACTTCGACCGTCCAGGAATCGTCGCCCGAGGACGCCCCGTACTTCAAGGCGTCGGCGAGCCCGGGCGCGTCCATCCAGATCGGCCCGTCCCGGCGGGTACCGTCGAGGCGCTTCACGGTGGCCTTCGCCTGTCCCTCGACGAATCGGACGGCCACCTGGATGTTGTCGTCACCGTTGAGCCAGCCGTCGCCACGAAGGTCGAAGCTGGCGACGAAAGACCGGTCCAAGGGCAGGGTCGCGGCAGCGTGGACCACGTTGGGTTCCCACTCGAAGTAGCTCTTGACGCCATCCACATCGGCGAGCGCCTCCCATTCCTCGTGCTCGATCTTCCCGTCGAGTTTCGGCGTCAGCGCGAGCCGAAGGGGTTGGTCCACCTTGAACGCTCCCTGGAACGGGCGCTCTTGAATCGTGGCGAGCGAAGCGGCGAGCAGGATCGGTACGAACATGGCACATCGGGAGCGGAGACGCTCCGCCCTCTAGGTTTAGGACGAACGACGAGCCCTAGACTTATCGCGGCTTCTGCCGAACCGACCCGTCCTGGTAGCATCCCGCAGGAATGAAGCCCGAACGAGAGCTCGAAATCCTCATCCGCGCCAAGTACCCGATCTTGTTCGTCGTCTCCTGGGAAGAACGCCGCGTGGAGTCCGAGGTCAAGAGCATCTGCGAGAAGCTCAACCGCTCGATGCACACCTGGTCCATCACGCAAGGGATGCGACCGGCGGTCACCCGCACGTCCGGACCGGACAAGCCGAGCGCCCTCAGCCCCGAACTCGAGGCGCTCGCCCTCGCGCACGAAGCCCCCGAGTACACGGTGTTCGTGTTGCGCGATTTCCACCACTACATGAAGGACCCACGGGTCTCGCGGCTCCTGCGCGACCTCGGGCAGCGACTGCGCGGGCGCTCCCAGACCCTGATGCTGATGGGGCCGGTCCTGACGCTTCCACCAGACCTGGAGAAAGAGGTGACCGTCGTGGACTTCGGCCTTCCGGGGGCGGACGAGATCGAGAAGAAGCTGGAACAAGTCCTTGAGACGGTCCAGGACAACCCCAAGATCGACGCCACGTTGACCGACGAGCAACGCGAGCTCATCGTCAAGTCCGCCCAGGGTCTCACTCTCGACGAAATCGAATCGGTCTTCGCGCGGAGCCTGGTCGAGACGCACCGGTTCGACGTGAACGCGATTCTGGAGGAGAAGAAGCAGATCGTCCGCAAGTCGGGCCTGCTCGAGTACTACCCAGCGGAATCCAAGCTGAAAGACGTCGGCGGGATGGAGATGCTCAAGGAGTGGCTCGAGCAGCGCACCTCCAGCTTTACCGACCGGGCGCGCGACTTTGGGATTCCGGCGCCGAAAGGGGTGCTCTTGATCGGGGTCCAGGGCTGCGGCAAGTCGTTGCTCGCCAAGGCGATCGCCGCCCAATGGAACCTGCCCATGCTCAAGATGGACGTGGGGCGGGTGTTCGGCAGCCTGGTCGGGCAGAGTGAGCAGAACATGCGCAAAGCGATCTCGGTCGCCGAGTCCCTCGCGCCGTGTTGCCTCTGGACCGACGAACTCGAAAAGGGCTTCGCGGGTCTGGGCGGGTCGGGAGTCAGCGACGGGGGCACGACCGCGCGGGTGTTCGCCACCTTCCTGACGTGGATGCAGGAGAAGACGGAGCCGGTGTTCCTGATCGCGACCGCGAACGACGTGACGAAACTTCCGCCGGAGATGCTCCGCAAGGGGCGCTTCGACGAGATCTTCTTTGTGGACCTGCCGGACCTCGACGAGAGGGAAGAGATCTTCGCGATCCACCTTCGCAAGCGCAAACGCGACCCGGCGCTGTTCGACCTTCGCGCCGTTGGGGCGGAGACGAAGGGTTATAGCGGGGCGGAGATCGAGCAGATCGTCGTCGGGGCGCTGTACCGGGCGTTCGCGAAGGGACGGGAACTGGAGCAGACCGACCTCCTCGAGGAGAGCCGCGCCATCGTCCCCCTCAGTCGGATGATGGAGGAGGAGATCTCCTGGCTCCGGGCATGGGCGGAGAAGCGGACGCGGCCAAGCTCGGATCGAAAGGGGGACTGACCTGCCTGGTCCCGGCGGGCTCTTCGTCGGGTTTCCCACACGTTCTCGGTTGAAATTGGGTCGGTGCTCGTCGCCCGGTCCGGTCCAACGGGTGCCCGGGATCCTTCGTTCCCCAGGATGGCCGGCCTCAAGCCGTTACTTCGCGTACTTGGGTTGGTAGAGTTGGACGGTGAAGTCGCCGGGGACGCGGAAGAAGGTGACGAGGCCGTAGCCGTGGTCCTCGATCTCCGTCGCGAACTCGACCCCACGGACGCGCAGTTCGGCAACGGTGGCCTCGATGTCGTCGCAGTAGAAGGACAGGTCGACGGTGCCGGACGGAGGGTTGCCGTCGGTCGGGTGCACCCCCAGATCGGCTTCCGGCGCGTCGAAGATCAGCCATCCGCCGCCGATGTCGGTTCCGGAAAGGCCGAGTTGGTCGCGGAGGAACGCGCGCAGGGCGTCCGCTTCGGACGAGTAGAACATGGCGTGCATGCCGCGGATCATCGAGGACCTCAGACGCTCGGACCCGGACGAACGACACGAGTCGGAATCCGAGGCGACCTTCCTCAGGATGACGGGGTCCCGTACGACCGGGGTCCTTCGTTCCCCCGGGATGACGGGAATGGCTTTCCGTGGCGACCGGGATCCCTCGTTCCTCCGGATGACACAGATCCAGGAGGACAGGCAGCCTAGCGGAAGCGGCGCAAGCGGAGCGAGTTGAGGACCACGGAGACGCTGCTGAGGGCCATCGCGCCCGCTGCCAGCATCGGGTTGAGCTTGCCCATCGCGGCCAAGGGGATCATGACCACGTTGTAGCCGAAGGCCCAGATCAGGTTGCCACGGATGGTGCGCATCGTCGCGCGGGCGAGGCGAACGGCGCGGGGCACCCCGCGCAAGTCGGCGCCGAGGAGCGTGACGCCCGCCGTTTCCATCGCGATGTCGGTGCCGGTGCCCATCGCGATGCCAAGGTCAGCGGCGGCGAGGGCGGGGGCGTCGTTGATGCCGTCGCCGACCATCGCGACCGAGCCTCGCGTCCGGTATCGGGTCACGACCTCGGCCTTGCCCTCGGGGCGGACCTCGGCCACGATGCTCTGGACGCCCACCTGGCCGGCGATGGCTTCGGCGGTCGCCCGGTTGTCTCCGGTCACCATAACCGTGCTCAGTCCGAGAGCGTGCAGTTCGCGCACGGCTTCGGCACTGTGCTCGGCGACGGTGTCCGCGACGGCGAACACGGCGCGCGTTTGGCCGTCGACGGCGAGGACGACCACGGTCTTTGCCGCCGAGCGGAAAGACGCGACCGCTCCATCAAGAGCGGGGTTCGCGGGTACCCCCCGAGAAGCGACGAATTCCGGACTGCCGACGAGCACCGCCCGACCATTCACCGTCGCCTCGATCCCGCCTCCCTCGACGTTACGGAAGCCGGTCGGCCGGACGAAGGCGATCTGCTCTCGCTCGGCGGCGGCAACGATCGCTCGCGCGATCGGGTGTTCGGAGAGGCTCTCGGCCGCGGCGGCATGGGCCAGCGCTTCCGCACTCGAAACGCCGTCGGTGACGACGTCCACGAGTTCAGGGTGACCTTTGGTGAGGGTGCCGGTCTTGTCGAGCAGGACGGTCGACAGGTTGCCCGCGAGTTCGAGGGCGGCGCCATCCTTTACGAGCACGCCCAGTTGCGCGCCTCTCCCGGTCCCGACCATGATGGCGGTCGGCGTGGCGAGGCCGAGGGCGCACGGACACGCGATGACGAGGACGGCAACGGCGGGGATCAGCGCCTGACCCAGGGTCGCGCCCCAAGCCGCCCATGCCGCGAACGTGGCCAGGGCAACCACAAGGACGACCGGAACGAAGACGCTCGACACCCGATCGGCCAGCCGCTGTACGGGAGCCTTGGACCCCTGGGCGCGCTCGACGAGACGGACGATGTTGGCGAGAGCGGTCTCGGCACCGACCTTGGTGGCCTCGTAGACGAGCGAACCGTTCGTGTTCAGCGTGCCGCCGGTCACCGGGTCGCCCTGGCGCTTCCGGACGGGAACCGGTTCGCCCGTGAGCATCGCCTCGTCCACGAAACTATCGCCTTCGAGGACCCGACCGTCCGCGGCGATTCTCTCGCCCGGTCTCGCGCGGAGGCGTTCACCGACGCGAACAGAGGACGCGGGCCGCTCCCTCTCGGTGCCGTCGGGACCGACCACGATGGCCGTCTTTGGAGTGAGACCGATGAGGGACCGGATCGCGCCAGAGGTCCCGGACCGGGCGCGTGCCTCGAGGTACTTGCCCACGAGGATAAGGGTCACGATCGTCGCCCCCGTCTCGAAGTAGACGTGTTCGGAGAGGTGATGGTCGCCGTGGCCTCGGTACGCCAAGAGGGCGGCGGTGCTGTACGACCATGCCGCGAAGCTCCCGAGGGCGATCAGCGTGTCCATCGTTGTAGAAAGGTGGCGGAGTCCCTTGAGCGTGGTGGCAAAGAACCGTCGGCCGCACCAGAAGACGACGGGGGTGACGAGGGCGAAGAGCAGCCAGTTCGCCCAGAGAGGGCGCGGATGCCAGAGCATGGACAGGGCGACGGACGGAACGGTCAGGAGGATGGCGACCGCGATGTTGGAGCGTTCGGCACGGAGGTCACCCCCATGGCTCGGGCTCTCGGCAACTTGCTCGACATCCGCTTCCACCCGGGTCGCCCGGTAGCCGGCGTCTTCGACCGCGCGGGCGAGCGCGTCGTGTGCGACCGCGTCGGAGTGCTGCACGGTCGCCCGTTCGGTGGCGTAGTTGACCTCGGCCCGTTCGACCCCGGGCACTCGACGGAGCGCACGCTCGACGCGCGCGACGCACGAGGCGCAGGTCATGCCTTCGACTGAGAGTTCGGTCTGCGTGGATTCGGCAGGCAGGGTTGCCATCGGGCTCACGCGAGCGTGAATCCCTCTTCAGCGAGGGCGGCGGCGAACGCCTTGGAGGTGACGGCCGGATCGTGAACGACGGTCGCCGAGTTCGAGTCGAGGTCCACGTCGGCGGTTTGGACGCCGGGAATCCCTTCGAGGGCCTTCTTGGCGGCGCGAACGCAGTGCGAGCAGGTCATGCCCTTGATGGAGAGACGGGTGGTGGTTTCGTTCATGGTGCTGGACTTGGTACCTACGGGGGTATCGTGGTCGGAGGTCAGCGGATGAGGCGACCGAGGGTGATGCGGAGTTCCTCGACGAGGTCTTCTTGGGTCATTGTCCGGCAGTGCGCGTGCTCGGACCCGGTCCCGTAGCCGACGATGCAACTTTCGACGTGCGCGGTGGCGAGTTCGGCGCCCACCGAATCCAAGGCGGAGCGAATGGCGGCGAGCTGGGTCAATACGTCCACACAGTAGGCGTCTTCGTTCAGCATGCGCCTCACGCCGCGGACCTGCCCTTCGAGCCGGGCAAGACGGCGATCCAGATTCTTCTTCGTCTCCGGAGACATGCCCCGACTATACCACCGGGGGTATCGAGTCCTGGGACTATCCGTACTCGGCGGCGAGGCCCGGGTAGGAACGAAACTCCATCGCGCCATCCCGACAGACCCAGAGGGGAAACTCGCCGACGGAGGTGGCGGCGCCGAAGTCGCCGTCCGCGCGCAGGGCGAGGACGACGCAGGGCATCCAGGTGGAGCGCGGCTGGCGACGGATCATATGCCGAACGGTCTCCTCACAGGCGGCCTGGGCGTCGAGACCCCGCCGCATCGCTTCGACGGTGCGAAAGGAGGCGGCCGCCTTCCAGAGTTCCTCGCCCCAGCCGGTCGCCCCGGCGGCGCCGATCTCGTCGTCCGCGTACACCCCCGCCCCTACGATGGGGGAGTCACCGACGCGGCCGGGGGTTTTCCAGCCGAGACCGCTCGTGGCGGAGGCGGCGATCACGTGCCGGGGGGCTTCCCAACCGAGCATGGTGATCGTGTCGCCGTAGTGCTCCTCGAGCGAGTGGACATACTTGCGCTCGTACTTGGCGGGTTCGCGCTTCCAGTTTTCATAGGCTTCGATGGCCTGGGGGGTCATCAAGTTTTGGGGCGTAAAGCCTCTCTGGAGGGCGAACCGGCGCGCCTGCTCGCCCGCGAGCATCACGTGAGGCGTCTCCTCAAGGACCTTGCGAGCGACCGAGATGGCGGGCACGACGCCGCGAAGGGCGCAGACCGCGCCCGCGTTGAGGTCGGTGCCGTCCATGATGGCGGCGTCGAGTTCGATTTCGCCATCGCGGTTCGGCAGGGAACCGAGGCCAATGGCCATCAGGGTTGGGTCGAGTTCGGCGACGGCCAGTCCTTGCTCGAGGCAATCGAGCAACGAACCGCCCGTCGCGCGCTTGGCCCAGGCCGCCTCGATGGCGACCTTGCCGGGTTCCTTCCACGTGGCGAGGAGCGTGGTCGACATCACTTGCCCAGGGCCTGCCGAATCTTGGGAATGGCGGTGAAGAGGTCTTCGACGAGGCCGAGGTCGGCGACCTCGAAGATGGGCGCGTCGGGGTCCGTGTTGATGGCGACGATAAGCTTGCTGTCCTTCATGCCGGCAAGGTGCTGGGTCGAACCGGATACCCCGGCGGCGACATAGAGATTGGGGGCCACGTTCTTGCCCGTCTGGCCGACCTGGGCCTCGTTGGGAGCGATGCCCGAATCCACCGCCGCTCGGGTCGCGCCGACCGCTCCGCCGAGGGCATCGGCGAGGCCGCCGATGACGGACTCGAAGGTGGCGGCATCCTTGAGGGGGCGGCCGCCCGAAACGACCACCTTGGCCTGGGTTGGGTCGGGTCGCCCGCCCTTGCCGTGCGACGCCACCGAGACGCGGCGGGCTAGGCTTTCGACGTTGAGCGACACCGCTTCGACCAACGACGCGCCGCTCGTGGCGGCCGTGCCGAAAGCGGCGGGCCGGAAGGTGAGAAGGACGGGTTCGCCAAGGGTCTCGACGACTTCGATGGCGGCGCCCGCGACCACGGGGCGCTTGTACACGGTCGGCGACTCGACGGCGATCACGTCGGTGACCATCGGGGCGTCCAAGTGGACGGCGAGGCGGGGAAGGACGTCCTTGCACCGCATCGAGGAGACCATCGCCACGTGGGAGTATTCGGCGCAGACGGGAACGAGGGCCTTGGCGAGGCCGTCGGCGGGAGGGGCTTCGGCGAGTCCGGCTAGGCAGACCCTCTCCGCGCCCGCGTCGGTCACCGGATCGCCGGTGAGTTGGAGGATGTCGAACGGGATGCCCAACGCTTCGGCCAAACGGGCGCCGCCTCGGGCATCGGCGGGATCGAACGCGATCAGAAGGAGACGGGCCATCTAGATCGCACCTCGCGCACGGAGTTCGGACACCAGTTCTTCGACGGAACCGACCTTCTTGCCGGGAGGGCGGGAGGGCGGCGTTTCGTAACGAAGCGGCCTCGTTTTCGGCAGGGCCGTCGTCGCGCGCGGACGCTTCTCCAGGGACTTCGTACGGGCCTTGATGATTCCGGGGAGAGCGATGTAGCGGGGTTCGTTCAGCCGCAGGTCGGTGGTCACGATGGCGGGCAAAGGGATTTCCAGGGTCTCCTCGCCCGTGTCGGTCTCGCGGGCGACGGTGGCGGAGCCGTCCGAGACCGTGAGCTTGGAGGCAAAGGTGGCCTGGGGCCAGCCCAAGCGCGCCGCGAGCATCTGCGCGGCCTGGTTTCGGTCGTCGTCGGTCGCTTGTTTGCCCATAAGGATCAGGTCGGGCTTCAGTTCGCGGACGATCGCCTCGAGTTCAGCGGCGACGACCGAGGAGTCCTGGGGGTCGCCCGTCTCGACCAGGATCGCCCGGTCGGCCCCCATCGCAAGGGCCTTGCGGAGTTGGTCTTCACATTCGCTCGGACCGACGCTCACCGCGACGATCTCCGTGTCGCCGCGGGCTTCGCGTTGTCGGACGGCCTCCTCGATCGCGATCTCATCGAAGGGATTGATCTCGAACTTGGCGCCCCCGGTGTCGATGCCGCTGCCATCGGGCATCGGGCGGACCCGGGCGTAGGGGTCCACGACTCGCTTGACGGTCACGAGGATTCTCATGGGTCGGGTTAGTTGCGAAGGGGTTTGCCCGTCTCCACCATGTGGCGGACGCGGGCGACGGACAGGGCTCGTCCGCACAGCGACAGGAACTCGGCACGCTCGGCTTCCAGAGCGGTGGCGAACGAGGTGGACTTCACCAGGACGGCCTTGATCCGGTCGCCAATGTGTTCGTCGTGCTCGCTCATATCGCCGGCCTGACGGTGCTTTTCCTGGCCCCGGTCGATCATTCCGACCACCATCGGAGGAACGAGCGCGTACGCGGGCTCGAGATTGGGGCCAACGGAGACGGCGAGGTTCTTGGCGGTGAAAAGCACCCGATCCGGGTGGTACTCGACGACGTCGGTCTCGCGGAGAAACCCTAGTTTGCGCGCCTCGTCCGCGTTGGTGGCGGTCGTGCCCATCGAGAGTCTCACGGCCATCTCGGCAAGCGACTTGGCGTCGTGCTGAAGGCGCGCCCGCAAACGGGCAAGGCCCCCGCCGCTCGGCACCAGGCCGACCTTGGCCTCGGGCAGACCGATGGTGGACTCCGGCCCGGCCACGACCCTTGCGCAAGCGGTCGCCATTTCATAGCCACCACCCAGACAGAACCCCTGCACGGCGGCGACGACCCCACGGGCGGCGAGGTCCTCGCCGAGACGCTGGAATCGCACGAGGCCGGCGTCGAGGCGGGCCCAATCGGCAGCATCGATGCACTCGAGGATGAACTTGAGGTCGAACCCGGCGGAGAAGTGCTTGCCCTCGCAGGTCAGCACAAGCGGTCCCCGGTGCCCGGCCTCGATCTCGGCGAGCATCGCATCCACCAGGAAGGGAGAGAAGACCCCCATCTTGGTCGTGGTGGTGAGGGCCAGAACACCGTCACCAAGATCGCGGACGTTAAAGCCGTCGCACGCCTTGACGATCGGGCATTGCTCGACGGTGACGTACTGTGGCTCGTTCGGGCGTTCGGTGTAAGAACCCGTAAACGTGCGCACTTCGGAGCCGCGAAAGAAGGACTCCGGCTCGATCCCCAGGTTCTCGGCGCCGATCGCGTCGATCGTGGCGAAGGGACCCATCTCCCAGCCGAAGCCCCATTGCATCACGCGGTCGAAGTCCAGGACGGAGTGCGAGACCTCGGCTTTGAGGTAGTCCGCGTAGCGAAGGACGGGGACCAGATGGTGGCGAAGGAACTCCCCGACCGGGTCTCGCAGTTCGAGGGCGGCGGCGATGCGCTCGGCGAGCGGCTTCCTACCCAACTCCTTGAGGGCCGGGAAGTCCGGTTCGCGGCGCTCGCGGTAGGCGTGGGTCACCAGATCGAGCGATAGGAACTCCCGCCCCTCGCGACGATAGTATCCTTGCCCGGACTTCTCGCCGATCCAGCCTCGTTCGAGCAGGGTGGCCATCGAGCGCGGCGTGGCGAGGGCTTCGCGATGCGGATCGTCGGGGCATCGCTCGACGAGGTTGGCGGCAATGTCCCGCATGATGTCGAGGCCGACGATGTCGTTGAGGCGGAAGCTGGCGCTGCGCGGACGACCGAGAAAGGGACCGGTGATCGCGTCCACTTCTTCAATCGTAAGCTGGAGTTTTTCGGCGGTACGGACAGCGTGGAACATCGCCCACATCCCGAACCGGTTGGCGATGAACCCGGGGGTGTCTTTGGCGGGAACGACGCGGCGCGCGACCTTGTCCTCGAGGAACCGGGTCATGGCGGCGAGCGCCCCAGGGTCGGTATCGGGGGTGGGAATCAGCTCAAGGAGCTTCAGATACCGGGGCGGGTTGAAGAAGTGCGTGCCCAAGAAGCGGCGACGGAAGGACTCGCTTCGACCCTCGGCAAGAAGGGCGATCTGAAGGCCGCTCGTGTTGGTCGACACCATCGCGTCGTCGCGAAGCAGCGGTTCGACTCGGTCGAACAGGGACCGCTTCGCTTCGAGGTTTTCGACGATCGCTTCGACCACCCAATCGGCCTGGGCGATCCAGCTCCGGTGGTCGTCCAGCGCGCCCGCTTCGATGCGGGCCGCGCTTTCGGGCACGTAGAAGTGGGGCGGCTTCCCGCGCTGGACGCGATCCAGGCCGGCAAAAGCGGCCTTCTCGGTGACGTCGAGGAGAGAGACGTGGAAACCAAGATTGGCGAGGTGGGCGGCGATGCCGCTTCCCATTGTGCCGGCACCGATCACGCACACGCGCCGGGCATCCGGCCAGCGCTGAACCGCAACGTCGAGGCTTTCCATGGTCGGGGAGGCGCGCGCGTGAGGTCGGCGGCCAGCAGAGAGGATACCTCCAGAGCTTGCCCGCCCGGATCGTGGGCGCGTTGGTCGACCGAATCGGAGGAGTTTGCGCGAGTCATTTGACAAGAAGGCCGGTTTGTTGTTACGATGCGGGTGAAACGAACGAATGCTCGAGCGAGCTTTCAACATGGTCAAACCACGTCCGATCGTGCCGTCCCGGACGGCTCGCGTCGCCAAGTCGGCGAAGCGCCTCGTCCCCCTCGTCGCCCTCGCCACCCTCGGTTCCCTCGCGAACGGGCAGCCGATCTGGGCGATCTCCGATTTCACCCGAATTCCCTCAGCGACCAACGCCGATTGCGCGCGCATCGCGGCGGACGGTCGCTTGGCGGTCCGCGCCAACGACGGACGCTCTCTGATCTTCGACTCCCTGGGCCGGATCGTCCATGAGTTCGACGGAGCCAGCGACTTCGTGAACTCGATCGCGCCGGACGCGGGGAGATACATCGGGCGTCGCAGCGGGGTCTGGAACGTGATCAACCTCGCGAACGACACGATCGTTCGGGACCTGCCGGACGCCGGGGCGAGCGGAAACGAGCGCTGGATCCTGTCGGCCGACGGCAAGTACGCCCTCACGGCGGCGGACGATACGACCCTTTACCTTGCGCGGTCGGACGCGGCGGGGTTCCTGACGCTGACGACGAGCGCGGCCGGCCACTTTGGGTTCAGCCGTAACGGGTCTTGGTTTTGGAGCGTGAATCCGGGAACGGGGAACTGGGCGGTGCGCCGAAGCACGACCGGAAACCTCGTGCGGTCCGGAACCGCCGGGGTCTACCACAACGCCTACGCCGCGGTCACCGATGACGGTCACTACCTGATCTCCTTCGCCACCGGCTCCAACCCCCAGGTCGTGGACCTGAATTCCGGGGCGGTCTCGACCATTCCGGTCACGGCCAAAGGGAATCCCATTCTCGGGGCCTTGGCCTCCGGGGCCGGCTGGCTGGTATGCGGCTATCAGGTTCAAACGCCGGGAGGGCAATGGCGGTATTCGATCGGCAAGTGGTCGCTCCTCGGCGAGTTTCTGGGGGACTGGGCGGTCGAACCGTTCGCCAACCGGGGAGCCGGAGTGGATTACATGGGGGTTGGCGGCGTCGTCCCGTCCGGCCCGCTCGCATGCTCCTCCTCGGGCGACCGCGTGTTCGTCTCGGGGGTGCAGTCGACTTCGGGAAGCGGGGACAAGCCTTTCCACGCGCTTCTTCGCGACGGAACCATCGACGCGATCATCGAGGGCGGGGCGAACGGCGCCGACGTGGTCGATAGCGACCACGCACTTCGATTCAGCCGTGACGGCGCTTCGCTTCGCCGCAACACCGTCCGATCCGCCTCGTCCATCCCAACCACCGTCGGGCAACGAACGCTCCGCCAATGGTCGGACCAGGCGGTGCGTTTCGCGGGCGGCCTGGGGGGATACGTCACGGCACGCACCGATGCGGACGCCGCGAGACGGCTCGTTCTGTGCGATGCCTCCGGGAACGTGGTGAGGACCTTTATGACGTTCGTCGGCGACCCTACCGGGCTCGAAGTTTCGCCCGACGGTGCGACCTGCGCGACGGCGCAAACGGTGGGTGGAGTCGGCACTCTGAGTCTTTTCGACGTTCAGACCGGAACGAGCCGCCAATTGAGCATCGCTGACCTGGGTGCGAGTCCGGCCGAGTTTGGGAATCGGCTGTGCTTCTCGCCGGAAGGGACGCTCTTGGCGGTCGTTCAGGCGGCGGGGGTCTCGATCGTCAAAGTCTCCGACGGGACCGTCGCCAGCATCGCAACCGGGGCGGGAACCCGGGCCGTCGCTTGGGAACGGGGAAGCGGCGCGATTTGGGTTCTGAACCAACCCGCCGGGGCCGTAGGGTTCCGACGGTACAACGCCGTCACCGGCGCGTTGCTCCAGACGATTCCTGTGCCGGCAGGTTGGACCGTGCCCCCGGCGATCGACGTCAGCCCCGACGGCAAAACCCTCGCTTTCTGCTGGAGCACCACCGGGGAGCCGACCGAATTGCGGCTGATGGACGTGGCGACGGGCACCGTGCTCCATGCGTTGCCCGTGCAACCCGGAGAGGGCGGAGCGGCCGCGATCAGCCCGGAGGGCTGGTTTGTGGCGGCGGCGGGAGATCACCAGACCGTCGTCTGGGAGAACCCGGTCAACGAGGGACCGGTCCTCGATCCGATCGCCGACCGCGCCGTGGAGTCGGTCGCGCTCCTTACTTTCGCCGCCCATGCCACCGACGCGAACGGGGACCAATTGCGGTACTCCCTCGAAGGCGCCCCGGCGGGAGCGGCGATCGATCCGACGACGGGCGTGTTCACGTGGACGCCCACCGACGCGCAAGTGGGCGGCCCTTATCCGATCACGGTGGTCGTGAGCGAGTACCACATGGGTAGAACCAACAAGCACGCCGAGCGCACCTTCCAGGTGACGGTCGCGATCGGGCAGGTCGAGGTGGGCGGCAAACTCACGCTGACCGACTACAACGGCCCGGTGAACGGCCTTCAGGCGACCATCTCGCTGGGAGGCGGGCTCGAGAACCACGTCGTCACCTTGGACGCCCAAGGTCGCTTCAAGTTCAACACCTACCGACGCGGTCGCTTCGACATCTCGGCGGTCTCGCGCAGCTGGTTGCGCCGAAGGGTCAGCGGCCTCGATATCACCTCGGCGGGAGGTACGAGAGACTTGACTTTGCTCTACAACGGCGACATCAACGGCAACAACACGATCAACATCCAGGACTTCTTGGCGTTGCGCGCCGCGTTCGGATCGACGCCCGGTGCGGCGAACTGGAATCCGTTGGCGGACGTGGACGGCAACGGGTCGGTTGGCGTGTCCGACTTCCTCATCGTCCGCCGCAATTTCGGACGAACCGGACAGTAGTCAACGCGGACTCGGGTCCACCCGCAAAGACCCCGCCTGGGCCAACGGCCGGGCGGGGTCTCTCCTAGCCTGCGCCTGCACGCGCGGACACTTCGATTTGAACATCGAACCGCACCGCTCCCCCCAGTTCGGACCGGCGTTCGCCTCGGAATCGACCTCGTCCGAAGGGGCGGTCGTAACGACCCTTGCCGCCGATCAGTTCCAGGTCGGCGTTGAACACGGCGTTCGTCGTATCGGGGTCGGAGACCGAGGTTCCTTTGACGACGAAAGCGATGGCGGAGCCATCGTCGAAGGTGACGGTGAGGAACCCGCCGATCGGGCCGTTGCCATCCAGGTAGTTCACGGTCCCGAGCGTTTCGACCTCGACCGTGTGCCCGTCAACGGTCGCGGACCCGACGAGACGGTTGACGCCGTACACCTTGCGCCCCGCCGGGTCGGCGGTGCGCACGAACCGGTCGGCGGAGGTCGTGTCCACCGTGAAGACGAGGTTGGGGTTCAGAGCTTTGGTTTCGCTGGAGCCACCGCAACCGGCAAGGAGGACGAGGAGGACGAGCGAGCCAGGGAGGGACCAACGCATGAAGGCCATTGTATCGGATAGCCCACACGGTTCCTCCCCTCAACGCATGAGGAGCCAGGTCGTCAATGCGCCGAGGAACCCGCCGGTCGTGGCGCCGATGGCCAGCACGGTGAGGACGACGCGTGTTCGGGAGTTCGCGCGTCGCACCTTGGGCGGGTCGATGCGCACCTCCGCGATGCCGAAGCTCTTGTTCGAACCCCAGTTGTCGGTGACCTTGACCGTTCGGCTCGTCGCGCTGTAGCTGATGACGGTGCAGGGCCACCACCCCCAACCCGGCCAGGGACACGTGACGCGCTCGCCGGGCAGGAAGGTGGCGGGTCGCACTTGGCTCGCCGGGAGGGTGTGCTCGCCGCCATCGAGGAACCGAACGCGAACAGCCTGGTCATCAGATGCGAGCACTTCGGCGACGTACTCCCGCCCGTCCACCGAACGCGCGAAGGCAAGGTCGCCGACCTTGGCTGGCGCCGCGACCGAACGGTTGCGTTCTCGCAACGCCTGTTCGACCGCCTCGCGCGAGAGGCCCGCTTCTTCGGCGGCGGCGAGGATCGCCTCGACGCTCACCATGGGCGCATCGTCGGCCTTGCGCGAGTGGATCGCCTCCGCCCGGGCCAGCACTTCGCGCGTCTCCTCTTCGGTCAGTTGCTCGTGGTTCATCCGTGGTCTAGCCGTAGAGCACCGGGTTGACGCGCCAGTCCTTGTCCTTGTCCCAGCCCATCGTCTTCACCCTTGGGCGGCGCTCCCGCAACCGAACGGACTCCAGCCCCAAGTAATAGCCCTTCGAAACCGGGTTCTTGCCCACGCACTCCAAGCGCACAACGTGCTCGCCCACGGAGGGCCAGAAGTCCAAGAGGTGAATCTCTCGGTTGGAGACTTCGGCGGAATAGAGGTCGAACGGCTCGCCCAATTTGACCCCGTCCAGGTACGCCTGGTAGGTGCCGAAGTCGTAGGAGGTCGTGGCGTTCAGTAGGAGTCGCAGAGGCTCGGTCAGGCGGACGGTGATCGGGATCTCGAGCCACGCGCCCGTCTGCTCGGCGGGACGGTAGAGGAGTTGCGGACCCTCGTAAAGGCCGCCGAGGTCTTGCGGACCCGCCTCGCCCGTCCCATGGCGGTCGGCGTGATCTCGAGCGAAGGACACGACGCGCTCCAGAGAGGGAAGCCGGCGCTCCCTGGCATGGGGGGCGCGGGCGTCGAAGGTGGGGACGCCCGTTTGGTACCAAAAGGCGACGCTGGAGTAGTCGTCCTCGCGCTCGTTCCAGCTCATGGCGCGGTTTTCGGGGTTTTCGTCGGGCGAAATCCAACCGAAGTGCTCCATGGTGAAGCGAATGCTCTTCTGGAAAACGATCGGGTCGTTGATGTGCCACCGGTAGGCGCTCGTATGCCCACCGACGATGCCCCACTGATCGAAGTAGGGGACGCCGAAGTACGGGGTGCTCGTCTTCTTGAGGCCCCAGGCGGAGAGGAAGTAGTCCTCGGTGCCCGTGCCCCAAATCGAAGGGACCTTCTCGCCATCGATGTAGACCTTCTCATCGCCCTCGCCGAACCAGGACGGGCTGCGGGTTCGAACGGCCAGCACCGCGCCGACGAAGTGCCCCTTGCCCTTGGTGTCCAGCAGGACGTAGTCCTTGCCCTTCTCGACGGGATACTCCTGACGGTACTGGGCATAGAAGTAGGGGGTGTCCTCGGAGATGTGATCCTTCTTGATCCAGTCGATGTTGTAGTAGAGGAGGGCGATCGGTTTGTCGCTTTGGTTGACGATCTCGACGCGGGCCGACTTGCGGAAGGGCATTTGCCAGAAGCAGTTGTACGAGTCGCCGTCCTCGACGATCACGGGGAGGCTGACGACCTCGTCGCGTTTGCCAAAGCAGTTGGCGAAGAAGTCGCCGAGGGGCGCTTCGACACCCGGCCTCTCGCTCCCGTCCCAGTAAATGCGAAGGAGCATCTCCTGATGGTTCGCCGCGCCGTCCTTCGCCCACGCCTGCGGCTCCGGGCCGAGAAACGTGATCCACATGTGGGTGATCACGCCGGGGCCCTTGCGATCCATCAGGACGTGAGTCTCGCCCGGCGGCACACGGAAGTTGTCGAAGTTGCTCCTCTCCTCGAGGTCTCCCTTGGGGGGAGCATTGCGGTCGTACTTGCCGTCCTTTCCTTCGCGGAAGGTGGAGGTTTCGCGCATGCTCCGACCGTCCTGAGGCTGAGCGAGGTGGCCGAGGGGTCCGCCGTTCATCTGCCCCAGTATAGGGTGAACGAGCGCACAAAGGAAGAGGGCGACGAGGGGCTTCATCAGGCGATGGTGGGCGGTTCGACGTTGGCGAGGACGATTCCTGTCGTCACCCACCGATCGGATCGTGGCCAAACTCGTCGGAAGCGATCGTCCTTCCGGGCCGGAACCGGGGCGGGGTTGGCATGACGAGGCGTCTTCGCTCGGCCGTCAGCCGGGCAAGGAACTCGGGCGAGGGGACGAAGTGGAAGCGGTTCGCCAGCAGATGCGGGGCGTAGCGATAGATGAGGACGCGACGCTCGCCGTCGTTCGTGCGCGGAGCCGAACCATGGGTCAGCGCGTCGGTGAACATCAGGGCGTCGCCCGGATCCAAATGGACTTCGACCATGGCGAGCGCGTCGGCACCGGAGATCGGGTCGCTCGGATTCCACGCCCTGCCACGTTGGGGGTGGTCGAGGTGCGACTTGTGGCTCCCGGGAACGACGGTGGTCGCGCCGTCGCCGGGTCCGACCTTGGTGAGGGCCATCAGGATGTTGATTTGGCCGACCGACCACTTGCCGGCATGGTTCCGGAACCAGGAGGTGAAGCGCACCAGGGTCCCGCCGGAATGGATGGGGATGAAGCCGCCGCTCTGACGGACGTTGAGGAAGTTCTCCTCGATGCTGAGGGCGTGGTCGTCGACTTGGATGTAGCGGCGCACCTGGTCGATCCAACTCGGGGAGTCGATGAGCTCTTCGAACACCGGGCCACCCTCGATAATGTTCTGGAAGTTCAGGCCGTCCTTACTCCCGTAGGTGTGGACCTCGACGTCGCCGACCCAGTCGCCGGGGCCAAGGGTCGTCAGCGGCTGCGCATCGACCCAGGCATGGATTCGGGCGAGTTGGTCCGGCGTCACCGCACCCTTGAGGACGCGGAAGCCGCGCAGATCGAACAGGTAGTCGAGTTCCTCTTGCCCGAGGAAATCCTCACGGGGGTCGTGTCGCCAGATCGGGTTGGCCGTCATGGGCGAGACGTTACCCTTCCACGTCGAGGATACGACGCACGTGGGCTACGGCACGGCCGCACTCGTCGGGACCGGAGAGGTGCTCCAGGAGGAGCGGAGTGTCGTCGGGCAGGACCCGCATCGCGCGAACCATTGCACCCAGGTCCAACTCCCCGTCTCCTGGCGCCCGCTCGTCGATGTGGACGGTGAGGCGGGGACTCAGCGCAAGGTCCTTGAGGTGGACGCTCCTGACCCAGGGACCGAGGGTCTCGACGCAGCGCCGCGCGAAGGCAGCATGACCGAAGAACCGGGGTGGCGAGTGGATCATGTTCGCAACATCGAGGTGCACGGCGAAAGCCGGGCGTCCGACCGCATCGAGAAGCCTGAGGTACGACTCCGGCGAATCCGGAAAGATCCATGGCATCGTCTCCAGGGTGAAGAAGGTGCGCTTCGGTCGCACGGCGTCCACGATGTGGCGGACCTGCTCGACGATCAGGTCGATGGTGTCTTCGTCGAGGTTGCGCACATCGGGCCCGTCCCACACGTCGCCACGGGACCCGGCGATGTTCACCGCGCAGCGCGCACCGAGGTCCTCGGCAAGCTCCAGACAGGCGACGCACCGATCCAAGGCGTCGCGCCTCGTCACCGGGTCCTCGGCGAGGGGATTGTTCCAGACGCCGACTTCGGCGACGACCCAGCGGTTCGTCTCGCAAAGACGAAGAAAAGCGGACCTCGTCTCGGCGGAGGTTTCGGGTCCGAACGGAGGGTTGACCGCCTCGTAACCAAACGCGAGGACTTCGCGCGCCCAGGCGTCCAGGTCGTCCGTCGGGCCAAAGGTGGGGCCGCCAAGTTTCATGCTTGCTCGAGCCGTACCGCGGTGACCTTGTACTCGGGGGTGCCGACGGTTCGGTCGCGGACGGGGCTCGTCAGGTTGTTCAGGAAGACCTTGGGTGAATGGAAGGTCGCGAACAGCTCGCCGATGCGGACACCTCGGTCGAGCTGGACGGGGAGGGTCGCCTCGCCGTAGCGGCTGACCACGCGCACCCGGTCTCCGTTCGACAGTCCGAGTCGCTTTGCGTCGTCGGGATGGATTTCGAGGGTGTCGGTGGGCCGCAGTTCGTGATTGGGCGTGCGGTCGGTCATCGTCCCGGCGTTGAACTGGTAGAGGGTGCGGCCCGAATTCAGGAGGAAGGGGAAGTCGGGATCGACGGTCTCGGTGGTCGGGGTGTACTCGATCGGGCGCAGGGCCGCGCGAACCCCGATCGGGAACTTCTCGCGATGGAGGATGCGGGTGCCAGGGTGGTCTTCCGTCGGGCAGGGCCACTGGAGCCCGGCGACCTCCAGCCGGTCGTAGCTCATTCCGGCACCGGGGGTCCAGACCTGGCGGATCTCGTCCCAGATCTCGCGAACCGATCCGAACGAAAAGCCCTCCCGATGCCCCATCGCCCGGGCGACGGACTGGACGATCTCCCAATCGCCCTTGCTCTCGCCGATCGGGTCGATCGCTTTCCGCACGCGCTGGACGCGACGCTCGGCGTTCATGAAGGTCCCGTCCCGCTCGAACGAGGAGCAGGCGGGCAAGAAGACGTGGGCGAACTCGCGAGCCGTCTCGTTCAAGAACAGGTCTTGCACGACGACGAGGTCCAGCGCGGAGAGGCTAGCGCGGGTTGCGGCGGCGGTCGCCTGGGTGAGGTAGACGTCGTACCCGACGGCCCAGAGCGCCCGCAGTCGGCCTTCGCCGGCGGCCTGAAGCATCTGGACCATGTTAAGGCCCTTCGTCTGGGGGACGGGGGCGTTCCAGACGACTTCGAAGCGCTCCCTTCCTTCCGACGGCGAGACGAACCCGGTCAGGTTGCTCGGCTCGCAACCCATATGGGCGGAGCCCTGCACGTTGTTCTGACCACGAAGGGGGTTGATGCCGGCGCCCGGCTTGCCCAAATTGCCGGTCAAGAGCGCGAGGTTGACGAGCGCCATCACGCCTTCGGTGCCCTGTAGGTGTTCCGTCATCCCGAGGCCGTGGAACGCCATGAACGGTCCCGACGTCGCGTAGAGCCGGGCGGCCGCCCGGATGGTTTCCGGTTCCACGCCACAGACAAGTCCGGCGCGCTCGGGACTCCACGCTTGAACGAACGCGGCGAACGGCTCCAGCCCGTCCACTCTCTCCGCCAAGAACGAGCGGTCCGCGAGTCCCTCCGCGAGGATCGTATGGGCCATCGCGTTCAGAAACGGGATGTTCGTGCCGGGGCGGAGGGGAACGTGCACATCGGCCATGCGCGCGAGCTCGGTCTTACGGGGGTCGACGACGACCAGTTTCGCCCCCTCGCGCACGACCCGGAGGATGCGCGAGCCGATGACGGGGTGGTTCTCGGTGGGGTTGCAGCCGATCACCAAGACGCCGCGAGCGTCGGCGAGGTCCACGTAGGAGTTGGTGGCGGCGCCCGTGCCGATCATCGCTTTCATCGCGGCGGCGGTCGGGCCATGGCACACGCGGGCACAGCAGTCCACGTTGTTCGTCCCCAGCACGACCCGGGCGAACTTCTGGATCAGGTAGTTGTCCTCGTTGGTGGCGCGGGCGGAGCCGAGGACGCCGATGGCGTCCGGACCGCTCTCGGTGAGAATGCGCTTCATCCCTTCGGCGACGCGCTCGATGGCTTCCGGCCAGGTGGCTTCCTCCAGACGGCCGTTTCGGCGAATAAGCGGTTTGCCAACCCGGTCTTCCGAGTGGACGAAGGCGTGAGCGTAGCGCCCCTTGACGCAGAGGTGGCCGTGGTTGACAAGGGCGTCCGGCACGGGCAGAATCTGATGCACCCGCCCCCCTTTGGTGCCGACGGAGAGCTCGCATCCAACCCCACAGTAGGGGCAGGTCGTGCGCGTCCAAGCATCCGGCCGACCCAATTCACGCGTCTTGTCGACGAGAGCGGCGGTCGGACAGGCGTCCACGCAGGCGCCGCAGCTCTTGCATCCGCTGGTCCGAAGCGAATCGCCGTCCGGAACGACGCGCGTTTCGGAACCGCGTTCCACGACCGTCCAGACGTGCGAGCCTTGGACCTCGTCGCAGACCCTTACGCACCGGAAGCACGCGATGCAGGCGGAAGGGTCGAACCGAAAATACGGGTTGGTGGCGTCGG
Organism: Fimbriimonadaceae bacterium; assembly: GCA_026129685.1. Lineage (GTDB taxonomy): Bacteria > Armatimonadota > Fimbriimonadia > Fimbriimonadales > Fimbriimonadaceae > UBA2387. Next base: position 204,928 of record JAHCHO010000004.1, read on the forward strand.
TTTCGCCCGGCCGGCCGGTCGGCTCGATGCCGTAGGCAAGCAACCATCGATGAAACGTCTTCTCCGGATAGGCCGCAACATACTCCCGTGGGTATCCGCGCGCGAGCATCGCGAGCGCGTCCCGGCGCATTTCGTGCAGGTCGGGGCGGTCCACCTCGACCTCCATGTCCGGCTGGACGCGCAGCGAACACGCAGAGGCCGGCTTGGGCTGGCCGGCGATGCCGACGAGGCAGAGGCGGCACGCGCCAAGCGGCGCGATCCGTGGATCGTCGCACGCGGTTGGAACGTCGAGACCGATCGAGCGCAGGGCGGCCAGAACCGTCGTCCCATCCGGGACCTCGATTCGCCTTCCGTCTACCTTGACTGGAATCACGCGCATCCCTCCGAATCCCCCTTTGCGGGGAGTTCTAGTTTAGACCTCGGATGGTCCCGTCGTCGTCCACGTCGATGCGCAGAGCGGCGGGGCTCTTGCCCAGCCCGGGCATCAGCATGATGTCGCCGCACACGGCGACGATGAAGCCCGCGCCGGCGGAAAGCCTGAACTCTCTGACGTGGAGGTCGAAGTCGCCGGGCGCGCCCTCGAAGCGAGGATCGTCGGACAGGCTCATCTGGGTCTTGGCGACGCAGACCGGGAGTTCGCCGTAGCCGTTGTCGTTCGCCCAGGCGAGATCGCGTTTGGCCGCCCGCGAGAGCGCGACCCCGCGTCCACCGTAGACCTTCTTTACCAGGAGTTCGAGCTTCGTTTCGATCGGGTCGGAGTTCTCGTAGATCGTCTGGAAGGGGGAGGGCTCGGCCGCGACCTCGTCCACGATGGCGGCGAGACCCTCGCATCCCGCGCCGCCACCGTGCCAGGGGTCACAGACGGTCGCGCGCACATTGTGCGAACGAGCAAAGGCGCACACGGCCTCGATGTCCTCCTCGGTATCGTCGGCGAATCGGTTGATCGCGACGACCACGGGAGGGCCGTACGTCCTCAGGTGGCAGATGTGCTGACCAAGGTTGAGGAACCCCTTCGTAAGGTCTCCTCCGCCGTGGTACTTCAGGGCGCGTACGGTCGCGACGAGGACGATCGCGTTCGGCTGCGTCCCCAATTGTGGGCACACGATGTTGAGGAACTTCTCCCCGCCGAGATCGCTGCCGAAGCCACCCTCCGTGACCAGGTATTCCGACATCCCGAGTCCGCACTGGGTGGCGAGGATCGAAGAACAGCCGTGCGCCACGTTGCCGAAGGGGCCGCCATGGATGAGGGCGGGTCCGCCCTCGATGGTTTGGACGAGATTCGGGCGGATCGCGTCTCGCAGGAGGGCGGCCATCGCGCCAACGACGCCGATCTCGCCGGCGGTGACGGGACGCGAGCCAGGCCCGACGCCGACGATGATGCGGCCGAGCCGGTCCTTTAGGTCGCGCATGGAACGGGCCAGGCAGAGAATCGCCATCACCTCGCTGGCGGGGGTGATCACGTAACCGCTCGAACGCGTCGGGCCGTTGCCGTCTCCGAGCCCCACGACGATCTCGCGAAGGCTGCGATCCAGCATGTCGATCGAGTGTGGCCACCAGATTTGGCGCATGTCCAGGCCGAGCGGATTGTCGGAGTGGAGCGAGTTGTCAAGCATCGCCGACAGCAGGTTGTGGGCCGAGGTGATGCAAGGGAAGTCCCCGTTGAAGAAGAGGTTGATCTCCTCCATCGGCAGCACCTGGCTGTACCCTCCGCCGCAAGCGCCTCCTTTGACGCCAAAAACCGGCCCAAGGGCCGGTTCGCGAAGGGCGGGCATCGCGCGCTTTCCGATGCGGTTTAGGCCCTGGGCGAGCCCGATGGAGACGGTCGTCTTGCCCTCCCCCGCCGGAGTCGGATTGACGGCGGTGACGAGAACGAGTTTGCCCCGGTCGCTCTTGGTGAGCCGCTCGACCGCCGGATAGGTCAGCTTGGCCTTGTGCCGGCCCAGGGTTTCAAAGTCGTCGGGACCCAAACCGGCCCGAACAGCGATCTGATCGACGGGGAGAACCGTGGCCTGCTGCGCAATATCCAGATTTGTCATGGGCGAACCCGCCGACCCATCGTTGGACCGGCCAATTCCTACTATTCGTTCTAGGTACCCGCGCTTTGGGCGCAAGGCACGGGACCAAAGGTCCTAGTCTGCTCGAACCTTGGTCGACGACCGGTGCCGGAGATAGCGCCCGAACCGGCGCGCGGCCTCGTCCGCGGAGTCGAACACGGGGACGCCGGCGGTTCGAACGGCCTCGCGAAGCGCGTCGAAGCGCGATCCAGAGTCGACCACGAACACAACCGGCTTGGCGGTCTCGTTGCGCCATTCGCGGGCGAACCGCGCGAATGAACCTTCGTCTGACAGCTCCTCGGCGAGGGTGCTGAGCCTCGGGGCGAGCGGGACGCACGAGACGATCGCGCCGTGCACCTCGGGCCGGGCGAGCGCGGCCCGCAGGAGGGCTTCGTACGCTCGCTCGTCCGCCATCGGCGTCACGTCGAGCGGGTTTCGGGGGGCGACGAGCCCGCCGAGCCGATGCGCATCGAGGACGGTGCGCAGGGTCTCTTCGAGTTCCGCGCCGAGAGCGCGAAAGGAAGGCTCGGCGTCCGCCATGGCCACCGCTTCAAATCCCGCGTTCGTCAGGCCAAAGAGGTCGGTTCCGTCGACCCGACGATCGCCGAGAAAGGTCGCCAGTTCGAGCAGCTGCCCAAACTCGCGCGTCTCCTCGGCGACGAGGGCCCCCGCCTCGGTCAAGGCGGTCCGGCAGACATCGTAGTCCCCCGCGATCGCGGCGGTATGGCCGGACGCGGCGGATCGCCCCGATTCGGATCGCCCTCCTTTGTAGAACGCGACGGTTCGGCCCGTTTCGGTCAGCCGGGCGATCGCGCGCAGGGTTTCGAGGCCGTCCCAGTTCGCAAAGCCCTCCAAGTACACGCCGACCGCCCGCAGATCGTCGCGCTCGGCAAGGGTCCAGAGCAAGTCGGAGACGGTGACGTCGGCTTGGTTGCCGATCGTGAAACTCGCCAGAGGCCGAAGGTGCCGCAGGCCGCTCAGGCGCGAGACGACGAAGGCGCCACTTTGCGATACCAGGGCGACCGGGTGGGGCGCGCCCGGTTCGACGGGCATTTTGTCGTCCGGGATGAAGAAGGTGTCGTACCGTCCCCAGGCCGATCGCACACCGAGGCAGTTCGGGCCAAGCAGCACCAGACCTTCGCCGCCCTCTCGGCCGGCTCGAACCGCTTCTCGGATGGCCTCACCGACGGGCACCGAGCCTGCGGTTTCGCCCGCACCTCCAGAGATTACGATGCAAGCCCGCACGGTTCCCTTGTCGTTGGCCTCCGCGACGATCTGGGGAACCGCCGAGGCCGGGGCGGCTATCACCAACAGATCGGTTCCCGCCGGCAGGTCGGACACGCGCGGCACGCACCGTACACCGTCGATCTCGGTGAGGCCGTCCTTGACGATGGTCAGGCTTTCGACCGGGTAACCGGCCTTCAGGGTGTTGCGCAACACCAGTCGGCCAAAGCCGTTCGGATCGCTGGAGACACCCACCATGGCGAGGGTCTCCGGCGCGAGGAGGCAACGGACCTGGCGGCGCGGGCGCGGGGGTTCGGCGCGCGCGGCGGTGCGGAGGCATCCTCGTCCGTCGAGCGGAACCATGCGGTCGTTCCGGAAGGCGAATGGGTTGACCTCGAGTTCGCCGATGTCCGGCCCCTCTTCGCCGCGATCCACACAGAACCACTTGGCGATCGAGATGAACGCTCGAAAGCACCGTAGGAGTTCGGCATCGGACACTCGGCGGCGATGGCCGCGCGCCTTGCCCGACAGAACGTCGTACGCCACCGTCTGCCGGAACATGGCCAGGAAGCGCTCGGCGTCGAGGTCCATCGCGGGCGCCTTGGCGACGGCGACGTCGCGCGCAAGCTTCGACGAGAGGTACTCGGTGTCGAGTCCGCCCAACCCGGCGGCCACCACGGGTCCGAACTCCCTGGTCGATCGGATGCCGACGAAGAGCTCCGAGCCAAGTCCCTGAAACGCGTGCTCGACGAACTCGACGACGAGGACGCCCGCCACTTGGACATCGTCCGCGTGACGGGAGACCAAGCGGTCGATCTCGAGGTTCACCTGTTCGAGCGACTTCGAGACGAAGACGACCGCGCCCGCGTCGCTTTTGTGGACCACGTTCGGAGAGACGAGCTTGCAGACGACGCGCTCACCGGGGAAACCCGCGAGCGACTCGGCCGAGACCGCCGATCCCTTGGGCACGAAGACGTGGCGAGGAGGCGAGATCGCGCCCACCAACTCGATCAGACGGTAGACCTCGTGCTCGTAGAGCTGGCGGCGACCTTCGTGGTAGGCGTCCAGCAACACGCTTTCGAAGGCATGGGCCTCGGCCCCGGAGAGCCTCGCCTCGGGCGCGCTCGAAACACCCGCCAAGTCGAGGGGCTCGTCCGATTCGAGGTGAGCGGGGGATAGGGTTTCGATCCAACCCCGAGCGGCCGAGGGGGGAATCCCGCGCAGCATCGCCTCCGCGTAGGCCGAGGCGGCGGCACGCCCGAAGCGGAACCCGCGCACGTTGGCCTCGACCACCCGTTCTCCCTTGGCCGCAAAGCAGTCGGCGATCTCGCGCTCGAGATCGTCGGCCGGCACGGGAAGGTATCCGGCGGCGGCGCCAAGCGCGACCATGTTGGACGCGAGCGGGTTGCCCGCCGCCCGCCCAAGGTTTTCCATGTCCAGGCAGACGTGGTTCGTACGCCGACAAAGACGCTCTAGGACGCGCTCGATGGCGGGATAGGACTGGATGTTGGCGACGGCGTTCGTGCTCGCCACGATCGCGCCCTCCTCGCGGAGCATCGGCTCGTAACGGAGCGCCTCGAGGGGTTCCACGGCGAGGATCAGGTCGGCCTGGCCCTTTGGAATGAGGTCGCTGTGAATCTCCTCGTCGGACAGCCGAAGGTGCGAGTTCACCGCGCCGCCTCGCTGGGACATCCCGTGAACCTCGGCCTGCTTGACGTTCCAGCCGTTGGCGATCGCGGCGCCGGACACAATGCGCGCGATGGTGAGAATGCCCTGGCCCCCGACGCCGGCAAGAACGATATCGTATCGCATAGTTCGGTTGGGACTCCTTACGTTCCGCTTTGCGGAAGAGGCGTGGCGCGCGTCCCGAGTTTGATGCGAACGCACGCCCTCTTGGCGACGAGCACGCTCGGGCCGGGACGCTCGATCGCCTCGCGAATGAGGCGGACGCTGTCGGCGTGATGTTTGGGCAACGGGTCGAACACGGTTAGGTCGGTGACTCCCAGGCCGCGCAACATCTGCAGCAAGACCTCGCCCGTCGCGTGGGAGTCTTGAGCGCCCGTCATCGCCGTGGTGCCGTTGTCGAGGATCAGCACGGTGACGTTTGCGTTCGAATGGACCACGTCGAGCAGAGCGGGCATTCCGGAGTGAGCGAACGTCGAATCGCCGATCGTGCAGAGCACCGGGTGAGCCCCCGCCCGGGAGGCGCCGTGCGCGAGCCCGATCGAGGCCCCCATGTCCACACAGGCGTGGATGGCGCGGTAGGGCGGCATGATCCCGAGCGCGTAGCATCCGATGTCGCCGAAGATCAGCGCATCCGGATAGGGGGCGGTGGCGTCCACGAGCGCACCAAAGGACGACCCGTGCGGGCAACCTTTGCAGAATTGCGGAGGGCGCCCCGCGACCATCGGGTCGGTAGGTGTCGCTTCCAACGGGATGCCCAACGCCCGGAAAACGGCCTCGGGCAGCAGTTCTCCGTCCATCGGGAGGCTGCCGTCGAGCTTTCCACGGACGGTTTTTCCGGGAACCCCAAGCAACCCGAGCAGGCGCGTCTCGATGAAGGGGAAGCCCTCTTCCACCACCAGAATCTCGTTGCAGCGATCGACGAACTCGCGGATCAGGCGAACCGGTAGGGGGTATGCGCCGATGTGGAGCGTGGTGTCGCCCGATCTTCCGGCAAGAGCCTCGCGGACGTAGTTCGTCGCGATGCCTGCGCTGAGGATGCCCCGCCGCCCCGACGCCAGGTAGCGGTTCGCCGGCGACGCCTCGAGTTCGTCTTGAAGGTCCCTCTGGATGTCGAGCAGGTGCCGGTACCGTCGGCGGGCGTTCGCGGGCACGAGCGTCCAATCGTTTGGGTCGGGGCGAGACGGGTTCGGCTCGCCCGGCCCACGGTCCTCCGGGGGGACACGGACCACGTTGGCGCGGCTGTGTGCGACTCTCGTCACGAGTCGCACCATGACGGGGATGCGGTGCGCCTCGGAGAACCCGAACGCCTCCCGCGTCATGTCGTAGCACTGTTGCTGGTTCGCGGGTTCGAAGCAGGGAATCCGGGCGAAGTCGGCGTAGAACCGCGAATCCTGCTCGTTCTGGGAGGAATGCATGCCAGGGTCGTCGGCGACGACCAGAACCAATCCGCCGTTAGCCCCGGTGAGGGCGCTGCTCATGAAGGGGTCGGCGGCCACGTTGAGGCCGACGTGCTTCATCGAGACCAGCGCGCGTCGGCCGGTGTAGGAGACGCCGAGGGCTTCCTCATAGGCGACCTTTTCGTTCGCGCTCCACACGGCCCAGACGCCGCCTTCCGCCTGCACCGTCTCGAATACCTCGGTGGCGGGGGTCCCGGCATAGGAGAAGGCGCCGACGATCCCCGCGTCGAGCGCGCCGAACGCGACCGCCTCCGCGCCCAACAGCAACGTTGATGTCGAGGGCATGGCTCGTTGTACCCGCCCCCCGCGCAACGCGCCGGGCGGGATTTTGGTCCCGACGAGTGGCACGAATCGGCGCGAATCGCGTTGAATAGCCGTTCGGCCCGCAACCGGCGGCCGGAAGGAAGGTGATATCGAATCTTGGATCAACACTTCGCCATGCAGGTGGCGGTCGCTCAAGAGCTCTCCCGGCACTATGCCGATAGGGCCAAGTCCTTGAGACGCCCGCGCCGGAAACGGACTTGGATCGGGTTGGCGGCGTTCGCCGGCCTGTTCGCCGTTCTCGTTCTGACCACCCCGCGCGACACGGTCACCCAGACCTCGCGCCCAGACCTCACCAATGAGCGAGTCGTCGCCGAAAGGCCGCTCGCCACGACGCGGACCTAAGTCGGCCCAAGTCGTCCACGGTCGGCGAAGAACTCGACGCAACGGGCGCCCCGAGTACGCCGAAACCCGAGCAACGCCGCTCGCATCCCCCTCCCCGTATCCTCACGCCGCAGGCGAAGTAAACTCTCGGTCCCGATGCCGGAGCTTCTCTTCGAATTGGGCTGCGAAGAGCTGCCCGCCACGTTCGTCCGCAAAGCGTTCCACCAGTTGGAGCACGAGATCACGGGTCGGTTGCGCGAGGCTCAGGTCCCTTTCGCATCGAGTCGCAGCCTTGGCACGCCGCGTCGGCTTATCGTCGTCGTCGAAGGTCTCGCCGAGCGGCAGCCCGACCGCTTCGAGGAGAAACGCGGTCCCGCCCTGGCGGCGGCATTCGGCACGGACGGCGTGCCCACGAAAGCCCTGGAGGGGTTCTGCCGCGGTTGCGGCGTCACCGTGGACGCGGTGAAGCCCAAGGACGGCTATGTCTGGGTGACCAAGCGGGTCGAGGGCCGAGCGACCCAGGAGTTGCTCTCGGAGATCTTGCCCGCCTCGGTGCGGGCGCTCACGTTCGACAAGACCATGCGGTGGGGAAAGAGCCGGATGCGGTTCGTTCGCCCCATCCGCTGGATGCTGGCCTGCCTCGGCGGGCAGACGGTGCCCTTTGCGATCGAGGGCGTGGCGGCGGGCAGTGTGTCGCGCGGACACCGGTTCTACGCCCCCGACGAGTTCGAGGTGAGGGACTCGGAGGGCTATCTGGCCGGTCTGCGGGCGCGCTTCGTCGAACCGGACCCGACGGTTCGCGAGGCGCGGATTCGCGAAGGGGCGGCGACGGTGGCTTCGGGGAGGCCGGATATGGACGACGCGTTGGTCGAGGAGAACGTGTTCCTGACCGAATGGCCGACGGCGATCGAAGGCGCGTTCCGCGAGGAGTACCTGGAGTTGCCCGAAGCGGTGCTCGTCGTGGCGATGGCGAGGCACGAGCGTTTCTTCCCGGTGCGCGGACACGATGGGCGGCTCACCAACCGGTTCGTCTCGATCCGTAACGGGGGCGCGGACGACGTGGTGCGCGAAGGGAACGCGTGGGTCTTGAGCGCCCGTTACAACGATGCCAAGTTCTTCTACGACGAGGACCGTAAGCGCACCCTGGACGACTTCCTCGAGAAGACGGACGGCATCCTGTTCCAGGAGAAGCTGGGGACCGTTCGCGAACGAGCGGATCGGCTGTCCGACCTGTGCGCGGCGGTCGCGGGGGAGACGGGGGCGGACAAGGCCGAGACGGACCACGCGCGCAAGGCGGGGCTGTACGCGAAGGCGGACCTTTCGACCGGGCTGGTCTCGGAGTTGGCGTCCTTGCAGGGCGTGATCGGCGGGGAATACGCGCGGCGGGCGGGGCTGCCCGAACCGGTGTGCCGGGCGATCGCCGCGCAGTACGGCGCGCCGACGGCGCTGGACCCGACAACCGCCGAGGGCCGCGCGGGGCTTCGGCTGATCGTCGCCGACCAACTCGACAAACTGGCGGGCTACCTGGGCTTGGGGCTCGCGCCGACGGGTTCGAGCGATCCGTTCGGGCTGCGACGGGCCGTGACGACGCTCATCCATGCCGCCTGGCACTGGCCGGGGGGTCCGCTCTCCTACAAGGCGCTGTTCGACTACGCGAACCTGAATTCGCCCGCTCGCTCGCCGGGTTCGCTGAGCGCCCTGTGCGAGTTGTTCGCCTCGCGCTACGAGGCCCTGCTACCGGACGCGGCGCACGACGTGCGGCTCGCGGCGACGCGCTTGGACGACCCCCGCGAGGTGCTGTCGCCCCGGCGGCTTCGGCTGCGCGTGGCGATCCTCGAACGGTTGCGGACGGACGTGGCGTTCGTGCAAGCGGCGACCCGGCCGCTGAACATCGTGCGCGCGGCGGTCAAGAAGGGGGTCGAGGTGCCGCGTTCCGAGTGGGTGTTCGAGCATCCGGAAGCGGCCCGGCTGGAATCGGCGGAAGGCCACGCTTTGGCGCGGGCGCTCGTCGCGACCCGATCCCAGGTGGATCGAGGATTCGCGGCAGAAGCGGCGAACGATGTGGCGACGGCTTTGCTCGCCCTCAAAGGACCGATCAACGCGTTCTTCGACGCGACGATGGTGATGGTGGACGACCCGGAGGTCCGGGGGGCGCGGCTTTCGTTGCTGGACGCCTGCTCCAACCTGCTGTTGCATGCAGGGGATTTCGGTCTGCTGGTGGTCGAGGGTTAGGTCCGGCCGGCGGTCAAGGAGTTGGTGGCGACGCTCAGGGCGGCGGCTCGCGCGATTTCGAAACAGAGACTAACAATGACGCTCATTCCGGACTCCGGACGACAAGGATCGGACGAACCGCCCGCCTCGGCGTTGCGGGGCGGGCGGAGAACGGAGTTACGAGTTGCCGTCGCGGAAGGTGGGGTCGAACGTGCGAATCCCTAAGAGGACACGACGCCGAATCGTCCCCGTGGCATCGGGCAACACGGACTTGAGCAAGGCCGCGCACCAGGCAGGCGTTTCCCCGGCGTTGTGACCCGCCACGGCCAGTCCGATCGCGATGGCGGGATTCCGGGGCAAGAGCCGGTGGGCTTCGCGATAGCAATCGACCGTAAGCGGATACCGGCTCGATTCTCGCCGGGCGAGGGCGAGATACGCCGCCGCAAGTGCGTCCTCCCGGCGCAGGAGGTCGGGCAAGGTTCCCGGACAATCCTTGAACTGGTCGAAGTACTCGGACTGCTTTCGGATGTAGCGGCGGATGTCGAGGGTGTCGGTACCGGTCTGAAGGCAGCTGATCGCGTACATCAGAAGCGGCGGCTCGTCCCAGTTGGCGCGCAGGACCGGCGTCAGGACCTCCCGCACTCTTGCGAACCGCTTCTGCAGGAAGAGCTTCTCCGCCAGCATCCAGCGAAGGTACTCCTCGTCAACGCCGTCGCTACCCTGAAGGGTGGCCCGTAACCGGTTCTCGGCGGCGGCGTAGTCCCGCGCCTTGAAGAACGTTTCCGACTCGGCGAGGCCCTGGTTCACGAAGCGTTTCTTTGCCAAGAACGCCGGGTCCTCGACGTGCTTGGCCATCACCGAGGCGATGTACTCCGGATCGGAGCGCTTGATCGTCACCCGGCCCTTGTCGAGCCAGTCGGCGGAAGGGGGCAGGGCGAGGGCCGCGCTCAGGGCGGCCGCCTGGAGACAGTGAACGCATAGAGAGATCAACGTGTTCATGGGTTCACCCGACCTTGTAGGTCCACACGGGGTGCAAGGGCGCCGAAATCGGCGACGAGAGGGAAGAAGTGGCGTTGGACACGGTCCAGTTCGTCGAACCGCGGACGGCGGTGGCGGACCACTGCCAGTCCCACCGGCGGATCGGTACGGGCTTGGCGTACCCAGGCGCGATGTACAGTATGGTCGTCCGAAACTCCATCGTCACCGTCATGTCCGCCACGGCGACGGGGGGATTCTGTCGGTACACCGGAGCCACCGGACTGTCCACCAGCACGCCCGTCCTCTGACCGGTCTGGCTGCTGTACTCGGCGCCGACCCATTGAACGGGGTTCTTCGTGGGAGGGTCGGAGTAGATGCCCGGGTAGGGGTAGGAATAGTCAAGGGGCCAATCTGCAAAGACCTCCGCGTCCGTCTGCCCGTTCACCAAGTGGAACAAGGCGTCGTTGTTCACTTGCTGAACGAAGGTCCACTGTCCGATCGGCCCAGACTGACCGGGCGGCAGGGGCTCGCGACAAACCGTATCGTCCAAGGCCCCGCCCAGCAAGATGCCGAAACCGCCGGGGAATCCTGTGCGCACCGCTTCATGAGGACCCAGCCACGCCACCTCGCTGACCAGGGTCGAGGGCGTGCGCGGACTGCCCTCCTTCAGCGTCTTCGGCGTACCTAGCGATCCGCTTCGGTCGTGGAAGGTCGGGGCAACGCTGTCCACCCGGTCTTCCAGGGTCATCTTGCCTGGTACGCCCAAGAAGGTGACTTGGCATTCGATTGGGACTCGGTCATGAGGGACGCGGAAATAGAACTCCGTCGTCGCGGTGCTCCCGGGCTGGTAGGCCGTGTAGATCGCGGAGTTGGTCGTCGGAACGTAGTCCGCGAACGGCTCGCCGCCGGACACCGTCCAGGCATAGGAGGTAGGGTCGGGGGCGCCCGCGTCAAGGACGACCTGGGCGGTCACCTTCTGGCCGATCGCCACCTTGTTCGTCGGACCGTCTTTCCACACCATTCCGCCCAGCACGAGACGAGCCCCGAAGACCTGGGCGGTGTAGTTCACCCGGCAAAAGCCGTAGTAGGGCGAGCCGGAACCGAGGGTCATTAGGGCGGCGGGCGAACAGGTCACGGTGAACTGGGGTCCAGGCGCCTCGCGGATCGTCCACTTGACCCCCTCGCACGTCCCGCCGGGGTTGTCCGGGTACTCGGTCTCGACGACGGGGCTCCCGAGGCCGTTGGCGCAAGAGCCCGCGTCGCCGTACCACTCGGCGACGGAGGTCTCCTTCAGAAGGAGGGCGGGAGGTGGTTCGGCCCCGTCGCCGCCGTCGTTCCAGACGAAGGTGGCGGTGATCGATCCGCCGCAGGTGGCCGAACCCGGCCCGGCGTACACGAGAGCGGTGACGGTTCCGTACGGCCCCGTGCCGGAATAGGAACCGGACGAACCGCCGGAGGTCCAGGTCCCGCCGGACTAAGTCACGTCGTAGCGCGGATTACCGGGGGGGGGGTGGAGGTGAGGGCGACGGCGGCGAGGCCGAGGCACAGCGACGCAAGACCGACCAAGCGGCCGAACGGAAGGGTTCCCAAAAGACGCTCGAGCATCAACTCCACGAATCTCCGCTCTCCATCCTATCACCGATTCCGCCAAGACGAGAGCCCAGCAGGCAAACGGGACCAAAGCACTGGTGCGACGGGAGTCAGCAAGCGCGCATGCCGTCGCGAGAAGACGCAACTTCCGCGATTGCGGGCGCCGACGGCTCCAAGACGGTTATGGTGGACGATGCGGGCCGCACGGTCACGACGACGGACTTGAAGGAAGGCGTCTTGGAGCGGGCGTCCACCGCACGAGGAATCAGGACGTTCGCTTCCGGATAGTACATAAGCGCGCAACCTATCGCGATATCGAAGGGACGGGCAAGAACGGTCAGGGTTCCCGTCTCGCTCGTAACGCATACCGGGTCGTCGGGCGTCAGTCCCAGTCGGTCCATGTCGAGCGAGTTGAGCAGAATCACGTCTCGGCGTTCCTGGCCGCGATAGAGGTCTTCCTCGTCGTACACGACGGTGTTGAACTGGCCCTCCGAACGGACGGTCATGACGATCAACTGATCCTTCGCAAGACGGGGACGAGCGGGGATGGGATGGGCACGGAAGCGCGCGCGCCCGGTCGGGGTGTTGAACTCGGGCTTCGTCAGGATGCGGCCGGGAATCTGGAACTCCCGCTTGGTGGTCCCCACCTCGGCGACCTCCGCCATCTTCGGCAACAGGCGCGCGATCAAGCGGCGGATGGCGTCGTGGTCTTTGAGGGCGAGCCAGTCGAGGGGGCCCTTCCCCAGGACGCGGTGGGCGATCTCGGCGACGAGGTCGGTCTCGGCGCGAGGCCCCTCGTAGCGGCGGGGGCCGCCGTCGCTGATTCGCACGTAGCTGAACATGGACTCCTGGGTCGTGGCCTGCGGTTCTTCGTCGCGCGCCAGAACCGGGAGGACCACGGTGCGGACGCCCAGACCGTGCGCATGGCCCGTGTTGAGGGTGGTCGTGAGGTAGACGACGGTGCCGATCTTGGCAAAGGCGCCCCGGATGAAGTCCGCGTCCGGGTTCGAACCGTAGAGGTTGCCGCCGAGACAAAACGCGAAGTCCACCTCGCCCCTTCCCGCCGCCTCGATCCCGGCCATCGTGTCGTAACCGGGGAACGTCGGTACGGTCACGCCAAGGGTTCCGAGCGCCTCGACCGCGCTTTTCGCGACGTACGGCGACACCCCCACCGTCCCGAGGCCCTGCACGTTGCTGTGACCCCGGATGGGCAAGAGGCCGGCCCCGGGCCGCCCCACCATGCCCCGCAGGAGGGCGAGGTTGGCGATCCACTGCACGTTGTCGGTCCCGTGGAGGTGATGGGTGATGCCCATCGTCCAGGCGAAGACCGTCCTCTCCGAGCGGGCATAGGCGTCGGCGGCTTCCCGAATCCGGGACTCCGGCAGTCCCGAAGCATTGACGATCTCGTCCCAACTCAGGGAGCGCAGGTGCTTTGCCAGGGTGGGGAAGTCCTCGGTGTGGGCTTCGATGTAGACGCGATCGAACCGGTCCGTCTCAAGGAGGCACCTGGCGATGCCGGAGAGAAGCGCGATGTCGCCCCCGATGGTGGGCTGAAGGTAGAGGGAGGCGATCTCGGAACCGAGGAGCATGCTCTTGACGTTCGAGGGCACGCGGAAGCGCTCCAGGCCGAGTTCGCGAACCGGGTTGACGACGATCACCTGGCCCCCACGCTCGCGCAAACGGACGAGCGACGCCATGAAACGGGGGTGGTTCGACGCCGGGTTGCCGCCGATCAGGAAGAGGGTGTCGCAGGACTCGATGTCGTCGAGCGACACCGTCGCGGTGCCCGTCCCGACCGAGTCGCTCAGGCCGGCCCCGCTCGCTTGGTGGCAGTAGTAGGAGCAGTTGCTGACGTGGTTCGTGCCGTAGACTCGGGCCATCAACTGCATCAGGAAGCCGGCCTCGTTGCTGGATCGGCCGCTCGAGTAGAAGAGCGCGCGCTCGGGGCCGGTGCCGGCCATCGCGGCGGACACGACGTCCAGGGCCTCGTCCCAGTCGGCGACGCGGTACCGGTCGGCGCCCGGATCGAGGATGAGCGGGGTGGTCAGGCGACCCAGGTGTTCGAGTTCCCGAGGACTCAGGCTCTGAAGTTGGGCGACGGTGTAGGTCTCGAAGAAGCGCGGCTCGATGCGACCCCGCATGTCCGCCACCATCGCTTGCAGGGACTTCTTGCAGACTTCGGGGAAGTGGCCGGCCTCGTTGCGCATGCCACCCATTTGGCCGCCCATGCCGAGGGCGCAGGTCTTGCAGGCGTTCTTGGAGGCCATCGCGCGCCAGAGGCGAAGCGGCCCCACCTGGAGGCCCTTCTGCAGGCTGTACCGGATCGCCTGCCATCCACCACCGCTGCCGGGACGCCTCATCGTGGGTCCCATTGTAACCGGGTCGACGACCTATCGCGGCGAATGGGCGGTCGTCGGATTCGGTTCGGAAAGGGCTTCGATCATTTCAAGCACCATCCTCTCCATCGTCTCCATGGCACTGAAGCCGGGGAGCGCGCCCTTCAGCGAGGCGTCGGCGTCGGAGAGCAGGGCGAAACAGCGCGCCAGTTTGGGAAGGTCGGTCTGGCGGGCGGTCTGAAGCGCGCGGGATTGCTGCCACTCCTTCTCGGCACCCAGGTTCGGACGACTGGGGAACGCGGCGCGCACGTCGTCCGGCGGATTGCTGGGCGACACGTTGCGCTCGACGCAGACGCGGGCTTGCCACACGAGCCGCAACTGGCGCGAGAGCATGGGGACGATGTTGCGGTGGGCGGCCTCGTCCGCCTTCCCTTGGCCCCCCATCAGCATGCGCAGTTGGCGCAGCGCCTCGTTCGGTCGGCGGCCGAAGACGGCATCGATCAGCTTGAAGACGCTCCAGTCGGGGGAGGGAAGAACGACCTCTTTGACGTCCTTGTCGGTGATACGGTCGACATCGCCGACGAACAGGATCAGTTTTTCGAGTTCCTCGACCGCCCGGCTGTAGCTCTCACCGACCATTTCGACGAGAAGCTGCGCGGCGGGCCGGGAGATCGCCCGGTCCCGCTCCTTGGCGGTCTGCATCAGGGTCTCGACGAGCGCCCGGCTATCGGGCTTGGGGTCATAGACGAAACCGTCGCCGTCCTTCACGACCTTGGACCAATCGCCCCGCACCTTGTCGTTGGCCTTGCGCCGGCTCTCGTCGGACGTGTTCTCCTCATCGGCGACGAACACGAGAAGGGCATGGGGCGGCAACGCCTTCAGCCGCTTCACCATGTCCGGCGCGGCGTCCTTCGGACTGCCCGCCCGGACCAACTGACGGACGATCACGGTTCGGCGTTCGCCCAGGAAGGGCGAGGTGCCCGCCCGGGCGAGCCAGTCGGCGGGAGGAATCTCGTCCGCCCCGACGCTCTCGGTATCGAACTCCGCATCGCCGAGGGCAGCGACGAGGCTCTTCAACGCGGCGGCTCGCAACGCCGATTCGTCGGCGGCGAGGATGACCGCACGATGCTTAAGCGCCTTGCCCGCGTCGAAGAGAAGACTCATGCTTTCCGGCTTCGATACCTCTGGACGTCGCGCCGCAACTCGGCCAACGTTTCGGGCGTCGGTTCACGGGGACCGAACAAGGCGAGGACCAACGCCTCGTTGAGTTCCCAAGCGGCGGCGTAACGGTCGCCCAGCTTCGCCCGAAGGCCCTCAAGATACTCGGTCGGCGTTTGCCCGAGCATACGGACGACGCCCGTCTCTTTGCGAAGCGTCTGCGCGAACCGTCGGTAGAGCCGCCGGACGTCCTCCCGCGGGTGCAGGGCGGCGGGCAGCACCTTCTTGCCCCAGATGCGGAAGGCCAGGCAGCCCGCTCCGATGAGAGCGAGCACGATCGTCACGTTGAGGAGCTGGACGGCCCAGTCCTTCTGGTACCAGGGTCGGTTGTCGACTTGGTCCCCACGGCCGGCGCCCTCGGCCTGGGCGGCGCCTTCCGTCGCGTCGAACACGACCCAGCCGTACCCGGAAAAGAACAGCTCGGCCCAGGCATGATAGTCGGCCTGGCGCACGATGAAGCGCTCGGCGTCGTCTTTCTTCCCCGACACCGGGTAGTAGCCGATCGCGTAGCGGGCCGGGATGCCGGCGCTGCGCGCCAGGAGGACCATCGAACTGGCGAAGAGGTCGCAGTAGCCTTCGTTGGTCTCGGTCAGAAAGGTGGCCACCGGGTCTTGGTCCGCCGGGATCGCTTTGCTCGCGAGGTTGTAGCGGCAACGCTGCTCGATCGCCCGCTTCAGGGCTTGCGCCTTCTCCCAGTCGGTGTTCGCCGTTCCGATGGCGGTCTCGGCAAATCTTCGCACGCTCGGATCGATGCCGCCGGTATCGGCGGCGAAGATGAGGTCGTCGGCGAGTGCGTCGGGGACGCTGCGCGGCTCCCCCCCTTCCGCCGGTTCGATGGAGACGCCTTGGGCCTCCCTAGCGTTGCGGTCGACGATCGCCACCGTGCCGTCCGAGCGCGGCCGGAATTTGCTTCGGTCCACGAGCAGATAGCGGACTTCGCCGGGGACGGGGAGGGAGTCGAGCGGCTGGACCATCTCGATGCGAAAGCGGAATTCGCGTGGCTGGGCGATGGCGTTGTGGGCGTAGGTCGGCACCATCTCGGCACGGCTGGCGCCCAGGCGCCAGAAGTTGCTGGGGTCAAGCTCGTTGCGTCGACGCGACCATCCTCGCCCGTCGTACACGTCGTAGGTTAGTGTGCGTAGGTAGCGGGGCCGATCGAGGAGCGCGTAGAGAACGGTCGCCTCGGAAAGGGTGTTCGGGCCTTGCCCGATGCGGACGCTGTCCTGTTCTGCGGCGGCGGTGCTCGCGGGCAGGATGGTTCGGGTCTGGGGCACCTGAATCTGGACGAACCCGGAGAAGGGCTGAACGGAGGAGCGGAGAATGGGCGCCCCGATCAGGCTCACGACGACGATCGCCGCCGCCGAGGCGAGGCCCCATTCCGGGCCGGCCATCCATCGCCACGGTCCGTCGCGCAACTGCTGGCTCGCGCGCGAGAGACTGAAGCGCGCCCCAATATCGAGGGTCGCGAAGCCCGACTCGGCGGCTCGGGCGAGCATGGTCCGCCGATGGGCGCGCGCGAACAGGGTCGCCACGCAGAGCAGAAACAGGAAGAAGAGGAAGGTGGAGCCGGAATAGGTGTCCCAACATCCGACCAGACCGAACAGGGCGATGCTCGGCACGGCTTGGAACAAGAGCGTAGAATCGCTCCACATGGTGAAACTGCCCAGAAGCAGCATCCAGCACAAGATGCCGGCGACCATCAGTTGCCGGGCAAAACCGTCGTCCGGCAACAGGGCGTTCAGTTCGGGGGCGAAGAACGCGCTGACAAGGGCCAGGACCGCGTAGAGCCAGCCATCGAACCGGAAAGAACCGGTAGACAAGGGCTTCTGGAACACCATGCTGGTGATCGTTCCGGCGGCGATGCCGAGACTGAAGAAGTACCCGATCGCCGGACTCGAAACACCCATGCCGGCGGAATAGGCGGCCAGGACGCCCGTTGCCCCGGAGAGCAAGTAATCGGTGCTCCCGATCTGGCTCTCGATGGCTTCGCCGCGCGCCCGTCTCAAGCGTCCACCTCGAGCAGAGCGAGGGGCAAGACGGCCGGCTGCATCCCGCCTGATTGAAGGTCGAGGATGAACTCTTCGGAAGCGGCGGAAACGTGACCGAGCAAGCGCCTCCTCGGCGCAGCGGCCGAAGCGTCGTAGAGCAACGGCCAGACCGAGACGTTCAGTCCCCGCAACGATTGGCACGCGGCGACGAAGCCTGGGTCGGCGACGCTCAGCAAGGCATAAACGACCGAGCCGGGCTCGATCCTGGGTCTGAGCGCCTGGATTTCGTCGCTCAGCGCCAGGGGCGACTCCGCGCGAAGCTCGGCCAATAACTCGAGCATCTCCCGGTAGCGCTCGTGGGTGGCGGAGGGCTTGGCCCGCTCCTCGAGTTGGGGCAGTTCAACCCGCGCGCCCTCGCGAAGCGACTTCTCGATCAAGAACGCGACGTGGCCGCACATGGTGTCGAGGGTCGATGTCCCGGGCGTGCCGATGTCGGACCCGGAAGTGCGCTGGATGAAGAAGGTCACGGAAGGGTTCGAGCCGGTTTCGAACTCGCGTACCAACAGCCGGCCGGCGCGCGCGCTCGAACGCCAATGGACGAACCGCAACGAATCGCCATAGGCGTACTCGCGCACCCCGTAGGGTTCGAGCCCCGGTCCACGGGATCGCCCACTCGCGGACTCGTTGTGTCCCCAGCCGGCTCCCACCGGCAGTTCGAGACTGACGGGAATCGGCGATGGCAGCACCAGCATCTCCGACGGTGCGGTTTCGTAGGCACGGGTCATCGTCACCAGACCGAGAGCGTCGGTCCCGGTGACGGTCAGGCCGCTCCAAACGTGCTTGCCCCGTCGCATCGGCCGGAAACGGTACTGGGTCCGAATCGGCTGGTCCTGGGCGGGAGCGATCGGCAGACTGGGCGAAACCTCGGTCGCGCCCAGACGCGCGGGAAGGTTGTCCTTCACGGTGATCAGCGGGCGGCGAATCTTGCGCTCCGACCAGACCGTGAACTCGACCTTGATCCGTTCGCCCTGAGAGGCCGTTTCCGGCACCACGCGCTCGAACCGTAACGCGCGGACGGACAGCCAAGCCTGCAGACGGGACGCGCCGATCGTCAGGATCATCGCCGTGCACATGTAGAACAGGGCGGCCGAGTTGAGCATAACCGCGACCACCAACAGAAAGAGGGCGGCGGCGGTGATGGTCAGACCGGCGATACGGCTCATGGCGCTTCAGACGGATCGTGGCGGCGGTCAGGCGGGGACGGGGGTCGGCACCGACTCGACGATGTCGGCTATAATCTCGTCCACCCCGACGCCGCGCGTTCGGGATTCGGCGCGGGCGATCACGCGGTGGGCGAGAACCTGGGCGGCGATCGCCTTGACCTCGTCCGGTCGAACGAACTCGCTTCCGTCCAAGCCCGCGCGCGCCTGGGCCGCGCGCATCAGGTGGAGCGATCCGCGGGGCGAAGCCCCCATGATCAGCATCCCGCTCGTTCGGGTGGCCTGGACGATGTCCACGATGTAGGCGCGGACGCTGTCGTGGACGTAGACGCGCTTCACCAACTCCTGTAGATGGAGGATGTCCTCAAGGCTCGCCACGACCTGGACTTCGGCGAGCGGCGTCTCGGTCTGTTGAGCCGAGAGGATGTTCACCTCGGATTGGCGACTCGGGTACCCGATCGACACGCGCATAAAGAAGCGATCCATCTGCGCCTCGGGCAGCGGGTACGTTCCGGTGAGTTCGATCGAGTTCTGGGTGGCGACCACGAAGAACGGCGTCGGCAATATGCGCGTCTGGCCGTCGGTGGTCACCTGGCGCTCCTCCATCGCCTCGAGCAACGCGGACTGGGTCTTCGGGGTGGCACGGTTGATCTCGTCCGCCAGCACCACGTTGCCGAACACCGGTCCGGCCCGAAACTCGAACTCGGCGTTCTTCTGGTTGAACACGCTCGATCCGGTGATGTCGGCGGGTAAGAGGTCTGGGGTGAACTGAATCCTGCGAAACTCGCCGCCGATGGACCGGGCGAGGGCTTTGGCGAGGGTCGTCTTGCCGACCCCGGGGATGTCCTCGATCAGCAGGTGCCCGCCCGCAAGGAGGGCGATGACCGCGTCCTCGACGGTTTCCGTCTTCCCGACGATGACCTTCTCGACCTCTCGAACGATCCCCTTCGCGGTCTGGGTCAAGGAGGACAGGCGGATCGGCTCGGCGCTCATTTGTACCATTGTGGCTTGTCGGTTAGTCCCACGGCGGGGTCCGATTGGTCGGATATCGCCGTTCGATTGTGGTTGGGTCGAGTTACTCTATGCGGGGCACGTTTGGGGAGTTCCGCCGTCGACGATCGGTGGGACGTCGGACCGATCGCGGCTACCGCCACGCCTCGGGCTTCACCCGGGTGACGACCTTCCGGAAGCGGGCCGGCGCAAAGGCAGCCAGCAACTCCGACGCCCGGGCGCTTTGGGTGTGGACGACGTGACGCTCCAACAGGGAGCGAACGACCTCTTCGTCTTCGGCGGCGAGTTCCAACGCTTGGACGTAGGCGCGGTTCAGCCGATTCGGGTCGGCGTCGAGAAGGTAGACGACCCCACCGGTCATGCCCGAGCCCAGGTTCACGCCCGTCGAGCCGAGCACGAGCGCCGTCCCCCCCGTCATGTACTGGAAGGCGTTCGCCTCGACGCCCTCGACGACCACGATCGGTCCCGCACCCTCGAGGTTCTTCCGAAAGCAGATGCCGAAGCGGTTGCCCCCCCGACCCGCGAGGAAGACCTCGCCGCCGCGCGCGCCATACCCGAAGGCGTTGCCGACCACCGTCAGGGTCTCGTCCTCACCGCGCGGGACGACAACAAGTTTCCCTCCGTAACTGGCCGTCCAGCACGAATCGGCGGCAAGGCCCTCCAGCCGGTACTCCATTCCATGGACGGAGTAAGCCGCGTAGAAATGTCCGGCCGCTCCCGTATGGTGGAACCGCAGCTTGCCGGAAGGTAGGCCCGGGTCGCCGCACGCACGGGCGATCACCCCCGCCGCCTCGACGCCGACACAACGATCTTGGTTCGTGAGCGGGCCGGCCAACTCGACAGAGGCCCCGCCGAGGGCGGCCAGAGCGGCATCCAGTTCGCCCGACCGGCGCCGAGGCAAGTGCCTTGTCGTTTGGGCGGCGAAATCGCGTTTCGCCACGCGAGCCGATGGCGCGGACACGAGCGGCGACAGGTCGAGCAGGGCGGCTTTGCCAACCAGGTCGGCTCGAACCTCCAGCAAGTCTCTTCGCCCGACCACCGTCGAGAGGGAAGCGATGCCCGCCTCGGCCATCCGCTCCCGGATTTCCCGCGCGACGAAGTAGAGGATGCGCGCGACGTGACGCCCCTTGCCGCTGAACTTGGCGACAAGGGCGGGGTCTTGGGTGGCGACCCCCGGGGCGCAACCGAGGCGGCGTACGCCCGTCGGGTCGCGCGGGTCGGGTCCGGCAAGGTGACACTTGCGCAACATCGAACAGCCGATCGCCATCAGTAGGCTCGTGCCGAAACCGACCCGGTCCGCGCCCAACAGCATCAGCTTCAGGGCCTGCTCGCCCGTCTGAACGCCGCCGTCCACGCTGAGTTCGACAAGATGGCGGGCACCCTCTTCGACGAGAAGGTCTTGGATCGCGGGCAAGACCGTGGCGACGGGCACACCCGCGCTCTTCTGGTCCACTCGCTTCGCGGCGCCCGTCCCGCCGCAACCGTCGGAGACGTGCAACCGGTTCGCGCCCGCGTTCACGCCGCCCAGACACACCAGTTCGATCCCGGTGGTGGCTACGTACTTCAGAGCGCAATTGACATCCGGGTTGAGGTGACGCCAGCTCTCGAGCATGAGCTTGACGTCCTCGATCGAGTAAAGGTTGTGGTTGATGGGAGGCGAAACGAGTTCGTAGCCGGGGTTGCAGCCGCGCCGAAGGGCCACGCCCTCGTCCACCTTCTTGCCGGGCAGTTGGCCGCCCTTGCCGGGCTTGGCCCCTTGGGCGAACTTCACCTCCGCCTCGGCCGCCGTCGCGGCGGTAAACGGGGTGATCGTGAAGCGACCGCCCGCGTACTGGACGCTGCGGTTGGCCTCGTTCGTCCCGACCCTGGCCTTGTCGAACCCTCCCTCGCCGGTGTTCGCGATCGGGCCTATCCCGGGGGGCAAGTCGCGGCCGGTCGCGCGGTATCTCAGCCGGCAGTATCGGTAGACGGCGTTCAGGCCTCGGGCGACGGCGCGATGGGCGGGTTCGCTGATCGCCCCCTCGCTCATGCCGGGGGCCATGAAACGCCAGAGGATGGCCTCCAGGGGTTCGACGTCGTCGAGCGGGATGGCCGTTCCCCGGCGCACCCTTAGGCAGTCGAGAATATTGACCGGGGCACGCTCGCTTACCAGTTGGGAGTAGGAGCGGTAGGCCTCGTAAGAGCCCGGCTTCCCACCCTCGTGGATCTTCTTGGCGTAGCCGGAAGCGGCGTGAAGCGAACGGACGACGCCCGCATCGTTGGCATGGGGCCGACCGCCCTTCGCGTGGCGGAACTCTCCCGCGTCGACCAGTTCCGGGTCTTCGGCAAAGGCCCGGCGATGGAACGCGATCCACTCACGGTTCAGGGTGTCGCGCCCGATACCCTCCAGATGGCCCGGTAGGCCGCCGAACTCCCCGTCCAGCAAGTCGCGGTCCAACCCAACCGCTTCCGCAAGGGCGGCGCCGCAGTAGGCCGAGGAAGGCGTGATTCCCATCATGGACATCGCTTCCCGGAAACCGCCTCGCAACGCCTTGAGGTAGCTCTCCTCGCGAGGTCCCGCGATGGCCGAGCCGAGCCAGGGGCACACCGCGTCCGCGCCCATGGTGAGCAACAACGCGCAGTGCTGGACATCCCAGACGCCCGCATCCGCCACCAACGCCACGCGATGCCGGAGCCCCGCCTTCACCAGCCTTCGATGAAGACGCGAAACGAAACGGAGGGCGGGCAGCGGCGCTTTGTCCACCGCGACGTTCCGGTCGCTGAGGACGAGCACGGAAGTTCCCGGCACGAGCGCGGCGGCAGAAGCCTCCATCGATGACAGCGCCGCCTCGAGACCTTCCGAGCCGGTCGAGGGGTCGAACCGCAGATGGACGGTCGTCGCGCCCGGCTGGGTGCGCAACCAGTTGAGCTCTCCGCCGGACAGGAGCCGGTCCTCGAAGCGGTACAGCGGCCCGTCGCTCTCCGCCCAAAGACCGCTACGGTCGCCCATGATGACGGCGGAACTGAACACCCAAGCGTCGCGGATCGGGTCGATGGGGGGGCTGGTTTCCTGGGCGAACCGCAACTTAAAATAGCCCTCAGGGCGCCGGGGAAGCGCATCGAGCATGGCGGCCGGAGGCGTGTCGTCCCCCATCGACCCAATCGCCACCTTCCCATCCGCGAGCATCGGCTCGAGCACGACGTCAAGGTCTTCGACGCCCATGCCAAAGGCAATCTGAAGGCGCTTGAGAGTTTGGGGGTCGAACTCCGGGGGGCCGCCGTTGGGTTGTCCTTCTCGGATGCGGCCCTGGGGTCGAGGGTACTTGCGGCGCGCGATGCGACGGTGCGCTTCGGCATCGAACTCGACGTCGCCCGAGTTCAGGTTCACGACGACGGTTCCGCCCGGGCCGAGGATGCGCTGGTGTTCCGGCTGGCCGATATCGCGCGTCCCGGTGAGTTCGCTCGCGGCGAAGACGTAGTCGTCGGTGACCTCCACCCAGAGAGGGCGCAGTCCGTTACGGTCGAGGTGGGCGACGGCGGTCGTGCCGTCGCACGCAACGATCGCCGCCGGGCCGTCGCAAGCGCCAAGGTAAACGAGCATCGCCTGGTAGAACCCGCGCAGCGGGTCCTTCTCCTCGATCATCGAGGTCGCCTCGGGGAGGAGGGCGAGAATCGCGGCCGAAAGGTCCATCCCTCCGGCAAGGAGGGCGATCAGCATGTCGTCCAGGTTCGCGCTGTCGGACCCGTTTGGGCAAACGATGCCGTCCACCCGGCGGGCGATCTTCTCCAGGCGTGGATGCCGCTCGACCAACTTGCGGATGAGGTCGTTGCCGATCGCCTGCATCCAAGCGACGTTGCCGTCGATGGTGTTGATCTCGCCGTTGTGGGCGAGCGACCAGAACGGTTGCGCCCGACGCCAAGCGGTCGTGGTGTTCGTGCAGTAGCGGCTGTGGAACAGGACGTATCGGGAGGCAAAGTGCTCGTCGCGCAAGTCGGGATAGAACTTCCCGATGCGAGAAAGCTCGACGAGGCCCTTGTACACGACGGTACGGTTGGAGAGGCTGACGACGGCGAAGTTGTCTCCCGCCACTTCTTTGATTCGCTCGTCCACGGCCAACCGGAGCAGGTACCGACACGCGAACCACTCGTCCTCGCTCATGCCCGCGCCCCGCTTGAAGAGCGCCTGGCGAACAACGGGGAGGGTCCTCAGGGCGCTGGAGTCGGGGGGAAGGGCCGACGGGTCCACGGGCACGTCGGCCCACTCGAGCACGTCCGCGCCCGCGAGCGCCGCCAGTTCTTCGATGAGGGTGACGCACCGACGGCGCAAGACGGCGTCAAAGGGCAAGAAGAACATGCCGAGGGCGCAGTCGCGCTGAGCGATCAGCTTCGCGTGATCGGGAAATCGGTCGAGCAGGAGCGGCCAGGGAATGTCCACCTGGATGCCCGCCCCGTGTCCGGGCGCACCACGATGGTCGAAGCGCGTGCACAGCTCGAGGGCGTACTCGACAAGACGCCGCTCGGCGACGCCTTTGCGCGTGGCCAGAAAACCGATGCCGCATGCGGCCGCCTCGAGGGCGGGCCGCCCGTTACGAATGACTTTGTACACCTGCTGCTCGAACCCTCGCCGGGAGGGGCCGACACGCCGGTGTGCCGAAGGCCCTGGAACCCCTACAATACGCTATTCCGGGGCGGAATCGAACGTTCGGTCCGCCCAATTCCCGCGCAATCACGCTAACGTGTTCGGGAAACCCAGCGGATCGCCTCGTAGACGTGGCCGATGAACAGCGGTTCGGCGTAGCTTTCGTTGGTGTGGCCGCCGGCGGTGTACCAGGCCCGACCGCCGTCGAACTCGTGACACCAGACGGTGGGATGGTCGTCACCCATCTTGCCGCCCTGGTAGGTCTTCTCGTCGAGGGTCGCGAGGACATGGACTTGGCTACGTGGATTCGACTTGAAGTCGTACCACTCGTCGCGGCGCTGCCACAGTTTGGGCAGTCCCTTCATCGTCGGGTGCTTCGGGTCCTCGATGTGGACGTCGGCGTTCTGAACGGCGGGGTGGCTCATGAAGTACGCGCCGACGAGGCGACCGAACCACTCCCAGCCATATTCGGTGTCGCTGGCGGAATGGACGCCGACCCAGCCCCCGCCCTTTCGGTACCAGTTCTCGAAGGCGGTTTGTTGCTCGTCGTTGAGGGCGTCCCCCGTGGTGAGCAGGAACATGACGACCTTGAATTTGGCGAGGTTCGGCGCGTTGAAGGAGGCCGCATCCTCGGTGCACTCGACCTCGAATCTCCGGGCGGTGGCGAGCGCCTTCATCGCCTCGACGGCGACGGGGATGGAGTCGTGGCGAAAACCCGCCGTCTTGCTGAACACGAGTACGCGCAGCGGCGCGGCGGGGGCAGACAACATGCCGAGGGCGATTCCGGCGGCGAGAAGCATCACGGTCCAATACGGCGAATTGCGGTGAACTCCTTCGGTTTCCGACCCGTTTGACGAAAATACTTGTACAATGGCGCACGAGACGGATCGCTCATGAGAATTCGGCTTGCTTGTCTCTTGCCATGGATGGTAGTGACAGCGGCCCTCGGGCAGGGAACCACCCGCCCGGCAGAGGTCGTGTACCCCCCGTTCGCCGCCGCCAAAGGGTCGGCTTGGCGCGACGGCGACGAGTGCTACCTGAAAACCTCTCTCCTCCAGTCCTGGGGCTGGAACGTCGAGGCGTCCCGCGACCGGGCGACCGTCACGGTGGGGGGCAACCCGGTGACGGTTCCGGTGCGCACCTTCGGCCAAGACGCCACGGTCGCCCTTCGCGGACTGCTGACCAAGTTGGGCGGCGCTTCGGCATGGCGACCCAGCGAGGACACGCTCGAAGTTTGGAGCATCGTCCGGACCGTCTCGTTGCGGAACGGCGCGTTGGTGGTGGAGACGGGTTTGCCGTGCCGGCCCAAGATCTCGGTGGATCAGCAACCCAGCGCTCTCGCGGTGGACCTCCTGGGAGCCCGTAAGGACTCGGCGACTCGGATCGACGCCCCGTCCGAAGTGAGACTGACCCAGGAGACGCCCTTCCGGCTGAGGCTGACGGTGCCGTGCCAGCCGGGCGTCATGCTGCCGAGTTGGAGAGCGGAGACGACGCGCCGCTTCGAACTCGATATCGCCGCCGTCCTTTTGGCGACGCCGCCCGCCTCCACCCAAGTGACCTCGGTTCCCGGAGACGCGCGCGCGCGTCCCGCCATTGGAGCGGACCAGAACGCGGGCGCCAAGCCGACCCCGGCGATCGAACCGCCGAAGCAGGACCCGCCCAAGCAAGATCCGCCCGTTACGGAACCGCCCAAGCAGGAAGTTCCGCCCACCCAGACGCCGCCGGTCACTCAAGAGATCGCCCAAGGCGGGTTGCAGGGACCACCGGTTCCCACGTACGAGGCCCTTCCGTGGCGCGTTCAAAACGAGACGGCGACGGGCGCGGCCCTCATCGTGCCTTTCCGAGGTCGGGCTCTGCAGGCCCCGGTGTTCTCGCGTCCGGATCTGGAGACGATCGAACTTCGGCTCTTCGGCGCCAAGCCCGGGTCGCCCCGGGACGGGCAGGCCCCGTTCCAGGAATCGCCGAGCCTCGCCGGGGCGGAAACGATCGAGGACGACTTGGGCATCCTCGTCCGCTTCAAGACGGTGCGGCCTTTCGGGGTGGAGTTCTCCGTCGTCGGCAACGAGTACGTCGTGCGGCTCGTGAAGCCCAGGACCGGCGATGGCAGACTCGCGGGCAAAGTCGTCGTGATCGACCCGGGGCATGGAGGCGACGACCCCGGGGCAAGGAACCCCGCCGATCAGACGTTCGAGAAGAACCTGACGCTGGCGGTGGGAATGAAGGCGGCGCAACGCCTCACGGAGGCAGGGGCGACGGTCCTGATGACGCGGCGCTCGGACGTGTTCATCGGCCTTCGAGAGAGGAGCGAGGTCGCCAACCGCAACGCGGCCGACTTCTTCGTCAGCATCCACATCAACTCGAACGCCCGTCCCAACAGCACGTCCGGCACGATCTCCTTCTATCACCTCAAGGACCCGATCGGGCGTTTGCTCGCCGAGTGCATGCAGAGCGAACTGGCGAAGGTCACGGGCCTTCCGGACATCGGCGTGTGGAGCGATGGACGCATTTACTCGAGCGGGTTCGCGGTCCTAAGGCACTCTCAGGTCCCCGCGACGTTGCTTGAATTGGGTTTCATCAATCATCAGAGGGATCGGTCGGTCATGCGGACCGAGCGGTTCCAGGACTCGGTGGCCGAAGCGATCGTGCGCGGCCTCAAGGTGTATCTCGGCGATGGCGAAGGGCAATAACGCAGGCGTTTGGGTAGCGGTCGTGGGCGGCGTTCTGGGCGTTTCGGCTCTGGCGGCGTACGTTCAATTGGCGCCCGCCAAGCGGATTCCCCCCGGCATGGAGCGCCAAGAGGCGCCCGAGCAGAAGCCCAAGGATTCCCCCAAGGTTGTCGTCATGCAGAAGGTCACCGTCGTGCTGCCCGAAATGCAGGGCGACAACATGACCTTCCGCAAGGAGACGTTCGACGTGCCGGACGACCTGGAAGCGAAGAAGGTCGCGGTCGAGGAGTACCTGAAACGGTCCAAGATCGCGCCTTCGGACACGCGACTGCTTCAGTTCGAGGTGTTGGACGGCGACGCGAGCCTCATCTTCAACGACTCGTTCCGCGCGGGATACGGCTCCGAGGAGGAGTCGATGCTCCTGACGGGGCTTTGCCGAACCCTCGGGCTCTTTCCGGACGTGCGAAAAGTGTCGTTCATGGTGGACGGCATGCCCCTCGAGTCGCTCGGACACATCGAGCTTCTGGACGGTCTCAAGGTCATACGCGACGACGAGCCGAACGAGACCAGGCCGTCTTCAGCGCGGCCAGAACCGCCAGCGAACTGAACAGGAACCAGGCGCTCGCCCAGACGATCGCCGGGATCGCGGTGTTGTCCGCCATGATCTGCGCGTCGCTCGCCATACCGACCGTGCTCACCTGGAACAGGGTCGAGAACGCCTCGCCGCTGGTCAAGCAAAGCTGGAGACCAAGAAACTGAGCCGCGAAGACCGCAGTGTCCCGCTTCAGGAATCGAGCCATCAAGAGCGTCAGGACGATCCAGACGACGCCCGCCGCCAGGCCGACCCCGTCGCCGCGAACGAGCAGCACCAACGAGACCATGAGGGCAGCGGCCATGACGGAGAGCGCCTGCTTCGCGCCCCGTTCGCTCGCCGCCATGAGAACCATGAGGGCTCCGATCACGCTCGTGCCGACATACCCGGCGGCGGCGACGAGCGCCAACGATCCGCCCGAGGTGGGGGTCACGCCGCTCCCATCGGCGTTCACCAAGATGTAGTGCGGATGACCGCCGGACAACCAGCCGGCGAGTGCGTGGCAGAACTCGTGAAGGTGCGTGTTCAGGTACACCAGAGGAAGCAGGAATGGGCGCGCGTTCGGAGAAGCCCAAACGGCCAAGGCCACCAACCCGGCCAAGAGCAAGAGCTTCTGATCGCTACGCAGGGGCGTCTTCACGGCGGCGGGCATCTCTCCATCTTACGAACGCTTCGTAGGTTTCGGTGACGAGGAATGCGGCAAAGGTCCCGCATAGCCACCCGAACAGAACTTGGGACGGATAGTGAACTCCAACGTACACCCGTGAGAGCCCGGTCAGGAACGCGACGATGACCCACGGCACGCCCCAAGGCCCGAGGTATCGGCAGAAGACGTAGGCGATGGCGGCCATGTTCGCCGCGTGGGCCGAAGCGGTTCCGAAACTCGTGAGCCGCTCGACCCGGAGGAAGGCGTCCGCCAATTCGACGCAGGGACGAAGCATCTGGAAGCCGCCCTTCAGCTGATCGGTTATCTCGTTCGACAGCGGCCAAGCGGCCATGGCGAGGAGCGCGGTCTTTCTCGGCGCGCCCTTTCGCCACACCATCGCGAGCACCAGCAGTCCCATCGTGACGCGGAACCAGGTCTGCTTGTTCGCCTCGCTCAAGAGGTGGAAGACGGGCGACCAAGCGTCCGGCCAGCGGTTGATCCAATAGAAGACCTCGAGATCGAACTCGCGCACGACCCATTGTGGACGGAATCGCCCGCCCGGGTCCGAACAGGTGCCACCGTTCGGACCCACGTACCAGGAGGCCCGGCTAGTCCCCGGACTGCCCCATGTTGCGTCGCAACACCAGGAAGTCCGCGATCCCGACCGAGCCGTCCATATTGAGGTCCGCCATCGGGTTCCAGTTCGGGCTGGTCGAGTTCGAACCGAACGCCGCGCGCAGGAAGAGGAAGTCCGAGATGTTCACCGAGTTGTCCCCGTTGACGTCGCCGTTGATCAGGCTGAAGACGAGGGAACCGGCCCCCGTTGATGGGTCGATCGAGACGCGTCGGCGCAACCAGTGGGTCACCTTGAGGGTGACGTCGTAAGGGGCCAGCCTTGGGGAGGCGACGGTGAACTCCATGGCGGGACCGAGGTCCACGTCGGCGACGGCGAAGTTGGTGCCCGTCCCCGGTTCCTTGAACTCCAGTCGGATCGTTTGGACGAGGTCCAAACCCGCGACGACGTCCTGGTACGCGACCGACCCGCGCACGAGGAGGGGGCTGACCCGAAGGGTGTCGGTCGCCCTCCCGTTGAGTTCACCCGTGATCGTGACCGCGACCTCGTCCATCACCGCCGACGTCTCGACTTCGAACGTCGCCGTCGAGGACCCGGCGGGTACGACGACGCTGGGCCCGACCGAGGCGGCCGGGTTGTCCGACGAAAGCGCCACCGGGGTATCCGCATTGGCGGCAGCGTTCAGCCGCACGGTGCCCGAGACCTTGCCTCCCCCCGTGGCGCGTTCCACCGCGAGGACGAGCGATTCGATCGCGAGACGACGGACGGTGACGTCGGCCGACCGCACTTGTCCGGATAGCGTGCCCGAAACGGTAACCACCTGATCCGTCCCTACGGGCGTGGTGGTGACGGCGAAGCTCGCCGACTTCTGGCCGGCGGGCACGGTGACCGACGCCGGTACGCTCAACACGGTGACCGTCGAAGACGAGAGGCTGATCAAGGTGCCTCCGGCGGGAGCGGCCGAGGGAAGCGCGACGTGCCCCACGGTGACGGCACCACCCTCGACGCTGGAGGGGGAGACCCAGAGCGAGTAGGCGGGCGGCGCGAGGACGACCGTCGTCTGCAGCGTTTCGCCGCCCGCCCGGACTTCCGCGAGAACCTCGGTCGCCTGGCTCACCGGCCTCGTCGTTCCGTTGAACTGAACCGCGGTTTCCCCTTCGGGAATCCGTACGGTCTCGGGCAAGGACACGAGCGGATCGGAGCAGAACAGGTCCAGATCGTAGCCGCCGACCGGAGCGGGGTGCGTGATCTCGACGACGCCAAGAATGCCATCGCCCCCGGGATGAGGTCCTCCGGGTACGCCCAGCGTCAGTTGCTTCAGCCGGCTTTCGCCAAGCTTGATGCGGTACATCCCCCGCCCCCAGGTCGCGCAGTTCAGGTATCCGGTGCCGGGGACGTATTGGAGGTGACGCACCTCGACGTTCGGCAACTTCAGGGGCTCGGTCGCGTTCTTCCAGGCCAGACCCCGGCTCGAGGTCATCAGAACCCCCACGTCGGTCCCCACGTACCAGGTGTTCTGCGGATCGTAGGGGTCGCGTTCGATCGTATTGACCGGGATATCGGGGAGCGCGTTGGGGTCCGATCCGCGCCGATTGGCCCAAGTCACCGCCAAGGACCCAACCCCGGCGCCCGTGATCTCGCCCTCGTGCACGTGAACGGCGTTGGTGCCGCTGAAGGTCACGAGGATTCGGTTCAGGTTGCTGGCGTGCACGCTGATGTCTGTGACGGATCGGTTCGGCAGACCGACGATCGGCAGCGCTTGGGTCGCCCCGTTCGTCAGATTCACCGCGACGATTCGCCCATTGGTCGTGCCGACGTACATGCGGGAAGCCTGACCGACGGGGACGTGCATGCACGTGATCGATCCAACGCCGCCGGGCATGGTGGCGAAGCTGTTCGTCCAGGTCGCGGTCTGGTTGTCCCAGCGGTAGATCGCGTTGGAGGAGGCCTGGTACACGAATCGCGAGGTATTGAGGTCCATTTCCATCGGCACGATAAAGCCGAAGCTGCCGGAGCCCCTTTCGTCGTCGATGCGGGTCGGGTTCCAGTTGTCCGGGTCGTAGGTGTCCCACCCGTCGGTCGAACGGAAGATCCAGCCGTTCTGCGCGCTGGCGTACTGAACGAGGGGATCGGTCTGGTCGATCGCCGTCCAACCGCCGTCGCCTCCGCCCGAGTTGTCCCAGTTGTTCAGGTCGCCCAAACTGGTCGTCGTGGCGGTGTTGGGACTGGCGTTGTCCTGGGTTCCGCCGAGGATTCCGTTGGCCGCCGTCGGGTGGAACGAAGCGTGGTAGAACATCGCCAGGGAGAGGTTCGCGTTGAAGTTCTCCACGGTGGGGACACCCCCGTTCAACGTGACTCGGTAAGCGCCGCCGTCGTTGCCCAGCAGAAACTCGTTCGCCCGCGAAGGATGCCGGGTGAGCGCGTGCTGGTCGTTATGGGTGAGGGCGGGCGAGTTCTTCAGCCGATTGGGCGACGGTCCGGCCACGGTCGTTTGCCCCAGGTCGGTCCAGGTCCATCCGCTGTTCGCGGTCGGGTTGGCGCACATATAGAGGCCGGTTTGGCCCAGAACGACGACCTCGCTCCCGCCGGGTCCGTTTAGGACGGCGGCGATCGGGTAGTTGTAACCGCTCTGGGACCACCAGGTGTTCACGAAGTCCCCGGTGATGTTGGTCCACGATCCGCCGGCGTCGTTGCTCCGCCAGATCATGCCGGGGTTTCCGCCGGTGACGTTGCCCTGGGAGTCGAACGACTGGGCGCGGCTGACGAGGAGGTAGATGCGGTCGGGGGCGGTCGGGGAGCAGGCGAGTTGGTACATCGAAACGCCGCCGGAGATGCTCGGAAAAGCCGTCTGCGTCCAGGTCGCACCCCGGTTGCGCGATCGGTAGAGCCTTCCGCTCGTCCGAAGGGCGAAGTAGTTCCGCGATCCGTCGCTCGGACGAACCAGGCTCACGTCCAGGTCGCAGTAGTTGCCGGTGGGAACCGTCCCGCCACCGCTGAGGGTGGGAACCGCCCAGTCGAATCCGTTATTGGTGGTCCGATACACCTGACCGGTGCCGGCGCTCCCGCGCCCGCTCGTCGCGATCACGATATCCGGGTCTTCGGGATCGATCACGATGCCGCTGATGGCCTCGGAAGCCTGCTCCGGGGTCACCTGGTCCCAGGACAGGCCGAAGTTCGTGGACTTCATGATGCCCGCCCCCTGGATTCCGCCGCCGGGGTAGTCGCCGGTGCCCACGAAGATGCGGGCAAAGTTGGTCGGATCGACCGCGATCGAGGACGTCTGGAGGGTGAGCCACCGGTCCGACATCGGGTTCCAAGCCGAGCCGTCGCTTTGGCTAATGAACAGGCCACCGGACGCCGCCCCGAGATAGAGGTTGTTGTCGTTTGACGGATCGTACGCCAGCGCGTTGACGCGGCCCGACACGGGCTTCGGTCCCCACCACCGCTTGTAAGGCACGTCGAGGTTCTTTGGACCGACCAGTTGCCACTTTCCGAGCGGAGCGTAGCGCCCCCGTACGCCACCGCGCTCCCGGGCGGGTTCGAGGGCATCGCGCTGGGCCGCCGCCCGGTTGTACGCGTCGGCATCGAGCCCGAAGTTGGGGTACTGCTTGGCGCGCATGTACCACTCAAAGGAGTCTTTCCATTCGCCGGCGGCCGAGCGGTCGGCGAACTCCCGTTCGAACGACGCCTCCGTGACTCGTGCGACCGAGGGGACGGAACCGACGGTGGCCGCGTCGCCCAGAGGTGGGCCGTTCAGGCCGGCTCTCCAGGCGACGAGTGCGAAGACGGAAAGGGCGATCAGGTAGATGGGCGCGCGCTTCAAACAAGAACCTCAATATTCAGTATATGTCGGATTCTCGTATTATCCGGCGCTTTGTTGTGCAATGTTCATGCGGCGGGCGGCTCGTCGCGCCCGGAGAGGGCGCGGACCCGGGCGACGACTCGGGACGAGGAGTCCGCGATGGCTTGCTCGTCGGCGTAGCCGCCGCCAAACTCCACCAGCGGTGGCACCCAACGCATTCGGCAGAAGGCCGCCGTTCGCTCGAAGGGTCGCAGAAACTCATCGACTCGGTACCGACGGGTGCCCGCCGGACCGTACTCCTCGGATCCTGCGCCAACGGACACGATGGAGAGCCACGATTTGCCCTCCAGGCGATCGGGACCGCCGTAAGCCCACCCGTGCCCGAGGACCTCGTCGATCCACCGCTTCATCAGCCAGGGAGCCGAGTACCAGTGGAGCGGATGAACAAAGATCAGGACGTCCGCCTCCTCGCACCAAGCTCGCTCTTCGTCCGGATCGACGACGCCATCGGGGTACCGCCCGTACAGGTCGCGGACGGACAGCCCCGCGTCCTGAAGGGCGCGCGCCCACGAGGCCACCACGCGCGAGCGGGAGAGCATCGGATGAAAGACGTTGACGAGGGCGGACACCCCAACCCATACGCAACGGGGCGGGACAACGTCCCGCCCCGTAACCGGAACCGACCGGGCCGCCACCTACTCGACGTATTCCATTTCGCGCAGGGTCGTCGGATTCTCCCGCCAATCTTCGCGGACTTTAACGTAGAGGTCCAGATGCACCGGGCGCCCGAGGGTCTCTTCGATCTCCCGCCGGGATTCGGTGCCAACGTCGTGGACGAACCGGCCCTTTTCGCCAATCAGAATCGCCTTCTGGCCGGACCTTTCGACGACGATCGTCGCGGCGATCCGGAGCCGCCCCGAGTCGTCCTCCTCCCACGACTCGACGACGACGCCCGTCGCGTGGGGGACTTCCTGTCGGGTTTTGAGAAGGATCCGCTCGCGAACGAGCTCGGCCACCATGAATCGGGAGGACTGGTCGGTGAACTCGTCCTCCGGGTAGGCGGGCGGACCTTCGGGAAGGCGTTCGACGATCATGGACACGAGCTTGTCAAGGTTGTGACCCTTGGTGGCGGTGGTCAGCATCGTATCGTCCTGCGTCACGCCAAGGAGCCTCGCATACGCCTCCACGTTGGGGAGGACGTGCTCCGGCTTGAGGAGGTCCATCTTGTTCAGGCACAGAACGAGCCGACCCTTGCCGCCGCCAAAGCCGGAGTCTGCGACCATCTTGGCGATGCGCTTCTCATCCTCGTCGGGACGAGCGGCGCCGTTCGCGACGTACAGGACCAGGTCCACGTCGGTCAGGGCCGAGCGAGCGGATTCG
This sequence comes from Fimbriimonadaceae bacterium, assembly GCA_026129685.1. Taxonomy (GTDB): domain Bacteria; phylum Armatimonadota; class Fimbriimonadia; order Fimbriimonadales; family Fimbriimonadaceae; genus UBA2387. The sequence continues at coordinate 238,824 of JAHCHO010000004.1, forward strand.
ACCATCGCTTTGCCCAGGCGCGTGTGCGGTTCGTGAACCCCGGGGGTGTCCACGAACACGATCTGGTGGTCGGGCGCGGTGGCGATGCCTCGTAACCGTCGTCGGGTCGTCTGCTTCTTGTCGCTGACGATGGCGACCTTCTGGCCCACCATGGCGTTGACCAATGTGCTCTTGCCGACGTTCGGCTTGCCGATCAGGGCGACGGTTCCGAAGCGGTGCGTCATCGGTCTATTCCCGCTTCCGGAACACGAAGTTCACTTCTTCGGGGGGCTCCGTGCTCGATCCTGCCCCCGGGCGCGAACCGTTGCCGGTGGGGGCGGGACCGCCCTTCTTGCGGCGGCGGCGCCTCCGCCTCCCGGTTCGGTCGCCCTCGTCGGGCGATTCGGCGGCGGTCGCCTCCTCTTCCTCGACGTCCTCAATCTTCGGCCAGAAGAACAGGTCGTCCACGCTTTCGTCGCCGAGGTCGCCCTCCATCCATTCGCCGAGTTTGATGACCGGAACGTCAAAGTTAAGGGCGTCGAAGCTCACGCTGTCGGACCGCCGATCGGGAAGCTGGTCCATCGCCAACATCCCGTCGGGGTCGAGCGACAAGAAGGCTTCGATCTCGTGGCGAGGACCGACGAGGAAAACGTGGGTGGCGCCGTGGATGGCCTGGTACCGGATCTGCCTTCCTTCCTCGATCCAGGTCTCCGAGAGGAGGTCGAACGCGCACCATTTGTCCGGGAGCGTGATCGTTCTTGGACCGCTGCTGGTCGCGTGGACGACCAAGAACGGCGGGCGAACGTGCACCACGTCCTCGGTGTAGCTCCAGACGTGCGCGCCCGCCATCTGCGCCAAGGCTCGGATGAGGCTCGGGGTCACGGGGGGCTCGCCGAGAAACACCGACTTCCAGCTCGCGGCCGGGCCGCCTTCGCTGAACTCGCGCACGACGAAGCTCGGGAGGCCGGTCTGGGAGTACTCCCCAAGTACGGTGGCGTCCTCCGGGATGGCGAAGTAGCTTGGCTCGAGTTGGGCCCCGTCCACCCCGTGCCGCTCGTCGAAGCTCTCGCCGAGGGGATGACGGCGGTTCAGGATGGTCGTTCCGCTCTTGCTGTTGAACGGCTGTGGGCGAAGGGCGATGCCGGTGATCTCGCGAACGCGTTCGAGCGATTCGCGTCCCCCGTCGAACAGTCCCGTCAAGTAGAGCCAGAAGAGTACTTTGCCGTCTTTCTGGAGCCTCGACTTGATCGCGGAGCGGTACTCGGGCCGCATGTCCCACGCGTTCAGAAAGATCGAGAGCTTGCACTCGGGGAAGATCTCCCGGTGGGCCAGGTCGCTCAGAAGGTAGAAGCCCGCGCTCAAACCGGAGCGTAGAACCGCGTCTCGGACGTTCTTGACGAGCAAGTTGAAGCCCGTGGGATCGGCGAGGTAAGCGAGCGACCGCTCGTCGATGAAGACCGCCACGTCGGGCGCGGCGGGCGGATTGGCGGTGCGTCGGACGAGCAGGTCCTTGACCAACGAGCCCCGCGTCCAGATGCTCGACGTGCGAAGCCATCCGTTCCCCCAGAGGTCCATCCAGCACACGCCGGACCCGTGGGCCAGGGCCGCCCCCGCGCCGCGCCAGTGCACGCTCTCGAGCGCCTGCGGCGTCTTGATGACGGGGTTAAAGTCGTCGGGTTCCTGAAGGTTGCCGATCGAGGTCTTAAAGTCCTCCTCACTGACGTACAGCTTGCCGTTCAGCGCGAGGCTGTCGATCGGGCAAGGGAAGCTCGCCGTTTCGCCGGGGGACCGCTGCCGATAGCTGGGCGGGCCGGCGATGAAGTCGATCTCCGGCGTTCGCAGGAGTTTGCCCAGCGACAAGTGGCCGCTGTAGGGATGGGACCACTCGAACGAATACCCGTAGCTCACGCCGACGAGGAAGTAGCCTTCGCTGGCAGCCTTGACCGCGTTGGCCAGTTCGCCGATCCGGAAGACGGTGGCGTCGCTGAGGAAGAGGTGGTAGTCCACCCAGCGACGGTCCTTTCGCGACGTGCGCATGAATCGGTCGCCGTGCTTGCCCGCGCGCTCGAACGGCGGGACGCTGACCGTCTTGAAGTCGGCGTCTCCGTCGAACCAGGCAGCCCGGAGGGACACGATGTCGTCGTTGTAGCGGGTCCGGGCCCAGTCGCGAAACTTCTCTTTGGCGGCGAGCGAGTTGTCGTAGCCGTTGTTCTCGGGATAGAACCACTCGCCACGGTCCAGGTGAACTCCCAGGATATGGTCGTTCTGGCCGAGCATCCGGAGTTGGCGTACGAACGACTCGATGTTGTGCCGCGCAAGGCTCCAGAACTTGTCGTCGCACACGCTAGGGTCGGCCAGACTCCCGTCGAGCCAGTTGAACCGCGCTTTGGGGAACCGCGAGTCCCACCCCCGCGGCGCGACGAACAGCACGCGGAACAGGACCTGGGCGAGGGGATCGACCTCGAGGACCTTCTTGAGCAGGTAGGCCGCGAACTGGGTTGCGCTCGCGACGCCCTCATCGCCGACCTCCAGATCCACGAACAGCGAATGGACGTGGATTCCCGCGTCCGCCGCCAGGCGGATCTGCTCGAGTACGGTTTGCAGACGCTTTTCGTCCTGAGCGCTGCCGAAGAACCAGATTGCGGGATAGGCCCGCTTGTCCCGAACCAGCACGGGAGTCCCGTTTTGGAGGACGACCTGGGGCGCGTTCGGCGGAATCGCGACGGCGGGTCGAGGCGGTGCGGTCGGTCTGGGCTCCTCCTTCGCAACCGTCGGGGCGGCCTCTTTCACAGCGGGAGCAACGGCGGCCTCGGTTCGCGTCCCGCGTCCTCGGCGGGTTCGGGCCGGTCGGTCCCCGCGCGTTGGCTCCACTTCGGCTCCTTCGTGCGGCAACACGGGCACGGTCACGGCGCTTGGAGCCTGCTCGCCTCGCCCGCGTCGCTTGGCCTTGCCGCGCGTGGTCGCGCGCCAGTTCACGACGACACGCCCCTCCTCGTCGTCGATCGCAAAGTCCGACTCCGGTTCGGCGGCAACAGGAGGAACTTCGCCGATGATCTCCGCACGCGCTTCCGCGATCTCGTCTTCGCGACGGCGGCCGCGACGGCGCGAGCGGTTGCGGCGGGGGGCGGTGCGTTCCTCCGGTTCGTCTACGGGTGGCGGGACGACCGGAGGCGTGGGATCCACCGGCAGAGCGTCGACGGTGACAGGATCCAACAGGGGTGGCCGGCGGCGGGTTCTGCCGGGCCTGCTCGCCACCGCCGGTTCCGCTTCGGGAGGGGGAGGCTCGCCGATCGGCTCCGCTTGGGCAACCTTCTTGCGGCCGCGGGAGACCTTAGCGGAAGGCGCCGTTTCTTCGTCCGGAGCCGTTTCCGACGGAGGCGGCTGCGGGGCGCGAGCCCGCTTCGTTTTGGCGGTCGCTCCCGGGTCCGCTTCGAGCGGCGGTTCGGCCGGATCGCGCGGAGCGGCTTCCGCCAACTTCGGGCTCCGGGCGCGCGGCCGCTTGTCGGCCCCGACCGACGCCTCGTCGGCCACCTCCACGGGCTTACGCCGGGCTCGGGTCCGGGGGGTCGGTTCGGAAGGGGTGATGCCGGATTCGATCGGGGTTTCGGAATTGTCGTCCGAGGCGTTACGTCTTCGCATGATGCAGAGAAATGAAATCGTGAGTCCAGGCTAGGAGGTCCTCGGGCGTCTCGAACCATAGATCGGGTTCGGTCGCGCGCAAGGCCTCAGCGGTCGATGCGCCGTAGGATACGGCGGCGAATGGGCAACCCGCGCTCTTGGCGCAAGCGGCATCGTGAACGGAATCGCCCACGAAGAGCGCTTCGCTTGGGTGCACGCCAAGGCGCGCGCACGCGAGCGTTGCGGGTTCGGCGTCCGGCTTGGGACGGGTGACGTCCGAGGCGCAGACGAAGGTGTCCACACTCTCCCGCGCGGGAAAGCGGACGAGGAAATTCTGGAGTTCCACCCGATTCCGGCTCGTCACGAGACCGACCGCATAGCCGGAGCGTTTGAAGGCGACCATCGAGTCGATGGCGGCCACGAACGGCCTCTCTCGGTGTTCGTGGACCTGGTAGCGGGAGATCGTGTACGCCACCCTTTCCCGGACCTCGTCGTCGGAAAGGGGCCGGTCGGTGAACAAGCGCGTCTGGGTGGTCAGAGGGAGGCCGATGAAGCCCATGAGCCACTCGTCGGACGGTCGATGCCCCTCGAAGTGTTCGACGCCGTCGCCCAACCCTCCGAGAATCATGCCCAGACTGTCCACAAGGGTGCCGTCAACGTCGTACAAAACCGCCTTCAAGGCGGCGGGATCGAGCGTTCTCGGCATCTCGGACAAGTATGACAGATTCGTTCGGTCGCGCCGGTCACGGAGCGTCGGCCTGGCGTTCGCTTCGCCAAACGCGCGAGTCTTGGGCGATGTGCCATCGGACTCGCTTCGCCGGGTCGAGCGTCGTTTCCGCGACCACTTCGAACGTCTCGTCTCCCGGGTAAAGGCTCATTCGGGTGACAAGATGGGGAAGCTGGCCGAGGTCGAGTTCGTCGATCGATTTCGGCCAACGACCGTGGTTGCCTCGGTAGGCGTGGAGAGCGTAGTAGGCTTGGTGTAGCCGGTCACGGATCGGTCCGGCGGGGTCTGGGCGGTAGGCGTCCGAACCCGGTTCGGCGGTCGAGAACTGCAAGTACCCCCACCGTTCGGGACGGTGCATATCGATGACTCCCTGCGGCGACCAGACCCAATTATGCTCGGGACGGCCGGGAATCTTGCGCGTCCCGCCGTCCGCCACCTCCACGTCCCACTCGACGCGCGAAAAGTTGATCCGCCACTGATCGCCATGCCTCGGCGGGCACGGAACGCCCGCGCACTCTTCGAGCGCAGACCAGGGAATGGCGATCTCAACGTTCCATCCCTTGTCGTCGTCGGAGGGATCGTTCAGGCTGCCCATCACATGGACGGCGGTACGCGTCCCCGGCATCTCCCAGTTGTCCACCGCAGGCCCGCCGTCGCGGTACGGCCGAGGGAGCAAGAGGTCCCACGTCGTGTTCAAGGCGTTCATCTCGAACTCCGTGTAGCGGTGGTTGTCACCGTCGGGGTCGAGGAACACCTCGAAGTCGTTGTCCTGAAAGATGACGGAGTCGTGCTCGGTGAGGGTGGCCCAGACGTTCGGCTCCTCCAGTTCGGCACCAATGTAAAGGAACTTATCGTCCCAGAGCATCTTCATGCGCGTGCGGAAGCGAGGCTTTGGCTTCTTATCGCCCTCGATGTCGACGAAGTCGTCGCTCCAAGGGGCGGAGTCCCACGGCGGTTCGTCGAGGCGCCCGTCGATCGTGAGCAACGCGGACGCTCGGTAACAGACGTAGCCTTTCGGCGGTGTCGAAAAGTCGGGTTGGGCAAGGCTCATAAGGGCGGCGAGGGCACAGAGCACCGTAGCGGGAGGCTACCCGCACCTTGGTCCGCCGCCAACGGCATCCCGTCACTACTTGGGCCGACGCCACGGGTCACAAGGTCCAGACGGCCGCCGTGCGCCGTGCTAACATCCCGACCATGCCCGTACCGGACGCCAAGACCTTTAACCGTATGCTCGACGCTTGCCTCGCCGGCGACTATGCCCTGGCCTCGATCAACGTCGCCTCGACCTCACAGGCCAATGCGGCCCTCGCCGCGTTCGCGGAGAGCAAGACCGACGGAATCATCCAGCTCAGCACGGGCGGCGCGGAGTTCGGCAGCGGCCCCGTGAAGGACATGGTCCTCGGGGCCGAGGCCATCGCACAGCACATTCATCTGGTCGCCTCTCGCCTTCCGGTGTACGTGGCGATCACCACCGACCACTGTGTGCCCGCCAAGGTGGACAAGTTCGTGCGACCCCTGTTGGCGTTGGCGCGGGATCGAAAGGCGAAAGGTCTGCCGCTCCTGTTCAACGGTCACATGTTCGACGGGTCCGAACTCCCCCTGAAGGAGAACCTCGCGATCGCGACCGGGCTTGCCAAGGAGTGCGCGGAACTGGGCATCGTCCTCGAGGTCGAGACGGGAGTTGTCGGCGGAGAAGAGGACGGCATCGACAACACGGGCGTCGGCAAGGAGAAGCTCTACACCACACCCGAGGACATGGTCGCGGTGTACGAGGCCCTTAGCCCGATCGGCCGTTTCACCCTCGCCGCCACTTTTGGCAACGTGCACGGGGTCTACAAGCCGGGCAACGTCAAGCTCAAACCCACGATCCTGAGGGACGGTCAGGACGCGGTCGTCGCCAAGCACGGCCCGAGCGCGAAGATGCCGCTCGTATTCCACGGCGGCAGCGGCACGCCCCTCCATGAAATCCAAGAGACGCTCGCCTACGGCGTCGTCAAGATGAACGTGGACACCGACTGCCAGTACGCCTACACCCGTCCGATCGCCGACCACGTGTTCACCAACTACTCCGGCGTGTTGCGAGTCGACGGAGAGATGGGGGACAAGAAAACCTACGATCCGCGCAGTTACCTCAAGAAGGCGGAAGCCTCGATGAAGGCGCGGGTTCTCCAGGCGTGCGAAGAACTCAAGAGCCTCGGCGTGTCGCTCTGCGGCGCCTGACCCGCGCGACACGGGGCGGGTCCGCGCTCGCCCCTTTCCGGGTATTAAAGGGGCGATGAACCCCGGTCTGATCGGTGAGTTGCTGGGCCACAAAGTGGCGATCTTCACGGCGGGCACCCAGTCGGGCTTCAAGGACGAAGGCGTCCTCGAGGCCTTCGACGGGCAAATCCTGCGGTTGCGGAAGGGCGCCGACTGTTACTATTTCCCGCTGTTCCACATCCGCCTGATCCGTCTCCTCGACTGACCATGCGCATCCTGATCACGAACGACGACGGGATTCGCGCCCCCGGCCTTCGCGCCCTTGTCGAGGTCGCGCGCGAGTTCGGCGAGGTGAAGGTCGTTGCGCCGGACCACGAACGCAGCGCGTGCGGCCACGCCCTGACGATGCGCGAACCCCTGCGCATGAAGCCCTTTCCCTGGGACGGCATTGAAGCGTGGGAAGTGAGCGGGGTGCCGACCGACTGTGTCAACTTGGGTCGTCACGCCGCGTTCGACGACCGGGTGGACCTCCTGCTGAGCGGGATCAACGCCGGCCCCAATCTCGGTTTCGACATCACCTACAGCGGCACCGTCGGCGGCGCGATGGAAGGCACGATCAACGGCATCCGCTCCATCGCCGTTTCTATGGCCCTATTCGTGGACGGAGCGCCGATCCATTGGGAGACCAGCCAAGCATGGTTGCGCGAGCACCTGGGGGCGCTCATCGCGGCGCCGCTCCGACCGTTGACCTTCCTCAACGTGAACGTGCCCTCCATCGCGCTGCCCGGGCTTCGAGGCCACCGGGTGACGGTGATGGGCCAGCGGGTCTATGCCGATCGGGTGGAAAGCCGGGAGGATCCTTGGGGTCGCACCTACTTCTGGCAGGGCGGGTCGATCGTGGAACAGGGCGAACTACCAGGCACCGACGTGGACGCGATCAACCAGGGTTATGTGTCGATCACCCCAATCACTCTCGACTGGACCGACCAGACGGGGCTCACCGATCTACGCCGGGCGGTCGGTGCCGGCGCCTAGGTCGGCAAGAATCGCCGCCTCCCGCTCGGGCGTCAGGCCCACCTTCAGCGCGTCGTCTCCTCGTTCTCGATACCACCGGAGGGTATCTGCGCTTGTCTCCGCCAACGGACGCAGGAGGAGCCCGTGGTCCAGGGCCTTGCGGATGCTCACGCCGGCCATCCCGTCGTCCGATCCCGAATAGGGAAGGACCAGGGGCAGGTCCGACCATGGTTCGACGGCGTGCCGTTCAAGGATCTCGGCCGGCGCCCAAACGATCTCGGCGACCGAGCCCACCGTCGATCGGACAGCTTGTAGAAAGGCCGCAAGGTGCATCGCCTCGGCCGGACCCGTGGCCAGGTAAGCGCCCGTGCGGGCGTCCTCGAGGGTGCCGACGCCAAACTCGGCGAGGTCTCGCACATCGATAAACTGCACCGGTTGGCGCGGACGATCGGGGGCGACGATGCGCCCACCCCGGGAGAAGCGGACCGGCCAGTAGGTGAAGCGGTCCGAATAGTCGCCGGGACCCACGATCAGGCCGGGTCGAATCACCAACCCGCGATCACCGAACGCGTCGAGCACGACGTCCTCGCACTTGGCCTTGAGCGCCCCGTAGTGCTCCATTGAGAAGGTCTCGGTCCACGGGTCGTCCATCGTGTGCCGGGGACCGTCCTCGTCGCATCCGAGGGTGGCCCCGGCGTCAAGGACGGAAATCGATGAAACGAACAGATAGCGGCCGACCCGGTTGCGAAGGGCGTCCACCGACTTCTTCACCACGATCGGGAGGTAACCGCAGGTATCCACCACCGCGTCCCAGGCGCCCTCCAAGCGACCGAGATCGGTCGCACGGTCTCCCACCACCCGCTCCACTCCATCCGGGATACCGCCCGAGGTTTGGCCTCGGTTGAACAAGGTGACGGTGTGACCCCGATCCAGGGCGGTCCGAACCATCGTCTTGCCAACCCACCGGGTGCCGCCGATGAAGAGTATCCGCATCGTGGACCTACGCCTTGGCCCGCTCGGCGGCCCAGCGCACGAGGAGGGAGATGGCCTCGCGATTGAACTGCGCGGCGGGTCCGCGACCCCAGCGCAGTTGGCTCTCGCGTTGCGTCGGCAAGGTACGAAAGGCGTGGTCGGTGTTCGCCAGTTCCATATACTCGGCGCTACCCGGCCGAACGAGATTGACGATCCGCACGATTTCCGGATGCTCCTGCCGCTCGGCCACGAAGTCCGATGCCCCCCAAGCGGCGAGCACGTCGCAACCGACCTTCTTCCAGTACGAGGGAAGGTTGATCCGACTGAGCTGGCGGAAGAACCGGAAGGTCCTCCCATGGAGGTACTTGCCCTCGGCGACCTCTCGGTCGATGAAAGGCGCCAGGTCCGGAGCCGCCCGCTTGGCCTCCGCCGGACTCTTGCCCTCCAGGTAGATCAGGCTGTACATACGGCCGGTCTTCACGGCGTATTCCTCGGTTTCGGCGGGATCGCCTTCCCCCAGGGTCATTTGCCGGCGCGTGCTGTGCGTCATGTGTTCGGCCCAGTTGGCGACGACGGTGCCCATGACGATCAAGCCCCGCAGCTTGGTTTCCGAGGCCAGAATCGGTCCCATGATGCCACCCATGCTGTGCCCGAACACGAAAACACGATCCGGGTCCACGAAGGGGTAGGTTTTGAGTGCCTTGATTCCTTGTCGATAGCCGTCGAGTTCGGTCAGGAAGTCGGTGTCCGCCGTGGGTCCCCCTTCGCTGTCTCCCTGCCCGGGCTTGTCGACCCGCATGGTGACGAATCCCGCCTCCGAAAAGCGATTCAGGATCAGGGAATAGGCCTGCTCGGCGCCCAGGGGGGCGTCCACGCTGGAGTTTCCCAGCCCTTGGATCAGGAGGACGGCGGGCAAGCGTCCGGCCTCCAAGGGTTTGGTGACGATCGTACGGAGCCGAACGTCTCCAGACCGGACCGAGTCATAGAGGACCTCGTAGGCTCCGCCGGGGTCCCGGGGCCGCTCGACCAGCCTAACCTCGCAGGGAACCCGCTTGCCGTCCTTCATCAAGCCCAGCACGAGAGTCCTTCCGGACGACTTCTTCGCGAGGAGTTCGACGAAACGTTCCACGCTGCCGACGCGCTTTCCGTCCACCGTCAGCAGGATCTCCCCGCCCTTCAGCCCGGCCAACTCGGCGCTTCCGCCCTTCGACGGGGAGCCGATCGCAAGGCCCTCACCGGGGGCGAGCTTTAGCTCCGCGCGCCGGGCGGAATCCAGGGGGTTAAGCGCTGCGCCCAACCAGGGTCTGCGCGGAAGGTCGTCGGACGCAACCAGGCACGCGGCCCCGAGGCAGAGAAGGGTCACGAATCGCACAAGAGGATTGTGGCGTTTGCGCTCGGCGGAGCGTTCTCCGATCTTCCTCGGTTACTCCTGGGACCAGAAACGGGTCGGCAGCTTGAACCGTCGCTCGATCTTCGCACGTTCCGGGGTGATCCAAGCGACGCGCCCCGAAGCGAAGAGCACCCGAATGCCGCTGGGATGGCGGGCACCACCGTTCTGCTCGAACCTCCCGCCCGCGGTGCCCGGGAAGGCGAGCCGCGTCACGTGGGTGGCCTCGGGGCCGATCGTCCGGCCGTTCCCGCCCTCGAAGCCGATCACAAAGCCGTCCAGCGGAGACGGCTTCCCGTCGTGGTCGAGGAGAGGGTTCGGGTTGTAGGTGTCGCGGGCGCCGTGATTCGCGGTTTCGGAGACCACCACCCCGACGTCCGGGTTCTCGAGCGAGGAGAACGCGGCGGCTCCGCGCGGGGCGAAGAGTCCGTAGCTGGACTCGAAGTTCTTCGCCCGGTCGAGCAGATGCTGGGTCGGAACGTTCTCATCCGGGCTCGAAGCGGGGCACTTGAACGAGGCGCGCTCGCTCATGTACGGTTGCGTCTGGGTCGCCCATGTGATCGCGCGCTTTTCGACAAGGAGCGGAGCCTCCACCCCCCCGACGTCCACGTGCGTGGGCGGGAATCGATCGTTGTTCTCCTCGCGGTAGAGCAGGAGCGCCTGGGAGATCGCCTTCAGGTTTCCCGTGCAGGTGTGTTCCCAGGCCTGGGCGCGGAGCATCCCGTACACCGGAATGGCGATCGCGATCAGCACGGCGAACACCGCGAGGAGAATGCGAAGGTCTCTCCCGGACAGGTGGCTGCGACCAACGCTGGAGCCTTCCGGCTCGTCCGCGTCGAAGGCGGCCGGCCACGGGAGCATCAGTGGTTCGCCAGCCTCGAGGTGTAGTGCTTCGGTGCGAAATCGAACTCGGCCAGCGTGTTGGGGAGTTTCGACTCGTCCACTTGCAGGTCGTAACCTTTGAGTTCGATCACGGGGACGACGCCCATTCGGATGTTCTCGTTGGCGACGCCACGGGCGAAGCGGGCGAGCGCCGCCACCTCGTCCGGGCTGAGCTCGCCGCCAAGGAGGTTGACCGTCTGATCCGCCAACCGGTTGAGCAGTTGCGGCTTAGCCATGACGGCGTCCTTGAAGGAAAGCATGAACTCCTTCTGCCGCTCCTGACGGGCGAAGTCGCTGTCCGAATGACGGAAGCGGACGAAGCACATCGCGTTGTAGCCGTCCAACGTTTGGCGGCCCGGCTTGAGGTCGATGTATAGGTCGCCGGCGCGATCGGTCCACTTCATCTTCTTTTCGACGAAGACGTCGACCCCGCCGATCATGTCGACCATTTGCTGGAAGGCGTCGTAGTTCACGACGGCGACCCGGTCGATCGGGATGCCCAGAAGACCTTCGATCGCCCGCTTGGCCAGGTCCTTGCCGCCGATGGCGTGGTAGGCGTTGATCCTCTGCCGACGGTAGCCCGAGAGCGCGAACACCGTGTCTCGAGGAATCGAGAGTCCCGTGACCTGATTGGTGACGAAATCGATGCGCGCCAAGAGCATCATGTCGCTCCGGGCGGCGGACTCGGTGACCTTCTTGCCGCCGGGGGTCCGGTTTTCGTCGCACCCCAGAATCAGGAGGGTTAAAGCGTCCCGGTCGCCGAACACCTGCCGTGGAGGCACGTTGCGGAGCGTTTGGGAAGTGACCGCCGAAGCGACCTTGCTCTGGGAAATCCAGCCCCCGATCGTCCCGAGCGCAAGAACCACCGCACAGAAGGCGACGTACACGGTGAGGACGAGCGCTCGCTTCCAACCAGGTTTTTTCGCTTTAGTTGCCATTGAATCCGTTGGGACGAACGCCAATTATGACACTTCGGCTCCGAGGGCCTTGGGGCATTCGTCAGGGCTTCTATCCGGTAGGACGACCCGAAACGTCGAACCGACGCCGATCTCGCTGTCGATTTGCAGTGTGCCCTGTAATGCGTCAACGAGGTTGAGGACGATCTTGGTTCCCCAACCGGAGCCGCTGGCCTTCTCCCACATGGACCGGGCTTGGCCCGAGAGGATGCGTTGCATGGCGTCGTCGGCCAAGCCCGGCCCGGTGTCCTCGACCTCGAGCACGTGGTACTCGGAGAAGTGCCGGTAACGGATCGTCACCGTCCCGATCTTGCGCGGATCGCCCGTTCCCGAGTGCTTGTCGCGCACGGCCTTGATGGCGTTGCTGACCAGGTTCTGAACGATGCGAAACAAATAGAGCTTGTCGTGGCACACGGGCGGGGCGTCGGTCTCGATTTCGAACTGCAACGCGATTCCGTGCTTCCGGCACTCGGGAGCGTAGTAGGAGGCGGCGGTGCTGATCGTGTCCGCCATCGGCTCCAACTGGAAGTTGGGCCGAAGATCGCCCCCGGCGCTAAGGTCGCTCAGGAGCTTGGTGTAGTCCATCGTCAACTGCAACGACTTACGAATCTGTCGCAGCATCGACACCGCCTCGCCCGCATAGCGTTTCGACTCGTCGTTCAGGTCAAGGTCGCCGAGCTCGCCGCTCAGGAACGCGAGCGGAAGCTCGGTGTACTCGACCATCGAGATCTGGGCCGCCGCCATGTTCTTGATGTCGTGGGCGACGCGGCCCATTCCCAGAAGTTGCATGGCCCGGGCGGACTGGTCAATGAGCCCCCGGTTGAGAAAGGCCATCGTCGAGACGCTTGAAACGGTCTCGAGAACCGCGAGGTCCATCTCGGTGAAGCCGCCGTTCGCCTTGTTGATGAGTTGAACGACGCCGATCGGCTCTTCTTCGGGCAACATGAGCGGCACCGTCGCCATGTTTCGCACGTGGATGCCCGTGGAGTGGGCGATGCGCCGGTGCGATTCGTCGTCGTGTTCTTGCGTCACCTCGGCCAGACGGGAGTGAAAGACGCGACCGACGACCCCGAAGGTATCGGGCAACACGCGGAAGGGGAGTTTTCCCGCCACGTCTTCCGGCAAGACGTGCTGGAAGGTGAGGGTTTTCTCGTCCGGGCTGTGCACATAGATCGTGCCGCCCGTCGCCCCGACCGCCTCCACGCAAATGCTCAAGACCTCTTTGAGCATCGGGTCGAAGGGTCCCGACCCCGCCAGCTTCCTTGCCGCCAATCGAACCGCCAATATCAGGCGTTCGTTCGCGTCCATTCCGTTCGCAGTTTACATCACCGGCGTCGGGAGGCTTTCGAGTTCGCGGCGGGTCGCCGCGTGGCGGTGCGAGAACATACCGTCCAACGCTCGCCCGACGAACAGTCGATCGAGCACGCGCCCAAGAAACCCAAACGGAAGCGCGTAGTCGACCCGATCCACGAGAAGCGTGCGACCCCCGGGCTGTGCCACAAACTCGTGGTCGTGACGCCAATGGGCGAACGGGGAACGAAGCGCGACGTCCACGAATCCACTCGGAGGATCGGCTCTTTCTATCCGAGCGTCCCAGCGCACCGACAGGCCGAAGCGGCGAATACGCAAGCGGTGAACCGCTCCGACGCGGACGGCGCCGTCTTGGCTCATGAGTTCAACCCGAGTACCGGGCGGGCTCAGGCGGCGTAGGGCGTCGGCGGATCGGTGAAACTCCCATACCCGTTCCACCGGAGCGTCGATGAGGGTTTGCCACGTCTTGGTCGTCATGTCCGTCTACTCTACGCACGGAGGCCTCCTTGCCTTCGCCTGGTGCTTTCCGCAATACTGCCGTGGTACTTCATGGACTTCCCGTCGGCCCTCCATCAGATCGGTGAACGCCGAGACCTTAGCCGCGACAATGCGCGCGAGCTGATGGCTTGGGTGATGGACGGCTTTGCGACCGAGGCTCAGATTGGCGGACTCCTGATTGCCCTACGGATGAAGGGCGTCAACGCCGCCGAACTGGCCGGTTTCGCGGAAGCGATGCGCGCTCGAGCGTCGAGGATCGAGTCGCGCTTCGACAAGTTGGTCGATACGTGCGGAACGGGGGGCGGGAAACCGACGTTCAACGTGTCGACGGGCGCGGCGATCCTGGCGGCGGCGGTCGGCGCCAAAGTCGCCAAGCACGGCAATCGGGCGGTCACCGGCGTCTGCGGTTCGGCGGACGTGCTCGAGGCCCTCGGGGTGCGTCTCACCGACGACCCCGAGAAGTTGTCCGCCCTCTTGAACCGGGTCGGATTCGTCTTCCTCTTCGCCCCCTCCCACCATCCGGCGATGCGCCACGTGGGGAAGGCGCGACGCGAACTCGGCGTCCGCACCGTCTTCAACCAACTCGGTCCCCTCGCCAACCCGGCGGGCGCCACCCGCCAGCTGATCGGAGTGTACGATCCCGCCCTCTTGCGTCCCACCGCGGAAGCCCTGCTGCTCCTCGGCGTCGAACGCGCCATGGTGGTACACGGCGAGGACGGCATCGACGAAATCTCCCCCGTCGCCCCCACGCGGGTTATGGAAATTCGCGAAGGACGGCTGACGGAGCGCGTCCTCAAGCCGGAGGACTTTGGGGTTCGGGCAACGGAACCCAACGACTTGCTTCCCGGTACGGACGCAGAATCGAACGCCGAGATACTGAAGGAAGCGCTCTACAACGTCGAGTCGCCGCGTTGCGCCGCGATCATCCCTTCCGCCGCTGCCGCGATATGGCTTGGGGGCGAGGCCGCCAACTTGCAGGAAGCCGCGGTGAAGGCGAGGAACGCCGTCCGGAACGGGTTTGCGATGACGAAACTGGAGGCGTTGCGGTTCGCCACCGCCGACCTATGAGCCGGTTGGCCCGAATCTACGAGGTCAAGCGCGAGGAACTCGACGCCACCATCCGGGCGAAGCCGCTCGCGGAGGTCGTGGCGCGCGCCAAGGAGGCGCCGCCCCCCCTGGGCTTTCGGGCCGCGCTGGCCGAGTCGTCGCACCCGGTGTCGCTCATCGCGGAAGTGAAGAAGGCGAGTCCCTCGCGGGGGACGATCCGCGACGAGTTTGACCCGGAGGAGGTCGCCCTTGCCTACAAGCGGGCGGGTGCCGAGTGTCTGAGCGTCCTGACCGACGCGCCGTTCTTCGCGGGCTCGGCGGCCAATCTCGTGGCGGCCAAGCGCGCCACCGGTCTCCCGTGCTTGCGCAAGGACTTCCTGTTCGACGCCTACCAGGTGTACGAATCCCGCGCTCTGGGCGCGGACGCGGTATTGCTGATCGTGGCGGGAATCGATGCGGCCTTGCTCTCGGAACTCCACGATTTGGCCCGGGCCTTGGCGATGGACGTCTTGGTCGAGGCGCACACTCAGCGGGAAGCGGAGACGGCGCTGGAAGTCGGAGCGGTTCTGGTCGGGGTCAACAACCGCGATCTCGCCACGTTCGAGACCGACCTGGCGACCGCCGAGCGAATCCTGCCCATGCTGCCGAAAGACTGCCTGGCGGTCGCGGAGTCTGGCCTGGAGTCCCGGCCCGACGTCGAGCGGATGCGAGGGGCGGGTGCGCGCGCGGTGCTGATCGGGACCGCCTTCTGCGCCGCCCCGGACATCGAGGCGAAGGTGCGCGAGGTGATGGGAAGGTGACGCGCCTCAAGATTTGCGGCCTGACGAACCGAGCCGACGCCGAGTACGCCCTTGAGCTTGGAGCGGACGCCCTCGGGTTCGTCCTCGAGCCGAGCAGTCCCCGCCACGTCGGTGACGACGCCGATTTGCTCGCGTGGGTTCGGTCGGTGCACCCGTTCGTCACGACGGTCGCGGTCTTCGGCGAGAGCGTCCGAGAAGACCGGCTCGGACCGTTCACCGCGCTGCAATCGCTTTGTCCCGCCGCGAAGTCGGATCGAAAGGTGATCCGCGCGTTCCGTCCCCGCCACGCCGGCGCGATGGCGGAGTTGTCCGCGCTCTGCGACGGGGCGGACGCCCTCCTTCTCGACGCCTACCACCCGCAGGCCTACGGAGGGACGGGGACGCGCGTGGACTGGGAACTCGCGGCGGGCATCGTCGCCGGGGCGCCGATCCCGGTGATCCTGGCGGGCGGTCTTACTCCTGAAAACGTGGCCGAGGCCATCCGACGAGTTCGGCCCTCGGCGGTCGACGTGAGCAGCGGAGTCGAGTTCCGAGCCGGAGCCAAGGACCATGGCCTGATGCGCGCGTTCGTGGAAGCCGTGCGAGCCGCCTAGAACGGCAGTTCGAGGGTGTGCTTCGCCGTCGACAAAACGAACGAACTCCTAAGTCGCTCCACGCCCGGCGCCCGACTGAGCTTGCCCCGCACGAACGACTCGTACGCCGCAATGTCTTCGGACACGACCTTGAGCAGGAAGTCGCAATCGCCGCTCACGTTATGGCACTCCAGCACCTCGGGAAGCCGTCGCACGTACTCCCGAAAGCCCTCGATCGGCTTGTCTTGGTGGAGCGAAAGGGTGACGTGCACGAACACGGTGACCCCAAGCCCCACTTCGGCGGCGTCCACGAGCGCCCCGTAAGCACGGACCACGCCGGATCGCTCCAGCCGCCGAACCCGCTGTAGAGTCGAGGGCGGCGACAGGTTCACTTCGCGCGCGAGTTCGGCGTTCGACACGCGACCGTTGCGCTGGAGCCGTCGAAGAATGTCCAGATCGATGTCGTCGAGTGGGGCGCGGCGGGGCACAACCTAGTTTGGCAGTTGCCCCACCCCCACGCGCTCCATCGTTACGAGCGTTCGACGATCCGGTGCATCACCGGGTAGGAGTCGGCACTGAGAAACTCCCGGCGAGCGCGCCAAACGCGATAGGTCACGACCTGCGCGCCCGGCTTTCCGGGGTTCCGGAGGCGCGCCGAGTCCCCGAATCCGGCGGTGAGCATCATCGGCGGGCGCAACGCCAAGCCCTCCTGCACGATGCGGGGGCGCTCCGGCAGGTCGCGCGGCGCGGTCAATTCGACGATCAGCTTCGACCCCTCGACCCGGCCCGTAATCGTGACCGGGAAGTCGTACCGGTTGCAGAAGCGCAGGTCGATGTTCGGGTACGCGACGGCGGCGTCGCGGCCCGGCGGGACGTACCCCGGCGCAAACTGGTGGCGATGCCGCTCGACCACTTCGAGCCCCCCCAGAAGGGCGACGTTGTAGAGCGTCGTCGAGGTCTGGCACACGCCCCCGCCCCAGAAGGGGATCAGGTGCCCGCCGTAGCTGACCGGGGCCTTCTTGTAGCCTTGGTCTCTCGACCATGTGCGGACCCGTTCGTTGAACGAGAAGGTCGCGCCGGGTGGGATCGTCGCGCCGGACAGCTTTTGGAGCGCGATCCGGGCGTTGTGCCTTTGTTCGACGTCCCGTCCGTCGAACCGCGTGATGTACGCGGCGACCACCCGAGAGCGGGGAGCCTGGCGCAAAACCGCCGCCAGTCCCACCCCCGCGCCGACGAGAAGGAGGACGCCGATCATCGCCATCGGGCGCGCGGGCATCATCTTGGCTTCACCGTTAGGCGAGCGTCGCCCGAGGCGGCGTACACCGACGGATCGTACATGTTGCCCACCTTGGTGGGCAACACCCTCGACGTTCCCACGCTTTCGGCCCGGAGGTCGTATTCGATTTCCTGCTTACCCTTCGCGATCCAGCGGCTGAAGAACGCGATCCGGTCGTCCCTCGGGACCGCCGCCCCGTACCAGTAACTCCACTCCTCCCAAGGCTCGAGGTCGTACCGCACGACGGCTCGGCAGTTGGAGGGGAGCGGGTCCTCGATCATCGCGTACTCGATCGGTTGCGTGGCGTCGATCGTCAGAACGACCCGGATGGGCGTGCCCTTCGGCACCTCGGTGATCGGTCGGACGCTTCGCTGAAGGCGCAGGGACCCGTCTTCCATCCGTCGCGGTTCGAGGGTGTAGTAGGCGCGAGACACCTTGAGGGTCGGCGCCTCGATCGCCTCGAGCCGGTCTTGAACGACCGTTTGCGACACGGAGACCGTCGCGTAGCACACCGACCCCGATTCCAGCCTCAGCCTCAAGTCGTTGTCGCCCGGGCGCAAGCGCGCGAACGGAATCTCGAACGTGTGCTCGCCCAACACCCCCCCGCCGCCTGCGCGAACTGTGGTCAGATCTTCTCCGTTCAGCGCCACCTTCACCGCACAAGTTTCGGAAGGCGACTCCCGGAGCGTTCCCAGGAAGGCCATCAGCGTCAGCGCCGTATCCCGGGTGCTGTACCAGATGCGACCCCGGCGCTTGGACATCAGATAGCGACCCGCCTTGTCGACTAGAGGATCGGCTGGATCGACCGCCGCCAAGGCGGCCATCGCCCGAGCGGTGGTCTCGACGCCCCAAGCGACCTCGGATTCCCAGTGCGCCTGGGCCTCCGTCGTCAACGCGCAGGCACGGAGGCCGGCCGCCGCCTTGGCGGCGAGGGCTTCGTCGCCGCAGGAAGCCGCCGCAAGCGCGAGCATGGCGTAGCCGTCCGAATTCTTCGGTGAGACGGTGATGCGCCTGAGCGCGGGCAGGGCCGAAGCGCCTTGGCCGTGCAGTCCCAGCACATAGCAGAGATAGGCGCGTTCCGCCTGGTCCCGGAAATCAAGGACCTCCCGGTAGCTGTCGAGCGGACCGATGGGCGGCGCCTCCGACGGCGCGCCCAACAACGAACGGGCGGCGGCAAGGCCCTTGTCCAGGCTCGCCTTTGGCGGGGGGAACCCGGCGGCGGCGGCATGGTAGTAACCCTCGAGAACGTAGGCCGTCATGGTTCGGTCGCCCGCGCCATGGTCGAACCACCCCCATCCACCCGTCCCACTTTGCAGTTCGCGCAGCCGGGCGTAGCCCTGAGCGACCATGTTCGGAATCTCGGCCCTTCGGGCCAGTGGGGGAAGACCGAGTCGCTCGACCGCGCGCGCGGCGAGGACCAGCGGAACGAACCGGCTCGTGGTCTGTTCGACGCACCCATATGGGTATTCGACCAGTTCGTCCAGGGCGGTGAAGAGGGAAGTCGCCAGGGAGGGCGCGACCGTCACGACCAGTCGGCTCTCCCCGGGGTCGGCGTTGGGGTCCCGCTCGATCTTCATCGAAGCGGCGTCTCGGAAGCTGGTGGCGTGGTAGGCCCGAAGCTCCTTTCCGAAGGAACGGATCGGCACAAAGACCTCCATCCCGTCCGCTTCCGATCCGCCGGTGGCCATAACCGTGAACTTCGCCCGGCCCGCTTGCTGTGCGGTCACCCGCCATACGACGGGCTTCGACTTTCCGGCCGCGACCGAAACCGTCTGCGTCGGGTCGGCTATCCGGATACCCGTGCCCTGCAACGCAACTTGAAACGTCTGGTCGCGGTCGGTCCCGTTCATAACGACGGCGCCAACGTCCTGAACGTCGCCCACGACCATGAACGTGGGTTGCTGCAAGCGGACCATGACCGGCTTCTTCACGCGGATCGTGGCTTTGGCCTTGCCGACCGCGCAGTCGGGTGTGATCGCGGTCACGGTGGCTCGCCAGCCGGTCAGGTTGTCGGGAAGTCGCACCCGCACCGTCGCCTTGCCCTCCGCGTCCGTCTCGAGGATCGGGTTCCAGTACGCGGTATCGCGGAAGTCGCGGCGCATCGCGTCGTTGATCGGACCCTTGTCGTCGCTGTCAAGGTAGATCTCCGGGAAAGAGTAGCTCGTGTTCACCGCACTGTAGCGTCTCGGATAGAAGCCGGCAAGGGGGTCGCGACCGTCCTCGCGCAAGGAATAGATCGCTTCGTCCACCACCCCGATCGAAAACTCGGCGGGTACGGGGTTGCCTTGGTCGTCCTTCGTCGTCACGGTGAACGTGGCCACGTCGCGAGGGCGGTAGTCCGCCTTGTCGCCCTGGACGGTCACCCTGAGTCGGTTATAGGTGGCGTCCACGACGAGTTCTGCCTCCGCCGACTGGAACGTCTTGGCGCGAACATAGGACACACTGACGTAGGCGTTCGGCGCATAGGCCCGCGGAACATCCATCTCGAACCGCGTGGTCGGGGTCTTGAGCTCGACCAGCCGACTGTGCAGCACCCGATCCGCTTCGACGGTGACCCATGCGTACCCGCCCGGACGCACCGTCTGAATGACGCCGACGGCCCTTTCGCCCACGTTGTACTGTGGCTTGTCCAGCACGACGCGCACGTCCGGCGCCCCCTCGACGCCCCACGAAACGTCGCCCACCCACACGTACGCATGGCTCTCGATCTCGTTGCCACGGTCGTCGCGCGTCAACGCGGTGAGTTCGACGGAGCCGTCACCGGAGGTCGGCACGTTCACGCGCGCCTCGCCGGTGGCGTCGGTCCGCACGACGAAGGTGCCCTCGGCGGTCTCGAACCGGCGACCTTCGTGCCAGGTCTCGCGGCGGGCGACGAGGCGCACCTCGCGGTTCGCCACGGGAGCGCCGGCGTCTCCGTGCTTCTTCGTTCGGACCACGACAGGAAGCGACTCGCCGGGCAACGCGACGTGTCTCTGTGGCTCGACCTCCAGCCGGTACTCGCCCCTCGTCACCAGGACGGAGAACTCGCCGTCCACGCTCCGCCCTCCCGGCTCCGTCACGTACGCGGAGATCGTGAAACGCGAATCTGCGTCGCGCAACTCGACGTCTCCCGCAGTCCGGGTGGGGAAGGTGACGCGGAAGGTCCCCCGCTCGTCCGTCGTGCCCTCCACCTCCTGTGCCAGTTCACCTCCGGACGCATCACGGCCGAAGTCCCCCGCCCAACCTCCCTCGTAGGCGTCCTCGCGCATGACGTAGCACTGGACTTTAGCACCGACCACCGGACCGCCGAAGAAGTACTCCGCGCTCAAGGTCACGTCTCCCCGCTCGCCCCGGATGTACGTCTCTTTGGCCGAGGCGAAGGACAGCTTCATCTCGGGCTTGCGGTAGGAAGCAATGCTGACGGACTCGTAGAAGTCGTTTCCGTCGATCGAGACCTTCACCCCATAGGCGCCGGGAATGCCCGACTTGGGCAATGGGATCGACCCGTAATAGGACCCCGAACCGGTCGTGGTCAGGTTGAGGGTCTGAACCGGCTCTTCCCGGGGATCGGTCACGGTGATCGTCACCGGCGTCGGCGGGATCGGCGCATACCGATCCTCGACGAGCCGACGGACCAGTCCCTTGAATTCGACCACGTCCCCCGGACGGTAGAGCGGCCGGTCGGTGTAGAAGAACGATCGCAGACCCTTGGTTCGGTCCCGACCGTTCCAGTAGTTGACGAGGGCCGCCGAGGGCCCCTTTCGGGCGATCGCGAACACTTCGCCGTCATGGGTCGTCGGGTCGAACCGAACCATCCCGTCCTTGTCCGACGTGGCGGTCGCGTCCACCGAACCGGCGACGACGCGGCTGACGGTCGCCCCGGCGATCGGTGCCCCGCTGACAATGTCGGTCACGTAGGCGAGGGTGGCGTCCAGAGACGACTTCGTGACCATCGCCATGCGCGTCACCAGCAGGTACGTGCCCGCATGGGGAGGCACGATGGCCTTTCCTCGGTCTTCCGTCACCGACGACCGGATCTGGAGCCAGTAAATCCCCTCCTCGAGCCGATCCAGGTCGATCTTCTCCACGTAGACGCCTTCGGCGTCCCGCATCGTGATCGGGTGCTTCGATTTCAGCACGGACTTGGCGGCCGATCCCAAGAAGTTCGCCACGTTGGCCTCGTTGCGGGCGCCGTAGAACAGGGACGAGTACCCGCCGGCGGTCACAACGCGACCCAGATCCACGCGAAAGAGCTCGAGGTCGAGAGCCTTGTCTTGCGAGAAGCCTGTCACTTGATAGCTCGGCGCCTCGTCGGGGGTGAAGGTGTGCGTCGAGTAGTGGACGTCGAGGTACGGCTGGGAAGGATCGAGGTTCAAGCGCAGGTTCTGGCGCTCGCCCTCGCGCACGATGAGGAGGGTCTCCGGCGCGGTGTGGGCCTTCGCGCTGACGGAGACCTTGTAGTATCCCGCCGTCATCGAGCCGAACCGAAAGTGGCCCTTTTCGTCCGTCGTCGAATAGCGGTTGCGGGCGTCCGACTCCTCGTCCGGCACGAGGGGGTAGAGGTAGACCTGCGCGTTCGGGAGGGGGTTGCCGTTCTCCGCCATTACGACGGTGCCCTCCACGCCGCCGCGCGGGACCTCTTCCGTGATGCCAAGCGCCATCAGTCCGACGCACGCGACGACGGACACGAGTCCGCCGAGCCAACGACCCAGATTTCGGGGGTTGTTCATGACGATGTGGATTCCGACGTATGGGGGGTCACGAGCAAGGCCAGAACGCCGAGGACCGCCACGATGGCGACGCCGACGAACAGGAACGAGCGCTTATCGTCACGGGACAGTTCGAGCTTGTCCACGAGCAACGAGTAAAGCACCGGTGACAAGCAGGCGAATCCCAAGCCCAGCACGAGGCCGTGCTCGTCGCGATCGCCCCGCAGACCGGCCACCACGGGGGTCAGGCCGGCGCCCACCAGGAACCCGACGGCTCCCTTGGCGCTGAGCAACACAAAGGAGCAGATCTGCAGAGCGATCGCCCCTAGCAGGCCCAGATCCAGCCCAAACACCGAACGCATCGGCGTTTTGGTGGCGTCCGTCGATCGCCCGAACTCAAGGATAAGGAGGCCGACCCCGGCGGCAAGGATCAGTCCGACGATCGCGTAGTGCTGGCCGATGTCAAAGGCGCGGGCCGCGTCCTTCTGGAATTCTCGGAACAGACGGTACGCCACGAGCGACGCCAACGGCCCGGTCGCGAGCAGCGCCCGCCGATCGCCAAGCGTCATCAACGTGCCGAGGGCGACGGTCCAAGCGACCGCCATGCCAAAGCCCTTCATGTAGCCGAAGGACACGGTGGCGACGCCCAGCCAGACGAGGCACGCGACGAGGAACCCGAAGGTCTCGCCGCGCGCCCGCAAAGAAAGGTGGGTCACCAAGGCCGCCGCACCCGCCGTCGCCGAAACCACCAGGCCGTTCGTCACGCCCAGGTAGGTTTCCGCCACGAGCACGGCCGCCGCCGTCGCCAGGACCGACGCGATCCAAGGACGCGCCGCTTGGCCACGCTCCTTGAGGAGCCCGGCCGCCAGCGATGTCAGCACGGCCGCCAGCCCGACGGCGATGGCGATCACCTGCCCCGCAGTGCGCAGATTCTCTTCGCCGCTCAGCCCGCCGAGCAGGTTCATCCCGACGACCCCGAAGGCGGCCAGAGGAAGCCGGGAGACCGCACCCGCCCCGACCGACCCCAGGGCGAGTCCCGCCACCAGCGCCAGCAGGGGCGCGTGCCCCTCCGTTCCCAAAGCGAACGGCGCGACGCCGATAAGGAACGCCCCGAGCCCGAGAGCCCAAGCCGCGGACCCGGACATTACCAGCCGTTCCGCCAAGGCGCGTTCGAGGCGAACGAGGGCCACACCCACGAAGAAGGCGGCAGCGGCGCTGCGCAGGGCGGGAACGTCCGGGGCGAGCGACCCGGCGGCGAACCAGCCGAACAGGGCCAAGGCCAGTGCCGTGCCGACCGAGATCGGGCCCACGCTCGAGGGTGGTTCACCCGCCCGTTCCGTACGGGGGCGCAAGAACACGGCGCAAGCGGCGAGCACCAAGGCGATCCACGGCAGACTCTGTGACATAGCAAACGCGAACACGCTCGCGTCGGTACTGAAACGGTCGAGCGGCGCGAGCGCTCCTCAATCAAGGGACGTTCGCCCTAGCCGTGAAGAATCCTTGCCGATGAGTGCGACATCAGATGCGCCTGCGCGTCAAAAAGCGTTCGCTTGGGAGCGAGTCGTCGGTACTCGCCGTCCGGTTGCAGCACCCAAGTCTGCGCGCTATCCCGGAGGTAGATCTCCAGCACGTCGAGGAGGTGTTCCACGATCTTCCGCTGGGTGATCGGAACAAGCGTCTCGATCCGTCGATCCAGGTTTCGCGACATCAGGTCGGCGCTCCCGATCAGAGCCTCCGGCTCGCCCCCGTTCTCGAAGTAGTAGACCCGGCTGTGTTCCAGGAACCGGCCCACGATGGAGCGTACGCGGACCTTGTCGCTCAGCCCTTTGACCCCGGGCCGCAGGCAACAAATGCCCCGCACGATCAGGTCGATGGGAATGCCCGCCGCCGCCGCCTCGTAGAGCACGTCGATTACCTCCGGGTCCACGAGGGAGTTCATTTTGAAGACGATGCGACCCGAATTGGTGCGCCCGAACGCGACGATCTCGCGCCGAATCCGGTCGATGATGCCGTCCCGCAGGTGAAGCGGCGCCACCACAAGCTTCCTAAAATCGCGTTGTCGCGAGAAGCCCGTCAGTAGATTGAACAGCTCGGACACGTCCTGGGTGATGTCGCGGTTGGAGGTGAACAGGCCCATGTCCGTGTACACGCGCGCGGTGGCCGGGTTGTAGTTTCCCGTCCCGATGTGGGCGTAGCTCTTGATTCCCCGAGACTCACGTCGCACGACCAGGCAGAGCTTGGCGTGCGTCTTCATCTCGGCGAATCCGTAGGTCACATGGACGCCCGCTCGCTCCAGGGCCCGCGCCCAAACCAGGTTGTTGCTCTCGTCGAAGCGCGCCTTCAGTTCCACCATCACCGCGACCTGTTTGCCCGCCTCGGCCGCGGCGAGAAGGGCGTCGACGATCGGCGACTCGGCGCCGACGCGGTAGAGGGTCTGCTTGATGCCAATGACGTCCGGGTCCGTCGCCGCCGACTTGACGAACTCCTCGACGGTGGCTAAGCTGTCGTAAGGGTGGTGAACGAGCACGTCGCGCCGGGCGAGCAGTTCGAAAAACGGACGACCCGGTGCGAGCTTCGGGCAAAGGTAGGGATGGTGGGTCGGGTACCTCAACCCCGGCTTCTTGAGCTTCGCCAGTTCACTCAGGGCTTCGAGTCCCAACAGGCCCTCGATCTCGAAGACGTCCTCCTCGTCCAGCTCCAGAATCTGGAGAAGCGCTTTCCTCACCTCTGCGGGCGCGGCGGGGGCGAGCTGCAGGAGAACGGCGTCGCCGAAGCGCCGCTGACGGATGGTGCGTTCGATCGTGGCGATCAGGTCGGCCGCCTCGACCTCCCGAATCTCGATATCGGCGTCCCGCAACACACGAAAGGCGTAGGCGCCGCGAACCTCGACCCCCGGGAACAACTTGTCCAAGTTGTGCGCGATCAGGTCCTCCAACAATACGAACTCCGTCCGGGACCGTGGTACCGGGATGAACCGGGGCAGGACGCTCGGCACCTTCACCCGCGCCAACTTGGGACCGCTCGGCTTGTCCACGAGCTGCACGGCCAGGTTCAGGCTCCGATTCGAGATGAACGGCGGGGAAGGGGAGGGGTGCAGAATCAGGGGCGTGCAAACGGGAAAGACCTCGCGCTCGTAGAAGTCGCGCAACTCGCTCTGATGCGCCTCGTCCAACTCGCGCCATTGGCGAACGCGGAGTCCGTGGCCGTACAACTCGGTCCGCAAACGGTCCCAAAGCTCGCCGGCTCGCCGCCGCAAGGGAAGTGCCGTCGCCGCGATCAGGCGCGCCTGCTCGATCGGGCTCAGACCGTCGATGGTCATCTCGAGAACGCCTTCCAGCATCTGTTCAACGAGTCCGGACACCCGGACCATGTAGAACTCGTCCAGGTTCGATTCGAAGATGCTGAGGAAGTTCAGCCTTTCCAGGAGGGGGTTTCGCTCGTTCTCCGCCTCCTCGAGCACCCGCTGGTTGAAGTAGAGCCAACTGCGCTCCCGGTTAAGGTACCGCTCGGCGGAAACCGGCGGTCGCTTGCGCTTCACAGGAGGCAAGGCTGCAACCTCCCGGCGGCCAATTCGAGCAGAGCCCCTTCGCGCACGCCGTACTCGCTGACCGTCATGCCGCCGAGGCCTAGAGCCAGAAGCAGAGAGCGGTAGACGAGCGCGCCGGGAAGGAGGGTCGCCGCCCGCTTCTCCTTGACGTGGAATCTCCGAACGATCTGGGACGCGGTTAGGCGCCGCGTTGCCCAAACGATGTAGTCCAGTTCCTCGATCGCCAGGTAGCGCCCCCCGTCCGGGTGCAACGCTCGCCAGACCCCCCGCGCGACCCCGCCGGAGGCGATCGCCCGAGGGGCGCGTACGATGGAACCGAGCCCCAGAAGGCGTTCTTGAATCTGCCGGTCGACTCGGTCGAACAACTCCGGGCCGCAGGGACTCGCCAACCCCGTCGCGGCGATAAGCCGGCCGGTACCCAGAGGGAGGGAGACTTCCTGGGTGATCGCGGCCTCCTCGGCGTTCGCGACCTGTAGGCTTCCGCCCCCGAGTTCGAGGTACAGAATCGGTCCCCCCGCCTGCGTGTCCAGAAGGGCGCCCCGCAGGCCGTACTCCGCCTCCCGGCGCGGGGTGACGAGGTCCACCGCCGCACCGAGTTCCTTTTCCAGCAAACGCATGACCGCCTCGTGGTTGTCCGCGGCGCGCATCGCTTCGGTGGCGAAGACGTAGAACGCCTCGGCCTTCGCCTCTGCGGCGGCCGCCCGAAACCGCCCGATGGTCGAGAGAATCGTCCGAATCGAGGCTTCGGGAAGTCGCCCTTCCTCCTGAACGACTTGGCCGAGGGCGAGCCACTCGGACCGATTGACCGAGCGGCTGAGCTTCTTGCCGTCCGTCCGGGCGATCAGCATGTGCGCCGTGTTGCTTCCGATATCGACGGTGGCGAGCGTGCGCAACATGGATTGCATGAAGTATGCCTTCCCGGGGCCCGCGCCAACCGCGGCTCTCGCCCACAATAGAGGTCATAGAAGCCATGCGCTATCCGAGACTCGCCGAAGCCACCCTTTGGGCCGCCGAACTTCACCGGGACGAGGAACGCGAAGGGAACGACCCGTTACCCTATGTCTACCATCCCGCCGACGTCGTGCGCAGGCTGTACAAAGCAGGGGTTCGGGACGAGGATGTTCTCGTCGCGGGCGCGCTTCATGACGCGGTTGAGTCGGGCGCCACGACCGTCGGAGCGATCGCCCTCCGCTTCGGACCCGTCTCCGCCGGTCTGGTCGGCGAAATGACCCGCACCGAGCCCAGCGAGGCCCAGATCGCGGACATGAACCCGGAAGAGGTTGCCGCGCTTCGCGCCGACATGCTCCTCGAAGACGTGCGTCGGATGAGCGCAACCGCCCACCAGATCAAACTGGCGGATCGGCTCTCGAATCTTGCGGAGGCACAACGCACTCGAGCCAAGCGCGGTCTCGAGCGCTACGTCCGACAGAGCCAACGGATTCTCGACGCCATCCCGCGCGACGCCCAACCCGCCCTTTGGGACGCTCTCCAAAAGCGGATCCGTCGAGCCCGCAAGTCGACCGGATAGACCGCAGGGCTCCGGGGAAGGGCAAGAGACGCCCTGTCCTGAGTCACCTATCAGTTCTGATAATCATTATTATGTCGTTCTTAGATTCGGCGTCGTTTGCGGACCGATTCCCCACCCATTCGAACCTGTGCGATACTGGCGCGGTGCGGTTTTCGTGGCACGCCGCGTTCGTCTTCGTCACCGTCGTCGCGGTCGCGGGCGCGATCGTGGCGAGGCACACGGGCGTCCGCCCGCCGTATTGGCTTGGGAGCGCCGTCGGTTTCGCCGCGATCTTGGCCGGTGCGACCTGGATCTTCGTCCTGCTGTCGGCTCGGTTGCCGGCGCGGTCCGCGCCGCTCCGGGCGATCGGCGTCTGTTTCGTCACGACCGTGCTGGAACTGTGCAGCCTCGCCTACGGGGCCCCTTTCGGTCGCTATCGGTACACCGAGTTGTGGCAACCCGGTTTCCAGGCGTCCGAGGCGATCGGCTGGTTCCCAATCGCCTTGCCCCTGGCTTGGTTCATTCTCTCCGGAGCGTGCGCACTCTTGGTGCGATCCCGCGTATCGGGCCGTTGGTTCTTAGTCGCGACGGGATTGGCGTTCGCCGTCGTGGACGCCGTCCTCGAGCCGGTCATGATCGGCCCGGTGGGCTTCTGGCGGTGGGACACCGCGGGGCCGCTGTTGGGCGCACCCTGGAGCAACTTTCTCGGGTGGCTTGTAACCGGGACGGTCGTCGCCGTCATCCTAGAACCGTTGCGGCCGGATCCTCGGGGCACCCGCGAGGCCACCCTGCTCCTGGTCACGGTTCTTGTTGGCTCGGTGGTCGTCGGAGTCGGGCACGGCACGTACGATGCCGCCTGGGGTCTGGTCCCGCTGGCCCTTCTCCTGACTCTGCTGGCGACCGGCCGTCACTCGGACCCCGACCGGACGGGCGCGAGCGGCGCCTAGGCAGACCTGCCGTGTCGCCGCCAACCGGACGCGTTGGGCGGTTTCGAGCAGTCGCTAAGACTTACCCTGAACGGCGGGAGAGGTTGAAGCGGCGCTCGTCGCGCCCTGACCCTGAACGCAGAGCCCCAGCAGAATCGCGGCGCATAGAAACACGATCGCCCCAGGAACGGAGCGACTCATCGCGATCCTGGCGCGGATGTCGGGTTCCAACCGCTCTTCGGTGGCCGTCGCCAACGCCTGCAACACCAAGCCGGCCCCAAAGAAAGCGAAAGCGAGCCCGGCGTAGATGCCCGCGGTTGCGCCCGCCAGTTTTGCGTTCGCGAGAGAGGCCCCCACCGCCTGGTAGTTGTTCTGCGCGATCGCGTACCGAACGTCCGCCGAGATGTTGGAGAAGCCGCTGAAGAACACGACGGCATACACCATGCATCCCGCCCCGACCAGCAACGAGAGCAGAGACAGGATTCGCCAAAGGAAATTCGATATGGGTCCGAGCATGCGCCGCTCCTGCGTTCTGTCCATAGGGACGGACGCCGACCCAATTATGGTGCGCCCATGGGCCGAGCAGGACTTCTGTGCGCCAAGACCCCCCGAGAAGGGATACGATTCGGGTTATGCCAAGCGAAATCCATCGCCGCGTGTCCGAAGCTCGACGCGGGGAGCATCCCGCCCTTGTCGCGCGAATGCGCTCGGGATGGCTCGTGATGGGAGACCGCCAGATTCTCCCCGGGTATTGCCTCCTCTTGCCCGATCCCGTCGTGGGACACCTGAACGAACTAAAGGGTGAGGCCCGGGCCGACTTCTTGGCGGACATGGCCCTTGCGGGGGATGCCCTGATCCGGGTCACGGGCGCGGTTCGCATCAACTACGAGATGCTGGGAAACCTGGAGCCCGCCCTACACGCCCACCTGATTCCACGGTATGCCGGCGAGCCTTCGGCCACGCGTACCAAGCCCGTTTGGCTCATGGATTGGGAGGCGGCTCCGTACTACGACGAAACGTCTCACGGCAACCTCCGCAAACGCCTTCGACGACAGCTCGAAGCGGACGGTCTGGTTCTTCCCCAATAGGACGGGCCGGCCCACGAGGGAGCCGGCCACGTCGAGTACGAGGTGGTGGACGAAGGCTTAGTGGGACTTGGCGGCGGGCACCAGCACGGTATCGATCACGTGGATGACCCCGTTCGAGGCCTTCACGTCGGTCGCAATCACCTTCGCGTTGTTGATCGTGACCGTACCGCCCTTGACCTTCACCTTGAGGCCAAGCTTGTTCGCCGTCTCGAGGGTGGTCGCTTTCACGACGGTGGACGCCTCGT
The DNA here is from genome assembly GCA_026129685.1 of Fimbriimonadaceae bacterium. GTDB lineage: Bacteria > Armatimonadota > Fimbriimonadia > Fimbriimonadales > Fimbriimonadaceae > UBA2387. Next base: position 268,063 of record JAHCHO010000004.1, read on the forward strand.
TGTTGCCAGGAACGACATGGTACAGCAGGACTCGCTTCAGAGCCTCCTTATCCTTGAGGAGCGCCTCGACCGTCGCCTTCGGCAACTTGGCGAACGCCTCGTCCGTGGGAGCGAGGACGGTGAAGGGTCCCTTGCCCTTGAGCACGTCGACCAAGCCGGCCGTCTGGACGAGCTTCACGAGGGTCGTGAACTTCCCCGCCCCAACGGCGGTGTCCACGATGTCCTTCTCGGGGGCGTGGGCGATGGCGGCGACGCCGAGTAGACCGGTAAGAACGATCGAGCTGACAAACTTCTTGATTCGCATGATGTGGGTCGAAACCTCAACCCAATCTACGATTCTGCATCATATCAGTCAGCAATGATATTTCTGAAAACTCGCTGACTCGCTCGACTCGCCTTACGCGTTCGCCATCGGGAGCAACCCGCGAGCCACGGCCACCACGTTCTCCACGGTGAACCCGAACTCCTCGAACAGCCGTTCGGCGGGAGCGGAGGCACCGAACCGGTCGAGACCGACGTGCGCCTCCGCGTACTTCGCCCATCCGAACGTTGAGGCGGCCTCGATCGACACTGTCGGAACGCCCTGCGGGAGGACCGCCTGCCGGTAAGCGGAATCCTGCCCGTCGAATACCGACGTGCAAGGCATCGAAACCACGCGGGCGCCGATCCCTTCCTTCGCCAACGCTTCCCGGGCCGCGAGCGCCAAGGCGACCTCGCTGCCCGTGGCGACCAGGATAACGTCCACCCGTCCATCGCGGGGCTCGGCCAGGACGTAGCCTCCCCGCAAGGCGGGATGGTCCGCGCCAGGGGGCGGGGTCGTCGACGACAGGCTCTGCCGCGTCAGCGCCAGGGCACAGGGGGTGGAGGGGCTTGCCAGAGCCATCCGCCAGCAGACGGCGGTCTCGTTGCCGTCCGCGGGGCGCATCACGTGGAGGTTCGGAATCGCCCGCAGGGCGGCCAAGTGCTCGACCGGCTGGTGCGTCGGACCGTCCTCCCCGAGGCCGATCGAGTCGTGGGTGAACACGAACGGAGTCGGACAACCCATCAGGGCGGCCAAGCGTACGGCGGGCCGGCAATAGTCCGAGAAGATCAGGAACGTGCCGCCGTAAGCCCGCACGCCCCCGTGCAGGTTCATGCCGTTGAGCGCCGCCGCCATGGCGTGCTCGCGAACCCCAAAGCAGAAGGTGCGGCCGGTCGGGCTGTCCTGCTGGAACGTGCCGAAGGCGGCCAGCGTGGTGTTGACCGAACCGGCGAGGTCGGCGCTCCCGCCCAGTAGCGTTGGAACGACGGGCGCGATCGCGTTGAGCACCTTGCCGCTCGCCGCCCGGGTCGCGATCTTGTCTGCAAACTCCGGGAAAGCGTTCCACTCTGGGGCGAAGTCGCCCGCCATCGCCCTGCGGAGGATCGCCGCTCCTTCGGGGTGCGCGGTCGCGTACCCCGCGAAACGCTCGTTCCACTCGTTCTCCGCCGCCTCGCCCTGCGAGACGGCCCTGCCAAACGCCTCGCGGGCCGCATCGGCAACGAAGAACCGGGGCTCGAGGGGAATCCCGAGCGCTTCTTTCGTCAGGCGCAGCTCTTCCTCTCCCAAGGGCGAGCCGTGCGTCTTTTCGGTGCCACCCTTGTTCGGACTCCCGAAACCGATGACGGTCCGGCAGGCGATCAAGGACGGGCGGCCGGTTTCCGCTTTCGCCCGAACGATCGCTTGGTCCACCGCGTCCACGTCCATGCCGTCCACCCGATCGGTGTGCCAACCCAGGGCGTCGAATCGTCCAAGTACGTCTTCGGTGAAGGCCAGCTTCGTGCTCCCGTCGATGCTGATCCCGTTGTCGTCGTAGAGGTAGATCAACTTGCCCAGGCCCAGGTGCCCGGCGAGGGAAGCGGCCTCGTTCGTGATGCCTTCCATCAGGTCGCCGTCGGACACGATCGCATAGGTGTGGTGATCGACGACCACGTGGCCTGGACGGTTGAAGGTCGCGGACAAGAACCGTTCGGCGATCGCCATTCCGACTCCGGTGGCGAAACCCTGCCCGAGCGGCCCCGTCGCCATTTCGACGCCCGGCGTCAGGTGGTTCTCCGGATGTCCCGGAGTCCTGCTTCCCCACTGCCGGAAGCTCCGAAGTTCGTCGAGCGAAAGGTCGTAGCCCGTAAGGTGGAGCAGCGAGTACAGCAACATCGAGCCGTGGCCGGCACTCAGGATGAACCGGTCGCGGTCGAACCACTTGGGGTTACTCGGGTTGTGCCGCAGGTGCCTCGTCCAGAGGGCGACCGCCATCGGGGCCGCGCCCATCGGCATTCCCGGGTGGCCGCTGTTCGCCGCCTGAACGGCGTCCATCGCGAGCCCGCGAATCGTGTTGACGAGGAGGGTGTCGAGGGTGGCGGAGGGCACGCGAGGAGGGTACCAGGCGATCCGACCTACCGGCGACCGGCTGGGGAAGAGGGCCGACGCGCGCCGTCCACCGCCGTTCGTTCGTCTCTGCAACGAGCGATGACCGCACTCATGATCGGGGCGATGGCCCAGGGATTGGCCTATTCCCTCCTCGCTTGGGGGGCGCTTCTGACTTTCCGGCTCCTGCGATTCGCCGACATCACGGTGGATGGGAGCTTCACCACGGGCGCGGCCGTTGCCGGGGTATGGGTGCTCAGCGGGCGGGACCCGGTGGTCGCCATCCTCCTGGCAATGCTCGCCGGAATGGTGGCCGGGACGCTGACGGGCCTCCTTCACACCAAGTTGGCGATCAACGATCTGCTCGCCGGCATCCTCTCGATGACCGCTCTCTACTCGGTCAATCTTCACATCATGGGGCGCTCGAACCTTGCGCTCATCGGAACGACCACCGTCGCCTCACGGCTTCAGACGGTGCTGCCCTGGCTCAACGTCGACCTGGCTCCGCTGTGCCTTTTTGCCGGCGTCGCGCTCCTCGTGTTTGTGTTCCTTGCCTGGTTCCTGCGTACCGACCTCGGGATGGCGATTCGCGCTACCGGAGACAACCCCCGGATGGCGACGGCCAACGGGATTTCGGTCGACGCCATGAAGATCGTCGGTCTCGCCCTTTCGAACGGGTTGGTCGGCGCGTGCGGCGGGCTGATGGCCCAACACCAGGGATTCGCGGATGTGACCATGGGGATCGGGACGTTGGTGGCCGCCGTCGCCGCCCTCATCCTTGGAGAGTCTCTCTTCGGCAAGCGCTCCCTGGGCTGGACTCTGTTCGGGGTCGGGTTGGGCGCGGTGGTATTCCGGTTGATCGTCGCGCTAGCCCTGAGCCGAGGACTCGACCCGATCGATCTCAAGCTGGCCACGGCCCTGTTCGTCGTGTTGGCCCTTATGGTCCCAACCCTCAAGCGCCGCTTCGCGCGTCGCCGTCCGGTCCCCGTCGGGGTGGATGCGTGATCGAGTTTAGAGGGGTCCACAAAGCGTTCGACCAGCCTGGCGGCGACCGAGCTTACGCGTTGCGGGGGATAGACCTGAGAATCGAAGAGGGAGAGTTCGTCACGGTGCTGGGTTCGAACGGGTCCGGCAAGTCCACGCTGCTCAACGTTCTGGCCGGCTCGGCCAACCCCGACCAGGGCCACGTTTTGATCGACGCTCAGGACGTCTCTCGGCGTCCTGAGCATCGACGAGCGCTCTATATCGGGCGCGTGTTCCAGAACCCGTTCCAGGGCACGTCCCCATCCCTCAGCGTCGCCGAAAACCTGCGGCTCGCATCCCTGCGCGGGTGCCCTCGGGGCTTCCGCACTGCGGTCACCCAGGGCGAAAGGGCGAGGTTCGGCGAGCTTCTCGCTCACTTCGAACTCGGCCTGGAAAACCGTCTCGACGCCCTCGTGGAGAGCCTCTCCGGAGGTCAGCGCCAAGCTCTCACCCTGCTTATGGCGACCCTGCGACGACCCAAGATTCTCCTCCTCGACGAACACACCGCCGCCCTCGACCCGCGGGCCGCCGACCGGATTCTCCACCTGACGGAACTCGTCGTTCGCGAACAGAGCCTCACCGTGCTGATGGTCACCCACGAACTGGCGGACGCGCTACGGATCGGGAATCGCACCGTCATGATCCACCGAGGGAGGATCGTGCTCGATGCCAGAGGAGACGAACGTTCGGCGCTCTCCGTCGACGCCTTGCGCGAGCGGTTCGAACGGCTCTACCGCGAGGAACTGGACTCGCGCGACCGCGTCGGTTAGGCGCTTACCAGCCCCGAGGCGCCAAGAGCTCTTTCTCGCCGAGCGAGGACACGTTGATCCCGACCATTGGCTCGCCCAGGTTTCGGCTGATTTCCGCCAGTTTCTTCGGCTCCTGGTAGAACAGGACCGATTCGACGATCGCTCGGGCGCGGACCGCCGGGTCGCCCGACTTGAAGATGCCGGACCCGACGAAGACCGTCTCCGCCCCCAATTTCATCATCAGTGCGGCGTCGGCCGGCGTGGCGATCCCGCCCGCCGAGAAGTTGGGCACCGGCAACCGGCCCAGGCGATGGACTTCCCGAATCAGTTCGAGGGGGGCCTGGAAACCTTTGGCAAGCGTGTACAACTCGTCCGGCCGAGAGCCCGCCACTTGACGAATCTCCGACATGATCGCGCGCATGTGCCGCACCGCTTCGACCACGTCGCCCGTTCCCGCTTCGCCCTTGGTGCGGATCATCGCGGCGCCCTCCCCGATGCGTCGCAGGGCTTCGCCCAGGTTTCGCGCGCCGCACACGAACGGAACGGTGAACGCGTGCTTGTCCACGTGGTTCTCCTCGTCGGCGGGGGTGAGGACCTCGCTCTCGTCCACAAAGTCCACCTCGAGCGCCTCCAAGATTTCGGCCTCGACGAAGTGGCCGATGCGGCACTTGGCCATCACCGGGATCGTGACCGCCGCCTTGATGCCCAGGATCATCTCCGGGTCGCTCATACGGGAAACGCCGCCGTCGCGTCGGATGTCGGCGGGAACACGCTCCAAAGCCATCACCGCGACGGCGCCCGCGTCTTCGGCGATCTTCGCCTGCTCCACGTTGGTGACGTCCATGATGACGCCGCCCTTGAGCATCTCCGCCAACCCCACCTTCTCGCGATGGGTCTTCGCCGCGCGCTTCTGTCCGTTCTGTTCGCTCATGGTCGTACCGTCATTGTACCGACGACCGCCACGGGGTCCCCGATACAGTCTCCCGCGAGACTTCGCGGCCAGTTGGCGCACGCCCGGCAACAACGGAACGCGCTTCTGAACCTCGTACTCGGCCCCACCGAAAGCGATCCGAACCGTCGGCACGACCTCAAGGGTAAGGTGGAGCCATGTTGAGCGTCGTGATCGCCGTTGCCCTCGATGCCGCCATCCAGCTTCCCGAGCCCCCTCGCGAGTTCCGCGCCGCCTGGGTCGCCACCGTGGACAACATCGACTGGCCCAGTAAGAAGGGCCTCCCGGTCGCCCAGCAGAAGGCCGAGTTGGCCAAGATCGTGGACGTCGCCGCCGGGATGGGACTGAACGCCCTGGTCTTCCAGGTGAGGCCCCATGCGGACGCGATGTACGCGTCCAAGCTCGAGCCGTGGTCGGAGTACCTGACGGGCGAGTGCGGCAAGGCGCCGAACCCCAGTTGGGATCCCCTCGAGTTCGTCGTCGCCAAGTGCCACGAAAGGGGGCTGGAACTGCATGCCTGGTTCAATCCCTACCGGGCGTGGCATCCCGCCGCGAAAGGTCCGATTCCCGCGACCCACATCGCGAAGACGCACCCGGAGATCGTCAAGCAGTACGGCACTTACCTCTGGATGGATCCGGGTGAACCCGAAGTTCAGCGTCGCAGCCTTGACGTGATGCTCGACGTTGTCAAACGCTACGACGTCGACGGCATCCACATGGACGACTACTTCTATCCCTACCCCATTCGCGGTCAGGACTTTCCCGACGAACCCAGTTGGCGCAAGAGCCGGCCGGAGGTTCACGGGCTGTCGCGCTCGGACTGGCGGCGACGTAACGTGGACGACTTCGTGCGCGACCTGTACGCGGGCATCAAGAGGTCGAAGCCTTGGGTGAAGTTTGGGATCAGCCCCTTCGGAATCTACCGTCCCGGCATCCCCAAGGGCATCCAAGCAGGGGTCGACCAGTACGAAGGTCTCTATGCGGACGCTCTGAAGTGGTTCCGCGAGGGCTGGTGCGATTACTTCACGCCCCAGCTCTACTGGCCGATCAACCAGAAGCCCCAAAGCTATCCCGTTCTCCTGAACTGGTGGGTTGAGCAGAACGCCATGGGCCGACACCTCTGGCCCGGCAACTACAGCAGCCGTCTCGACCCGAAGGGCGGCAACTGGCCCCTCGGCGAGCTGACCCAGCAAATCGTCCTCACCCGGCAAGCGGTCAAGGACCCCGGCAACGTTCACTTCAGTTTCAAGACCTTTCTGAAGAACTGGAAGGGCGCCCGCCAGGCCCTGGCCAAGGACCAGTACGCCGTCCCCGCTCTCGTGCCCGCGTCGCCCTGGTTGGGCGACAAAGCCCCCGCCGCGCCACGCGGCGTGCGCGTTCACGGAAGCACGGTGACCTGGGACTTGGGCCATGCCGAATCCGTTGGGCGCGTCGTGGTGTACGCCGAGATCGGTGGAGCCTGGAAGGTCGCCGGCCTCGCCGGCCGTACCGCCAAGTCGTTCGAGCTGAAGGCCAAGGCGACCCGCGTGGCGGTGGCGGTGGCGGTCGCGGATCGGAACGGCCTTCTCGGTCCTGCCCACTACGCCTCCCCGTAAGATTCTGCTTCGTTTGCGAGGGTTCCCGTCGTTCGGACCACGATGGCCCGCGTGGGGGCTGGCCGTCATGGGCGCGACGGTCGGGACCCCCGTCCCACGGGTAGCCTTTAGGGCACCGTGCTCCCACTTCACAACGTCGTCGTCATCGGCTCCGGCCCGGCCGGCTATACCGCGGCTCTCTACAACGCGCGAGCCAACCTGAACCCGGTGATGTTCGCCGGGCCGCAACCCGGGGGCCAACTCACCATCACGACCGATGTCGAGAACTACCCGGGCTTCCCGGACGGCGTTCTCGGACCGGAGATGATGGTTCTGTTCCGGAAGCAGGCCGAGCGCTTTGGCACGGTGATCCACGAGGCGACCGTCACCAAGGTGGACTTTTCGGAGCGTCCTTTCCGGGTTTGGGCGGACGACGACACCGAGCATCTGGCGAAAGCGGTGATCGTCTCGACGGGGGCGTCCGCCAAGTGGCTTGGCCTCGAGTCCGAGGTGACCTTCGGCGGCTTCGGGGTCAGCGCCTGCGCGACGTGTGACGGTTTCTTCTTCCGCAATCGCGAGGTCCTCGTCGTCGGCGGCGGCGACACGGCGCTCGAGGAGGCGAACTACCTGACGCGAATGTGCGCCAAGGTGTATCTCGTCCATCGGCGCGACCAGCTTCGTGGCAGCAAGATCATGCAGGAGCGGGTGCTCGCGAACCCCAAGATCGAGGTTCTGTGGAACTCGGCCTTGGACGAGATTCTTGGAGACCTCGAACCGGTCCGTAGGGTCACGGGCGTCCGTCTGCGAGACACCCGCGACGGTTCGGTTCGGGAGATGCCGATCGCCGGCGTGTTCATCGCGATCGGACACCAACCCAACAGCGCGGTGTTCCAGGGTCAACTGGACATGGATGCGAACGGCTACCTGGTCACCCAGCCCGGTTCGACGCGCACGAACGTGCCTGGAGTCTTCGCGTGTGGCGACGTGGCCGACCACGTCTACCGACAGGCGGTCACCGCCGCCGGAACGGGTTGTATGGCGGCGATCGACGCGGAACGATTCCTTGAGGCGAACGAGGCGTCTCTCTAGGAGATGCCGATGGTCCTTCCCCTTTTGTTCCTGCTCGGCCAGGCTCAAGTCGAGCCGGCGGGCAAGATGTACGACCTGACGAACCCGTTCGGCGGTTCGCCGCGCGCCCGTGTGATCGAGAGCTTCGAGCGCATGCCGATCTCGAAGGTGGCCCCCAAGGACCCGACCTGGCAGTACGACTGGGCTTCGAGCGGCTTCGGCAAGGTACCCGGCGACGAGACCTTCCGGCTCCGGACGCTCGTCTACTCGCAGAAAGCGCGCGACGACCACCGGGCGGACGTCGCCCGATTGGCCATGCGACTCTGGGAACTGAACATGACCCGCCTGTTCGTGGACAACCCCAGCGAATACGGAAAGGTCGTGACCTTCTACCTCAGTTTTGGCGGCGAGGCGGGCGGCGAGCAGATGTTCGCGGTGGACCCGCAGATCCAGCAGATCAGCCCGGGCCGAAGCGCCAAGGTCAACACCGTCTACCTCTACGACATCGCCTCGTTCAAGGGGCCGGTTCAGATGGCGCGCGAGGTCGCGCACGAGTACGGGCACGCCACGCTTCCCGCCATCGGGCTTTACGCGGCGCCCGAAAAGTGGGCGAGCGGCTACCTGGGCGAAAGGCTCTACCTGCGCTGGATTCGCGACCTGATGGCGTCGGGCAAGCTGGCGCCCGAGGACGCGATGGGCGCGACGCTCGACGGCCTCGACGGCTGGGTCAAGGGCCATTGCGATCCGCTCGAGGACCGAATCGCCACCAAGGGGCCCGACTCGGCTCTGCTCGCCAAGGACTCGTCGGATGCGATGGACGAGTTCTTGGGTCTGGCCCTGTACACGGCCCGTTTGCTCGGGCCGACCGACCTCCAGAAGTCGTACAAGCTCAACGCCACGAACAGCGGACTCGGCTACCTGAAGGGGCTCAAGGAACTGATCTCCGCGCGGGAGTCGCTGGTCTACGAACTGCCATCGTCGTGGCAGGGCCGAGACGTCTACCTTCCGACCGAGGGGAAACCGGTCAAAGGCGCGGAGGTCCTGCTCCAGCGGGACGGATGGACGAAGGTCCGGCTCACGACGACGCGAATCACCCTCGGCTGACCTGGGCCTTTCTCACCGGATGCGTTAGGTTCCCGTGCACGACGTTCTTGGCCCCCCATCACGGGGAAACCTACCGTCAACCTCGCCTCAGGGCGTCCCGAGCCGTGAACGGCCTAGCCGTCTTTCATCCGCTTGTACTGCCCCCGGCCGATCGCCTCTTCGTCGATCGTCAGAACCCGGACCGTTCGCGGCGGAACCGAGACGCGGATGACGCCGGTGAACACGCGCAACTTTTCGCCCGAAAGCTCGTCCTTGAGGAGCGTGTAGCCCATCAAGGTTGGGTCCGGTACGACCATGGCCTCGGTGACGGGGGCATCGGTGGGGTTCGCGACGACGATGGTGCCCTCGAGCGCCTTCTCGGTGGTTCGCAAGAAGCCGAGGAGCTTCTCGCCGACCATCGCGCGGAAGTCGCCCACTCGCAGGGCACGGACCTTGCGACGCATCGCGACCAGCTTGCGGGTCCAGGCGAGGTCGGCGTTGTCCTCGCGGACCTTATCCCACTTCATCGACCCGCGCTGGCGCGGGTCGTCGCCCCCCGGCATGCCCAGTTCGTCGCCGTAGTAGATCATCGGTGCGCCCGGCAAGACGAATTGGAGGGTCTGGGCGAAGCGCCGCTCTTCCGCGTCCGGAATCTGGGTCGCCAACCGAGCGGTATCGTGGTTCGCCAGCACGATCCATGATCGCAGGAGCGGTTCCACGCCACAGTCTTGGACGAGTTGTTGCAGGGCGACGGCCGCCTGGCGCGAGGTCAACACGCCGTGGGTGTAGTCCACGATGAATCGGCCGAGAAACACGTTGAGGAGTCCGTCCATCGCGTCCGTCCATCCCGCAGGGTAGTTCCAGACCTCGCCGATCACAAGGCTTCCCTTCTTGTGCGCGTGGGCGGCTTGGGTCAGTTCGGCGAGATACTCGGGACCGATCTCGTGCGCGACGTCCAACCGCCAGCCGTCTGCGCCCTCCTTCAGCCACTTGGCGACGATGGAGTCGGGCCGGTTCCAAAGATAATCGCGGGTCGCCTTGTTCTCAAGGTTGACCTCCGGCAAGTTCGGAACCCTTGCCCATGCCCGATACCCCCCGGGGTACGACGTACCGAAGTAGAACCAGTCGCGGTACTTGGAGGCGGGACCGGTCTGCGCTTCCTTGAACAGGGGGTTCGCACGGCCGCAGTGGTTGAACACGCCGTCGAGCACGAGGCGCATTCTGCGCTTCTTCAAGTCGCCGACGAGACCTCGGTAGTCGGCCCAGGTGCCGTACTCCGGCGCGATCTCGCCCCAGTCGGTCGCGTCGTATTTGTGGTTCGTCCAGGCCGAATGGATCGGGTTAAGGTACAGCACGTCGGCGAGCGCGGCGACGTGGTCGAGTTTCGAGCGCACACCGGGCAGATCCCCGCCCCAAAAGTCCAATTCGTGGGACCAGACGCCGGTCTCGGGGGTCGGGGGGCGTCCGGGTTGCGGCTCCTGGTCCCAGGTCATAAGCCGGCGCGGCGCGGCGTAGAGGGCGCGCTTCGCCTCGAGGTTGGCGGGGGGCACGAACCGGTCCACGAACACCTGGTAGACGATCGGGCCGACCCGCCAGTCGGCGTCGCGACGGCGCATCGTGGCGACGCGGTCCTCTAAAACCGGGGCGAGCGTCGGGGCAGGGGAGAGCATTCCGGCAAGGGCGAGGATGGCGATCATGAGGGGGACCCACCGAACCGGGCGAACCGCCAGGATTCGCCCGACTCGAAACGGAAGATCGGCGCGGTCAGTTCCCGGCGCCGGTGTTGACCGGCTTGCCGGACAGAACGTCCGAGGCCTTGACGCCGGTCTCCTTTTCGATCTCGGCGTACTTGGCCTCTTTCTCGGCCTGAGACATCGGGCTACTGGCGTAAAGCTTGATCTTCTGTTCGGGCGTCATCCGTTCGATCGCCGCCTTGGCGTCGTCGTTGGACATGCCGGCGGGGGCCATGCCAGGGTCGCAACCACATCCGGCACCGAAGGACACCGCGACGAGCAACGCCGAGAGAAGAAGGGTCTGTGCTTTCATGGATCTTGCCACCTGAAGGCGGAAAGGGCGGGGCGACCCGGAGGATCGCCCCGCGATACGAGGAGAGACTACTGATTGTCCGGGGACGCGAAGCTCGTGCCCCACCAGTTGTAGCCCTTGCCGTTCTGCTCGGGGTGGGGAGCGCCGGCCGGCCAACCGTTGGGAGCGTACGGACACGTTCCGCCCTCGCCGCCGCACCAGGTGTCGGTGTAGATGAGGTTGCCGTCGCTGTTCAGGTTCGGCAACATGCGGGTCAGCTTGTAGTAGGAGGCGTGGCCGTCCATGTGAGCCGCGTTGTTGCCGCCGCTCCAGTAGCCGGTCTTGATGCCCCAGAACCCTTCGAGGCCCGCGTTGCCGCCCGGCCAGATGATTCCCGCCGGCGGGAAGTCCACCCAAACCACGACCTTTGCCGGGCTCGTGAACGTCAGGGAACCGGCGCCATAACCCTCGACCCCCTCACCGCCGGGAGAACCCGAAACCGTGTTCGGGGCCGGGGCGAAGTAGCCGTACTGACCCGTGCATTGACCACCCTGGTACCCAAAGATGTTCGGGTTCAGACGGTAGTCCATCGGAGGATAGATGTCGTCGTAGTAGTTCGCCTGGCCGCGGACGGAAACGCCGAGTCCGACACAACCGTCGTTCGGAGGCAGAATGTAGAAGCCGATGCCGTTCTCCGCCTTCTGGCGCTGAACCGAACCGCGACGGGAGGCGCTGGCCGGATTCTTGAAGATGTCCCGGCTCTTGGTGTAGGGCAGGACGCGGGCGCCGAAGACGTAGTCTTCTTGCCAGTTCGTGTGAGGCAGCATGTCGTCGAAATCGTTGGCGTACATCAACGTCGCGAGCATGTTCTGCTTCAGGTTGGAGAGGTCCGACGTCTTCTTCGCGGCGGTCTTGGCCTGGGCGAAAACCGGGAAGAGGATGGCGGCGAGGATCGCGATGATCGCGATCACAACGAGGAGTTCGATGAGCGTAAAGCCCTGTCGTCGTCGACTATTGTTCATGGGTTCACCTTCGCTGAGCGGGAAATGATTGCCTGTTTGACACGTTGAAAAGTCGTTGTGTGCCGAGAGATCATCGCTGGGCGACCTCCCGGCGGGGAACGGACGAGCCGCGGACGCTCAGTTCGCAGGGCACGACCAAGCGGTGCGGCGCGGAAGGCGCCTCGTCCTCGATCAACCGCACCAAGCGATCGAGCGCGTTGTACACGATGGACTCGATGTTGAGGCCGACCGACGTCAGCCCGCCCTCGACCAACTGGCAGAGGGCGCTGTCGTTGAAACTCACGAGCGCCATGTCGTCCGGGACGCGTTGCGCGGCGCTGCGGAGGCGCTGCACGACCCCCATCGCCATAAAGTCGTCCAGCACGACGAGCGCCTCCGGACGGTCCGGTGATTCCAGAATCTGGCGGGCCGTCTCGCGGGCGGCGTTCGCGCCAAAGTCCGAGTGCCACACCAAGGGCCGTTCCTGCACCGCTCGACTCGCCTGCAAGTACCCCTCGATGCGATCGCGGCTCACCGTGGTTTCGGGCGGACCCGCGAGGAAGCCGATCTTGCGGAACCCCTGAGCCACCAAGTGCTCGGTCGCGATCCGTCCGGCGTGGACGTTGTCGTTGTCGACCGACAAGATATCTTCGTTGCCGAGCGGGTTGCCGATAAGCACGAAGGGAAACTGATCGGCCTGCAGACGGTGAATCCGCTCGTCCTTGGCCTCGGACTCCACCAAGATCAGGCCGTCGACGCGCCGGGATCGAAGAAGCTCGTCGTACAGCGAGACTTGGCTGGTCTCGTCGAGGGTCATATCGGCGCACAGGTGGTACGGCTTCCCCACCAGGAAGTCCATGATCGCCGACATCAGGCTGGCGAAGAAGGGGTCGTCGGTCAGACCGCCCTTGGGGCGCTTCATGACGAGGCCGATGAGTCCCGCCCGCTTCTGCCGGAGAGACCGGGCGCGCGCGTCGGGACGGTAGTTGTGGGTGCTCATGACCTCGAGCACGCGCGATCGGATGGTCGGCTCCACGCGCGAATCCCCGGAAAGAACCCGGGAGACGGTGGGTTGCGACACGTTCGCGATCTTTGCGATGTCGGCCTGAGTGATCCGCATGACGGCTCTGCTTCGAGCGGTTTCGACGTGAATACGTATTCTAAGAATACGAATTCACACCGATAGTAGCACACCCTCTCCGGTTTGCCAAGGGGTTTTTTCACTTTTTCATGACGATTCACGGATCGGGTCCCCGGACAATCCCCGCCTCCGGCTCCCGACCCACGAGTAGAATCCGGGGGTGGAGCCGTCGTCGGTCACCGAACCAGGGTCGCCGTCTTCCCTTCCCGGGTGGCTCTTGGAGACGGGGCCGGACACCGATGCGGTCGTGAGTTCGCGGGCGCGCGTCATGCGCAACCTGCGCGGTCACCGGTTCCCCCACGCCTGTTCTCCCGAAGAGGCGCGCGAAGTCGCCGAAGCCGTCTCAGAAGCCGCGATCGAGGCGGGCCTCTTCCCGGTGGACCCGTCGTCCCGAAACGAGTCGGACCTCCTTCTCGGCTCAAGGCTGGTGTCGCCCGACTTCCGTTCCGACGCGCCGGGTCGGATCGTCCTCGCGGACGCTGCGCGACGGGTCGTGGTGATGGTCAACGAGGAGGACCACCTTCGCGTCCAGTCGCTCACGTCGGGTCTTTCGTCGCGCGCAGCCCTCGATTGGGTCACTCGAGCGCTCGAGGACCTCGGGACGCGGTTGGCCTGGGCGGCGCACCCCGCGTTCGGACATCTGGCCGCGAGCCCCTACAACTGTGGCGAGGGCACGCGAGTGTCGGCCCTCTTCCACCTGATCGGCCTGGCCCAGACGGGCCGTCTGACCTCCGTCCTTCGCGCCTGCGCCGACTACGGCATCGTGGCGCGGGGTCAGTTTGGGGAGCGGAGTCGAGCGGTCGGCGCGTTTCTGCAACTGAGCCATACGGGGGCCGATCGGACCGGGTTCGAGGCGGCGTGCCGCTACCTGGTCGCGCAAGAGCGGGAGGCAAGATCGATCGCCTTGCCGACCTTGCCGAAAAAACTCGAGGAGAGCCGGGCGTTCCTGCGGAACGCGCATCTGCTGAGCTTGGCGGACGCCCTTCGTTCGCTCGGCTGGCTGCGTTGGGCGGCGTGCGAGGGGCTCATCGCCGCGTCCCCGCGCGACACGGACCTCTGGACGACCTTCCTGCAAAGTGGCGGCGACCCCAAGGATCGCGCCGCCGGACGGTTTCGGGCCACCTTTCTGCGGGACCGAATCGGCTAGCGCGGCGTCGCGGTGCGATCGGCCACGAGCCCGTCGCGGATCGTCGCCCATCTTCCCCGTGCGTCGTCGTCCTCCACGATCGGCTCGAACCCCATCCTCAAGTAGGTTCGGATCGCGGGCGTCCTCCAGTCGTCGGTGAGCAAGAACACGTCGACGTACCCCAACGCAAGCGAGCGCCGAACGGCGGCCGAGGTGACGATCAGGCCGAGGCCACGGCCGGCGTGGTCGGGGTCGGCGGCGACCCAACCGATCTCGGATCCGCCGGGGTGGGCGGCGTGGAAAGAGCGCCGGGCCTGAGCGGTCGCCGCGAGCGCGCCGCTCGCACCATGTTCGATCACGAAGAACCCCTGGCTCAGCGTTCCGGGCAACAACCCCTCCAACTCCGGAACTGTCCACTCCGCCAGGCCCGAGCGCCTCATCAGGTCGAGGTAGGCGGCTTGGTCCCCCTCCCGGTACAAGCGCAAGGCGTAGCCGACGGGAGCATGGTTCTCGGGCGGGGTGCGGCCAACCGGCCATCGCATCCTCAGTTGCGCCCGAGCCCCGCTCATTCTGCGGACCCTCGCCACGGCATCGCGAAGCGGAACTCCCCGGAATCCATGGACACCACGCGACGACCGTCCGGGTCGCGGAGCGCTTCGGCGGTTGGCACCCGGTCGATGTCCTCCGGGTCGGTGGAAGGAAGGGTCAGAAGCGCGGTCGCGTTGGGTGGCACGCGACCCTCGATCGTGAGTCGATCGCCTTCGATGCGCCAACCGGCCCGCGCGGTCCCGTACGGGGTTTCGAGCGTCGCCTCCGCATGCGTGATGCCGTGGCCGGGCTTCGGGCGCAGACGGAGACGCTTGTAGCCGGGAAACTCCGGATCGAGTCCTAACCCGGCGACCGTCTCCACCATCCACGTGCCGATCGCGCCGTAGGCATAGTGGTTGAACGAATTCATGCCCGCGTCGCCGAAGCCGTGCTCGTGGGTGTAGCTGTTCCATCGCTCCCACACCGTCGTCGCCCCTTGCAGCACGGGGTACAGCCAACTGGGATAGGTTTCCTGAAGCAGGAGGCGGAAGGCGACGTCCTCCCGACCGAAACGGGTCAGAACGGGATTGAGGAACGGGGTCCCGACGAATCCGGTCGACAGGTGCCAACCCCGTTCTGCGATGTCGTCCACGAGGTGCCGCAGCGCGATCGGGCGGAGTTCCTCCGGCAGCAGGTCGAAACCTAGCGCCAACAGATACCCCGTCTGGGTATTCCCGACAACCCGGCCCCCGGCGCTGGTCCACTCGTGCCGAAACGTCCTGACGGCGGCGGCGTGAACCTCCCGGTACTTGGCGACGATGTCGTCGCGTCCCAATACGGACGCGGCGCGCGCGACGAGGTCCGCGGTGTGGGCGTAGTAGGCGCCCGCGATCAGCTTCGTCGGGGTCGGCGCCCGTCCCGGGTTCGGGGCATCGATCGCGAGCCAGTCTCCGAAGCCGGTGTGTTGCGGGACCCCCTTCTCGTCGCAGTGTCGGGTCTGCCAGTCCACCCACGCGGCCATGGCGTCGAGGTTGTCTTCTAAGATGCGGCGGTCGCCGTAGCGCTCGTAGATCGTCCACGGCACGATGACCCCCGCATCGGCCCAGGCGGCGGAGGCGTTCCAGTTACGGTCCAACGTCGGAGCGAAGTGGGGGAACGCGCCGTCCTCCTGGGCGTCACGCATGTCCGTCATCCACTTTTCGAAGAACGCCTCAACATCGCGGTTAAGGCAGGCCGTCGAGACGAACACCTGGGCGTCGCCCGTCCATCCGAGCCGTTCGTCGCGTTGCGGGCAGTCCGTTGGGACCTCCAGGAAGTTGCTCCGGAGTCCCCACTCGATACAGCCCTGCAACCGGTTGACGAGTTCGCTGGAGCAGGAGAACGAGCCGGACTTCTCCAGGTCGGTGTGCAACACGACGCCCGTCACGTCGTCGCAGGAGGGTGGTTCGACCAACCCGGTGACCTCAAGGTAGCGGAAGCCGTGGAAGGTGAAACGCGGTTCGAAGGTCTCGTCGCCCGTGCCCGCGCACACGTACTCGTCCGTCGCTCGGGCGCTCCGGAGGTTGGCGGTGTAGAGGGTGCCGTCTTTCTCCAACATTTCCGCGTGCCGCAAGCGCACCGTCGTTCCCCTTGGCGCGTTGAGGCGAAGGCGCGCGCGCCCGGCGAAGTTCTGGCCAAAGTCGTAGACGAAGACGCCGGGAGCGGGCTCGGCCCGTGAGATCGGCGCGAGTTGCTCGGTTCGCCGGACCGCAGGACCCTGCTTGGGTACAAGAAGTGGCTTGTCGGCGTCGATCGGGCGAGCGGTGGCGGCGACCCAATCGGTCGCCTCGAACCCCGCTTCCGACCAGCCATGCGGCTCGAGGGTCGCGTCGTGGGTTTCGCCGTGGTACAGGTCAGACTTGCGGATCGCCCCAAATCCGGTTCGCCAAGCTCCGTCCGTCACCACGCGGACGACGGCCCCCCGATCGTCCTCGACCTCCAGAATGGCGGCGAACTCCGGGAACTTGCCGTAGTGTTGGCGGTGGTTGGCAAAGCCAAGGTATCCGCAGTACCAGCCGTCGCCAACGATCGCGCCGATCGCGTTCGCTCCCTCGCGGACGAGGTCCGTGACGTCGTAGGTGACCGTCGGCACACGGGTGGCGTACTCGGTCCATCCCGGAACCAGAACGTCTTCGCCGACCCGCGTCCCGTTGATCTCGATCTCGAACGCCCCGAGGGCGGTCGCGAAGAGACGGGCGCGGCGCGGATGGCTTAGTAACGCGAACTCGCCCCGAAAGTAGGGCGCGGGTTGCGAGTCGTCGTCCGCCGCCGGCGGATTCGAAATCCAACTCGCTCCGGCCCAATCCCGATTGTGGAGGAGCCCGAGTTCGAATCGGGCGGGCGCCGACCAGCCGCTCTCCTCGCCGTCCTGATCCCAGACCTTGACGCGCCATTCGACGGCGGCGCGGCTCGCCAACGGAGCGCCACCCCACGGGACGTGGATCGAGGCGTCCGAATCCACCCGACCACTGTCCCATAGAGCGTGGCCATTGGGGTCGGCCGCCAGGATGCGGTACGCGGACTGGCGCGCCCCCTGCCGGTCGTCGTCCAACTTCCAGGAAAGGCGCGGGACGGCGGCGCCGAGGCCGAGCGGCTCGCGCATGGATTCGGTGCGAAGGTGAACGGGAGGGTTGGCCATGGGTCCGGTATGAGGATTCCCGATCCGGTCGCGTTCCCCTGCCGAGGCCGGGACCGGCAAAGCCATAATCGCCGCGAAGATGGCGTTCAAGAACTTCTCGATCTGGCGCGGGCGCCTTCCCCATTGGCGGGCGGACGACGTTCGATACTACGTCACCTTCCGGCATCGGCGTCCTCTTGAGCCCGCCGAACGACTGGTCCTGTTCAAGCGCCTGCTCGCGGCGGAGGGCCGAAAGTGGGACCTCAAGGTGCTCTGCGTCCTGCCCGAAGCGACCGAACTGATGTTCACCGTCCGCGAGGGACGCCAGGGTCGGCCCGTCGAGTTGTCCGCGATCGTCGAGACGGCCAAGCGAAAGGCGGGCCAGAAGATCGTGGACAACACGGGCGAGCGGTTCCCGCCCTTCTTTTCAGAAAGCTACGATCGCATCGTTCGGGACGACGCGGAGTTCGAGGAGCGTTGGCTGGCGATCGTCGAGTCGCCCGTCGCCGCCGAGTTGTGCGAGGATCCTGAGGACTGCGACACCCTCTACGTGCCGATTCGGGGCTAAAGTAGGACGCGCGGACCCCACCGGGAACCGGGGAACACCCGGAATGGTCTTGCCGTATCAGGTTTGCATCATGAAGAAGCTCTTTTTCGTCCCCATCCTCCTAATGGCGTCGTTCGTCGCCCACGCCGCCGACAAGGACGTGGAGGACCTCCTGACCAACATGCGTAGGGCTTACCAGGGCGTCAAGTCCGCCAAGTTCGTGATGGACGGCAAACTCACGACTCCGAACGGCAACCTCGAGGTCACCGTCGCGGGCAAGTTCATGGCCCCGAACCTCCTCAAGGCGGAAGTCACGGTGTTCGGCCAGGCGTCCAACGTGGTGACCGACGGCGAGTCCATCAAGGCGTCGGCTCCCGGAATGGACGCCCAGAAGCGCAAGTTCTCCTCCGAAGCCCTCAACCAGGCTCTGCCCGCCAATCTCGAACTCATCTGCTTCTACGACTGGAAGAAGCAGCTTTCGACCGAGAAGGGCAACAACATGGCCGACAGCAAACTCGCCATCAAGAAGGCGGTCGAGTGGAACGGTCGGAAGTGGCTCCTGCTCCAGGAATCGGCGCCGACGGTCGGCGTTTACGTGGAGTACTACGTGGACGAGGACACCTGGCTGATCAACCGCACCGTCGTCCAGGACCTTGAAACCAAGAAGCAGCAAGGCGACTACCGGATCAAGTCCCTTGAGCTTGGAGCCAAGGTCGACAAGAAGGACTTCAAGATCGACTGACGACTTCGCCCCACGGGCATCCGATCGTCGCCGCGTTGGCTCGTCCGGCGGCGACGCGGGCGTTTAGGACTCCCGCAGGAAGTGGGGAACGTCGTGGCGAACGTGTTGGCAGACTCATGCTCAGCGTCGCCCTCGCCCTCGCCATGACCACGCCCTCCGCTCCCCTGCCCAAACCCGACATGACCTGGTGGAAGGAGGCCCGCTTTGGCCTCTTCATCCACTGGGGACTTTACGCCGTTCCCGCCGGCAAGTGGGGCGACCAAACCGGCTACGGAGAGTGGATCCTCGATTCGGCCCACATTCCGGTCTCGACGTACGAGAGGTTCAAGGACCAATTCAACCCGACGAAATTCGACGCCAACGCTTGGATGGGCCTCGCGAAGGAGGCGGGCATGAAGTACGTCGTGATCACCACAAAGCACCACGACGGCTTCGCCCTCTTCGATAGCAAGGTGTCGGATTACGACATCATGGCGACGCCGTACAAGAAGGACGTCATGCGTCAGATCGCGGACGCGGCGCGCAAGAACGGACTCGTGCCCTGTTGGTACCACTCCATCATGGACTGGCACCACCCCGACTACCTGCCCCGGCGCGGGTGGGAGGACCGACCTGCGGAGGGTGCCAACTTCGATCGCTACGTCGCCTACCTCAAAGAGCAGGTCGAGGAACTGCTCACGAACTACGGCCCCATCGGCGTCATGTGGTTCGACGGCGAGTGGGAGAGCACCTGGATTCCCAAGTACGGCGCCGACCTCCTCCAACACTGCCGCCGCCTTTCGCCCAAGACCATCGTCAACAACCGCGTGAGTCAGGTCCGCGCGGGGATGGAGGACTCCGGCAACGCGGGGGCCGAGAACCAATTCGCCGTCGGAGATTTCGGCACCCCTGAGCAGTACATCCCCCCCACCGGACTCCCCGGCCAGGACTGGGAGACCTGCATGACGATCGGCGACCACTGGGGCTACAACGCCTACGAGACGAACTACAAGTCGGGCAAATCCCTTATCCGCAACCTCATCGACATCGTCAGCAAAGGCGGCAACTACCTGCTGAACGTGGGACCGCGCGCCGACGGGACCTTCCCTCCCCAATGCGTCGAGCGGCTGAAGGAGATCGGCGCGTGGATGAAGGTGAACTCCGACTCGATCTACGGAACCGATGCCTCTCCGTTCGATGTGCTGCCCTGGGGACGCGTCACCCGCAAGAAGCATGGGGCGAACACCCAGTTGTTCCTCCATGTCTTCGACTGGCCGAGCGATGGCCGACTGGTCGTGCCGGGCGTCGGCAACACCCCGGCGGGCGCGACGATTCTCGGACAACGCACCCGGAACCTCCTTCCCGTGGTGCGCGAGGGCGCCAATCTCGTGATCAAGTTGCCCAAGTCGCCCGCCAACGACGTTTCGACGACGGTCCGACTGGAAGTGAAGGGCGATCCCATCGTGTACCGTGCTCCAAAGGTGTTGTCGCCGGGAGCGCTTCTGGTGGACTCGCTGCCGGTCACTCTCCTCGCGAGCAAGGGCGTCGACGTCCGGTACACGCTGGACGGCACCGAGCCATCCGCTCGATCTCCCCTCTACTCGGCTCCGCTGACGATCACGCGCTCGTGCACCCTCAAGGCGGTCGGGTTCCACGAGGGCAAGGCCGTTACGGAGACGGTGGTAACCAAGTTCGAAAAGGTCGTCCCGCGTCCTTCCGATCGGCCGGCGGAGGGCCTCGGCGAGGGCATCACGATGCGCGAGTATGCGGGCAATTGGGATCGTTGCCCGGATTTCTCGACCTTGACCCCGCGTTTGACCGGGGTCGCCACGCAGGTGTCCTACCTTGTTGAGAAACCCGAGGAGTTCTTCGGCCGACGCTACGAGGGCTTCGTCCTGGTCCAGACGCCCGGGGTCTACGAGTTCTCGCTGACCTCGGACGACGGGTCGAAGCTGCTTCTCGGCGACAAGGTGCTGATCGACAACGACGGGTTGCATTCGGATGTCGCCAAGGTCGGCCGAATTGCCCTCGCCCCGGGCGCGCACCGCATCGTGCTCGACTACTTCAACAAGACGGGCGGCGCCGCCCTCCGGCTGACGTGGGCTAAGGCCGGGCACCGACATCGCCCGATCGCCGGGTCCGAGTTGGGTCGCCTTCCTTAGCGAGTCCACGATGGCCCCGACCGGACGTTCGCATCCTCGGTGCCGGGGTAACATTGTCGTCGCCGAGGCGCCGTACCCAAGTGGCTAAGGGAAGGGTCTGCAAAACCCTCATTCAGCGGTTCGAATCCGCTCGGCGCCTCCAACCGGCTTAGGACGCGTGCGGCCCGTCCCGTTCTCGGTACAGTAGCGCAATGAGCCACCAGAACGGCAACGGACGACCCATCGATCCCGACGACGCCTTCGACCCGGACGCCCTGGCCGAACTCGACGTGCTGGACGATTTTGACGATCTGGACGACGCGGACGACCTGAGCTTCGAGGAAACCGAGGCTCTTCGCTTCGTCTACTCCCCCAACGTGCGCGACCACTTTGCGTCGGTCGCCCTCGCCGCGATCCTCGATACCAACCGTCAGTCGCTGAACCTTCGCGAAGCGAAGCGGCACGCGGGCGAGTGGGCGGAGATCGCGTTCGCGATCGCCGACGCCATGCTGGCTCGTCGACGGCCGCCCGTCGACTTCCCCGAGGGCGACGACGCCCTTTGGGACGAGCCGCTGGCCGCTTCGGACTAGTCCGGCATCGTGCCCGCGTTGATCGCCCGCCGCTCGTCGTCGGACAGCGCCCGGAATCGGCCCATCAGTCCTCGCAAGGCCGCCACCCGCTTCTCGATCGGCGGGTGGGTGCTGAACAGCGAGTCCGCGATCTGCATCGGGCGAAACGGATTGACGGTGTACATGTGCTCCGTCGCTCGGTTCCGCGCCTCGAGCTGTCCACCATCGTTGGCCAGTTTGAGCAGGGCGCTCGCGAGCCCGTCGGGGTACCGCGTCATTTCGGCGGCGGAGGCGTCGGCCAAATACTCCCGCTGGCGGCTGACCGCGAGCGTCAACAGCTTCGCGAACAGGGGGGCGAGGATCGCCAGCGCGATGCCCACGACCAGCAAGATCGCCTGCAACTGACCGGCGTCCTTGCTTCGCCGCCGACCACCGCCGTACCACAAGCTCCGCATGAACACGTCGGCCAGCATCGGGATCAGCCCGGCGACGATCCCGATCGTGGTCATGAATCGGATGTCGTAGTTGCGGATGTGGGCGATCTCGTGGGCCATCACTCCCTGCAGTTCGTCCCGGTCCAGTTTGTCGATCAACCCTCGGGTGAACACGACCACGCCGCTCGCCGGATCCCGTCCGGTGGCGAAGGCGTTTGGAGTCGGATCGTCGATCACGTAGACCTGGGGCATCGGGATGCCTGCGGCGATCGCCATCTCTTCAGCGACGTTGCGGAGCTTCCGGTCCTCGTCCGGGGTGGCCTCCCTCGCGTGGCTGATCGACAACATGATGCCCGGCCCGCCGCGCCACGCGACGAGCGCCACGATGAGGCCCAAGAGCAGGCACCCCACCCCGCCTTCGATCATGTACTCCGGCGCGTAGACGCCGACGAAGACGGTGCCGATGACCGCCAACAGCAACATGAGCAGACACCCGTAGAACAGGCTGAGCCGCTTGTTGCGTTGAATCTGTTGCTGTAGGCTGAGCATTCCCGTCCGATCTTACGCGAACCCGTCAGTTCCGTTGCGCCAAAAGGGGACCCGTCCTGACTTTGGCGGTCCTTCCCGAGACGAAAACCGGAGCGAGGGCGTCCGTCGGCTAGGCGAATTTGGCGATGTTGGCCTCGAACATCTGGAAGAGCTTGGTCGCCTGGGCGTCGTACGCCGCTTTGTCCGTCCATGTCGCGCGCGGACTCAGAATCTCCTTCGGGACGCCCGGACAGGTCGTCGGCACGTGGAGACCGAACACCGAATCCGTCTCAAACCGTACGTGGTCCAGCGCCCCGTCAAGGGCGGCCCGGATCAGCGCCCGCGTGTGCGCCAGCTTCATGCGGTGGCCGGTGCCGTACGCGCCGCCCGTCCAGCCCGTGTTGACGAGCCAAACCTTGGCCCCGTGCTCGGCGATCTTCGACCCGAGCATGTCCGCGTAGACGCGGGGGCGCAAAGGCAGGAACGGGGCGCCAAAGCAGGTGGAGAACGTGGCCTGCGGTTCGGTGACGCCGGCCTCCGTTCCCGCCACCTTGGCGGTGTAGCCGTTCAGGAAGTGGTACATAGCCTGCTCCGGAGTCAGCCGACTGATCGGAGGCAACACTCCGAACGCGTCCGCCGTCAGGAAGAACACGTTCTTTGGAATGCCTCCCACGCTCGGGATGACCGCGCCCTCGATGTGGTCCACGGGGTAGGCGCACCGGGTGTTCTCGGTATGCGAAGCGTCGTCGTAGTCGGGCGACCGATCCGGTCGCAGGACCACGTTCTCCAGGACCGACCCGAACCGGATCGCGTTGTAGATCTGCGGCTCGCCGTCCCGGCTGAGCTTGATGCACTTGGCGTAGCACCCGCCCTCGAAGTTGAAAACGCCCGCGTCCGTCCATCCGTGCTCGTCGTCGCCGATCAGCGCGCGTTCCGGGTCGGCCGAGAGCGTGGTCTTGCCGGTACCGGAGAGCCCGAAGAACAGCGCCACGTCCCCCGAGTTGCCGATGTTGGCCGAGCAGTGCATGCTGAGGACGCCGGCGAGCGGCAACAGGTAGTTCAGAATCGTGAAGACGCTCTTCTTCATCTCGCCCGCATACTGGGTGCCAAGGATCAGCACTTCCCTCTCCGCGAAGTTGAGCGCGATCACCGCCTCGCTACGGGTGCCGTCGGTAGCGGGATCGGCGAGCAGGGAGCAGGCGTTCACGATCGTCCACTCCGGTTGGAAGGACTCGAGTTCAGCCGCCGACGGTCGAATCAGCAACTGCTTGACGAACAGGGCGTGCCACGCCTTCTCGACCACGAAGCGAACGCGAATCCGCTTCGCCGGGTCCGCTCCGCCAAAGGTGTCCACGACATAGGCGTCGCGCGTCCGATAGTGGTCGCGGGCCTTTTGCCGCAGCCTCGCGAACGCTTCGGGAGACATCGGCGCGTTGTTGTCCCACCAGACCTTGTCCTCGGACCCGGGTTCCCGCACCACGTACTTGTCCTTCGGGCTGCGCCCGGTATATCGGCCGGTTAAGGCCACCAAGGCGCCGTTCTCGGCCAAGACGCCCTCCTCGGCGCGGAGGGCGCGCTCGACGAGTTCGGGAACGGCAAGATTGGGAAAGACCCGCGCGGCGACATGGTCGACGGGCTCGTTCGTCAAGGTCGAAGACATCTTTGGCTCCACCCCGGTCGACTCGTGCGAGGCATTGGCGGGACGTCGCGCGGCGACCCGAACCCGGGGAACGTGCGCTAGAATACCCGTGTCGCCCCCGGCGCCCCTCGAGGAACCAATGGAACTCGCCTACGTCCTGCTCTCCGATCGTGAACTCCTCGACGCCCTGGCGGGCCTTCGCGGGTGGTCCGTCTACGAGGGCAAACTCGTCAAGACCTTTCAGTTCTCCGCCTACACGGAGGGGCTCGCCTTCGCTTGCGCCATTGGCCACGTCGCGGAAAGGCTGAACCACCATCCGGATTTGCTCGTCGGTTACCGCAAGGTGACGGTCGCCATCGTGACGCACGACGTGGGAGGCCTGTCCCCTTACGACGTCGAACTGGCCCGGCGTATCGATCTTCTGGGCTGAGCCGACGGCCGGCGCCGGCCCGAAAAAAGAGAGGGGCGCGCCACCGATATGGAACAAGTCCTCACGGCGTCGCGCCCGATTCTTCGAGCAGACAACCTCGCGAAGTTGCCGCTCTTTTCGATCACCGGCTTCGCGCTAGATGGGGCCGACCGAGGCCGACCGTAACCGCGCTACCCGCCGATCGCGTTCCGATCGAAACGTCGGATTCCCTTGCCCTTTGTGCGCAGGACCGCCGAAGCGACCTTCGCGGGCTTGGACCACCGAAGCAACTCCTAACCGAAGTCGCCTCAGGCGTTCCAGGAAACCCTACGGCGAACCCGACCGCCATCGCCCGCAGGCTCCGTTGGTCTCATCGTCGTCCCTCCCGGCGGCGCCCGTCTTGTTCGCGGCGCCCCGGCTCTCGAAAGAGCCTCGATAGAGCGGTTCTTCTATCGTCGTTCGGTGATAACACGATATCACGACTTTCCGAATTCGCCAAGTGGTTTTTCGCCTTCTTGGAGGCCCATAGAGCGTTTTCCACCGCAGTTATCCACACGACGCCCGCCTTTTCCACCCGGTCGCCTCACGGGGCCGACTCTGGGTCGTCGCGCCGCTGGATTCGGTGCGTGATGGCGAGCCGACGTTCGGAGGTCGCCTTCGACTTGAGGTTGATCACCTTGCCGATCGCGGTGGACGCAACCTCCAGTTTCCGAAACGAGCCACGATCCAGATCGAAGACCCCCGTGCCCTTCCCGGTGAGCCGCGTCGACACCCGCGCCTCCGCGTCGTCGACCTTTTCGACCACGTTGCGGGCGGCGTCCTCAAGGACCTCGTACTCCTGGACGATGGTCACGTCGATGGTCGCCTGCTTGTCGGTGACCGACGTCGCCTTCGCCTCATACCGAATCGGGCTGTTCCCGAATTTGCGCTCGAACGACCAAGTGGTTCCGGCCTCGAGCCCTCCCGTTGGCAACTCGAGCGGAAGGTAGGTGATCTCAGGAAACCGGTCCTGTTCGAGCCCCGGCAACTTGACGGGCAGGTTCTTCTTGGGAGCGTCCGACCGCAACACGCGGCCAGAGGGATCGTACGAGACGGTGGTCTTGGGGAAGAAGTCCGTCACATTGGTGAGGCCAAGGGGCATCTTGGCCTCGTTGAAGAAGAGTCCGAAGTCGCGAATCTCGCTCACCGCGCGCGGTCGGCCCTGGTCGTCGGGGTCGAGGCCGCGCACCTCGACGGCCATCTTCACCTCCACGTTCCCTTCGGTGCCACCGAGCACCGGGACGTACCCGGAGAACGCGACCTCGACGTCGTACCGGACGGTGGCACCCGCGTCGAAGCGGTAGGTCGCGGGAGCGAGGATGGCGGCACAAATCACAGCGATCACAACACGATTGTACGACGGGCGCGACCCGCACGACACCGAGCTCTTTCCCCCGTCGAACGGGGGAAAGGCTGTGGAAAATGGAGTTGGCGCGCCGTGCGCCTCCGGAAATGGCCCACGCCAGAAAACGCGAGAAAAACGAGGATCGTGGGCTATGAACGGCGAGATTCGCCCATTGAAAACGCCGGTTTCCGCCGCTTGACGCCCGCCCGCAGATGTATTAACAATGAACGCGTCGGAGGTGTGGATGAACCAAATCGGATCGGCAGGGCCAAGCTTGAACGAGCGTGCGCGCCCAGAAAGTAACGGCGTCGCCATCGCGCCCTCGAAGGCCGATCCATACAGGCCGACGCGTCTGTCCCAGGTTTTGTTCCACACTTCCACTCCCCAGTTCGACACCCTCGCCCCCTTGCCATCGAACGTCGAAGCGATCGAATCGGCGATGCTGTTCGCACGGGGTCTCCTTTCCTACGTCGCCATCGTCGGCCCGAGTGGCTGGGGCAAGACCCACCTCTTGGAAGCGACCAGCCAGAAGCTCGGGGAGACCTTCGGCCGGATCCCCCCCGTTCTCGGCGCCCCCGATTGGGTCGCCTCCGCCACGCGGGCGACGAGCGTCGAACCGCTTCTCCTCGACAACGTTCAGGACGCGGTGAAACAACCAAGGGCGAGACAGGCGCTGCGAATCGAGTTGGAACGGCGCATCGCGTCGGGCAAGCCAACGATGCTCTCGTTCACCTACGAGCAGTTTCCCGCCCGGTTTCGCGCGCAGTTGCCCGCCGCCCGTTCCTGGTGCATCCATCGCATTCAGGCCCCTTCGTGCGTCGAGCGGGTGATCGTGGTCAAGCACATCGCCGCCGTGGAGGGCGTTCAGATTTCGCCGGTGCTCGCGCGCGTCCTGGGGCACCGATTGGGAGGCAACGGTCGAACCGTGCAGGGCGCGTTGCATCGTCTGAGGCTGGTCGGCGACAACTGGACCGAGGTTCCGGCCGTCCTGCGCGCTCTGGGCATCCTAAACCCGTTCTTCGCCGCCGAGTCCAGCTGGGACTTGCGGGAGCACGTCCACGAGGTCGCCGCGCAAGCCGGAACGATCGGGTCGCGTTTCGGGGCGACCGACCTGGGGGCCTACGTCATGCTCAAGGCGGCCCACCTACCGGAGGATCAGGTCGCGCTCTTCTACGCCATCACCCCGGCGGAGGCCTATTCTCGCGCAACCGCCCTCGAACGGCAGATGGGAACGAACACCTGGACCCGAGCCTTTGTGGACGGTCTCGTCGAACGAATTGTGAACGGGCTCGTCACCGGCTGAGATCACCGGCGTAAGGTGAGGCATGCTCTCGCCTCTTCTCGCGCTCTGCGCGTTGTCAGGTGCCTCGGAACCACCGAACGCCGATCCCCGTGCTTTCGGGGCGCAAGGGGACGGCAAGAACGACGACTTTCCCGCGATCGAACGCGCGCTCGCGTCGATTCCGGACCGGGGCACCCTCACCTTTTCGGCCGGCGTCTACCGGGTGCGGCAGACCGTTCGGGTGCCGCAAGGCGTTTCCGTGGCAATGCAGGACGGGGCCGAGATCGCCTTCGACCCGATCGAAGGGGCCGATGCCCCCGCGATCGTCCTGGGATCTCCTTCGTCCCCCACCGTGGGCGTGGACTTCACCAACCTGTCGATCCGGCGAGTTCCCTCGGGCGACTGGAAGAACAAGGAGTCGGTCGGTCTGCGCGCGATCCGACTCGTCAACTGCCGTCTGACCGTGCGGCGGGTCGTCGGGTTTCGGACCGGAATCGAGGCCGTCGGCGAAGGCGGTGGTTTCGCCCACAACGAGGTGTCGCCCGGCTATCTCGCCGGAAACCGGGTGGGCCTCGCCCTCATCGCAAGGAACCCGGACGGGTACTGCAACGAGAACCTCTTTGTCGGGGGCCGGTTTGCCGGCGTGTCCGACCGCATGCGCCGCGAACCTCG
Source organism: Fimbriimonadaceae bacterium (assembly GCA_026129685.1). Lineage (GTDB taxonomy): Bacteria > Armatimonadota > Fimbriimonadia > Fimbriimonadales > Fimbriimonadaceae > UBA2387. The sequence continues at coordinate 295,695 of JAHCHO010000004.1, forward strand.
GTACGGCATCGTGACCGCCGTCGAAGGCGGGGCGAAGTCGCTCAACAACAATCGGTTCCTTGCGCCCTGCTTCGAGCTGTTAGGCGACCAAACGACCGAGGCGATTCCGATGGTGCTCTCGGGGGCTGGGTCCGGGTTCACCGTGATCGGGGCGCGCACCGAAAGCTGCGGCCCTGTCTTTGCCCGCGAGACCGGCGACGCGCGCGACAATCGCTACGACGTCTCCTATGCCGACGTCGCCCAACGCATCGAGCGAGGTCCAAGGTCCACGAGCGTTCTGACCAACGCCTCGGACAACCCTGGCGTCCTCGCCGCCACTCGGCCGGTCTGGATGGCGACGGACCTCGCGGCCCGGTCCCACGACGGATCGGACGGGATGGCGGTGGAAGGCTTCTCCTTCCTTGTTTCGGGTGCCGAAACATCGGTCGCACCCAAGTTGGTACGGGCGGGGCAGGCCAAGATCGCCCAGGGCGGACTCCTCCTCCCGGCGGGTTGGGCCATCGGCCGGCTCGTGGACGCCCGACGCACCAGGACCTTCGTGCTCGACGCTTCGTTCGCGGCCAGCCCTTCGGGACGTGCGGTGTTCGTCTTCTTCGACGGGAGAGGCCAACCCCTGGGCAAGTCCGAGGGCGGGGTAGTAGGGGGAAACGTTCAGCCCTGGTTCTCCCCCGCTTGGCAAGCATGGACCATGGGGTCGGACGTGACGGGGCCGGCGTTCTTCGAGTTGAAGCCCGAGGTCGCCTTCGCCTGGATAGGCGTCGCGTGCGGTTCGAACCCATCCGCCTTGCTCGCGTTCAACCTCTACACGCCGGAGTCTCACGCTCCCGCCAGTTGGGACGGGCCGGACATCCCGCGCTAGGCGCGGCGCCGGGTACGATCCGCCTTCGTGGAAGACTCCCCGGTTCGCGTCGGCTCGGTCCGGGCCGTCTTCGATCGACTCGTGTTGCCAATCGGCCTCGTCGTTCGCACGTTCACCGTCGAAGGTTCGAACCTGGAGGTCGAGACCGACCCGTTCCGACTGCGTCTCGCCGAGGCGGGACGCGCGGAAGCGGTCGTGGACCGGTCCGCGATCCAGACCCTGGTGCAAGCGCGAGCCGGGGAGCAGCTCCGAGACCTTGCCCTACGCTTCCTACCCGGGCGCATCGAAGCCACTGCGACCGTACAGATGGTCTTCGCCATCCGCGCCACCGCCGTCCTTACCCTTCGCATCGTGGACGAGACCAAGCTGTTCGTCGACGTCCAGTCGGTCAACGTGCTGGGCGCCGCCGGACAGAACCTGGTGCAGAAGCAACTCGACGCGATGAACCCGCTCTTGGACACTGCGTCCTTCCCCCTCGCCGTACGCTTGCGCGACGTGGAGATCCGGGAGGGGGAACTCGTGTTGACGGGGACCGTCTCCCCCTGAACGCGCGCCGAGATGGCGCGTAGAATGGCTTACCATGAACCGCCGACCCGGTGACCGCATCTTTGGCGTCGAGACCGAGTTCGGTTGCCTCGTGTCCGACCCGGACATGGGTTCGCCGGAATCGGCGGTCGACACCGTAAAGGACGTCCTGTTCTACGACCTGCGAATCGGCGCCATCGACCTGCACGCGCGCGACGACGTTTTCGAGCCGGCGGCGAGCGGCGGCTTCTTGCTCAACGGCGGTCGGATGTACATCGACGCCGTCGGCTCGCACCTCGAGTACGCAACCGCCGAGTGCCGCGACCTCAAGACGCTCGTCGCGAACGACCGGGCGGGCCAACGCCTGATCGTTAGGGCGCTGAAAGAAGCCGGCCTCGAGGACGACGTTCGCTTCTACAACAACAGCGTGGATCACTTCGGCGGCCATACTTTCGGTTGCCACGAGAACTACCTGGTGCGAGCCGGCGACGACTTCTTGAGCCATGCTCCCCCGCTTCTTTACCCGTTTCTGGTCACCCGCCAGATCTACGCGGGCGTCGGGCGGGTCGGTGGGCATCTCCTTAGCGCCGGCCTTGGACGGCCGTCCTACCACGAGATGATGGAGAACCCCATCGACTACATCTGGGTGAGCCAAGTGTACGGGGTCCTGGCGGATACGCGGGTTCCTTACCAGCTCAGCCAGCGGGCGGACCACATCCTCAAGACGATGGCGGGGCGGGTGCGCTTCAACCGGGCCATCATCAACCCGAAGTGGGAGCACTTCTACGCCCATGACGGCATGCAGCGACTCCACCTGCTGTTCGGCGAGTCGAACCAGAACGAGTACGCCTACGCGCTCAAGGTCGGGACGACCCTCCTCGTCTTGCGGCTGCTCGAGGAGCGGCGGGTACCGGACGACCTCGAACTCAGCGAGCCCCTGCGGGCTCTCCGCGACGTCAGCCGAGACCAGGATCACCGCTGGCTGGTCGAGTTGCGGAGCGGGGAGACGATCGGCGCCGTCGACCTGCAAAGGCGCTACCTCGCCCTGGCTCAGGCCTACAAGGGCGACGGTCACGACACGGACTGGGTGTTGGCCGAATGGGAATCCGTGCTCGACGGCCTGGAGCGAGACCCCTTGGACCTCGGCGACCGCTTGGACTGGGTCGCGAAACTCAAGGTGGTCGACGAGTACCGCGCCGAAGAAGGGCTCGATTGGTCGAGCGACGCCCTTCATTCGGTCGACCTCGAGTACCACAACATCAATCCCGACCAAAGCCTCTTCCACGCCCTCCAACAGATGGGCCGAACGCGGCGCGTGGTGGACGAACTGGACGTGCTGGACGCGATGACGGAGCCCCCCGCCAACACCCGGGCTCGGGTCCGAGCCCACTTTGTGAAGCAGGTGCTTGCGGGCAAGGGACGGCGCTTCTATGCTTTCGACTGGAACGCCGTCGCGATCGGGAAGGACACCTACCACGACCTCGACGACCCCTTCGACGCCGGCGCCGAGTCCTGACGAGGCTTCGGCGCCGATGCCGCGCAGCGCGACCGAGCGAACACGCAACCGGGATACGAAGTCCTAAATGCGGTCCATCTAGGTCGGTCAGGGCACGGGGCCGCGACCAAACGGTTCTTGGGTCACCGTGCGGTTTCCGTGCCCGCCGACCCCTTGTCCCCGTCTCGTCGGGCGAGGACCAACCGGGTTCGTCGGCGCCGGTGCCCAGCCTGCCCCTCGGTTCCGGCCCTTTCGCTCGGATCCCAATTCCCAATCGCGGTCTCCCGTTGTATGATGTCTCCCATGACGCTCCGGACCGTTGGACTCGCGCTGACCGCACTCGCCCCGGCGGCCTGGGCCATCTACCCCGACGTGGCGGCGACCTCTCCTTTCCTGAACGTCGGCATGGTCGGTTCGGGTTCGTTCAGCCAGGAAGGGTCGGGAGTGCCGGTCGGGCCGAGGCACATCCTGACCGCCGCCCACCTCGGGGGACGGGACAACCCGCTTTCGGGCGCCCGGTTCATGTTGAACGGCGAGCTGTACCTACCCGTCGCCCGGGTCCGCAACGACGGGGCCGATCTCGCGATCACGACCCTCGACCACGACCTCCCGAACTGGTACCAAATCGCCTATCTGAACGAGGCGACGATGCAAGGGCGCTCGGGCGCCCTCGTGGGGTTCGGGCTGACGGGCAACCTGCGCGTCAACGGCACGGGCTACGATTTGGTGCCCGGCACGAAGGGCACGCGCCGCCTGGGATTCAACGTTCTTGGTCTTCGGCAGCAGGTCTCCTATACGATCGCGGTCGCCCACAACCCCTTCGTCTGGCTGTGGGACCTGGACAAGGCGGGTTTCGCGGACGCCCTTGGCGACGGGGCCGCCATCCCGGGAGAGGCGAACGTCGCGGAAGGAGACTCCGGGGGGGCGGTCTTCGTCCAGCAGAACGGCGTCTGGCAACTCGGCGGCATCATCGTCATCACGTGGAGCAACGCGACGAGCTTCGGGCAAGGCGGCGGCGGCGCGGTGGACCTGAACCAGTACCGCAACTGGATCGAGCAGACGCTTCCCCCCAAAATCCTCTCGACCGGGGTCGCGAATCTCCAGAATTTCGGCGGGAGCCCCACGACCCAGACGCTACGGATGGAGGTCCGGGCGACCGGTTCGACGACCCCGCTCGAGGTCTACACCCTCTCGCCGGACGCCGCCAACAACATCAGCTTGCGAACCTACCGGGTCGGCGCCCACGACGTATGGCTGAAAGGGCCTCACTGGCTGGCTCAGAAGGTGAACGTCGCGCTGACCGACACGGGCGTGACCAACCTCGGTTTCAGCCTTAGGAACGGCGACGTGAACGGCGACAACTCGGTCAACCTTGCCGACTTTCTGGCTCTTCGCGCGGCCTTCGGCACGAGTTCGGGTTCCCCGAACTGGAATCCGAACGCCGATCTCAATGGGGATGGCTCGGTGAACGTCGCGGACTTCGTCATTCTAAGGGCCAACTTCGGCCAATCGGGCGCCGCCTGACCCCGGCCTCGTCAACCCATGACCATCGTTCGTGATGGCAACGTCGAGCGTTGTGTTGCGAACCGGGAACCCACACCGGGAGTGGTTTGGGCCGGCCCAACCTCAACCGTCCCAATCGGCTTCTGCTAGAACTTCCTGACTTCGAGCTTGCGGTACCCGATTTTCACGAGTTGCGAATCGTCGTGACTCAGGGCGATCGGGCCGACCTGGATCGGGCCTTTGAGCGCGTCCGGCACCGCCAGTTCGCCCAGTTTCCGCGAGACTCCAGCCTTGCCCTGCGCGTAGCCCGTCAACCGGCCGCCGCGCCGGACGAGGGTCAGCGAGATGGGGAACGCGAGTTCCACAAGCTCTCCGTGGCCGACCATCTCTCCGCCGTCGGTGGCGCGCGACGCAAACTGGACCTCGCCGTTCGGGAACACCGAGACGAGCGCGCAAGCCGCCTTCGCATCGAGGCTCGCCCGCGCCATCAGTCCGGCCTTGGTGTACGTGTCGATAGCCTCGACCGAGTCGAGGACGACGGACAGGCTGAAGGGGCCGTCCTGGCTATGGTGCAGGAACCGGAAGGCGTCGTGGAAGGACCATACGTCCTCGCCGCCGCCGTACAGGTCGAACGAGCCGTCGGCCCGAACCTGCAGGCCGCCCTTGCGCGCCGCGCCGACGTCCGTCGCGGACCACCCCGGCATCGCGTCTTGGTGGGGCGTCGTGCGTCGCGGTTCGGGGATCGGCGGGAGGGGCGGGAGTTTCGGCGCCTTCGCGGTCAGGAACGTCTTGAGGTCGGCGTACTCGACCAGCGGTTCGGTCGAGAAACCGCGGAAGTACGCCTCGATCTCCGATTTGTCGGCGCGCCGAAGGTCGATCTTGCGCGCGGGTCCCTTATTGGTCACCATGCCCCAGGAGCCGCCCCCGTGTCCGCCCTTGTCGCTTGTGACTCGGTAGGACCACATCGTGGTCGCCCATCCATAGGACGCGTGGGCGTCGAAGTACCGACGCATCATGGCCCCGCCGCCCGCCGACTCGAACACGACGTTCATCTCACCGATCAGGAACGGCACGTCGAAGCGGTCGACCTGTTCGGCGACGCTCGGGAGGAAACGCAGGTGCTTGGCGTGGGTGACCAAGTTGGGCGGCCCACCTCCGAAGAGACCTGGGTAGTAATGGAAGGTGAAACCGACGTTCTTCCAGCCGTTCGCCTTCGGGTCGCCGTGGAAGGCGAACGACGAGGTGTTGCCCGGCGCATAGACGAGCGTGTCGGGGTCCACCTTGCGGATGGAGGCGAGCGCCTTCCGAAACACGGACGCGATCTCCTCGGGCTTGCCGCCGTAGGGCTCGTTCATCACGTCGTAGGCGACGACGGAATCGCGCGCACCGTACCGCTTGGCGATCTCTCCCCATAGCCATGCCAGCCGATCCTGGTTTTCGGGTTCCGACCAGAGCTTGTTCTGGTCGCGCCGCCCGGTATGGTCGTACACGCTCTGGCCACCCTGAACGCCGTGCATGTCGAGGATGGTGTACAGGCCGTGCTTCTCCGCCATCGCGACCGCCCGGTCGAGCCACTTCCAGGCGTTGGCGCGGAGCTTCATCGGGCGGGCGTCGTCCTCGAACATTCGGTAGTTCATCGGAAGGCGCACGACGTTCATGCCGAACCCGGCGATCGTCGCCATGTCACGGTCGGTGATCCAATGCTCGCGATAGAGGTCCATGAGGCGTGCGGCCTCACCTTCGCCGAATCGATCGCGCAGGATGCCCTCGAACTCGTACTGGTCCGAGATGCCGGTCGGCCCCCCCGCCAGGCCGAGCATCCACATTTCGAGGACGAACCAGTTGCCCAGGTTCACCCCCTTGAGCGGAACGATCTTCCCGGCCGGATCGACCAGGTTTTTGCCGACGACGCGCAACGCGGGAAGGGGTTTGGCGGACAAGGTGGCACCTGCGGGCATCGAGGCGGCCATCACGGCCGCGATGATAAAAGGATACATCATGGGGTTACCCTCCCCATTGTAGCCGCGTCCGCTCGGACCGACGGTCTCCCGGTGGGAAGGTCCTAGGCGTCGCCGCTTTGACCGAAGCCCGACCGCAAGACGATGAAGTCGGCGACGTTCACGGAGCCGTCCTTGTTCAGGTCCGCGCCTGGCGAATAGCCCGGCCCGCCCACCGACGACCCGAACGCCCGGCGCAGGGCGACGAAGTCGGCGATGTTCACGGTGTTGTTGCCATCCACGTCCCCGTTCACCAGATTCAGGAGGACTCCGCTAACATCTCCGCTCCCCGCATCGACGGGGACGGTTCGGCGCAGAAAGGTGCCGGGCTTCACCGACAGGTCGATCGACGAAGCCGGCACGGGGAACCGAAAGGCGTCGCCCTCGAGCAGTGCGAACGTAAGGACGTGGTCGGGGGTGACGCTTCCCCGGGGCCGAACCTCCATGCTCAGCACCTCGGGTCGCGGCGCGCCCGCCGGAAAGCCCCCGAACGACAAGTGGCCGCTCGCCACGTTGCCGAGATCGCTGTCCGGCACGATTTTGGCCACCGAACCGGCATACCGCACGACGTACAACTCGCCCTGGTCGTCCACGGCGAAGGAGGAGACGTTTCCCAAAGTGCTCGTTCCGGAGAGGTCCAAAGTGTGTTCGGTGACCGGACCCAAGGTGGCGAGCTTGGTCAGGGGATCGACGTCCACGAACGTCGACCAGACGCGGCCGGCCACGTAATCGGCGAAGAAGTACCGTCCGTAGTGCGTCGGACCAAGGGCCGTTCCCCGGTAGAGGTAGCCGCCGGTGATCGAAGAGCCGACGCTGTGGTCGTACTCCAGGAGCGGGTTGACCCATGGGGTGAAGGCGCTGCCCGTGAGGCCGGTGGGGTGCGTGCCTTCCATCATCCGCCAACCGTAGTTCCGGCCCCCCAGCCCACGAGGCTCGTAGTTCACCTCTTCCCAAGCGTTCTGACCCACGTCGCCGATCAGCATCGCGTCGAGACCGCCGAAGCGGGCTTCGTCAAAGGACCACTTCCAAGGATTGCGGACGCCGAAGGCCCAGATCTCACCCGCCGCCGTGATCGGTACGCCGCCCACAAAGGGGTTGTCGCTCGGAATGCCGTAGTTCCGGGCGGGATCGGTGGGAAAGTCGTCCCGGTCCACATCGATGCGGAGCATCTTGCCGAGGAGCTCGGCGGGGTTTTGGGCGCGGTTCTCGGGGTCGTTGCCGCTGCCGCCGTCTCCCATCCCGAGATACAGGTATCCGTCCGCGCCGAAGGCGATCGTGCCACCGTTGTGGTTCGAGTACGGTTGCTCGACGCGCAGGACGTTGGACGCGGTGGCAGGATCGACTTGACCCGGGTTGCCAGTGGATCGGGTGTACCGCACGATTCGGGTGGCACCCGTGGTGGGCTCGGTGAAGTTGACGAACACGTGTCCGTTGGTTGCGTAGTTCGGGTGGAACGCCAGACCGAGGAGTCCGCGCTCGCCTCCCACGCTGATCAGTCCGGTCAGGTCGAGGTAGTCCGTGGCTTGGAGAGAGCCGTTCAGGAGCACACGGACCCGGCCACGCTGTTGGACGATCAAGAACCGATTCGGCTCGGTGGGATCCTGGATCATCGCGATGGGGCTGCTCAGGCCGGTGGCGACGGTCTGGAGGCCGAGTTGGCCGGAAGCGACGGACACCAACCCGACGAGGCCGAGGCAGAGGGAACGACGGAAACCCATGTCCCATTCTGACGATTCTCCCAGGCTCAAGGTTGACCCCGGCCTTAACGGCGCCTTCATTAGAAGCCAACGTGCCCTTAACCTCTTGCCGTCAGCATGGCACCGTTCGCTCCGGCCCGACGGCGGCCGACAGGACGTTCCAACATGCAGAAGAAGGCTTTTACCCTCATCGAGTTGCTGGTGGTCATCGCGATCATCGCCATCCTGGCGGCGATTCTGTTCCCCGTCTTCGCCCAAGCGAAGGCGGCCGCGAGCCAGACGACCAACGTCTCCAACCTGAAGCAGATCAACCTGGCCGCCCAGATGTACCTGGCTGACAACGACGACAAGTTCATGCAGGGCGACGACTACGCCGAGTGGATTTGGATGTTCCTCCTGAGCCCGTACATCAAGGGTGAGCCGGCGGACTTCACCCAACCCCGCAACAACATCTACTTCAACCCGCTCGTACCGGCGACGCAACCGCAGTACCTCAGCGATCACCGCGCCGTGTTTCTGCGCGATTCCGGGCTGGCCGCCCAGTGGAAGCTCACGCCGACGACCGATCCCGACGGCGCCTTCGCCTACGCGTTCTGGGCCACCTACTCGATCAACGAGCACAACGTGCAGGAGTGGCCGAACTACTCGAGCTACGCCGATCCGGCGAACACCTTCATGTTCCTCGAGGCGAACGACACCGAAATCGAGGGCGACGAACTGCGCAAGCTCTACGGTCGGACCGTGAACTGCCCCGGCTCGAGCTTCGAGGACCTGGCGACGCGGGGTGGCCACGCGGGCGGTCTGGCCTATGCCTGGGCCGACGGCCATGTGAAGGCCCGCAAGACCGCTTGGAGCACCCGGACGACGGCGGCCGGTCCCCAGTGCGACTACACGTTCTTCGCCTTCCCGCAGGGAGGCCGCGGCGGCGCCTCCACGACGCCGAACGGCTCGGGCGTCCGGCCCGACTGCGGCGAGTGGACGGCTCCGGCCGACAAGCTCGACGCGGGCAACGTCTGCGTCGGCAGCTGACGGCTCGTCGATCTGCCGGTAGGGCGGCTCCGGTTGACCGGAGTCGCCCTTTTCCACACTATTACGGGATGAAGGTGCGGCGGCGGGGCGCCGATAATCGTGAGTGGAGAGAGCGCCGGGAGAGCGCACGACAAGGATCAGGGCAAGATGACGGAACGGCTGGCGTACGAACGACTACAACTTTTGTTCAAGCGGACGGGGACCTTGCCTCCGCTGCCGACCACCGTCGTCAAGCTCATTAGGACGATTGACACGGGCGAGGCGTCCACGCTCGACGTCGAGAAGGTCGTCGCGGGCGATCCTCAGCTTTGCGTGGACCTGCTTCGCGCGGCGAATTCGGCGGTCGCGGGCGGCGCGCGCACGGCGACGATACGGTCGGCGATCATGCGACTCGGCCAGAGGACGGTCCGATCCTTGGCGGTCTCGCTGCTCGTCAACGACGTCTTCAAGAAGTACGCGGGCGTCCACGGGTTCGACCCGAAGTTGCTCGCCCGTCATTCGATGTTCGTCGGGTACATGAGCCGATTCCTGTTCGCTCGGCGCAACGCGCTCGAGCCCTTCGACTCCCGCTGGTCGGCGGACGAACTGTTCGCGGCGGGGGTGATGCACGACCTGCCGGTCGGGCTGCTCGCCATCGTCGCCCCGAGCGCCTATGGACGGGTGGCGGGTTACGCCGCCCGGGCGCGTCTCTCGATGGCCGACGCGTTCGAGGTTATCTTCGAGCACCCGATCCACCCGTTGGGCGCCGACGCGTGCGAGACCTGGGGACTGCCCGAGGTGTTCGCGACCACGCAGCGGTACCTCGCGGAGCCCTGGGAGCACGAACAGGAGTTGACCGCGCTCTATTGCCTCAACTATGCGAACTACGTGGCGGAATCGAACGGCTTCGGGCTGGAGACCTGGGAGTTCGATCCAAGCGTCCTTCCGGAGGCGCTCACCGAAGTCGGCCTCCAGGTGGAAGAGGTCGCGAACGCGGTCCAGGCGGTGGGCCAGTTGGCGACGTCCGCCTTCGAGGCGGGTCGCGCGGCCTGATCGGCGGCGAGCGCCGGTCCCGTCGCGCCAATGTTCGGATCGGTATACTCCGCGCACTCGAAGGGACGTTTCGTTCGTCCCTCTAGCATGGAGGCGATTCCGCACCGATGAAGAGCATTCTGATCACCGCCCTTGCCGCGCTGGCGACCCTTGTGTACGCCGACGCTCCCGACTCCGGCGACGCCAAGCCCGCATACGGCGGCATGGTGGAGGCCGGCAAGCCCCTCGTGGCACCCATGGCCCAATGGGGCGGGCGTGACCAGAACCTGTTCGGCGCCTCCGTCGGCTGGTACTTCCCCACAAGCGGCAAGATGCGGTCCGCGCTCGGCAACAATTTCTTCGACGTCGGCTTGTCCGCCCCGTTCGCCCAGATGAAGCCGGACGGAACCCAGACGAGTTCCTCGTTCGGGATCATCACCGCCAACAAGAACGGGAACCGGCTGTTCATCCTTCCGGCCACCTTCGGCGTGATGAAGGTGATGGGCCAGGGACGGGAGAACAAGCCTTACGTCGCCGCCCGCGCGGGCCTCGCGTACTACGACTACCGCATCACCGACCCGTCGACCCTGGTTCGCAAATCGGGTAACCGCATCGGTTACACCGGAAACCTGGAGGCGGGGGTGGTCCTGAACCAAAACCTCCGAGTGGCGGCGCGATACAACTGGTTTTCCAAGGCGGACGGGTTCGACTTCACCGGAATCGAACTCAAGCTCGCGTACCAGTTCTTCCGCCTTTGAGCCGCTTCGGGGGCGTACCGCACCCGACGCATGAGTAAACACGATTCGAACTCCACCGCCGCTCCGATCGAGCGGGCGGTTCTCGTCTACGTCAACCACGACGAAAGCGAAGACGCCTACGTCGAAGCCGAACTGAACGGTCTTTGCGAGGCCGCGCGGGTCGAGCCCGTCGCCGAAATTCGGCAGCGGATCGATCGGCCCGTGTCCGGGACCTACCTGGGCAAGGGCAAACTCGAAGAGATCGCCGTCCTCGTGAAGGAGGTCGGGGCCGACGTCGTGATCGTAGACGTCGAGCTTTCCGGCATCCAGCAGCGCAACATCCAGAACGCGGCCGAAGTGCGCGTGGTGGACCGCACCCAGCTGATTCTCGACATCTTCGCCAGGCGCGCGAAGACCAAGGAGGGGATGCTCCAGGTCGAACTCGCCCAGCTGACGTACATGCTCCCCAAGCTGATGTCCGTCTACACCCAGTTCGAGCGCCAGAAGGGCGGCATCGGGATGCGCGGTCCGGGCGAGACGAAGCTCGAGGCCGACCGGCGCCTCGTGCGGGACCGGATCGCCAAGTTGCAGGGGGAGATCGGAGAGGTCGGACGTGTGCGGAAGCTCCAGCGGGCCGGGCGTCGGAAGCACCCGTTTCCCTTCGCGTCGATCGTGGGCTACACGAGCGCGGGCAAATCGACGCTGATGAACCGGATGGCGCGGACCGAACTCCTCGCGGACGCGATGCCGTTCGCGACGCTCGATCCGACCACTCGAAAGGTCGACCTCCCGGAGGGGTACAGCCTCTTCCTCACCGACACCGTCGGCTTCATCCGCAAGTTGCCGACCCATCTCGTCGCCGCCTTCGAGTCCACCCTCGAGGAGGCCACCGACGCCGACTTTCTGCTGCACGTCGTGGACGTCGCCCAACCCAACTGGGAGATTCAGCGCGACGCGGTCCTGGAAACGCTCGACAAGCTCGAGGCCCGGGGCACGCCGACGATCACCGTGTTCAACAAGATCGACGCGGTGAGCGACCCGACGCTCGCCCGTCGGCTGGTCGCGGAATGGCCCAACTCGGTCGCGGTCAGCTCGCGGACGGGGGAGGGGATGAACGACTTGGTGAACGCGATGGTGCGCCAGGTTCAGGGTCTGCTCACGCCGATCCGGGCGCTGGTGCCGTACTCGGAGTCGGGGATCGTCGAGGAGTGCTATCGGCTGGGCCGGGTTCACTCGGTGGAGTACCGCGACGACGGCATCCTGATCGTCGCCGACCTTATCACGGAGTTGCGGCATCGGGTGGAGCCCTTCGCGCTCGTGACGGCGTGACGGTATTGCGTTGTGACGGTGGCGGGGTCCGTCGTCGGACCCCGCTTCATCCTGTGCTCGATTCGGCGATTTGGCGGCTCGCCTCGTTGAGCCCGGTCGTGGCGCGCTCCCAGTTGGCCCGGTGGTTGTCGGACGTGAACACCTCCAGCGCCCGTCGGAAGCAGGCTTCGGCCTCCCGGAGTCGGTCCGGTTCGGGTTCGATCTGGCACCAGGCGAGGAGCGCGTCGCCGAGGTTCAGGTGCGCCAGCGCCCAGTACGACGCCATCGCCGCCCGGTCTCGGACGGTCAGCGCTTCCCGGTATCCGGCGACGGACTCGGCGAAAAGCGCCGGATCGGCCTCTCGTTCCGCCTGAAACCTCAGGGCCTTGGCGCGGCTCCCGTGCACGAGCGACCAGGTGACCGGGTCCATCGCCTTCATCAGGGTTTGGAGGCAGTCGTCGCAGACGGCCACCGCGTGCGCGAGACGACCGGTTCCCTCTTCGCGCCGACCCCATTCGACGAGGGTGTAGGCGATCGCGAGCTGGAGCCGCGCCCAATCGAGCGGCATCGTTTGCCGGCCGTAGACGTCGGCGCACTCGACCAACGCGGCGAAAGCCTGGGCCAGGCGCTCGTTCGTGGGGTCGCCCGCCAGTTCCGCCCAGTCGCGCAGGGTTAGGCCCGTCTTGCGCTGGACGTCGGCCCACCTTAGCGGCGAGTTCTCCTTGGTGAAGACGGTTTGGGCCAGCCGGCCCGCCTCGACCGCCGCGACAAAGTCGTCCCGGCGACCCAACATGGGGCCGAGGCAGGAATAGGTGTACGAGAGGAGAGCCTGACCCTCGGCCCAAAGATCGGCGTCCCGGGTCCGATCCACCACGTCCAGCGCGCGTCGACACCACGCGACCGCGTCCTCGAGGTGGGCCGACGACGCCGCTCGCCAGCCCCGGATTCGTTCGAGTTCGCCACAGGCCAGACAGAGCGCCGCCCACTCGGGACCGGGCTCATAGGCCGACTGGGCGTCGCGGAGCGTCGCCATCGCCTGTTCGGCGATCTCCGGGTCGCCATCCAGGTCGTACCAGGTGGCCTCGTTGGCGCCCCGCTCGCCCATCAGCCGCCGCCACCGAGGCGCGTCGTCGTCGCGCGACACCAGGACCAGGGCCCGGCCGATCAGGCTCCGGGCGAGCGACAGGTGACCGTGCTTCTCGCCGCCGTGACTCTGGCGCAACGCCTTGGCCCAGGCGAAGAGCAGATCGGCGGCCTCCCCTCGTTCCAGGTAGGGCAGTTCGTCTTCGATCTCGGCCCCCCAAGCCGCCAGGTCGCCATGGCGTCGTGCGTCACCGGACTTCAGCGCCTCCGCCAACTGGGCTTCCCAAGCCTCGCGCGTTGCGCCCGGGCTCACGCCCAGACCGTGCCGAAACGCCAGCGCCTCCTCTCCTCGTTCCGCGTAGTGTCGGCGCCATGCGGAGTGGGCCGCCACGATCTTGGCGGGGTGGTACCGTGTCATGCGCTCGCGAACCGCCCTTCGCATCAATCCGTGCATCGTGAGCCAACCGCCGGCCGAACTCTCGATGAACGCGTACCGCATGACCCCCTCGAAGTCGGTGATCGCGTCGAACTCGTCGAACGGTTTGCCCAGGGCGAGGGCGACGCAACGCGCGTCGAACCGAGGAGTCAGGGAGAGCCGCTCGAGCATCGGCTCCCGATCCTCCCGCACCGACATGAAGCGGCGAACGAGGTCCTCGAGGTCGTTCGGCGCCACCTCGAGCGAGTCCGCCTTGGCGTTCGGGTCCAGCTGAAGGAGGTCGACGGCGGTGTCGGCGATCATGCCGAGCGACAGCGCGTGGTGCCGGGTGACCCCTTGGTCTTCTCGTTCCTCGGTGGCGTCCAGCATCGCCTCGATCCAGGAGGCGGACTCGAAGCCGCGGCGATCCCGCAGGTAGCCCGTGGCCTCCTCCCGATCGAGGCCGGCAAGGGGCACGAACCGGACGTCGCGATCCGCCGCAAGTCGGCGGTCGTCCTCCAGCCAGGTGATGGGGCGTTGGCTCACGATCACCACCTGAACCAAGTCGCGGCACAACTGGAAGAACTCGAGGACCTGCCGTTCCTCGTGCCATCGCGCGCGCCGCTCGGGAAACCGCTCCTCGAACTGCTCCCACGAATCGAAGGCGACGACGGCGCGCAGGGTGCCGGTCGTGCGAGAGGGCAAAAAGGCCGCCAGGTCTTCGGCGAGGAAACGGCCCAACTCGGCCGGGATCGCGTCGGCGCGCGTGGCCATCAGGCCCTCGGCGAAGGCCCGCCCCTCCGCACTCCGGTAGAAGGCCGTCAGAGGCTCGGCGTTCACCCGTTCCGCGACAAACCGCCAACCCGCCTTCGCCGCCGCCGTCATCAGGCCACCCGGGCCAACCGACGACGTCAGGATGAACTCCACCAACGCCCCGATGCCGGTGTCCACCACCGCCCCCATTTGCGGCGCGCCACCGGTCGAGCCGGGGCCGCGCAGCTCTTTCGAGAGGCTCCATGCGAGGTAGGCGGTCGCGAACCGTGGCGTCGGCACGCCAAGCCTCGCCGCGATGTGCCGCAGGATCTCGTGGTGCTGACCCAGGACGACGCTCTCTTCCCGGTCCTTCCCGTCGAACTGCACCTTGACCGTCTTCAGGCCCGCCGTCTGGGCCAGGTTCAGGAAGCGATGGAGGAGAAACGACTTGCCGGTTCCCGTCACCCCGTGGACGTTCCAGGCGGCGTACGGCCCCTGCTTGGTTTGCAGGAGCGCCCGAAAGTCGCCGAGGATGCCCTCCCGTCCATGGAAGTGTGTCTGGACCCTTGCGTCGAAGTCCTGGCTCGCGGAGAGCATCGCCCATTGTGCCCAACTTCGGTGCGCTTCAGACTCGCGGCGAACGAGGAACGATGCGCCCCGAACGACCGCCCGTCCACAATGAAGCCCGTATGACACGCGCGTCGAACGCAATTGGGGCGACCATCCTGTTCGCGATCCTCGTGCTTTCCGGTTGCGGCGCGAACACGGGGCGCGGACGCTGGTCCGGAGAGTATCCGATCGAGATCGCCGCCACGACGGGCATCGTCGGCGAGCTGGTGAAGGCGGTCGGCCGCGACAAAGTGCTGATCAAGCCGCTGATCGGGCCCGGCGCCGACCCGCACGCGTTCGTTCCGGGGCCGGACGACGAACGGCTCCTTGAGTCGGTCCACGGAGTGGTCGCCAACGGCCTCGGCCTCGAGGCGAAGATGGGAGGCGTCCTTGCGCGCGTTGGCAAGACCAAGCCGATCTTGGCGGTCGGGGAGCGTCTCCCCCAGAGCCGCCTCATCGAGGTGGGGCAGGCGGGCGGTAACCCGACCTACGATCCCCACGTATGGTTCGACGTCGCGCTGTTCGCCGACGCCCTCGATGCCGTCGCCGCGTGGCTCGGCGAGATCGACCCCGCCGCCGCGAAGAGCTACCAGATGAACGCCGGGGAGTACAAAGCGCAACTCAAGCAACTGCACGAGGTGGTCCGCAACCGTCTCGCGACGATTCCAAAGGAGAGGCGCGTGGTCATCGCCACCCACGATGCGTTCGCCTACCTTGGACGGGCGTTCGGTTTGGACGCGCCGAAGAACGACGGTTCGGTCCAGGCGCTGGCGGACCTTCTTGTCCTGTACAAGGCCCCCGTCCTCTTCTCGCCCGAACCCGCCACCGACGCGCGAGCCGAACAGGCGGTCCGTCTGGCGAAGCAACGCGGAATTCAGGTTCGCGTGGTCGGACCCCTCCTCACCGATTCGCTTGGGCCGATCCGAAGCACCACCGGCTCGTATTCGGGGATGATCGAGCACAACGCGGGTCAAATCGCCGACGCCTTGGCGGGTCGGACGGACTGACTCCCCCGCCATTCTTGCCGTTGCGCTCAAGATTGCGACGGATCGGTCCGGGCGCAGGTTCGCCAAGGTAACGTAACCCCCATGTCCCGCGCGGAGCGGACCGCCTCGCCCCTCGTCAAGCTCTTGGTGATCGCCCACGTGTTCGCGATCACGGTGTACGCGTTGCCGAAGCCCCCGCAGGCCATGATCAACGGAATCGTCACTTGGCGCTGGCCCGCCTCCGCCGAGGAGGTTCCCGCCTTCGCCTCCGAGTTGCCGGACTGGCTCCTCTACGCGATCTTCACCAACTGGCGCGCCCCCGGGCTGAACGCCCGTCCACCGTTCAAGGACACGCCCTTCGAGGGAGTTCCCATCGTAATCGAGGGACCGATCCAATACCTTTGCCTTCGGTTGGGAACCTGGCAGAGTTGGGACATGTTCGCCCCGAACCCCTCGGACACCGACCTCTGGGGCGACGCGGTCATCGTGTACCGAAACGGCGACCGCATCACCGGCGGCTATCCTCGGATGAAGGACCTGCCCATCCCGATCAAGTACCAGAAGGAGCGGTTCCGCAAATTCTACGAACGGGCGCATCTCGAGGAGAACGCCTTTCTCTGGCCGGTGTTCGCACAGCGCATCGCCCTCGAACAAGCGCGGGACCCGGCCAACCCGCCCCAAGAGGTGCGCCTTCGGCGTCACTTCCAGAAGTTCTACGGTCCGGACCGACCGATGCCCAAGGGCTACCAGACCGTCGAGTACTACGTCCACAAGGTGGACCAGGGCGCGTTGCGTCGCGACAAGGGGTGGCGATGAGCTTCCTTCGGCGGTGCGACCGCTATTGGTTCGGCCAGGCCTCGCCGACCACCTTTGGCCTGTTTCGCATTCTGATCGGCTCGATCGCCCTGCTGAACCTTCTGGTGCTCTACCCGGACTTCGAGGCTTGGTTCACCGAGAAGGGGTTCGTTCCCTGGTGGGTCGCCGACCGCTGGCTGGGGCCAGACTGGCGCGTCAACGTGTTCCAGGGCGTCGTGGACGAGAACGTCACGCGCGCGATCTATCTCGCGATCACCGTCGCCGCCTTCCTCACGGTGATCGGGCTATGGTCTCGCCTGGCGACGGCCGTTCTCGCCGTCGGGTACGTGAGCCTCCACCATCGGAACCCGATCCTGTTGCACAGCGGCGACACGCTGCTCCGCCTCTTCCTCATCTACCTGGCACTAGGACCGTCCGGCGCGGCCTGTTCGATGGACCGATTCATCGGCCTTTGGAAGGGCCGTCTCGACGGCGAACCTCGGCCGATGTCCATGTGGCCGCAACGCCTGATCACCTTTCAGTTGGCGCTGATGTACTTCACCACGGTGTGGCACAAAGCCCACGGGACCCGTTGGCGCGAGTTCAACGCCACCTGGTTCCCCGACCAACTCCACGAGTTCGACCGTTTCTGGGTCCCGGAGTTCCTCTCCCAACAGCCCATCGTGGGGTTCACCACGGTCATGACGCTGCTCGTCGAACTGGCCCTGGCGACGCTGGTCTTCGCGCCGCCGCTCCGCAAGTGGGTGCTGATCCTCGGCCTGGGCCTTCACGGCTACATCGATTACCGCTACAACATCCCCTACTTCGGGTGGATCGTCGCGTGCGGGTACCTCTGCTTCTACGATGGGATCGAGACCGAGGACTGGGCTCGCCGACTCGGCGAGCGGTTGCGGCGGTTCCGCGTCGTGGTCGCCACGCCCGCGAGGCGGGAGTTCGTTGAAGCTCGGTGGCGCGCGCTGAAATCGCTCGATCCCTTGAATCTCGTCGAGTACGAAATCGGGGAGGAACCCTCCTGGACCGCCCGCACCGCAAACGGCAAGCGCGGCTCCCCCGTCTGGCTCTCTTGGTCGCGCTCGGCCGGCGCGTTGCCGATCGGGTGGGTACCCGGGCTCTGGGCGCGCCTCCTGGCTAAATCGCTCCAACGCGAGGGTCGATCGTGAAGCTCTGGAACCCCAAACCCAAGACGCCCGGTTTCGGATTGGCGGGCGATTTCTACCTCTCGGTCCTTGCCGCCACCGCTCGACTTCCCGCGATCGTCGAGGCGCTCAACCCAGACGGAGCCGACGGCGCGGTCGTCGGTTTCGGCGTTCCGCTCGGGTCGGGCCAAGGGAAGGAGGTTCTGGCGCAGCCGCTTATGCGGGGCGGCTACGCCCTTGCCACGAAAGACCGCAAGACCGTGCTGAAACTGCTGGTGCTGAGCAAGGAGGAAGCGGGTTACGATCCGGCACCGGTCGTGGACAGCCCGCTGGCGGCAACGCTGGACCCGGAGATCGTCGCGCGCCTCCGGGCAACGTGGACGTTGCTCCAGTTCACCTTCGGAAGCCACGACCCCGCCGTCTACCCCTCGCTCGACTTCCTGCTGGACGTCGCGGGGCGGTTGGGGACGCTCGTGGAGGGCGTCGTCGCCGATCCGATCGCCGAAACGTACCGTTTGCCGGGCGAGTTGCGCTGGCGCCCGCGCCTTGACCCACGGGTCGACGCGCGCGAGCACGTGGTGGTCCGCGTCGTCCCGCAACGGATGGGCTTCTGGGCGCACACCCTTGGACTCCGAAAGTTCACCATTCCGGAGATCGAGGTCTATGGCGTGCCGCCGGATCTCGAGGGCCAGGTGGCGGCGGTGCTGATGGCGATCGCCCAGGGGTCGCTTCTCGGCGAGGTCCCGCGTCCGGGTCTCGGCTTCGGATCGGCGAAGAACCCGCTCGTCGCCCACTTGGGCGGGCACGACAAGGGCCGGTGGGAAGGGATTCCGGTTCTGGAGCTGCTGCCGGAACGCGGTTCGGTCGGCGACGCCGTCCGAACCGCGTTCGACGCGAGCTAGCGGTTGTTCACCGTCAATCCGGGCCAGTCATCGGTTCGGAACGGCGAGGCGGGCAGTTCGGCGCCGTTCACGAGGTTCGACACGGGATTGTTCTGCCAGCCGTAGCGCACGGCCACCGGTTTGGGCACGGCGTCGCTCCAAACGACCACTTCGCGGCCCCGGATCTCGGCTTTGGCCCAGACCCACTTCTTGTCCTCGCCGGCGATCTGAAAGGCGTTCGAGACGCCGCCGTCGGTCCACTTCAGCCCGTCGGCGTAGTCAAAGGCGATGCGCACGCGCCCGCCCTCGACCGTCGCCTTTTTGTACAGCGGACCGCTCGCCACGACGGGCCGCTTGTACGTTTTCGCGAGCGCCCACTGCCCCAGCCGATAGCCGACGTCTCGCTTGTTGCGGGGGTGGATGTCCGCCGCCTCGCCGATGTCCACCGTCACCGCCATCCCGGTGTTCTTCAGCTTCAGCGTCATGGTCTGGGCTTCGCGAAGCTCGGCCCAGTCGCTCTCGACGGGCGTGGCAAAGCGATCGGTGAAGTTCGCCAACTGGACGAACAGGAAAGGAAAGTCGCCCTGCTTCCAGGCCTTGCGCCAGTCCTGGATCATCAGGGGAAACAGCGTTCGGTACTGGTAGGCGCGACCGGCGTTGCTCTCGCCCTGGTACCAGATGGCGCCGCGAATGCCGTACGGCACCATCGGGGCGATCATCGCGTTCCATAGACCGCCGGGCACCCAGGCCTCGCCGGGACCGAACGGGCGTTCCGGCTGTTTCTGCATCAGTTCGGGAGTTGGCGGCACCATCTCCGCCTCGATCTTGAACCGCCAATCCCCGGCGAGAGGGATCGTCCGCTCGCCCTGCTGGAGTCGGATTTGCTCCGGTTGGCCGTAAATGCCGCCCGCACCGCCGCTGTCGAACACGCGCACCGCGATCACGTTGCGGCCTGGCTTGAGCCATCGTCCGGGAATGGGGTAGGCACGGTGCGTCGCCCACCAATTGGGGGTCGTGAACCCGACCGCGCCCAGGCTTTCGCCGTTGAAGTAGGTGTGGTCCGTGTCGTCCACCGGACCAAGGTGGAGCACGGCGTCCTTGCCCGCCCAGTCGGCGGGAAGATCGATCGTCTTCCGGAACCAGACGGCCCCATCGAAGGGCTTGTTCCAGACCGTCTCCCACTGCTCGGGCACCGGGAACGAACCCCAATCTTCGTCCCGGAAGGTTGCCCGGTGGTAGCCGAGGGCCAGATTCTCCGCCGCCAAGGGGTAAGCCTGGGGCACCCAGGCGAGGAAGTCGCGCTCGTACTTGGCGAGCGCCGCCGGGTAGTCCTTGAGTCCCTCGAGGTACCTCGTGACGAGGTGCCTGGTCGTTTCGTTCGCGAGCATGCCCTCGCGGGTCGCCCAGGACTCGGCGGGGGTGCCGCCCCAGCTGGTGTGGACGATGCCCACCGTCACCCCGAGCGCCTTCTGCAGGGTGTCCGCGAAGCCATAGCCGACGCCGGAGAACGCGCCGAGGGTGGTCGGTGAGGCGATCTGCCACCCCGAGGTGGCGAAGTCGTCGCGCGGCGCTTCCGCGCTGACCTTCTCGACGGTGATCATCCGTACGGCCGTGTTCGGGTTGGCGACGTCCTTGTCGAAGGTGGTCGTGAGCTGGGCTGGCCACTCCATGTTCGATTGGCCGGAAGCGACCCAGACCTCGCCGACCATGACGTTCTGAAAGAGCTTGGTCGCCCCTCCCGCGCGAACCTGGAGGCGATGCGGTCCCGAGGCCGGCAGAGCCTTCAGCTTGACGAGCCAGTTCCCTTCCGGGCCGGCCTTGACACGAGCGACGCGATCCGCGAGTTCGACGACCACCTCGCTCCCGGGCGAGGCCTTGCCGAACACGGGGATCGGCGCGTCGCGCTGGAGCACCATTCGGTCGGCGAAGATCGAGGGAAGCGAGAGGACTTGGGTGGTCTGCATGGCAAGGGCGACCAACGGGGTCAGCATTCTCCAATCCTACTGCCCCCGCCGGGCATCGTGCCAGGCCCAGCCGGCCATGGTGCAACCAGGGGCCACGACAAGCTTCCGGCACTTCGGGGGCGGTATCGTTGAGAATGACGCGATGGCCGAAGAACCCGAAGGTCCCGAGAACCTGGACGAACCCCCTCCCTTCTTTCCGAAGGAACTGGCCGGCGAGGCCGCCGAGTCGGCCTCCGAACTGATTCGGTGTCGGATCGAGGGCGTGTTCGCAGCCGAGAACGACGCGAACATCACCCGGTTCGTCGTGCTCTCCGACGGCGCGCGGCGTCTGCCCATCCTTATCGGCCCCTACGAGGCGACCGCGATCAGCCTGCCTCTTTCCGGTGAGCGACCGGACCGCCCGATGACCCACGACCTCCTGAAGACGATCATCGATCGGTTGGGGTACGAGTTCGATCGGGTGGTGATCGACGACCTGTGGAACGGCATCTTCTACGCCAAGATTCACCTGAAGAAGGGGGATGAGGACTTGGAGATCGACGCCCGCCCGTCCGACGCGGTCGCGATGGCCATTCGCTTCGACGCCCCCATTTTCGTCTCCGACGAGATTCTGGCGACCGGGGCCGAGGTGGAGTAGAGGTCGTCCGCTACAGGACGACCCGGTGCGTCTTTCCTTCGGGCTTGGTCCCGCGATATCGAACCTGGCCGTCGCTCGTCTTGACCACTACCTCGATGCCGGGGGCGCGCCGCGTCACCGTGATGTCCCAGGCTTGTCCGAAGGCGCGAACCCGCGTGAGCGAGGCGGAAGGCCACGCTTTCGGAAGATGCGGGGCGGCCTCGAAGGCGCGGAACCCTACGGGCCGAATCCCGAACACACCTTCGGTGACGATCCGGCAGTACAACGCCGACTCCGCCGACAGGTGGCTTTGGTCGCTCTCCGGGAACGCCTCCTGGCAGTACGGGACGTGGTCCCCCAGCAGCCGCCGCTGGGCGTACCGGCCCAGGTGCTCGGCGGCACGATCGGCCTGGCCCGCGCGAAACACCCCCCGGAGGGCGTAGAGGGTCGAACGGTCCCAGTAGGTGGCGGTGCCGGCCTCGGTGAGCAGACCATCCTTGGTCCACAGTTCGGGCGAGAACAGCGCGTCCACGGTTCCGGCCGCGCGGTCGAGGATGTCCATCGCGAGCGGGAGACATATCCAGGCGCGGAGCCGATCGAGGCCCTCGTGGTACCGATAGGTCTCGAACCCGGCCACGCGAGCGCCGAAGACCCTCTCGATCGCCGCCCGCAGGTCGGTCGCCCGCCGACGGTAAGCCGCGGCCAAAACGGCGGGTTCGCCAAGGGCTTCGGCGAGGTACGCGGCCGACACGAGGGCGTCGTAGGCGAGGCACGAGGTGGCGAGATTGGTCTTGCCCGCCGAGAAACGGTTCTCGAGTTCGTCGCTATCCGAGGCGATGACGCCGTCGGCGGTCCGGTGCCGTTCGCAATACTCCAGGCACCAGGATACGAGCGGCCAGACCTCGCGCGCCGCTTGCGGATCGCCGTTCGCGAGGGCCCAGCGAGCCGCGCCGTAGGCGGTCATCGCGGCGTCGCCGCGATCGCCGGCCCCTTCCCAGGTTCCGCGTCCTTCCGCGACGATCGAACTGGGCAGAGGTCGGTACTCCGGATTCGCGTACCGGGCGTACCACGCGTAGGCGTTGCGGGCCGACTCGTTTCCCGCCGGGTCGCCCAGGAACGGGAAGAAGGGGCTCGCGTACTCGTTCTGGTCGTTGCACCATAGGGCGGCCAAGTACCGGTTGAACCCGCCCGGGGCGTGCATCAGCCCGCCGCGCGTCGCCAGTACGTTCTCCGCCGCCCGCAGTTTGGAGAAGGCGAACAATCGGTCCACGACCGGATCTCCGGTGCGCAGCCGAAGCGACGCCTCGAGTCCGTCCCGGTACGCCTTCCGCGCGGCCCACTCGGATTCGATGTCCGGGTACGGCGCGGGCTGGCCCTCCTCCCTCGCCGAGAATGCCAGTCCGACGACGATCCGTTCGCCGGGCGCGAGTCGGTGAAGACCGCTCCCGATCCACTCGGTCCGCACTCGGTGCGCGGCCCAGGCGAAGCGCTCCCGGGGCAACGGTTCCTCCCTCGCCCCCCGAGGGATCGCCACCTCGATCGCCCGCTTGGCGGCGTTTTGGATTTCCCATCGCTCGAGAAGGCACGGCAGGCTTGTCGCCGGGAAGATCGTTCGCTCGACCGTCAGGCCACCGGTCGATTCCGTCCACGTCAGCGCGCCGTGGATCGCAAGGGTCGAGACCGTTCCCGGAACGTAGGGTCGGCCGTCCACCGTCGGCAACGGATCGCCGGTCGAGGCGAATTCGACGGAGAGGGCGGCGTGGGTGTCGTCCTT
This sequence comes from Fimbriimonadaceae bacterium, assembly GCA_026129685.1. GTDB lineage: Bacteria > Armatimonadota > Fimbriimonadia > Fimbriimonadales > Fimbriimonadaceae > UBA2387. Next base: position 318,889 of record JAHCHO010000004.1, read on the forward strand.
CTTTTCGCGCAGCGTCGGCCAGCGGCAGAGGCGTCCAAGCGCGATGCGTCCTTCGGCATCAACCGACCACTTGATGATCGCGTTGACCGACCGTCCCCCCATCTCGAGGTGGTCACGGTGCGCCCGACCCCGGGTCAGTTTTGCCAGGGTCGTTCGGATGCCGCCATCCGGGGCGAGCTCCCAGCGATCGGGCTCTTGACCGACGACCTGGGCGGCGACGAGGAGCAGAACGAAAAGCAGAGGCTCGACCATGGGTCTTGGGTCCAGGTTATCCCGTCCGGTCGTCGTCCCGCTCCGCCCAACCTGCCGCCAGCCGGGCGGCGACGTCGCGCCACGGGCGGATCCCGCTCACCGAGTCCGGCGCCTCGCAACAGCACGCGCCGACCGCGCACGCGGCCCGAAGCGACTCCTCGAAACCCATCGCGCGCACAAGCCCGAACAGCAAGCCCGCGATGGTGGCGTCACCGGAGCCCGTCGTGCCCCGGACGTCCACGACGAAGCACCGTTGCCAAGCTTCCCGACCCACCCAGCCGGCGTCCCCGCCGCCCGCTCCGACGTCGGACCATCGAGCTCCCGTTGGGGCGGTGGCGGCGTAGGTTCCCGCCGAACCGACCTTCACTCCGGCGACAAGCGGCCCGAGGTCGAGGAGTTCCGCCACCAACTCACGAATCGCCGCCCGATCGCGACGAGTCGGCAAGGGGCGTCGAAGCATGAAGGCGACCTCCTCGAGGCTGGGTACGAACACGTCGACGAACGGGAGGGTGCGCTCCAAAAACGCGCGCCAGTCGGCGCGTCCCGCCTCGCCGTTCGGATCCACGTAGCACATGTCGAGGGAGGTCGTCAGCCCGAGGGCCTTGGCCCGCCGGAAAAGGGACGCGCACTCGGCCCCTTCCTGCTCCCACATCGCCCGCATGACGGGCGGGTAACCGAAGTGGAGAACGCGCGCGTCCGACAAGGCGTCGTCGCTCACATCGGCGCTTCGAAAGGTCGCGTTCGCCCCCGGTGCGTGCAAGAAAGTGCGGTCGACGCCGGGCGGACTCATCACGATGCTGTACGAGGTCGTCTCTCCGCGCGCCTCGACCAGCCCTTGTGCCAGCCCCGGACCCTCCCGTTCGAACAGGTCGCGCAACAGCCCCCCGAAGTGATCGTCGCCAACCTTGCCGATCAGGCGGACGGACGCGCCCAGGCGATGCAGGGAGAGGCCCGTGTTGGAGACCGGACCGCCCGTCGCGAACCGGGCGGGACCAATCTCGACGAGCGTTCCCGGCGCGAAAGGGTCGGACCGTGGGAGCAAGGGGATCATGTCCAGGCAGACGTGCCCCGCCACCACCACTTCGATAGCGCGTTCCATTGGCGGGACGAGTCTATCCAACCGTCGCGCTCCCTGCATAATCGGACCGGTCCATGTTCTTCAGCGGAAGGTCCAAGCGCCTGCCTTACCTGAGCGAATACCTGCGTTCGCGAGGGGCGCGTCTGGACACGTTCGGGCCTCGCGGACGTCTGGCCCGGTCGGGTCTCGTCTGGCTCCTTCCGGCGATGGGCGTCTTGGCGGTCGTGTCGTTCGTGTTCCCGCTCGAGGGCGTGTTGCTCGCCGCCGCGTCGCTCGTGGCCGGCTTTTCCTTGGGACGTGGGGCGGGCGCGCATCAGGAACCATGGCCGCTGACCGCCAGCCAAGCCGTCCGGACGATGCTGAAGCTGCTCGAGGACCGCAAGCTCGAGCGGGCGCTGGACCCCGAAACCGCCGCCCTCGCCGAGCGAGGCGCCGAGCACTGGTACCGGGCACGGGCCGCGCTCGCGAGGCCAACCTGGCAGGACGGGGGCCTCTCCGCGAACCGCCGAGTTCTCCGCGCCCAACTCAAGCGCGCGGTCGAACGCGCGATGGACGAGCTGGCGATGGCGATCGCCGCCCGCGTCCAACCCGTCGCGAACGCGTCCGGCTTCACCACCGACGACCCCGAGCCCTTGCCCGCCCCGCTCGTCGCCCAACCGGACGCGGACGCGCGACGCCTGGTCGACGGCCTGGAGCGGGTTGCCGCCGAGATCGAGGCGTTCTCGGAGGAGACGCCCGGCGAGGTCGGATCGACGGTACGGGAGACGGGCCTCGCGCTTGAGCTCTGCCTGGGGGAAATGCGCTCGATCCGCGAAGCGGAGCGCGAACTCGACGACCGCGCCGACCAGACGATTTGAGGCAGATTCGCGAAAACCTGGGCCTAAGGTTCGTGCCGGCCCCGATCCCTTAGTAGAATGAACCGCATTCGCCGACGTTGGGTTCGGCGCGTTGGGTCGTTGCGAGGTCTCGCCCGTGGCAGAGTGGTATTACATCGGTCACTACGGTCAACTGGGCCCGCTCACGCTCGAGCAGATGGAAGAGCTGATCGAGGCGGGGGTGGTCCAAGGCGATACCTACGTCTGGCGGACCGGCATGTCTCAATGGCAGTTCGGTAAGTCGGTCCCGGAAATCGCCTCGATCATGGCGCGCCACCAAGTGGGCCGCCCGCCCGAGCCGCCCCCATCGCCGAGCCCCCTGTCCACACCGTCGGCGCCGCCTCGCCCGTACGAGATTCCGTCCATCCCTGCCCCCTATTCGGCGCCTTCCGCCCCCATCGCTCCGAGCTTCCCTTCCTACCCGTCGGTGCCGGGGTACTACGAGCCCGCGATTTCGCCCTACGGCGAGGTCATGAGCGACCGAAGCCGCCTCGCCGCCGGAATCCTGCAACTGGTTTTGCCCGGGGTGGGACGCATGTACCTGGGCTATGCGGCCCAAGGCGTCCTACAGCTGATTCTCTGCTTCTGCTCCGGTGGCCTCCTCTGGATCTGGTCGCTGATCGACGGCATCCTCATCCTGACCGGCAGCGTCAAGCTCGACGGGTACGGTCGTCGCCTTCGCGACTAGCGCTTCGACCGCGGATGGCTTTTCGCCACCGTCTGGTGCAACCTCTCGATGCTCACATGGGTGTAGATCTGGGTGGTGGCAAGGTTTTCGTGCCCGAGGAGTTGTTGCACCGATTTGAGGTCGGCTCCCCCGTCCAACAGGTGGGTGGCGAAGCTGTGGCGCAAGGTATGGGGCGATACGTCGGGCGGCAAGCCCGCTTCCCTTGCCCAACGCTTCACCACGTTCTGAACGGTGCGGGTCGTCAGGCGTCCTCCCCAGCGGTTTGTGAACAAGGGTTGCCCGCTCGTCGGCGCGACCCGCTCTTCGGCGATGTAGCGGGCGAGCGCCGTGGCGCACGCGCCGCCGAACAGCGCCGCGCGCTCCTTGTTCCCTTTGCCGCGCACGGTGACCACGCGTTGGGCGAGGTCGATCGTCGTGGCGTCCACCCCGACGACCTCCGCCGCCCGCAGTCCGGCGGCGTACATCAGTTCCAGGAGGGCACGATCGCGCAAGGGGGTCTTTCCCAGGTCCGCTTGGTCGAGCAGGCTCGCCGCCTGATCGGCAGTCACCGCCTTGGGGAGTCGTCTCCGCCGAACCGGGGCGTCAAGGGCTTCCGTCGGATCGGTGGCCAGACGTCCGGTGCATTTCAGGAAGCGCACGAACGACCGGAGGCAGGACAACTTGCGCGCGCGCGTCACCGGGCTCGAACCGTACTTCCGTAGGTAGCCGTGGAGTCGCGACGGAGCGAGGTCGAACGCGCCGCCGAGATGCGTCGCCAACTGCGCCAGGTCGGTTCCGTACGCGCGGACGGTGTGGGAGGACCGGCGCGCCGCCAGGTTGTCCAGGAACTCCTGGATGAGGGCGTCGAGATTCATGTCGCCGTTAGTCAGGGACGTTCGAGCCCCGGCCGTCGTACCGCCCAAACTCCTGCCGCAGTTCGAGGATGTAGAGATAGCGCTCCAGGGGAAGCCCTTTGAAGGCGACGTTGCTGGTGCAATAGATGAACCCGCCACCCGGCATTCCGCTCCGGAGGGCGTAGAGGGCGCTCGCACGAATCTCGTCAAACGTGCCCGTCTGCATCAGGGCGCAGTTCACGTTCCCACAGAGGCAGAGGCGGTCGCCGTAGCGGCGCTTGATCTCGGCGATGTCCACCCCGCCCTGCGGGTCGAGGGAGTGGAGTCCGTCCGGCTCGCAGGCGACGATCTGGTCGAGGATCGGCATGAGGTCGCCGTCGGTGTGCTTGATCACGTACGCCCCGTTCCGACGGTGCGCCTCGATCGTCCGGTGCAGGTACGGCGTCACGAACTCGGCGAACTGCGAGGGGGAGAGGAACGGACCTTGGTTGAAGCAGTAGTCCGCGCACATTGTCAGCAACTCGGCCCCCGCCTCGATCTGCCTCGCGCCGCTGTCCACGGCATCGTCGGTCTGCTTCGCCAAGCGAACGTGCAGGTCGTCGGGCCGTTCGTAGATCTCCTCGACGAGGTCGCTCATCGTGTCCCCGTCGGGGATCGCCATCGTCCCGTCCGCCTCCCCGCAGAGCAAGAAGCGCTCGCCCGCTCCGATCTCGACAAGGCGACGAAGGGTGGGGGTGTGGCTCGTGCGGATAATCGAGTGATCGAGACGTTCCGCGATCTCGACGTGCAGGTCTGCGTTGTAGGCGACGTTCTTGTCCACTTCGTCGGGGGCGACCCCCCAAACCGGCCGGAAGTCCCGGCCGAGAAGCTCCTGCGCGAGTTGGAACTCGAGTTCGAAGGTCGGGACGATGTCGTCGGGAGCGGTGTGCCTCAAGGCGGCGAGGGCGCGTTGTTTCGGGGTCACGGCGTTGGGTCCTCGACCTTAGGTTCCCACAACTCGCTTCCGGGCGTTGGGTCTCGCGATACGGAGGCGTCGCCGGGAGGTCGGTCGGGACCTTTGCCCCCCCCCACCCCCCGCGATGTTGCCGCCTCCCCGGGCTAACATCCTTTCGTTCGTGGGGTCCGTCGAGATCGGGAGCCCCCGCGAGGCAACGGGAGGTTGTCGCTTTGAAACCGAGCATCAAGGTCGTGGGAGCGATCGCCATGGCGGCTTGTTCGCCCCTCGTCGTTCCCGTCTCGGTGCGGGTGGTCGAGACGTGCGCCGACCCGATCGAGCGCACGAACCACCACACGCTGCGACTGCACGCCGAACGCGAAATCGTCTCCTTGGAAGACCCCATTATCCAGTACGAGAGTTGGCGGAGGGTCTCGCCGATCGTGTACGGGCCAGCCCAGTTAGGCCTCAATCACGGGACCAGCGTGACCGATTCGTACACGTTTGCGCAATCGTTCACCACGACGACAACCCTTGGCCTCATGGACATGTTGTCGCTAGCGGTTTCCTACCTCACGGGCGTCCAGTACGGGAAATCCGTAACGATCTCCAAAGGCTTCTCCACGAGCTACGACATACCTGCAGATAGCCTAGGCTGGATCGTTCAGAGACCGTTTGCCGCAGTTCGGCTGGTCAAGCTGAGCAAGTGGGGTGACACCGGCTACGATGGGTTCGAGTACGCCGGTGAGTATTACGCTCTGAGTGGTCCCGAACTTGCGCCGTATCTCGACTTTGAGGAAGGTCTGCACTGCGAGCCGTTGCCGTGAGCGTAGCTCTCTGCCTCCACCTGGCCGTGTGCGCATTCGCCACGGCCGATGTGCCTCGAATCCTGGGAGTGCGCGCCGAGGACTTACCGCTTGGGCCGATTGGATGCGCAACCTGGACTAGGTTGGATCAAGGCGACGCCTCGGGTGCCCTCGACGCGCTTGCGCCTGTACTCGACTTGCCCGGCCGCGAAGCGGCCCGCCTCCTGGCGATCGAGGTCGTTTCCGAACTCTCTCCAAACCGTCAGCGTGCCCTTCTTCAGCGTTGGAGAAAGGCATCGGGTTGGACCGTAAAGAACGGTGACGCCACATGGAAGCGCGACGACTTGGCACTGGCCCACTTCCTTCTTGCCGAACGGACTGCTCGTGCCGGGTCCGACCGAGCGTCAGACCCGGAGTCGCAGTACGGCACGGGGGTGGGCTTCTTGCACGTGGCGTCGGTGCGAGCGAAGCTTGTTGAGGGCAACGATGGGGCTACGCTCTGGCGCTCCCTGGCGACCGTTGCCTTCATGGCGGTGTTCGGCGATTCGCCGGTTGCTTCGGCGCGCGCCCAGGTGGAAAGGGTCATTCGAGGATACTCGACCGACCCTTATCCATACCTAGTCGGCGCCTATCTGTACCGGTCAAGGTTCGTGAGCGCCAGGGCGGGCAAGTCCTCGCCGCCCGATACGGCAAAGGCCGAAGGCTACGCGACGAGGGCCATGGCGCTTGGGCCCGACCTCGCGACGCCACCCTATGTCCTGGGACAGATGTGGCTCGTCAAGGACCCGAAGAAGGCGGAGGAACACTTCCGAAAGTTCGTCGCCATCCAGAAGAAGGCGGGACGGTCGGTCGAGCGGGAACGGGCCGCGCTGGCCAGGCGGGGTTTCCGGCTACCGGAGTAGGGCAAGCAGGGCAGGACGTCCTGAAATCGGGGCGCCCTCCCTTTTGCCCATCCCATAATGGGATGATGCTCGGCTTCACGACCCTCAGCGACCTCGCCCGTCTGCGCGACTTCCGCTCCCGCCGCGCGTCCAGCTACGACCAGGCGGGAAACAACTCGGATTGGTGGATGTTCGAGCCGGGCGAAACGCGGACGCTGCTCGAGAGCGACCGCCCGGGGTGCGTCAAACACATCTGGATGACCGTCGGCAACGACGACGCCTACCCCCGCAAGGCCGTCCTGCGCATGTTCTGGGACGGGCAGGAGCATCCCAGCGTCGAGGTCCCCTTGGGCGACTTCTTCGGCATGGGCCACGGGATGTTCAGGGAGTTCGTGTCCCTCCCCCTCCAGATGAGCCCTCAAGACGGGCGGGGCATGAACTGCTGGTGGGCGATGCCCTTCGACGCGGCGCGGATCGAGATCGAAAACCAGGGCGATCGACCGATCAACGTGTACTTCTACGTGGACTACGAGGAATACCCGACGATCCTCGGCCCGGAGGTCGCACGCTTCCACGCCGTCTGGCGGCGCGAGAACCCTACCGAGGGCTGGCTCACCGAAAGGCTCAACAACGACAACCTTTGGGACGTCTGGAGTCGCCGCCCGAACGTGACGGGTGAGGACAACTATGTCCTGCTGGAGGCGGAGGGCGACGGCGTGTACGTCGGATGCCACCTCGATATCGACTGCTTCCAGCGTCAGGCGAACGACTGGTACGGCGAGGGCGACGACATGATCTTCGTGGACGGGGAGCCGTGGCCGCCTTCCCTGCACGGCACGGGCACGGAGGACTACTTCAACATGGCCTTCTGCCCGCGCACCGAGTACTCCGCGCCCTACCATGGCTTGATCCTCTACTCTGGCAACTCCGAGTGGCCCTGGAAGGGAAAGAACTCGATGTACCGGTACCACATCGAGGACCCGGTTCGGTTCCGGAAGAGCATTCGGGTCACGATCGAGCACGGCCACGCGAACAAGCTGTGGAACGACTACTCGTCCACCGCCTACTGGTACCAGCGCCTGCCGAGCCGCCCTCTTCCCTCCCTGTTGACCGTCGAAGCGAGGATGCCGCGCCCGAACGAACCGGTCTTCTAGACGATTCCACGCCAAACGCGCCGGGGTGTCAGGCGAGCCCGTCGTTTCCGACGAGCGATTCCAAGTCCGCGACAAGCAACGGGAGGCTCTCCTCGACCGCCGCGGCAATGCGCACCGGATCCAGATCGTCATAACCGTGAGCCAGTACGTTTCTCAGGCCAATATCCTTGTGGGCGTCCGCGATGGCGTTCAGTACGCCAGGTTCGGCGGCCCGCACTCGCGCGAACGCTTCGCCCACGATCATCAACAGACGTTCAACGGCAAGCGCCGTCTTGCGGTCCTCCTGCCACGAGCCAACCGCGAGACCCAGAATCTCGCCGGCCGCGACCCTGGCGTCGGCAAGGTTCTGACGCGTCTCAAGACGCATACACATCCTTCGTAAGGCTCTCGGCCATTTGGCGGAAAAGCGGCTTCTTGGCGGCATCCCAATCCACGACGTCCACCGACCTTCCAAGCAGCTTCTCAAGATCCACCTGCAGACCGAACTGCTGATCGAACGGGTTGATTCCAGGCGGCGGGGGCCCGAACTCCGCGAGGAAGTCGAAGTCGCTCGAGGCTGAACGCCAGTCGGGTCGCAGAGCGCTGCCGAACAGACGCAGACGCTTCACGCCGTACTTTCGGCAGAGGGTCCCGATCTGGGATCGCCGTGCCTCGACCAACTCAAGACCGTCCATTTCCGTCATTATGTCTTCCCCAGAGGCGGTTGACCAGTAAGGCAATAGACTCGCCGTTGCACCGGATCGACCGCCACGTATCCCGGCTCGAGGCGCAACCGATGAAGGACAACACCTTCTGGAACGGAACCGGAAGGCCCTGACGATCAGCGGGCGAACACGCGGATGCCGCCGTCCCTTCCTCCCACCAGGATGCGTTCTCCCGAGGGATCGTACTCGAGGGCGGTCACCCGAACGCCCGGCGTGGGCGCCGCCGCGACAAGCTCTCCGGAGAGGGACCGAACGCTCACCCCGCTCACGCTCGCGGTCGCGACCTCGTCTCGAACCGGGTCGAGGGCGACCAGGGGGAGGCCGGTTCCGACCGGAAAGACGGAAACCCGCTCGAATCGATCCAGGTCGTAGACCTCGACGGTCTCCAGCGTTCGCACCGCCGCGCGCGGCATCGTTGTCGAGACGGCGGAGCCCAGGGTATGGCCGTCCGGCCGCGCGTTCCACCGTTTGCGCGTCCCTTGGTCGGTCCAGACGGTGAGCGTGAAGGGGTCGCATCCGACGAGCGTTTGCCGGTCTGACAAGAAGTCCATTCGTGCGGGCGCGTCGTTGTCCTTGCGCTTACGAATCTTTCGGCCCGATGGCAGGAAGGCTTCCATGAGGCCGTCTTCGAACGACGCGATCAGGGACCCGTCCTGGGCGACGGCCACGGTGCTGGGGGGATTGATGAGAAAGGTCAGGAAGTTCGGTCCCTGGTAGCGCCATTCGACGTCCCCGGTCGACGCGTCGAGCGCCCAGAGGTATCGGCTCGCGGCGGCGTAGAGGCGGGTTCCGTCGAGAGAGAACGCGACGTCGCGCATCCGGTCGGTGGCGGTCCCGCGCGAATGACGTCCGTGAAGATCGAAAGACCGCAGGACGCGCCCGCTTTCCGAGAGGGTGAGCCGCATGTCGCCGTCACCGGTTGCGAGAACCTTACGATCGGGAGAGAACTCGATGAGGCGGACCGGCCCGGTGTGCCACTCGTGGGTTTCGATCAGGGCAAGGGGTTGAACGGCTTGAGCGACCATGGACGAAAACCTCCGGCTAAGTCCTAATTCGTCGGAAAGGGCTCTTCCAGTTCCCCGCGAACGGGGAAACCTCCTGCGAGGTTTCCCCGTACCGTTGCCGAACCGCGCGACCCGCTAGACCAGCCGGTCTACGGCGGCCAGCACGTCGTCGTCGCTCGGGATGCACTGGAGTTCGAGAACCCGGGAGTACGGCATCGGCACGTTCAGCCCGCCGACGCGCCCGACGGGCGAGTCGAGCGAGTCGAAGCAGTCTTCGGCGATGCGCGCGGCGATCTCGGCCCCGTACCCACCGTTCTTCCAGTCCTCGTACACCACGACCGCCCGATGGGTCTTCTCCACCGAGGCGTAGATCGTCGAGGTATCGAGCGGGAGTAGGGAGCGAACGTCCACGACCTCCGCGCTGACGCCCTTTGCGGCGAGTTTCTCCGCCACCGAAAGGCACACGTGGACCATTCGGCTGTAGGCGACGAGGGTCAGGTCGTGGCCCTCGCGCGCCACCTTGGCCTTGCCGAACGGTACGATGAACTCGGGGTCCTCCGGCACGTCGCCCTTGATCCCGTACAGGCCGGGGCTCTCCGTGAAGATGACCGGGTTGTCGTCGCGGATCGCCGCCCGGAGCATGCCCTTCGCGTCGGCGGGCGTCGACGGGGCGACGACCTTCAGGCCGGGCACGTGCGCGAACCAGCCCTCGAGGGAGTGGCTGTGTTGTGCGCTCAACTGGTTCGCCGCTCCGCCGGGGCCGCGGATAACGAGCGGAACCTTCGCCTGGCCGTTCGTCATGTAATGGACCTTGGCGGCGTGGTTGATGATCTGGTCGAGGGCGAGGATCGAGAACGACATCGTCATCATCTCGACGATCGGCCGGAGGCCGGCCATCGCCGCCCCGACCGCCATCCCGACGATTCCGGGCTCGACGATCGGCGTGTCCATCACCCGGCGGGCAATCCCGGGCACGATGAAGTCGTCCCTTTCGGAGCCGAATCGGTCGTAGAGCCCCTCCGTAACCCGGAAGGTGCCCTTGTAGCGCCCGATGTCCTCCCCCATGATGAACACGTTGGGGTCGCGCTCCATCTCCTCGATGATGCAGTGTCGCACCGCTTCGCGGTACGTGATTTCGACGCGGGTGGAGGTGGGCATCAGTGACCCGCCTCCGGCGACATGTCGGTGTACACGTGGTCGTAGACCTCGGTGGGGTCGGGGTGGGGCGAGTCGTCGGCCGCCTCGAAGACCCTGGCCGCCGCCTCTTCCGTCTCCTGCTCGATCGCCTCCATCTTCTCGTCGGTCATCACGTTGTGCTCGCGCAGGTACTTTTCCAGGAGGTGGATCGGGTCGCGGTTCTTCGCTTCTTCGATCTCCTCCTTCGAGCGGTAGAGCCCTTGGTCGTTGTCCGCCGCGCCGTGCCCGGAGAAGCGGTAGGACATGACTTCGACGAGGTAGGGCTTCTGGTTTTCGCGGACCCAGTCCACGATGCGCTTCGCGTCCTGACGAACCTGCAAGAGGTCCATCCCGTCGACCCGCTCGTGCTTCATGCCGAACGGGAAGCCGCGCTTGTGGAGTTCGGTGTCGGCGGCGTGGTACTCAAGGCGGGTTCCCATCGCGAACTCGTTGTTCTCGATGATGAAGATGCAGGGCAGTTCGTACAAGGCGGCCATGTTGAGGGCCTCGAAGAACACTCCCGCGTTCGAAGCGCCGTCTCCCAGGAAGTTCAGCACGACCCGCTTTTCCTTGCGGTACTTCGCCGCCAGCGCGAGGCCGGCGCCGAGCGGGGTGTGCCCGCCGACGATGCCCCAACCGCCGTAGAACCCGCGTGGAATGTCGTACAGGTGCATCGAGCCGCCCTTACCCCGGCTCAGCCCGCCCTGACGCCCCATGATCTCCGCCATGCACGCCACCGGGTCGCTTCCCAAGAGCAGCGCGTGCGCGTGGTCGCGGTAGGCGGTGATGACGTAGTCGTACCCGACCTTGATCCGCGTCATCCATCCGACCGCGAGCGCCTCCATACCGATGTAGACGTGGAGATAGCCGCCCGCCTTTCCCTGTCGGTACGCGCGTTCGCAGTACCGCTCGAAATGGCGGATGAAGTGCATGTCGCGGTAGAACTTCTCAAGGTCGGCCGGAGATTCTAGAAGGTTGCTCGTCGCTTGTTTGGCCACAATCCTTACCTGGGTGCCCCGTTTGGGGGCAAGGCGAAGCGCGCCGCGCCGTTGAGGACCGACTCCGCGAGGGCCAAGTGTACCCCCCTCCCAAAACCCGCTTTCGCGCCGGCCCTGTGGCCGGGTCGCCGACGCCCGGGACCTTTGGACGGACTTCCCGGAGACCTGCGTTACAGTGGTCGGCACTTCCGTCCCAGGTACGACGACCATGCTGATCCCTTACGCCGCGCTCTTTCTCGCTCTGAACGCCTCGCCGACCGACCTCACCCGCGTCTGCAAGGCCGCCACGTCCGTTTCTTACGACTTCACCTTCAAGGGAGCGGGCGACGACGGCAGCAAGGTCCGCGCCGAATCCCAGTTTTCGATCCACGTCAAGGCCGTCGAGAAGGACGGCCGCGCCAAGGCCGACTTTGCGGCCAAGACCTTCAGCCTCAAGATGGAGGACACCGAGATGGGTGCCTCCGGAACCCTGCCCTCGGCCTCCGTCCTGCTGGACGCCTGCGGGATGCCGGAGGAACTCTACGTGGATGAGAACGCCTGGGTCTTCATGCTGTTCGAGTGTGCGGGGAGCCTTCCGGGCAAACCGCTCGAGACCGGCGAAACCTTCAAGGTCGCACGCACAAAGGGTGGCGAGGCGACCGGCACGATCAAGTTCCTGGGCCTCGTCGAGGTCGAGGGCAAGACGTTCCTCAAGCTCGAAACCAGGTTGGAGATCAAACCCGACTCCGACCCGAACCCCGGCACGTTGGACGTCGTCGCGCTCCTCGATCCGGTCGATCGGTGGCCGGTCTCCATCAAGGGCACGCTGGGCATCCACGGCCAGGCGAGCGGCGCCATCGAATTTAGGCGACGAACCGTCTCGCCATAATCGGCCGTGATCCGTTACCGCACGATCGTCCCCGGCCACGCCGACTCGGGCAACCTCTATCGCACGCTCGCCTCCCTCGTGGTGCCGCGACCGATCGCGTTGGTCGGGTCCGTATCGGGTGACCGCGCCCCGAACCTTGCGCCCTTCAGCTTTTTCATGCTGGGGGGCGCGGATCCCCCCAGTCTTGCCGTCTCGCCCGTCGGCAGGTCGGACGGACGCCCCAAGGACACCCTGCGCAACATCGAGGAGACCGGCGAGTTCGTGGTGAACCTGGTGGACCGCGCACTTGCGGAGGCCATGAACTCGGCGAGCGCCGAGGTCGGGCCGGACGTGGACGAGTGGCGCCTTGCCGGCTTGACGCCCCTGCCCAGTGAGGACGTGGGTCCGCCGCGCGTCGCGGAGAGTCCGGTGCAGTTCGAGTGCCGCCTGTTCGAGATCGTGCGCCACGGCGGTCGACCGCGATCCGCCAACTACGTGATCGGGGAGATCGTTCGGCTGCACGTCGCGGAGTCCCTTTGGCGCGAGGACCGCGTCGACCCAAACGCCTGGCGGCCCATCGCCCGCCTGGGCGGCTCGGACTACCTGGATACGGATATAATGGAGCGCTTTTCGCTCGTCCGTCCCAAGGCGTGACGGCCCCCAACCAGATCGGGCATGCGGCTCAAACGCGTCAGCATTTACGGCTTCAAGACCTTCGCCGACAAGACCGAGATCGACCTCCGCGGCGACCTCATCGCGGTCGTCGGACCGAACGGGTGCGGAAAGTCGAACATCGTGGACGCGATCCTCTGGGGGCTGGGCGAACCCAACGCTCGCCAACTGCGCGCCCAAACCGGCACCGACGTGATCTTCGCCGGAAGCTCGCGCCGGCGAGCCCTCGGATTCGCGGAAGTCTCGTTGTACTTCGACAACGAGGACGGTTCGCTTCCCGTCTCGACCCGCGAGGTCGTCGTCACGCGGAAGCTCGCCCGGTCCGGAGACGCCGCCTACTCGATCAACCGGGCGCCCTGCCGCCTGCGCGACCTCTACGATCTCCTTGCGGATTCCGGTCTCGGCAAATCCGGGTACGCGATCGTCGGACAGAAGGAGATCGACCAGGCGCTGGCCGCCTCCCCGGAAGAGCGCCGGGCCTGGGTGGATGAGGCGGCGGGCGTCCAACGGTACCGCCAACGCAAGCAGGAGAGCTTCCGACGGCTCTCCTCGGCCGACGAGCATCTCGCTCGCGTGCGCGACATCCTGCGCGAGGTCGAGGCCCAGCGCGAACCCTTGCGCGAGGATGCCGAGGTCGCGCGACGCTACCGTGGTGTCCTCGAGAGCCTGCGCCGCATCGAGGTCGGGCTCCTTGCCCGCCAAGTGGTGGAGCTTCGCGCCGAGATCGACGAACTGGAAAACCGGATTCGTGCGACCCAGACGGCGGGAGAACGCGAGAGCGCCCTCGCCGAAGCCGAAGATCGACGGGCCGAGAAGGCCCAACAGGATCTGCGTCGGATCGAGGACGCCCTGACCGCCGCGCGCGCCGAGCAACACCGACTCGCGACCGAGATCGAGCGTCACGAGGCCGAAATCCGCCTCAACGAACAGCGCGAACGGGGCCTCGACGAGCTTGAATCGCAACTCCGAGAGGACGCCGCCCACGCCGAATCGCGACTTTCGGAAGCGGAGGCCGAGTCGGCCCAGCGGAAGGAGGAGTCGGCGGAGGCCACCGACCGTCTCGAACGCCTCCGCGAGGAGACGGCGGGGGCCGGAGACGAAGCCAAGGCCATCCGTGCCGAACTCAAGGCCCTCGACGACGAACTGGAGCAAGCCCGTCGGGCCCACGCCGACTGGCTGAAGCGGAACGCCGAAGAGGCCCACCGCGAAGAGCGGGTCCGCGAGATCGCCCGGGAGGTCGAGGGGATCGACGCATCCCTGCCCGAACTCGTGGCCGGGGTCGAGGAAGCCGAAGGGACCGTCGTGGCGGTGGACGCCGAGATTGCGGCGATCGAGGCGCGCGTCGCCAAGCTTCAGAAGGAACTTGCCGACCGACGCAAGGAGGACGCCCGTGCCGCCGAAGAGGACCGAGGCCTTCTGGGGCGCATCGCCTCGCTCGAGGGACGGCACCGCGCGATCGAGTACACGCTCGAATCCCACGAGGGCCTCAACCAAGGCGCCCGCGCCGTCCTCGACGCCGTCCAAAAGGGCCTTCTGAAAGGCGAGTACGTGCCGGTGGGCCAAGCCGTGGACACCGAGCGCAAGTACGCCGTCGCCGTCGAAACGGCCCTCGGGGCGGCCGCGAACGACCTGATCACCCCGGACGAACCCTCCGCGAAGCGGGCCATCGAGTACCTCAAGGCGGATCGGCTGGGGCGAGCGACGTTTCAACCGCTCACGCTCGTTCACCCGCATCCCCCCTCGCGCGACCTGGAGGCGCTCCTCCGCCGGCCGGGCGTGCAGGGTCGGGCAAGCGACCTGGTTAAGACTAAGGCCCGCTTCCAGTCCGTGATCGAGAGTCTCCTCGGACGAATCCTCGTCGTGGACGATCTCGACGTCGCCTTCTCCCTCGCCAAGACCCCCGGTTGGAGCCGCGTCGTCACCCTCGAGGGCGAGGTGCTTCATTCCGGGGGGGCGGTCACGGGCGGCGCCACCGTCAAGCAGAGCTTCGGCATGGTCCAACGGCGCGCCGAGCTCGTCGAACTCGAGAAGCAGATCGCGACCCTCCAGAAGGCGCGCAAGGCTTCGGAGAAGGCAGGCGCCGAACGCGCCAAACGCGAGGCCGACGGCCTTTCGGCGATCGACGCCGCCAACCGCGAACTCGCCGCCGTCCGCCCGCGCCACCGAGAGGCGTCCCGTTGGGCTTCCGAGGTCCGCGACGAACTCGAATCGACGCGCAAGTCCCGGGAGCGCCTGGTCCACGAGGCCGAACGTCTGGGGAGCCGGGCCGCTCCCGCCGACCGGCCCCCCGACCTCGCGGGCATCGAGACCCGACGCGAGGACACCCTCCAACGCTTGGCCGCCCGATCGGCGGACGCCGAACAATCCGCCGCCCGCCTTCGCGAGTCGGAGGAGCGCGCCTCCCAAGCCGAACTGCTGGCCGAGCAGGCCGCGCGGCGTCTCCAGGCCCTTCGCGATGGCGAGGCCGCCCGTTCCCGGCGTCTCGCCTCGATGGCGCCCGAGCGGACGCGACTGGCCGAGGATCGAACGCGGCTCGCGGCCGAAATCGAGCGACTCCGATTCGCCCGCAAGGAAGAGGACGCCCGCTTCTCGGAGACCGTTGAGCGCCGCAAAGAGGCGGAAGCCGCCGCCGAAGACGCCCGCGCCAAGGCGCGCGCCGCCCGATCGGCCGCTCTCGCCGCCTCCGAAGCCGTCCACCAAGCCGAACTCGCTCGGGCAAGGTCCGACGCGCGCCGCGCCGCCGCCGCCCAGCGCCTCGTCGAGGAGTACTCGCTCGACGAGTCCGCCGCCCAAGGGGTGCTCGACGATCTCGCGCCGGACGAAATCCCCGCCGACGCCGAGCGGCTCGTGGCCAAACTGCGCCGTGAACTGCGCGACATGGGGGACGTCAACCTGGGCGCCATCGAGGCCTACGAGCGCCTCACCGAAAGGGCCGACGAACTCGCCGCCCAAGTGGACGACGTGACGCGAGGCATCGAGGAGATTCGCAAGGGTATCGGTGAACTCGACCGCCTTACGCGCGATCGTTTCGTGGACACCTTCGCCAAGGTCCAAGCGGCCTTCGAAGAGACGTTCCTGCGCATGTTCGAAGGGGGTTCCGGCCAACTCGGCCTCTCGCGCGCCGACAACATTCTCGAAAGCGGGATCGAGATCGACGTCCAGCTACCCGGCAAGAAGAAACAGAAACTCGAGTTGCTTAGCGGCGGCGAAAGGTCCTTGTGCGCCACGGCGTTTCTGTTCGCCCTTCTGCGCGTCAAACCAAGTCCGCTCGTGGTGTTGGACGAGGTGGACGCGCCGCTCGACGGGCGCAACGTCGAGCGCTTCATCGACATGCTGAAGTCGTTTGCGGCGACGACGCAGTTCATCGTCATCACCCACAACCCCACCACGATCGAAGCCTCTTCCGTTTGGCTTGGCGTCACGATGCAGGAACCCGGGGTGACGACGGTGATTCCCTGCTCCGTCCCCGTCGAGGCGTCCGGCCAACGGATGCTACCGATGGGCTGAATCCCGTCGGGAACCTGGCCGCAATCTCCGAACCGGATCGTCTCGCGCGATTCTGAACGGAATATAAAAACTGGTGGCTTGCGCGAACCTGGCCGGGGCGCACCGACGAAAGAAACCTCTTGACGGATTACGAGGGCCGCATTATGATACGAACACGACCCAACGAGGTCGCAAAACCGGTCCATTGAGAAGGAGGACCCACATGAAGAACAAAGCGTTTCGGACGTGCTTGGTTGGCGCGTCTACCATCTTCGTCGTTTCGGCGCAAGCCGGCATCCTAGGCGTTACCGATTCCCGCGTTCAGGGGTTCTTTAGCACCCAGAACGGTGGCTTCTTCCTGAGCGACCCCCTTGGCCAGGCGTTCGTCGCACCGCCGGCCGGCATGGCGGCGATCGCAGGCGCGAACGGAGTGGACTGGGTTCCGTTCACCTTCCCGAATCCGCGTGTCTACAACGGGATCGACAACGCGCCGGCGGGCCAGCGCACCGCCACGTTCACCGCGATCGTCGGCGGGTTCGTGACCGCGAACTCGGCCAACATCAACAGCACCTTCATCCTGACGCCGCAGACCTCGTTCCTTCGCCAAGAGGCAGGCGCGGTCGGGGTTGCGTTCACCCAGCTGAACTTCAGCATCGACTATGCGGTCAACGCGGCCGGCGTCGCGGGCGGCAACCAGCAGGCTCGATTCCGCGCTTTTGGCAACGTCCTCGCGGGGGGCTATGCCCGGTACCAGTCCCACTTCAACTACTGGGACGTGGCGACGGGCAACCTGCTGGGGAGTCTCAACCTTGATACCGGCGTGATCAATGCGGCCGGCGCGTTCAACGTCCCCCTGGCGGACAACCAGTTCGTCAACGGGATCGCGGGGGCGGGCACCGTCCGCATCAACGGCTGGGCCAAGTGGGAAGGCGATCCGATGGAGATCAATGTCGAGTCGGTGCCGGAGCCGGCGTCGTTCCTCGTCCTGCTGAGCGGCCTGCCGCTGTTCCTCCGTCGCCGGAAGCGAACGGCCTAGGCGTCGGGGTCCCCGCCCGTTCCCGTCTTCGGGTGGGGACCTCCCCCGCTAGGAGCGCCGGTTCGCGACCGCTCGTCGCAGTCGAGGGAGTTCCTCCATTGCCTTCGATCCGGGGCAGTCGGTCTCGGCATAGTCCTGGTGGCCTTTGATGCGGCGAGGCGGGACCTCGTACCGCGCGGCGAGGAACAGGACCAGCTCGTACAGCGACTTCTTTTGGGCTTCGAAGAACGGCTCGGTATCGAGCATGCCCTCGATCACGATCAGGGCATGGCCCGTGGGGTCGTACTCGGTGTTGGTGTCGCCCGCCCATTCAAGGGGGCGTCCCACGCCGATGCGGCCGTCGGTCGAGATGTAGAAGTGATACGGCACGTCGCCCCAGGCGGGTTTGGTCTTGCCGCTCGCGAGTTTGTCCTCGCGCTGCGAGAAGAGTTGCAGGTTCGCGAGTTTGCGCTCGAGCAGCATCAGCGGCTTCTGGGGCGTGCCGGTGTGATGGATCGTGATGAACCGGATGCGGTGGCGATGCATCAAAGCGACGTTGGGCGCCTTCGCCCCCCACGCGACCCGAGACAGCACGGTCGGCATCGGGGGCAACGCCGGCAGAACCGGATAGCCGTAGAGGGACGGGTCGTCGCAGAACAGCATCGCTACTCCTGGAAGTCGGCGCGGCGAGACCCGCGCTGGATGGCCTGGATCGGGTTCCCGTCCGGATCGGCAAAGGTGAGCACCACCCCGCTCGGGGTTTCATGGTAGTCGTCGAGGATCGTGGCGCCGGCCGCCTCGAGTTTGCGGCGCAAGGCGCGAAGGTCGTCCGTCGCGAGCCCGAGCCGCCAGCCGCCCATCGGTCCGGTCGGGCGCGAGAGGTCGTGGGCGGGGTGAAGACCGATCCGATGGTCGCCCAGTTGGAAGTCGCTCCAGAAAGGGGACTGCACGGCTGGCGTCAACCCGAGAACGTCGCGGTAAAACGCGACCGCCCGATCCATCTCGGTCACCGGACACCAAGTCGTATCCCAAGCTGTAATCATCGCGAGAACTCCGTATCCGGGCGGGCCGTCGTATACTGCGAACACTCGATGAAGCCCGCCATCCGACTCCTCACGCTTACCTTCGTCCTCGGGGCGGCGGCTTCCTTCGCCATCGCGCAAGAAGCGGCGACGGTCACCTTTTCGAGCCGGGCCGTCCCCGTCACGCGGCTTTTGGTCGACTATGCCGCCGCCACGGGCAAGAAGGTGCGCGCCGCCCCCGTCATGGAGAAGGAGATCGCGGTGGTTCGGCTCGCGGGGGCCGACCATGCCGACTTCACGAGGCGCCTCGCCGCCGCCGTGGCCGGCCGGTGGACGACGGAAGGCGACGAGCAAGTCTTGGTGCCCGACGAGGCGGCCCGAGCCGCCGAAGCGCGAAAGGAACTTGCGGATCGAGCGGCCGAAATCAGGAAGGCCGTTCAGCAACGCGTCGACGCCCGGCAAGGGGCGGGAGGCGGCGGTATCCCGTCCGCCCAGATGGCGGCCGATGTACCCTTCGGCGCGGGCGAGGATCTGATCACCGCGTTCCTACAGGCCGCCGACCCGGTCTTCCTCGCCAAGATCAAGCGCGGCGAGCGACTCGTCTTCTCGAGCGCTCCCAACGCGATGCAACGGCCGTTGCCGACGGTGGTCTGGCCCCACGTGGCGAAGGTCGTGGCCGAGAACAACCGTTCGGCGGAGGCCCAGAAGGAGGTCGACGAACAGGGCGAGGCCAAGACCGACGCCGAGGTCAAGATGGAGGCCTACCTGCGGAAGTTGGGAATCGATCCCGACGGACGGCGACCGCGAAAGATCACCG
The DNA here is from genome assembly GCA_026129685.1 of Fimbriimonadaceae bacterium. Classification (GTDB taxonomy): domain Bacteria; phylum Armatimonadota; class Fimbriimonadia; order Fimbriimonadales; family Fimbriimonadaceae; genus UBA2387. Next base: position 338,131 of record JAHCHO010000004.1, read on the forward strand.
AGGCTCCCTCCAAGGTCATCGTGGCCGTCCAGCGCCAACCGATGATGGGCGGCGGGCTGAGCGTCGCGGCGACTCTGTACGACGCGAGCGGCCGAGTTCTCACCCAGGTCTCCGATATGTTCGCCTTCGAATCCGGTCCCGGCGTCCCCGAAGTCGAGATCGACCCGGAAACGGGCGAAGCGAAAGCGCCGCCTCCTGACGTCAAGGTCGATCCCAGCGACCCGGTCGTCGTGCTGTCCGAAGAAAGCCGAGCGGTTCGCGATCTTGGACGAGGCTGGTCGGACGACGAGGAGGACGCGAAGGAGCCTGCTCCCGAGGTTCTCGCCAAGCTGAGGCGACCCGATCTCTACGACCCGCTTTCCTTCGGCGATTCAGAGGCCTTGTTGTTCGTCGCCGAGAAAAGGAAGAAGAATCTGATCGCCGCCCTTCCTGATCGGCACCTCTACGTGGCCGACAAGGGGACGATCGGCACGTTTCTTGCCGGTCTTGGTCCGGCGAACGGCTTCGAACTCGCCGATGCCGACGGTTGGATGGTGCTCAAGTCCACCACCCCCGGCGACGATCGGCAACAGCGCGCCCCTCGCGGTGCCCTCGCCCGGCTCATCGGCGCGCACGAATCCAAGGGGTACGCGAGCCTCGACGACCTGGCCGCGTTCGCGCTCGCCAGTCCCGGGGACGGCACCGACGAGATCACCATGCAGGCGCTCGAGCGGTTCGTGTCGGCCGCGACCTCTTCGGGCTTCGAGGGTCCCCAGAACTACGATGAGTTGCGCCTCTTCGGCTCCCTCTCCGCGACGCAACGGATGGCGTTGCGGGACGGGGGCCAAGTTCCCTTCTCGGCGCTCGCGGGGAAGGCGCGGGAATCTCTGATCGCCCTGCTCTTCGGGGCGCGTCTCTCCCTCGGGGCGCCCCAGGCAGTGCCGGAAAGCGAGGACCCCTTGGCGGAGATGCTCGTTGGACTTCGGATGGCGTTCTCGAACGAAGGGGGGATCGACTACCGTTCCGAGCCGACCGAAGCGATGCCGCGCGGGCTTCCGGCCGACGGGTTCTTGGCCGCCGACGTGCGGGTCGAACCGGTCGGCATGCTTGGGAAGGACGCCGGCAAGTTCGGCTTGCCCGTCGCCGGAGGGAGCGAACTCGGGATGTTCCTGTACATTCGGTCGGACCCCAAATATCAGGCGATCATCGGTGACATGCCGGACCCGGGCCCGATGACCCTCGGGGAGCGGACGCGCTGGCATCTGCGCCTGGTGGTTTCGCCCGGGATCGAGGCGGTCTGCCGGTTTTCGGACAGCCGGCCCGTGCCCGGCGCCGCGAAGTTCACGCTTCAGGCGTTGCCCGCCAATCTCAAGGCGATCACCGACCGAACCGTCGCGTTCATGAAGGCCAACCCGCTCCCGTTCTTCGATCCCGAGATGTTCGGATCGGGGCGGGGGGTTCCGCCCCCTCGGCCTTAGCGGACGAGGCGGACCCGGATCTCGCCGACCACCGAATTCGCGAACCAAATTCGGTCGGATGCCTCGACGTCGGCGCACGGAAGCGGGCGGGCCGCCAGTTCGCCCTTCTCCAGCAGGTCCGCGACATGGGTCCCCGCCAAACAGCCCGCCTCGACGGGTGGGGTGATCCGCTGACCGCCGATCTCGACGATCAGGTTGCCGTTGGCGAATTCCGTCGCCTCGCCGCGCTCGTTCCAGAGGAGGACCTCGTCGGTGACGACCTCCGCCAGCCGCCGGGAGTACGCCGCCCGGTAGGTCGTTTTGTGCCCCAGCGCGCGGTCGGTGGACCTGACCGGCGTCGCCGCCCAACTCGCCGTCAGTTCGTGGCGAGGCACGCGGGGAGGAAGGACGTCCAGCGACAAACCTCCGTCTCGACCCAGGCGAAGGCGCAGGCGGCGGACGTCCGTCAGGGGCGAGGTTCGCGCGTTCAGCCACGCTCGGGTTCCTTGTTCCGAGAAGGCGATGCCGAACTCCGACGCGGAACGCGCCATCCTCGCGAGGTGCCTCCCGAGCAACGCGATACCGTCCTCGGGATCGAAGCGCATGGTCTCGAGCAACTCCCACGGCACCGCCGCCCGTTCGAGGACCGAGCGTTTGATCGCGCACTCCTCCCACTCCGCCGCGCACGCTGAGTCCCAGACGACGCCCGATCCCACCCCGTATTCGGCGGTCCGCCCGTCCGCGAAGAAGGTCGCCGTGCGGATGGCGACCGCAAACCGGGCGTCGCCCCCCGGGGCGACGAAGCCGACCGCCCCCGTGTAGACGCCCCGGGGGGAGGATTCGAGTTCGGCGATCAGCCTCGTGGTGGCCACCTTCGGCGCGCCGACGATCGAGGCGCAGGGAAAGAGCGCCTCGAAGACCCCAACGAGGTCGGCCTCGCTCTCGGCGCGGATCGTCGAGGTCATCTGCAAGAGGTCCCCGTGCCGCTCGACGGTGAACAGTGCGGGTACCGAGACGGTCCCGGTCCGGGCGATCCGGCCGAGGTCGTTGCGGATCATGTCCACGACCATCAGGTTCTCCGCGCGCTCTTTAGCGGACTCCGGGAGCGACCCTCGGGCCGTGTCGGACCGAGCGGTCCCTTTCATCGGTCGCCCGATCAACTCGTGACCGCGCCGCTCGAAGAACAACTCGGGCGACAAGCACGCGATCGATACGTTGGGTCCCCCGAGCAGCATGGCGTAGGGCGGCGGGTCGTCGGCAACCCAGCGGGCGAACAGGCCGACCGAATCGGTGGCGCATCCGCGCAACCGAAAGGTCAAGTTCGTCTGATAGGTTTCGCCCGCGGCCAGCGCGGACCGGACCGCCTCGAACGCCTTCGCGTAGGTCGGCTCGTCCCACTCCGGCTCCCAGGTCGGAGCATCCGGGTGGCGTGCGAACGCGAGTTCGTTCCAGAAGGTGGGTGGTTCCTGGTACCGGCGGAAGGCGGCCAACGGCAGGTTCGCGCGCGCGGGACGCGCCCCAAGGGCGGCGTCGAAGGCGCGGCCGGCTTCGTACGTCACGAAACCGACGCTCCAGCGACCCTGCGACGCGGCACGGTCGGCCCATGCGATCACATCGCGCACCGCCTCCGGTGCGCTCGCGTCCCGTTCGTCGTACGGTCCGTGAAACCAAAGCCAGCCGTCGCCGTGGGCGGCCCCGTCGGCCCGCACGATCGCGTCACCGGGGCGAAACCGATCGATCGGCAGGAAGTACCCGCCGTACGGAATGCTACGCCCGACGAACAATGGGGCCTCCGAGGGTCTGGTGCGGCAAGGCGATCGTCATGGATGGGGGCGCGGACCGTACGGTCCCGCCCATTCTATCCTTCCCCGCCGGCCCCGGAGACCGGACGGCGAAACGTGCCCGCGCATCGTCCATTGCATATGCTGGAACGGATGTTCGGCGTCGCGCGGGCCGGGTCCACCCCCGGGCGCGAGGTCGTCGCGGGAGTCACCACCTTCCTGACGATGGCGTACATCGTCGCCGTCAACCCGGCGATCCTCGAAAACGCCGGCATCCCCATCGGCCCCTCGTTCACCGCCACCGCTCTCGTCGCGATCATCGGCACGACCCTGATGGCCCTGATCGCCAACCGGCCCTTCGCGATCGCCCCCTACATGGGGGAGAACGCCTTCATCGCCTTCACCGTCGTCAAGGGGATGGGCTTCCCTTGGGCGACCGCCCTGGCCGCCACCTTTGTCGCCGGGTTGCTGTTCGTGGTGCTCACCCTCACCCACGTGCGGGCGGCGCTCGCCAACTCGATTCCGACCAGCCTGAAGTCGGCGTTCGCGGTCGGCATCGGATTGTTCCTGAGTCTTCTGGGGTTCGCCCAGATGGGGATCGTCCAGCCCGGCGCGGGCGGCGCCCTGCTGAGGCTCGGCGACCTGACCCAGCCGCCCGCCGTCGTCGGCCTCCTGACGTTCTTGGTCATGATCGTGCTCAGTCTCCGGAAGGCGACGGGAGCGATCCTGATCGCGATCCTCGTCGGCACGTGCGCCGCGTTCGCCTTCGGGGTGGCGAAGACGCCGACCTCGCTGGTCTCGGCTCCCCCCTCGCTGGCCCCGGTTTTCATGAAGCTCGACTTCACCGGCGTCTCAACGGTCGCGTTCCTGCAGGTCACGCTGGTGGTGTTCGTTATGGCGTTCCTCGACACCATGGGCACCCTCCTCGGGTTGGCGCACCGGGCGAATATGCTCGACGCGGACGGCAACCTTCCCGACATCGAGCGCCCACTCTTGGCGGACGCCGTCTCGACCACCGTCGCCCCATTGCTCGGAACGACGGTGAGCGGGGCCTACATCGAAAGCGCGGCCGGGATCGAAGCGGGAGGGCGGACGGGGCTCACGGCGCTCGTGGTCGCGGGCTTGTTCGGACTCACCTTGTTCCTCTCCCCGGTCTTCACCGCGATCCCGGGCTGCGCCTACGGCCCCGCCCTTGTGCTCGTCGGAGTGCTGATGCTGGGGGCGGCGAAGAACCTCGCCTTCGATCGGCCGGAGGAACTGATCCCGGCGTTCGCGGTGGTGTCGCTGATTGCCTTCACCTTCAACATTGGGATCGGGATGGCGGCGGGGTTCCTGCTCTATCCGGTCACGATGGCGGCGGCCGGCCGGGCGCGCGCGATCACGGGCGGCGCCTGGGCCATGTTCGCCCTGTCGGCGGTGTTCTTCGCCTTCTCGCTCCGGGGGCACTAGGACCTTCGGTAACCGTTGGGATAGAACGTGAACCAGAGGGTTCCGACGTTCCCGTAGCGGTTCTCGAACTTCACGAAAGCTCCCTTGTCGCCGATCTTCCAGCCGCTTTGCGGTTCGGTCGAATGGACGGCGAACACCGACGAGGCCTCGTACTTCTCGCCCGTGTCCGCCGAGCTGGCAAAGAACGTCTCGCGCAGGAACTGAACGGAGTAGTTGAGCCTTTCGCAGGGCCCCTGCCACTTGTCCAGCCCACCCGTACCGTACCCGAGCGTGCGCAGGGCGCCATCCGGCCCCGCTTTGCCGAGCTTCTGCCGGTACGAGGTGACCAGGGAGTGCGTGGAGTTGGGCTCGAAGGTCACCGTCGCGCTGACCGCCGTGTCGAAGTCATAGGGCTCGCCCGAGGATCGGCGCGACGATTCGGCCATGTCGAGGGCGGGTCGCGCGAACGTGATCGGTTTGCGGTCCCATCGCGCGAGGACCGGGTTCGAGAGGGCATCGCGATGGTCCAGCACCCCGCGAGCGGCGAACGGGATCGTCAACGTTGCCCGGATGGGCTTGTCGGAGTGATTCTTGAAGACGCTGATCGTCTCGTAGCTCAGGGCCTGGGTCCCGAGCTTGATGGTGACGCTGTGCGACTTGAGTTGCACGGGGAGGAGCGTGTCGGTCCCGGTCGAAACCGCGTACGGAACGCCCGGGTACGTCACCGAGGCCGCCGCCGGCATGGCGCGCCCGGTGCCAACGAGAAGTAGGGGGAGAGCGCAGGTCAACATGTTTTCTTGGACCCAACCTACCCGGCGAACGGTTCCCCGGGCAGGTCCGCTTACCTGCCGACCGCCGTCCTCGTTGCTTGGAACGCGGCCTGCGGATTGTCGGTCGCGAGCATGCCGACCCCGGCGGCGACCACTTCGTCGTAGGCGCGTCCGCCCTCTTCCGCCGCGCGCTCGTCGATCGGCCCGAAGGTGCCCAAGATCGCGCGGACCCCGAGTCGCCTCAGTTCCGCGATCATCGCTGGGTCCGGTTTGCCGACCCCGGTGAACATCGTCAGCCGATCCAGCGGGGTCCCGGACGCCACCAAGCGCCGCACGTCGTCCAGGTTCCGGACGGAGCCCGCGATGTTGAGGGTCCGGTCCAGCCTACGGTAGGCGAGCAGATCGGCCAAGTTGTAGACGATCACGGTGACGCGGTTCTCCGCCCTGGCGCGCCGGATCGCGTCCACGATCGTCTCCGGTGGCAGCCCTCGTTTGATGTCGAGGGTGAGGATCGCGCGCCCTTCGGCCCAGGCGAGGGCTTCCATGAGGGTCGGTACGCGGTACGGGGTGCGGTTGCCTTCGTTGTCGCGCAGCCGCAAGGTTCTCACGACGCGGAACCACTCCTGGTCGAGCGGCCCTCGTCCGGTGGTCGTGCGGTCCAGGTCGTCGTCGTGCAACAGCATCGGCACCCCGTCGCGGGTCAGACGGACGTCGCACTCCAAAATGGCCGGACCGTACTTCAGAGTGTTCTCGAAGGTCTCGAGGGCGTTTTCCGGAAAGCTGGGCTCCGGACCTCCCCGGTGCGCGCTCACGAGCAACCCTGCCTTCGACCCGGGCCGCAGGTGGTCGGCCAGCGCGGCGGCGCTTTCGAAGGAGACGTAGCTCTTCGAGCTCTCGACCGATTGGGTCGTGGTCGCTGCGGTGGTTTGACCGAGGATCGCCCCGCAGGCGCTCAGGAGTCCCAGCGTGGACACCAAGGCGACGGAGCGGAGGGCGCGGGTGTTCAGCATCGGTCCAAATGGTACCCGGATGGTCCGGGAACCGGGAATTGGGAATCGGTGTGCCGGACTCGGTTTGCGCGCTTCCCTGACATTCGGAGCGAAGCGAAGAATCCCGAAAGACGGGCCCCCGGCCGGGATCCCTCACTGCGCTCCGGATAACACTCTCGCGTCAAAGCCGGTAAGCCTTGCACGCCGCGTACATCGCCGCGATGTTTTCCGCCGGAGTACCCGGCGCGAGGTTGTTGCCGTCCTGGAGGATGAAGCGACCCCCTTCCGTCACGCCGCTTTCGAGAATCCGCCGCGTTTCCGCGCACACCTCGTCGGGCGTCCCTTTGAGCAACAGAGGGACCGCCGGACCGCCGACGATCTCGACGTCGGGACCCAGCGAGCGCCGCAGCGCCCCGTGGTCCACCGGAAAGCCCGTGTCGAACGACCGGATGCCCAGTTCGTCCACGAGGGTCTTGAAGAGGTGGGTCGCGTTGCCGCAGAGGTGGATGCCGGAGGGCGAACCGTCGGTGAACGCCTCGATCAGCCGCCGATGATGGGGCATCACGCGCTCGCGGTACATCGCGTCCGAAAGGAGGGCGCAGGAGTCGTCGGCGAAGCCGAAGTGGCCTCGCAAGGGGATGCCGAGTCGCTCGCGAACGTACCGAAGCCGAACGATGGTGGCTTCCGTCACGAACGCCAACATCTCGTCGGCGTAAGCCGGGTCGTCAAGGAGGTCGAGGCAGAACTCGGTCGCGCCGCGCAGGTTACAGCACACCGTCATCGGTCCGTCCGTGCCCCCGAAGCAGTTCCAGCCGACCTCGATCGGCCGCCCCTCGTACTCGTAACCGTCGCGCGCCGTCTCACGGAAGAACTCGAAGTACTCCCACGATCGGGCGATCCAGGGCTGGGTCTCGGGGGATGGGATGCCGGCGTCGAGGGCGGCGGTCTTGCGATCGTCGGAGAGGTTCGGCTTGGTGTCGGGGACCTGGGTTCCGACGTACTCGACCTCGCACCCGAACCACATCGCCTCGTAGCAGTTCTGGAAGTCCACGTAGACGGGCCAGACGTCGGGCAGGCCCATCTCGACGTCGCGCGGGAGGTGGGTGCGGACCCAGTGCTCGTGGCGCAACTGGCGGACGAGCATGGCGCGCGGGTCCTTGAAGTACTGCTCGAAGAAGATGCCTTCCGGGTTGGCTTCCGGCATCCCCATCGTGAACTTGCTGCTGATCGAGAGGCGCATCGGCACCCGGACGGGTTTGCGGGCGAAGTAGGCGTCCCACACCCGGCGGACCTCTTCGTTGTGGGCGGCGAAGTCGTCGGTCACGGTCGCGCCCCCTCCTTGTCATCCTCCTGAGCTTCCGAAGGATCCCGAGGCTCGTCGGTGGCCGAATCGGGATTCCTCGCTTCGCCCGGAATGACAGAGTCTTTCCCTTCCTCCGCCTCTGCGGGCAACCTCCGGAACGGCTTCAGATCGAGGTTCTTGCCCCATCGTTCGCGCGCGCGGACGAGATAGTGCTCGTAGTTCGCCAGCGGGACGTCGGGCGGGACGCGGTGGTCGCAGAACGGGATGAACCCGCCTTCCTCCACCAACGGGGTCAGGCGTTCTATCTCCGCGTCGATCTCGGCCGGGGACGTCGCCAAGATGTGTTTGTCGAACCCGCCCATAAGCCGAAGCTGGCGTCCGTACTCGCGACGAAACGCGATCGGGTCGGACTTCCAGGTACCGACCTCGATCGGGAACAAGGTGTTGATGCCGGCGTCGAGCCAGCAGGGCACGAGTTGGTCGACGCAACCGTCGCAGTCCACCCAAACGATCTCGGTGCCGTGGCGTTTGAGGAGGTCGGTGATGCGCCGATACTGGGGCACGCACACGCGACGGTACACCGAGGGGCTGAGGAGGGGGCCGCCGGAGTAGCACATGTCCTCCCACATCCCGCAATTGTCGAACCGCACCCCGGCGTCGAGGCACTTCTGGAGGAGGCTGAGGATGAGGTCGGCGATCGTCTCGACCATTTCCTCGAACCAGGCGGGGTCGTCGTAGACCACCATCGAAAGCGCCTCGACCCCCATCCAGTTGCGAATCCACCCGTAGAGGCTGCCGCCGTCGAAGGTGAGGGGGACGGTGCGATTCGGGTTCCTGAACTCCGCTACCTTGGCGTCCCAGTCGGCGGGAAAACGGTCGGGATGGTCCGGATCGAGCTTCGGCTTGAACTCCTTGCGCCAGCTTTCACGGTCCACGAGGGTGTGGCCAAGGAACATCGGAATCGAGCCGAGGAACTTCTTGCGGCGCGAGATCACTCCCTCGTGGTCCTGGACGACCTCGAAATCGCCCTCGTCCTGCAGGACTCGGTACTCGAACGAGGGGCACAGGCCGGTTCGCACCCAACACCAACTCGCGTACTCGTCCATCCCAAAGTAGGCGGTCGCGTTGCCGTTCGTCACCTCTTTCGGGAGACCCTGCTCGTGCCACAGGGGGATCGTCTCGTCCCAGAAGCCGAAGTCGCAGATCGGTGCCCGGTCCACCGGGCGGTACTGCATGCAGGCGTGGAAGCGCTCGCGCTCGGTCATGACTCGTAGTTTCCGTGGGCGTCCACCAAGTCCACGATGAACTTGTAGGTTTCCCAGGACACGGACGGGGGAACGGAGTGGTCGGAGTGGTAGGCGTAACCGTGGGTGGCCATCCCCGCCTGGAGCTTGGTGACGACCTCCTCCTCGATCCGTTCGCGGTCGTTGGTCGCCATGACCATCACGTCGATGTTGCCGAACAGACTGAGGCGGTCGCCGTACTTCGGGGCGAGTTGGCGCACGTCCATGAACGCCTTCGCTTCGAGCGGCTGGACGGCGTCGAACCCGGCCTCGACGTAGAGGTCCATCACCGAGTTCACGTCGCCGTCGGTGTGGTAGATGAAGGGGACCCCGCGCGAGTGGGCCCAGTCGGCCAGGCGTTTGTGCTGGGGCCAGACGAGTTCGCGGTACTTGGCGGGGGAGCACATCGGGCCGCCCCGGTAGGCCATGTCGCCGTAGATCCAGACGCCGTCGAACTCGAGTCCGGACGCTTCGAGCAGCTCGAAGTCGCGAAGGGTCAGGTCGGTGAAAGTCCGGGCCACGTCGTCCACCCACTCCGGTTCTTCCATCATCGCCATCAGGGTGACCTCGTCCCCCATCTGGCGTCGGGTGGACTCGAAGGGCTCGAGTCCGGTGAGGTGCGCCCACCGGCCGTTGCGTCGTGCCTGCGCGAGGTCGAGTTTCGAGGCGTCTGGGTTGACGAACGGGCCCGCCGCGAGGAGGCGCGGCTTGTGATCGGCGTGCCAGTCCTCGGGGGTTTGGCACGAAAACGCGACGTGCTCCGGCGTGCCGGAGCGGTGCTTCCAGTAGCGGACGGTGTTGTTCCACTCGTCGCGGTAGGTCCGAGTCTTGTCGTCTTCCGCGACGAGGAGGAACTGCCCGGGGTGGCTCCGGGGGTCGCACCAGCAGAGGCCGTGAAAGTCCTGCCCGAGGTACTGGGCGAGGTCCCCGCCGAACCCCTCGTTCTTCCACCGCTCGATCGTCTCGGCCCAGGCGCTTTCGGCCCGGGGGATCGAGTCGTGGGGTTGGCGACGAAGAAACCGGTTCACGCGTTCGCGCCCGGTCAGCCGGTTCGTTCTCATGGGCGCCTGCGGCCGTCCTTAGGCCTTGCCGACCAGTTCCCGAACGAGGCCGACCGCCGAGGCGGCGTCCGGGGCAAACCCGTCGGCGCCGATCTCGCGCGCGAACTCCATCGTGATGGGCGCACCGCCGATCACGACCTTCGTGTTCGGCAGGTTGGCCTCGCGGAACTTCTCGATGGTCGCCTTCATGGCGGGCATCGTGGTGGTGAGAAGGGCGGAGAGTCCCACGACGTCGGCGTTGTGCTCGCGGGCGGCTTCGACGAACTTGTCGCTCGGGACGTTGGTCCCGAGGTCGATCACGTGGAAGTTCGCTCCGCGCCACATCATCGCCACAAGGTTCTTCCCGATGTCGTGCAGGTCGCCTTCGACGGTGCCGACGACGGCGGTGAACTCCGGCTTGATCCCGGCGGCCACGAGGAGCGGCTCCAGCAAAGCGAGGCTCTGGCTCATGGCGCGAGACGCGATGAGCATCTCCGGCACCCAGGCCTCCTGACGCTGGAACTTGTCGCCGACGATGTCCATGCCCTTTACCAGGGCGGCGAGGATGTTCTTCGGTTCGTCGCCGGCGTCGATTCGCTCTTGGGTCAAGCGAACGGCTTCCTTGCGGTCCCCGCGAACGATGGCTTCGGTTAGGTTGTCGAGTTCGGTCATCCGCCTAGTGTCCTTGTCACGCGTTGGCCCTTTCGGCCAAGAGGTAGTCCTCGGCGACGAAGGTGCTTCGATCCACCTGCGCCATGGTGCGCTCGATGAAGGCGTCTTCGTCGGAGGGGAGGTCGTCGAGGGTGTCGGTCATGCGGTCGAACCACACGGCCTCGCGGTCGGAAATCTTGCACGCCCCTTGGGCGGCCGCGTCGGAGAGAATGGCGATCGCCTCGCGGGCGGCGGCGATGCCGGCGCGATAGGGGTTCGGAGCGACCACGATCGCTCGGGCGACCCGCACCGCGCTCGCCGGGGTGAGGATGAGGGCTTGGGGATCGAACCGCGCGTCGGAACGCACCATCCAGTCGCGCAACGTTCGCGCGGCCTCGGGTCCGTCGGCGATCGCCTCGTTCATTAGTCGGCAGTCGTAGATCAGCGTCTCGAGCGAACAGATCGGCGCCATCCCACCGAGCAGTTTCACGTTCTGGACGGACTCGTTGCTCCAGGTGTCGGCCATCGCGGCGGACACGTTCCCCACCGGGCTGAGGTGGGCGCAACTCGCGGTCTTCCCTTCCATCGCCATCGGGCAACCGGTGATCGCCTTCAGGAACACGTTCTCGTAGCCGCAGTCCTTACCCGGACCGACCGCGCCGCACTCGTAGGCGACGAGCGACCTCACCGCCGAGACCGCCCGGATCACGGCGGCGAACACCCGGGGAATGAGGCGCTGCTCGGCCATGACCATCGCGGTGTTCGCAAATCCGCAAGCGGTGTCGCCCGCCGGATGGACGCCGTGGCGGCGGGCGATCCCCGTGATCTCGGTCCAGAGGAACCGCATGTCCCGCACGCCCATCACGCACAGACCGAAGATCGCCAGTTCGAGGTCTCCGGAAACGAGCGCCTCGTCGTGGACCTCCTTGCCCCCGACCGACTCGATGCTGAGGAGGTCGGCGCCGGCGGCGGCGGAGCGCTCGAACAGGGCGAGCATATTCTCGTAGAGCGCACCGCTTCGCATCCGAGGGGGTCGGATCATCTCGCGCGTGTCGTTCGGGGTGACCCGAAGGGCGGCCTTCAGCCCGTACTTCGATTCCCCCTTCTCGATGCCGTCGAGGAGCACGTGAACCACGTCCATGCCCCAGTCCGGGTTCTCCGTCATCGGGGGCAGGGCTTCGAACTCGAGCAGAAGCCCGGGGGCCTCGAGTTCGGCGGCGCGGCGCGTCGCCTCCGTTACGATCTCGGTGTAGTGACGCAGCACTTCCGGCATTGTCTGCTCGGTGACGAGCATCGTCGGAAGGGTGAAGTTGAGCTCGGGGTAGACGAGGCCCCCGCCGATCCGCATGCCGCTGCGGGTCGTGACCGGTCGCGGCGAGACTCCGAAGAGAAGCTGCGTGGGATTCTCGATCGCGAGGGTGCGGAAGCTCGTCATCGAACTAGGAACCATGTTGCCGCTTGCCACGGGCTCGCCCTAGGTACCAGGCCCTAACAACACCGAAAGGTACACACAATGCCCCGGCCGGGACCGCCGAACCGCCCGCCGGGGGCTAAACTCCAAGCCTGTGGAACCTCGCGTGGTCGTGATCGCGTGCGCCGTGCTCGAGCTGGAAATCGAGGCGTTCGCGGTCGGCCTGCCGCACATTGTCGCGATCGTCAAGCTCGAACAGGGCCTTCACAACGAACCCGACCGCTTGCGTCGGGAGTTGCAGGCGGAGGTGGACCGCGTCGAGGCAGCTTACGGGCCGGACGTCATCGTGCTGGGCTACGGCCTTTGTTCGCGTGGCGTCGAAGGGGTGCAGGCCCGCAAGGCCAAGATCGTGCTCACCCGTGCGCACGATTGCATCACGCTCCTGTTGGGCGACCGTCGTCGCTACGCCGAGTACGCGCGCCTCCACCCTGGCACCTACTGGTACAGCCCCGGATGGAACAAGCACCACGTCCCGCCCGGCGAAGAACGGCACCGGCTCCTGCGCGACCGGTACGTTCGGGAGTACGGCGAGGACAACGCCGAGTTCCTCATGGAACAAGAGCAAAACTGGTTCCAGACGTACGACCGGGCAACTTTCGTGGACCTTGGGGTGAGCGAGACTGAGGACGACGAGGCCTACACCAAGCGGTGCGCGGCGTGGCTCGGGTGGGGCTACGACCGTCAGCGCGGCGACCCGGGACTCCTGCGCGACCTGCTCACCGGCCCCTGGGACGACGAACGGTTCTTGGTCCTGGAACCGGGCGAGTCGGCGCGGATGACGGCGGACGAGCGGGTGGTCGAGGCAACCTCGTGAGGATCGTCGTCGAGTTGCCCAACGACGAGGTCACGATCCTGCCGGACCGTGCCCTCGCGCACCGGCCGCTGAGCGAGATCCTGCGGCGCAAATCGGTCGCCCTGAACACGCGCTGCGGACAGAAGGGCCAATGCAACGGTTGTAAGGTCGAACTGCTCGAGGGCCAAGTCGAGCCGATGCCGGAATCTGGAACGACCTTCGCCGCTTGCCAGTGTCGGGCGCTGGGCGACGTCCGGATTCGGGTTCCCCACCGGTCGCTCGTGGACTACGAGCCACAAGTTCTGGGCGACTACCGTATCGGGGTCGGTCTGGCGGACGAACCCCTCTACCCGGGATTGGCGGCGGCGGTGGACGTCGGGACGACGACGATCGTCGTGCAACTGGTGGAGAACGGCGAGACCGTCGCGGAGGCGTCCGCCTTCAACGCCCAGATGCGCCTGGGGGACGACGTCCTCACTCGCATCAACCTGTGCTCGACGGACGGGTCGATGCTGGGCGAACTGCAAGACGCGGTCGCCGGCACGATCCGGTCCCTGGTGCAGGAGTGTCTCGCCGAGTTGGCCCGTCCAACCGCCGACCTCCTTGGTTACGCCATCGCGGGCAACACGACGATGCTCCACCTCCTGGCGGGCGTGAACCCCCGCTCGCTCGGTGTCGCGCCGTTCACCCCCGAGTTTCTTGAAACCCGCACCCTGGCGGCCTCCGAGGTGGGATTGGAGCCGTCCAACGCCGACGTCACGCTTCTGCCCGGCGCCGCCGCCTATGTCGGCGCGGACCTGACGGCGGGGGTTTTCGCGTCGGGCCTGCTTTACGACGACGGTCCGTCCCTGCTGGTGGACATCGGCACCAACGGCGAGATCATCCTGAAGGAAGGCGACGACTTGTTCGGGTGCGCGACGGCGGCGGGACCGGCCTTCGAGGGATCGGGGCTGTCTTGCGGGATGCGCGCGGGGCGTGGGGCGGTCGCCCACCTCGCCTTCCCTGCCGACGGTTCGCCCGCGATCGAGGTGATCGGGGGTGGGGACCCGGAGGGGCTTTGCGGTTCGGCGTACGTGGATCTGCTCGCCGAAGGGCGTCGGGTGGGTTTGCTCGGCCCGGTCGGGCGCATCGGCCCTTCGGCGGAAAAGGTCGAAGTCCACGCGGGAGTCCGCGCCATCCGGATCGGGACCGGGCGGGGCCAATCCCCGATCGTCGTCACCGAGTTCGACGTGGCGGCGCTCCTCCAGGCGAAGGCGGCGATCGCGGCGGGTATCGAAACGTTGCTGTCCAAGGCGGGGATCCGGGCGAGCGACCTTCGCAACGTCTACGTGGCGGGCGGATTCGGAATGCACCTGAACCTGGACCACGCGATCGCGTGCGGCCTGCTTCCCGGGCTCGCGCGCGAAAAGTTGATCCTCGTCGGCAACACGTCGTTGGGGGGCGCGTTCGCGACCCTGGTGGATCAGACTTGCCTATCGGAGATCGCGCGGGTGGGGCGCGACATGACGATCGTCGAACTCAATCGAGAGCCCGGGTTCGAGGACGCGTTCATCGACCACCTGTCGTTGCCGTGATGGTCACGACTTGCGGGTGATCGTCGCCCGTGCCGCCGCCCCGGTGGCCTCGCCGAACCGCCGATGAGCAAGGGCCTCGGCCCGAATTCGTAGCCGGAAGAGCGGGACCGAGAGCATCAGCAACCCGAAGAAGTTCGCCAGCAACACCGTCCAGTAGTTCCGGTCGAACTGCCCCTGCTGGATCGTCTGCGTCGGGTGGAACGAAACGTTCGCGATCTGCGGAAGGCGCGGGAACACGAAAATGAGGAACACGGCGGGTAGCACGAGGGCGACCGCATAGGCCGAGGCCACCACTTCGCGCCGATCCGGGTCGCCGTGCGCCGACCGGAGGGCGAAGTACGCCGAGTACAGCAACAGGAGCATCAGGAACGAGGTCTGACGCGGGTCCCACTGCCACCACGTTCCCCACTGGACGTAGGAAAAGAGGATTCCGGTGACCATCGTCAGGACGGCGAAGAGGTATCCCAGCTCGTTCGCGGCGACCGACTTACGCGCCGACTCCGTTTCGTCGCGCTCGGCCGACCTTCCCTTCAGAAACTTCACCGCATAGAACGACCCCGCGAACAGATAGCCGGTGGCGAGGAAGGCGCAAGGCAGGTGGAAGAAGACGATCCGCGCCAACGCGGGGGACTGGAAGCCTTTCGCGTCCGGCGCGAGAAAAGCCGCCGCCATCGCGACGAGGACCCATACGGCGACCAAGATTCGAATCATGGTTACGACTTCCAAACGGCGGCGAACAGATACGGCCCGCTGGCGAACGTGAGGGTGGCATAGCCCACCAGTCCGACCGCCGCCTGCCAGCCGGCCTCGGGGAACCCGTTTCCGAGCGCCACCCTGAGACTCGACACGCCGAGCGCCGCCAAAGGCAACAACATCGGCAGCGCGATCGCTCCCACCAACGCGCCGCGAAAGGCCGCTTGCGCCACCAAGACGCTGCAGAACGTGACGGTACCCGTTAGGGCCGCCAAGCCACCCAGGACCGAAATCAGGAACAGCGCCGGGTCGCGCATCTCCGCCCCGACCAGACCGATGTACGCCACCGCGATCAGCAGCCCGATCGCCGACATCTGGACCAGGTTGAAGAGCGCTTTGCCCCAGTACACCGAGTGCGCTCGCGCGCTCAGCCGGAGCAGGTTCGCCGTCCCCAGTTCCTCTTCCGCCACGAACGCGCGCGGTAGGGCCACCGTCGCCGCGAAGAGCCAGACCACCCACAGGAGGCCCGCCGAAAGGGATCCCGTCAACTTGATGCCGAACCCCGCCAGCGCCACCGCGACGACGGCGACGAAACCGAAGAGCCCGGCGGTGATCCAGCCGGTTCTCGCCCGCCGTTCGACGAGCCACTCCTTTTCGAAGACCGCCCCGACCTCAGCCCGCCAGTTCGAGTTCGAGATCGCCAAACCTCCTTTCCAGCGGATCGTTGGTGGCCACGACGAGGACCCCGCGCGCCCGTTGCTCCTCGCAAACCTTCTGAACGACGTCGCGGCCGGCTTCGTCGAGGCCCGCGCCCGGTTCGTCGAGGACCAGGAGCGACGGTTCGGGTTGGACCGCGAGCGCGATGCGCAGACGCCCTTTCATACCGGTCGAGAACTCGCCTACGAAACGGTCCAGCGCCTCGCGCAGGCCGACCTTGTCCGCCAGTTCGTCGTCGCGGGCGGGGCAACCCCGCATCCGGGCAAAAAGGCCCAGGTGCTCCCGCGCGGTTAGGTGACCATAGAGACTCTGCTCGACGCTCGCATAGCCAATGGCGGATCGCGCGTCTTCCCCCGGGAAGGTCACCCGACCCTCCGATGGGCTCATCAACCCCACGAGGCACTTCAGCAGCGTCGATTTGCCGACGCCGTTGTGCCCCACGACGACCAGCGCTTCGCCGCGCCCCGCCTCGAACGATACGTTTCGGAAGATCCACCTCTTGCCAAAACGTTTGCCGAGATTGGCCGCAAAAAGCACGTCTGAAAGTATGGCAGTTTCGTCTACATAGCAGTAGAATGCGCCCCGTTGGGGCCGACGGGCAGCGTCGCCACGCCGGAACAAGGGCGAAGGATCGCGACAACTGGACTCAAACGCAACTCGAATCGGCAAGGAGGATCCCATGCCGGCAACCATGCCCGAGAACGTGGTGCTTCCCGATGCGGAAGCGCCGCTCTTCGTCACGGAGGCGGACCTCACGAGCATCGGCCATATGGGCCGATCGTGGCTCGTCGTCTCGGATACCACCGCGTACCGCTATGAAAAGACGCCGTTGGGCGAACAGCTGGTCGGAAGCTGGCCGCTCGCCGAGCTCAAGAATCCCCAGGTCGAGGACCTGGTCGACGCTTGTGGCCTGATCGCCCAACACGAGGGCATCGGGGTCGAGCTCCTTCGCGCCACCGCCTCCCGTAACCTCCAGATTTCGGGCGCCCAGAAGCGCCTCGAGGCCGTCCTCAAGAACGAGCCCGTCCCCGAGATCAAGGACGAACTGCGGGTCTGCCCGAAGTGTCAACGGCCCCTGCCCGAAAACACCGAGATCTGCGAGAACTGCGTCAGCCGTGGCAAGACGTTGAGGCGCCTGTTCGGCTTCGCGCGGCCCTATCGGCTCCGCATCTTCTGGGGCACTTTCCTCATCCTGGCCGGCACCCTTCTCGAACTGGTCCCGCCGTACCTGTCGAAGCTGCTGGTGGACGACGTCCTGCAGAAGCGGCACCTCGCCATGTTCGGGTGGCTGATCGCGGGGCTGATCGTCTCCCGCGCGGGGCTCTCGCTCATCCAGATGGCGCGCGGGCGCAACGTCGCCTTCCTCGGGCGCAACATCGCGATCGACATTCGCAGCGCGCTGTTCCAGAAACTCCAGCAGTTGTCCCTCGGCTTCTACGACAAACGTTCGGTCGGCTCGATCATGTCGCGCATGACGAACGACACCGGCGCCCTGTACGACGTGCTGATCGACGGCGTGCCGATCACGGTGAACCAGGGCGCGATGCTCGTGGGCATCCCCATCATGATGCTCATCATCGACTGGCAGGTGGCGATCTGGGTGCTCGCCCCGATCCCGCTGATCCTCGTCGCGGTGTACGTCTTCCGCAAGCGGATGGAACGGGTCTGGAGCCGCTTCTGGCACAACTGGTCGCGCATGAGCAGCGCCCTCAACGGCGTCCTCTCGGGGATGCGGGTCGTGAAGGCGTTCCACGGCGAGGACCGGGAGATCGGCCGATTCGGCAAGCGCATCACCGACGTGGCGCACACGGGCTACGTGGCCGAGGTCAGTTGGTCCACCCTCTTCCCCGTCGTGATGTTCACGATGGGCCTCAGCACCGTCATGATCTGGTGGGTCGGCGGACAAGCCGTGCTGGCCGGGCGGACGACGATCGGCGACCTGACCGCCTTCGTCGGCTACGCCCTCATGCTCAACCATCCCCTGATGATGCTCCAACGCATCATCGACTGGACGAGCCGCTCCCTCACCGCCGGTGAACGGGTGTTCGAGATTCTCGATACCCCCGTCGAGATTCGGGACAGCAGCCGTTGCGTTTCGATCCCGGAGATGAAGGGCTCGGTCGTGTTCGAGGACGTACGGTTCGGATACGAAAAGTCGCGCGAGGTGCTCAAGGGGATTTCCCTCGAGATCTACGCGGGCGAGATGATCGGCTTGGTCGGGCACAGCGGCGCCGGCAAATCCACCCTCATCAACCTGCTGATGCGGTTCTACGACCCGACGTACGGCCGCATCCTGATCGACGGGGTCGACCTGAAAGACATCAAGATGGAGGACTATCGGCGCCAGGTCGGCGTCGTCATGCAAGAGTCCTATCTCTTCCCGGGAACCATCGCCCAGAACATTGCCTACGGACGCCCGGGCGCGGGCCTGCAGGACATCATCGAAGCCTCCAAGGCGGCGAACGCCCACGACTTCATCGCGAACTTCCCCGATGGGTACGACGCCTACGTCGGCGAGCGGGGACAACGGCTCTCCGGCGGCGAGCGTCAGCGCATCGCGATCGCCCGCGCCATCCTCCACAACCCCCGCGTTCTCATCCTCGACGAGGCGACGGCGAGCGTGGACACCGAGACCGAGCGCCTCATCCAAGAGGCGCTGGAGCGCCTCGTCGAAGGGCGAACGGTGTTCGCGATCGCCCACCGACTCAGCACCCTTCGCAGCGCGGACCGTCTCGTGGTGTTCGATCAAGGCAAGGTCGCCGAGATCGGGACTCACGACGAGTTGCTCGCCAAGGACAACGGCATCTTCGCCAAACTCGTGACGATGCAGACCGAGATCAACAAGGTTCGCGAGAACTACATCGTCGAGAACGGCTCTTAGCGACGCTCTCGGTAGTTGCCGTCATTCTTGAGCGACTCTGTCACTCTGAGCGAAGCGAAGAACCTCGAACGAGAGCCGTGCGGGAGGTTCGGGGCTTTGTCATTCTGAGCGAGGCGAAGAATCCCGAAGCGAAGGCCGCGCGGACCGGGATTCTTCGTTCCTCAGCTGGCAGGTTCATAGGCATTGTCATTCTGAGCGCAGCGAGGAATCCCGAAAGGTCGGGTGCCGTTGACCGGGATCCTTCGCAGGCTCAGGATGACAGGCTCGGGGCTTTGTCATTCTGAGCGAGGCGAAGAAACCCGAACGAAGACCGCGCGGACCGGGATTCTTCGTTCCTCAGCTGGCAGGTTCATAGGCATTGTCATTCTGAGCGCAGCGAGGAATCCCGAAAGGTCGGCTGCCGTTGACCGGGATCCTTCGCAGGCTCAGGATGACAGGCTCGGGGCTTTGTCATTCTGAGCGCAGCGAAGAACCCCGAACGAAGGCCGCGCGGACCGCAAGCTCAGGATGGAAGACAGAGAACGGGTCCGCCCTACCGGAACAGGCCGTCCAGACCCCCCACGATCCAGTCGGCGATCTGGTACTTGGGCGAGTGGTTCGGGTAGTCCGCCGGCAACGCGACGCACATCATCCGCGCCGCCTTCGCCGCCACGCACCCCGAAACCGCGTCCTCGATCACCAGGCACCTTCCGGCCGGAACCCCAAGCCGCGACGCGACGGTGAGGAAGATACCGGGGTGGGGTTTGCCCAGCGGCTCCTCGGTGCCCGAGTAGACCAAATCGAAGGCGTCGCGCAGGTTCAGACGGTCGAGGGTCGCGTCCACCAGCCGGTAGGGCGAACTCGTGGCCAAGGCCGTGCGCTTCCCCATCGCCCGCACCCGGCGCACCAGGTCGCACGCGCCGGGAACCTCCCGTCCGTGGTCGCGGATGGTGGGCTCCATCTTCTCCGAGATCGCCTCGACCACCTCGTCCACGCTCGGCCCCTCCCACCCGTACCGGTCGTACCACTTCTGGACGGCGACCTTCGCGGTCAGCCCGAGGGTGGTGCGTGAGAGTTCGGGGGTCATCGGCACTCCCAGCGAGCGGTACGTTTCCACCTCGACCGCTTCCCATAGGGGTTCCGAGTCGATCACCACGCCGTCCATGTCGAACAAGACGGCGTCGAAATCGTTGGGATCGGGGATCACGACGTGAGAGGATACCGAGTACCCGTACCCCCCTTCTTGGGCAGACCGGCCAAGCTAGGGCGACGTGGCGGGTCGGCGACCCATGGAACAGACGACGGCGACCAAAGAGGCGTAGAGCGCGAAGAGCCATCCCGACTCGATGCTCCCTCGACCCAGGATCGTCGCCACCGGCGCGGTGACCCAAACGAGGGCAACCACAGCGACCGTCCGTTGCACCCTAACCGAAGCCGCGAACGCGGGCGCCAGGGCGAGCCACTGCAGACCGATCGCGAAGACCCCGACGAAAGCGAGGAACCAGAGGGGCGTCTGGACGAAGAGCCGCACCGACCCGTTGAGGCCGGTCACCGTCCAGCCTTCCGAAGCGAAGAAGGACAAGAACTGGTCCAAGGGCCCTCGGGGGTGCGTAACCGTGTAGGTCTCGATCCACCACGGCAAGGGGATCGACACCAACCCCGCCACGACCCCGGTTGCCCGCAAAGTGTTCCGTGTTCGCCCATCCACGACGCGACTCCTCCGGCCGGCGCATTCCCCGACCCCAGTGCAGTATGGTGCCCGCAACCGGCATCTCGCGGGCCATTGGGACAAGGACCTTCACAGGCTCGGCAATCTTGACAAAGACGGAGGTTTTGTGTATCGTTTTCCACCATGACGCACGAACCCGTCTCGAGAGCCCGGATCGGGCGCGGCCTTGCCGCGCTTGTCCTCCTCCTTTTCGGAGCCCCCTGCTCCATGGCTCAGGTTTGGTCATGGGGCGAAAGCGACCGTGGACAGGTCGGCGACGGTTCGGCCGACACTCGGCTGACGCCCACTCTTGTTCGCGAGCCCTCGCGTGCGGTCGCGGCAACCGGGGGCCGCCTGCACAGCGTTGTCTTGAGAAGCGACGGAAGCGTCTGGGCCTGGGGATGGAACGCCCACGGCCAAAGTGGCAACGGAACCAATGTGGAGTCGTACGTGCCCGGCCGTGTCCCAACCTTGTCGAACATCGTTGCCATCGCCTCCGGCTACGATCACTGCCTCGCGCTTCGGAGTGACGGCACCGTATGGGCTTGGGGCAAAGGGGACTACGGAATGCTCGGAGACGGCACCGCCACTGATCGCTGGACGCCCGTGCAGATACCCTCCCTCTACAACGTCGTGTCGATCGCTTGCGGCTTCGATCACAGCTTTGCCGTCAAAGCCGATGGCACCCTTTGGGCTTGGGGACGCAACGACGTCAGCCAACTTGGGGACGGCACCACGCAGCACCGGGTCGCTCCCGTGCAGGTCCCGGGCGTCTCCAATGTCGTGGCCGTCGCGGGCCACGTCCGCCATAGCCTCGCCCTCACGAGCGATGGCAACGTATGGGCTTGGGGCTGGAACGATTACGGGCAACTTGGCGACGGGACCATCGAAAACCGTCCTCTTCCCGTCCGGACGCTGCTAACCGGCCGGGCGGTCGCGATCTCCGCCGGCGAATACCATAGTCTAGCCCTCCTGAGAGACGGCACCTTGTGGGGTTGGGGAAATGGGAATGCAGGAGCGCTCGGTGAGCACATGGTCGTTTCCACAAACCCCAATCCCACCAGGATTCAAGGCGTCGAAAACGTCGTGGCCGTCTGGGCTTGTCGCACTAGTTCCTTCGCCGTCCGAAAAGACGGATCGACCTGGGCGTGGGGCGACAACCGATGGGGACGACTCGGAATCGGTAGTTTTGAGTGGTACATCTACGTTCCTACCCAAATTCCAGGGTTGGTCAACGTTGAGCGAAACGTTGGCGGGATGGGAGAGCATACGCTCGCTATCCACCAAGACGGCTCGGTGTGGGCTTGGGGCGACAACTGGCTGGGACAGCTTGGCAACGGCCGGAGCTACTATCAGAGCGGGGAGTATCTTCCTGTACAGGCGCTGGGCTTCGGCAACCTCTTCACGGCCGTCGCCGCTGGCCTACGGCACAGCATCGCCTTGCGTGCCGACGGGTCGGTCTGGGCATGGGGTGCCAATGAGTCTGGGCAGCTGGGAGACGGGACGACGGAAGACCGGTTCGTGCCGGTACAATCGTCGCAGTTGCACGACATCGTGTCGATCAGTACTAATACGCTGCACTCTCTGGCTATAGATCGAGACGGACGCGTATGGGCATGGGGCAAGAACGATTCCGGCCAGCTGGGAGACGGCACGAACGTGAATCGCACCGCGCCTGTCCAGATATCCGGCCCAACCAACATAACCGCTGTCGCCACCGGAGGGGCCCATAGTCTTTTCGTGCGGGGCGATGGCACCGTTTGGGCTTCCGGAGACAACTCGTACCGGCAACTTGGCGACGGCACAAGTGAGCAACGATGGACTCCTGTTCAGATTCAAGGATTGGCCGACGTGACGTCCGTCGCGGCAAACGCCACCCAAAGTCTCGCTCTGCGCAGCGACGGTACGGTATGGGCTTGGGGCAACTTGTATGGCTTTGGGTTCCAACCTCCCGTTCAGGTCCAAGGATTAACCAACATCATCGCTATCGCGTCCCACAACGAGTCGAACCTTGCGTTGCGGAGCGACGGGACGGTATGGGGTTGGGGACGAAACAGCAATGGGCAACTCGGCGACGGGACCGAAGTGAGCCATTCCACGCCCGTTCAGTCCCCGTTCCTCTCCGACGTCGTCGCGATCGGCCTCGGCGTCGGTCACGGGCTCGCCGCGCGCAGCGACGGCTCGGCTTGGGCATGGGGGTCGAACGCTTCTGGCGCCCTGGGAGACGGGACCACCGTGGACCGGCTGACCCCCGTGCAAATCCAGAACTTGCCTGCCGGAGCGTCGATGGTCTCGGGCGGCTGGTATCACTCTCTCGCCTTGGAACGGGGCCGTAAGGTGGACGGAAAGGTGGTCCTGCAAGGAATCACATCCTATCAAGGCATCATCGTCACCGTCGATCTGAAGCCCGTCGGAGCCGTCGCTCCGATCGTCCGACGCCAGGTCGTTCTGGGCCCGGACGGGGAGTTCTCTTTTGATGTCGTCGTGACCGGAGACTTCGACGTGGCCGTTCAGGGCACCAATTGGCTCAGAAAAGTCACCGGTGCGATCCACATTGGGACCGTCGGGGTTTCTTTGTTACCCATCACCCTGGTTAATGGCGACGTCAACGGAGACAACGCCGTCAACATCGCCGACTTCATCCGCCTCCGAGCCGCCTTCGGCTCCAATCCCGCCTCGCCCAACTGGAATCCCTTCGCCGACCTCAACAAGGACGGGTCGGTCGGCATCGCCGACTTCCTGATCTTACGCGGGTCCTTCGGAAGAAGCGGCGACTAGGCGTCCCAAGGATCGAGCGTTCGAGGAAGACGGAACCGAACAGCCGCGTCCCCGCCCGGCATGCCGGGCGGGGACGATCTCAGCGAAGAGACGAGCCTAGTGAATGCAAGGGAAGCCCCATCCGGAGCCCTTGCAGTAGTCGTAGTACCACTGGAACGAGTTGCCCATTGCGCGGCGATCGAACCAGACGTTCTTGAACCACTTGATCGCGCCGCGCTTCATCGAACTCGCGTGGCCGTCCGCATACGCCATCGGCGACACGCCGTTGTAGCGGTACCGCGGGTGCGCGGCGCATTCCCAGGCGCCCGAGGTCGTCGCGGTGCAGTCGCTGTCGAACACCGGGCTGTAGACGGCGGTGCCGGGGGTGTAGACCTCGACGCCATCCCGGTTCACGGTGCTCGCGTCACCGGGGGTCGTGGCGATCGAGCCGACCCACATCTGCTGCCAGTCGTGGAACCAGGGGTAGCTCCAATCGGCGGAGTTCGCGCCCTTCTCCATGATCATCACCTTGTCGGCGGGGGCGTCGAGGTTCGACTGGCCGACCGCCGCGTTCGGCGCGCCGTCCACCGGGCCGGCATGGCCGTAGTTGTTGACGAAGATCGAGAAGTGGGCGCCGTAGCTGTGGCCGCCGTCCTGGCCGGCCCCGATCGCGCGCGGATAGCCCGGGGCGCGGAAGATCCCGTCCTTGCCCCAACTCTGGTCGCCGTTAACCGTCGACACGCGGTCGCCGCTCTTGACGTAGGGGTAGATCATCCCGTACCACTGGATGTGCGGGGTGCTCCATCCGCCGGTCTCGGACTGGGGATAGGTGTCGTCGTAGTCTCCCATGTACATCATCACCCCGAGGGCGATCTGTTTGACGTTGGAGATCGAGACGGTCTTCTTCGCGGCGGTCTTGGCCTGGGCGAAAACGGGGAAAAGGATCGCCGCCAGGATGGCGATGATCGCGATGACGACGAGTAGCTCGATGAGCGTGAACGCCTTGCGTTTGATCATGGATTGCCTCTCTACTTCGAGAACACGGGACGCGGGACGCGCTCGGCGGACCGCGGCGACGAAGTCGAATCGCGGACGTCGAGCGAACAGGGAAAGACGACGAGACGGGGATCGGGGGTCGTGCCCTCGATCATGTCGAGCAAAACGCGGGTGGCCTGGCCGGCCATCTCGAGGATGGGCTGCTTCACGGCGGTCAGGCGGGGCGAGGTGGTGTCGCAATAGGGCGTTGAGTCGAAGCCGACGACGCTGACGTCGCCCGGGACGCTGACGCCCGTCTCCCGGCATCGCTTCAGGATCTCGCTGGCCACCCGTTCGTTCCAAGCGAAGAGCGCGGTGTGGGTCGGGCCGGCGCGCCACCAGTCGGCGAACTCCCACGCCTCTCGGCTCCAGGTCGCCACCTCGAAGCCAAGCCCTCGTTCGGCGCACGCCCGTTTCGCTCCGGAGAGTCGAGCGGTGGCGTCGGGCGTCTCCTCCTCGCCGCGCTCCATCACGAACAGCACCTGCGCGTGCCCAAGCTCGGCCAAATGCTCCACCACGAGTCGCGCGCCGCCGTCGTTGTCGCAGAAGACGTACACCAAGTCGTCGGGGTGGTTCTCGGGAGCGGGCGCGTTGAGGGCGACCACCGGCACCCGGGTGCGGCGAATCTGCGGGTAGAGGTCGGTCTCGGCGGGGAGCTTGCACCAGATGACGCCGTCCATCCGACCGTCCGACAACGCCGGCGCGACGTCCGAGTGCTCGATCTCGGGAAGGATCGTCAACCGGTAGTGGTTGCGGAACAACTCGCGCGCCACCCCGTCCAGCATCAGAACGTAGTACATCGGCCCGGCGGACAGCTCGCCGAAGTTTTCAAAGACGAGGCCGACGGTGCGCGTGGTGCCGGTTCGTAGCGACCGGGCGACCGCGCTCGGATAGTACTGAAGACGCTCCGCCGTCTCGCGGATCACCTTCTGCGTCTCGAGACCGATGCGCACGCTCTTGCCCGAGCCGTGCAACACCTTCGAGACGGCGGTGATGCTGACTCCGGCGGCCTCGGCGACATCCTTGAGCGTGACGGCCATGGTTCGCGCCTACTTCTTCTCGCCGCGCTGCCCGGCCGAGACGTCCCGGCCTCGGAAGAGCATCTCCTTCATCTTCGCCTTGTCCTCCGGGGTCATGTTCGGGTCGTCGTCGATCGCCTTGGCGCGCGCCTCGTCCGCCTTCCGCACCTCTTCGTCCGAGACGTACTTGCCGCCGTCTCCGCACCCGATCAACGCTCCGCCAAACGCCAGAGCCGCCACCAAACCGATCGCAAAGGTCTTCATCGACATCCGAAACTCCCGTTCGACTCAGACGGTTCAGTCCGATGATCGAACGATTTATCAACACTATACGCCGTGATTTATCCTTTTATCAAGAAACGCGAAAGAAAATTCGCGAAATCGCGGCGGCCGGTTCGCGATCGCGGATCCGACTTGAACCGAGGGCAGGGCCGGCGAGTCAGGAACGCGCGCCGACCGACGCGCGGTCGCTGGCAGTCTGCACGGGATCGACCGGATGACGCGCGATCCGCATCGCGTCCAACCGTGCCACATGGGCCACCATTCGGGGCCTCTCCCTTTCGTAGAGGCGGCTCCTACGGGGGGACCAGACCACCTCCGCGAACGCGCATAGGCGCGGGAACAACTGCTTCTCGGCGGTGGCGGGATCGGGGATGACCTCCGTCCAAAGTGCGGTCTGCGCCCCCAACACCCGCTTCGTCTCCTCCGGCGTCAGACCCGCCGGCATCGGCTCGTAGGACCAGATGCGGGCCAGCGACAAGTGCCCCCAACCCCGGGGCAGTTCCAGTGCCGGATCGTTCGTCTGTCGCTGGTCCAGATAGGTCCACTCGTACGGGGACATGATCGCGTCGTGTCCCGCGCGCACCGCCGCGAGTCCGCCTTCCTCGCCGCGCCAACTCATCACGGTGGCTTCTTCCGCCAAGCCGCCCTCCAGGATTTCGTCCCAGCCGATCAGCCGCTTTCCCCGCCTTCGAAGGTGGGCCCCGATCTGCCGCACGAACCAGCTTTGCAGCTCGTCCTCGTCCTTCAGTCCAAGCGCGCGCATCTTGGCTTGGGCGGCGGCACTCTCGCGCCACTGCTTCTTCGGCGCCTCGTCGCCCCCGATGTGAACGTACTTGGACGGGAAGATCGCGATCACCTCGTCCAGCACGTTTTCGTAGAAGCGGATCGTGCCGTCCTCGACGTTCAGCACGTCCTCGTGGACGCCCCATCCCGTCGCCACCTCGAGGGGTCGGCCCGTGTTGCCGAGTTCAGGGTAGGCGGCGATGGCGGCCTGCGAGTGACCGGGCATCTCGATCTCCGGCAACACCGTCACGAAGCGCGCGCGGGCATAGGCGACGATCTCCCGGAGTTCGGCCTGGGTGTAATGGCCGGAATGCGGCTTGCCGGAGTATTCGTCCGGCCGGTCGTTCGTCTGGGTGTCCTTGCGGTGCGAACCGACCGAAACGAGCTTCGGGTACCGCTCGATCTGGATGCGCCAACCTTGGTCGTCCGTGAGGTGCAGATGCAGCACGTTCATCTTGTGCATCGCCAGCGCGTCCACGAACCGGAGCAGGAACCACTTGGGCATGAAGTGGCGCGCCACGTCGAGATGCGCACCCCGCCACGCGAACCGAGGCCGGTCTTCAATCGCGACGCACGGCAGTTTCCATCCGCCGCGCGGGGCGCCCTTCCCGCCGAACGCCTCGGGCGGCAGCAGTTGGCGCAGCGTCTGGACGCCGTAGAACAGACCCTCGAGTCCGGCGGACCGGACGACGACCCCGGACCGATCGACCCTCAACCGGTAGCCTTCTTGGCCCAACGAGGCGAGCCGAGGATCGAGCCGAAGGGAGACTCCCGGCGCCGTCCCGGAGCGCGGCGCCGCACCCGTCAAGCCGAGTTGGGCGCGGGCGAGCCGGGCCACCCCCGCCGCCGCCCCCGTGGCGGCCAACGGGGCGCCCGGCAAGAGCGCAAAGTGACCGGTCTGCCAGCGGACCGAAACGGGCTCGGGCAAAAGCGCGGGCCGGATGAGGGGAGACGTGATCACCAGCATCGCGATCCAGACCATGTGAACTTGCTCGCTACCAAGCACTTCTCTATAGCGCACGTTTAGTATACTGGGCCGCGCACGAGGTTTCGAGCACCGCCATGGGCCGAACGCAACCGAAGTACCAGCGTTTGAACGAGCTTCTGCTCGACCGGATCGCCCAAAGCGAGTGGCGGCCCGGCGATCGCCTTCCGAGCGAACGGCAGATCGCCGAGGAGTACGGGGTCGCGTACATGACCGTTCGCAACGCGGTGAGCCGACTCGTCCAAACCGGACAGCTTCGACGAATCCGTGGGCGCGGCACGTTCGTCGTGGAACCCGACGAACCGGATCGTCGGCCGTCGTTGGGGTTGCTGCTCACCCCGAACTGGCACAGCCTCGACCCCTTCTACTTCCCTCCCATCGTCACCGGCTTCGTCGAGAAGGCCAACGAGTTGGGCTACCAGGCGCACTTGGCCGACCGGACCGAACCGCTCCTGGAGTTCCTCCGCTTCCGCGAGTTGCACGTGAGCGCCGTCGCCTGCGTGCTCCTCGGGCGGGAGGACCTGGTGGACGCGGACGCGCTCCTGGATCGGGGCGTCCTCGTCGTCGCCATCAACCACTATGGCGGCGCTCGCCGCATCCCCGCCGTGAGCCCGGACAATCGTGGCGGAGCCTACCAGGCGGCGCGTCACCTCGTCGCCTTGGGGCACCGGCGCTTCGCGTTCTTGGAGGGGCCGGAAGGAAACCTGGACGCCCACGAGCGGCTGCGCGGCGTCCAGATCGCCCTCAGGGAAGCCCAGATTCCCCTCAGCGCCCTGACCCTGTGGCCCGGGGGATTCCTCGAGGACTCGGGCTATGAGCGCGGCCTCGCGATGCTCGCCCGGGGCAGCCTCCCCTCCGCCGTGATCTCCGTCAGCGACCTCGCGGCGATCGGTCTGCTCAAGGCGTTCGCCGAGAACGGAATCCGGTGCCCGGACGACGTGAGCGTCTTCGGTTTCGGCGACTTTCGGTTGTCCGCCTACCTCACGCCCGCCCTCACCACCGTGCGCCTACCCCTGCGCGACCTTGGGGTGCGCGCCGCCGAGGCCCTCGTCGCGCAGTGCCACGGGGTCCGCCTCGACCCCGTCCGCCTGGACTGCCCCCTGGTGTTCCGCGACTCGGTGGCCGCACCGTCGGTCGGCTGAACTTTCCGTGCAGACCCTTGGCAAACGCCGCGTCGTGTGCTATATTCTGATCGTACTTCTATAGAGAGGTTGTCAGTTTCCGATGAAGTTGCTGCCCGTCCTTGCCCTCCCGCTCCTGCTGTCTCTCGGCGGTTGCGGGTGCGAACGCGACACGAACGTCATCACGCCGGAGACGGTCGAGGCCGCGAACAAGCACCGGATCGAAGCGATCGACAACGATCCGAACATGACCCCGGAGGACAAGGAAAAGATGAAGCGCGGGCTCCGGCTCATTCCGGGGGGTCCCCCGGGTTCGGAAGGCCGAGCCGGCCCTCCGACCAAGCGATGACGCCCCTCCCGACCCAGTTTCCGTCCCGCCGTCCGCCCACGCGGACTCCGTGCGAAGGTGCAAATCATGACTCATACCGTTCCCGAAGCCAGCCGACGCCGAGCGTTCACTCTCATCGAGCTCTTGGTGGTCATCGCCATTATCGCGATTCTTGCCGCGATCCTTTTCCCCGTCTTCGCGTCCGCCAAGACCGCCGCCAAGAAGACGTCGTCGCTCTCGAACATCAAGCAGCTTGCGCTTGGCTCGATCATGTACATGGGCGACTACGACGACACGTTCGCCATGTCGGAGTACGACAGCGGGGACAACTACATGAACTGGGCCACCCTGGTGCACCCGTATATCAAGAACGGCACGATGGTGACCACGATAACCGGAATCAACCGGACGAACGCCGCGAGCGGCATCTTCCGCAGTCCCGGCAGTCCGTTCCCTGAGTCCGCCGGCCGCAGCCCGGGCGAGTTCACCTACGGCGTCCACTTCTCCCTCTTCGTCACGAACTACTACGAGGCTGGGGCCGGTTACCCGGGCGTGGACACGCCCGCGAACCCCGGCGTTCCCGCCTCGGTGGTCGACGCCCCCGCCGACAAGATCATCATGATGGAGAAGGGCGCGAACGATCCCGGCAGCAACTGGAACTACCCCTGGTTCCACGACTGGCAGGCGCAGTGGATCGGCGCCATCTGCACGACTCCGGGCGACGCCTCGACCGTCTACCGCGATGGCGTCGAGGTCTACACCCCCGGAACCGACGTGTACTCGCCCTACTACGACAACGACTGTCCGACGAGTTGGTCCGGCGGCTGGGAGTGCGCGGCCCACGCGCGCTATCGGTTCAACCGCGGCGCCCCGATGGCCTATGTGGACGGGCACGCCGCCGTCATGCAGAAGGGCCACATCAAGTGGTTCAAGAACATCTGGATCGACCGCCGGAACATCAACCACTACAGCTGGTACTACGACTACCAGAACGGTAGCGGCTGGGGTTTTCCGGGTATCCACTAGCCTCTGAGCCGAGCGGACGGGGGCGGGGTTTGGCCGTCCCTCTCTACTCAAAGAACACGGGGCGGGCGTCGGCCCGCCCTTCTCCTTTGCGAACCGTGGGTCAGAAACGAACCTGCGTGCGCACCGTGATCACCCGGTACGATCCCCCCCGGGCCGGGTCGCGGAACCGCTCCCAAGCCAGCGTGAGCTTCGTGCGCTCGCCGATCCGGTAGGCATACGCCAACCCCAGACCCTCGATCGCGTCGCCGGGTTGCCCCGTGTCCGGATCGAAGCCCTCGGCGCGCGCGCTGACCTGGTGGGTCGCCGACAGGTCGTAGGACGCTTGGAGTTGCCAACCGTTGAGGTTCTTCCCCTTTGCGGTCGGGTCGGCGACGGTGTTCGGGACGCGATCGGCGCCGAACATCGCTTCGGCGCGCACGCCGAATTTGCCCTGCAAGAGGGCGCCGTCGAGGTACAGGAAGCGTCGCGGCGTCTCCGGCGAGGTTTGCCCCGAGGCGGTGTAGCGAGGGCGGGTACCGAGAAGACCGCTCACGCCGAACTCGCCGTTGGGCCCCGCATGGCGAAGTCCCACCGTATGGGCGAGGCGACCCCTCGGGCCGGGCGCGAGGTTCGCCTGCTCGGGGTCGGTGGCCGTAAGGGCGTCCCAAAGACCGTACTGAGCCGTCCAGCCCGCGCCGAGGCCGACCTTGGCGTACACTCCGCGCCCCCGCTCGCCGTTGAAGAGCGTCCCGTTGTAGCGCGACCGCTCCGGAAACTCGCGCTGGCTGGACGAGCGCTCCAGGTCGTAGCCCAGGGGGAACGGGGACTGACCGACGATCGCCTGCAGGTTGGGGGCGACGCGGTAGTTCAGAAACCCGTCGCGCAGTTGGGCGGCGGTCGACGTCCCGCCCGCCGCGAAGTCAAAGCTGACCTTGAACGAAGCCCGCTCGTCGAGGGTCACCAAGGTGCCGACCCGCGCCCGCCGAAAGGCGAACGCGGCGGTCTCGCGGCCGGGTTCGTCCGAGTCCCGATACTGAAACTGGAAGTAACTGGTGTTCCTGAACCGGCGCAGGTCGGCGAGGTCCTTCCCCTCTTTGGCCGCTCGCTTCTCGCGCTCACCCACCTGGTTCCGCAGGTCGACGATCTCCGCCTCGACCCTCTTGAGTCGCTCGTTCACCTCCGCCAAGGTTTGGACGAGTTCCTTCATCAGGGCGACCGTGTCGTCGTTGAGCGCGACCTTTCCGGACGACGCCAACGCCCCCAACTTCGCGGTGGTCGCCTCCGCCCGCTTCCGAAGGACTTCCACCTCGGCGGTCCGGCGGTCCAGTTCCATCCGCGTCGGGGGACTCTGTCCGGGAGCCGCCTGACGGTGAACGGCCCCAAACGCGCAGGAAGCCCCAAAGAGCGAGAGGACAAGGGCAACCGGCCGGACCGTCACAAGCAGAATGTTACCGGAATGTTAAGGAGCCGTTCACAAAGGCTCGAACTCGGCGGTGAAATGGCGCAGGTAAGGCGATTGGCGGACGATGCGCAGCCCGCGCACCCCGGCCCGCTCGGCGTACATTTCGCCCAGAGTTTCGGCCACGTACAGGATGTGCGCTTGGGTGTAGACCCGCCTGGGCAAGGCCAGCCGGACCAACTCCTGGCGGGCGGGCGATTCGGTGCCGTCCGGGTGAAGGCCGAACATGACGGAACCGATCTCGACCCCGCGCACCCCGCCCTTCCGGTACAGCTCGCACACGAGCGCCTGCGCCGGGTACTCGAGCGGAGGGATCTGCGGGTAGAAACGGCGCGCGTCCAGGTAGACCGCGTGCCCGCCGGGAGGTCGGACGACCGCGATGCCCTGTTCCGTCAAGTGTTCGGCCAGGAACCGCACCGTCGCCACCCGGTACTCCAAATACCGCTCGTCGAGGGCCTCCCGCATCCCGACGGCGAGCGCCTCCATGTCTCGTCCTGCCATCCCACCATAGGTGGGAAACCCCTCCGTGAGGATCAACACGTTGCGCGCGCGCTCGGCGAGGGCGCCGTCGTTGAGGGCCAAGAAACCGCCGATGTTGCCGAACCCGTCCTTCTTAAGCGACATCGTCGCCCCGTCGGCGAGCGAAAACATCTCGCGCGCGATCTCCAGCGGCGTGCGGTCCGCGTAGCCCGGTTCGCGCGTCTTGATGAACCACGCGTTCTCCGCAAAGCGGCAAGCGTCGATCAGGAACGGGACCCCGTGTTCGCGCAGGAGCCGCGATACCCCCCGGAGGTTTTTCATCGAAACCGGCTGTCCACCGCCCGCGTTGTTCGTGATGGTCACCATGCCGAAAGGCACGCGATCCCGCCCCCGTTCCTTCAGAAAGGCCGCCAATCGGTCCAGGTCCACGTCTCCCTTGAACGGGTGCTCGTCGTCCGGGTCGCGGGCGCGATCGTGGACCAAATCGACCGCCTCCGCGCCCTTGTACTCGATGTTCGCGCGGGTGGTGTCGAAGTGGCAGTTGTTGGGGATCGCCTTCCCCGGACCGCAGAGAAGGGTGCACACGATCTTCTCCGCCGCCCTTCCCTGGTGCGTGGGAATCACGTGCCGGAATCCGAAGATGTCATGGACGACCGCTTCGAACCGGCGAAAGCTTCGCGACCCTGCGTAGCTTTCGTCGCCCGTCATGATCGCGCCCCACTGGTTGGCGCTCATGGCGCTCGTGCCGCTGTCGGTGAGGAGGTCGATCAGAACATCGTCCGCGTCGATGAGGAACGGATTGTGGCGCGCGCGCCGCAGAATCTCGCCGCGCTCCTCCTCGGTCGTGAACCGAAGCGCCTCGACCGACTTGATGCGGAACGGTTCGATAATCTCGCGGTGCATGGGATCCGATTCGACGTCGGCGCGCCAGGACCTTCGCGTCACGCCTCCGCGAATCGTGCGACGACCTCATCCAGCATGGCTTCGGTGAGCCTTCCGGTGAAGGTGTTCTGCTGGCTCGGGTGGTAGGAGGCCAACACCAACGCCTCGCCGACGGCCGTTTCGGCTCCGTGGCCGAACTTGGGCGGACGATGCCCGAGGAGGCGAAACGTCTGGTCCCAAGCGAGCGACCCCAGGCATAGGATCGCCCGCCAGTTCCGCGCCCGGATGGTTCGCTCCAGAAAGGGACGACAAGCGGCGATCTCGTCCGAGTTCGGTTTGTTCCCGGGCGGCGCACATCGGCAGACCGCCGCGATCATCGTCCTACTCAGTTCCAAGCCGTCGTCCCGCGACACCGACGTGGGCCGATTCGCCAAGTCCGCCCGGTGCAACGCGCGGTACAGCCAATCGCCGCTTCGGTCCCCGGTGAACATGCGTCCGGTCCGGTTGGCCCCGTGCGCGGCCGGGGCGAGACCGACGATCAGGCGGTTGGCGAGGGGGTCGCCGAAGTTTGGAACGGGCAACCCCCAGTAGGTTTCGGTCGCGTACGCACGCCGCTTCTCCTGCGCCACCTGGAGGCACCAGGAACGCAATCGGGGGCACCGTCGGCAAGCCAGCACGTCCCGCTCGAGCGCGGCCCAATCCCCGGAGTCGGGAGATGTTGCGGGGCTTCCCGTCGAATCGATAGACATTCGTTTTTCAACCGGCTATAATGGTGCATCGTTCGGCGAAGAGGCCAAACTACAAACGCAAAGACGCTGTCGGGCATGATTGTCCGCGGCGTTTTTCTCTTTTTGAACCCTGGACGGCGCCACCGGCGCGAACACTTGGCAAGGAGACCGATATGACACCGAAGGACGCACTCTCGTTCATCGCGGAAAACGAAGCTCAGTTCGTTGATATCCGCTTCACCGACCTTATGGGAACCTGGCAGCACTTCAGTATGCCCGCCGGCCAGGTCACCGAGGACACGTTCAGCGACGGACTTGGTTTCGACGGATCGTCGATCCGTGGGTTCAAGGCGATCAACGAGTCCGACATGCTGCTCGTCCCGGACGCGTCCACGGTGTTCATGGACCCGTTCACCAGCCACGCGACGGCGGTGATCCTCTGCGACATCGAGGACCCGCTCACCCGCGAGCGGTACGACCGCGATCCCCGCTTCGTGGCCGAGAAGGCCGAGCAGTACCTGAAGTCCACCGGCATCGCC
Organism: Fimbriimonadaceae bacterium; assembly: GCA_026129685.1. Lineage (GTDB taxonomy): Bacteria > Armatimonadota > Fimbriimonadia > Fimbriimonadales > Fimbriimonadaceae > UBA2387. The sequence continues at coordinate 372,031 of JAHCHO010000004.1, forward strand.
GACAAGGCGTACTTCGGCCCGGAGGCCGAGTTCTTCGTGTTCGACTCCTTGCACTTCGACGTGCAACCCCAGAGCATGGGCTTCAAGATCGACGCCGTCTCCGCCCCCTGGAACAGCGCGAAGGAAGACAACCCCGGCTACACGATGAAGTTCAAGGGCGGTTACTTCCCTTGCCCGCCCGCCGACAAACTCCAGGACCTTCGCAGCCAGATGGTCAGCCACATGATCGACTGCGGCATCGAGGTCGAGGTGCATCACCACGAGGTGGCCGCCGCCGGACAGTGCGAGATCGACATGAAGTTCGACACCCTTAAGGTGATGGCCGACAAGTTGATGAAGTACAAGTTCTGCGTCAAGAACACGGCCTACGAGAACGGGTACGTCGCCACCTTCATGCCCAAGCCGATCTTCGGCGACAACGGCAGCGGCATGCACATCCACATGTCGCTCTGGAAGGACGGCAACACCTGCATGTACGATGAAGCGGGCTATGCGGGGCTGTCCGACGCCGCTCGCTGGTACATCGGCGGCCTCCTGAAGCACGCGCCGTCGCTGCTCGCGTTCACGAACCCGACGACCAACTCGTTCCGTCGGCTGGTGCCTGGCTACGAAGCGCCGATCAACCTGATCTACTCCCAGCGCAATCGCTCGGCCTGCATCCGCGTGCCGATGTACAGCAAGTCGCCCAAGGCCAAGCGCATCGAACTGCGCGTGCCGGACCCGATGGCGAACCCCTACCTCGCCTTCTCCGCCGCCCTGATGGCCGGCCTCGACGGCATTCAGAACCGCATCGAGCCGCCGAAGCCGATGGACAAGGACCTGTACGAACTGCCGCCCCTCGAGAAGGCGCAGATTCCGCAAACGCCCGGCTCCCTCCGCACGGTTCTCACCAACCTGGCGAACGATCACGACTACCTGCTCAAGGGCGACGTGTTCACCAAGGGTCTCATCGAGGCCTACATCGAGTACAAGCTGTTGAACGAGTGCGACGCGGTCGACCTGCGCCCGCATCCGTACGAGTTCTATCTCTACGCCGACGCGTAAGCTTCGGTCCCACCCCCTTGCCCGTCCCTCCCTCGCCGCTCGGCGCGGGAGGGACGCTTCCTTTGGCTCACGCCGTTTCGTCCGCCAAGGCGAGGGCGGCAAGGCGAACCCACTCTTCCCGCGTGTTCGCGCCGACGACCCGGTGAGGAGCGATCCCATGGGCGACGAGGGCGTCCTCGTCGAGAATCCTCGCCTCCAACGTGTCGAACCAGCGCATCACCCGGCGCTCGCCCGCCTCGAGCAGTGGAACGATCTTGGCCAGGGCGTCGGCGCGGTAGAGCGCGCAGAGGGGTTGGGCGCGCCCTTCGATGCGCGGGACGGCCGCCTCCTTCTCCCCGATCGCCGATCGCAGTCCCTTCGGAACGCACGGATGAAGCGCCGGGATATCGCAGGACACCACCAGAACGAACGGGCGGCAAGGAACCAGCCCGGCCAACGCGGCCAAAGGACCGGCCTGGACCTCGGCGTCCGCGACGTAGTCCGCGCCCTCGGCCTCCTGACCGCCGAGCAACACCACGGGCATGCCCGCGCGCCCAAACATCCCGACCCAGCGCTGGACGATCGGGACGCCGTCCAAGGGCAACCTCGCCTTGTCCGACCCCATGCGACGACTCGCCCCGCCCGCTAGGATCGCCACCTCGATGTCGACGAAGTCCATCGTCCCGATCATATCGGAAGCCGTTCTAACCGTGCGAGGACCGCTAGCCCATCTTGGCGCCGCAGTTCGGACAGAAGGACGCCCCTTCCCGTAGGGCGGCCCCGCACTCCCGGCAGAACCGCGGGCGGGCGACCGGCGGGGCGGCCGGAGGCGGCGCGTCGGCGATCGGAGGCGGGACGGAGGGTTCGCCCCAAGGTTCCGCCTTACGAAGAACCTCCTTCGCCCTCGCGAGCAGTCGGTCCGGCCCGACCGGCCCGATGGTCCACCGGTCCCCGTCGCGTCCGAACTCGTAGAGGTACGTCGCCTGGACGACCGCCAGCCGATCCTTCGGGGATCGAAGAACCAGGTTCATGTCCCACCAAGCGAGGCAGCGCAACCACCAGGTGAGTTCGTGGCCGACCCAGTAGTCGTCCGGACCGATAACGGGCTGTCCTTCTGGGACCACGTCCGGCGCGCCGATGCCGATCCAGCGACGGAACGCCATGACCGCCAGTTGCTGCTCGACCTCGTCGGTTTGGAGGGCGACCCACTTGTGATCGAGCCACCCACCCACCGCCGCCATGAGTGAATCGGGAGAGTCGCCCAGATAGCCCGCCACGAGCTGTCGCCGGACGTCCTCGAGGGTGAACGTGAAGAGCGACGTGGGGAGCCAGTTCGGGTCCGGGTCCGGGAACCGCTCCAAAAAGAGCCCGGCCAAGGCGAGGAGCACCTGAGCGACCGACTCTGGCAACGGCGGAAGCGCGATCAGGTCTTCCGGCAGATAGGCTCCCGCGAGCGGTCGGACGACCCACTCCGCCACGTCGTCGGTCGTGCGCCGCAGCCAAAGCTCGCCCGCCGCCTCGTCACCCATCTCCAAGACGGTCCAAGCTCGGTCGGAGGCGAGGGCGTACAGGTGGAATCGGTAGGACGGTCGTTGGCGCCGCCCCCGGACCAAGGTCACGGGCGCGGGTCCCTCCGCGATCGCGCGAATGGCCGGCGCCAAGGCGGGCCGAAGGGCGTCTGGCAACAACTCGCGGATGAACGGCCCTTCCCGCACAAACGCGTCCGGGTCCGGGTCGGGCGCGCCGTAGAACGGAGAGCCGACCTGGGCGGTCGTCTTGGCCAACTCGAGGAGGGTGGGGGTTTCGCCCGCGAGGATCCACAGATCACCGTCGTTCATCGTTGCCATGGCCTAGCCTCCTCCGGGCAACGACCCCAGGTACTTGCCCAGCGCGCCCGCGAAATCGTTCATACCGCCCGGGAACCCGTTCTTAGCCAGGAAGTCGTTGAACTTCGCCTGTTGGCCCGGGGTGAACCGCTCGTCGAAACCGGTGCTGTTCTTGAGCCGGTTCAGTTCTTGGGTCACCCTCGCGATGTTCGGCGGAACCGGGGGCGGGTTGTCGCCGTGCTTCGTCAGCCCTTGGTGTACCTGCTCCATCGTGTGAACCGCCTTGTGCGCCTGCGCCGCCTGTTCGCTGGGATGCCCCTCGCTGGTGATCTTGTGCGCTTCCATGTCGCCGAGTCCCTTCGGGTCCTGCAACCGGCCCTCCCCGTTCTTGACCTTCACGATGTTCGGCGGACCGCCGTGTTGGTCGGAGAAGTCCTTGCACGAGACGGGCGAGTCCTTGTCGGTGAACTCGACATTGTGGTCGCGTCGCCAGGTTTCCTGCAACGACTCGAGCGCCTTCTGCTTCGCCTCCGGACTCGAATGCGGGTCCGTCAGGGTGTCGAGGTGCTTGGAAACGTTGGGGTCGTTGGGATGCGCATCGGCCACCTTGTCCAGCGTAAAGCCCGTCTTCTGGGCGAACGCGGCGTCCGCGTTGCCCTTGTACACCTTGACCGGAATCTCTTTGCCGTTGTAGGTCAGGCGAAGGTCCTTGTCGGTATTGAAGGACGGCTTGTCTCCCGGTGTGCGGAAGTCGTCCACCTTGATGTCCTTCATCACGCGCTGGATCGCGCGCTCCCGAGCCTGGGGCGTCAGCTTCTGACCCCCGTTGCGATCGACGATCTCCTCGGCGGCCGATCGTTTGGCGGCGTCCACCGAGTCGTTCACGATCTGGTCACGGATTCGGTCGACCTCCTTCTTGACCGCCGGGTCGTCGCCGTTCTTGATGGACCGCATCTTCTGCGGGTCCTTCATGAGTTCGGTGACCTGGTCTTGGGTCAGCTTCCCGCCCTGGTCGTCCATGGTCTGGCGGACGTCCTCGACCACCTTCTTCGGCGGGCCGGACGGGGGCGGCTGGTCGCCGCTTCCCTTCTGGCCGCCACCGTCGTCGTCGCCGCCGCCTTTGGACGGTGGCTCGGTGCCGTCCCCTTTCCGACCACCGGGACCGTCGGGAGTGTCCGTACCGCCCTTCACCGGTGGCACGACAGGTGGCACGTCGCCGGTCGTGGTCGTTCCGTCGTCCCCGTCCGTCGGGTGGGGCGTGGGACCGTCGTCCCCGTCCGTCGGGTGAGGCGTGGGACCGTCGTCCCCGTCCGTCGGATGCGGCGTCGTGCCGTCGTCCCCGTCCGTCGGATGCGGCGTCGTGCCGTCGTCACCGTCCGTCGGGTGAGGCGTGGGACCGTCGTCCCCGTCCGTCGGGTGGGGCGTCGTGCCGTCGTCTCCGTCCGTCGGATGGGGCGTTGTGCCGTCGTCCCCGTCCGTCGGGTGGGGCGTCGTGCCGTCGTCCCCGTCCGTCGGGTGGGGCGTCGTGCCGTCGTCTCCGTCCGTCGGGTGGGGCGTGGGGCCGTCGTCCCCGTCCGTCGGGTGGGGCGTAGGGCCGTCCGGCGGAGGAGGCGCAGACCCGTCGGTCGGGTGGGGCGTAGGGCCGTCCGGCGGAGGAGGCGCCGACCCGTCGGTCGGGTGGGGCGTAGGGCCGTCCGGCGGAGGAGGCGCCGACCCGTCCGTCGGGTGGGGCGTGGGGCCGTCCGGAGGCGGAGGCGCCGACCCGTCCGTCGGGTGGGGCGTGGGGCCGTCCGGTGGCGGAGGCGGCGTCCCACCCGCTCCAGGTTCCGCGGGTTTCGGCTTCGAGAGGTCGTGGGGATCGCGGCCCTTGGCCCACTTTCCGATCAGTGTCTGCGCGATCTCCTCGCCCGTGTCCTTCAGCGACAACCAGACCGCCTCTTTCAGGCTGTACGGCTCGCCGCCCGCCTTGCTCGTCACCTGATACTTGATGAACCGAATCTCGTAGTAGAGGCCCGCCGTGATCAGGACGGCCTTCTGAACATCGCCCTTCGTCTCCTTGAGGGCGCGCAGAAACACCGTCTCGGTGTCCCAGACGAAGGCCATGCCGAGGTCGAACGCGAACCCGCCCAGGCTGTCGAGGAAGTCCTTCTTCCACTTCGTGACCCAATCGGCCGCCGGTTTCCCGTCCACCAGGGTCCACTGCACCGCGTCGGGGATCGCGTTGTAGAGTTGGCCGACGAGGATGCCGCTTCCCGGGAACGGAAGCGCAACCCCCGCCAAGCCGCCCAGAATCACGCCGCAGACGTAGTTGACGATGTCGAAGGCCTGGGCGCAGTTCTCGAATCGGTCGGCCCACCACAGGTAACTCGCGGCGTCCTCGAGAAGGCTCTTCTGGGCGGCCTCCCAGATCTCGTGACGCATCTTGTAAAGGCCGTCCGGACCCAGCTCTTTGGCATGGTTCTCAACCTTGTCGATGAAGTCGCGTTTGAGAGGGGTGTCCTTTTCGAGGTACTTGAGGGTCTTGCGGCAGTTCTCCTGCTCTCTCCGGATGCTCTGGTCCATCAGGGCCGCCGGGTCCGAAGGCGCTATGAAGGTATGGGTGACCTCGAACAGCGATTCCGCCTCGCCGAAGTCGCCGGGAGCCCGTAGCACCCGCCGCGCGTCGAGCCCCATCGCGGTGGGAATGAGCAGGCCGGGTTTTGCCGTCCAGACCGCTTTCGTGTCGAGGCCCGATCCCTCCATCCGGCCCGTGAACTTGAGTTCGACGTTGGCGCCCTTGAAGGCGTTCGCGCCGCCCTTCCCGTCCCCGTCCAGCCAATCCTCCATCTCGAGCGCCTGCGCCGCCGCCGGGAGAGCCTTGAACGTCTTCGACGATTCGTCAAAAACGATCACCCGTACGCCGAACTCGGCGGGGGCCGCGTCCTTCGGATCGAGCTTCATCTTCACCGGGTTCGGGGAGATCATCAGCCCCTGCTGCCCGACCACGATCGGAATGTCGATCGCGTCGGTCTCGATCTCTTCGCCCGTCTTGGGATGGGTGGCCTTGCCGACGAGGTTCAGCGTGCCCTCCCTCGGCCGGAGATCGCCCGCCGGGAGTTCCCCGGGCTTGATCTTGACGAGGAAGGAGTTCGCCGGATCCTCCTCGTTCTCACCGTCGAACTCGGCGACCGTCATGTTGACGAGCTTGCGGTCCAAGTGCCAGTCGGCTTCCCCCGGATCCTTGATGATCGCGTGGATCTCGCCCACAACCCCACCGGACATCAAGGTGAGGTTCTTCTCCTTGACCTCGAGGGTGGGCCGGCCCGTCAAGTCGATGCGAACTTGCTGCGACACATGCGAACCCGTGATGTTCGCCTCGAAGTACACGTCCAGGTAGTTCTCGATCGTCTGCGCCCCGCGCGCACTCTCGCTGAGACCAATGGTGTAGGTTCGGAACTCGCCCGGCTCGCCCTCTTGCCGGATGTCGGCGTACTGCGCCGCGCCCCCCTCCGCGCGGGCGGTCAGGAACTTGTTCAGGGCATCGGGGTCCGAGCCGGTGTAATGACCCAAGTAGGACTGATCCATCGGGATGAGGCGCACCCGATACTCCGCGCGGTCCTTCATGTCCACCGTCAGGGACGCCTTGACGACCTGGACTTCGATGAACCAATCCGGCGGGTCGATCAAGATGCGGCCGCCCTTGGAGAGCGTTCCGACCTTCGGCACGTCGCAACTAGCCTCGACCTCGGCGAAGAACGGCGGCGACTTGGCCAAGTCCTCCTTGGGCAGGATCGGCTTGACGGGAATCTGCTTGCCGTCCGCCACCAAGTATCCTTCGACCGGCCCTGGCCCACCCACCCAACTCGCTTGGTCCCCCTCGACTTTGAACTTGATCCTCGGCGCGAGAGCGCGGGTCTTCGCGAGCTGCTCTTCCCCCGTCAGCGATTCGTCCTTCACCTCGACCCACGCATAGATCGCGGAGTCCGATTCGTTCGCCTTGACCTTCAGCTCCTCGGGGTTCAGCCAGAGGAAGTGATCGCCCGAGACCTGCACGTCGATGCGGCAGCGCGCGGTGAGCGTGCCCTTCGGCGTTCCCACCCGCGCGACCACGTACGCGAACGTCGGCCCCTTCCGTTGGGCGGGGTCGTCCGGAACGGTGATCGTGAACGAGCAGGTCGAGCCGCCCGAATCGCCCCTCGTCTCGGCGGCGAACCACTCGGCGATCGGCCCGGTGACGCTCATCCCGATCTGCGGGTTGAGGGAGGCCTCCAAACGCGCGCACTCCGCCCCGTCTTTGCCGCTGACGACCACCCAGGCGCGGACGTCCTCGTTGTTCGGACCCGTGAGGGTCATCGTGTAGGCGTCGAGGCACAGGCTGAACGTGTACTCGTCCGGCGGCTCCTTCGGTTCGTCCGGGGGAACAAGGTCGTCGCCGCCTGCCGCCCCCACGCCGGCCGCGTTGCCGGCGGGCTTGCTGTGGTCCACCAGCTTGTGACCCTCGGTCTTCCAGTAGTCGTCCGGGTTGCCCGAGAACTCGTCGCGCCCGTAGTCGTCGGCCAGCACGTGCCGGCAGAAAAGCATGTCGAGCAGGATCGTCAGCACCGACCCAAAGAAGGCGCACAGCAGGAGGGTCGCGACCGTCTCCGGGGTCGCCTTGGGTTTTCGGGACGACATCACGACCCCGACGCCCACCGCGATCAACGCGATGCCTGCGACCTGCACCTTGTCGGCGGGGAACCGCGAGGCCAGGTAGAACCCGGGAGCGACCCCCATCATCGCCAGTTGGGCTACCCGCATGTCGAACGGAAGACGCCCCTGGACCGCCTGCAAATGAGGTGCCGCCACGCGACGCACAACCCCGGAGAGAAACCTGGCGACGTAGTATCCCGGTCGGCCGGCCGCCACGAAAAGCAGCCCGATGCCAAGGCTCAGGTTCGCTTGCGGGTTGATGCTCAGGCGCGCGCTGGCGAACAGGGCCGCCCCCGCGCCGAGCGCCAAAGCGGCGATCCCCAACTTGCCGCTGTCCTTCACCCGAGCCAGAATCTGCAACGGCGCGGTGACCGCCCCTAGGATGCCCTTGATCGGCCCTCGACTCAGGACCGTCATCACGACCGATGAAAGGAGCATGCCCCCGATGCCCCAGATGAAAGCATAGGAGTTGCCGTGAGTGCTTTGGGTCAGGTACAGCCAAGGCGCCCAAGGCCCCCCGTCGTCGCGAAAGCCGTCGTTTTTGTAGCCGGTCCAATACGCGTGGAGGTAAATCGAGCCGAAATAGGCGACCGCCATCATGATCGCCCGAGACACGATCATCCGAAAGACCATCGCCGGGACCGATTTGACGGTCGACTTGAACTCCTCCTTCGCGCTCTCCGCGACGCTGGCGGCGAACTTCCGGGCCGGACCGACCGACGACACCTCTTCGCGCGGCGGCTCGGCGGGAATCCACGCCTGACCGTTCCAGCGCACCCATCCGCCCGTCTCCGGGTTGATCTGCCACCACGCGCCCGCCTCGTCCGTCACCCGGAGCTTCCCCACTCGCTCGGCAAAGGCCTCGGGCGTCATGGCTCCCTGCGAGAGGGCATCGTGCGACTCCCGGTACGCCTGCTCCAGGTCCCCGTACATCGAAGGCGCGACGGCGGCGCGGCCATCGGCCCCGGTTGTGGGAGGCTCGGCGGGTTGCCAGGCTGCCCCGTCCCAGCGCACCCAGGCGCCGTCGTCCGGCTTGATCGCCCACTCCGCGCCGTCGGCTTCGCGAAGTCGCAGTTGGCCCACCGCCTCGCCAAACGCCGGATCGGGCAACTTGCCCTGACGATGAAGGTCTCGCAACGCCCGGTACCGGTCCGCCAGCCGATCGAAGTCGTCGGCGAAGGGCGAATCGGCAAGCCACTGGGTCCCATCCCAGCGCAACCAGTCCCCCGTCTCGGGCGACGGTTGCCAGACCCCCCCTTGCTCGTCCTCGATGCGCAGCGTCGCGACGCTCGCGGCGAACGATTCGGCCGTCAACCCCCCTTGGGCTTGCGCCTGCTTCCACGCGGCGACCTGTGCCTCCGCGTCCCGAAACCTCCGAACCAACTTCGCGTTCACTTCGACGCACCACCTCTCTCACGGTCGTCCAAGGGTGGCGGGATGCGGACGACCCCGTTGAGGGTGCCCAGCCACATCGCTCCGAACCGGTCGCGAACGATCGTCGTGATTTCGTTGTGAGGAAGGCCGTCCCGTTCGGTCAGGACGCGAAACGAGCCTCGTTCCTCGATGGCGAGTCCGTCGTTCTCCGAACCGACCCAGAGCGAGCCGTTCGAGTCCACCGCCACCGACCGCGCCTTCGCTCCGGCGAGGCCGTCCTCTTGGTGCAGGACCCGGCCCAGGGCGACGCGATCGCCCCGGACGTCGAACTGAACGGCTCCGCCCTGATCCCATTGCCCGGTAGCCACCCAGACCACCCCGGGCGCGACTTCGACGATGTCCTGCACGTAGGGGTGGGGCAGCCCCTCGGAAACCCGCCACCGCTGAACCGACGTCGCCGAGATGCGTGTGAGGCCGCCCTTGGGGTCCGAGTTCGACCCGATCCACAGCGCGCCGTCCGAGGCGGGCAGCAGGGCGTTCACGACGGGCGACACAAGTTCGTCGGTGTGACCCGATCGGCTCCAGCGACCGGAGGGCCCCCGTTCGGCGAGGCCGGCGCCGGTCCCGACCAGCACCTTTCCGTCGACGACGCGCACGACGTTCACCCGGTTCGCCGGCAGGCCATCGTTTGAAGTCCATGAGGTGGTCCTCCCCTCCGAAAGGCGAATCAGACCGTCGGTATGGCCGATCCAGAGGGAGCCGTCGTCCCCGACCGCCAGGCTACGGATGTGGATCGGGTCCTGGGGCAAAGGAACCCGACGCCGAAACGCGCCCGATTTGGCGTCCAGTTCGAAGAGACCCCGCTTCCCGCCCGCCCAGAGCGTGTCACCGCGGATCGCCATGGCCAGCACGGGACCCGGTTCGAGGGTTCGCACCCAGCCGTGCGGCGCGGGAGACAACGCTCGCTCGGCCGGGGGACGGCGCACCGTCGCGCCGATAAGGCCGACCCCCGCCAAGATCGCCGCGATCGCCCAGAGCGGGCCGCCGACTCGGCGTCGAATCGAGACCGGCCCGAGAGGCGCCGGCTTCATCCCTCACATCCCGGGCGTCACCGCGCCCGAATTCCGGTCGACCTTGTACCACCCGAACGTGGCGGAATGGGACGCGCCGCCCCCGTCGTCCACGATCTCGTACACCCTCACCGAGTAGCTCGCCCCGTCTTCGAGGCTCGCGTCGAACCGCGCCCGCTTGCCCTGCGCCTCGAGGGTTTTGATGAAGCCCTTCACCTCGGGCAGGGCGGCCACCTTCTGGAGCGCGCCGTCCTCGTCGAGCGACCGGGAAACCGAGCTTTGCGTCATCCCGGCTTGCTCCGATTCGTCCTTCCAGAGCACCACCGTTTGGTACTCGCTCGCGGGCGGGGCGAGGGTGAGCACCATCTTCTTGCCGCCCGCCAGCATTTCGACGGTGACCGGAATCACGTCGCCGTTCGGATCGGTGAACGTGCCCTCGAGTTTGTCTCCGGGCACGATCGCCAGTTCCATACGCCCTTCCGAACTCTGGTCGCTCAGGCCGATGAGCTTGTTGCCCAGCTTCGTGATCACGAGGCGCTCGTTCCGGTCGCCGTTGCCGGATTCGTCTTCCGGATACCACGCCCCGACGAAGGCGTCGCCGGGGCCTGCAATCGGCGTGGCGGGCGGAGACCCGGGCGTGGTCGTCGTCGGCGGAGCCGTGCCGGTGGTCGGCGCTTTCGGCCGGTTCATCCACCACCAGCCGCCGCCTCCCGCCGCCGCCAAAACCACCACCCCAAGGAGGATCAGCGGTAGGCCCTTGGTCCCCCCGTTCGCGGGGGCGGGATACGCCGTCGGGGCGATCGGGGCGACGTAGGTGGGGGTCGGCGCGGGGGCGGCGGACGGGGCGGGGATCGTCGGGGACGGAACGGCCCGGGGAGCCGGAACACCTGCCGTAGGTTCAACGGGATGCCCGCAACCCTCGCAGAAGCGACCATCGGGAGCCAGGGCGGCTCCGCAGTTCTCGCAAAACTTTGTCGTCATCGAGACTCCTCCTGTCAGCCGGAGACCTCTCTAGAGAACTTCGCCGCAGGGGACGACCCTCCTGCGGCGAACAGGGTGCGCAGGAGGCCCCGTGGCAACCTTGAGTCTTTGCGTCCGCTTCCTTGGGATCGCCGTCTTGGCGGCCCTGCCGCCCGTTCTCGGATCGGCTCTCGGCGTAAGAGCCGCCGGCCCTCGGGGCTTGGTGTTCGTTCGCGACGACGATGTGTTCTACCGCCCGCCGGGCGGCTCTCCCGTCTTTATCGCCAAAGGCGCGTCTCCTCAACTGAGCGCCCAAGGAACCTCGATGCTCTACTTGGCGCCGGACAAGGCGGGGGGAGAACTGAAACACATCGTTTGGCAGACCGTGGACGGCAAGTCCCGCCGGATTCTCTATTCGGGACGGGAGAGACTCCGCAACCTGGCCTGGTCCTCGAAGAACACCCTTCTCTTCCTGTCCTGGAACGGAGCGCGGGACGAGCTGCGCACGCTCGACTGGCCGGAGGTCGGAGAACCCCGACGGCCCCTCTGGGAAGCCGGTCTCGAGGAGGGATGGGTTTTCAACCCTCGATGGAGCCCGGACGCGTCGGCGATCCTCTACCACGACAACCAAACGCTCTTCCGGCTCAAACTGGCCGACGGTCGCCTGACGAGGACCCCCCTCGAAACCATCACCGGCCGCAAGAACAACGTGGACAGCGGCTGCTCCTTCGTCGAAGATCCGACGAAGCCCGGACGGTACGCCTATGTCGCGGCGGTTCGGGGGCCGAAGGCCTTCGAGGATGTCGTCGGCGGCGAGCCGCTATCCGCCCTCTTCGTGTACGACTCCGCCACCCGGAGACGGACTCGGCTCAGTCCCCCCGACATGGTCGCGATGGACCCGGCTTGGGCTCCCGACGGAAGCGCCCTCTACGTATGCGGCTACCGCCAGCCGCACTATCGCCAAGCCTATCCGTTCCGCATCTATCGGCTCCGACCGGACGGAACCGGCCTGACCGACCTGGGCAAGGGGGAGACTCCCGGTACGTGAGGCGTTCTTGCCTTCTTGGCCTCGCCACGGCCTTGTCGCTCGTCGGATGCGCCCCGGCGCCAACGAGCCGAGAGGTCGTGGTCTACACGTCGGTGGATCAGCGTCACGCCGAGCCTATCCTCGACGCCTTCGAGAAGCGATCGGGAATACGAGTGCGAGCGGTTTACGACGTCGAGGCCACCAAGACCACGGGCCTCGCGAACCGCATCCTTGCCGAAGTCGACCGACCCGTGGCGGACGTGTTCTGGAACGGCGAGATGGTCCAGACGTTGCGCCTGAAGGCGCACGGTGCGTTCGCACCCTATGCCTCTGCCCAAGCCAAGGACTTCCCCGCCGAATTCCGCGACCCCGACGCCAAGTGGACGGGATTCGGTCCTCGCTACCGCGTTTGGATGAGCGTTCCCGCGTTCCCGCCACGAACCATCGGGTTCGAGGACCTGGCGAAACTCGACCTGCCCGGTAACCGGATCGCGATCAGCATGCCGCTCTTCGGGACCGGCAGTTTCCAGGCGGCGGCGCTGTTCGCGCGCCTTGGCGACGAGAAGGCGGCCGCCCTCTACCAGAGCTACCTCGACAAGGGCGTCCGCTTCGCGCCCGGCAACGCGACGGTGAGGGATTGGGTCGTCGCCGGGCAGGTCACGCTCGGGCTGACCGATTCGGACGACGCGTGCGGCGCGATCCGGAAGGGCGCGAAAGCGCACGTGTTCCTGCCACGCGAGACCCTCGCGATCCCGCAGACCGTCGCCCTCATCGCCGGCGCCCCCCACCCCGAGACCGGCCGCGCCCTCATCGACCACCTTCTGGGTCCGGACACCGAACGGGCGCTGATCGAGTCCGGGTTCGCGCAAGTCGCTTTGCACAAGGGCTCGCCCCCAGGGTGCCTCGATCTCCCCGCCCCGAAGGTGATCCCGGTCGACCCCAAGACGATCGCCGAACACCTCGACCGGGCCCACGCCGACCTCAAAGAGCGTATCGTGCGGTGAAGAAACTCGCCCTTTGGCTTGGCGTCCTACTTCTCTGGAGCCCGGTTCTGGCGAGCCTCCCCTCCGCGTCCGTCATCCTGGCCGAGCCGCTCGGGCCACGGCGACTAGGGTTGATGGGAGCGACCCTGGCCTATGCGGCGAGCGTAGGGGCCGCCGCCGCTTTGGTCGGACTTCTCATTGCCCTCCGGGCGTCCGAGCGTCCGGCCGGCGCCCGAGGAGCGGTGGCCGCGCTCTGCCTTGTCTCGTGTGCGCTGCCCGGAGTCGCGGTCTCGGGAGCGTCCATGGGATTCGCCTCGCGGCTCTCGCCTTCGCTCGCCCAGGGATGGGTTTCGGCGTGGGCCACGCACACCGGCTTGCTCGCCCCCTTTGCCGCCTTGGCGATCCTGTCGGCGCTGTCCTCGTTGCCTCGGGAAGCGGTCGAGTCGGCCACCGTCTTGGCGACACCCGCAAAGGCGTTCCTTGGCGTCGTCTGGCCGCTCCTGCGCTCGTCCGTCCTCACGGTCGCCGGCCTTTGCGCCCTGATGGCCGCGACCGACTACGGCGTCCCTTCGCTTTTCGGCGCCGACACCTACGCCCTCGAGGTGTTCGCCGACGTCTCGGCTGGCAAGCCCGCGCTCGCATCGGCGTGGCCGATGATGCTGCCCGCCCTCGCCTTCGGCGTTCTTGCCGGACCCTGGCTTGCCGATCGCGCCCGCCCAAGCGACGCCGCCGTCGCTCCCCGCCTCTGTCTGCCTCGTCTCCTTTCGGGTTCGGCGATGGCCGCCGTAGCTGCCCTGATTCTCGGTCTCCTGGGGACGGTCGTCTCGCTCGTCGCCCAAATCCCGGGATGGGGGGACGCATGGGTCGCCATCGCCCGCGGTCGCGACGACCTGTCAACCACCGCCGAAGTCGCCCTGATCGCTGGAATCGCCTGCACCGTCTTCGGCCTGACGGTGGGCCCTGGCCTGGCCGAAGCGCGCGGTCGGCTTGCGTGGATGCTGGTGCTCGCCCCGTTCGCCTTCCCGGCCTCCCTGGTCGGCACGGCGGTAGCGGGCATCGGCTCGTTACGTTCGGCACCCGAATTGTCGCCGACCATTTTGGCGCACGTGCTCCGCTTCGGCGGCGTCGCCGCCGTCGTCCTCGCCATCGGCTGGAACCGACTCGACCGAGGAGCGGTGGATGCCGCCCGCGTCTTTCTCAAGCCGACCGCTCGGGCCATCCGGGTGTATCCGTTTCTGCTTGGTCCTTTCGTCACTTGCGGATTCCTGATCGCGGCTATCCTGTCGGTAGGTGAACTCGGAGCGACGCTCATGACGATCGCGCCCGGCCGTTCCACAGCGACGATTCGCCTCTACAACGCGTTGCACTACGGCGCATCGGACGATGCCGCTGCGATCGGTCTTTGCCTTTGTCTCTCCGCCGGATTGGCGTACGCAATCGGGTTGACCGGGAGGCGCCGATGGGCGACTTGATCGTACTCGAACGGCTCGCCAAACGGTTTGGGTCCCATACGGTCTTCGAGGACGCCACGCTCCGAGTCGAGGCCGAAGAACGCGTCGTCATCCTCGGCCCGTCGGGCATCGGGAAATCCACCCTGTTGAGGCTGATCGCCGGCCTGGAGAACCCTGACGAGGGCGCGATCTACCTGAACGGGCAAGAGGTCTCGCAGGTTCCGCCCCACCTTCGGAACGTCGCGTGGTTGCCCCAGGGCGCTTGCCTTTGGTCCAACATGACCGTCCGCGACAACGCCCGATTCGTCTCCCCCTCTCGGGGCGTGTCGATCGATAGGAATCTCCGGGGCCTCGGAATCGGAGACGTCGCCGATCGCCCGCCGCATACCCTTTCGGGAGGGCAGGCGCGTCGCGCCGCCATTGCCCGCGCGCTCGCCGCCGAGCGGCCGATCGTGCTCCTCGACGAACCTTTCGCACACCTGGGCGGGGAGCTTGCCCAGGTGTGCGCTCGCCACATCGTGGGTTCCCTCACGGACTCACGCTCGACCATGATCGCGGTCGGACACGATCGTTCGGTCGCCGAATTACTGGATGCTCGTCCGGTTGATTTCGTCCAGATCGCGAGCGTCCCTCGACCGCAATTCGCTCTCGATTAGGAGACCGGCAATGGCCCAGTTCTGTCGTCAATGTGGGGCGGCCCTCAAGGAAGGGGCCCGCTTCTGCAATTCCTGCGGCGCGGCCGCGAGCTCGGCGGGCCCCTTGCCCACGGCATCACCTGGGGTCGCCAACATCCCCCCGCCGCCCGGGGTTCCGAGGGTTGCCGGCGGACCGAGCGCCGCCCCGTTCGCCGCACCCGTGATCGCCCCATCGGCTTACGGAGCCTACGCGCCGACCGACGCCCCGCCCGGCTCGATCGTCGCCCGGGGCCGCGAGTTCGCCGCCGCCGCCGCCCGTTCGGTTCCCACCACGGGTCCGCTCGGCAAGGTGCTCCAGCGAGCCATCCGCGCCACCTTCCTCGATCCCGACGCCTACCACGAAGTCGCCGCCAATCCGACCCTCAACGGTGAAGCCGCCCTTCTGGCGGTCGTCGCGCTCGTGTCGGTCGCCGTGGGTCCCGCCCTGCTCTCGGCGCTCGGTGGTCTCAACCTGACGTGGCTCCTTTCGCTCGTGCTCGTCCAGGCGGTCGCCCTCGCCGCGTTCGTGGCGGCGGTCGGCGCCGCCTCCAACTCGATCGTCGGAACCAAACTCGACTACGGCGTCGTGTTCCGCACCACCGCCTATGCCCAGGCGGTCGGCGTGCTCGGGCTCGTCCCGGTGGTCGGCCAACTCATGGGTCTTTGGCGTCTCGCCACGATGACGATCGCCCTCAAGACGATCGGACGGTGCGAGACGGGCAAGGCGATCACGCTGCTGATCGTGGGCGGCATCGGCGGCGCGGTGGCCTCGGCGGTGGTCACCCCGATCGTCTGGAATCTCGTCGGCGGTACCGGAGGATTCATGCGATGAAGTGTCCAAAGTGTCAGATCGACAACGTGCCGGACGCGAAGTTCTGTGAGGGTTGCGGCACGAAACTGGTCGCCCCGGCGGCGCCCGCGCCCCAAGCGGCCGTGCCCAACGCGTGTCCCTCCTGCGGCAACCCCCTGAAGCCAGGGGCGCGCTTCTGCGGAAGTTGCGGCGCGGCGATCGGCGGGACGACCCCGGTACCGGGACCCGCCTACGCTCCTCCTCCGACGGCAGCGCCCCGCGCTCCGGCGCCCGGACCCTACGTCCCGCCCCCGGCGGCGGCGCCCGTGGGCTATCCGCAGGTTCCACAGTACGCCGGGTCGGTCGGGATGGCCGCCCCGCGCAAAGGCCGGGGTTGCCTGGTTCCCATCGTCGTCGCCATCGTGATCCTTGCCGGCTTGGGCTACGGCGGTTGGACGGTCTGGACGCGAACCGTGCTCTCGAACCCCATGGTCCTCGTCGGAAAGTGGAAGGCCACCCAGAACGCCAAAGTGGTCGGCGAGGTTTTCGTGTTCGAACCGGTGGAAGGCGGCGTGAAGGTCCTCCCCGAGAGCGGCCAGGCGCCGATGGACATCGTGCTGAAGCCCAGCGCTCCGGCCGAGTTCAAGGGCCGGATCACGAACCCTTCCGACGCTTCCCAATGGGCCGACATCACCGTAAAGGTCAACCATCCGGGGAGCATCCGGATCTCGTTCGATCTGTCCGACGGCACCAAAGACGCGGTGGACGCGGTCCGGGCCGGAGTGTGAAACCATGGAAATCCTGCGTCGGATCCTGCTCGCGGTCGGCGTGTACGGCGGGCTCTGGCTGATCGCCTGGGCCCCGCCGTACCTCTATTCGGCGGAGGCGGTGGACTGGGAAGCCGCTCGAGAACGCAAGATCGGTCGCCACGAAGACGCCATCCGGACGATGAGCGGCCTTGTGCCCGAAGAAGACCTGAAGGGCGTCGACCTGGCCCAGAACGCCCGCGGCGATCTCGCTGCCTTCATCGCGTCCGAAACCAAGGGACACACCGACGAGGTGCCCTCCGAAATGTGGCGCGGCGTCTTCGCCGGCCTTGCGGCAACCGCCGACGGGAATCCGCCCTCGGAGGCCTGGCGAGCGCGGGTCGGACGGTACGTCGGCGGCGACACCCTCTTCTTCACGCCAGAAGAACCCCCGTTCGACCGCCTGGCCAAGACCTTCACCGGCGACGTTGCCTTCCGGTACCTGGAGATTCGCGATGGCGCGGCGGTTCAGCACGTCGCCGTCACCAAGCGGGGGCGCCAGGACGTCGTGAACTACGCCCCGGCGGCCATGGCCTACCCCTATCGCCTCTTCGGACTCATCGCGCTCGCGGCGGGCATCGCCTTGTACGCCTTGCTTCCTTGGCCCAAGGTGGCGCGCGAGTCGTTCCGCTACTCCCGCGTCACGGCGGGCACCGTCCCGGACGGGATGGCGGCGGTCGCGGGCGGAATGTTCTTCGTCCTCCCGCTCCTGATCACCAACGCGAACGGTTACGGCGACGGTCCATTCGCCGAGGGCTGGATTTGGGTCACGGCGGCCCTGTGGCTCCTCACCGCGATCCTCGCCTCGATGTGGTTCTTCTCCGCGCGCTATACGGCCACCAGCCTCGAGCCCCTTGCCGAGGGATTGCGGCTTCGGACCCTTCGGGACGACCTCCTGGTCCCCTACGACGAGATCGGAGCGGTCGGCGCCCGGCGCGTCGACAACCCCAAACTAAGCAAGTTCTTGATCTGGGCGTCCGTCCTCACCGGAAGTTGGCGGTCCCTCGGCTCGGCTCTGCTCGCCTCGCGCGCGGAGTTCGGCCTGTCGCTGCGGCTCAAGGACGGTCGCCTATGGGTGTTCCCCACCCGCACGACCCTCGGTGCCGCGCCGCTCGTCGGCCGGTTGTCGGGGATGGGCGTGCCCATCGAACAAACGGCCTACGACGTACTCGGCGTGGATCCCGGGGACCCCGCGCTTACCGGCGACTTTCCTCCGTTGGGTCGCGGTTTTGGCGCGGCGTTCGCCCTCGTCGTGCTCCTCGTTCCCGTCGCGGTGCTGGCGACCTTCAACCGCCCGCTCCCGCCGTTGTCCACCCCCGACTCGCCCTTGCCGACGGCTCTCTACAAGTCGTCCAAGCCGAAGCCCTGGGTGCCGACCCGGGAGTTGATGCAGCGCGAGAACAAAATCATGGCGGAGATGGGCGTCATCAACAAGCGGATGAAGGAGTTGGAGACCCTTGTCCGATCCGACGACCCGACGGTGCGCGCCAAGGCGGCAAAGGAGTCCGACGAATGCACGAATCGAATGCTAGAGTTGAGCGCCGAGTTCGACAAGGTGCGCAAGGAGGCGGGCGCGCCGGACTGACCCTGCTCGCCGCTCTCCTTCTCGTCGGTTGCCCGGGCGAACCACCGGACAAGACTCCCGTCGCGAAACGCCTGGAAGTCGTGTTCCTCAACCGTGACCAGGGGTGGGACGTCGAGGTCTATCGTGGCCGCGTTCGGCCGCCGAAGCGCATGGTCCTGAAGCCCGGCCAAGGCCGAGAACAGACGTTCGACCTCACCCTCGAGGGCAAGAGAGGCTACGAGGACCTCGAATTCGTCGCCTACGCCCACGATTCCGCCGTCGCCGACAAGACGCTGAGGGTGGACGCGAGAACGCAACCCCGGCTCGGCATCGTGTTCCAGCGCGACGCCGAAGGCAACCCGGCCCTGTTCGTCCTCACCAATCCCGATAGCGTCGAGTGGACCCCGGTCCGCGCTTAGCCCTCAGGACGCCAAACGGAACGTCCCGGCGTAAACGCACAGGGGCGGCAACGAGACGGTCGCGACCCCGTCGCGAACGCGAGCGTCGTCGTGGGTGCAAGCTCGGACGCGATGGCGGTCGTCGAGCGTGTTGGTCGCCTTCGGATCGTCGCCCGCCACGTACTCCGCGCCGACAAGGTTGGCGATCGGCGCGTCCGCCAGCCTCACCTTCACGTCCAAGGTCTCGGTTAGGCTTCGGTTCACAAGGAACGCGTGGAGGGTGGACCCGTCGAGGATCGCGCTCGCGTCGAGGTACGTCGCCGTCCCGTGCGTCTTGCCGACGAAGCTCGGGCCGTCGACCCGCACCTGTAGTGAGGTGCCCGTCCGACGCTTGCTGAACATCTCGAACGGGTAGAAGATCGGCTGAAGCACCATTTCGTCGCCCCGCGTGAGGATCGGCGCGATCACGTTCACGATCTGGGCGATGTTCGCGATCTTGACCGAATCCGCGTGGCGGATGAAGCTGTTGAGGTACCCGGCGACCACCAGAGCGTCCTCCAGATTGTACTGCTCCTCGAGCAGAGGCGGGGCGAACTTACCGTGGCCGTCCACGTGCTCCCCGTCCCGCGCCCGATACCACACGTTCCACTCGTCGAAACTCAGGAAGGTTCGCTTCTTGCGACGAAGGGTGGCCTGGGCGGCGCGGCAGACCGCGTCCGTCGCCTCGATCTGCGCGTCGACCGTGTTCATCACTGCCAGGTAGTCCTCCGTGTCGTCGTTCGGGTTCCCGACGTAGCTGTGAAGACTCAGGTAGTCCGCCTGGCCGTTCATGTGCATCAGCACCGTGCGGTCCCAATGGAGGTAGGTGGGCAGACTCGTGCTGCAGGAGCCACAGGCGACCACCTCGATGCTCGGGTCGCACATTTTCATCATGCGGGCGGTCTGCTGCGCTTGGATCGCGTAGTTCTCCGCCGGGACGTGTCCGATCTGCCACTCCCCGTCCATCTCGTTGCCGAGGCACCAAAGCTTCACGTCGTGCGGGTTCGGGTAGCCGTGCTCGACGCGCAGGTCCGCCCAACGCGAGCCCGACCGCACGTTGCAGTACTCCAGCCAGTTCCGCGCCTCCTCCGGCGTCCCCGTGCCCAGGTTCACCGCAAGCATCGGCGTCCACCCCATCCGCCGGGACAACTCGAGGAACTCGTTGGGACCGAACTCGTTCGTTTCGATGCTCTGCCAGGCGAGGTCGCGCACCGTCGGCCGCTTCTCGCGCGGGCCGACCGCGTCGAGCCAGTGGTAACCGCTGACGAAGTTGCCTCCCGGGTAGCGCATCGCGGTGAAGCGCAACCGCCGCAACGCCTCGAGCACGTCCGAGCGGCACCCGCTTTCGTCCGCGTGCGCGCTCTTCGGGTCGTAGACGCCCTCGTACACGGCTCGACCGAGATGCTCGAGAAACCCGCCGAAAACCCGCGGATCCACGGGGGCGACGGTGAAGGCGGTGTGCAGATGAAGGGTGGTTTCCATGGAAGGGTCAATCCTTGAGGCCGGTCGAGGCCATGCTTTCGACGATCTGGCGCTGATAGGCCATGAAGACGAGAATCAGAGGAGTCGTGGCGAGCACGCTGGTCGCCAGCGTGAGGCCGTACTCCGTGTAGTAGGAGGTCTGGTAGAGGGCGATGCCCACGGGCAACGTGTAGTTGCGAACCGAGTCCATGAACACGAGGGGCCCGAGAAAGTCGTTCCAAGACCCGATGAAGGTGAAGATGCCGAGGGTGGCGATCGCGGGCGCGCAGAGGGGCAGGCTCACGTGCAGGAACACGCCCAACCAGGAGCACCCGTCGAGGAGCGCCGCCTCTTCGATCGCCTCCGGCACCGAGCGCATGAACTGGGTCAGCATGAACACCCCGAAACCCCCCGCCGTCGCGGGAACGATGAGGGCGGCCGGCGTGTCCAGCCAGTGCAACCGGCTCAGCATCAAGTACAGGGGCACCAAGAACAGCTGGCCGGGGACCATCATCGAGGCCACCACGACCCCAAGGAACGCGCCGCCCCCGGGGGCCTTCACCCGCGTGATCCCGAACGCCGCCATCGAGGCCAACGCCACCACGAGCAAGGTCACGCTCGAGGAAACGAAGAAGCTGTTCAGCAGCCATCGTCCGAACGGCGCTTCCTCCGCCCAGCCCAGGACGTGACGGTAGTTGAACAAGGTCCACACGCGCGGAATCACCGACTCCGGGTTCAGGACCTCCGACTCCGGCTTAAAAGACGTCACGAGCATCAGCCCGACGGGCGAGACGAACAAGAACGCCACCAAGAACATCAAGCCCGTGACCAGGTTTCGGCCCAGCTTCGTCAATGGGCGCTCCTCCGCAAAAAGCGGTACTGGACCAGGGCGAACACCGCGATCACCGCGAAGAGCAGCCAACTCATCGCCGCCCCGTAACCCATCCGGTAGTTGTTGAAGGCCGTCTCGTAGATGTACTGGACCACCCCGCGCGTCGCGAGTTCGGGTCCGCCGCGCGTGAGGAGGAACGGCTGCCCGAACACCTGGAACGCCCCGATCGTGTTCGTCACGACGATGAACAGCAGAACGGGCCGGAGAAGAGGCAGCGTGATCCGGTGGAGGAGCGCCCGATGCCCCGCCCCATCGAGGACCGCCGCCTCGAGGATTGCGCGCGGAATCTGCTGAAGGGCGGCGAGAAGGATGACCGACGTGCCCCCCAACCCCCACCACAGACTCATCACGACGATGCTCGGCATCGCGAAGTCGCGGTCGGACAGCCACGGTTGCGGGGGGAGCCCCAAGTGCTTGAGGGCGAAGTTGAACAACCCGAACTGGCCGTTGTAGAACCACTGCCACAGGATTCCGGCGACCGCGACGTTGAACATCCCCGGCAGAAACAGAAGCGCCCGTACCGTGTTGCGGCCCGTCGTCATCGCGTTCAGCCCGAAGGCCATTGCGAGCGCGGTGACCACGATGCTCGGCACCATCAGCACCACGAAGGCGAAGGTGGCCCGGAACGCCTGCCAGAAGTAAGCGTCCTTGAGCGCGTCGTCGAAGTTGCGCACCCCGACGTACTGAATTTGGTCCCGCGCGGTGAGGTCGAACTGCATGAACGCCAGCACCAAGGCGACCCCCACGGGAACGATCACGAAGGTCAGAAACGACAAGGCGTAGGGCGCCATAAATGCCCATCCGATGCACGCGCGCTTCCGGGAGTACGTCACGGCATCGTCCCCCGTTCGCGACGGTCGCGATCCAAGAACCGCTGGGCGTTCTCATCGGCGATCCGGAGCGCCTCCGCCGGGTTCGTGCGGCCCCTCATCACCTTCTCCACCGCGAGGTCGATCTCGAGCGTCAGTTCGAACAGGATCGTCGTCCGGGGCGGGTACAGCATGAACGGCACCTGCCGCGCGAAGGCGGACTGGACCGGCATCTTCAGGAACTCGGGGTCCTGGCGCACGCTCCGCCGTGCCGGGACCTGCCCCGCGCCCGCCCACTCGACGCTGTTCGCCGAGAGGAACTTGATGAAACGGGCCGACGCCTGGCGTCGGCGAGAGTCCAGCCCTTCGCGGACGCAGAGCACGTGCGAGTCCGCCATCGTTCCCGGTCGCTTGCCGATTAACGGGATCGGACCCCCGAGGTAGGGCATGTCGTTCAGCCGCTGGAGGTCGCCGAGCATGTAGACCCCGTCGAACACCATCGCGACCTTCTTCTGCCGGTAGCCCACCCAACCCAGACCGTTCTCGGGCGGAGGCACCAGTTTCTCCTTCTGCAGAATGCTCAGAAACTCGAGCGCCGCCACGTTGCCCGGGTTGTCAAGGTCGGCGTTCCCCTTTTCGTCGAGGTACCGCCCCCCGAACTGGGGCATCAGCGACTGGAAGTTGTTCCGCCACAAGGTCAGGGCGAACCCCCAAACGTCCGGGCGTCCGTCGCCGTCCAGGTCCTTCCGCATCTTCCGCGCCGCCGAAAGGAACTCCTCACGTGTCTCTGGCAATCGGGGGTGGCCATCCTTGTCCACGAACCCCGCTTCCTTCAGCATGTCCGCGTTACCGTAGAGGCCTTGCGGGTGGATGTCCAGCGGCAACCCGACGAACTTCTCCCCGTACCGGACCTGGTTCAGTACGTAGGGGTCGAAGTCGTCCTGCGGGACGCCCTCCGGCCCTTCGAACAGGCCCCGCACGTCCGATACGAATCCCGCTCGGTGCATCCGGGGCAGGGTGCTGGCGTGGATGACGAAGACCTCGGGGCCTCGTCCGTCCATCGCCGCGACCATCAGCTTGTTGTAGTAGGTCGCCCAGTCCATGCGCTGCATCGAGACGCGCACGTCCGGGTTCTGCTCGTTGAACCGTCGGATCATCCGCAGCATCGTCCGGCCGTCCGGACCGGTGAAGCCGTTCCAGAAGTTGAGTTCGATCCGCCCACGATCCCCCGCGAACGAAGGCAAGTCTGCCCGCATGATCCCGAGCGCCGCGCACACCCCGAACAACAAGGCGAGCGACGCCTTCGGGCTCACGTCAGCGTCCCTCGGTACGCTTGATCCCGCGTATGACCATCCCCGCCCGGTTGCGCCCGACGTAGTAGCCGTCGCGCACGATCAGGCGGTCCTCCCAGAACGCGTTCGGCTCGTCCGTTCGCGGCCACTTCAAGGTGAGGGCCTCGCCCTTGAGGTCCCAGTGGCCGGTGACGCTTCCGTCGGTGAACGTCCCGTCCTTCTTGAACGTGGCGGTGAGCACCCTGCCGAAGTCGGCTTGGTGCGTCCAGACCCCTTCCATGCCCGTCTCCTTGGGTCGCGTCGCTTCAAGTGGCAACGCGGGCAGGGGCCATCCTTCCGCGTCCCACCACAATTCGCGTATCTGGAGCGCGGGCCGGCCCCACACGTCGCCGTGCCAGTGCTCGCGGCCGTCGTAGAAGTGGTAGGGCATCACCCATCGTCCGTCGGAAAGGCGCAACACGTCGCTGTGGCCGGGCGCGAACATCGGCGGCGAACCGCGCAACACGTTCGTGTTGCCCCCGTCCACCATCGAACGCCCCTCACGGTCCAGGAACGGCCCGTTCGGCTTCTTCGAGCGTCCCACCATAATCCGGTAGGTGCTGCGGACCCCCTGCGCGGCCAGCCCGTAGGAGACGAACAGATAGTAGTAGCCGTCGCGGTAGCAGACCGCGGGCGCTTCGAGGGCGTTCCCGCGATCGGCGGTGTTGCGCGCCACGCACGTCAGGTCCGACCGGTCGGGGTGTTTCAGCTTCCCCGTCGCCGGGTCCAGTTCGGTCACGTGGAGGCCCGCGAAGTAGGAGCCGAAGAACAGCCAATGACGCCCCTCCTGGTCCACGAGCACCTCCGGATCGATCGCGTTGAAGACATCCTTCCCCTGCACGCTCTCGATCACGAGCCCGTGGTCCACCCAGCCCTCGTGAGGCCCATCGGGGTCGAAGCGGTCGTTCTCGCAGAACCCGATCACCGAACCGTTCCCGCCGAAGCGCTCACTGGCGCAATAGTACATGCGTAGACGCTTCCCGAAATGGATCACGTCGGGAGCCCAGAGCGATCGGTGGTTCGGAATGCGCTCCTTCAGCCAGTCGGGCGTCTCCGCCAGAACGTGCCCAAGGTCGGTCCAGGTCTTGAGGTCCTTGGACGTCCGCAGGCTCCCAAAGCCGTTCCCGCTCGTGTGAAAGCAGAAGTACCGTCCACCGACCTCGAGGATCGTCGGATCGTGAACCCCCTCGACGCCCACCGCCTTGGCGCCGTCGCCGGGGAACGCTTCCCAATCGGCGCGTGGCGCGAGGTCCTGAGCGATGCCGGAAACGGTGGCGATGGCGCACATGAGCGTTAGCATGTTCTTGGTCGGCCTCCGAACCCGTTATCGAGCGTTCGCGCCCGATCCAGGCGCACGAGGACCCTCGGGCGGGTCGCGACCGGAGATCGGAGGGCTAGTTGCCCGGGCCGGGGCCGGCCTCTTTGCCGCCGCCCTGCTGCTGCGACATGCCGGCCCGCTGCGCGTCGATGGAGTTCTCCATCTTCTTCGCGCGGTCCTCGGCTTCCTTATCGCCGCAACCGAGCATCGGCACGAGGGCCAGACTCGCGGCGACGAGCGCCGCCAACACACGGGTCCATCGGAGGGTTCGCATGGTCTTCAGAATTGTGTCGTACGTGGTGGACGTGGCCGGGTCCCAACCCCTTTCTGGGAGGGACCCGACCCATCCCGTCTCAGAGGCGGCTCAGGTCGCACTGGCCCCAGCTCTCCCAGTTGTTCCGGGAGGTCGGGGTGCGCGGCGTCAGACTCGTCGTGTTCGGGACCAACGTCCAGTTCGTACCGTCAAAGAGATTGACGTCGCTGTTGATGCCGAACTGGCGGAACTTCACGCCGCCGCGTTTGAAGAACTTGGCGTGGCTGTCCGCCATCCCGTAGTTGTCGCCATCGCCGAACGAACCGCCCATCCAGTTAAGGTCGATGCCGTTGCAGACGGGGGTGCCGGGAGACGCGAACGACCCGCCGAACACCAGCGAACCGTCGGCCTGCTGTCCCGCGAACGGGGTCGGCTGGTAGTACGCGTCGCGGCTCGTGCCGTCCGTCGCCTGGTACACGATCACGTCGGCGATCGCCGAAATCGCGGACTGGTTCTTGCGAACCACCGCGCCGTTGAAGTCGTAGCTGGCGTTCCCGCCGTTCGGCACGTCCACCGCGCCGTAGATCGGATTGCTGATGCGCGCCGCCGCCGGGTTGATGTAGATGCCGAAGCTCTTCGTGTAGGGGAGCGTGCCCTTCGCCCAGTTGGTCGGGGCCAGCGGGTCGTTCCAACCGAGCGGGAGGTTGTCGCCCGGGAACCAGAAGATGAACCCGTCCGGGAAAGTGTCCGCCGACGGGAACACGTCGTCGTAGTCGGACATGTACATCGCGGTGGCGATGCCCAGTTGCTTCACGTTCGACAG
This sequence comes from Fimbriimonadaceae bacterium, assembly GCA_026129685.1. Taxonomy (GTDB): domain Bacteria; phylum Armatimonadota; class Fimbriimonadia; order Fimbriimonadales; family Fimbriimonadaceae; genus UBA2387. Next base: position 397,571 of record JAHCHO010000004.1, read on the forward strand.
CGAGTTGGTCTTCTTGGCGGCGGTCTTCGCCTGGGCGAACACCGGGAACAAAATCGCGGCAAGGATCGCGATGATCGCGATGACGACGAGTAGCTCGATTAGGGTGAACGCGTTGCGTCTCTTCATGGGGTCCTCTTCAATGAGGGGCTCGAACACGCCGGGCGTGGCGATGCGCAGGCGAGAGTCGGGACTCGAAAAGCAAGGGTGAGCGAGCAAGGGACCGCACGGCCTTCCTCCCTCGTCCGGGCGGACGCGGCCCGCTCGGCGAGGGCGGACCAAGCGCTTCGTCCGACGCCGATCGTCGGTCGGCGGTCTTGGCCCAGCGGAGGTGTCGTCGTCGAACCCATGCCTCTACATAACATCATACGACATGTTATAGCTAAATGGGCATATACCGATGAAAATGTTCATTTTCCCGCCCGTGGAACCTGGAACCGGCCCGTCCGCACGGCAAAACCGGGGGCTCGTGAACCGCTTGCCCTACGGTGGAGGAACCGGATGCTCGTGCGGCATTCGGTAGAACAGCCGCAACAGAAGGTCCTGTTCGTAGTTGCCAAAGCCCCTCCCAAACAGCGTGAAGCCGCCCTGGTGGGTCGCGTCCGCCTTGACCCCGATCCGCACCCGCGTCGTCTGCCAGGGACCGACCGCCAAGTCCTCGATCCTCACCTGCGAGACCCGCACCCCGTCAATCGACGTCCCGGTGGAGTTCACGTGCCACACCTTCAGGAACCCGCTCTGGTTCAGGTTGTCGTGCCACCAACTGGGGTTGAGCCGGCCCCGCTGCCCGCCCGGATCCCCGGGAGAACACCACGTTCCCACTTCGACGCCGTTGAGCCAGACGGTGACGTCCGATGGAAAGTCGTTGTCGTAGCCCGGCGCCTCCGAACCGACCTCCATCGCCAGATCGATGCTCGTGATCGTGGCCTGCAGCGGTAGGGAGTTTGTGAAAACGTACTCGACGTAGCCGCCCGCCGACCAAAGAATCTCGGCCTGCGCGCGCTCGGGAAGAAAGAATGCGACCGGGTTGTCGAGATGGCCGATGAAACGCTCCCGGCTGGCGAGCCCGCAGGTCGGAAACGCCTGCACCTCCGTGTACATGCCGATCGGCACTTCGATCTCCGCCACCAGATCCGACTTTGGCGTGGGCGCCGAGAGGTCGACGATCAGACGGTCCTGGGCCCGCCGACAGCGCTTCTGCATCCCTTGCGGCCCCGCAAGATAGTCGCTCTCGACCAAGCCGACCTCCTCGAGGATCTGAACGTGCTTGGTCACGCTCGGCTGGCTGAGCTTGAGCGCTTGGCTCAGCTCGTTGATGTTCATGTGGCGAACGCCGAGCAACTCGATGATCCGCGCCCGCGACTCCGAGGCGAGCGCCCGAAACATGGCGACGCTCTCGACGGCGGACAGCTCTTTGATGTGGTACGGCATCGTGACCGGAAAGCCAAATGGCGCGGTTGTCCCCAAGTGTAACGCATCCTGCGCCTGCAGGTTTGGCGCGCGACGCACCGATACTTTGGAGGGAGACGTAACGGACTCCCAGGGGTTTGCCATGCCGCATCGGAACCATAACGTGGAAACGGATCTGCCGGTACCCGCCGGCGATCCCTTTGCCGGCCAAGACCGGTGCCGACCGAACGCGTCCGCCGAATCGGACCTTCGCATCCATCGCCTCACCCAAGCCGTCCGATCCATGCGCAAGGGCGACTTCGAGCGGGCCATCGCCGACTCGACGGGGACCGACGAACTGGGGGATCTGACCGTCGAGGTTCGACGCCTGGCTGGATGGCTGAACGCCCGCTTCGCCGAGATGGACCGCCTTATGGAGGTCGCCGAGCAGGTCGCCCACGGCATGTTTCTCGACGACGTCCTCCAGCGGACCTACGAGTCGTTCAAGCCCCTCATCCCCTACGACCGCATCGGGTGCGCGCTCCTCTCCGAGGACGGCGCGAGCCTGACCGCCTACTGGGCCCGCACCGAGTACGCCGCGCCCATGCTGACCGGAGGGTACACCGGAGCCATGGCGGGAAGCAGCCTGGAGCACATCCTGAAGACCGGGCGCCCGCGCATCATCAACGACCTCGAGGCGTACCTCCGGGAGCACCCGAACTCCGAATCCACCAAGGTCGTCCTCGCCGAAGGGGTCCGCTCGAGCCTCACCTGCCCCCTGATTACCGACGACCATCCCATCGGATTTCTCTTCTTCTCGAGTTGCCAGAAGAACACCTACCGCGACCTCCACCAGGACGTGTTCCTCAAGATCGCGGGCCAGTTGTCCGCGCTCATCGAGCGAAGCCGCCTCTACCAGCGCATCTGGAAACTCAACGAGGAACTCCAGGTCGCGCACCGCAAGATCGCCGACCAGGCGGCCCGAGACCCCCTCACCGGTGTCCTGAACCACGGCGCCGTCTTGGACGTGCTCGAAATGGAGTTGCACGACCCCGACGGCGGAACGCCGCCCGGCGTGATCATGGCGGACGTCGATCACTTCAAGTCCGTGAACGACCGCCTCGGGCATCTGGCGGGGGACGAGGTGTTGCGCCGCGTCGCCGACGCCATCCAAGGATGCCTGCGCTCGACCGATTCCCTCGGGCGCTACGGGGGCGAGGAGTTTCTGGTCGTGCTTCCCGGTGCGAGCGACCGAACCACCCGAAGGGTGGCCGAGCGAATCCGGCTCGCCGTCGAAGGCACGCCCGTCGAGGTCGGGGGCGACGTGGTCCGCGTGACGATCAGTCTCGGCGTGGCGCTTCCCGAAGCGCACCTCCAAGCCAACGCGTCCGAAAGGATCGGCGTCGCGGACAAGGCGCTGTACGCGGCCAAACACGCGGGTCGGAACCGCGTGTGCGTCCGTGGTCTCGACGCCGCCCGGAAGCCGGCGAAAGCCGCCTGACCCGGCGGACTAGCCGTCGCGAACCGTCAAGAACCCGACTTTCGACGACGACGCCGGATCGTCCACGATAACGATCGTGTGCGTCTGCTTCGAACCGAGCGTCAGGTCGGCGTCCGCCAGCACCGGCTCGACCTCGTGCTCCGGGGTCGCCCGGACGCGCGCCGAGGCGGTGTCCACCAGAAGGTATTGTGTGCGCTGCCCGTTCGCGATCGACAGAACCGAAGGCGACGCGTCCTCGAGCTTCGTGGTCCGCCCCGTCAAGAAGACGTCCACCGTCCCGGCCATCGCGGAGCCGTGCCAGACTCGTACTTTTGCCTGGTCGGTCGAGGCCGGCTCGTTGTCGTCCTTGACCCAACCGACCACGGGCGCAAGGGCGGCACCCGTAACGAGCATCGTGTACTCCGCCCGGCGCTCGACGTCGAACGCTCCCTCCCAAAGGGTTCGGGACGTCCCCGCCTCTCGCAAGGAGAACACGTGGCTCTTAGAGGAGAGCGTACGGTAGGCGCTCGCCGCGACGGTTATGCCGGTCAGTTCCGCCTTTCCGTCCACGTACAGGTCGACCGTCCCCAACGCGGGCGAGGCCACCAGCAGTCGGAACTTGCCCTTGAGGGAGTTGTCGGAGCAACCAAGGCAAAGGAGCGCCGCGAGCAACGGGAGGAGCCAACGCGTCATGACGCCTAACCCATTCGCGCCGTGTCGGCGGATTCCTGCGGCCCTGCCCCTAGCGGGGTGCCGTCGGCCGAGCAAGAGGATGACGGCGGGCGGGCGCGAACCGCCTCGTCCGCCGTCAACCCGCCCGCCGCTACCAGACGGTTTCGACGGTGTAGGTGATCACCTTTTCCTCGCCCGGCGCGAGGTTGACGGTGAACTCCATCGTGTTGGAGTCGGCCTTCCGGAAGTCCATGCTCTTCGCCGTCACCGTCCAGTCGCCCCAACGTCGCTCAAGGTAGTACACCGTATCCGCCACGTCCTTGCGGTTGCGAATCGCGATCCTGAAGGACTCGCGGGTTCGGCGCGGCCCGAGCCGCTCGAAGTTGGTCCGCAGTCGCTCGCCGACGATGTCGAACGAACGCCCGACGACCAGCGACACCTTCTCGTCCTTCGGGGTGTGGTTGATCTGGTCCTCGCCGATCATCTGAACCGAACCGGACTTGTCGCGCTGGTAGACCTTGACCCGGCCCTGGGGCAACGGAACGCCCAGGCCGCTCGCCTTGTCGTTCACGAACTCGACCCGCACCTGAGGCTTCAGTTCGCCGACCCCGATCTCGCCCTCCCCCGGATAGTACATTCCGACCATCCGAAGGGGGTCGAGGATGAGGCGCTTCTGGTACTTGAGGGTGTCGCTCTCCAAAAGGCTGATCTGCTTGGTCTCGCGGTCCCGCACCGTGGCCGGACGCTGCAGCGTGTAGAGGTGGTACTCGAAGAGGGACTCCTCTTCGAAGTTCTTCGCCCTCGACATGGCCAGTTCCGCGCCGCCCCCGCCGAAACCGCCCGCCATCCCGCGAGGCTGGGGACGAACCCGGTTGACGTCGCCCGCGAGAAGCTTCAAGTTGACGTCCTTGAACGACTTGCCGCACTGGTTGCTCAGGGTCACCCAGCCGACGAACCCCCCGGAGCCATCGTCCGAGATCGTCATCACGTAGTCGGCGTTCCACGTGATACCGTTCGTCAGGTAGCTGAGTTCGACCGAGTTCTTCCCCGCTTTGCGCGAATCCAGTTCCCACATAAGGGTGGGGCGGCTGATCAGCCCCTCCGGTATCTCCGCGACCTCGATCTCGCCCGTCGGATTGAGCAGAATTCGCCCGTCGTCCGCCTTCACGACCATCCCGTTGTAGGTGTTCAGCGCCCCCCCGCCGAACCCCCCGCCGTAGTAACCGTTGCCGAACGGGCTCCCCAGGTCGGGCCCCGCATTGACGACGGCCGTCGGCGAACTGAGCAGCGTGCCGGCGATGCGCTCCTTCTTGCCGTCCGGCAACACGCGGTTGAACACGATCCGCTTTCCGACCGCCTTGTTCAGGATCGCCTGGACGCCGATGAGGTCGTACTGGTAGTTCTGCTCCAGCACGGACATCGAGCCGGGCGACGACACGCTGCGGAAGCCGACGCTGTTCGGCTCGATCTGGGACGCGACGTCCTCGATCGCGACCGACTGGCGGCCCAACTTCAGGTCAAGGTTGCGAATCTCCTTGACCAGCGCGAAATTCTGGTTGTAGACGGTGAGTTCGGTGCCCCGGTCGGCCTGCAACGTCGCCAGCAGACCGCCAAGAATCGGTAGCCATATCATGAGATTTGGGTCTCCTTCCGGCGTGGTTTCGCGGGCGCGCCGCAAGTCCTTCCGCCGAAGAGTAGGACGCGCCAGACCGCGCCGCGTTTGGGCCATTCTCTCCAGTCCATTCCCCTCCCCCGGAGGGGTGGCCGTTGACCTCGACGCAGTTCTCGACGCTGGCGAACCCATTCACCTCTCTCGGAGGGGTGGCCGGTGACCATCGACCCAGTTCTCGACGCTGGCGATCCCATTCCCCTCCCCCGTAGGGGTGGCCGGTGACCTCGACCCAGTTCTCGACGCTGGCGAACCCATTCCCCTCTCTCGGAGGGGTAGCCGGTGACCTCGACCCAGTTCTCGACGCTGGCGAACCCATTCCCCTCTCTCGGAGGGGTGGCCGGTGACCTCGACCCAGTTCTCGACGCTGGCGAACCCATTCCCCTCCCCCGGAGGGGTGGCCGGTGGCCATCGACGCAGTTCTCGACGCTGACGAGCCCATTCCCCTCCCCCGGAGGGGTGGCCGCAGGCCGGGGTGGTCTCCCTTCCCTCCGCCGTCGGTTGACGAAGAACGCCCTCAAGTGCATAGAGGCGAGTCAGGCCGCCACGCCGTAACCCGGGGATCGGCGCCCTACGGCTGGCGCACCATGGGACGAATCGCGATGGGAACGACGCCTGGCGGCGCGGGGCCAGGACTGACGGGAATGACCGTCGGTGGCCCGGGGGAAGAGTGACGGGAGTGACGGGAGTGATGACCTGCGGCGCGGGGAACAAGAGTGACGGGAATGACGAGAATCCAACCGGGGTCGCCGCCCCCGCCTAGAGCCTTCGCTTCGCGCCGTGCATCCGCTCGGTGTCCCGACGCTCGTCCTTCTTGGCGATCGCGTCGCGCTTGTCGTAGCTCTTGCGGCCCCGCGCGAGTCCGATCTCCAGCTTGACCTTGCCGTGGTTGAAGTAAAGCTTGAGCGGAACCAGGGTCAGACCCTTCTCTTGGACGCGCCGGGCCAACTTCTCGATCTCGCTTCGGTGCATCAGCAGCTTTCGGTCGCGACGGCGTTCGGGGAGGAAGTGGACGGCCTTCTCGTAGGGCTCGATGTCCAAGTTGAGGACCCACGCCTCGCCGTTCACGAACTTGCAGTAGGCGTCGCCGATGTTCGCCCTCCCGTTCCAGACGCTCTTGACCTCCGAGCCGACCAAAACAAGGCCCGCCTCGATCGAGTCGAGAATCTCGTAGTCGAACCGCGCCCGGCGATTGTGGATCGTCGGCGGGCCGTGCTTGGCTTCCGCGTCTTTCTTCGCCATGTGGGAACACCGGAGTCTACCGAAGCGTTGCTTCCGACGGACCGGCCAAGGCCCGTCCGCCCGCTCGGAGGTACATTCTTCCACGATGAAGCCTCGCTTCGTGTTCGCCGTCCTGGGGGCGCTCGCCCTCGGTTCGCTCTCCCTCGTCGGTTGCCAGACCGGCGGCGCGTCCGGCAACCCCAAGGCCGGCGACGCCAACGACCCGAAGTCGCCCGATGGCAAGCCCGCCGGAAAACTGACCGAACTCAAGATCGAGGACAAGAAAGTCGGCACCGGTCCCGCCCTGGCGAACGGCGACGCCGCCTACGTGCTCTACGCCGGCACCCTGGCCAACGGCAAGGAGTTCGACAGCAACATGACCGCCAAGTATCCGTTCGTCGTCATCGTCGGTACGGGCGGCGTTATCAAGGGCTGGGACCAAGGCCTTCTCGGCATGAAGAAAGGCGGCCGGAGACGACTCTCCGTCCCCGCCGAACTTGGGTACGGCAGCGTCCCGAGCGAGAAGATTCCCGCCAACTCGGACCTGTTCTTCGACCTTGAACTGCTCGACATCGTGAAGTCCGGCGAGCTCGACATCGTGGACAAGACCGACCTGCAGGTGGGGACCGGAGCGGTGGCGGAAAAGGGAGACAAGGTCTCGATCACCTACAAGGCCTACTCACCGACGGAACAGACGTTCGAGGAACAGAAGGACCGCGAGGTGACCCTGGGCCCCGCCGGCAACATCAAGTTGCCCGGGCTCGACTTCGGCATCGTCGGCATGAAGGTTGGGGGCAAGCGCAAGATTCGAATCCCGCCCGCCGTCGGTTACGGTCCGGGCGGCGACCCGTCGTACGGTATCCCCGCCAACATGGTCGTCACCTTCGAGGTCGAACTGAAGAAGATCGTCCAGAAGAAGGCGGTCCCGTCGGGCTGACGGCGCGATGCGACCGCGACTCGTCCTGGTGGGGTTCCTTGTCCTCCTGATCGGCGGCGTCGGGCAGGCTCAGATCGCCCCTCGGGGCAAGGCCTTCCTGTTCAGGCTGAAGCTGGCGAAGGGCCGTACCCTGGAGTTCACCCAGACGACGACCGTCGTCACCAAGGCGATGCCGAAACAGACCCTCACCGGCCCGTTCCGGATGTCGGCGCTGGACGTCAAGGGGAGGCTGACCACCCTCCGGATCGTCGTCGGTCCCATGTCGCTTGCCGGCCGGACCGTCACCGCCAAGCAGGTCGCCACCCTCACCGTCAACGACCGTGGCGAGACGGTGAGCGGGGCCGCCGCCGAGATCCAAACCTTCGGCGCGAGCCTACCGGAAAGCCCGGTCAAGGTCGGTGACCGTTGGTCGGAATCGACGAACCTCCCGGTGGCGAGCGGACCCGCCACGACCGTCGAAACGACCTACGAGTTCCTCGGCGTTCGAACCGAGGGTCCCCGCCGGGTGGCCCTGCTCGGCGTCGTCCTCCGGGGCCGGGGCGGGATCCAACTCAACGGCAAGGGCACCGTCCGCCTGGACTGCGCGGACGGAACCCTCCTCAAGTACGAAGTGGTCAGCAACCTCAACCTCGGCCCCGGGTCCGGCCCGGAGGTGAGAGCGACCTCGACGACCGTGGTCGCCCGGAAGCCATGAGCGCGCGCGTCGTCGTTCGAGTCCCGGCGTCCGACCCGGCCTTGGCCCGGCTCGTGGAAGGACATCCGTACCTCGACCCGTCCGATCCGACTGAAGGCGAGGCGCTCGAGCTCGCCATCGGCGGTTGGAAGCGTCGGTTGTACGCCGGTTCCGCTTCGCCCTATGTCCGGGGCCTGGTCGAACTCATGGACAACAACCCCCTCGTCTGCGCCGACGAGGCTTCCGTCCCGGGTCCGGCGGCGACTCTCGCCCTCATCGGCCTGGGGCCTCTGGCCCGAGCGGGAATCCTCGCGGACGAACCGGCGGTCCAACTGAACTTCGCCGACGCCCACGCCGACCTCCACGATCATCTGCGCTTGCTCGGTTACGACGGCGAGGTGCTACGGTCGCACGAGGACGTGGACCTCGGATCCGTCCTCGCCGCGACCGTCCTCGCCCCCGTCCAGACGCCCGATCCGATCGACCTGCTGGACGACCTTTACGACGAATGCTTCGGCCGCTCGTTCTTCGTTCGACGCGCGGAAGACGGCCCATGGGAGGCGTCCCGCGTCGCGGACCGGCCCTTTGCCCTCTATCGGCTCCGGGTCACCCCTGGCGAGCCGACCAGTCTGCTGACGATCCAAGTGATGGCCGACCGAGACGGCAAGTGCGGCGCCGGCCAACGCCTCCACGCCCTCAACGTGATGTGCGGATTCGAAGAAGACACCGGTCTCTTTCCGTAGCGTCCTGCGACGGACCGGAATGCTCGTCATGCGGGCGCCCCAGGATCGGTCTACAGGCGGCCGGCTTCGACTAAACTCCGTGCCATGTCCTCTCCGGTCACCGTCGTCGGCCTTGGTCCGGGCGCGCCCGATGGCTGTCCCGCCCCCAACCGCCGGGCCCTTCGTTCCGCAGATCGGGCTATGGCGTACGGCCGGATGGAAATCTACGACTGGCTTGAGGTCCTCGTCCTCGTGGAGCCCTTCGCGCCCGAAGCCGCCCAAGTCGTGGCCGTGCCCGGCAACCCCGTCCAGCACCCCGGGCTCCTGCAGACCCTCGCAGACCGAACGGTGACCCTGATGCCCGCTCCCCCTTACGCGGAAACGAGCGAGACCTTCGTCGGCCTTGCCGGCGCGGTCCGGGTGGTGGATCGGCTACTCGGCCCGGGAGGTTGCCCGTGGGATCAAGCCCAGACCCACGAATCGCTCAAGAGGCACCTCGTGGAGGAAACCTACGAAGTGGTCGAGGCGATCGACTCGGGCGATCTGGAGAAGCTGCGCGAGGAACTGGGCGACCTGCTGCTCCAACCCCTCCTCCATGCCCAGATGGAGGCCCTCGCCGGCAGCTGGGGCTCGGACGAAGTCGCCCAGGGCCTCATCGACAAACTGGTACGACGTCACCCTCACGTTTTCGGCGATGCCAGCGTCGCCGATGCCGACGAGGTCCTCAAGAACTGGGACCGCATCAAGCAAAGCGAGAAAGGGGGCGAACCCCGTTCCATCCTCGAAGGCGTCCCGAAGTCCCTTCCCGCCCTCCTCCGCGCCTTTGAGGTCAGCAAAAGGGCCGCCCGCGTCGGATTCGAGTGGCCGGACATCGAGGCCGTGTTCGCCAAGCTCCGCGAGGAGGAGGCCGAATTCCTAGAAGCTCTGGCCGGTGGCGACCCCTCCCGCATTGAGGCCGAGATGGGCGACCTGCTGTTCACCCTTGTGAACGTCGCTCGATGGGCGCGGGTCGAACCGGAGGACGCCCTCCGTAGGATGCTGGACCGCTTCACCGACCGATTCCAGGCCATGGAGGCGACGGCGGACAGGCCTCTCCGCGACCTCACCGCCGCCGAGTGGGACGCGCTCTGGGAGCGCTCCAAGGCTTCCGTCGGCTAGGCCCGAACGGTATTCTCTGGCCAATGGTCCCGCACTCCGACGACGCCGTCCTCCTCGCTCGCGACACGAACCAAGCCCTCGGCATCGGCCGTTTCGCGATCGAGTTCTTGGCCGGCCGACTTGGCCCGGGACCGTCGGACGCAGTTCTCGCTCGCACCAGCCTCTTCCACGCCGACGCGTTCTTCTGTGGGGCCTCCGCCCTCGCGCTCGGGACCAACGCCCCGACGATCCTCCGCGCCGAGGCTCTGGAATACCCCGACGCGCAGGGGGCTGCCGTTCTCGGCTCGAAAGTCCGGGTCAAGGCTGAGAAGGCGGTCGCCGCGAACGCCTCCGCCGTCCGTGAGTGGGACTCGAACGGCACCAACTTCGGCTTCAACCCGACCCTCGGCCACGTCGCGGGGGAGTTCGGCCACAACGACTTCTACCCGGTTGTGATCGCCGCCTGCCAACAACGGGGCCTCGACGGCGCGACCGCCCTTCGGGCGATGGCGCTCCTCGACGAGATTCGCGGGCGTCTGGCCGAGGTGTTCAGCCTCAAAACCTACAAGATCGACCACGTGGTGCACGGGGCGATCGCGTCCGCCGCCGTCTACGGCGCGCTCATGGGGGCGACCGCCGAGCAGATTGAGAGCGCGATCGGGATGTTCGTCGCCCACGCCATTCCGTGGAGGGCGATCCGCGCCGGCAAACAACTCAGCGATTCGAAGGGCGCCAGCGCGGCGATCAGCACGGAGATCGCGATCAACTTCACGAAGCGCGCCCTGGCCGGCTTCCTCGGCCCGCGCGACATCTTCCGCAACCCGGAGAGCATGTTTCGGCAGTTTTCGAAGACGGGAGGCGACAGCCCCTTCGACCTCGTTCTGTCCCACTCCGGTGACGACTTCGCGGTGATGGGAATGCACTTCAAGCTCGGACTCTACGAACACCAGTCCGCAGGCGCGCTCCAGGGAATCCTCGAACTCGTTTCTCGGCACGACGAGATGCTCGTCCCCGGCGCGATCGAGGAGATCGTGGTGACGGCGTACGAGCCCGCGTTCGGCATCATCGGAGACCCCGCCAAGCGTGACCCCAGAACCCGCCAGTCCGCCGACCACTCCATGGTCTACATCGTCTCGACCCTTCTGCGGAAGGCCCTGGAGGCGGGCGAGAGCGCCGATCTCCCGACCGGCTCGACCGACGAACTCTGGAGGCGCCTCATGCTGGGACCCTACGACTATGATCGGTCCGCGATCCGCAACGAACGGACCCGCGCTCTCATGGCCCTCGTCCGGTTCGAGCATGGCGGACCCGAGTACGACGCTCGCTACCCGGACGGCATTCCCACATCGGTCCGCGTTCGCCTAGGAAGCGGGCGGACCCTCGACACCGGGCTGGTCATGTACCCGGCGGGCCACGCCCGCAACGCGGACGCCGACCGAGACGCCATCCTCCGCCACAAGTTCGGGTTGCTCGGGGGGCTCGCCTACGGGGAGGCAACGTCCGAGCAGCTCTCCCGGCGCCTGCTCGAGCTCCATTCCGAGGATTCGGACGGCATCGCCACCCTCTACGGCACGCCGATCGCGGACCACGAATACCAGGAATGAAACCGCTGGTCTTCACGCATATCGGGGTCGGCAACATGGCGGTGGCACCCGCGGTCGTGGCCACTCTGGGCACCTACTTTGGAGAGCGGCCCCTCGAGGTTCGGCTCTTCGATGCGGACGAGGAGCGGGCCGACCTGATGCAACGCTTCGCGGAGATGGTCTTCCAGATCGAGAAGACGGGCCACCAGTTGGTCCTGTGCGGGCATCTGGGAGAGGCGATGGAGGGGGCCGAGCGGGTCGTTCTGTCTCCCGAGGCGAATTTCTCCCGTCGACTCGCCCGGCTGTCAGACCCCGCACAAGCTTGGGACGTGGCGCTTTCGAGCGTGGCGCGCGCCGTCCCCAAGGGCGTCGCCTGCCTCAGCCTGCTTGGCCCCGAGATCCGAGTGCCCTTGCGCGACTACTATCGAATCGAATGGCCGCCGCCCATCGGTCCCGACCAACTTCGGGCCATGCCGCACCAGATACTGCGCTGGCTGCGAACAGACGAGTACGTCCAACCGTTCCTGCGTCAGCACGCGGGCTCGCCGCTGAAACGGTGGATCGACGACCCGTCGAGCGCCGACCTCGTCCTCGGTTCGCCCCTGTAGTCCCTCTGCCGGTTCGCGCCGGTGGCGGGTACATTGGGCCATGCCCTGGTTGAACGGAGTCCTGTACGGCTACGCCCTTGTGAACTTGGCGGTCGGCCTGCAGGCTTTCCTCGGCGAAAAGCACAGCACGATCTCGTTGGTGGCGGGCGGCGGAGCGGCGGTCCTCACCGTCCTCGGCGTTTGGCTCGCCCAAAGGAACACGCTGGGTGGCTACGGGCTGTGCGCGCTCGTCACAATCTTGCTGATCGGGCGCTTTCTTCCCGTATTCCTAAAGGATTCGTCCAAGCTCTATCCGGCCGCCCTGATCGCGGGTCTCTCGTTGGCGGTCTTGGCCTGCCTGGTGATCGGCCATTTCGCCGCGCCATCCCGGTCCGCCCCCAGCGCCAAGGCCGAAACCCGGCAATAGCTCGAACCGAGCCGCCCAATTGCTGACGACCTCGCGAACGCAGGTCCTTTGGAGCGGTTCGGATTACTTGGAGGCGCTCAGCGACGCGACGAACTGGGAGACCCGGTCGCCCTGGGACCGCAAGGTCGCGATCATCTCGTCCATCTTCGCAAAGCGGTACCGAAGTTGCTGCTCCTTCACGGTGAGGCGGCTGGAAAGCGTCTGGATGTCCTCGCCAAGTTGGTCGAGCTGGTCCTGAAGGGAGTTCTCGGAAGTCGTGAGTTGGCCGTTCACCGTGTCGAGGAACCCGGACATGAGGTCGGTCACCTTCGTGCCCACGCCTTTGGTGACCGTCATCGAACCGACGAGGCCGGAGCCGGTCCCGGTGTACTGAATCTGCAACCCCGCGGTCTTCGCATTGCCGGCGTTGCCCGTAAGGTACTGGCCAACCCCCGTCGCCGCTTCGCCGTTGATCGTGCCCGCCACGTCGAGTCCGGTCGAGTAGGTTCCGGGCATGCTCTGGCCGATGCCCGAGTTATCGGCCGCCGCCGCGAGCGAGCTCTCTACCGTGTAGTTGCCTGCCGCGCCGTACTTCTTGCTCTCGATCTTGAGCTTGCCGCCCTCGATCGTCGCCGACACCAAGTCTTTGAGCTTGGAATCCGAGTTGATCTTGGCGACCGTGTCGGCCAGAGCCGAACCTGATTCGATGACGAACACGTAATCCGAGTTGCCGAAGAGGGCTCCCCCGAAGGTGAGGGTTTCGGTGACACTGTTCGCCGAAGTCTGCGCGACCGCCGACGTGTACGCTCCCTTCGTCGCCGCCTGGGTAACGACGACGTCGTAAGCGCCTGCTCCCGAAGCCACCGTCTTGTCGGTACTCGAGATATAGGTCAGTTCGGTGACCGACCCCGCGCCCGCCGTTCGGAAGAGCTTGCCAACCGCGTTCGGATCGGCGTTCAGGGCGGTCGAGAGGGTCGCCTCGTCGTAGCTCAGCTTGCCCGCACTGTCGAAATCGAATCCGAGGGCGGCGAGGTTCCGGTAGTTGCCCGTCAGACCCGCCACGTTGTCGAAGACCAGCGACGAGACCGCGTTCTCGATCTGGGTCGCCATCGGATCTCCCAGCAACGGTCCGGCCGCAAACGTGTCCTTGTCGAACTTGCTGTTCGCGGCGACGAAGTCGACAATGCCGTTGTAAGCGCTGACGAAGTCCTTGACCTTCGACTGCACCGCGGACTCGTCCCGCGAGAGCGTCAAAGTCGATTTCTCGGGGGTCGTCTCGTTCGCCTTGAGAAGCGTGAGGGTCGCCCCGGGAATCACGTTGCCGACGGTGTTCGTCGCGCTCGTCAGGTTCACGCCGTCGAGAGAGTAGTGGGCGTCCTGCGCCGCGACCAATTCGCTGGAGTACCCCTGCTGCAGCACGCCCAGGGCGGTCAGAACGTTTTCGCTGTCGGTGAAAGTGGGCGTTCCCGAGTCGCCCACGATCTTGAGCCGGTACTTCGTGGAGCTTCCCTCGGTGACGCTCTCGACCGATGCCGTCACCCCCGCGCCGGCCGCGTTGAGGTTGGTCGCGATGGAATCCAGGCTGTCCGTACTCAGGTTGATGTCGATCGTCTGCCCGTTGACGGTGATCTGCACGGTGTTCGGCGGCACGATCGCCACGTTGAGCATCTGGCTGACCGCCGTCGTGGGACTGGAGAACGCAAAGCCGGCCGCCCCGTTGGTTACCGCCGAGCGGATTCCCGACGCGCCGCCGACGAGCCCGAGACTCGACAGCACGCTGCTCGTTCCCAGATCGGACAGTTGGATCGCCTTCCCCGCCCCGGTGTCCTTGGCGGTCAGGGTCAGGTAGGCGTTGCCTTCGCCACCATTGATCAGGCTGGCCGTCACGCCGGCGTTCGCCGAATATATCTTCTGGGCGACGGTGGTGAGGGTATCGGTCGCCGTCACCTCGACTCCGACTCCGTTGACGCTGAAGGTACCGGACAGTCCAAGGGCCGCCGTCGTCGAGGCTTGCGCCCCGCTCGAGACCTTGTGCGCCTGCGCCAACTTCGAGACCTCGAGCCGATAGGTGCCTGCGATCGCCCCCGCGTTGGTAGTGATGGTCGCGACCCCCGTGTCCGACGAGGACGCCCGGATCGGATTGAACGCCGACGCGTTGTTCAAAGAACCCGCCGCCGTGCTTAGCGACCGCATTCGCGAGCGAAACTCGGCGTACAGACTCTGCCGATTGGTGATCTCGGCCTGCCGCTGCTGGAGCCGCTTGATCGGGATCGCCTCGACCTGCATCAAACGGCTGACGATGGAATCGGTGTCGATTCCACTGCCGATGCCGCTGAACGTGATGCCGGAGAGGCTATTGCCGAGGCTCATGCGATGTCCTGCCGAGGACGAGGCGTTCTGTTCCTATCTCGTCTATCGGCAGAATCGGTCGGCCGCCCAAGAGCGTGTCACGGGAATTCTGCCGGGTTTGGCTCTACGGCAACCGGAGCTTGGCCCAAACCGGATAGTGATCCGACACGTAAGCGCCTTCCTTCGCCGGCCGTAGAATGTCCGCGTCGAGCACCTCCCACTCGCTCGACGCGAGGATGTGGTCGATCTTCTCTCCATCGCGACCACCTTGGAACCCGTGGAAGGTCAGAACGTCGCGCCTCGACGGATGGACCTCTCGAAATGGATCCCGCATGGGAAAGCCGACCCCGTCTTCGGCGGCAACGGCCTCGCGATAGGCCGGGTTCTGCTCGCCCGCGTTGAAATCGCCAAGGAACAGGAACGGCTCCCCGTTCCCCCGTCCCCGAATCCTCGCCAGGACGAGACGCACCGACCGCTCGCGCGCGTTCTGCGACTCGTGGTCCAGATGGACGTTGAAGACCCAGAACCCGCGTCCAACCCGCGTCTCGATCAGACGCGCCCACGTGCAGACCCGGGTGATGCGGTTGCCCCAAGTCACCGAACCGACCTTCTCGGGCGTATCCGACAGCCAGAACGTCCCGGACGAGGCGACCGCGAACCGCCGCGCGTCCACGAGCAGTGCCGAATACTCCCCCTTCGTGAGCCCGTCGTCCCTTCCGACCCCGACCTCGACGTACCACGGCAGCGCTTGGCGAATCTCGTCCAGTTGGGATCGGAGCGCCTCTTGGAGGCCTACGATGTGCGGCGCCCGCTCACCCAGCATTGCCAGGGCGGTCGCCCGGCGTCGTTCCCACCGGTTCTCGCCGTCATCGGCGGTCGCGAAGCGGATGTTGTAGGACATGACCTGCGCCTCCATCGGGGCGGCCGGATGGGCGGTCAGCAACGTGGTGGCCATGGCGATCGGGACGAACACCCCTGGTTTCTACCCGCTTTCCCCGCCGGATCCCCCGAGTCCGCCGAGTATCATTCGCGCCATGTCCTTGAACGAGCAACAACTCGCCGCCTTCACGAAGAGCTACTTCGTGGCGGGGCTGAACGAGGAACAACTGGCCCGCGTGGCCGCCCTTGGGCGGGTGAACCACTTGGTCGCGGGCGAGGCGATCGTTCAGGTCGGTGAAAAGAGCGGCGACCTGTTCGTCGTCCTGGACGGCAAGATCACGATTCGCGCCGCCGATGGCGACGAGCTCGCTTCGGTCGGGCCCCCCAGCGTGATCGGCGAGATGTCGCTGATCGACGACCAACCCCGCTCGGCGAGCGCGATCTGCGTCACCCTCTGCACCCTCGTCCGCTTCGAGGCCAAGCCCCTCCGCCGCCTGATGTGGCAGGACAAGGAGGTTGGCTTTGTCGTCCTTTCGAACCTCGCCCGCGTCCTCATCACCCGCCTCAAGCAGGCGAACGAGAAGGTGGACGTCCTGATGGACAAAGTGGACCCCTGGGAGCACGCCCTCTAGAGGGAGGCGGGTACCCTCATCCCCGTTCCATGAAGATACGAATCGGGCACAGCCCGGACAGCGACGACGCGTTCATGTTTTGGGGATTGGCCTCCGGGGCGGTCGAGTCGCAGTACGAGTTCGAGCACGTCCTCCGCGACATCCAGACCCTGAACGAGTGGGCGCGAGAGGGTCGCTTGGAGTCCACCGCCGTTTCGGTCCACGCCTTTGCTTACGTGGCCGACCAATATGCCCTTCTTCGCCACGGCGGTTCGTTTGGCGACGACTACGGGCCGATGATCGTCGCCAAGCGCCCCCTGTCTCGCGAAGAGCTGAAAGAGACCGTGATCGCGGTGCCGGGACTCCTGACTTCGGCGTTTCTCGCCCTCAACCTGTACCTACCGAACCCGAAGTTCGAGGTCGTGCCGTTCGACGAGATCGTGCCCGCCATCCTGGAAGGACGATTCAAGGCGGGCGTCATCATCCATGAGGGACAGCTCACCTACCAGAAGGAGGGGCTGACGCTTATCGAAGACCTCGGTCAATGGTGGAAGCGGGAGACGGGCCTGCCGTTGCCGTTGGGGGTGAACACGGTGCGCAAGGACCTCGGCTCCGAGGTCGTGAAGGACGTCAGCCGCTGTATGCGGGAAAGCATCCAAGCCGGCCTCGCCAACCGGGGCAAGGCCCTCGAATACGCCCTTCTGTTCGCCCGAGGAATGGACGTCGAGACGAGCGACACCTTCGTCGGCATGTACGTCAACGAGCGCACCCTGGACATGGGAGAGGAAGGCGTTCGCGCGATTCGCGAGTTCCTGCGGCGCGGCGCGGAGATCGGCCTCGTCCCACCCGTCGAGATCGTCGTCGTGGACTGAGACTCAACGGGTCAAAGCGCACCTTGCTTCGCCCGGGCGATGCCATGGCGAGGAGTTTGGCGGCTCGCACGGACGTCGCCCTAGTGTTCGACGCGTATCACGTTCCCGATCTGCTCGACGATGTGGATGTTCCGCATGGCCTTCAGCGCGCGCTGGATGCTCGCTTCACTGCTGACATGGGTCAGAAACACGATCTCGCCGAGCCTCGAGTCCACCCCCCGCATCTCCATCGCCGCCAGCGACACGTTGCAGTTCCCAAAAACGGTCGCGATGCACCCGAGCGCTTTGGGCCGGTCCTGGATCACCATCCGCACGTAGTAGCGGGTGCGGCACTTCTCGATCGGCGCCGTCGCGATCCCCTCATCGAGCGGCACCGAGTTCCCCGCTCCCCCGTAGCGAATGTTGCGGCACACGTCCATGATGTCGCCGACCACCGCCGAACCGGTCGGGTCGGCACCCGCCCCTCGCCCGCTCAGCATGACGTCGCCAACGAAGTCGCCACGAAGCCAAAGCGCGTTGTAGACGTCGTCCACACTCGCCAGAGGGTGGTTCCTGGGCAGCATCGTCGGGTGGACCCGCGCCAGTATCCCGCCGTCCTCCAGCGCCTCGACGACGCCGACCAGTTTGATCTTGTAGCCAAGCACCTGGGCGAAGTGGATGTCGCGCCGGGCGATCTTCTGAATCCCCTCTCGGTAGACGCCTTCGACGGGCACCGCCTTGCCGAAGGCGATCGAGGCGAGGATCGCGAGTTTGTACTGCGCGTCGAATCCGTCCACGTCCGCCGTCGGGTCCGCTTCCGCATAGCCTTTCGACTGGGCCTCCCGAAGCGCGTCGCCAAGATCGAGCCCCTCGTCCGTCATTCTGGTCAGGACGTAGTTGGTCGTTCCGTTCAGAATGCCCATCATCTTGAGGACGTCGTTGCCCGAGAGCTGATGACGCAAGGGCTGGATCAGGGGAATCCCACCCCCGACCGCCGCCTCGAAATGAAGGTCCAGGCCTTCTCGCGCCGCCAGGTTGATGAGCCGAGGACCCGACTTCGCCAGCAGTTCCTTGTTGGCGGTGACGACGTGCTTGCCTTGCCTCAAGGCTCGCTCGATCAGTTCCCCGGCCGGAGAGACCCCTCCCATGAGCTCAACGACGATCGATACCCGGGGATCGTCCACCACCGCCGTCAAGTCCGTGGTCAGGAGGTCCCGGCCGATCGCCCGCTCCTTCGCGGCGTCGCGGATCCCGACCCGGACGAGCGACACGTCCACCCCGGCCTTCTTGCGGATCGCCTCCCGATTGTCGCGCAACATCCGGTACGTCCCCGTACCGACGGTGCCGAAGCCCAACATCCCGATCCCGATCGACGTTTCGGTCGGACCGAGCACGGGCTCGGCGAGGGCGGCGGAATCGAACTGGCTCATGGCGGCGACTGTGAGTGTACTTAAGGCCCGGCGACCCCCTTCGTCATAATGCCGGGAGTTGGCCCCGACGCCGCTCCGTCCGAACCCCTATCTCCTGGTGACGATGGTCGCCTGGGGGTTCAACTTCGTGGCCCTCAAGTTCATCTACCACGAGGTCAACCCGCCGGCCCTTGGCCTCGTCCGGTTCGGGGCGATGGCGCTGGTCCTGGTCTTGCTCTGCCGAGTTCAGGGCGAGGAGGTTCGGTACCCCAAGCACAACGGGGGTCGTATCCTCGTGCAGGGATTCCTGTCGATGGGGGTGTACATGGTGCTCTTCCTCGAGGGCATGAAGCGGATCGGCGCCGCCGAGGGAGCGATCATTCTCGCCACGACGCCCATCCTCACCGCGTTCGTCGCCGCGTCCGTCAAGCAGGAGCGGCTCGTTTTTGGCACGCTGCTGGGTTCGTTCGTCGCGATGTCGGGCGTCTTCCTGGTCGTCGGGGTCGGCGCGGCGACCGGGCACATGGATTGGCTCGGGGTGGGTCTGCTCTTCGCCTCGGCGATCGTCTGGGCGGTCGCCACCGTGATCAGCAAGCCCCTCGTGAGTCGCGTTTCTCCGTTGAAGATGCTCACGCTCTCGATGCCGGGAGCGCTCGTGGTTCTCGTTCCATACGGTCTGGCCGACGCCATCCAAACCCCTTGGACCGACCTGACCACCCAGACCTGGCTCATGATCGCCCACGTGACCGCCCTCGCCGGCGTGGTTGGCTTTATGGGGTTCTACCGGGGCGTTCAGCAAGTCGGCGCGTCGGCCGCCATGATGTACCAGTACCTCGTGCCGATCCTGGCCGCCCTCTTCTCGTGGTGGGCGCTCGGGTCGGGACTCCGACCGCTCCAGTGGGCGGGCGTGATCGTCGTTCTCGGCGGCGTCGGGTACGCGAGTTGGGTCCGGACCAAGCTTGCCCTGCAGGGGGCGCTCCGGCCCGAACCCTGAGTTCGCGCCGTGGCGCATAATCGAAGCCATGTCCCTCGCGGAACTGCGCAAGCTGACCAAGCTCCACCTCCTCGACCAGTCCATCCGCGAGATTCGAGCCCGCGCCGCCGCGCTCGACGGCGGCAAGCGAATCCTGGCCCAGATCGACAAGATCAAGCAGGACAACGCGGAAATCCTCGCCGACGCCCATCGCCTGTCCGCCGAACAGAAGGACCTAGAACTCCAATCCGAAGGGATCGACGCCAAGCTCAAGAAGTTCGAGGGCGAATTGTACGGGGGCAAGATCGTCAACTCGCGCGAGATTCAGAACGTTGAGAAAGAAATCGAGGCCCTGAAGCGCCAGCGAGGTCATTTCGACGAGCGTCTGCTGGAGCTGATGGAACTCGTTCCGGCCGCCAGGGAGCAGGCGAAGCACGTCGAGGAAGCCCTCGCCCAGAAGGACGTACAACTGGCCGAATACAGGGTAAAGGCGGCGGAGGCGCGCACCCAACTCGAGGCCGAGTTCAAGAAACGGATGGAAATGCGTCCCAAACTCGTCGCCGAAATCGATCCCTCCCTCTACGCCAAGTACGACCACATCCGCCAGAAGCACGGGGGCGTGGGGCTCGCGATCGTCGATGGGCGTGCCTGCGGCGCGTGCGGGACGCAGGTTCCGACCCGCGTGATCGTGGCCGCTCAGGAGGGCAAGGTGGTCCTGTGCGAGGCTTGCCACCGTCTTCTCGTCGCAACGGAGGGCGTCGTTTGACCGTTCGGCTCCTCCCGACCCTTGCCGCCGCACTTCTTCTGGGGGGGTGCGCCAAGTTCCCGGACGCGGGTACCGGCGCGACCGCCACCCGCCTCGTGTTCACCCTCCAGTTCGACCGAGAGATCAACCGGAACTACGTCTACGTCGTCGCGATCAACCCTTCTACGGCGGACAACCCGACGGTGCAAGGGCCGATCCCGGTTATCGCCCCACCTTGGGGGAACGGTTTTGTCGCGGGAAACGCCACCCACTTCGTCGGCTACAACTTCCTCGTCCCTGGACAGTACAACATCTACCGCTTCAAGGACGCCGCTCTGAACAACTACGAGTTCGTCGGGGTTCCGGTCCAGTCCGAGGACGTTCTGCCGGGTGGCAACCGCCTGCGCTTCGAGATCAACCTCGCCCAAATCGCCCAGAGTCAGGCCGAGGCCGAGTCCTTCCGATCCCTTCAGGTCAACCTGCTCAGCATGGACCGCGTCCCCCAGTCGGGAACGGGCAAGGTCTGGGACGCTCTGGGCGACGGGCGTTTGGCCTCACAGATCAATAGCCCGGTGGTCGTCTCGTTGCGAACCAGCCGAACCTACACCAACGGCTCGTTTTTCGACATTGAACCACGGGCCGACGCCGCCGATCCCGACCTCGACCTTGTGGACTTCACGATCGAGGTTCGGCGCAACGACTAGGCCGACCATGAGCAAGTCGCCCCGCGTCTCCATCCTGCTGACGTGCTACAACCACCTCGCGTATCTCCCTCTCGCGTACCAAGGAGTGCTGGATCAGACCTGGACCGACTGGGAGATCGTGGCGATCGACGACGGTTCGACCGATGGAACGCGGGACTGGTTGCGCGCCCATGCGGACCGGGCGACATTGGTCTTCAACGATCCGAACCTGGGGACCTACGCATCGCTCAATCGTGCCCTCGAACACGCCTCGGGCGACCTGATCGCCATCCTGAACGACGACGACCTCTGGGCTCCGCAGAAGTTGGCGCGGCAAATCGACCTACTGGACAAGCACCCGAAGGTCGGCTTGGTCCACACCGACGGGGGCTTCATCGACGGGAACGGCGACACGATCGAAGGCTCGCCACTCGGCTTCGCCTTTCCCCGTACCGAGACCGGCGACGTTCTGCTCGACCTCCTGTACGCCAACAAGATTATCGCCAGCGCGGCGCTCGTTCGCCGGGAGTGCTTCGATCGCCTCGGCGGGTTCAATCCCGGCTACTTTGGCTCCGGAGATTGGGAGATGTGGCTCCGGGTCGCCGAGCAATGGGAGGTCGGGTTCTGCCCGGAGCCCCTCACCTACTATCGGGTTCACGGCGCCAACGCGAGCCACAAGCTGGAGCGCATCTGGAAGGACGACCAGATGTTGCGCGAGTGGATTCGTGACCGCGCCGCCGGTTACGCCGACCGAGGCCTCGAACCGGACCGCCTGCGCGCCGCCCTCGCCCACAACGAGGCCTGCCTGGGAACCGTGCGCACCTTGAACGGAGACCCCGCCGGAGGGCGGGAAGCCTACCTACGGTCGATCAAGCTCAGGCCCGGTCGGTGGAAGAGCTACCTGCGGCTGGCGGCGACCTTTCTTCCAAAAGGCGCGTTTCGTCGAATAATGTGACCTTCAGGCGAACAAACGTCTTCCCGCGCACGACTTACTTTCCGGGAATGGTGCTCGGATGAACCGATGCTACGCGGACTATGCGGCGACGGCGCCGATGCTCGACTCTGTCCGCGAGGCGATCGCCCCTTGGCTCTTCGACTACGGGAATCCCAGCTCGCTTCACGAGGAGGGTCGACGGGCGCGTCACGCGATCGACCAAGCCCGCGACGCCGTCGCCGAGGCCATGGATTGCGCCTTCGGCGAGATCGTCTTCACGTCTTCAGGGACGGAGGCGGTCAATCTGGCGATCTTGGGCTCGGCGATCGCCAACCAGGACCCCCGTCGGAGGCGCGTTGTCATCGGGGCCGCCGACCATCACGCCGCCCTTCGGACCCTGCCCTGTCTCGAGATGCTCGGTTATCTGGTCGACCTTACGCCCGTCCTGCCAACCACCCAGACCGACCTTGCAGCGTTCGAAGCGCTTATGAGCGACGACGTGTTGCTTGTCAGCCTCCTCCATGCCAACAACGAGACGGGTGTGATCCAACCGGTCCCCGAACTCGTCACGATCGCGCGCCGGCTCGGCGCCTTGGTCCATCTGGACGCGGTGCAGACGTTCGGACGGTGGGCCTGGACCCCCTCCCAGTTCGACGCCGATCTGGTCAGCGTGTCCTCCCACAAGATTGGCGGCCCCAAGGGCATCGGTGCGCTCTTCGTTCGGGCGGGCACCAAGATCAAGCCGATCATGGTTGGCGGCGGCCAAGAGCGCGAGCTTCGATCCGGAACGGAAAACGTGGCGGGCATTGTGGGCTTCGGCCGCGCCGTGGCCGCGCGATCGGACCGATCCGATCCCAGGCGATCCGCCCGCGACGCGTTTCTCGCCACGCTCGAAGCCGCCAAGGACCCTCGCCTGCGGTTGACCGCCGACCCGCGCACCCTTCCCGTACTCGACGGTCACCTCCACGTTCGCTTCGAGGGACTCTCCGCCGAATCGCTCCTCATCCTGCTGGACCGCCTTGGCGTCGCCGCGAGTTCAGGGGCGGCGTGTTCGGCGGGAAGCGTCGAGCCGAGCCACGTGTTGCTCGCTGCCGGATTCTCGCCAAGCGCGGCTCGAGAAGGACTTCGGTTCTCGTTTGGTCCGGACCATGACGAGGCATTCGGGGTAGAAGTCGCCCGGCGGGTGCTGCAGGCCGTGGAGAGGGTCGGCGCGGCCAAGCCAGCGCGTGCCGCCGGTTCTTGACTTCGGCTTGTTCCCGGGCGCGAGTCCTGTTACACTGCGTCCATGTGGAGCCTCGGCCTATGTGCGGTGGTCACCGTCGGCGTCCCCGCGCGGACGCTCCTCCGAAACCCTACGGTGACCCTTGAGCGATCCGCCGTCACCCTCGAACGCGCCGCAAAAGAAGTAAGCGAGAAGACCGGCATCATTGTGAGGGCCGATCCGGCCATCGGCAAGGAGGTGGTCGCATTCCGGGCGCGCGACGCGCGCTTGAGCGACGTGCTTGGCAAGATCGCCGACGCGGTCGGCGTGGACCTCGAGTCGACCAAGGAAGGCGGGTACCGGTTGTTCCTTTCCGAGGAGACGCGGCGCGCCCAGACGGCCGCCCACGATGCACGACTCGCCGACGAGTTCCGGCGGATTCGCGAGGAGTTGACGAAGGGGGCGCGGCTCGATCAGGATGGGGATGCCTCGTACTTCCGGGCATGGGTCGCGCGTCGGGCGAAGGTTGCCGACTTGACCGACGAGGAGCGCTACTTTGCGGAGCAGCGACTGGATACCGAGCGCTCCGAGGCTCGGTTCGGTCTGCGACTTCTGCAGGGCGTGCGGCCCGAGGACGCGGCCCGCATTCCGCCCGGCGAGTTCCGCTTGTTTCGTTCTCAGCCGACCGCCCGTCAACTCAAGCTCTCCCTTGACAATCCTTCCGCCGTCTTGGCCCGCTTCGTCCGCGAGCGCCGTGCCCACGTCGCGCTGAAACCGCCGCCGAAGCCGGACGAGGCGGTCGAGGCCGCCGTCCCGGCTCGATCTTCGAGCGCCTACCGAATGGTCCACCTGCCCTTAGAAGAGCCCGTGCCCGAGGACCTTGCCGAGCCAATCGTGTTCATTGGTCGCCGTCTTGACCAGCGTGGCGCCCTTGACCTTCGTGCCCTTGCCGCCACCCGCGAAGGTCGGATCATCGAGGTATGGAGCGACCTCGCCGTCCCCGACCAGGGACTCGACGGCTTCCGGATTCCCAAGGTCCCCGAAGGACTTCCCGGCGAGACCGAGCGATTTCGTGAGACGGTGGCCGCCCGCGAGTTCTTCGAGCGCACCCGGGCGACCGAATCCCCGATCGCCGACTCGATTTCCGGCGAACTGGCCGCCCTCCTCAAGCGCCCCGAAGAGGTCGATCCTTGGTCGTTCGTGACGGAAGCCCTGTTCCAGATTCCCCGCGACGGCCGCGTCAGCATCGCCTTCAGCCCGGTGGACCCGACGTACTCCAACATCGTCCGAGCTTGCGCACCCGAGCGAACCTTCGGCGACCTCTTCCGCGCGCTCGTTCTCGGCGGTTACCGGTTGGACCATCGCGACGGTTGGCTGACGATCGCGCCGACGGACCCGGTGGCCGCGCGCGCGGCCTTCCTCGATCGGACGCGTCTGGGTGCGTTCGCCCGGGCCGTCGCCCTAAGGGGTTACGCCGACTTCCGATCCCGCTGTCTGGTCGCCACCCCGATCGAGGTCTCTCGGTTCGGGTCGCCAAGCGCCCTCAGTGAGATGCTGCTCGGCGTCATGACGCGCGAGCAAGGTATCAGCAACGTCTGGCCCGTGGACGAACTCTGGCGGCGCGCTCTTGGCGAACTTCCCGATTCCCAGTGGCGCGCCCTCGACCGGGGCGACGTCGTATCCGTCCTTTCATTGACGGGCACGTCCAAACGTGCGGTCGAAGCCCTCTTCTACGGCGGCTACCTCACCATGCTACGGCAAGCGCCCGACGGCGCCGGTACCGAGGGCATGACCAGCGAATCGCCGACGTTCGCCCACCCGCTGGCTCTCCCGGCATCGCTCGCGCTCACCCTCGCCGTCCGCTCCGAAGAGGCGCTCGTTGGTGTCGGCGGGAGTTCGCGCGTTCGGTTCGGCGACGTTCGGACCCTTGAGGGATGGGCGAACGCCCAAGCGTGGCAGGAACGGTTCGGCGAGCCCAAGATTGAGTCGGTGCTTCGTCCCGGCCGCCAGGTGCGACGAGAGTATCGCCTTGAGGTCGGAGGCTGGTTCGGACCGTTCACCGCGACCGAGTTTGTGTGCGACTTCGCGCGCCCCGGCTTCACCTTGGATGCTCTGCCCGTCGGCTTGGCGATGCGGTTCGCCCCGCTGCTCGAACTCGCCCGTGGCCGTGCGAACGCCTCGCGCGTCGACGTCGGACGCAAACCTCCGCCGCCATGGACCTTCCCGGCGGGACCCAGCGGTCCCACCAAGGAATCCCCACCAATCCGTATAAAGTAAGAGAATGGACGGCGCGCACAAGCCGATGGTCGTGGTGATCGGCGGCGGTTTCGGGGGCCTTGCCACCGTGAAGGCCCTGGGACGAGCCCCGGTCGAGGTCACCCTCATCGACCGACAGAACCACCACCTGTTTCAGCCGTTGCTGTACCAGGTGGCGACGGCCGGCCTGTCCGCGACGAACATCGCGTGGCCCATCCGCAGCCTGCTTCGTTCCCAGCGCAACGCGCGCGTTCTGATGGCCGAAGTCCGAAGCGTGGACCCGATCAAGCGGGTGATCTTCCACGACCACGGGTTCCTCGCCTACGATCACCTGGTGCTCGCCACGGGGGTAACCCACTCCTACTTCGGCCACGACCATTGGGAGCCCTTCGCTCCCGGCCTCAAGACGCTGCAGGACGCCGCCGAGATTCGAAGCAGGGTGCTGTCGGCATTCGAGCAAGCGGAGGCCACCCCGAACCCGCTCGAGCGCCGTCGCCTCCTCAGCATCGTGATCGTCGGTGGCGGCCCCACCGGGGTGGAGTTGGCGGGCAGTATCGCGGAACTCGCGCGCCGAACCCTCGCACGAGATTTCCGCAAGATCGACCCTGCCGACGCCCGCATCGTGCTGATCGAGGCGGAAGACCATCTCCTGGCCTCGTTCGATCCGGGGCTTCGCGAATACGCGCGCCGGACCCTCGTTCGGTTGGGCGTCGAAGTACAGAACGGCGTCCGGGTGAACGACGTCCGGGTGGACGGCGTCGAGACGAGCAGCGGGTTCATCCCATCGCGAACCGTGCTCTGGGCGGCGGGCGTCCGTGCCACCCCCGCCGGCGAGTGGCTCGGCGCCGACGTGGACCGGATGGGGCGCCTCGTGGTAGACGACCACTGCCGCGTGCCGCGTCTCGACAACGTGTACGCCATCGGGGACCTCGCCCACTTCATCGGTTCGGACGGCAAGCCCCTGCCGGGCGTCGCGCAGGTCGCGATGCAACAGGGCGCGTACGTCGGACGGCAGATCGCGGACTCGGTGACGGGCGAAAGCGCAACCGCCCGATTCGTCTACAAGAACTTGGGCAACATGGCGACCATCGGCCGCCGCGCCGCCGTCGCCGAATTCGGCCACGCGCGGTTCGCCGGCTTCCCCGCCTGGCTCGTTTGGCTGTTCGTCCACCTTATGAGCCTGGTCGCCTTCCGCAGTCGAGTCACCGCCCTCGTCGAGTGGGTCGCCGCCTACGTCACGTACGAGCGAGGCGCACGGGTGATCTCGGCCCGTGACGAGACCGCCGATCGAGAGTCGGCCACAAGACCGACCCCAAAGCCGCCAACCCGAACGTAGGCGCTACTTCCAGTTCTCGCAGCCCGCGAACGGATAGTGCTTCCCTTCCACGAACTTGGGCCGCGGGTGGTAGTCGTTGATCCCGGGGCGCGGTTCGCCTCGGAACAAGAACGGGCAGCCTGCCCCCTCCACCGTGATCTGGGTCGTCGGCGGGATGTACCGAATCGTCAGCCCGTACCGCCACTGGTCCGATACGTTGGCCTCGGACCCGTGGACGATTTGAGGATTGTGGATCGAGACGTCTCCCGGCGCCAGCTCCAAGTCCACCGCCCTCGACTCGTCCACGAACTTCGCCTCGATCTCCGAGCCCAGTACGCTGTCCACCTCGCGGTTCTCCTTCATCTCCTGCAGTTCGAGCTTGTGCGTGCCCGGGATCACCCGCATGCACCCGTTCTCGCGCGTTGATGGGCCGCAGGCCAACCACAAAGTGGTGACCTCCATCGGCTTCAGCGGCCAGTAACTCCCGTCTTGGTGCCACAGCACCGCCCGCCCCGTCTTCGGCGGCTTGCAGATGTAGTGCGACGCAAAGAGGGCGACCTCGGGTCCGATGAACACCGACGCGAGGTCGAGGAGTCGCGGGTCGCTTACCAACCGAACCCAGAACGGGTCGTTTGGCACCAGCCAGTGATGCAGGTCCTCCGGCTTCAGGTCCGGGTTTTTTTCGAGCAGCCAGGCCACGTGCCCGACCGCTTCCGCCGCCAGAGCGGGATCAATGGCGTTTCGAACGATGACGTAGCCATCGCGGTCGTAGGCTTCTCGGAGCCGCTTTGCTTCCTGTGCGTCCATGGGGGTGAAGTTTAGCCTTTCAGACCCGTCATCGTGATGCCTTCGATGAACTGCTTCTGCGTGAAGAAGAACAGCACGATGATCGGCGCCACGACGATCGCCGAGGCGGCCATCAGGAGATTCCACTGGGTGCCCCCGTGCTGACTCTGGAACACCTGCAGACCGAGCGACAGGGTGAACGTCTTCTGGTCCAGCAAGTAGATGAGCGGTCCCAGGAAGTCGTTCCAAGTGCCCATAAAGTGAAACAGCGCGACGACCGCGAGCGCCGGTTTAGCGAGCGGCATGACCACCGACCAATAAATCCCCCATTCGGAGCAGCCATCCAGCTTCGCCGCCTCCGACAGCTCGAACGGGATCGAGCGAAAGAACTGGCGCAACAGGAAGATCGCGAACGCCGAGCCGAACCAGGCGGGCACCCAGAGCGGTTTAAAGGTGCCGATCCAGCCGAACTCCTTGAACATGCCGTAGATCGGCACCATGAGCACCGGGAACGGAACCATCATCGTTGCCAGCGTCACCGCGAAGGCAAAGTCGCGGCCGGGCCACTTCAGCCGGCCAAAGGCGTACGCCACCAACGAGTTGGAAACCACCGTGCCCGCTACCCCGAGGATGCACAGGATCAGCGTGTTCCGACCGTAGACCAGGAACGGGATGTAGCCGAGAGTGTCGCTGCTGTAGGTGAAGGCCTCCCGGAAATTGCCCCACATGAACACGCTCGGGATCCACTTCGGCGGCTGAAGCATCGTCTCGTCGATCGGCTTAACCGCCGTCGAAAGCATCCACAACAAGGGAAACATGAAAAGCAACGACAAAGCGACCAAGACCAGGTGGATGCCCGCCGTCTTCAGCTTCTGTGTTTGCTTGTGGCTCCGCGCCATCTCACGAACCTCCGTAATGGACGTGCTTCTCCGACAGGCGAAGCGAGATCATCGTCAACACCAGGATGATCAGGAACATGATCCAGCCCATCGCGCAGGCGTAGCCCATCTTCTGGTACCGAAAGGCGTTGTCGAACAGGTACATCGTGTAGAAGTAGGTCGAACGGGCAGGCGACCCGCCCGGGAACATGACGTAGGGGACGGTAAACACCTGGAGCGTCCCGATAATCCCCATGATGAGGTTGAAAAGAATGACGGGCGAGATCATCGGCAGCGTCACATTGCGCGTCTTCTGCCAGGCGGTCGCCCCGTCCAGATCGGCCGCCTCGTAGAGCTGAACCGGCACGTCCTGCAACCCCGCCAGGTAGATCACCATCGCGTTGCCGACGCCCCACACGCTCAACAACACGAGCGCCGGCTTAGACCACTCCGGATCGCTCAGCCAGTTCGGCCCTTTGATCCCGATGCCGCCAAGCGCCGCGTTCACCAGCCCGCTCTCACCGTTGAACATCCAGAGCCACAACACGGCGAGCGACACCATCGGCACGAGCGAAGGAAGGAAGAAGAACGTACGGTAGAACGCGAGCCCCTTCACCTTCGTGTTCAGCAACAACGCGAGCGAAATCGCCACCACCATCCCCAGCGGCAACGCGAAGATCGCGTAGTAGGCGGTGTTGGAGAGCGTCTTCCAGAAGATCTCGTCCCGCATCAGGTTCTCGTAGTTGCGCGTTCCGATCCATACGGGCAGTTTCAGGACCGAGTAGTCGCAGAAGCTGTAGTAGATGGACGCGCAGAGAGGGTACGCCAAGAACACCGCAAATCCGATCAGCCAGGGCGACGCGAACAAGAACGCCGCCGTTGCCTCCTTCCTGCGTTTGAGCGTCATCGCTTCTCCGCCTCCTCGCGAAGTCTCTGCTTCAGCAGGTAGTCGTCGAGGATCGGCTGCATGCGCGCCTTGACGTACGCGACCGCTTCCTCGGGAGTTTTCTTCATCAGGTAGACCTCGTCGAACGCGTTGTTCAGCTCGGCCTCGTATTCCGGCCAGATCCCCAGTTGGGGCGGCGAAATGGAGTTCTTACTTTTCGCCAACTCGGTGAACAACTTGATGTACGGGTTCGGGTGCTTGGCATAGAACTCCGCGCTCGAAGTGGCGAGCGGCGAGTGCTTTCGCTGGCCCAGGCAGAGCAGTTCCATCCCCTCCTGCGACTGCACGTAACGAATGAACTTGAACGCCTCTTTAGGATGCTTCGCCCCTTTCGGGATCACGAGCACGTCGAGGTCGACCAACGTGCTCCGCTCAAGGTCCGGCCGATCCGCCGGATAGGGAAACGGCGCCGCCCCCCACTCGAGCTTGGGCGCGAACTGACTAATGAAGTTGTACATCCACACGCCCTGGATCAGCATCGCCACCTTCTCCGACATGAAGGCGTTTTGGGGCGACGAGAAGTTGCCGAACCCGCTTCGGAAGTTCTGAAGATCGCCGGCCCCGTACTTCTCCGAATAGGACCGGATCCACTTGTACGCCCGGATGTACTCCGGCGTGTCGACGGTGATTTTGGATTCGCCGTCCCACAGCTTTCCGCCAAAGAAGGATCCCCAGGACCAATTCCACCACCCCGGCTCGTTCGGTAGGAATCCCGAGCGAACGATGCGTCCGTCCTTCCTCCCTCCTTCGCGAACCGTCATCTTGGCGGCCATCGCGTCGAGTTCCTCGAACGTTCGCGGCGGTCGGTCGGGGTCGTACCCCGCCTCCCGCAGCATCTTCTTGTTGTAGTGCAACGCCGTCGACGCGGGTGTGCTCGGAAGCGCCCAAACGTGCCCTTTGTAGAACCCGATGTCCCAATAGCAGGGGATGTACGAATCTCGCGACAGGCCCGCTTCGGCGCAGAACTCGTCGAGCGGCAGGATCGCTCGGCTGTCCGCATATTGCGCCACATTGGGACCGTACAGGCCGGCGACGTCGGGCGGATTGCCTCCGGAGGTGGCCAAGAGCGTCTTGTCCTGGATGCCGCTCACCGTCAAGAGCTCGACGAAGACCTCGCTCTGCTTCTTGTTGAAAGCGTCCACCACCGCCCGCATGGCGTCGCCTTCGAACCCCGTCCATTTCTCCCAGTACGTGATCCGAACGGGGCCAGGCTTGACCTCGGGGGTCGTGATGCGCTCGCCGTAAAGGGCGGTTCCGACCACGACGGCGGCAAGTCCGATCGTCCCAATGGCGCGGGGATTCATGAATGGGTCCCGGATTCGACGCGGTCGCCCCCGCTCCTTCCTGAATCGGTTCACCAAAGCCGACGACGGGACCGCCAAGGCACCCGATCACCCTTCCATCGCCCATTGGACCCATAATGGAACGTCTCGAACGCTCGTTACGTGGTGAATGCAGCGCAATGAAAGCCGTCAAAACCCTCTTTCCCATTCTCCTGGTTACTCTCGCCGCCGCCTCTCTCGCGGGTGAGATTCGATGGGCCAAGTCCATCGCCATCGCCCAAGCCGAATCGAAGCGGTCCGGCAAGCTCCTCATGGTGGACTTCTACACCGACTGGTGCGGTTGGTGCAAGAAGCTCGACAAAGACACCTATACCGACGCCAAGGTCATCGATCTATCCAACCGCGTCGTGTCGCTCAAGACCGACGCCGAGAAAGAGGGGAAGGACCTCGCGAAGAAATACGGCGTCAACGGTTACCCCACCATCCTCTTCCTCGACCCGCAGGGTTCGGTGGTGGGCAAGATTGGCGGCTACCTTCCTCCGGCGGGCTTCGCCGAGGAGTTGGTGAAGGTCACCGAGAACTACGCGGCCTATCCCAAACTTGTGGCGACGCTCAAGGCGAACCCGGCCAACGGAGAGGCCAACGCCCGGATGGCAGGCATCCTCGCCGCCCGAGACAGCATCGCGAGGGCCGAAACCCATCTTGCCGCCGCCGAGAAGGCCGGCTACAAGGGCGCCTATCTCGCGGGCGCCTACAACGCTGTTGGGGACCATTATCAACTCGCCAACGAAGCGAAGAAGGCGATCGCCTTCTTTGAGAAGGCCGTCGCCATCGCCCCAAACGACAAGGTCAAGTCCTACAGCCTGATCTCTCTCGCCGTCTGTTGCCAGATGGCGGGCGACAAGGCGGGCGTCCAGAAGCACGCCAAGGCGCTCGTCGCCCTGAAGGGCGCCGACCCCGAATACGTTCAGATGGCGAAGCAGATGCTCCAAGGCACCCCTTAGTTCGCCCGCCTTCTCGGTCGGCGAATTCAGAGTGGTTCGCCGACCGAGGGTCTGTCACCAAGTATCCTCTGGCCTAACCGATGGCCATTGATCCCGCCTTGTTCCAGGAGAACGAGCGCCTCGACCCACGGGCCAAAGCCGTGCGCTTCGCGGAGGTCGGTGAACTGCGGTGCGAAGCGGGGGGATTCCTCCCTTCGGTCACCGTCGCCTACGAAACCTGGGGCGAACCGAACTCCGACCGATCCAACGCGGTCGTGATCTGCCACGCCCTGTCCGGCGATTCGCACGCCATCGGCTGGTGGGACCGAATGGTCGGTCCCGGCCGGCCCATTGACACCGATCGTTACTTCGTCATCGGCACGAATTCACTCGGCGGGTGCCAAGGCACCACCGGGCCCGCCTCACCCCACCCAGGCGACGGCGCGCCCTGGCAGACCCGCTTTCCGATCGTCACCGTTGGCGACATGGTCGAGGTTCAGATGCGCTTGGTGCGGATTCTGGGCATCGAGACGCTGCTCGCCGTGGCCGGGGGCAGCATGGGCGGAATGCAGGCGCTGGAGTGGACTCTCCGCGAACCCGGACGCGTCCGCAGGGCCTTCATCACCGCGAGCTGCGCGGCGCACTCCGCGATGCAGATCGGGTTCAACGAGGCCGCCCGTCAGGCGGTGATGCGCGACCCTCGATGGAAGGGCGGTCACTACGATCCTGGCGACCCGCCTGCCGCCGGACTCGCGGTGGCGCGCATGCTCGGTCATCTCAGCTATCTCAGCGAGGCCGCTTTCGACGCGAAGTTCGGGCGACGCCTCCAGAACAAGGACACCTTCGACTATCACCTGGGAACCGAGTTCCAGGTCGAGAGCTACCTGGCCCACCAGGGCGACAAGTTTACGACTCGGTTCGACGCCAACAGCCTGCTCTACCTAACCCGGGCGATCGACTACTACGAGCGTCGGTCGTTACAAGGCAGCCGATCCGAGTACCTCTTCACGAGTTTCGACAGCGACTGGATCTACCCGACGCACCAGAGCCGCGCGCTGCACGAGATGGCGCTCGCCGCCGGGTGCCATTCAGAGCACCACGAGGTCTCGCTCCCCTTCGGGCACGACGCGTTCCTCCTCGACGGGGAACACCAGGGAGCGTTGGTCCGCCGCTTCCTCGAATCCTGAGAACCGGGCGGCTCAAAACAGAAAAACGGTCCTGCTTTCGCAAGACCGTTCTTCAAAGCTCTATCCGGGCAACGTGCTTATCTCCCGGGAGGTCACCCTCCGAGTACTTCCGCCGCTGAGAGGCTTAACTGCCGTGTTCGGGATGGGAACGGGTGTTTCCCTCTCGCCATGATCACCCGAATAGAAACCGGTTGTATCGCGGCGGCTCCCGACAGCCGCATACTGATTTAGTGGGATTGACGCACCGAGCGGAAGCTACGGTATCGAAGGTCGGTTCTTTAAGCCCTCGGCCAATTAGTACCGCTCAGCTCAACACATTGCTGTGCTTACACCCGCGGCCTATCAACCCGGTAGTCTCCCGGGGGCCTTACTCTTTCGATGGGAAACCTAATCTTGAAGTGTGCTTGGCGCTTAGATGCTTTCAGCGCTTATCACTGCCCGACGTGGCTACCCGGCGTATGCTCCTGGCGGAACAACCGGTACACCAGAGGTCAGTTCACTCCGGTCCTCTCGTACTAGGAGCGACTCTTCTCAAGTTTCCTACGCGCGCAGTGGATAGGGACCGAACTGGCTCACGCCGTTCTGAACCCAGCTCGCGTGCCGCTTTAATCCGTGAACTCCGGAACCCTTGGGACCTTGTACAGCCCCAGGATGCGACGAGCCGACATCGAGGTGCCAAACCATGCCGTCGCTGTGAGCGCTCGGGCAAGATCAGCCTGTTATCCCCGGGGTAGCTTTTATCCGATGAACCCTGGCGTGCCCACGCACCACCAGAGGGTCACTTAGCTCGACTTTCGTCCCTGCTCGACTTGTGGGTCTCGCAGTCAAGCGCACTCTATACCTATACGCTCAACGGCTGATTTCCAACCAGCCTGAGTGCACCTTTAGGCGCCTCCGTTACCTTTTGGGAGGCGACCGCCCCAGTCAAACTACCCGCCTAAGAGTGTCTCCGATCCGGATTACGGATCGGGTTAGCGAACCAGATGCGAAAGGGTGGTGTTCCATTGTTGCCGAAGCTCCCACCTACGCTCTACAGTCACACCCAATTCGCAGTCTTAAGGTGTAGTAAAGCTCCACGGGGTCTTTCCGTCCTACTGCGCGTAGCCCGCATCTTCACGGGCACTACAGTTTCACCGAGCTTCTCGTTGAGACAGTTCCCAAGTCGTTACGCCTTTCATGCGGGTCGGTATTTAGCCGACAAGGAATTTCGCTACCTTAGGACCGTTAGAGTTACGGCCGCCATTCACCAGGGCTTCGATTCGATGCTTCGCTTGCGCTGACATCTCCTGTTAACCTACTGGCATTGGGCAGGCGTCGGCCCCTATACGTCGGTTTTCACCTTCGCAGAGACCTGTGTTTTTGGTAAACAGTCGCCTGGGATGCTTCGCTGCGGCCCTCTTGCGAGGGCGCCCCTTATCGCGAACTTACGGGGCCCATTTGCCTAGTTCCTTAACGAGAGTTCTCTCGAACGCCGTTAGTCTCCTCGACTCACCCACCTGTGTCGGTTTAGGGTACGGACAGACAATCCATTGTTTTAGGGCTTTTCTCGGCCCGCCTCCGTCCTGGTTCGTTCACCCCGAAGGGATCCCTTCCCCGGAGTCGGCCTTTCCGCCGATCTTTCGACCGGCCCAGCCTTCTCCTAACCCGGCACTACCAATGATCCGGGACAGGACTTCGACAAGCGTCCTCCGTTAACTGAACTGTCTGGGTCGGGAATATCTACCCGATGTCCATCGCCTACGCCTTCCGGCCTCGGCTTAGGGTCCGCCTAACCTCAGGCTGACGAACATAGCCTGAGAAACCTTGGGTTTTCGGCGCACAGGATTCTCACCTGTGTTATCGCTACTCATGCCTGCATTCTCACTCGTGCCGCCTCCACCTGTGCTTCCGCTCAGGCTTCACCGCCGACACGACGCTCTCCTACCGATCCAGTTGCCTGGATCCCGAAGCTTCGGAGACGTGCTTTAGCCCCCATACATTTTCCGCGCAAGATCACATTCGGCCAGTAAGCTGTTACGCACTTTTTAAAGGATGGCTGCTTCCAAGCCAACCTCCTGGCTGTTTACGCGATCTCACATCGTTGCACACTTAGCACGTTCTTAGGGTCCTTAGCTGTCGATCTGGGCTATTGCCCTTTTGACGACGGAGCTTATCCCTCGCCGTCTCACTGCCACGCTTAATACTGGGGTATTCGGAGTTTGGTTGGGTTCGGTAAGCGGGTAAGCCCCCTAGCCCATTCAGTGCTCTACCCCCCCAGCACATACGTGACGCTGCACCTAAATGCATTTCGGAGAGAACCAGCTATCTCCACGTTCGATTGGCATTTCACCGGACTAACCACAGTTCTTCCCGAGACTTTTCAACGTCAATGAGTTCGGCCCTCCATGGTGTGTTACCACCACTTCAGCCTGACCATGGCTAGATCACGTGGTTTCGGGTCTGCCGATGCTGACTTGTCGCCCTATTCGGACTCGGTTTCCCTCCGGCTCCGGCGCTGAACGCCTTAACCTTGCCAACACCGACAACTCGCAGGCTCATTCTGCAAAAGGTACGCCGTCACACTTGACCGGATTGCTCCGGACATGGTGCTTCGACTGTTTGTGGGTCGTACGGTTTCAGGATCTATTTCACTCCCCTACCCGGGGTGCTTTTCACCTTTCCCTCACGGTACTAGATGCACTATCGGTGACGGACCGTGTTTAGCCTTACCCGGTGGTCCGGGCAGATTCACGCGGAGTTCCTCGTGTTCCGCGCTACTCGGGTACGACGGAATTCGATCGGATTTCTTCGAGTACGGGGCTGTCACCCTCTATGGCCGGACTTTCCAGTCCTGTTCCACTCGTCTTCCGAACTTCATCTTTCACCCCGCTCGCGAACCCAACGTACCTCTCGATACGCTCGGTCCGAAAGCGGAATTAGTCGCCCCACGACCCCACGGAGCAAGCTCCATGGTTTAGGCTGTTCCGCGTTCGCTCGCCGCTACTTACGGAATCACTTCGTTTTCTTTTCCTCCGGTTACTTAGATGTTTCAGTTCACCGGGTTCCCTCCGCACGCCCTATGTATTCAGACGTGGGTCGCACAACATCACTCGTGCGGGGTTGCCCCATTCGGAAATCCTCGGATCAAAGCTTTCGTGCAGCTCCCCGAGGCGTTTCGCCGCTTGCGCGTCCTTCGTCGGCAGTCCGTCCCTAGGCATTCACCGTACACCCTCTCTAGCTTATTGGAACCGACATATTTCGATTTCGCAGCTTCGAGTTTGCTCGATGCGTCAAACCACTAAACCAATATGCTACTGTCAAGGAGCCTTCGCAGACCGCCGGGCCCGTTTGGGTCAGCGGCAAGAGAGAATCATACCAAACCCCGTCCCGAAAGTCAAGGGGGCGGGCGCTTTTTCCGAAAGTCCTAGGCCCGCGAGGCCGACCCCCCGTCCCGAATCGGCTTCCC
The DNA here is from genome assembly GCA_026129685.1 of Fimbriimonadaceae bacterium. Classification (GTDB taxonomy): domain Bacteria; phylum Armatimonadota; class Fimbriimonadia; order Fimbriimonadales; family Fimbriimonadaceae; genus UBA2387. The sequence goes on from JAHCHO010000004.1 coordinate 433,758, forward strand.
GACCCGCTTCAGCCTCAGTTTGAGCGTGCCGGCCACCGCCTGCCACTCCGCCTCGTCCAGCCGTTTCGCACTTCCGTCCACGAAAGCGACCGTCCGTTTCCCGTCCGGCCAAGGCGTGTCCTCGTACAACAGCACCGTTTCGGCAGCGCTTTCCACCGAGGTCGACGCGACGCCCGCCATGGCCATGTTGAACAGAATCCGGCCCCCGCTCGGGTTCGGCGTCTTCAGGATCTCCTCGTTCTTGAGATAAGGCTGAACTTGTCGAAACGCGCTCGCCGTGCTCTGCACGTAGGGAAACGCGTCGTCGTGGTCGCCCGCGTACAGCATGAACCCGAGCGCGATCTGCTTCAGGTTGCTGAGCGCCACCGCCTCCTTGGCCGACTCCTTGGCCTCGCTGAAGACCCCGAGCAGCCCGCCGGGAGCGTCCGATCCACCCGCCGTTTTGAGTTCCAGGAGCTTCGCCTTGTCCATGCCGAGCGGCACGATCGAGACGATCTGGTCCACCCTGACCAGGGTGAGGCGCATCTCCCCGGGGGCCGTCATTTTCGGCGCCTCGTTCCCGCCGCCCGCCTGGTTCAGGTCGAAGGCGACCTTGCCCTTGTACGTCACGAGGTAGGTCTGCTCGCCGATCGACACCTCGCGGCCGTTCGTCCAGTGCTTGCTTACCGCGTCCGCGAACGCGTTCCCACCGCCGAGCAGCCCGCCCATCATGCCCCCCATCATGCCGCCGACCATGTCCATGTAGTTCCCCATCCCCGCGGTGGTGATGTCGAGAGCTCGGAAGTCGTCCGGCAGTTCCTCCACCTTCAGGGAGTGCTTGAGGACCTCCCCCTTCAGAAGCTCGGAAAACGTAAGTCGGTGCGACTCCTGGGCGAGTGCCCCGTGAGACGCCATGAGAGCCAAGGTAACGATCGCGAACGGTTTCATAGGCCACGCTCCATTCGACCCCAGCATACGCGCCCCCTTTCCTCGAAGTTGCGTCCGGCGGACCCAGTCCCCCCTCCAGGGTCTGCGCCATCCTCCTCGCATGAGCGCCCGCTTCGCCGTCGTCGGTTGCGGCATCCAGGGAACCGCCGCCGCCTACGATCTGCTCCAATTCACCGATGGACCGGTGACCCTCGCCGATGCCGAACCGAAGCGGGCCGAACGCACGCGCGATCGCCTCGTCCAGCTCCTTCCGGAGTCTGAGCCGAGACTGCGGAGCGAACCGCTTGACGTAAAGGACACCGCCGCCGTCGAAGCGTTCTTGGCGCACCACGACGTGCTGGTCAGCGCCGTCCCCTATCGACTGCATCCCGCCCTCGAGCATCCGGCGATCGTGCTCGGCAAGTCGGTCGTGGACATGGGGAACGACACCGACGCCGTCCTCGTAATGCTCGATCGCGATGCCGAAGCCCGCGTCACCGGCGCGACCATCGTGCCCGACGCGGGCCTGGCTCCCGGCTTGGTGAACTCGTTCGCGCTCGCCCTCCTCGAACGACACCCCGAAGCGCGCGCCATCCGGGCCTATTGCGGCGGATTGCCGAAGCGCCCGCGCCCCCCGCTCAACTACGCCCTGCGGTTCAGCCTGGAATCCCTGCTTGGAGAATACGAGGACGACGCGTTCGAACTTCGGGAAGGCGACGTCGTGCGGATCGACCCTCTCACCGACCTCGAGCAGATTGACTTCCCCGGCGTCGGAACCCTAGAGGCGTTCGTCACCTCCGGCGGGTCCGGCACCGCACCCTTCACCTTCCGCGGCCGGCTCGACTCCTATTCGTACAAAACGTTGCGCTACCCCGGCCATTGCCAGGCAATGCGGACCCTTCGCGACCTAGGGTTCTGGGACTCGGCGGAGGTCTCGCCGGGGATGTCCTCCCGAGCCGCCACGATCAGGGTTCTCGAGCGCGTTCTCACCGACGAGGACGGCGAGGATGCGGTCTTCGTCAAGGTCGCGGCGACCCTTGCCGATGGCAGCGAACACGCCCTGTTTCTCAACGAGGGCCGGGACCCGTCCACCGGCTTCACCGCCATGGAGCGCCTCACCGGCTTCTCCACCGCGATCCTCGCCCAAGCCGTGGCCGAAGGCGAGGTTCGCCCGGGGGTCGTTCCGTACGAGTCGGCCATCTCGGGCGAGTCCTTTCTCCGGCGGCTGGCACGACGCGGCATCGCGCCGTTCACCGCTCCTTGAGCGCCCGCAGGGTCCGGTCGGCTTCCGCCGCGACCTCGCGATCGGGTGATCGCTCCAGCCCACGGAGGACTTGGCCCGCGTTGGGATAGGCCGAGCGACCGATCTTGCGAACCGCCAGAAGCCGGACCTCTCGGGCTACCGAGGAGTCTCGAACCAGACGCAGGTAAGAACCTACCACTTTCTCGCTCGCCGACACCTCGATCAGCCCGTCCACCAGGCTGAACGCGGCCCGCTTCCCCACGCTTCGATCGTCTAGGAGCGCGACCAAAGCCGAAAGGTCGCCGACTGGTCGCACTGCGGCAAGACCCCAAAGGGCCATTCGCGCCGCCGAGGAGTCCAGTCCTCGCGCGCTCGCCCGACGAATCGACGCGACGACCAGACGGACGAGCGTCGGCCAGGCCCGTGGATCGCCCGAGCGCGCCACCGCCATGTACAGCTCGGTGGGAGAGTCCTCGGTCAGCTTGGAAGCGAGGAGCGGGAACGCCCTCCGATCGCCCGTCATCGCGAACGCTCGAAGTGGGTCGAGCAGGGCGATTCCGTTCTCGTACGTCGGACTGACAAAGCGTGAATCGGCGCTTCGAGCCTCCGCCCACAGGGCGCGCCTCATCGCCGCCGACCGGAACAACGCCGTCGCGCGGGCCAGGTGTTCGGGCCGCCACGTCTCCCGCGCCTCGTCCCAGGTCGTCATCCAGCATCGAAGCACCGCGACCGCCGCTCTCCGCGGCTCCCGCGCGCTTCCGTTGAGCGCCGTGCGCACCGCTTCCAGGATCGCCCCCGCGTCTTCGGAGGAGTAGCCCCACGAGGTGCCGAGCGGCGCGACCCGGTACAGCCCCCAGAAGCGCACCTTCGGCGAGGGGTCGCGCACGAACTCCTTCCATCGGGATCGGTCCTCGTTCGTCCAGCCGGTTGACCAGCGAACGGCGGAGGCTCGGATGCGCGGGTCCGGGTGCACGAACAGGCGGTCTCGCTCGGGTGAGCCTCGCTCGCTGAGCACCGCCCGCACGGCGCTCTCGCAAACCAAATCTGCCGGATCGTCGAGCGCCCGCACCCAGGCCGCCTTGTCCCACAGCGTTTCCAGCACGGCGACGCGGACCTCGGGAGAAGCATCGTCCACGAAGCGCCGCACTGCCCCGCGCCACGGCCTGGGGTACAAGGCTAGCGCTCGCACGCAACCCACGCTTCCGCGCTCCGCGCCTTCCAGCAGGAACGGCCATGCACCGACCGGGTCCCACTCGACCGCTTTGCGCCCAATCAGCACGAGGGTGGGGTCGGGTTCGTCAAGGAGCCGCGCCGCAACCGGAAGGAACGAGGGTTCGCAAAGCCGTTGCCAGGCCAGGAGCGCCTGCGTCCTCGCGGACCTGCCTTCCTCGGACCGGTCCGCGGCCCAGGCGGTCAACCGGCCTCGGTCCGTGCCGAGCGAAAGGGCCGCGTAACGCATCGCGTCGTTGGGTTCGAAGACGACCGCCGGCACCGGTGCGCTCAGGCGAACTCGATCGCGTCTCGTCGGCCCCAGTTCAACCGCTTCCTGGCCCGAGAAACCGAGAACGAGCGTGGCCCACGTGAAGGTGATCGCGAGACCCACCACAACTCTAAAGACGCCTCCCATCCCACCCCGCGTCGACGGACCTAACCTCGAAGCGAACCCTCCAGCGGGACTCTCCCCCGACGAACAGGCGTGCCGCTTCGCCCGCCAGCTTATCCGTCCCGTAGGGCGGATCGCCGACAACCAAGGGGTACCAACCTCCCCCTTCCATGAAGCGTAGGGGTTTGGTCCAGCCGGTCGGATCGGTAAGGTCACGGTTGAACGAAACGTACAGCCCCTCCTGCGCCCAACCCGCGTCGATCGCGCGGTTGAGCACCATAACGTAGGCGTCAAGGAACGTGTTGTAGTGAACGGACGGCCCCCAAAAGGCATCGGGCTTCTCGCCGTGCCAATCGGACCCAACCGGTATGATGGGCTGCCCTCTTCCTCCAAGCCCCGGTTCGCAAAAAGCGCGGCCATCCCATAGCGACACTTTGCCGATCGGGCGCTCGAGGTCCAAAAGGTCCATCCGGCCGACGCAGACCCCTTGTTCGCTCGCCGACCCGCCGTAGGACCCGTAGAAAACGTAGAACCGCTCGCCCAGACGGTCCGGAAGGACGCAGAAGTCGCCGACGCCGCCCGCGAAGTACGCGTTACGGGTGTCGAATCGCTCCGAGCCCATTGGCGCGGCAAGAACCACCCCAAGGTCCTCCCAAGAGCGACCGCCGTCGAGCGACCTCGCGGCCCCGATCCGAGGTTCGGTCTGCCTTACGCCTCGGTCCGCGAAAGGACCGTCTGGCTCGAAGTGGTACCAACCGAACAGCGTTCCGTCCGAACGACGGTGGGTCGCCTCGAGCCAGCGTCCGCCCGCAACCGGCAGGTCAAAGGTCACCGCGACCGGGTTTCCCAAATGCTCGACGCCCGAGCCTTCCGCGCGCCACGGATCGCGCGCCGACGAGAAAACCACGAAGCGACTCCCTTCCCAATGCGAGGGGCAGTTGCAGTCCGACTCGAACGCTCCCGACCAAGGAGCGTACGCGCCCGGGAGTCGAACCACGGGCGCGTCATCGATCTGGAGCGTCACGACCCAGAATAGCCGAAAGGCCGCCGGTGCTCTAGTGGACGAGCGAAACCGTCACGACCGATCCGTTCCAAACGGCCCGAATCTTCATGTTGTTCATCCGCTGATCGCCCGTCATCGAGATCGTCTTGGAATCGAGGTCCGACCCGTTCCGGCCCGCCTTGACGGTGAAGCTGACCACGGAGCTCGCATCGTTCCACGTATAGGAGGCGGCCGTCGATCGTGTGACCGTAGCGGCCGGCGTGACCCGGTTCGACGCGTCGTAGGCCTCCCCGTTCACCACGAAGTGGATGTTATCTGCGTCCATGTTGAACCCGACGATATCCACGTGAGACGTGAGCGGGTAATGGCTTCCCGCCGTGTCGCCGCCTCCGCCGCAGGCGATGATCAGCAGAGCGAAGAACGCGAGGGTGACCCGAACCGCCCAACCTTGGGCGGAAGGTCGCTTGGACAAACGCAATACGTCCATGGGCGCATGATAGGGCGTTCGGGGCTAGCTGTCAAGGGGTTACGACAAAATGCGCTCGCCTTCGCCCAACAATTCGTGTTGCGGGAATGTCGAGGCGGGCGCCGACAAAGGACCGAGCGGCGCCCGCCATCGACCTAGTTGACGACCGTCAGGACGAGGTTCCCTCCGTCCCAGAGGGCACGGAGCTTCATTCCTCGGCCGCGTTCGGCGCCCGTCATCGTGATCATCTGCTCCCGCAAGACCGTGCCGTTGCGGCCGGCCCGGACGGTGAAGCTGACCTGGGAGGTTTCGCTGTTCCACGTGTAGTTGCCCGCGCTGCTTCGTTCGCTGGCGGTTCCGGCAAGAACGCGATTGTAGTCGGCAAAGTCCTCGGAGTTGATCAGGAAGTGAATGTTCGCCGAATCGTTGTTGACCCCAAGAATCCGGACGAACGTCGTCAGCGGGTAACTCGTCCCACTGGAGGAGTCGCTCCCGCCGCAAGCAAGGATCAGTAGCACAAAAAGTGCGATGGTGACGCGCACGCCCCAGAACTGAAGGGGCGGTCTGCTGGTAGCGGCACCGCTCGATGGAGCGGCGTCATGGACACGAGGGGACTGGTTCGTAGCGTCCATGGCCCCATCTTAGGACCCTCAATGGAACCTGGAGCGAGGTTGGGCCAAAAGACCCGCTCCAACTCACGAAGGTGTTCTCGCCGGGCTCTGCGAGGGGAGGGCCCGGCGAATGCGCGGCTAGGGGCTGATCAGCGAGAGAGTGAGCGTTTCGCCGTTCCAAACGGCCCGGATCCTCATTCCTTGGCTCGCTTGCTCGCCCGTCATGGAGATAAGCGAGTGCGAGTACTCGTACGTATCGCCGACGGCGACCCTCAGGTTCTGATGGTGAGCGGCAGTGTCCCAAGTGTAGGTATCGGGGGACGTCTGCTCGCCGTGCGAACTCGCCGCCACCGAAGGACCGAACGCCGTCGCATCGGGACCGATCTTGAACTTGACCGCGTAGGTCCCTTCGTTGTAAGCCACCAGCGTCACGTGCCGAGTGGTCGGATAGCCGCCGCCCTCCGACGAGGACTGCCCCCCACCGCAGGCCAGGACCAGGAGCACAAAGAAGGCGATCGTGACCCGAACTCCCCAGAACTGAAGGGGCGGGCGCTTGGCAGACCGTTTGGTTTCCACAGGCCCATCATAGGGCTACGGCCCCACCCTGTCAAGCGGGTTCAGTTGAAGTTCATTCTCGCTCAGCGGCTCTGCGAGCTTCAATCGACGCATCGCCGCTTCCTGATCTGACGAGAAGCTGAAACCTCTCATCTCCAAGGTTGGTGCGACACGCCTCGACGAACCGCCGCATCGTCGGCTCCCGGTTGGGGCCGAGGGCCACCCCCGTCTCGCGACGCAATCCCACGGCCCGACCCCACAGGTCCGCCGCCGCCTCCGCGTCGCCCGCTTCGAGGCGCACGATCGCCAGCCCTTCGAACGCGTGCGCCAGCCCGGGCCGATCGTCCAGGTCGCGCTGAATCTCGATCGCCTCCCGATAGTTGGCGTCCGCCGCCGCCAGATCGCCCTCCTGCACCAGCAACTCACCCAGGTTCATCAGGCAGATGCCGACCTGGCGACGGTCGCCCACGTCGCGGGCGACCGTCAGCGCCTCGGCGTAGTAGTCGTGCGCCGATGCCCGGTCCCCTTGGTCAAAGGCGACCGCGCCAAGGTTGTTCAGGACTGCCGCCAGCCGGATTCGGTTACCGGTGCCCGACCAATGGGCGCGCGCCCGTTCGAAGAACTCCCTCGCCAGACCGTGGTCCTTGGTCAGGTGGCCGAGGCGCCCAAGGTTGTTGTGGAGGTTGGCTTCCGAGGGCGGGTCCGGCGCCGCGCCATAGAGGTTGAGCGCCCGCTCCGCATACCCCCGTGCCTCCGCGAATCGTCCCTGCTCGGTGGAGACGTAGCACAGATTGTTCAGTACCCCGGCGGTGCGTCCCGGCAAGGCGAGCGACTCGAACGCCGCCATCGCTTCCCCATACCTTTCGGTCGCGGCGACAAGATCGCCGAGGAACAGGCACACGCTTCCCAGAAGGTTCTTCGCGTCGGCCAACGCTTCGGAGACGGGGGTCTCGCCTTCCGTCAATCGCTCGAGTTCCTCGCGCGCCTCTCGGAATCGGCTCCGCCCCAACCAGTAGCCTTTGCAGTGGTTCGCCAAAGCCAGAGCCGAATCGCGATCGCTGGTCGCCGCCAAGCACCGGATCGCCGCCCGCAGGTTCTCGCGGTCGAGATCGAAGGCCTTGAGGCCCTCCGCCTGGTTCGGCCCCTGCAGACCGGACGCGTTCGACCGCGCCCAGTCCAAGAAGTAGGCGGCATGGCGCCGGCGCGTCTCTTCCCGCGCCGCCGGATCCAACTTCTCTTCGGCGTACGCCCGAATCGGGTTGAGGAATCGGTAGCGCGGTTGTCCGTCCTCAAGTAGGATCACCAGCGACTTGTCGACCAGTGCGGCGAGATGATCTTCCACCGCCCAGTCGTCGAGGTCGTCGTCCCCGCAAACCTGTCGCGCCGCCTCGAGAGACCATCCCCCCGCGAACACCGAGAGTCGGGCGAGCGCCGTTCGCTCCGCCTCGCTCAGCAGGTCCCAAGACCAGTCGATGAGCGCCCTCAGGGTCTGCTGGCGCGGTAGGCGCCCGCGCGTGCCGCCCGCCAACAACCGGAACATTTCGTCGAGTTTGGATTCGATCTGCTCGATCGTCATTCCCCGCACCCGCGCGGCGGCCAACTCCAGCGCCAACGGAATGCCGTCGAGGCGGGCGCACAGGCGGCAGACCACGTCCACATTCGCCTCGGAGAGCGCGAAGCCGGGTCTGGCTCGGGCCGCAAGGTCGAGGAACAGCCGTACGGAAGAGAACTCGAGAGCGGCGGCGGGAGTGTGCCGTCGGTCCGGTTCGGGTGTCGGCAGACTCGGGACCCGGTAGACCTGCTCCGAAGGGATCGCGAGCGGTTCGCGCGAGGTGGCAAGCATGCGAAGGCAGGGGCAACGCTCCAGGAGGCGGCGGGCCAAGCGGGCAGCGTCTTCGATCACGTGCTCGCAGTTGTCGAGCAGCAACAGCGTTTCCTCCGAACCGATCCGCGCGATGGCCGCCTCGATCGCCGAGCGCTCAGGGGTTTCCGCGACCCCGACCGCCTCGGCGATCCGATCGTCCAGCCGACCTCCCGCCGGCACTTCGGCGAACTCGGCCAGCCACACGCCGCCCACGTGACGCTCCACGCTGTCCGAGCCGAACTGAAGCATCAGCCGGGTTTTGCCCGTTCCACCGCTCCCCGTCAGCGTCACGAGTCGAGCCTTCCTCGTGAGGTCGGCGAGGTCGGCCAACTCCTGTTCGCGTCCGATGATCGCCGTCTCGAGCACGGGCAGGTTGGTTTGGTCCGGCCGGAGGCTCCGAAGAGGCGGAAACACCGTCGGCAAGCCGGACCCGATGGCCTGCCAAACCCGCATTGGCTCCCGCAGGTCTTTCAGACGATGGAAGCCAAGGTCGATCAGTTCGGACTCGCCAAGAGCCGGTTCGAGGACCGCCCGCGTGGCTTCGGATACGAGAATCTGGTCCCCGTGCCCGATGCCCAGCAACCGCGCCGTTCGATTGGCGACCGGCCCGAAGTAGTCGCCGTCCCGAAACTGGGCGTACTCGCCCGTATGGAGCGCCATCCGCACCTTCACGCGGTCCACGGCCTTCCACGTCGCCCCTTGAAGCAGGCGTTGGATGGCGACACACGCCTCGAGCGCCCGCGCCGCGCTCTGAAACGCCGCGAAGAACCCGTCGCCCGTGCCCTTGATGACGTACCCCTCGTGCGCCACGATCCCGTCTCGAAGGATGGTGTCGTGCGTCTCGAGGTTGTGCGCCGCAATCTCGGCGGGCAGGTCCTCCCACATCCGCGTGCTCCCCTCGATGTCGGAGAAGAAGAACGTGACGTTCCCGGTGGGGTTCTGGGCGGACATGCCTACCGCCACGATACCGAAGCCGAAGTCACGGGGATTCGGGTCGGCCCAGCGGTTGATCGAACTCCTCGCCCACCCGGGCCAGTTCGTCCTCCGCCGCCGAAAGCATCTTCAGTTCGCCAAGCGCGTCGCGGAGTCCGGAGACGCCCGGCTCGCGATCGGGACGATAGTGGCGCGCCGCGAGTTTCGTCACCTGGTCCGCGACCTCGCGCATCTCCGCCAGGACGACTTCCATCGAGGTGCGTCGTCCCTCCGACTCCGGTTCGCAGGCGAGGATGAGCAGACGACTCATTGCCGCCTCGACCGAGCGTAACGCTTTCTCCTTGGCGGAAGCCCACGGCGACTCGCCGGAAGCGGCCTTCCATACCGGCGATTCAAGGGCGGAGCGGGTGTCCCACCACGCCTCCGCCCCTTCCTCGAGTTTCCCCAGCACGGCGGCGGGAAGGTAGCCCTCGAATCCCCCGGAGAAGGCCGAGGTGTAGAGACGGTAGAGCACACCGCGCGATCCCAGCCGGAGTCGGGCCGCCTCCTGGTCGGCTTTGTCGCGCCGCTGACTCACCGTCACCGCGAGAGTCACCCACACACTGACCGCCACCGTCCCGGCGATGGAGACCACCGGGCCGGGCGGCCAGTTCATCCCCCCGACGAGGACGCCGATCGCGCCCCCCATCGAGCCGAAGATGACGCCCGCCGCCGCGCCGAGAACCGCCGTTTGCCACGAACCGTCCCGCATCGTCACTTGGGTGGCAAGGTAGTTCGAAAGGTGGGGGTACTTGCGGTCCCCGCCCCAGCCCGGAACCTGACGAAGTTCGCGAAACTGACCCAGGGCGGTGAAAGGCTGGTTCGGGTGGATCGGCATGGACGCGTGATTCCTATCGTCAGAGCGATTACGGTCGTCCGGGCGCGCCGGTTGCGCCCTCCGCGCCTGTCCCCTTCGTCACTTCACGACGGCAAAGAGCTTTGGGTCCGGGGTGCCGTCCACAACCAGCTTCACTTCCCATACCGCCTGGACCGAAAGCGGTCTTCCTTCGGCCTGAAAAGTGCTCTTGAGCGTGTACCGGCGCAGGTCGCCGGCTTCCGACACCAGCATTTCAAAGTCGCCGGACGGGTTCGCCGCGGAAAACGCTCGGTACTTCCCCGCGATTCGATGAACCGACTCGCCCCCGAACGCGACCTTGCCCGCGTACACCAGCGAAGCCCACTGGTTCTTGCGGAAGGTCAAGTCCTCCTTCCGACCGATCGCCACGTCCAGGGGCATCGATTGGTCGGCCAAGCTCTTGGCGGCGGCGCTGTAAACCCCGCCGATATCGAGTTTGCCGAACGGGGTGTCCATCTTCTCGATCAGTCGCTTGACGTTCTCGCTGCCCGGCAGATAGTCGGGGGTGTCGTAACTGAAGGTCTTGCCGTCGCTCGTCACGAGCGTGCTTCGAGCGTCGTTCCCGGTCATGCGCTGACGCAAGTAGAGCTTCCCGGGCCGCTCGTACTGGATCGCCGTCGCGCATTCGATGGCCATCGTTCCGAGCGTCTGCTTCATCGCGATGGTCCCGGTAAGGGTCTTCGCCTCGAAGTACCGGGCGAACATCTTGCTGACGAGGCTCGCCGGCGTTGGGGCGCCCGCTTGGGCGCCGGCGGAAATCAGGGCAACGGCGATGATAGGGTTCATGAATTCTTGATCCACTTGACGTCGGGCACCCGGGCGTGATGGTTCGCGTACCGGGCGGCGACGAAGAGCCAATCGGAAAGACGGTTGAGGTAGCGCAACGGTTCGGGCCGGACCGCCTCGACCTCCGCGAGCGCCCATAGAGCGCGTTCGGCGCGTCGGCATACCGCTCGCGCCAGGTGCAACCGTGCGGCCGGCTCCGATCCACCGGGCAGAACGAACGTCTTGAGTTCTTCGAGCGAGGCGTCCATCCGGTCCATATCCGCCTCGAGTTCCTCGCAGTCCGGATCCCCGACCGACTCGACGGCAAACTCCGCGTCCGGCGCGCAACCCACCTCCGCCCCAAGGTCGAACAAACGATGCTGGACCTCGCCGAGCCGGGCGCCCAGGAACGACTCGGCGCAAGCCGCGCGAGCCGACCCGACGTGGGCGTTGAGTTCGTCGATCTCGCCAACGGCGTGAATGCGCGGGTTGGTCTTGGCGACCCTCGATCCGCCGTACAAGCCGGTCTCTCCCCCGTCGCCGCTTCTCGTGTAGATGCGCATCGCCATCGGTTACCGCCGGGTCAACACCATCCAGACGAACTTGGGCAGCGTCAAAGCTTTCGGAAGCTTGCGCGGGTTCAAGATCAGACGCCAGAGCCACTCCAGGTTCAGCCGCTGAACGATCCTAGGAGCGCGCTTCGCTTTGCCGCCGAATACGTCCAGCGAGCCGCCCACCCCGATCCCCACCTTCGCCCGATGAAGGTGGCGCGTTCGCCACAAGAACTTCTCCTGGCGCGGGATGCCCATCGCGACGATCAGTACGTCGGGGTGATAGGCCGCCACCTCCGCCGCCACCGTTTCGTCGCTCTCCGGGGGGAAATAGCCGTGCCGCGTGCCCACGATGTTGCACCCCGGATAGAGCAATCGGAGTCGCTCGGCCGCCATCTCCGCCACCCCGGGCGCCGCGCCGAGGAGGAAGATCCGATAGCCGTGGTCGGCGCTGAGACCGCAAATCCTGGCGACCAGGTCCACCCCGCTGACCCGTTCCGGAAGCGCAATGCCGCGCCGACGCAACGCCCAGAGCACGCCAATCGAATCGGGCGTCGCGAGCGAGGCGCCCGCCTGGACCTCGCGCAACTCGGCGTCCGTCTGTGCCAGCACGATCGCGCTCGTGTCCACCGTGACGACCAGCGACGGCTCTCCAACCCGAATCAACGACTCGATCGCCGCGATCGCCCGGTCCATGTCCACCAAATCGACCGGCGTACCCAGAATGGGGGCGAGATCGCGGGCAACGGAAGAGGTCTCAACCATGGGTCGCGCCTGAATTCTGCCCCATTCTGACTTCTTGCCCGCAAACGTTGCTCCCCTGAACGATCCATGACGGTGTATGATCACGATTCACCGGCAAAGTCGCCGATGGGAGGCGGCTTGCCCTCGAGGTCACAACACTTTGAAGAAGCAGGCCTTTACCCTCATCGAGCTCCTTGTCGTCATCGCCATCATCGCGATCCTCGCCGCGATCCTCTTCCCGGTCTTCGCCCAGGCGAAGGCCGCCGCCAAGAAGACCAGCGACCTCAGCAACCTGCGGCAGAACGCGTTGGCCACGCTGATGTACGCCAACGACAACGACGGCGTGTTCCCGCAGTCCGCGTACTCGCTGGATCATCCGCTCGGCGTCGTCGTTCCCGCTACGAACGCCCGCATCTATGCCGCGTTCGACGCGATCATGCCCTACACGAAGAACAAGGACATCTTCATGGACCAAGCCGATCCGACCGCGATCCCGTGGAAGCAGGTGCTCGCCGGGCTGGGCCTGCGCCCAGCCGGCAACATTGAGTTCGCGAGCCACGCCTTCAACTTCGCGCTGTTCGAGGATCCGGCGATCGCCCCGAACCTCTTTGGCAACGACCCGGTGCGATCGGAAGGCGAGATCGACCTTCCCAGTCTGACCACGATGTTCTACGACGCGAAGTATTTTCGCGCGGGCGGACCCGTTCCCGACGGCTACCCCGTTCCGCCCGGACCGTTCGACCGGACGAACTTCGCCGGCGTCGCGCGCCACACCGACGGCATGAACATCAACTTCGTGGACAGCCACGCGCGCTACTACCGCAAGAACGCCTCGATCGACGCCACCGCCCCGGATCCGTACTACTCGGGGAACGCGGGGGTGAAGGTCTACAACCTCCCGTACGACCTGAACGGCATCCCGAACGTGGTCGCCGAACCGCGCGCGTAGTGCTCCAAGACGATCAGGGCCGATCCGAGGTTCGGCCCTGATCCAGTTCGAGCGCAAAGCCCCACTCCGGGCTTTCGTCCGGGTCGTCCAAAATTCGGTCGCCCACCAGCCTCGCTCCGTACCGGCCGTAGGCCCGATGCGCGTCGACCAGGTGCTTGTCGCTCCAAATTTCCATCCGCTTGCGTCCCCGCCGGGTCGCTTCGTCACGCACGGTCTCGAACAGCGCCCGTCCCACCCCGATCCGACGATGTTCGGGATGAACGTACCAGCGTTCGAGCGAGCAGTCCGCACCCGCCACGCGCCGCTTCCCGTTCGCCACGACGAGGGTCCCCGACTCGCCGATTAGGCGGTCGAAGAACTCCAGCCCCGCCGTTCCGACGACGCGTCCCCCGATCTCCGCGACCCAGAAGAGGTCCCCGTGGTCGAAGTAACCCGTTTTGAGGTCGTGGAGATCGGCGCAGTACCCGTCTTCTTCCCAGGTAAAGCCGTACTGCTCGAAGCACGCGCGCACCACCGAAACCACTCCTGGCTCGTCTCCCGTCCGAGCGGTCCGTACGGTGAATCTCACATGCGCTCCGGCGCGGAAATGCCGATCAATCCGAACGCCGCCCGCAACGCCGTTCGCGTCGCCTCGCAGAGTCCCAGTCGCGCCCGCGTCAACTCGGGTTGCTCCGGCTGAAGAACGCGGCAGACGTCGTAGAACGCATGGTACGCCCGAGCCAACTCCGTGCAATAGGTGGCGAGGCGATGCACTCCGTAGTCCTCCGCCGTCCGGCGAACGTCGTTCGGCAGGTCGGCGATCTTCTTGACCAAGGCGATCTCGCGCGCGTCGTTCAAGAGCGCGTAGTCCGGCACCGCTCCCAACCGGACCGAGAACCCGGCCTCCCGCGCCTTTTCCAGCAACGAGCAAATCCGGGCGTGCGCGTACTGAGCGTAGTACACCGGGTTCTCGTCGCTCTGGCGGGACGCAAGGTCGAGGTCGAAGTCCATGTGCGTGTCGTGCGACCGCATGAGGTAGAAGAACCGCGCCACGTCGCGTCCGATGCGCAACTTCTCCGGCTCCGGCGCGTCGGGCGCCGCTTGTTCCCCGATCTCCTTGATCAGGTCGATCAGGGCATAGATGTTGCCGTCCCGCTTCCGCATCGGCGAAGGCTTGCCGTCCTTCAGGAACCGAACGATCTGGAAGATCACGACCTCCAACCTCTTCCTGGCCCGCTCGAGCGCGGCGGCGCAAAGGTCGCGTTCCGCCGGACTCGCGAACAACTTCGCCTCGATCTCCGACAGGGGTTCCCCGCTACCTTCAGCCGCTTCGCCCGCGCGCAACGCCGCCACCACCGCCGTCAGCCGGCCGATGTAGCCGTGATGGTCGGGCCCAAGAATGGTCATGAGTTTGTCGGCGTTCTCCGGCCGGGAGAACTTGTCGTCGTGGTACGCCACGTCGCTCGCAATGTAGGTGAGTCGCCCGTCCTTGCGCCGCAGGACCCGGTCCTGGTCGTCGCCGAACTTGGTGCTGCGCAACCACAGGGTCTTGCTCTGGCCCTCCGCAACGTCGTCCTCGTCCTTCGGCTGCTCCTCGATCTCGACGCCTTCGATGACACCCTTCTTGGCAAGTTTGAGCTTCGCCCGCCAAGGCCTTTCGTCCGCGCTCCCGTTGGCGGTCAGCGCCTCGATCGCCGACTCCACCTTTCCGTTGTCGTGGAGCGACTGCTCGCTGAACCACGTGTCGAAGGTGACGCCGAAGGCGGCGAGGTCGTCCCGTTGCTTCGCGAGCATGATCTCCTGGGCGGCGGTCTGAAACCGGTCCACGGTTTCGGCGTCGCCGTCGCGCCGCACGATCCGGCTGGCGACCTCGGACACGTAGTCGCCCCGGTATCCGCCTTCCGGAAACGGCGTGCCAACGCAAAAATGCCGCACCGACTCCGCGAACAGGCGCATCTGCTCGCTGTTCACCCCGTCGTTAATGTAGTACTCGCGGTGGACGGTGTGACCCGCCGCCAAAAGCACGTTGCACACGGTCGAACCGAACGCCGCCCCGCGCCCCGAACCGATCGTGATCGGCCCGTTCGGGTTCACGCTCACGAACTCCACGTTGATCCGCTTCGGCGCGTCCGAGTTCAGCCGCACGTAGCCCTCCCCCTTCGCCAGCACCTCTGCCACCGCCTCCGCGACGACCGACGCGGACACGCGCAGGTTCAGGAACCCCGGACCCGCCACCTCGACCCCGGCGAGGTCCGGTTCGGACGCCAATTGCATGGCGAGCGCTTCGGCCACCGCCCGTGGGGCCTTCCCCACCCCCTTCGCCGCCGCGAGGGCGTAGTTGCAGGCGTAGTCGCCGTGTTCGGGGTTACTCGGTTCGGCGATCTCGATCGGCGTCGTCAGGCCGGCGGGCAACTCGCCCGACGCCTGCAAACGCGCGACCGCCCTGGCGACCGCTTGGGAAACGCGTTCACGGATCAAAGTGCCCTAGGGGTACCTCCCCCGGGGAGTCCTACGCAAGTTTCTCGACCGTAACCAAAGGCAACAGGCGCTCCACCTCCGGCCGACGGGCGATCTCCGACCCGTCCGTCGTCGCCGTCGCCGCCCCGCAAGCGGTCCCCAACGCCAGTGCCTCGCCCGAGGGCAACCCGCGCTCCCGACCCACCAAATAGCCCGCCAGCAACGAGTCGCCGCTTCCGATCGTCGACCGAACGTCGACTCTCGGCGGCACCCCGATCCAGACCCCGTTCCCGGTGGCGAGCAACGCCCCTTCCGCTCCCATGCTAAGGAGCACGGTCCCAATGCCCAAGGCCCGCAGATCGTGGGCCGCCCTCACCCGCGCCGGCAAGTCCGGTAGGTCACGGTCTAAGAGCCGCGACGCCTCCGCCACGTTGGGCTTGATCAGGTCGGGTTTCGCGCGGACGCCTTGCCGCATCGGCTCCCCGTCCGCGTCGAGCGACACGAAGCAACCCTTCTCCCGAAACAAACTCACGAGCACTTCGAACGCCTCCGTCGGTACCCCAGGGGGTATCGAACCACCCATCGCCACCGCCGGACGACTCGATCCCAGATGCGCGCACCAGGCCAGCAACGCCCCCCACTCGTCCGCCGTGATCGTGGGCCCGGGAGCGTTGAGGGTGGTCGGTGGGCCGCCTGTCTCGTCTTCGACGCTGAAGTTGATCCGCGTCTTGCCCTGGGTCCACACGAACGGACAGCCCACCCCCTGGTGTTCCAGCACCGTCTTGACGAATTCGCCCGCATCGCCGCCCAGAAAGCCGGTCGCTTGAGACTCGGCCCCCAGTTCCGACGTCACCCGCGAGAGGTTCACGCCCTTTCCCCCTGCGTCCGTTTCCGTCCGAAGCACGCGGTTCGTGTCCCCGACCCGCAGTTCTTTTACGAACGTGGCGTGATCCACGCACGCGTTGAGGGTGACGCTCAGTATCATCTTGCCCGTCTCGTCGCGCCCTTACCATACGAACAAACCGGCCCTTGGGAAAGGACGAAGGGCCCATTTCGCCATAACGCGACTCCGCCGCGCGCGTCCCACGCCGAGTAACCCGAACCCGTTGGACCACCCTATGACCCGTCCCTTCCCCCTCCTGCTCGCCGCCGTCGCCCTTGCGATGGGCGCGGCCCTTTTCGCGCAGACCCCGAATCGCATTCGCATCGTTCCGCAGACTTCCGATGGCCTCCTGCAGGACATGGAAGAGTCGCTCGACGGCACCCGCCTTCTCACCCACGACAAGGGCTACGCCCCCCGGCTTTGGGACGCCAAGCGCCAAATTCTCCTTGCCGTCCTGAGCGGCCACGACGACCCCATCTTCCACGTTGGGTTCTCCGCCAACGGTGCGCGCATCCTGACCGTTTCCGCCAGAAGGCTCCAGGTCTGGGACGCTCGACGCGCCCGCTTGCTCGCCGCCTTCGTCCCCACCGAGGGCGAGACGTTCAGCATCGGCGTGCTCTCCCCCGACGGACTGAACCTAGCCTTCGGCACCGTCACCGGCTCGGTCTTCTACGGACCGGCCACCGAACCTCCGCAGACGGCGCGCCTCGGCAAGCACACCGCCCGGGTGCTCTGCCTGGACTTCCGCCCCGACGGCAAGGCCCTCTTCTCCGGGGCGCAGGACGCCTCCGGCCGTGAGTGGGACCTTGAAGCGAAGAAGCCCGGCTGGCAGGTCACCGCCCACAAAGCCCCCATCCGCTGGGCGTCCTACTCGACCGACGGCGCCCGCCTCCTCACCACCGGCTTTGACAATCGAGCCGTGTGCTTCGACGCCGCCACCGGAACCGTTCTCGCCGCCTACCCGCACACGATCGGCCCTCGCGACGTCGAGAACGTGATGATGGGCGCGGCCTTTGTCGGCGCGAAAGGCGACGAGATCGTCACCGCGTCGGACAAGGGCGAACTCGTCTTCTGGAAGCCCGGAACCCCCACGCCCATCGCCAAACTCGAGGGCCACGGTGCGCCGATCCGCGAACTGCGCCGCAGCCGAAACGGCCGCTACCTCGGCACCTACGCCACGAACGAGACCCTCAAGGTCTGGGACGCCGTCGCGCACAAGGAAACGCCCTTCGTCCCCGAGGAGGGCCTGCCCACCGCCGCCGACTTTTCTCCCAACAGCGACGTCTTCTGGATCGGCTACAGCGAGGGCGAGGTGCGCCGGTACGACCTCAAGACCGGCAAGGCCACCAAGAGCACCCTCGGGGACGTCGAGACCCTTTCCGACTTCAACCTGGGCGCCGACGGACGCCTCTGGCTCCGCAGTGCCCACGAGGAGGGACTCTTCGGAGGCGGTCGCAAAACCAGCCACCTGTTCCTGAACCTCCTCGGCGGCGATCGCGGGTTCCCCTTCGACATGCGCTGGGACAACGTGTCCTTCTCGCCGGACGGGTCGCGGGTGGCGATCTTCCGTCGCGACCAGGAACCGGGCTTCATCCTCGTGGAGACCGCCGCGCCGGGTCGCCTCCTCTACGGCCTGAACGGGGTGGACAAGTGGGCGTTTTCGCCCGACTCCTCCAAACTCGCGATCGTCAAGGAGAACTCCCAGGTGGGCGTCTTCGACGCCGTCAACGGCAAGCTCCTGTACGCCTACGCCCTCGACGTCGAGAAGGACTGGGGTTCGCTCGAGGGTCCCGCCTTTCACCCTTCGCAACCTTGGATCGTGACCGCTCACCACCCCGGCCACGTCCTGCGACTCTGGGACTACGAGACGGGCAAGCCCGTTCGGGACCTGGGCCGAGTGGAGAGCCTCGTCCCCCATATGGTATTCACGCCGGACGGCAAGATCCTCCTCGTCACCGGCTACGCCCCCGACATCGTCCGGGCCTACGACGTGGAGAAAGGGGGCGTCCGCTGGTCGCTGAACGCCAAGGATCTCGGACTTGGCCCGGACGCGGGTTCGCCCGGTCCCATCCGCCTCAGCCCGGACGGTGCCCGCGCCCTCGTTTCGTTCGGCGAAGTCCTCGTCGTCGTCGACATCGCGACCAAAAAGGTGGTCTTCTCCTGGGGGGGCCAAAGCGGGCAGAGCCAAGCCCAACACGGCTCCGTCTCTACCCAAAACGCCTTCGACGCCGACCCCGACTTCGGCCGGATCGTGACCGCCGAGGGACGAACCGCTCGGCTGCGCGACGTCGCTTCCGGCACGGTCCTGCGCGAGTTCGACCATCCGGGCCTCGTGGTCAAGGTTCGGCTCTTCGGCGAAGACCGTCTCGTCACCCTCGACGAGGTCGGCGGACTGACCGTTTGGAACAGCGACACCGGCGCTCGACTTGCGCGCCTGGTCTACATGAAGGACGGCTCCTGGCTCGCCTTCGACGATGCGGGCCGTTACGACGCCCCCGACCCGAGTGCCGTCACCGGCGCTTACTTCGTCCTCGAGTGGGAAGGTGGCCTCGAGGCCGTGTCGATGCCACAGCTGAAGGGGCTGTTCTACGAGCCCGGTCTGTTCGCCAAAGCTCTTGGCCTCGACAAGGAGCCGATGCGCGACGTGCCGAGCCTCGAGAGTCTGCGGCTCTACCCCGAGTTGCAGGTCAAGGAAGCCCCCAACAAGCCCGGCGTCTACAACGTCACCGCCACCGACCGGGACGAAGGCGGCATCGGCACCTACAACGTCTCGATCAACGGCAAGCGCGTTCTCATCAAGAGGGCCGCCGGCTACTTCCAGGTGGACACCGCGAACTACGCCTCCTTCCTTCTCCCCGAGACGAGTCTGCCGGCGGGCGAAGGCAACAAGCTCGAAGTGACCGTCTCGAACGAACGCGGAGATTTGGTGGGACCGCCCGTCATCCTCGACCTTGGCGTGCCGAAGGAACTCCAGGCCCCCGAGGTCAAACTCTACGCCCTCTGCGTCGGAGTCAGCGACTACGCGGGCAACACGAAGGACCTCGCGGCCGCCGCCGGTGACGCCCAAGGGATCGCGGAAGCGGTCAAGCGACTCGGCGACCGTCTCCTCCCCGGACGCCTCGAGGTCACGACCCTCGACACGACCGCCGACTCCCCGGAAGGCCGTCCGACCCGCGCCCGCATCCTCCGTTGGTTCGACGAGGTTTCCACCAAGGCCAACGCCGCGGACATCGTGCTCGTGTTCTTCGCCGGACACGGCATGAGCCAACTCGGGGAGGCGCGCGACTACTTCTTCCTGACCTCGGAGTGCGACCCTGCCGCCGTGTCCGCCGCCGACCTAGGACGCACGACCGTGAGCGGCGACGATCTCCGCGCCGCCCTCGCCAAGATTCCGGCCAGCAAGCAGGTCGTCATCCTGGATACATGCCATTCGGGCGCGGCGGGCGAGAGCCTCATGGCCGCCGACCGCTCCGTTTCCGGCGACTACAAGCGCGCCTACGAGGCGATCAAGGACGCCACCGGTACTTGGCTTCTCGCGGGCACCGCCGGCGACCAACTCAGCTACGAGTCCTCGAACGTGGACCACGGCATGCTCACCTACTCCCTCCTCGAAGCGATCGACAAGGGATCTGCCGACGGCTTGCGCAAAGCTCCGAGCGGCGACCTGTTTCTCGACGTCGAGCGTTGGCTGACCTACGCCGCCGACCGGGTCGACTCCCTTAAGAACGAGGTTGGGATCAAGGGCGTCCAGCACCCCGAACTCAAGCGCTCCCGAGCGGGCGCCTCGTTCGACCTCGGCGTCATGTCGCCCGAGATGCGCGGCTTTCTCGGCCTGAAGGCCCCGAAACCCATCGTCATCGTCGGCGCGTTCCAGCAAGACGAAGAGGACCCCGCCGGCCTCGAGCCCGTCGTCGCCGCCGCCCTCAAGGACTCGGCGGCGGTCAAGGCCTGGTTCGACGTCGCCAAACACCCGAACGTCTACCGCATCGCCGGGAGCTACTCGGTCGAGGGGGAGACGATCAAGGTTCGGCTGGTACTCCAGAAGTTCGACGGCGCCGCCAACCGCAAAACGCTCGAGACGATCGAAATCGCGGGGGTCAGTTCCAAACTCGCCGACCTCGCCGCCCAGATTCGGGCCGCCGTTGAACAACGCATCAAGGCTCTGGAGTCTCCCCCGAAGTAACCGGTCATTCGGAACGAAGCGAGGCTTCGCGGTTGCGCCAGACCTGTGTTCCGGGCGTAGCGACCGATCACAGGCGGCGCCGGGCTCTGGGTGCCCCGGGATGCGGCTCTTATGCTTCGAGGTACTCGACGTCCAGCCCGTCGAAGCCGTCGAACGCCCGGTCGTTGGTGACAAGGCGGCAACCCGTACTGGCGGCAAGGGCGCCTAAGTACGCATCCATCCACCGCTTGGGCGACGCTGCCGGCGAAGCGGACCACGACCGCCAGAGGCGCTCCAGTCCCGGAGCCTCCGCCAACCAGCCCACCCGGGAATCGGCGCGAAGGCGGTCGTACACCCCCCATGCATGTTGGTTGCGCAAGGGCGGAACGCCAAATAAGGACATCACCGCGCGCGTTGTCAATAAGCGCAGGAACGACTGCTGGGTCGCCCGACAGAACACGACCTCCTGGGCGGATCGCTCGGCAAACCACCGGCGCGCCGCAGAGTGGAACTCGTGCTCGGACAGGACGAGCGCAAGCCAGACGTTGGTGTCAGCCAGCTTCAAGGAATCGGTCGATCTCCTGCTCCATCAGAACCGATGCGATTCGATCCGGGGTCAACTCCCTGCCGGGAGCGGCGGGATGAACGCAGACGATGACGGGCAACCCGGTCAACTCGTCGGTGACGATCTCGGCGTCCTCCTCACGACCGTCCGGTTCCGGAGCGTTAAGGCCCCTCCTCAGGAGGTCGGCCACCTCGTCCTTGAGCTTGGTCCCTCGCCTCGCCGACCGTATCTTCACCTCCCGCATGAGAGCATCCGGTAGCTCCAGAGTGGTCTTCATGTGCCCATATTACCATATTCCCAGCAAAACGGGTGTCGGCAGAGACCCGGACGGCTCGCTGCCGTTGAGCCGGAGGGGCATGGAGTCGGCCTGTAAGCCGGATTCTGTCTTTGTGCGACGATTTGTCTGTGCGGCCAACCCGGAGGGTCGGCGGGCCGCGTCAACCCCTCCCTATTTGGCCTTGCTTCCGGCGGGGTTTGCCCGGCCGCCCGGTTACCCGAGGCGCCGGTGAGCTCTTACCTCACCATTTCACCCTTACCGCGGCCGAAGCCGAGGCGGTTTGTTTCTGTGGCACTTTCCGTCGGGTCGCCCCGCCCCGGCTTGCGCCGGGCGCCGTGCCCTGTGAAGTCCGGACTTTCCTCTCGCGCCCGAAGGCTCGAGCCGTCGCCCGGCCGACTCCGAAGCCAGTGTGACACACCCTCAGCGCTTGATGTCCGCCACCGTCTCCATCCGACCCGCCCGATCGATCACCCGCAACGTCACCTTCTCGGGTTCGCCAAGGTCGCGGAACATCCCCGCGACATCCAGAACGACATCGCCCGAAACGGGCAACGTCTCGACCTTGTACCGTTTGACCGGGTCGCCCGTCTCGTACCCCACGAACGCCAGCCCGCTTGGCGACGACACCTTGATGACGCCGTTCTCTCGCTTGACCGTAAGGTCGCCCTTCGCCTCCGCGACTCCCCTTGGCTGGAACCACGGGTGGGCGGCGAGTTGGGCCGCGTAGTATGGGTTCCAATAGGCCGCCTCCGAGAGGGGATGCACCTTCGCGTCCTGCCGGCCCTTCCGGTTCGGCTCGAAGGCCACGAAGAACCGGTTGAACCGGTCGAAGCCACGGGACATGAGGTCGTTCGGATCGTCGACGTGCGGCAGACCGAAGGTGTGCCCCATCTCGTGCAACACCGCCCCCATCGTGGTCGAGGCGAGGCCCCAAACTGTGCTTCGGTAGGCCGAGTCGTCGAGCGCCCTCGTCGGGTCGATCACCGTTCCGTCGAGGAAGACATCGTCCACCTCGCGCAAGTTGCGTGGCCACGACCACATCGCCGCCCCCCCGAACAGCCCGAGCCCACCCCCACCCAGTGCCGTGTGCGCCTGCGCCTTCTGGGTCGCCCCGTCGTAAGAGGTGAAGGCCATGACGGTCATCGCTTTGTAGCGGTCGAAGGAATAAACCTTGTCGAGGATGCCGTACAGGAACCCCCAAAGGTCGCCCCCGTCCCGGGGACGCAGCGCCGATGCGGGCTCCTCGAGTTTCTGGACCCGCACGATTGGGCGCCCGCGGCCATCGAGGTCCAGCGCGAAACACTTCCGCCCCAGGCCCATCTCGTACAACCGCTCGGCGGTCAGCACCTGCATGAGCAACGCCGCCGTCCCGATGCGCGCACGAAAGTCGAAGTCGTCGTCGGGCTTTGGGCTGGCGTAGCGCGTGTCGCCGTCGTTCGCCGTGACGTAAACGGGCACAACCCGGTACGGTGTCGAGGGCGGGTCGAACCGAACCGTCAGCCGCTTGCTCGCGTGGCCCGCGGTCACCGTCAGCCGGTTGGCGCCGGATCGGAGCGGAATCAGAACCGAGTACCGGCCGTCGAAGACGGGGCCGTCGTTCAGGCCGTTCTCGTCGTCGAACTCCGCGTTCGCGACGACCACCCTCGGCGCGGACGACTCGCCGCGCACGAGCGCCACTGGGCAGGGGTAGGCGTCGCCGTTCTTCAGGTTGGAGACGGTAAGGGCGGGCGAAAGGGGGAGGACGGCAAGGAGCAGACCGAGCGTCATGGCTGTTCCAGTTTGGGCTTCCGTTGGCTTCCGTCGCCGGGACCGGGCGCCAGTCGCCGACTCAGCGTAGTCGCGGCGGGTTCCTTCGGTCGCGGGACCGGGCGCGCGGCGCCTAACGGCCGGCGGGTCCAACGGCGCAGTCCTCGGAGTCCCCGGCAGGAATCGCGGCCACCCGTGGCTAACCCGTTCCCGATGAGCACCGTTCGCCTTGGATTTATCGGCTGTGGCGGCATTGCCCGGCACCATATGAACCTCCTTCGGGACGTTCCGGACTGCGAGATCGTCGCTCTCGCCGACCCGAGCGACGAGCAGATCGCCCGTTGCCGGAAGCAGTTCCCCCACCTCGCCGACGTGCCGGTCTTCGCCGACTGGCGCGAGATGCTGGACAAGGTCGAGTTGGACGCCACCCACATCAACACCCCGCACACCCAGCACATCGAGCAGTGCCTTGCCTCGATCGCCAAAGGCAAACACGTCATCTGCGAAAAGCCCCTCGCCACGACCACGACCCACGCGAACCAACTCGTCGAAGCCATCGAGAAGTCCGGCCTCGTCGGTGTGCTCGCCTACCAGCGCCACTACGTCCCTCTCTACCGGCTCATCCGCGACAAAATCGCGTCCGGCGATTTCGGCGAGGTCACCTACTTCAGCGCCGTCCTCGGCCAGCAGTGGAAACGAGGCACGGCGGGATCGTGGCGACAGGACCCCGCCCTTTCCGGGGGCGGCCAGATCAACGATTCGGGCAGCCACGTCGTGGACCAGATGCTCTGGGCGACCGGCCTTGTGCCGGACGTGATCACCGCTATCATGGACAACCGCGGTACGCCGGTGGACATTGACTCCGCCGTGTCGATCCGCTTCAAAAACGGTGCGCTCGGCACCCTCTCGATCCTGGGGGACTTCCCCTGCTGGCACGAAGACTTCACGATCGGTTGCGAGAAGGGCGGCTTCCTGGTCCGGTTCGGCGAACTGACGATGGTCAACAACGACGGATCGAAGTACGTCTGCAAGGACCTGCCCGGACAGCAGAACAACCCGGACCGCAACTTCGTCGAGGCCATCCTCGGCAAAGCCACCGTCGAATCCCCCTTCTCCTGCGCCCGCGACGTGATCAAGTTTACCGAGGGTGCCTGGAAATCCGCCGCGATGGGCGGGGCTCCCGTCAAGTTCGACGAGTTGACGTAGGGCGACGCCCAAACGTCGAGGGCCGACCCACGCGGGCCGGCCCTCGATGCGACGATCCGGACCTTACAGGTTCGCGGCCCAGCGACGAATCGTCTCGTTGACGACCGAGGCGTGGGTCATCGCGATCAGGTGGCCACCCTCGACGAGAACCGTAGAACCGGCCGGGGGAGCGACGAAGCGGTCTTGCCGGCCGTGAATCTGCAGCAACGGCAGGTCGCCCAGTTCGGTCGCCGGGTTCGAGAAGCGCCAGCCGGCGCTCTCGTTCATCGCCCACCGAAGAAACTCGAGGTCGCAACGTTCGGCCATCTCGACCAAGCGCGACCGCATCTTCTTCGACAAGGGCTCGTTCGAGCAGAACCGGGAAGCGTGGCGCACGACCTTCTTCCGCAGTTTCTCGTCGTTTACGAACCCGGCCAACTTGGCCTTCAGCTTCAGAGTCCCCGGAACCTCGCGCCGCGATCGGATACCGCTGACGAGGACGACGCCGCCGATCATGTCCCGAATCCAGGGACGACGCGCCATCTCGAGCGCCACCATCGAACCGAAGTCGTAGCCACCGATGATGGAACCCGGCTGGATGTTGAGCCAACGGGCGAAGCGATCCGCATACTCTGGGAGGCTCTCTCCGTTGCGCGGGCGAATCCAGCTGGGCGTCCGCAGGTGCGGGAACTCCCGAATCTGCTCCTCGAACAACCGATGGTCGGCGGCCAATCCGGAGAGCATGAAGAACGGACGCGGCTGAAGGGCCGGGGCGACCGGGTGCTCGACGCGGAGCGGGTTGTCGACGCGGGTGGTGGTTCGGTAGGTCGGCATACGGAGTTCCTCAGAATTGTGCTTGCCCCAAGGCAAGTATTGGTGCCGGAATCGGCCGAATTCAGGCGATCCTCAGACAATTCATCCGGGAGCGAGGCGCCCGGCACGATTGACAGGTTATCGCTCCGCCACGAACTCCCCAAGTACCCGTTTTGTGGGACGTGTCGCCGGGAACCGACGGCGCGAAACCGGCGGTGTTCGGCGCGCGTCCGATTGACCATGGAGCGCCTTGCCAGTGCCGTTCTCTCCCTCTTTGCCGCCGCCCTCGCCATCGGCATGGCTCCCGTCACGGCACAGGAGGTCACCGACCGGCTGCACCGCCACTACGTCAAGGTCTTCCACGATCTCACGCTGACCACGGAGCGAACGATCACGGTGGTCGAGAACGGCAAACGGGTGACGAAGCGGGTCCCGCCCCAACTCGGGTTTTCGCGCCTCCCCACGGTGGGCCCGCACCCCGTTCGACCCTATCCCGACGACCCCGCCGACCGACCGTATCTCCAGGAAGCCCGCCGGAGACTGGTGGTCCACGCCTTCGGCTACGGAGCGGACGGCGCCACCCTGAACGAGCGAAACCTCCGGGCTAAGCGCCTGGTGAACACGTTCATGGGTGGCCCGTCTCCCAAGCCGCCGACGCAGGATCAGGCGACCGAATTCCTCGTCGATCGGATCGACGCCGTCCTGGCGGGAAAGCCCGCCGTCGGCCAGATAGGGCCTTGGCGGGTGGAGGCGAAGCGCGTCGCGCTCGGCCGGTCCGCCTGCCTTAAGTGCCACGACACGTCAAAGGTCGGCGACCCGGTGGCGGCCATCGTGTACTTCGCCGCGCCAAAGCCTGCGAAGCGTGGCTAGGCGACCACCTAGCCCTCGCCCAAGACTTCGGACAGCGCGGCCGCATAGGCGTCGATCTGCGCGGTCGTCCGGACCTCGGTCACGGCGACCAAGAGGCAGTTCGCCATCGCGGCATCGTACGCGCCAAGCGGCAGACCGGCCAGAATCTTCCGTTCGAGAAGTCGCGCCTGAACCTTCCCCGCGTCCATCGGCAACTCCAGCACGAACTCGCCGAACACCCGACCGCCGAATCGGAGTTTGCCGCCGGCCTCGGTCAGCCGCTTGATCGCGTACTGGGTGTTGCGCACGGTGGACTCGGCCACCGACCGCAGTCCGTTCTTGCCAAGCGCGGTCAGGTAGACCGTGGCGGCAAGGGCCATAAGGGCTTCGTTCGTACAGATGTTCGAGGTCGCCTTCTCGCGCCGGATGTCCTGTTCTCGCGTGCGGAGGGTCATCACGAAGCCGGGGTTTCCGTCGTGGTCGTGCGTCCGACCGACGATTCGGCCGGGGATGCGCCGAACGTGCTCTTGCTTGCACGCGAAGAGACCGCAACCGGGTCCGCCGAGGCCCATCGCGATGCCGAGCGGTTGGCCTTCGCCCACCACGATATCCGCGTCAAACTCGCCGGGAGGCTTCAACAGGCCCATCGCCGTCGGGTCCGAGACCACGATGAACAACGCCCCCTTCGCTCGCGCGGCGTCCCTTGCCGCCGCGAGATCCTCGATGACGCCAAAGAAGTTGGGATACTGGACGATGACGCAGGCCGCTTCGCCGTCCACCGCCGCGTAGTTCTCGGTCGCCCCGTTCGGCGTTTTGATCGTCGCCACGGTGAGGCCGTTCGACCAGGCGTAGGTTTCCAGCACCCGTCGGTAGTGGGGGTGGACCGCCTTGCTCACGACGACCTTCGTGCGGCTGTTCATCCCGGTCGAGAGGATCGCCGCCTCCGCCATCGCGGTCGCCCCGTCGTACATCGAGGCGTTCGCCATGTCCATCCCGAACAAGTTGGCGACCATCGTCTGGTACTCGTAGATGGTCTGCAGGTAACCCTGGGAAAACTCCGGCTGGTAGGGGGTGTACGCGGTCAAGAACTCGCCGCGCGAGATCACCGCGCCAACGATCGAAGGCACGTACCGGTCGTAGATGCCCGCCCCCATGAAGCACACCACGTCCGCCAGATTCGCGTTTTTCGCCGCGATTTCGCGCAGGTGCAAGTAGAGGTTGTACTCGTCCAGGGCCGCCGGGATCGCAAGATCGCCTTTTACCTTCAGGCCGTCGGGAATCTCGCGAAAGAGCTCGTCGATGTTCGCGACGCCGATCGTCGCCAGCATGTCGCGGACGTCTTGCTCGGTGTGGGGGATGTAGGCCATTCGCTACGCTTCCGCGATAACGGTGTACGCGTCCGCGTCCAGCAGGGCGTCCACATCGGCCGGGTTGCTCACGCGCACCTTCACCAACCAGCCTTCTCCGAAAGGCGCGGTGTTCACGAGTTCGGATCGGGCGCCGAGCGCCTCGTTCACCGCGATCACCTCGCCCGCGATCGGGGCGTAGAGGTCGGACACCGTCTTGACGCTTTCGACGGTTCCGAACGACTCCTCGGCCTGGAGTGCGCGCCCGACCTCCGGCATGTCGATGAAGACGATGTCGCCCAGTTCCGACTGGGCGTGGTCGGTGATGCCGATGGTCGCGACGTCGCCTTCGAGGCGCACCCACTCGTGAGACTTGGTGTACTTGAGGTCGGGAGGATTGTTCACGGCTTTGAACCTGAAAGGGGTTGGAACATGATACCTGCGGGTCGCCGCTCGCGTCCCAAGCGCGAACCGTCGCCCTATCCGGGTCGTTGCCGTGGCACAATCAGCGTGAGTCCTGAAATCGGCGCCGTCGCTCCGACCGGACCCAAGCGAATGGCCCGACCCAACGCGATCCGCCGAACCGCCCACCTGATCGAATCGGGCTGGCAGAGTTGTGTGTTCGGTGTCGCCGGGGCCGCCCTCGCCTGCGTTTCGCTCCGGCGGCGGGTCGCGTTCCTCGCCGCGCACCGAGGTCGCGTGCGTCTGGATTACGCACCGGAGGACATCTGGATGTCGGCGTCCTGCCCCAAGGAGCTCGGCCGTGCCAAAGCGTGCGCGAAAGAACCGGAGACGGTGGCCTGGCTCCAAAAGCATCTTCGATCGGGCGACTCGTTCTTCGACGTGGGCGCGAACGTCGGCGCCTACACCCTGATCGCCGCGCGCCTGGTCGGACCCACGGGTCAGGTCGTCGCCTTCGAACCGGGGGCCCCCACGTTCGGCGCCCTCGTGCGGAACGTGGGCATGAACCGGATCGCGAACGTGGTCGCCCTGCCGATGGCTCTGTCGGACGCGGACGGCTTGGTCGAACTGAGGTATCCCTCCGATCTCCCCGGAGAGACCGTCTGCTCGACCTCGGAGATTCCGGAGATGGTGAGTCACTGCCTGTCTTTCCGGCTCGACCGTGCCATCGAGTCGCTCGGCCTCCGCTGCCCGAAGCTCCTGAAGATCGACACGGACGGCTTTGAGGAAGCGGTCCTCGCCGGCGCGCCGTGTCTTCTTGCGAATCCTGACCTCAAAGGGGTCCTTTTCGAGGGGTACCCAGGCGCGCCGGAAGCGGCCGCCGTGGTGGCCCGCCTTCGAGCGGCGGGTTTCGCCGAGGAGGTCGTCGTCTCGCGAGGCGCCGGACGAGTCGCGAACTTCATCTTTGGGCGCGTGTAGCTCCCGATCCCTGGCGGATGCGGACTTTGGGACCCCCCAAGACCGCATCGCGACGTTCTCGTTCGTCCGATGTTACAATGGTGAACTCATGAGATTTCTCCCCAAGCTCGTCTCGGCCGCCGTGCTCGTCGGCGCCCTTTCCGTCGCCGCCGTCGCCCAGTCGCCCGTGGGGAACTGGAAGGGCAAACTCATCCTTAACAAAGCCGAAGTGATGGCCAAGGTTCCCAAGGGCCAATCGCCCGAGCAACAGAAGCAGATTCAGGCGATGGTGGATTCGCAGTTCGCCGCCCTTGAGAAGATGGCGTTCAACCTGAACGTAAACGGCAACAAGTCGTGGCGGATGGTCGTGAAGGGCCTGCCCGACCCCGCCAACCCCACCGGGGCCAAGAAGGACCACACCTCCGAAGGCACCTGGACCCAGGCCGGCAACAAGGTCACGATGACCGAGACCAAGGAAAACGGGAAGGCCAAGCCGAAGACGAAGGACTCCACCAAGACCTTCACCCTCACGAACGCCAACACGATGACGCTGACCGAAAGCCAAGGCGGGATGAACATCAAGATCGTGTTCAACCGCGCGTAGAACCGCTCGATGCCGACCGCCGCCTTCACGACCCTCGGGTGCAAGGTCAACCAATACGAGACCCAGCGCATCCTCGAGTCGTTCGAGGCGGCGGGCTTCGGCATCGTCCCCTTCGGCGGACCCGCCGACGTCTACGTGATCAACTCGTGTAGCGTCACCTCCGTCGCGGAGTCCAAGAGCCGGTACACCGTCCGCCGCGCCGCCCGCCAAAACCCCAACGCGCGCATCGTCGTCACCGGCTGCGCCGCCCAGATGGCCGCCAACCGTGGCGAGGTCCTGGACGGTGCGCACGTCGTCGTCCCAAACCCCCAGAAACTCGACGCCCTCGCCCACCTGTTTCGGGCTTACCCGGACCTCGAGCGGGACGTCCGTGAGAGCCCCTTGCCCCGAAACGGGGCGACGCCGCCGGGGCGGACCCGCGCCACCCTCAAGGTGCAAGACGGTTGCGACGTCCATTGTAGCTACTGCTCGATCCCGTTCACGCGCCCCGGCCTGACCTCTCGCCCGGTCGCCGACATTTTGGCCGAGGTCGGGCGCCTGGTCGACCACGGCTACCTCGAGATCGTCCTCACCGGCGTGTTGATCGGAGCGTACGGTCCGGCGACCGGAAGCGGCGGACCGGACTTCGAGGAACTGGTGTCTCACATCGCCGACCATGCGGGCGAGGCGCGCATCCGCATCAGCTCGATCGAGATGCGCCAAGTGACTCCAAGGCTGGTGGACCTGCTCATGGCGAACCGCGTCGTGCCGCACCTGCACATCCCGCTGCAGAGTGGGGACAGCGAGGTCCTGCGGGACATGAACCGCCCCTACTCCCAAGCCGACTACCTCGCCCTCTGCAGGGACCTGCGCACCGATCTTCCCGGCCTCGCCCTCACCACCGACATCCTGGTCGGCTTTCCGACGGAGTCGCCCGCGCGCTTCCTTTCGTCGGTTCGGGTGTGCGAGGATGTAGGGTTCCTGAAGGCGCACGTCTTCCCCTTCAGCTCGCGTTTTGGCACGCCTGCCGATCGCTTCGGCGACCCGGTTCCGCCGGAGGAGAAGCGGCGTCGGTCGGAAGCGCTCGCTGCCACGACCGCCGTCACCGCCGACGCCTACCGCCGTCGGTTCCTGGGTCGCAACCTTCGCGTCCTCGTCGAAACGAAGAAACCGGACGGACTGCTCCACGGGTTGACCGACAACTACCTCGAGGTCGCCTTCCCCGGCCCCGCCTCCCTCCTCCGCCGCTTCGCCCCGGTGCGGCTGGACGAACTGCGAGATGGGTTGTTCCTCGGTGAGTTGGCCCCGCCTGGGCCTATTGGGGGGCGCACTGTTGGATGAACCGGCTCTCCAAGCCCGGTGCCAGCCGGGTGCTCTGCTCGTTGCGACGGTCGTATGCGGATTGATCCCCTCGGGCGTTGTCGGAAGTGTCCTGGCTGCCGGGATGGTCGCCGAGGCACGGCAGGCAACCTACTCGTTTGCCTTCGGCGGGGGCGCCTTCGGCGGCCTTGCCCTGCTGACCTGGACGTTCGGAGCGGCGCTTCTGAGTTGCCTCCTCGGTCTCCGCTGGATGGGGCGCGCGAGCTGGCTTCCGGCGTTGTTGAGCGGCCTCGTCGCGTTCGGGCTCAGCGGCTATGGTCTACGCTTGGCGGCTTCGACCCGACGCGAAGTGTGGCAGGCCTATGCGAACCGGACGATGCCCCTGATCGCCGAGATCAGAGCCTATGAGCGACGACACGGTCGCCCGCCGAACTCCTTGGAGGACGTAGGCTTGGAAGGTCCGCCGGCGCCGGGCGCATACGCCCTTCGCCTTGTCGTCCCGGGCTCGCCTCCCGATCCAAGCGACGAACGGTGGCGCCTCGTGGTGGATGCCGGTTCTCCTCCCGGGAGCTTTGGCGATAGGTTCGTCTACCAACCCAGCGGCAACTACCCAGAAAAGGGCTATGGCGGCATTCTGGAGCGGATGGGCGCGTGGGGCTACTACCACGAGTAGCCGACCCGCCGATTAGAGCCCCAGCTTTGGCCACAACGCGTCCACTCGCGCCTTAACGTCGTCCGCCATCCGAATGAGCTTCGGGTATTCCCGGGCGAACCCGTTCTCGCCAGGCCACTTGTGGGTGCAGTCGAATCCCAGCTTCCCGCCGAACCCCTCTCCGAGCGACGCGTGGTCGAGTTGGTCCACCGGCCCCCGCGAGGCGAGCACGTCCCGCGCCGGGTCGCAGTTCGCCCCCAGCCGAAACAGCACCTCGTCCCGGTTCTGCACGTCGCAGTCCTCGTCGAAAACGAGCACATACTTCGTGAAGGCGAGTTGCCCCAGCCCCCACACCGCGTTCATCACCTTGTACGCGTGGCCGGGGTACTTCTTGCGGATCGAGACGTACGCCACGTTGTGGAAACAGGCCTCCACCGGCAGGTTCATGTCCACGATCTCCGGTACCGTAAGCTTGATGAGCGGCAGGAAGATGCGCTCGACCGCCTTTCCCATCCAGCCGTCCTCCATCGGCGGCACCCCGACGATCGTCGCCGGGTAGATCGGACGCTCCCGCATCGTGACGCACGTCACGTGGAACACCGGGAAATCCCCCGCAAGCGAGTAGTAGCCCGTATGGTCTCCGAACGGGCCTTCCAGCCGACGCTCGCTCGGGTCCACGTAGCCCTCCAGCACGATCTCCGCGTCGGCGGGCACCTTGATGTCCACCGTCTTGGCGGGCACCAACCGCACGTTCTCCCGCCGCAGGAACCCCGCAAAGAGCATTTCGTCGATTCCCGGCGGCAACGGCGAGATCGCGCTAAAGGTATAGGCGGGGTCGCCGCCCAGCACGACGCACACCTCGAAGCGACGTTGGCCCTGCGCGCCCGCCGCCTCCATCTGCCGCATCCCCGTCTTGTGCATCTGCCAGTGCATGCCGCAGGTGTTGCGGTCGAAAAGCTGCACCCGGTACATGCCGACGTTGCGCTTGCCGGTTTCCGGATCGTGGGTGAACACAAGCGGCAGGGTCACGAACGGCCCGCCGTCCTCCGGCCAGCAAGTCAAGATCGGGAGCTTCGTGAGGTCCACCTCGTCGCCCCGCATCACGACCTCCTGACAAAGGCCCCTCGAAACCGTCTTGGGCGGCACCGTCTTTACCTCGGTGAACAGCGCGGGCAACCGCTTGAGCGCTTCGACCGGACCTTTCGGGAACTCGGGTTTCAGCAACTCCGTGAGGCGGTCGGCGTGTTCCTCGAAGTCCTCGCAACTCAGGGCGAGCGACATGCGACGTCGCGAGCCCATGGTGTTGATCGCCACCGGCATCCCGTACCGGCGCTCGCCCACCGGCACGGACGCCGGGTGGATCGAACGGTGGTTCATCACCGCGCTCGTCGGGTCGGGGGTGCCCATCCGGTGCGGCGGCCCGACCACGTTCTCGAACAAGAGCGCCGGTCCGCCCACCTTCATGACGCGGTCGGCGATCTCGGTGATCTCAAGGTAAGGGCTGACCGGTTCGCCGATCCGCTTGAGCTCGCCCTTCTGCTGCAAGACGTCGAGGAAGTGCTGGAAGTCGCGGTAAGCCATTGCCCGGCTCAGTCTACAACGCCGCCCAACCGTCCGTCAGCCTGGAAGCATCCTGCCCGTCAACCGATGTCCGAGAACCGACCCGGTGCGAACGATCCTGAAGCGACCGCCTCGCGCAGGCGAGGCGAGAGCCAGAAGCGTCGGTCCGCTTCGCGCTCCCGCGCGATCCGCCCCGCCGGCGCGTCGGGCAAGGTGAACGCCCGCATGTCCTCTCGGTCAAAGCCGGGGTGCGTTACCCAGAGATACGTTCCCTCCGGGGCCGCCGACACGAGCGCCAGAAAACGCGTCACCATCGCCTCCGCGTCCTCGGTCGAAGACTCCCCGGGCACAGAAGGCCAAGGAGTCAAGCCGCCGAAACGCGTCGGAATTCCGATTTCGTGCCCGAACGCTTCCAGCGCCGACCGAACCCCCGGCAACCAGGTGAAGCCCATGTGGTCGTCCAGGTAGGCGACCTCGATCCCCAGGGAACGCGCCAAGGCGACCTGCGCCCGGGCCTCCGTCACGATCGGCTCGATCACCGAATCCCCCCGTTCGTGCAAGGCCGCCGTCGTCGAGAGGAACAACCCGTCTTGGTCCGCGAGCGGCTGAACGCGGTCGAGCGGCGCGCAGGGGCCCCACTTCACCCGCTCCCACTCCGCGTTCATCGTCAGGTGCACGCCGACGTCCACGCCACGGACCTCGGCCAGCCAAGGCGCCAGCTCCCGAAACGTGGGGGCCGGGACCATCACCGAGACGTTGCGCACAATGCCCCCCTCCACCACCGCCCGCACCGCCTCGTTGGCGGAAAGGCATGAGCCGCCGTCGTCGGCGCGTGTCACCACCCGAATCATGCGTACGTCACCTCGACCGTCACCGTACCGGAGATTCGGACGAAGACCCCCGCCTCTTGGCCGACCCCGCCCAGTTTTTGGAACTTTCTCTGCTTCCCGTCGACCAAGCAAGCGACCGGCCGAGCACCTCCGGGAACGGGAACGCGGACCATCGCTTCCTCGCCCGAGCCGGTCAGAGTCACGCGCACGACCCTCCCCGTCCGATCATGGTCGTAGCGATAGGCGACGTAGCCGTCCGATTCCGGGTAGTGGATGCAGACCTCCGCGCGGTCCTTGCCCGCCGAGTACCACGCGGGCCGCACCACCGCCATGCCGAACTCGCCGATCGCGTCCAGGACCCCGGCCAAACCTTCCACGAGCGCGTACATCACCGCCGCCGCCGCCCAGTTGTCGGGCGCGCCCGAGGAGATCGGGCCGGGGTCGAAGAACACCTCCCGGTCCGACAAGGTTGCCCCAAGGACCCCCCAGAAAGCCCCGTCCGCGCTCGCCTCCAGCACGATCCGCGTCACCTCCTTGTCCCGGTGCGGATGGTCGAACCCTGCCGCCGCCACCACGACGTTGCTGAACGCCGGGTTCGGCCCGTGCCACGCCACGTCCCATCGGCGCTTGTCGCCCACCGCCGGACCCGGCGTCTGCGGATCCCACCAGTGAACGATGTTCTTGCCGCGTACGACGTACTCGGCGTGCCGCGTGCCGTCCCGGTACTCGAACGTCACCGTCCCCGCCACCCCGGAGGCGTTGTTCACCGACATCGTGTGCAGCAGGTAGAGCGACCCGACCGCCCTTCCCACCGGCAACTCGAACCGCGTCCGATACCCCGTCTTGTTCCAGAGCCCCAGCGCCGAACGCCGCCCGTTTGCGGACGGGTCGATCACCGAATACGGGATGCCGCAGAAAGAGCGATCGCCGACCGGGAAGGTGGAGAGGTCGTTGCTGCCCTCGCCCGTCCACCCCGGGACCCCCGCCGCGCCGATTCCGTGGGTGTCGACGTTGGCGAGTTGCCGCAAATCCAGGGGCTCGAAGACGGTCGGCTGAGAGACCAGTTTCCCGCCCGTGTAAAAGTCTTCGAACCGCCCTCCGTGCTTTCGCGCCAGGGCGTGGAGCCGCCGCAGGACGTCCACGCCGTAGGCCTCCTTTCCGAGCATGAACGCGGCCCGCGCGATCTCGCCCCCAACGATGGGCGTCACCGCACCGTTCATGTACTGCCACTTGGTCGCGTGGTCTCCAAAGCCCTCTCCGAACGGTGGATAGATCGCGTACCACTCCCCCGGCGAGCCGTCCGGCAAGTTCTGGCTGAGCCGCTCGTAGGTCTCGACGATGGCCCGAGCCTGATCCGAGGCGATGTCCCGATTGGCCGAATAGGCGTTCGAGAGGGAAAGCTGGGTCGCTTCCTCGACGCCGTACTTCACCCCAAGCGGCCGGTCCTCGGGAACGTGATGGAGGAAGTACCCGCCCGCCCAGCACAGCTTGTGGAGCCTGTCGCGCATCTCGCGCGCGCGATCCGTAAAGCGCTTCCCTTCCTCGGCGCGTCCGGCGACGCCCAGCATTCGGGCCAACTGGTTGCAGGCCGTGATGTAGCCGGTGTTGTCGCCGTGCATGATCCCGAACCGCGTCTTGTCCGGATGCACGCGCATGATGTCGCCCTCCACCGTGCACTCGTCGGCGACCTGAAAGTCCCACGTGTCGATCGTGTATCCGCGCTTGATCAGGCCGTACTGAGTGGACCACCGATAGGGGCTCGTGACGCAGTAGTCCAGGGCTCGGGCGCACGCGTCCAGGCACGAGGCCATCCAGCCGTCGTCGCCGCTGGCCTGCCAGGTGGCATGGACACCCTCGACGAAAAGGTACTCCACGTCCGCCTCGACCGGAATTCGCTTGAACTCGAAACCGTCCTCAACACGGATGAAGTCACCGTCCTTGAACCTCAGGTCCCAAAAGGTGTCACCGAGCGGACCACGGGGGTAAACGTTGTCCCAGATCATCCCGTCTTCGCGCTGGCTGTCCCGATAGAGTTCGATCCCCGGCTTCAGGTTGCCCCGCAGATACTTGGCGCCCTTCAGTACGTGAACGTGATCCCGCAGCCAGCGCACGAAGAACTCGTAGGTCCTGCCGCGATACCGCACCGCCGATCCCACTTCGTCCGAACCCAGAATCGTGAACTTGGTCGCCTCGAAAAGGTCGGAGAACTCCCCCGTCGGGTCGTCGAAGCGCGTCTCCGGCTTGAGTCGATACCGGAGCGTACGGCTCCCCATGGTCACGCGATGGATACCGGCGGCGCCGCCGGCCACAAAGGAGAATCGGCCGGGCGTCTTGAGTTCGCCCTCGGCGATCGGGCCGTTGGGTGAATCCGCCCGCCACTTGCCCGCTCGGTCGGACTGAATTTCGATGCGTTCCAGGGGCCGAAACACGGCTCGCCCCGGGTTGCCCACGATGCGCATGGAGCCACCATACCGCCCTCCCGGAGACGTCCGAAGGGTCGTCCTAGACCTTCACGGCATGGCGGTCGCGCAGGATCGCCACCGCCGCCCGCACGTTCCATTCGTTCTGTTCGAGCACCGACCACGCCTCGTCCAGCGTGCCCGTCGTCAACTCCTGGACGATGCGCGCGCACCGTTCCTTAAGCTTCTGGTTCTTCGCCTTCACGTCCACCATCAGGTTTTCGATGACCTTACCGTTGAGAACCATCGCCCCCGTGCTGATCCGGTTCAGCACCAGTTTCTGGGCGGTGCCCGCTTTGAGGCGGGTCGAACCGGTGAGAATCTCGGGGCCGGTATCGAGGAGGATCGGCAGGTCCACCGAGTGAAGGAGGGGGGTCCTCTTGTTGTTCGCGATGCCACAGGTCCAGACGCCTTTCTGGCGCGCGTGCTTCACGGCGGCGATGACGAACGGGGTTCGGCCGCTCGCGGCCAGCCCGATGACGACGTCGTGCCGGCCGAGCATCAGGTCGTTCATCGCGGTGATCGCCGCGTGCTCGTCGTCCTCGGCGTCTTCGACGGCTTTTCCTTCCGCGACCTGGCCGCCGGACACGAGCGCCACAAATCGGTCGCTCGCGATACCGAAGGTCGGTGGCATCTCCGCCGCGTCCATCACGGCGATTCGGCCACTGGTCCCCGAGCCGACGTAGATCACGCGGCCTCCCTCGCGGAAAGCCCGCGCCGCGCGATCGATCGCCTCCGCAATCCCCTCCTCGGCCTGTTGGAGGGCTCGCATGACGACGAACTCCTCCTCGTTCATCAGCCGGACGATCTCGCGGGCGGACATCTTGTCGAGGCCGTGCGAACGGGGGTGGCGGGATTCGGTGGACATGATGGTGTTTACGGAGCGACGAGACGACGGGCCAAAGCGACGGCACCCTCGACGGCCGGCCTCTCGAGCACGGTCACGAGGGCGACGCTCGGGGACATTCGGTCGAAAAGACGTTGCCGGAACCGAGAAAGGAAGATCGGGTGCGCCCGCCAAAGGCCGCCGGCCGCCGTCACCGCGTACTCGGTCTTCTTCTCCACGTGCGCGTCAAGGTGGGCGAAGACGGTCTCCACGAGCCGGCCGGTCTCGCGCTCCAGCGCATCCCGCGCGTAGGCGTGGCCGAGGTCGGCGTCGAACGCCACCCGGTCCGCCAGCGTCGCCAGGCAAGCGGCGGGCGAGGGCTGCGCGTAGAGGGCGCTGATCACTTCCGAGGGCTCCGACGACCCGAAGCACTTCGCGATCGCCGCCACGGACGCCTCGGAAATGGAGGACGCCCCCCGGTGGTAGTACCGACGCACCACCTCCAAGCCGTAGCGGTAGGCAGACCCGAAGTCGCCCAGAATGTAACCGCCGCCGCCCGACCGCGCGACCCCGTCCCCCTTCCAGGAGAACACCGTCGAACCCGTCCCCGCGATGACGCAGGCGTCCGTCCCCGCCGGACACGCCGCCAAAACCGCCCAGTAATCGGGGCGCGCAACGACCTTCGCGCCCGGGTAGAGCCGCTTGAGCGCGCGCTCCGCCGACGCCTTGTTCTGGGGGGTCATGAGGCCGGCGAAGCAGGCGGCGACCGCTTGGACCGCGGGGATTCCGGTGGTGGCGGCCCGAAGGTGGGCGAGGAGTTCGCGATGCGGAGTGCTCGCCCAGTTCGCGGGACCGGAACCGCCCTCGAAGAGCGGCCTTCCGGCTTCGTCCATCACGAGGGCGCGGCACGAGGTTCCGCCGCAATCCAGACCGAGGTACGCGCTCATTCCACCAGGCGGGCCACATTGACCGCCGGACCGAGACTTTACCCGCTTCGCGGGGCGCGAGCCGTTTCCAGGTCCTTGGCCCCCGTCCAAGCCGCCGGCACCCCGCACCGACGGGTGGACCCCGGGCATCGCTGGCCCCGGCTTCGGCCGGGGGACGGAAGAACGTCGTGCATACTAGGGCGACCAAAAGCGGCGAGGCGAAGAGCCGACCCGAACGCGGCGAATCGAGGACGCAACACGAATGACCACGTACAGGATCGGCTACTTTGTCGGAAGCCTCGCCTCCAACTCCATCAACCGAAGGCTCGCCAATGCGCTCATCCGCCTTGCGCCGGACGGGCTGGAGTTCGAAGAGATCGCGATCAAGGATCTCCCCCTTTACAGCAGCGACCACGACCACGCCTTTCCCCTTGAGGCGAGAAACCTGAAAGACGCGATCGGGCGATCCCACGCCGTGCTGTTCGTGACGCCCGAGTACAACCGCTCGATCCCCGGGGGCCTCAAGAACGCGATCGACTGGGCGAGCCGCCCCTGGGGGGCGAACTCGTTCGCCCGCAAGCCGTCCGCCGTCATTGGGACCTCGCCCGGTTCGATCGGCACCGCCGTCGCCCAGCAGAGCCTCCGCAGCGTGTTGGGCTTCCTAAACTCGCCGCAGATGAACGCCCCCGAGGCTTACATCACGTTCACCCCGGACCTGATCACCGAGGACGGGCAGGTCACCAACCCCTCGACCGAGGCGTTTCTGCGCAAGTACATGCAGGAGTTTCGCGACTTCATCGTTCGCGTCCTCACGGTCTTGCCCCACGAAACGGTCGAATGCCCGCCGCAACCCTGACCTTTCGGTGAGACCGCCGGACGGCGCCGCGACGAACCTTTTGTCCGGTCACGGGGCGCGCGCCGAGCCGCCTGAAAACGAGGGCATCGAATCCGCGCACCTTCCGTCACGCCCGGCCACCCCACCGGTGCAGGGCCGACTTGGAGCCGATCCCGCTTGTCCGCCACGCCGTCTGCCATCCCGAACTACCGCCAAACGTTGCGCCGCGCCCTGCCCGCCGGGTCTTTCGCCCCAATCCCATCGCGTCTCTTGACAAAGGTGGTCGGGGGGGGTAGGAACACGTCGTATTCGGTGGAGGGATTCGCTTGAGACGCGGTTTTGGGGCTTTGAGATGGTTGTTGGCGGCGGTGGCCCTGGGCCAGGCCGCCCTCGGTTCGGCGATCACCGTCGCGCTCTGGGAGCGCGACTATTCCGACAACACCGCCGCGACGGATCGCGTCTGGTTCACCAAGAACCAGGACGGGAGCGCGCGGCCCGTGGGGGGCGGCCAGTACCCCGCCGTCGAGTGGACGACGACGACGTCCTTCCCGGTCGTGTACCAACGGGGGGACTCGATGACGATCGTCCTGAAGTTCTACAACCCGAACTACACAGCCGTGAGCGGAACGCTGA
>JAHCHO010000005.1 GCA_026129685.1 Fimbriimonadaceae bacterium
GATCGCGGGCGTCCCGATTCGCCCCCACGAGGATCCGCTCCTGGATCGGCCCGCACCTTAGGGTGACCCCTCGCCGTCGGGGCTAGAGGCGCTCGACGAAGAACGACCGGACGGCGGCGAGAGCTTTAGGGGCGGGTGGCCCGGCAAAGCCCGGTTCCGAATCGTTCGCGACGGGCTTCAGGTTGTGGCTCGCACCCGGCACGATCAGCGAGACGGTCTCGCCCTTGGCCCTCGCCTTCAGCGCTTTCGCCAAGGGGGGCGCGTCCAGAGTGGCCGAGACTTGGATGTCCTTCTCGCCGTTCAGAACGAGGGCGGCGCCTTCGAATCGGCGGCAAGCCTCGGTCGGATTCAGGTTGAGCCAGCCCTTGAAGTAAGGCCCGATATAGGCCGGGAACAACCCTCGGAGTCCGGGCGACACGACGGCGGGGACCTCGCCGGTCCGGGCGATCTCGGCGGTTAGGCGGTCCAGTTCGTCGAGATAGGGCTTGCCCTGGTCGGCGGGCAGTTTGGCGACCGAGCGGGCGATCTGGCTGTGGAGCACGTCCGAGATTCGACGACCGGGGGTCGAGAGGAGGGCGATCGCTTTGACCGGCCGGACCTTCGCCCGTTCCACCATCGCAAGGACCAGGGACCCGCCTTCGCTGTGGCCGAGCAGGCCGAGTCTCGTCGCGTCCACCTCCTTGCAGGTTTTGAGGAACCCGAACGCGGCCTCGGCGTCCTGGACGAAAGCGTCCCAGTCGAAGAAGCGCGGCATCGCCTTGGCGTCGCGCGGCCACTTGGCGGCGTAGCCGTGGGCGGCCCGTTTGTCGAAGCGGAGGGAGGCGACGCCGTTGTTCGCAAGGTCGGTGGCGATGGACTTGAGGAGATCGGTGACGAGCAGGGGCTTTTGGTTGCCGTCGCGGTCGGTCGGCCCGCTTCCGGGAAGGAGAAGGACGGCCGGGGAACGGACGGCTTTGGGCGGCGAGGCGAGGGTTCCGACGAGTTCGAACCCGTCGCGACCGGCAAAACGGACCTCCCTTTCCAGGGGGGCGGCTTCGGTGGCAAGGGCGAGGCCGAGGGCGACGCAAAGCATGTTTGATAGTTTGCCAAGAGTCTAAAAGGTGGTTGGGTCCAAAGACACGCGAACGGATGGCGTCTCGGCCCATCGGGGCGTCGAGGGCTATGCCAGAATCGGTCCGATCATGGCAATCCCGATCGCGCTCCAACTCTATTCCGTTCGCGAAGACTGCGCCAAAGACTTCCTGGGAATCATCGCTCAGGTCGCGAAGATGGGCTACGCGGGCGTCGAGTTCGCCGGCTACCACGGCCACTCGGCGACGGACCTTCGCAAGTGTCTGGACGACAACGGTCTCGTCGCGCCTTCGACCCACACTCCCCTGAGCGCGCTGGCGGACGACCAGTTCGGGGCGACGGTGGAGTTGCACCACACGCTCGGCGCGGAGTTCGTGATCGTGCCCTGGATTCCGGACGATATGCACAACTCGATCGAGGCGTGCAAGAGGACGGGCGAGTTGTTCACGACGTTTGCGGAGAAACTCGCGCCGCACGGTTTGAAGACGGGATTCCACGCCCACGGTGGCGACATGCGCGAGCTTGCGGACGGCAAGTCGGCGTACCATCACATCGCGTCCAGCACGCCGAGTTCGTTCGTCATGCAGTACGACACGGCGAACGGGATGTCGGGGGGCGCGGACCCGGTGCAACCGATTCTCGATTGGCCCGGCCGGGGCGCGACGGTCCACCTGAAGGAGTGGTCGGGCGAGCATGGGGCGAAGGTCATCGGCGAGGGCAACGTCCCCTGGAAGGCGGTGTTCGACGCGTGCGAGTCGGTCGCGGGCACCAAGTGGTACATCGTCGAGCATGAGTCCTACGAGGGCATGACGCCGATGCAGGCGGTCGAGAAGTGCCTTCAGAATCTGCGGGCGATGGGCAAGTAGCCCGGGCCACCGGGACACGAGACGCCCCCGGTGCGACCGCATCGGGGGCGTCCCGGTGTTTGGCTTCCGGGTCGAGGATCGCTATACTGGGGTCGTGAAAACGGCGTCTCTGCTTTCGGTTTTCCTCGTCCTGGGTCTCGCGTGTTCGGGAATGGGTCAGGCTTCGGCCACGGAGTCCGGCGCGGCCGCGAAGGCCGAACGGGTGAAGTTCGATCCGAAGCGAGACGCGGCGAAGGACATCGAAAACGCGATCGTGCGCGCCAAGAAGGAGAACAAGCGCATCATGCTGGACGTGGGCGGCGAGTGGTGCGGCTGGTGCCACAAGCTGGACGAGTTCTTCGCGACGAACCAGGAGGCGGGCGACCTGTTGCGCAAGCGCTACGTCGTGGTGAAAGTGAACTTCAGCCCGGAGAACAAGAACGAAGCGGTGATTTCGCGGTACCCGAAGATCAACGGCTATCCGCACCTGTTCGTGCTGGACAAGACGGGCAAGCTGTTGCACTCGCAGGACACGGGCGAACTGGAAACGGGCGACCACCACGATGCGGCCAAGGTGGTTCCGTTCCTGAAGAAGTGGGCGGGCTGACGCCTCCTTTGGGATCGGCCGGCCCGAAGGCCGGCCTTGCTACCATTGGAGGATAAGTGCTCCGTGACGGGGACGCCCCCGTTTCGGGCGTCGTCGAGGGTCTCATTATCCAACACTCTGCGGCCAAACGTGGTCGCAAAGTGCGTCACTTTGGCGGGTCGGACGGTGATCGCCGTCTTCCCGATTCGCAGATCCCTTCCGCTCTGCGTCGTTCGGAGGAGGTCCCGGAAGGTTCGATGGCGCGATCATCCGACGAGAAAGCGGTAGCCGACGCCGGTCTCGGTGCGGACGTAGCGGGGTTGCACGGGGTCGGGTTCGATCTTCTGGCGGAGGGAGGCCATATGGACGCGCAGGGTGTGGGTCGCGTCCTCGTACTCCGGCCCCCAGATTTCGCGCAGGAGGTGCCGGTGCGTGAGCACCCGACCGGCCTGGCCGGCGAGCAGGGCGAGGAGCCGGTACTCGGTCGGGGTGAGGCGGATCTCTCGCTCGCCCTGGAAAACCCGGCGGAGGGCCAAGTCAACCCGAAGGTCGCCCGCTTGGACCACGGACGGCGGTTCCACGGTCGCGACGTGCGCTCGGCGCACCGCCGCGCGGACGCGCGCCATCAGTTCGGCGAGGGAGAACGGCTTGGTCACGTAGTCGTCCGCCCCGGCGTCAAGGGCGAGCACCTTGTCGGATTCCTGTCCACGGGCGGTCAGCACGATGACGGGCACGTCGGTCCACTCGCGGAGGCCACGGAGTACGTCCAGGCCGTCCTGATCGGGCAGACCGAGGTCGAGGAGGACGACGTCCGGTTGCCTCTGCGCCACCAACCGAACTCCTTCCTCGCCCGTTGCGGCCTCGATCCAAGCGACCTCGTCCGGGCCGACGCCGGCGCGCAGGAAGCGGCGGATCGGGGCTTCGTCCTCGATGACGACGACGCGGATGGGTTCAGCCATGGGTTCGCTCGATCACCATCGCGATTAGACCCGAGCCAAGGGGAGCGCGCGTCATTCGAAGAAATAGCGGACGTTGGAGACCACGACGTTTCGGCGCTTGCCGAGGGCACGCTTGAGTTGGGCGGCAACGTTCTCCTGTAGAAGCCGGTCGTACCACCGAGTGGGAACCGACTCGGGCACGATCACGGTGACAAGGCGGTTCGGGTTCTGTTCGCGCATCTCGTCGATGTACTCCAACACGGGCTCGATCAGGGACCGGTAGGGAGAGTCGATCACGACGAGCGGGGTGTCTTCGGCGTACGCCTCCCAGTCCTTGCGGATCGTCGGCACGGCGCGGCGATCCAGGGTGACGTGCAGTCCGCGCACCTCTCCGTGGAGCGCGCGGGCGTACCGCAAGGCGGCGAGAATGCCCCGGTTGAAGCGGGGAACCAGGAGGATGGCGGCTTGGTGGTCGACCGTACGATCTTGGGTGCCGGGCAACGTCAGTTGGTCGGCCATCGCGCGATACCGTCGGAAGACGCCGACCAGGCCCAAGGAAGCGAGGCAAATCAGA
Organism: Fimbriimonadaceae bacterium; assembly: GCA_026129685.1. Classification (GTDB taxonomy): domain Bacteria; phylum Armatimonadota; class Fimbriimonadia; order Fimbriimonadales; family Fimbriimonadaceae; genus UBA2387. Next base: position 4,015 of record JAHCHO010000005.1, read on the forward strand.
ACGAGGACGATCCACGCCCCCTCGGCGAACTTGGTGACGAGGATGACCAAGGCGACGACGCCCGTGCACGCGCCGCCGATGCCATTCACGACGGTCTTGCCCCGCCACCCTCGACCACGGTCCTTGAGCCAGTGTCGCACCATCCCCGTTTGGGAGAGGGTGAAGGCGGTGAAGACGCCGACCGCATAGAGGGGCAGCAAGAGGTCCAGTTCGCCACGAAAGTGGGTCACCAAGGCGATGGCCAGAACGGCGAGGACGAGGATGCCGTTCTGATAGACGAGGCGATCGCCCTGTCGCGCCAGCGGGCGCGGAAGGTAGCCGTCGCGCGCGAGGATGCTGGCGAGTCGCGGGAAGTCGGCGAAGGCGGTGTTGGCGGCGAGGATGAGGATGGTGGCGGTCGCCACTTGGATGGCGAAGAAGCCGAGGCTGTTCGGGCCGAACACGAAGGAAGCGATTTGGGAGACGACGGTTCGGTACTGTGGGTTCGCGGTGGCGTGGAGGGAGACGGTCGGCAGGTAGCGGATGAGGAATCCGGTACCCAGGAACATGGCGATCATGAGGGCGGCGAGCCAGCGCAGGCAGAGGACGGCGTGGTGGGACTCGGGCTTTCGGAAGGCGGGGACCCCGTTGCTGATCGCCTCGACTCCGGTGAGGGCGACGCACCCGGCGGAGAACGAGCGGAGAAGCACCAGGACGAACGGGAAGGCTGCCTCGCTCCCGATCACGCCGGGGTCGGCGACCACGGTCTGGTGGGGAGGGGCGGACCCGAACACGCGGAACACGCCGAACCCGATCATGGTCAGCATGCCGACGACGAACCCGTACGAAGGCAGGGCAAAGAGCATTCCGGATTCGCGAACGCCGCGCAGATTGGCCCAGGCGATGAGCGCGATGAAGGCGACGTTCATCGGGATGAGGGAGGCATGGAGGGCGGGGAAGGCGGAGACCAGGGCGGCGACGCCCGCCGCGACGCTGACGGCGACGGTCAGGACGTAGTCGATGAGGAGGGCGGAGGCGGCGACGACGGAGGGGATGCGGCCGAGGTTGTCCGAAGCGACGATGTAGGAGCCGCCCCCGGTCGGATAGGCGCGGACGGTCTGTTGGTAGGAGACGACGACGATGAGGTAGAGGGCACAGATGGAGAGGGTGATGGCGGGCTGGACGGCCATCGCGGCGACCCCGGCAAGGACGAGGATGCCGACGATCGCCTCGGTCGCGTAGGCGGCCGACGACAGGGCGTCGGAGGCGAACACGGGGAGACCCAGGAAGAGGGACAGACGCTCGTGGTGCTCGCGCGCGGTCGGGATCGGCCGGCCCAGGAGGATGCGGCGGAGCCGTTGGGATGGGGAGAGCGGTTTGGTGATGGCCACGGTAAGGCGCCCCGAGGGCTTGATCCAAGGGTGGCCGGAGGCGGGATCAAGTTCGCGTCAAGAGAGGGGCGAGGGGGTCAAGACGGCGACAAGATTGGGCGACACGCGTTGACGTCGGTCGGCGGCTCGGTCAGCCAACGAGGAAGTCGCGGGTGGCGATGGGGAGACGATCCTCGCGTTCGCGGCCGAGGGCGAGGAGGACGGGGCGGTAGGGGAAGACCCGGTGGGCGAGGAAGGCGGTGTGGCCATCGCGGTCTTGCGCCTCGCCGAGGATGGTGACGTACGGGGAGCAAACGATGGCGTGGCCGTCGCGCCGATAGGCGGCGTCGAAGCAGGTGACGTTGAGGAGACCGGTCTCGTCCTCGAGGTCGAAGAACACGACGCGTCGGCCGCTGGGCGTCGGGGGAAAGCGCAGACGGATGGGGTTGCCGACGACGATCGCTTTGCGACCGGGTTCCAGGGCTTTCGCCTGGGCGGCGGTGATCCCCCCTCGGCTCGCGACGCGATCGCGTTCGAAACGCATCAGGTGCCGGCGGACGTCGAGGCCAAGGATACGACGCTCGTGGATCGCCTTTTCGACCTCGTTGAAGTCGTCGACGTCGGTCGGGAGGTGGGGGTCGGGCAGATCGAGGGACAGCACGGACCCGTCCCCATCGAGGTAGGGTCGCATCGCCCGAGCGTGAGCGAGGGCGTCCGGGATCGCCCAAAGAAGCGCGCGCCGGTTGGGGTGGGCGGAATCGAACGCGCCGCAGAGGATCAGGCGTTCGAGTTCGTCGCGATTCGGACGAATGCGGGCGACGCCGTCGAAGAACGAGGCGAAGCGGTCGGGGATGGGGCCGCCGGCGACGATGCGCTCCCGAGTTTCTTTCGACAGCCCCGACACTTGCATGAGTCCGATGCGGATGCCTCCGCTCGGGAACACCCATTGCGGGTCCTCTTCCGAGCGGACGTCCTCGACGGTGAACGGCTCGAAGGAGGCATTGACGTCCACGCCGAGGATCCGGACGCCGCGCGTCCGGGCTTCGTTGCAGAGGGTACACGGCCCGTAGTAGCCGGCGGGCTGGGCGCTGAGGAGGGAAGCGAAGTACTCGGCGGGGAAGTTCTGTTGGCAGTAGACCGATCGGAGCGAGATTTCGGCGAAGGCGAGGGCGTGTCCCTGGGCGAAACCGTAGCCTTTGAAGCCGGAGACCAGTTCGAAGACGTGTCCGGCGACGGCCTCCCCGTAGCCGCGATCCCGGACGCGGGCGATCACCTCGGCTTGGATGGCGAGGCCGTAATCTTCGCGGCGGCGCTTGTGGATGGCGTCGCGGATGTCCTCCGCCTCACCGGAGGAGTAACCGGCGAAGGTCTGGAGCAGCTGGTCGACTTGCTCCTGAAAGACGATGATGCCGTAGGTGTGGCCGAGGATGCGCTCCAGTTCGGGGTGGAGGAAGGAGTACGGCTTGCCCCGGCGGCGGGCGATCAGTTCGTTGATCTTGACGGCGCCGCCGACGCCGGGGCGGATGCCCGCCTGGACGAGACTGGCGTCGGTGAGGTCCTGGGTACGGATGCGGATATGGGCCTGGCGCATGGCCGGGGACGCGGACTGGGGGATGCCGATGAGTTCGCCGGAACGCATCGTGCGATAGACCTCGGGGTCCTCGAGCGAGATTTGATCGACGTTGAAGGCGGGTTCCTGAAGTCGGATGCGCCGCTCGGCGCCCGCGAGGACGTCCTGGCCGCGCAGGCAGAGAACGTCGAACTTGTCGAAGTAGTGCTTGGCGCTTCGCTTGTCCCATTGGATGATCCGGAGATTGGGTTCGGTCCAGTCCTCCTCGCTCGTGCCGGGTCCGGCGGACCATTGGACGGGGACGGTTTCGGCAAGAGGGCGCGAGGAGATCACGACCCCGGAGGAATGGCAACGCATGTTGCGCGGCACGTCCATGAGTTGCTCGGCGAGGCGAAACACCCATCGGAAGCGCTCTTTGGAAATGCCGCTTTCACGGAGTTCGGGACGGGATTCGAGAGCGGCCTCGAGCCGATCGGGGGAAATGCCGCCGTGGACCCTCTTGGCGAGGAAGCCGATGGCGGACTCGGGGAGTCCCATCGCTTTGCCGACCTCGCGGATGATGCCGCGCGAACAGAACGCGCCGATGGCGGCGACGGTCGCCACTCGATCCGGTCCGTACTTTCGGATGAGGTAATTGCGGACATCGTCGCGCCGCTTGGCCTCGAAGTCTAGGTCGATGTCGGGGCGTTTGCTTCCGTCGTCGGGGAGGAAGCGGTCGAAGTGGAGGTTGTGGGCGTCGGCGTCGATCCGAGAAAGCCCGAGGCAGTAGGCGACGACGGAGTCCACGACCGATCCTCGCCCGCTGAAGAGGATGCCTTGGGACCGTGCCCACCCGCAGGCGTCCCAGGCGACGAGGAAGTGCTGGGCGAAGTCGAGGCGGACGATGCGTTCGAGTTCCAGGTCTAGGCGTCGGCGCAGGCGGGGGACGATCTTGGGATAGCGGGCGTGGGCGCCTTGGTAGACCACCTCTCGCAGGACGTGGCCGGGGTTGGCGTACAACTCGGGGAGTTGGGTTCGGGCGGGGAGGACGTCGTCGTCGCAGCGGTCGGCGACGCGAAGGGTGTTTTCGACGAGATCGGGGCGATCGGCGTAGAGGGCGGCGATTTCGGAGGCGGTGCGGAAGAAGCGCTCGCCGTTGAGGGCGCGATCCGGACGGTCGGCGAGGGGCGGTTGGGTCGGGGCGCGGCGCGGCTTGCGGCCGAGGATTTCGTCCACCGTGCAGAGCGTTTGCGCGCAGACCAGGATGTCTTGGGCGGGGAATCGGTCGCGGCGGGGGTGGGTGATCGCACCGCCGGCGACGGGGGTGAGGCCGAGTTCGTCGGCGAGAGCGAGGAGGTGCGCGCCGACGTTGCGCTCCCAGGGCAGGTAGCAGCGCTCGATTTCGACGAACAGGTTGCCCGCGCCGTAAACGGCGGCCAGGCGGCGGAGGAGTTCGCGGGCTTCGTCGAAGCGGCGTCGGGTGAGGAGACGATCCACGGGACCCAAGTCGCCGCCGGTGAGACAGACGAGATCGCGGGCGTGACGTTCGAGCCGTTCCCAACTCCCGAGCGGAAAAAGGCGCGGCTCGCCGATGTGGCAGGCGGTGACGAGTTGGGAGAGGCTCTCGTAACCGCGTTTGCTTCGCGCGATGAGGACGATCTCGCCCCCCTCGGGGAGTTCGACGGTGACGCCGACGAGCGGTTTGACGCCGGCCTTTCGAGCGGCGCGGACGAACTCGACCGCCCCGACCAGCGAGTGCGGGTCCGCGATGGCGACGGCGGGGCAACCCGCCTCGCGGGCAAGGACGGGAATCTCCTCGGCGAGGGTGCAGGACCGGCCGAAGGCATAGCCGCTGAGGACGTGGAGCGGGACCCAAGGCGGCGCGGGGACGGACCGCCCGATCTTGAGGCCGGTCGCGGAAGAGGGCAGGGATCGGTCGAGGTAGTGGTCGGCCATTCTCCCCTTGCCGACACGTTCGGGAAGCACGACCTCGCGGGGCATCGCGCCGACGGCGACGGACACCTTCTCGTCGCGGCGCTTGCGGATTCGAAGGGACCATTCCTCGGTGTTGTCCTCGTCGAACCGGTCGGGACCATGGTGGTCGGCGTTCCCGAGGCTGGGGAGTTCGCGGGTTTCCTCGCGCACGATGCCGGACGCGTCGCGAACGCGAACCACCTCGCGGGAAGGTTCGAGATTCCACCACTCGCCGGCCTCGCGCCAGCGAGCGATCACGTCAGGCCCATCCGGTCGCATGTTTCCAGGCCTGGAGCAGGCGTTGTCGGCGGGTGACCTCGACTTCGCGGGCGAGGCGGATCGCCCCGTCGCCGAAGACGCCGCGAATCTGCCGCATCGCCTCGTCGGAACCGGCGGCGCGTTCGGAGGCGACGTACAGACCGTTCAGATTGGTTTGGCGGCGTTCGGCGGGGCGAAGGTCGGGGAGGATCGCGCGGAGGGCGACGATAGGCGTTTCCGGGGCGGGGTCGGCGAGGAGGCTGAGGGCCATGAGCAGCGAGGCGGGGGAGCGAAGGGGTTTGGCAAAGGTGCGTTCGCGTCGTTCGCTCGTGCCGTCTTCGAGTTCGAGGACGAGGGTCAGGGACGCGCCTTGCCGATCGCTCTCGAACAAGCCCTGGGCGACGGTGTCCGCCAATCGGCGCAGGCAGACTTTGAGCACTTCGCCGTCGCTCACCGGTCCTTCGCAACGGAGGGATCGTACAAGGGAGGCTTCGGGGTAGTCGGGACGGAGAGCTTCGGACCACTTGCCGAGGGCGGCGGCGCGCAGGAGGGTGCCGCGCTCGCCGAACTGCTTGCGGAGGGTCCGGTCGGGGAGGTTGGCGACCTCGGCGAAGGTGCGGTAACCCAGGAACACGAGGCGTTCGCGCTCCGCGTCGGTGGCGGGGAGGAGACGTTCGACGGGTTGGCCCGCGAGGAATAGGGCGGGGTCTCGAAAGAGGTCGTCGGTGCGGAGCGTCCAGGCGAGGGTGGATTCCGCGCCCTGGACCCGGCGCGGGGGATCGATCTGCAACCCGTCCCAGAGGGTGCGGCGCAGGAAGGTGTCCGGGGCTTTTTCGCGGGGTTGGGCGAGGTTCGCGTCGGGGTCGCCGACCCAGGGAGCCACATCGGCGATGAGGCGCGCGACCCACTTGGAGGGGCCGACCCCGATGCGGACCCGGTGTCCACGGGCGACAAGACACCGGCCGAGGGCGACCGCGACGAACGACGGGTCGGGGTGGGCGCTTAGGTCGAGGAACCCGAGATGGGGGTCGGCCGATTCCACCCCGTCGGCGAAGTCCAGGCACGCGTCCATCCAGGCTCGCCAAGCGGGACGGTAGGTTTCCTCGTCGTAAGGGCGCACGACGCCTTCGGGGACGAGCAACTTGGCCTCGGCAAGGGGCATCCCGAGCCGGACCCCGGCGTCGGCGGCGAGGGGGGAGGCGTCCCAGACCGTACGGTTTCGGTGGACGAAGACCTCGCGACGCGCGAGATCGGTTTCGACCTCGAGGAGGTTCGCGACGTAGAAGCCTGGGAGTTCGACGCACGCGAAATAGTGCATAGATGTCTACTATTATATCAACGGTCGCGGCGATTCGGAACCATGAGTTTTCCACCGTCGTGCCGACGGGACGGGGGCGAAGGCGCCGTCGTGCAGGGCATCCCCCCACCCCCGGCGAAGGGTAGGGACGTATGCGCGGAATCCGGTTGACACGCGTCGCGCTCGCGATCGGCGGGACCATCCTGTCCGCGCTCGCGGCGGCGGCTCCCGTGACGCTCAAGTTCTGGGCGGTGACGGGGAGCGTCAAGGACGTCGCGATGTACAAGCTGCTCGCCGAGGATTTCCGTCGGCAGACGGGGATCGAGGTCGAGGTCACGCCTTTGGCTTGGGGCAACTTTCAGACGAAGTACTTCGCGGCGATGGCGGCGAACCTCCCGCCGGACATCGGGGTCACGAACCTGGGAGGCCCGTTCGACTACGGGGTGGTGGGCGGACTGGCGGACCTGCGAACGGAGTTTCCGGACGAGATCGGGGAGTTGGAGAGTCGCTTCGATCCGAAGGTGCTGCCGATGTTCACGATGGGGGACAAGCTCTTCGGGTTGCCGAGCGACCTGACGACGCTCGTGCTGTTCTACCGAACGGACACGTTCGCGCGGCTCGGGCTGCGGCCGCCGAAGACGTGGTCCGAGATGAACGCGGTCCTGGGCAAGCTGGAGGCGGCGGGCTATCGCTACTACTTCGGCTGGACGCAAGGGGCGCAATGGGCGCTCGGTCTCTACACGATGCCCTACGGTCTTCCGAGCATGCGGCTCGACGCGAAGGGGGCGCCGGGGGTGAACTGGGAGGAACCGGACTACCAGCGCGGGGTGTTCCAGGCGCTTCAGCTCTGGCACGCGCACGAAAGCCCGGGGAAGGACCTCGGGAGCCGGTTGCTCGGGATGTTCCGCTCGGACGACAAGAGCGTGGCGGTCCCGTTCGTCGCCGACCTTCCGCCGCTGGCGACCCAGATTCCGCAGATGGCGCCGGAGATCAACGACAAGTGGGGGGTCGCGCCTTGGCCGCGCGCGGACGACGGACGGGCGTTCAACGTGATTGGCGGCACGACGTACGTGATCTTCCGGTCCTCGCCGCGCAAGAAAGAGGCGTTCGCGTGGCTGAAGTACCTGAACTCGCTCGAGGCGCAGAAGACGATGATCCTGCACCGGATGGATCGCGGGGACGAGTCGGGTCTAATGGTCTCCCCGATCAAGGCGGTCTGGGCGAAGGCGAACGACTCTTTTTGGGAGCGAAAGGAGTTCGCCCAGTGCCGGTCGCTCGTCGAGGTGATTCGCGAGGTCATCCCCACCCTCGGCACGGCGCCTCAGTTGCACGGCTCGACGGAGGCGGCCCGCATCGAAGCGAACCTTCTCGACCAGATGGGGACCTCGATCCGAGATCGTTTGGACGCCCTCGCCCGCAAGCACGACAGCACCCGCGAGCGGATCGTGGCGGACTTTGGGGCGGGCCGGCGCGCGGAAGAGAAGGCGGCTTTCGACGCTTCGATCCGGGCCGAACTGAAGAAGAAGTATGCCGAAGCGGCCCCGCCGGCGACGGCGATCCTGCGGAAGGAGACGGCCCGCTACGAGGAGCGCTTTGGGGACGTGATCCGCACGTTGCCGAGTTTGGAGCGGAAGACGGACGCGCTGGACGTGGTGCGGTGGATCTGCGTCGGGCTGTTCGCGCTCGGGGTGGCGGCGGTGGCGGGCGTTCCGAGGGCGCGGCGTCATTGGATCAGTTACCTTTTTGTGGCGACTCCGATGCTGCTCGCGCTGGTGTTCGTTTTCGTCCCGGCGATCGTGGCGCTGTACTTGAGCTTTACGGAATACCATCCGGTGTTGCCGCTGTCGACGGCGAAGTGGGTCGGGGCGCAGAACTATGCGGAGACGATGACGACGGGAGATTTGCCGGGGGCGCTCCTTCGCACCTTCAAGTACGCGTTGCTGACGATGCCGACGGGAATATTCCTGTCGCTTGTGTTCGCGTACCTGCTGAACCAGAACCTGCGGGGGGAGCGTTTCTGGCGGTTCCTGTACTTCTCGCCGCTGGTGACGAGCGTGGTCTCGATCGCTCTCATCTTTTCGCAGTTGTTCCTGAGCGGGAAGCAGGGTTGGCTGAACGCGCTGCTTCTCGGGACGGGGATGGTGCGCGACCCGGTGGCGTTCCTGACCTCGGAGCGGACGTTTCTCGACTGCGTCATCGTGCTCGCGATCTGGCACGGGCTGGCGTTCACGATCCTGGTGTTTCTGGCGGGGCTCCAGCAGATTCCCCAACAGCACTTCGAGGCGGCGGCGGTGGACGGAGCGGGTCCGATCCGGAGGTTCTGGAACATCGCGGTGCCGGGGTTGCGCCCGCAGCTGTTCTTCATCACCGTGCTCGGACTGATCGGGTCGTTCCAGGTTTTTGAGACGATCTACACCCTCGCCAACAAGAGCGGCGACGCGGGGGCGCGGTTCGGTCCGAACGATTCGGCCTTGACGCTGGTGCCCTTGATCTACCACACGGGCTTCGAGACGTTCGAGATGGGCCGATCGGCGGCGACGGCGTACATCCTGTTCTTCCTCATTCTCGTCCTGACGGTGGTGCAGTTCCAGACGTACCGGAGGAAGGAGGTCTAGCGATGCGAGCGAGACGATCCGAGCGGATGGTGGTGTACGTCCTGCTGGTGTTCGGGGCGCTGTTGATGGCGCTGCCGTTCTACTACATGGTGGTGACCTCGCTGAAGTCGGCGACGGAGGTCGCGCGGCCGACGGTCAGCCTCATCGTCGAGCATCCCACGGTCGCGCCTTACGTCGAGTTGTTCGACGCGGGTTTGGTGTTGCGGGCGACCCTCAACAGCTTGATCATCGCGGTGCTCGCGAGCGCAGGGGCGATGTTCTTCTGCACTCTGTCCGGATACGCGTTCGCCAAGCACGTCTTTCCGGGGCGGGACGCGCTGTTCCTGACGCTGCTCGCGACGATGATGATCCCGGGGGCGGTGTTGCTCGTGCCCAGCTTCCTGATGTTCCGCGATTTCGGTTGGCTGGACACCTGGTTGCCGCTGATCGTTCCGGGTCTGGCGGGGGCGTTCGGGGTTTTCCTGTCCCGGCAGTTCATCGAGAAGATCCCGGACAGCCTGATCGAGGCGGCGAAGATCGAGGGTTGCGGCGAGGGGCGCATCTTCTTCTCACTGATTTTGCCGCTCTCGAAGCCGTTGCTGGCGACGATGGGGATTCTCACGTTTCTGGGCTCGTGGAACAGCTTTCTGGGTCCGTTGATCATTCTGTTGGACGAAAAGAAGTTCACGTTGCCGCTGGTGATCGCGATGCTTCAGGGACGCTTCCCCGGCAAGGAGAACCTGCAGATGGCGGGGGCGATGATCTCGATCCTGCCCGTGCTGATTCTGTTCTTCCTGTTCCAGAAGCAGATCGTTTCGAGCCTGGCGAGCAGCGGCCTCAAGGAGGGGTAAGGGCCTTGAGACGGTTCGCGGCTTGGACGTAGCGGCGCTCGGCGGCGAGAAGGGCGTCGTCGAGTTTGCGAAAGCTCGGGTTGGCGGCGCGGAAGTCGGCCCGGAAAGCCGACATCTTGGCGTCGGCGACTTCCTTGCCGTGGTTGGCTTCGCGGACGGCCGCGTTCCAGCGTTCGTGCAGGGCGCGGTAGGCGAGGGCGGCGTCAAGGCGTTCGACCTGCGTTTCGACCTGCTCGGCGCGTCCCGCGTCCACCCCGTTCTTTTCCGCCTGAAGTCGGTCGCGCAGTTCGATCAATCGGCGCTTGCCGTCCTCAAGGGCGGCGGGCGCGGAACGGAGGTTGAGCCCGTCGACCTCCTTGGTGACGGTGCCATAGGCCACTTCGAGGGCGTTCTGGGCGTTGTCGAGCGCGACGCGCGCGGACGCGTCCACCCGCTCCATATTGGGCGCTTCCGAGGGGCCGCAACCGACGCACGTTAGGACGAGCGCGATCCACGCGGTCCGCGCGAGGTTAGGCGACGCGAGTTTGGGTGCCATAGGCGATCGTGTTTACGAGGGACGGGGCGACGACGTTTCCGCCGACGATCGCGCGCTCGACCAACCCTTCGCAGTCCAGTCGGGCACCTGGAAGGACGACTGCGTTGCGGATCGCGCCAACGCGGACGACCGCGCCCTCGCCCACCACGACGTGTTCGCCGACCTCGCCTTCGACGCGCGCGCTTTCTCCGAAAAGGTGTCCGTTGTCGGTGAGAAAACGGCTGGTTTCGAGGAACGAGTCGAGGGTGCCGGTGTCGAACCACTCGCCGTCGAGGACGCTGGCGAGGACGGACTCGCCCCGGTCGACCAAGGCCTGGATGGCGTCGGTGATCTCGTACTCGCCTCGCGCGCTGGGGGGGAGGCCGGGAAGCACGTCCCAGATCGGGGAGCGAAAGAAGTAGACCCCGGCCATCGCGAGGTTGGACTCCGGGACCTTGGGTTTCTCGACGAGGCGAACGATCCGGTCGGCCTGGACGTTGGCGACGCCGAAGCGAGACGGGTCGGGGACCTCCTTGACGAGGTTGACGTTGGCGGCGCGTCCGGCGCGGAACTTCTCGGCGGCGGGGACCAGGCCGGTGCTGTAGACGGCGTCCCCAAGGTAGAGGCAGAAGTCTTCGTCGCCGACGAATTCGCGGGCAAAGCCGAGGGCGTGGGCGAGGCCTTTGGGCTCGGTTTGCCGGACGTAGGAAAGGCGCACGTCGAACGCGCGTCCCGAGCCGAGGGCGTCGCGCATGGCGGCCTCCATCTGGCCGACGACGATGCACACGTCGTGGACGCCGATCTCCTTCAGGCGATCGAAGGCGTAGGCCAACGTGGGACGATTGGCGAGGGGAAGGAGGGGTTTCGGAACGGCCTGGGTGACGGGGAAGAGCCGCGAACCGAGTCCGGCGGCCAGAATGACGGCTTTCATAGGCGTCCTGCTCGGGCCGAGCCTACCCTTCCGCGCCCTCTTCGATCTCGGCGACGAGCCGTTGGACGGTGCTCCAGGCGGTACGCAGGTCGGCAAGGAGGGGGGATTGGGCGCGGGCGAGATCGATCGTCTCCAGGTCGAGTTCGGCGACGACGAGCCCTTCCTTGCCGATCGGCCCTTCTTGCAGGACCTTGCCGTAGGGGTCCACAATCCGGCTACCGCCGACGAACCCCTTGCCGCCCTCGAAACCGACGAGCATCGCGTTGACGGTGAACACCCCGTGCTCCTCGCTGACGGCGCGGAGCATACGGTCGTAGCGGTCGAGGTTCGCGATTCTCGGGCCCTCGAACCCGCGCGCCGGAGAGGCGCTGGGAACGACGATGATCTCGGCGCCGCGCATCGCGAGCATGGTGGGGAGGATGGAGTGCCAGACGTCCTCACAGATGAGGATGCCGACCTTTCCGAACCGGGTTTCCACCAGCCCAAGGTCTCGGCCGGCGGCCACGAAGCGCTCTTCGTCGAACACGCCGTAGGTGGGGAGGAAGAACTTGCGGTAGGAGGCGCGGAGGCAGACCCCAGCCGGTCCGGTCTCGAGGTAGGCGGCGGAGTTGTAGAGGTGGCGCTCGTGCCGTTCGTAGTAGCCGACGACGAGGTCGAGGGGCTTAGCCAGGCCGGACAGCCGGGTGGCGAGTTCGCCACGGAGTTCCTCGGGCGTCAAGGCACACTCGAAGACGCCGCCCTCCACGAAATAGCCCGAGACCACGGTTTCGGGGAAGACGAGAAGGTCCGCCCCTTCGTCGGCGGCTTGGCGGGCGATCTCGGCGATGCGGTCCAGGTTGGCGGCGATCCGGGTCTTCTCGGGGGCGATCTGCGCGCAGGCGGCACGAAGGCGCATGGCCCGATTCTACCAATCGCTCGGGAATTCGCCAGAACCGGTGTTACAATGGCGTTCACCTTGGATCTGGATCGTTGCCCAAAGTGCGGAAAGGCGTGGTTGCCCGGCGCAGAGTTCTGCGCGGCCTGCGCGTACATTCCGATCGGGGCAGGGTTGAAAGCCAAGAAGAAGAAAAAGAGGAAGGTTCGGCCCTACCGGGAGCCGGGGAGTTCGCGGGGGTTCCTGCTGTTCGTGCTGGTGACCTGCCTGGGTTACGCCGCGTTCGCGAACCGGGTGTGGGAGGACGGTTTCCGGCCGGTGCGAGAATTGATCTCGGGTCCGATCGGGCGCGACGTGACGGGTCGCTGGACGGTCGTGAAGTCGGTCTCGAACTACGCGGGCAACCCCGATGTTTTGAGCGGACCGGAGGTCGAGCAGTTGGTCGTCGAGTTCCTCTCGGGAAACCGGATCGAGTTGCGGCAGATCGGAACTCGCCTGAACCGAGTGGCGAGCGGCCACTACCGCCTGGACGGCAAAACCGTGCTGGTCGAGGACCTTGTTTTCGACCCGGCCGATGCGGGAGCGCCATCGGCGCTGTCGCTCGTCTGCACTTGGTCCGGGAACGACGGCTTGGTGGTGACGGTCAATTCCAACGAGACGCTCTATATGTCACGAACCGCGCGCGCCAACCAAACGGGGACGATTCTGCGGCTGGGCGAGCAAGTCCAGGGCTTCGGCGAGGCGGTTCTGCGCGAGCACGGCAACCAGTTGCGGCGGGAGATGGACGATTGAGGCGGCGAGCGTTCACCCTGGTCGAGTTGCTGATCGTGATCGCGATCATCGCGATCCTTTCGGGGATCATCTATTCGGCCTATGGTCGGGCGACGGACGACGCGAACAAGGCGAAGTCGCTGTCCCAACTCCATCAGCTTTCCCAGGCGATCCTGATGTACACGGGCGAACACGACGATCGCCTTCCGATGTCGACGAACTACGACGCTCCCGCCACCTCGCCGGACACGCTGTGGTCTCCGGGGGTCCACGTCTACGCGAAGTCGGAGGAATTGTTCGTCGCCCCGGGCAGCAACGGCAAATTCGCGGGCGACTGGGACGGCCGGGGCGAGCAAACGATCGGCCTGAACAGCGCGACCGCCTACGCTTCGGGAGGGTGCGACGCCTCGGTGAAGGACCCGACGTCGTGCCTCGCGTTCACCACCGTGCTGAGCCGCTCCGACCTTGAGGAGGCCGGCAAGACGGCGATCCTGACGACGACGCCCGGTGGGGCGGCCGCGCAACGCTACCGGGGGTTCGAGTTCAGCCCTTACACCGGCATTCCTTACCTGGAGAATCCGACCCTTAGTCCGCCGCTGGTGGCGGACCGAGACCTCGTGCAGGAACAGGCCTCGCTTCCGGCAGAGTTGCTGAAGCCGGTCTTCTGTCGTTACGGACGGAACGGGCGGGACGCGGGGATGGCGCCGATCGCCTTTCTCGAGGGCAACGTGAAGCACTACTCGGCGGTGCAGATCATGGCGCGGCACAACGGCACGATCTGGCGGTTGCGCTAACCCGGCCCGTTCGCGAGATCCCGTAGGCGGGCGACGCGTTCCGGCTCGACCCACTCGATCTTCGCGAGCGCTTCGGCGGCGCGGGCGAAGTACGGACGGGCGTACTCGGTCTGGCCGGAGGCGTGCAGGTTTTCGGCGATCTCCTCGATCACGAAAGGGTCTTCCGCGCCTTCGCTCGCGTGCTCCGCCTCGAGGGCGCGCAGGATGTTGAGCGCTTCTTCGTTTCGGTTGAGCGAGCGGAGGGCGCGGGCGACCGTCCAGCGGGCGATGCGCGCCTGGGGCCCTTGCCCGAACTGCTCCCGAACGGCTTGGCCGCGCGCGAATTGGGCGAGCGCCGACTCGTACTCGCCCCGATCGTGATAGGTCCAGCCGAGGTTGTTGTGAAGCGCGCCGAGCAACATCCTAGCCCGTACGTTCGGGGAGCCTTCCGCCATGCGGACGCCTCGCAGGGCCCACTGCACCTGCTCGGAGGCGTCCCCGACGATCGCCAGCATGTGCGCCGCGTCGACCGCGATATCGTCCGCTCCCGCCGCCACGGCGACTTTGAACGCTTCGTCGAAGAGGGGCGTCGAGGCGGCAGGGTCGCCGCCGGAGCGAAGAAGTCGTCCCCGCTCGATCAGGCATGCGGCGAGGGCGCGGCCTTCGGCGAGCGGCTGGACCTCGTCCAGCACGGCGCGCCCTTCGTCGAAGCGGCCCTGCAGGCCCAGGGTGCGCGCAACCTGGCTCTGGAGTTCGGGATCGTCTTGGTCCGGCAACGCGCGGAACCGGGTTTCGGTCGCTGCCGGGTCCGCGTAGTCCCAAAGGTCGTAGTAGTCGGGGGTCGCCGCCATCGGCGACTATCTTACAGCAAGACGCACGAACGCCGGCTCGCGGGCCATCGGTCAACTGGTCGGGTCCGGTACCGACTCCGTTGGCGACTCCGAATAGATGGTCACGCCCTCGCGGGCGACGCGCTCGGCGAGTCGGGGGTTCTGGACGCGCTCCATTCGCACGAGGTCGAACTCGTAGACGATTGGTGTCGCTTCGATCGCCTCGACCAACCCGAGCCAGTCGTCGGCGGTGGCGGCCGGCGCCGAAACCGCGAGGTCGACGTCCGACGCTCGGCGGGCCGAGCCGGTGGCGCGGGAACCGAAGAGCCGCACCTCCCGCACGAACGGGAACCTCCGGAAGGCGTCTCGGAGGACCGCCAAGTCCCGCTCGAGCAGGTCAACTCGGCTCACGACACATTCTGCCTCACCAGGCAAGCACCCGCGATGCGCTGGGTTCAGGCCAGTTGGAACTCGGGCGAACCGAAGATCAGCCGGCAGGCGGCGGCCGCGGCGGAGTTCGCGTTGCGGGGGGTGACCGTGCCGAGCGTCTCGTGCCACACGACGTCGGTGATCTGGGCGATCTTATCCTTCGGGAGGGGGGCGTCGAACAGGGAGGCCAGGCGTCCGACGAGCCCTTCGGGGGTCGGGTCCGAGACCAATCCGATGACGGGTAAAGCCAGGTTCGGCCGTCCCCGGACGACGGGCCGTCCGGGTTCGCGGGGGGCGAATAGGGTGTCCGCCCAGGCGATGCGCTGGACCATCGTCGCGCTCGTGATCCAAGCGTTGCCGTGCTCCCATCCGGAGACGTCGGGGGGATAGAAGACGGTCATGCCCATGTTCTTCGCGGCCTGCTGGAGGGCGATGACGGGGATCATCAGGTTGCGCGGAATCTCCGCCTCCGGGCCGAGCGCCTCCATACGGCTCATCAAGGCTTGGCCGACGCCGAGTTGGCGCATGGTGGGCACGACGAAGTCCACCGGGTTCTTGACGATCTGCCGCTCGGCGCGGTCGGAGTAGAACTCGGGGGCGGCCATGATCGCCTTCAGGAGCGGCTTGATCTCGAGGTCGGAGTCGCGGAAGACCTTGGCCAAGCGTTCGACGAGTTTGGGCTCCGGGTTTTCAAAGGCGAACCACTCCCACAACTTCTTGGCGATGTGACGCGCGGTTTGGGGATCGTCGCACAGCATTTTGACGACATCGTCGCCGTTCCAATCGCCCTTCTTGCCGCGCACCGTCTTCTCGCCCGCGTCGTGGTCGAACTCGCGGAACACGAAGCCATCGTTGAGGGGTTGGCGGTCGCCGATGCGGCGACGCGCGTTCGGCCCGTAGCTCCACCCGGTGAAGGCGCGGGCGACCTCCGCGACGTCCTCTTCGGTGTAGTGGCCGATGCCGAGGGTGAACAACTCCATCAACTCGCGGGCATAGTTCTCGTTCGGCTTGCCCGCGACGTTGTACTGGTTGTCCAGCCAGAAGATCATTGCGGGGTCGCGGCTGATGGCGAGAACGAATTCGCGGAAGTTGCCGGTCGCGTGCTTGCGGAGGAGCTCGTTCTGGTTGTAGTTGGCGGGGGGCGAGTTGACCTTGGCGGCGCTCGTGGCGAAGTGGTCGTGCCAGAAGAGCGTCATCTTCTCTTGGAGCGGGCGGCGGGTGGCGAGCATCCGCAGCATCCACCATGCCTGGACGAACGGCATGTTGGGGAACCGTTGTTGCTGGTTGCCCAAGCGCCGGATGTCCACGGCGAAGCCCTCGTCCACCTTGTCGTAGTCGAGGAGGCGATCGACCGCCCTCTCCAGTCCGCCTTCGGCGTAGTAGGCAAGCTCGGCCTCGCTGGCGCCGAGGCCAAAGCGACGGAGCAGGTGGGCGGTCTTCTCGCGGTCGGTTCGGAGCGCCATATCGCGCCTTGACGGACCGAACGGGGCGAGTGTTCGCTGCGGATGAATCGGCGTTATACTGAGAGCGGCCCGGAGGAGGTCCATGCAATCACGGATAGGCGGTTTGGCGGTCTTGATCCTGGCGACCTTGTCGATCGGCGTACTGGGTTGCGGGGGGAGTTCTACGGAGGCGCGCGACGCGCGGTTTGAGGTCGCCCGAGGGCGAGTTCAGCGGTCGTTCGGTTTGGGCTTGAACGCGATGGCGCTGAGCGGGGCGCAGTCTCCTTTCCAGGCCGATCGGCGCAACGGCGCGGCGAACGGCGGCCCCGAGGGCGGCAACGCCACCTTCAGCATGATGGGGGGCTTCATGCGCCACGTCGCCTTCACGAACGCGGGCGTTCCGCGCCCGGACGACGGCGACGACGGAGGAAGCAGCGGCGGCGGTACGGGCTGGGGCGGCGAACCGGGGTTCTACTTCGACGAGTGGCTCGGGTTGTGGGTGGACGTCCAGATCACCGAAACCCGGGTGGCGTTCCTGCTTTACGAGGACGAGGCCCGGGCCCGGCCGGCGGGAAGCATCGTCAGCACCTTCCCGGCCGACCCCGCCGTCTTCCCGCAGACCTACGCCTCGACCTACGAGATTCGCGCGGGCTTCCTAAACGGGTCGCACGGTTCCTATGAGGTGACGCTCGAGTCCGAGATCGCGGGCACGATGGCGTACGAGAACACGTATCCGGGCTTCGGAAAGGACCAGGGGGCGGCGCGGTGGGACGCGTCGGGTTCGACGTGGTCGAGCCGGTACGAGGAGGAAGCCGGGTTCTGGTCTTCCGATTCCGGCACGTTCTTGGCGGACGGTTCGGGGACGACGCTTTCCGAGAACGCGTGGGGGTATCGGCTCCGGTTCGAGTACCACGCGGACGGGTCGGGCGCGGGCCGGATCGAGGGTCCCGATCCCGGGTTGCCGGCGACGGTCACGTGGGACGCGGAGGGCAACGGCCGCATCGTCTGGGCGGACGGGACGGTCGAGACGTTCAACTGGGGTTGGTGCGTGGCGGGTTCGACGGGCACGGGCGCTAGCGCGCCGCCCGGACCCTAGGGGCAGCCTAGCCGCCTTGAGAATCAACCGAGCGGATCCCGACCGTCGCCGTCGTCCCCTACGCCGCGACCTCGATGCTTTCGACCCGGGTGAGCGCTTCGGGCACCGGGTCGCCATACTCCCGTAGCGTCTCGAGGTGGCCGACGATCGCCTCGCGCAGGTTGGTCCTGGCTTCGTCTAGGGACTTGCCCGTGCTGACACAACCGGGCAGGTCGGGCACGTAGGCTGAGTAATTGGTGCCTGCCCATTCGTAGACCACGGCGAATTCGCGCTTCATCTTTGATCCTCCAGGCGGGCCTGTCGCCAAACGCTCTTTAGCGTCCCCGGTGCCAGGTCGTCCGACGGACGCCCCGGTACGGTTACCGTTCCCGGCTTCTGCGGATGCCGGAAGTGGCGATGGCTTCCTGTGGTCCGCACGTGGACCCATCCGTCCAGTTCCAGTCGTTTGATCACGTCTCGCACCTGCATTGTACGTCAGTCTCGAGGATTCGCGGCAGATCGGTGTCTTCCGAGCAGCGCTCGCAAGTACCCCCCCGTCCAGCTTCCTTCCTTCTCGGCCACGTCTTCCGGGGTTCCCATCGCGATGACGGTGCCGCCGCCGGTGCCGCCCTCCGGGCCCATGTCCACGATCCAGTCGGCGGTCTTGATGACGTCCAGGTTGTGCTCGATCACGACCACCGTGTTGCCCTGATCGACAAGCCGGTGAAGCACGTGGAGCAACTTCTTCACGTCGTCGAAGTGGAGTCCGGTGGTCGGTTCATCGAGGATGTAGATCGTCGAGCCGGTCGAGCGTTTTGAGAGTTCGGCGGCGAGCTTGATGCGCTGAGCCTCGCCGCCGGAGAGCGTCGTGGCGGGCTGGCCCATCCGGATATAGCCGAGGCCGACCTCGAGGAGCGTCTCCAGCTTGCGGTGGATTTTGGGGATCGGTCTGAAGAACTCGACCGCTTCCTCGATGTTCATTTCGAGCACGTCGGCGATGGACTTGTCCTTGTAGTGGACCTCGAGGGTCTCGCGGTTATAGCGGCGGCCCTTGCAGATTTCGCACGGCACGTAGACGTCGGGCAGGAAGTGCATCTCGATTTTGATGATGCCGTCGCCCTTGCAGGCCTCGCACCGCCCGCCCTTGACGTTGAAGCTGAACCGGCCGGTCTTGTAGCCTCGCATGCGCGAGTCGGGGGTCATCGCGAACAGGTCGCGAATCATGTCGAAGGTGCCGGTGTAGGTGGCGGGGTTCGACCGGGGGGTGCGCCCGATCGGGGATTGGTCGATGTCGATGACCTTGTCGAACGATTCGATTCCCTCGACGCCGTCGTGCGGCTCCCAGACGGTGCGGGTGCCGTAGACCTCGAACATGAGGCGGGGAAAGAGGGTGTCCTGGATCAGGGTGGACTTGCCGGAACCGGAGACGCCGGTCACGCAGGTCAGAAGGCCCTTCGGAATGGCGACGTCGATCCCGCGGAGGTTGTTTCCGCGCGCGTTGCGGACGACGATCCAGCCAGCGGACATGTGGACGGAAGTATATCCTTTCGGAAGACGGATGAAGGATGAAGGAGGAGTCAGGATGGAGGAAGGTGACGGGGAGTCGGGTCTCGTGGACGACCCGGTGGAACCCCGAGGGGTACGCGGCAAAGTCCGACGGCCAAGCCCGGCGGCCCTTGAGCGGCGTCGCGAGCCAATTCCGCGCGAAACCGTCTTGGCATCGGCGGATTTCGCCCCTATAATAACTGTCTCCGATCGATTCGGTCGGCTTAGCACGAAAGGGCGGGCGGTGTAGGAACATGGACGGTGGTATTGGCTTGCGCAATGGAGCGGAAGCGGAACGGGAGCGGGCCTTGGTGGCGGCGCTCTTCGAGGCGGCGATCGACGGGTTGGTCACGATGGACGAATCCGGAAGGATCGTCGCCGTGAACCCGGCGGCCTGCCGGATGTTCGGCTACGAGGCCGCCGAACTGGTGGGACAGGACGCCGGGATTTTCATGCCCCAACCGGAGGGGAACTCCCACCGCACCTATGTCGAGCAGTACCTGAAGACGGGTCGGTCCAGCATTTTAGGTCGGGGGCGCGAGGTCGTCGGCAGGCGGCGGGACGGTTCGTTGTTCCCGCTCTCGCTTGCGGTCACTGAGGCGCGGACCCCGGACGGGGTGTGCTTTGCCGGGGTGTTGCGCGATATGACGGAAGAGCACCGCCGCCGGGACGAGCTTGAATCGCTCAACCGCGAGTTGGAGCGTCTCGTGCGCGAGCGAACGGCTCGGCTGGAAGAAGCGGTCCGGGAGTTAGAGGGGTTCAGTCACTCGGTTGCTCACGACTTGCGGGCGCCGTTGAGGGTGATCAACGGCAACGCGCGGATGCTGCTCGAGGACGCGCGCGAGGCTCTCGATTCGGAGAGCATCGAGCGGCTCGAGACGATCGCCGCCACAAGCGTTCGGTTGGCGAAGACGATGGACGATCTGCTTCAGTACGCCCGGCTCAGTCGCGTCCCGATCGTGTCGAGGCCGATCGACCTCTCCGGGGTCGTCCGGGCGGTCCACGAAGGGCTCGCCTTGCCGTGCACGCTGGAAGTCCAGGCAAACGTCATGGCCGAGGGCAATCCGGACCTCATCCGGATGGCGGTGATGAACCTGCTCGAGAACGCGGCGAAGTACCATCGGCCCGGTCGCGAGACGCACGTTCGGTTTGGCAAAGAGGGGGATGCGTACTTCGTCGCCGACGATGGCGTCGGCTTCGACATGGACCAGGCGCAGGGTCTGTTCGAACCTTTCAAAAGGCTGCACGGCGCCGACTTTCCCGGGACGGGCATCGGCTTGGCCAACACGCGGCGGATCGTGGAGCGGCACGGGGGACGCATTTGGGCCTCGTCCGCACCGGGCGTGGGGACGACGTTCTACTTCACGCTGCACGAGAACAAGGGCGTCGAAGCGAGCGAGCGGTCGGCCCACGTCGCCTGAGTGCTAAGCGAACCCCGTCACTGGATGCCGTGTCCGCAGCGTCTGACGCCGCTCTCTTCAGAGTTTCACCGGCTTCCCCGACGCCGCCGAATCGTAGATCGCCTCGATGATCCGAATGTCCCGTAGCCCTTCCTCGCCGGGAGTCCGCACCTGGCCACCGGTCCGTATTCGGTCCGAAAAGTGGTCGATCTGGGCGGCGAACTGGTTGTTGGCGGCAATCGGCAACGGGACCCCGTTCAGCGACAACCGATGCCCTCCGTACGGCGTGGCCGGCTCTCCGAGCAAGACGCCCTTCTCTCCCACCACCTCGAACCGGCTCTTGCCCGGCGTCCAAGAGTAGCCGCTGCCGCCGCTGCACGCGATGCCGCTCGGTAGCTTCAGGGTGAACTGGACGTCGTCCTCGCAGTCGACGAACCGGTCGTCGTTCGGCGGGTTCGTGATCTTCGCCGAGACCTCGATCGGTTCTTCGCCCGAAAGGTAGCGCAAGGCCTGGAGCGCGTAGATGCCGATGTCCATCATCGAACCACCCCCCGCGAGAGCGCGCTTCGTGCGCCACTGACCTCGGCCGATGTTAAAGCCGTGGTCGGACCGAAACGAACGGATTTCGCCCAGCTCGCCGTTCCGACACATCTCGATCGCCCGCAGGTTGTGCGCCTCGTAGTGCGACCGGTAGCCGATCTGCATCAGCTTCCCCGCCGAGCGGCAGGCCGCGATCATCCGCCGACAGTCTTCCGCCGTGGGCGCCATCGGCTTCTCGCAACAGACGTGCTTGTTCGCCTCCGCCGCGCGGATCGAGAACTCGGGGTGCGTGGCGGGTGGGGTGATGACGTAGACAACCTCGATGTCGGGGTCGTCCTTGATCGCCTCCATTTGACGGTACGAATAGCGCTTGCCTTTTGGGATGTCGTACTTCTCGCCGAAGGACTCCAGCTTGGCGGGCGTTCCGCTGATCAGACCGACCAGCTTCGCGTTTCGGCAAGCCGCGAAGCTTGGCAGGATCTGGTTTTGCGCGTAGCTTCCGATGCCGAGAATCGCCCAGCCCACCGGCCGACTGTCCTGGCGTTCCCGGACCCGCTTCCGGGACAGGGCGAGGCCGAGGGTTCCGGCGATGATGTCTCGGCGGCTGAGTTCTCGGAGCACGCTTCATTCTCGCACATCGGGCCCCCGACGGGGCTCCGGCGATCGGCCCGCGATCACCCGTGGCGACGGTCAAGAACTCCCTTCCTCAGCCGATCCCCTTCGTCGCCGCCGTCACCATCGCGTCCGCGAAGCGGTCGATCTCCTGTACCGTCGTGTAGACGTTCGGGGTGACGCGGATGCCGTGGACGGGGTCGGTGCCGATGCCCACGACGAAGACGGCGTGCTTGGCGAAGAGCCAAGAGGCAAGGTCGGCGGTGGCGATGCCCTCGATGCCGACGGTGGTCAACCCGCACGAAAACTTGGGGTCGAGGCTGGTGGCGAAGCGCACGTTGGGAAGTTCGGCGAGGCGGTCGGTCCAGCGCTTCCGGAGGTAGCGGAAGCGGGCCTCCTTGCGGGCCGCGCCAATCGTTTCGTGGAAGGCGAGGGCCTCGCCGATGGCGTTGTGATTGGCGGCGGGGTGGGTGCCAATTTCCTCGAACTTACGGATGTCCGCCTTCAGCGTTTCGGGGGAGGCCATAAGCGACCAGATCTCCGGGATGCGCTTCTGGCGCACATAGAGGAAGCCGGTGCCGATGGGCGCCATCAGCCATTTGTGCAAGGACGTGCCGTAAAAGTCGCATCCAAGGCCGTCTCGATCGAAGGGGAACTGGGCGAAGGCATGGGCCCCGTCCACGACGACGGGGATGCCGTGCTTGCGGCCGAGGTCGGTGATCGCGCGGACGGGGAAGATCTGGCCGTTGAGGAACGACACGTGCGAGACGAGAATCAGGCGCGTCCGGGGACCGATGCGCTCCTCCAGCGGGGCGACCAGCTCGCGGGCGGACCTCGGCACGGCGGGCATCGGGGCTTGGACCAGCTTCACGCCGTCCCGCCGTTCGCGCTGACGGATGGTCTCGATCATGCGCGGGTAGTCGAGGACGGTGGTCAGAATCTCGTCGCCCGGCTTGAGGTCCATGCCGAACAGGCAGGTTTCGAGGGATTCGCTGGCGTTCCGGGTGATGGCGATCTCCTCCGCGCCGCATCCGAACGCCTTGGCGAGGCGGGCGCGGACCGACTCGACCTCGGGTTCGAGGTTGCGCCACATAAAGTAACTCGGAGCCTGGTTGGAGATTTCGAGCTGGCGGCGCATCGTTTCCTGAACGATCCTGGGGGAGGGCGAACATCCCCCGTTGTTGAGGTTCACGAAGTTTCGGTCGAGGGTGAAGGCCTGCTGAATCTGAAACCAGAAATCCTCGTCGTCGGCGGAGAAGTCGGGCCGGCTCCGCAATCCGGCCACCAGGCGTTCGACGTGGTCGAGGGTGTCGTTTCGGAAGGCGGCGACGGCGAAGCCTGCCGTGAGAAGCTCGCGGCGCGAGAGCATTCGCCAGTATAGGCCGTTTCGGGGCTAAGCGGGCGGCTCCGCTTTCGCGAGGTCCGCGAGGGCTTCGGCGTAGCGCCGGCTCGCCCCAAGGTTCGCGGCGACGAGGGCACGGGCCGCGTCCCCCCGGCGGGTCCGTTCGACTTCGTCATGAATCAACCTCGCGACGGCGGACCGCAACGCATCGGGGGTTTCACAGGCCAACGAGGCGCCCGCTTCCAAGGCGGCGGCGGCGACATCGCGGAAGTTGTGCATGTGCGGGCCGTGGAGCACGGGCACCCCGAGAGCGAGAGGTTGGAGTATGTTTTGGCCACCGAAATTGGAGAAACCACCCCCGACGATAGCCAGGTCGGCGATCGCGTAGACCCTCGCGAGTTCGCCAAAGGTATCGAGGATCAGGTATCGGCCGGTCTGGCCGAGAGACCGTCGGGCCGGGGTCTCGCCGATCGATTCGCGGGCGTGGACGGCAAGAGCGTCCGCCCGTTCGACGTGGCGGGGGGCATGGATCACGCGGAGGCGGGGGGATTCCTTCAGGATCGGGGCGAGGGCCGCCAGCACGAACGCCTCCTCCTCCTCGCCACGGGTCGAGCCGACGACGATCACGCGGTCCCCGTCGCCGACGCCGAACTTGGAGCGAAGCGCGACCGGGTCCTCGTCACGCGCTTCGGCGGCCTGGTCGAATTTGCAGTTGCCGAGAACGACCACGTCGCGCGCGCCCAGATCGCGAATTCGCGCCGCATCGGTTTCGGTTTGCATGAGGCACCGATCCACGTGCCCCAGCACCCACCGATAGAAGAACCGAAACGGACGGGATCGGCGGTCGCTGCGGTCGCTGATTCGTCCGTTGACGATGGCGATCCGGGCATCGAGCGCTCGTGCGGCCCATAGGAAGTTCGGCCAAAGCTCCGTCTCCATGATCGCGACCACCTGAGGCCGAACCCGGGACAGGGCGGCGAGTTGGAAGCGGGCCACGTCGATCGGGAAGTAGACGAGATGATCGCAGAGGCCGTTCGCTCGCTCGCGGGCGGTTTGGTGGCCGCTACTGGTGGTGACGCTCAACACGATTTCGTAGCCCGGCATCGTGTCGCGCAGTTCGCGCAGGATCGGCAGGGCGGCGACGACCTCACCGACGGAGACGGCGTGGATCCACACCCGTCGCGCGCCCTTGATCGGCTTGATCGCATAGTCGCCCGAGCGCTCGGCCCAACTCGGCGCCTCCTTCCGGCGGTTCGTGCGAACGAGCATGATCGGCACCCAGACGGGGGCGAGCAACGTGAGCAGTAGGTTGTAGAGAAGGAACATCAGGCCAGGACTCGCCCCGTCAGCCGGGTGAACGCCTCCAGGTACTTCGCCCGAGTCTTGGCGACGATTTCCTCGGGCAAAGTGGGTCCCGGTGGGGTTTTGTTCCAGTTTAGAGTCTCAAGATAGTCGCGAACGAACTGCTTGTCGTAGCTGGGAGGCGTTGATCCGGGGCGGTATGTATCGGCGTCCCAGAAGCGGGAACTGTCGGGGGTCAGCGCCTCGTCGATCCAGAGGAGGCCGTTGTCGGCGAGGCCGAACTCGAACTTGGTGTCGGCGAGGATGAGGCCTTTCGCTTCGGCGTCGTCACGGGCACGTTTGTAGAGGGTCAGAGTCCAGTCCCGAACGGTTTCGGCGACCTCGCGTCCCACCCGGTCGCACGCCTGGGCGAAGGAGATGTTCTCGTCGTGTCCCGATTCGGCCTTCGTGGCGGGGCTGAAGATCGGCTCCGCGAGTTTGCCCGCCTCGACGAGCCCGGCCGGCAACCCGAGGCGGTGGACGTCTCCCCCGGCGCGGTACTCCTTCCATAGCGAGCCGACCAGGTAGCCGCGCGCCACGCATTCGATGGTCAAGGGGACGGCCTTTCGGGCGAGCGTGCACCGCCCGGCGAGTTCGGTCCGGGATTGTCCTAGTCGTTCGGCGATGGCCTCGTCGTCGGTCGAGAGGACGTGGTTCGGACAGACTTCGCGTAAACGCTCGAACCAGAAGGCGCTCATCTGGTTGAGGATGCGGCCCTTGTCGGGAATGCCGTTCGCCATCACCACGTCGAAGGCGGAGATGCGGTCGGTCGCGACGAGGAGCAGGGCGTCGCCAAGGTCGTAGACCTCGCGCACTTTGCCGCGCTTGGGCTCGCCGAGGAAGGGCAGATCGGTCGTGAGGAGGGCCTCCATCCGCTTCGATTATGCGGCCTCGCGCTACACTGGGCCGTGCCCGAGTACGACGTTCTGATCGCCGGGGGCGGTACCGGTGGTTGCGCGGCCGCGATGGCCCTCTGCGACCTTGGCAAGCGCGTGTTGATGACCGAGGAGGCGGCCTGGATCGGCGGCCAACTCACGGCCCAGGCGGTACCGCCGGACGAGCACCCTTGGATCGAGGTCACGGGCTGCACGGCCCGGTACCGTCGGTACCGGGACCTGGTTCGGGAGCACTACCGCGACTTCACCCCGTTGACGCTCTCGTCCCGCAAGGACGCGCGGCTTAACCCGGGGGGCGGATGGGTCTCTCGCCTGTGCCACGAGCCGAAGGTCGGACTCGGCGTTTTGTACAGGATGTTGTCGCCTTACTTGGCTTCGGGACACCTGACGATCCGGTGTCGGACTCGGGTCGTGGCGCTCGGGACGAGGGGCGACCGGATCGAGGGGGCGACGGTGCGAGACCTGCGGACGGGGGAGGAATCGGAGGTCGGGTTTCGCACCGTGCTCGACGCGACGGAGACCGGCGACCTCTTGCCGATGGGCGGGGTGGAGTACGTCACGGGGGCGGAGTCGAAGCGCGAAACCGGCGAACCGCACGCCTTGGACGGAGACGCGGACCCGACCGATATGCAGGGGATCACCTGGTGCTTCGCGATGTCGGTGGAGGAGGGGGCGGACCACACGATCGACAAGCCCGCCCATTACGAGCGCTGGCGGGCCTACCGCCCAGAGTTCTGGCCGGGACCTTTGCTCGGATGGGTGACGAGCCATCCGCACACGCTGGTCGAGACGACGTGGAGTCTGCATCCCCGTCCGGACATGTCCCTTGGGTTGTTCGACTACCGACAGGTCGTGCGCAAGGACGCGTTCCTGCCCGGGACGGTCGCCCTCGACGCGACGATCGTCAATTGGCCCCAAAACGACTACTTTGTCGGCCCGATCTTGGACGTACCCGAGGGGCTCGCCCGGGAGCGGCTCGAGGACTCGCGGCAGTTGTCCTTGAGTCTGCTGTACTGGCTCCAGACGGAGGCGCCCCGACTGGACGGCGGGGTGGGCTATCCGGGGGCGCACCTTCGGCCCGATCTGACGGGCACGCGGGACGGCTTGGCGATGACGCCCTACATCCGGGAGTCGCGGCGAATCCGGGCGGCGTTCACGGTGACCGAGTTGCACGTAGGTTCGGGTTGCCTGCCGGGTCGGGATCGGGCGCCGGGCTTTGCCGATTCGGTGGGGGTGGGGTGCTACCGGTGCGATCTCCATCCGAGCACGTCGGGGCGCAATTCGATCGATATCGGCGCGTTGCCGTTCGAGATTCCGCTCGGCGTGCTGGTTCCCCAGCGCGTGGAAAACCTGATCCCGGCGGCCAAGAACGTCGGGACGACCCACATCTCGAACGGCTGCTTCCGCCTCCATCCGGTGGAGTGGAACCTTGGGGAGGCGGCGGGGATTCTGGCGGCGTACTGCCTCGACGCGGGGGTCCCTCCGCAGGACGTCCACGCCTCGCCCGATCGGGTCCGAGAGGTCCAGGCCGTGTGCGACCGCCAGGGCGTGCAACGGGCCTGGCCGGAGTTGCGCCCGGTCTAGGCATCGCTCGTCCGCTCCTCCCGCGCCCGGACGCGCCGGGTGGTCCCGAAAAGGTCCTTGACACGCCGGATGTCCTGTGATAGGATATGTAAACCGCTTTACGTAAAACGATTTACAGGTTAGGATGAGGACTCGACTCAAGGACGTTGCCGATAGTCTCCAACTCTCGCCGGGGCTGGTGTCGCGCGTTCTGAACGGTCGGGACGTTTGGGCGTCGGCGGAGACGCGGGCCCGCATTATCCGGGCGGCGGAGGACCTCAACTATCTTCCTTCGTCTTCGGCGCGCGCGCTGAGCGCGGGGAAGACGGGAACGGTCGCGCTCGTCTATCGTAGGTTGCCGGACGTTCACTACCGACTGGCGTACACGGGCTTGGTGGACGTGCTGTCGGCCGAACTCCAGGGCCGAGGATGCAGCCTGGCGGTCGCAAACTTCGCGACGCAGGAAGAGGTTTTGGACCACCTGAGGTTCGTGGCGCGCTCCCATTCGTGCGACGCGGTGGTCCTATGGGGGCGCGAGCAGGACACGGAGGCGCAGGGCGAGTTGCTCGAGTCGCTCGGGGTGCCGTTTCTGGTGAAGGGTCGGCACGAGCGTCGTCACCCGGCTTGGTTCCAGGTGGACTTCGACCACGAGGGCATGATGTCCGACGCCCTCAACCACGTGGCCGACCTGGGTCACCGACGAATCGCCTACCTTGGCTTTCCGTTGGAGGACGCCTTCGTCGCGGCGCTCCGGAAGGGGTTCTCCGACGCGCATCTGGCCCGCTTCGGCGAAACCCCCGACCCACGGTTGTTCGGCGAATGCGAGGACGAACTGGCGCCGAACGAGACCGAGGTCGAGCGACTTATGTCGCTTCCGGCGGAGGTCCGCCCGACCGGGTTCGTGATCGGCGCGGGGAACTACGCTTGGCGGGCACTCGAGACGAGCCTGGCAAGGCGCTCGATCTTCCTGGGCACGGTGGGCGGAGCGGCGGCGGCGGGGACGGCTTCCTTCTTCTTCAGCCTCGTTTTCGGCAAGGCGATGGCCTTTCAAGGGATCGAGATGGACGGTTTGGCACGGAGCGGGTGTCCCCCGCTGCTCGACGCGATCGTCCATGGCGGGGATACGGCCCGCGTCGTGCGTTACCGCCCGGAGTTGACGCCGGCGGTCACCCTCGACTTGCTCAACCAGGGCTTGTTCCCTGGTCACTCGTCCAGCGCGCGCGGGGGTGCCCCCGCCTAGAGCCAACGTCGTCCTCGGGTCGGCGCCGACCCGCGCAACCACCCATGCAGGTAACCCATTCCATGAGATCACCCAACGCCCGTAGGGCCTTCACCCTTATCGAACTTCTGGTCGTGATCGCCATCATCGCGATCTTGGCCGCCATTCTGTTCCCGGTGTTCGCGCAGGCCAAGACGGCGGCGAAGAAGGCCACCGACTCGTCCAACGAGAAGCAGATCGTGCTCGGTCTTCTGATGTACGCGAACGACTACGACGACCTGTTCCCTCGGAACGACTACACGGTTCCGGCGCGGCCCAGTTGGGCGGCGTTCACGTGGCGCGAAGCGTGCGCTCCGTACATCAAGAACGGTACTCCGAACGTGAGTTGGGTGAACGACCAGCCTTTGGCGATGGACGGGATCTGGAAGAGCCCGGCCGAGCCTTCGAACGGCCGCTACGGCTACAACGTCCACCGGGGCCTGATGCCGAACGAGTACGACTGGGAGTTCGGCAACACGTACGTGATCCCCTCGCGCGGCCAGGGGAGTATCGAGAACATCGCGGGCACGCTCCTCCTGACGACGGTTGGGATCAACCCGGACTGGGGTTCGGCCGCCCTGGGCCTCGAGGTGGCTTGGTGGTGGCACGGCGGTGCCCAGTGGCCGCCGGTGTTCACGGGTCCGACCTCCGGCGCGCAGTGGGACAACGACCGGGCGCCGTGTTCGTGGGGCTCGCCTTTGAACCCGTCGTGCGGCATGCCTCGATACCGGTACTCCGAGAGCGCGAACATCGGTTGGGTGGACGGCCATGTGAAGAGCGTGAAGAAAGGCGCGCTCAACTGGTGCAAGCACATCTACACCCCCGGGTTCACGGAGCGACCGTCGGCCTCGTCGGACGCGAACTACGACTGGATCGTCGGTCCGGGACAACCGTGCGAGCCGTACCTGCGGTGAAACGCGCGCTCTTCACGCTCGCGATCGTGTCCGGTCTGCTGACCGGATGCGGTCGCGAGGACGCGGGGGCGCCGGTTCCCAAGCGTGAGGCGGCGACGGTCGAACAACTGAACGAGATGCCTCCGGAGGCGCGCCGGGCGGCGGAGAACGCCGCGCGGGCAGGGGACTTCGAGAGTCGTCGGATGCAGGAGATGGCCGATGCCCAGAGAAAGGCGCAGGGTGGTCGCTAGACGTTTCCCGGAAGTCTTTGCCCTTTGCCTCACGCTGATGGGACTCGGGTGCCAAGGGGGCGAGCCGATCGCGGCCGCCCCCGAGGCCCTTGTCGGCGAACCCAAGTCCGAACTGGTGGGCACGTGGACGCTGCGACCTCCGGGCGGGGCCACGATGGAACTGAGGGCGGACGGTTCGTACGCCATCGAGGCGGAAGCGGGGACGCCGGCCGGGCCGATGAAGTCCCGCGTGGAAGGCCGATGGGCGGTGAAGGACCGAGTCCTAGCGATGCGGCGCCCGGGACCGGACGGGGCGCCGTTCACCGCCGAGTACGACTTCGAACTGAAGGTCGGCGGGAGCGAACTCGTGTTGTCCCGTCAGGGCAGCAAGGTTCGGCAGACGTACGAGAAGGGCAAACCGGGCGGGTCCTCGCTCCGGTAGCGTCGAACGTGCCCGGTCCGCAAGACGCTATCCGCCCGCCACCAGTTGGTCGAGGATCGTCTGAAGGTCCTTCTTCAGTTCGGGATCGGAGGTCCTCGCGATGAGCGCTTTCAGGGCGAGGACGTGGGCGTGTTCGAGGGCTTTGGCGGGCTCGACCGCTTCGTCGGGTTGGACCCCCACACCTTCCCAGTTCGTCTTCGTGTAGGGGTTGATGGCCCGACCGATCGGGATGAAGCAACCGAAGTGGTCGCCGAGGCGAACCATGCCGCCCGGGTTCGCGCCGCCCCAGGTCGAGGAGCCGACGATCGTGGCGCGCTTGAGCTGTTGGAAGTTGTAGGCGCACTCCTCCGCGCCCGATCCGGTCCGTTTGCTTGTCAGCACGTACAGGGGCACCTTGGGCAGACGCGGGCCGTCGACCTTTTTCAGGGTCCAGAACTCGCGCGTCCGATTCCCTTCGCGGAAATAGATGCTGTTGAGGTGAACGGGCTTCTCGTCGAAGAAGTAGCTGCAGAAGAGCTGAACGCCGGCCGGGTCGCCGCCTCCGTTCTCCCGCAGATCGACGAT
Source organism: Fimbriimonadaceae bacterium (assembly GCA_026129685.1). Lineage (GTDB taxonomy): Bacteria > Armatimonadota > Fimbriimonadia > Fimbriimonadales > Fimbriimonadaceae > UBA2387. Next base: position 34,152 of record JAHCHO010000005.1, read on the forward strand.
CATCGCGTCGCAGTCTCCAAGGAACCGCATCGCGCCGGCGAGCGGACGCCTCATGTCCTCGGGCGCCTCAAACCCCTGGAATTTGATGTACCCGACGTTCCCGCGCAGCCGTTCCACCCGGCTGAAGTCCGCGTTTGTGAACCGGACCGCCTGACGGTACCGCTTCATCTCGTCCGCCGACGGCTCGCGCGGATTCGAACGGGGAGGCAAGACCGACGGCGAGTACCGGAAGCGCAAGTGGGCGTCCTTCGCGCCTCCTTTGAGGACTTCGTTCACCTTTGCCGCGAACGCAACGGGGTCGGTCACCGCGGAATATTCCGAACTCGCCATCCATGTCCGGAGTGACGCCTCGATCGTCTTGGCGGCTTCGGGCAACACATAGCGGGCGTTCATCTCCTTGATGAGTTCGGTTAGGGTCTCCTCTTTGATCCGGGCGGTTAACTCGAACGGAGGAGGTTCTTGTAACGGCCGGGAAAGCGGGGGCGACGCGACGGCGAGCGAGAACAGGACGGCGACGGCGAGAACCATGGTGCGCCTAAGTACGCACCATCGGGGCGAATTGGTTTCCAGCGAAGGACTTCGGTCCCCGGCCCTTCTGGTCAGGGACCGAAGTCGAGCCGATCAGGCCACGTCGTAGGCCTTGAGGGGCCGGTACCAGACGTTGCGGAAGCGGACCAGGTCGCCGTGGTCTTGGAGTTCGAGCGGACCGACCTCGGGATGCGGATGGTACTCGGCGAGTTGACGGTGCTGGGTCGGACCCTGGAGGACGGTGCCGTGGTGCAGCACGACGCCGTTGAACATCACGGTGACGCGCGCGGGTCGGACCAACTCCTCGCCCTTGAAGCGCGGACCCTCCCAGAGGATGTCGTAGACGTTCCACTCGCCCGGCTTTCGGCAGGCGTTGACGAGCGGCGGGTACTGGCCGTAGATGCCGCCGGTGGTGCCGTCCGGGTAGGTCGGGTTCTCGTAGCAGTCGAGCACCTGGATCTCGTAGAGGCCCATTAGAAACACGCCGCTGTTGCCGCGACCCTGACTCTCGCCCTTGACGACGATCGGGGCGGCGAACTCGACGTGAAGCTGGCAGTCGCCAAAGTGCGCTTTGGTCTTGATGTTGCCCGTGCCGGGAACGACCTCCATCGCGCCGCCCTCCACGAGTCGCCACTTGGCGGGACCGTCGTTTCCGACCCAGCCGTCGAGCGAGGTTCCGTCGAAGAGGACGATCGCGTCACTTGGCGGGGTTCCCGCCGCGTTCTGGTCGCTGAAGGTGCCGGGGGTCACGACCTTGGGTTGGGGGCGCTCCCCATCGTGAACGTGCCAGTTCGTGCCAGGAATGATCGGAGTGTCTTGGTAGCCGAGGCCCATGGCGCGAAGTCTATCCGGTAGGGACGGCGACCCACCCGCCCGTCTGGGACCGGCAAGAAGTCCGAGCGCGATATGACGCGAAGGGCCCGAGCCGCCCTTGGGACGAACTCGGGCCCTTCCGATTCGCGACGAATCCTATCCGCGTTTGAACCCGACCTTGAGGGCCGAGTAGCCGTCGATCTCGAAGTGCTCGACGCGGATGCGGTGCTTGCCACCGAGTTGCATCGTGACGCTGTCCGCCTTCGGCCCGTGCCAAGTCCAGTCCTCGAGCACCTTCTTGCCGTCCACGAACACGCGAATGCCGTCGTCGCTGGTGACTTCCATCGTGTAGGTCCCGGGCGGAACGGAGAACGTGCCCTCCGCGACGGTCGCGAACTTGTTACTGGGCAGGCCGGGTTCGAACGATCCGCCGGAGGCGTAGTCGAGTTTGTCGGACTTGACCACCCGGAGCGGGGTCGCGGTCGCGAGCATCTTCATGAAGGCGTCCTGCTTGGTGCGCGGTTCGGTGTCGTCGTCGTACGAATAGAACTTGATCGTCCAGTCGATCGGAAGGCGGAACTGGCTCCACTTCAGGGAGGTGGGGACGCCCTTCTTCACGGGGTTGCCGAACGGGTCCAGGTAGTCCTTCTTGGCGACGAACTCGAAGTCGAGCAGCATGTCGGTGGCGGCGGTCTTGTCGAACCAGACGTCGACGAAGGAGTTGGCCTTACCCGAACGCGCGGACACGGAGGCCACTCCGCGCACCGTTTTGACCTTCCACGTCCCGTCCGGGCCAAGAATCTCGAAGCGCTTCCCAAATCCCTTCGCGTCGTTCTTCAGGTCGGCGCGTGGCCAGAGCTTGGGCGACTTGAAGTCGTAGGGCCCCCATTCGTCCACCAAGATGAACCGGCGTCCCCGAAGCGTCCCGGGCTTGAGGAAGGGGTTCATGCCGTCTTTCATCGGCTCGGGGGCGAGTCGGGCGGTGGAAAACTCGGTGCCGACTTTGTTCAGGGGGTTCCAAGGCCGCGCGAAGCGCTTCAGGTAGTCGCGGTTGTCGGGGTCAAGGCCGATGACCACGTTGCCGCTGGGTTGCATCGCCATCGGCAGGGGGCCGCCCGCCGCCGCGCCGTCGGTGACGAAGTTGTTCGGACCCATCTTGAGGGCGGGGACAGGGCTGATCGCGGGTCGTTTGGTGTGGACGGTGTTGCCCGAAAACTCGATGTTCTCGAGGCGGGGTCCGTCCAGCCGGAACAGGGTGTTGAACCGGGACACCTTGTTGTTCTCGATGCGGGCGCCGACGGTGTTGTTGATGGCGAACACCGTGTTGGCCACGTTCGAGAAAACGTTCTCGTTAATGACGTAGCGCATGCTACGGGTGTCGCGATGCTTTGGGTACGCCCAGTTCGGGTCTTGGTTCGCGTTCCACCACAGGTAGACGGCGGTCGTGTCGCGATCGAAGGTGTTGTGGGAGATCACGTTGTCCTGACCGTGCTCGATGGCGATCGCCTCGGCGTTGAGGGCGAAGACGTTGCCTTGGACGAGGGTCTCGTAGCTGTATCCGCCCCAGATGCCGTGCCAGCACTCCATGATCAGGTTGTTCACGAACTTGTTGCGGCTGAAGGTGGCCTCGATGCCGTTGGTCGGGGCGTGGCTGAAGTCGTTGCCGTACAGGAGGTTGTCGTTGCACCCTCCCTTGCCGGTGTCCATGGTCGTCTGACCTGCCCAGAGGAAGAACCCGTCGCCACCATGGGTGACCGAGTTGTAGGCGAACACGTTGTCGTTCGACTGCTCGTAGATGATAATGCCCGCCGAGTCCTGACCGCGGTTGTAGACGCCGTGGCTGTAGCCGCGCACGCACCAGTCGATCTTGTTGTGCATGATCTTGTTGCGGCTCGAGAGGTACATCAGCACGCCCGCGCTGGAGAGGAACGAGAAGTCGTTGTTCCAGACCTTGCCGTCGTTGCACTCGGTGAGCATGAGGGCGTTCTGGCCGCCTTGGCAGACGTTGTTGTCCACCTCGAACTTGTCGCAACCCCGGAGGTAGATGCCCGCGCCGTAGCGGAGCCACTCGTCCTTCTCGTTGCGGTGATAGCTCATCCAGTCGGCGCCGTCCTCGCGATCGAGGCCGCTGAGGAGGTGTTGCTTCCAGTTGTAGGAGAAGTCCGACTTGGTGACCCGGATTCCGGGGACGTTGAGGGCGCGCAGGCCGACCATGTAGCGCTTGACGACGGCGTTCTTGATGGTGACGTTCTGTCCTTCGACGCGGATGCCGAGGCCCGTGTAGGCGTCGGGGAGCTTGGCGCCGGGTGAGCCGGAGAGCACCGCGCCGTTGAAGTCCACCGTGATACCCTTGCCGCGAACGACGATGGCGGGGGTGTTCAGGTCCTTCGAGGCGAGTTTGTAGACGCCCGGTTTGACCTTCACCGAGCGCGTGATCACCAGACCCGGCTTGAGCTCAACCGTCGGGGTCGGCTGGCCCAGGGTCGCCGTCGCGAGGAGAGGCATGAGGGCGAACATACGTCGACCAGCTTACCAAGCGGTGACGGCCCCCTCTGTTCTCACTGGGACCCGGCGGCGTGCATATTCTGAGGCTATCCGTGGCCGACGGCTCGTGACGCTTGGTCGAGGTCCTCGATCAGGTCGGCGGGGTCCTCGAGGCCGCAGTAGAGCCGGACCAGTCGGAACCCCTCCGGTCGATCCAGAGGGGTCACGAACAAGGGAACCGCCAGGCTCTCGTGCCCTCCCCAACTCACGCCGCACCGGAACAACCGCAAGGCGCCGACGAAGGCGTCGTTCGCCTCCTGCGTCTGGAAGGTCGGTTCGAACGAGAAGAGCCCGGTCGAACCGCGCATTTGGCTTTCGACGAGCGCGCGCTGGGGGTGGGAGGGTAGGCCGACGTGGTTGACGTTCTGGACCCAGGGCTGGCGCTCGAGCCACGCCGCCACCTCGTTCGCCGTCGCCTCGTGCTGTTTCACCCGGAGGCGGAGGGTGCGGAGACCACGGAGCATGAGCCAGGCGGGAAAGGGCGGGAGCGCCGCGCCCAAGAGCGCCACCTCCTCCCGCACGATCGCCTCCATGCGTTCTCGGCTCGTGCAGAGCACGCCGGCGACGACGTCGCTGTGGCCGTTCAGGTATTTCGAAGCGCTGTGGCACACGATGTCGATGCCCATCTCGATCGGGTTTTGGTACAGGGGCGAGGCGTACGTGTTGTCGATAACCGTCGTGATCCCGCGCTCCCGCGCGAAGGCCGCCACCGCCCGCAGATCCTGGAGCCGGAACAGGAAGCTGCTCGGCGATTCGAGGTAGATGAGGGTGGTCTCGGGGCGGACCGCGTCGAGGATGGACTCGACGGTTCGCCCGTCCACGTAGGTGTGCGACACGCCGTAGCGCTGGGCGAGGGTGTTGAGGAACATCCTGGAGGGCGGGTAGGCGGTGTCGATCATAACCGCGTGGGACCCGGCCCGGCAGGCGTGGAAGATGGCGGCGGAAATGGCGGCCATTCCGCTCGAAAACGCTTTGCACGCCTCTGCCTTTTCGAGGAGGGCGATCTTCCGCTCCAGGATGTCGTTGGTGGGGTTGCCGACCCGGCTGTAGTGGAACGGGGGTCCGCCGGGACGCTCGAACATCGTGGTCCGCATGTCTTCGGGCTTGTCGAAGACGAAGAGCGAGGTCTGGAAGATGGGGGGGACGACGGCGCCGAGGGTGCGATCTTCTTCGGCGACGTGTTGGAGGAGCGTGTCGAGGCGGGCGTTGGCGAGATCCCTCACGGGGCGGGAGTGTACGCCTTTTCCGGCTCGGCGCGTCTTCTGTCCGCCTTCGGAGCGGCGAGGTGTGCCGTCTTGGTTCTGGCCCCCGTCCTGCGAACCTCGCTTGGGTTGGTCCCGGCTCGCAGGGGGTGCGGGTCACGGTCCCGGTTGATTCGATCCTGGGTTCCGTTCCGAACGCGCGTCTCTTGAGCCCGCCGAGCCAGCTTGGGACACCCCATTCGCCTGTGGTATCATGGCGCTGAACCGGAGGTCATCCCAGCCCTCCGCGTCGAGCGTGGGGATGTAGCTCAGCTGGGAGAGCGCTGCAATCGCACTGCAGAGGTCGTGGGTTCGAATCCCATCATCTCCACCAAAGTTCGTTACCCTCGCCCGAGGCAGGTCACCCTCCTTGGTAGTTCATCGATCTGAGTAGCTTTCAGCATCAAATCATCGGGTTTTCAAAGCTCGACGAGAAGCTCGCCGTCCCTCCAAACGCAGTTCGAGCAGAGCCTATTTAGCAGCTCATTTCGGTCATTTGGATGCCCTTGATCGAACTGCGCAAGGGCGGTTTGAGCCAGATCGACCAGTTCGATGCCCCCGTCGTAAAGATGCACGCTCCGCGCGTTCTCCGGCGGCGATTCCCCGCCTTGACCAAGCTGCTCGTCGGCCTGAGACTTCAGCCCAGGCAGGCGAGGAGTTCGTCGAGTTGGTCGAGCACCTCGGGCATGGCGCCGGTGGATCCGGTGTCGACCGCTTCCTTCGAGGGATAGCGATCGTGAACGACCAAGCGCGTTTTGCCCTCGATCTCCTCGAAGGTCACGGTGGTGACGGTCTGGCCGGCGTCGCCTTCGTCGTTGGTCCAGACGAGGCGCGAGGGCGGGGTCACCTCGCGGTACGTGCCGAAGAACTCCATCGTCGAACCTTCGTGGAGGAACGCCAACCGGTACTGCCCGCCAACACGGACGTCCATGTCGCAGGCGACCAGGTTCAGCCCGTACGACTTGGGCACCCACCATTGCCTGAACAGGTCTGCCTTGGTCCACGCCTCGAACACGAGGCGGGCGGGGGCGTCGACGGTGCGGGTCACGACGAGTTCGAGTTCGGAAATCCGCTCTACCTTGGTCTCATTGCCTTTGCGAACGTTCATCTGCTCTGCTCCTTCCGGTTCAGTTCTGCGACGACCGCGTCCAGCTGGTCGAAGCGGGCGGCCCAGACCTGGCGATACGCCTCGATCCAAGCCGCCTCTTCCTCCAGTCCGCGCCGCCCGAGGGTGCAGGTCCGCACGCGCCCGATCTTCTCGGTGCGAACGAGCCCCGCTTGCTCCAGGACGCCGACGTGTTTCCTCATGCCCGTGAGGGTCATGTGGAAGCTCTCGGCAAGGGTGGTGATCGAAGCGTCCGCCCGCCCGAGTTGCTCCAGAACGCCGCGCCGGGTGGCGTCCGCGAGAGCGCCGAAGGAGGCGTCGAAGGGCACTTGATACTGAACCATACGGTTCAGTATAGCCCATGCTAGACGCCAATGCAAGGGGATGGTCGAAGGTTTTTCGCGTTGCCGCGACGATCCGCCCGGTCGGAGGGACACGGTGTTCATCGCTGCTCCGGTCCGAACGCGACCCTGACGGGAGGGGGCGGGGGCACGGTGCGGCCATCGCCACGGCTACTTTCGGCGGTACACGCGGCGGTAGCCGTCGCCCCGGGAGCGGTCGTCCACCAGGGATCCATCCGATGCCACTTCGAGGACCGCGTCCTGCTGGAGGGCTTCCCGGACCGGGGTTCCCATCGTGCGGGTGGGCTAACATGGGCCATGCGATGGGGTATGCCGATCCTCGTGTGCGCGATCCCTCTCTCCGCGCTTGGGCAGGTGACGGTGACGAAGGCGCGGCCACCGGTGATCGTCACCGGGCCGAACCCGACGGCCCAGGAGAGCCTGGCCGCCAACGAACTCGCCAAGCATCTCGGCGCGATGCTGGATCGGGTGATCGTCCCGCATCGGGAGGCGAACCCCGGCGAGGGCCGCATCGTGGTCGGCCTGGCCTCGACGTGGGCGCCGGAGGCCAAACTCGGCTCTCGTCTAACATCGAAAACCCTGTCGCCAGAAAGAACCACCTCGATGCGCTCAACGCTTTTAAGGAATACTGCAGCACGCTCCGCTGCACTTGAGATGTCTTCCGCAATGCCCTGAATGTTCGAAACATCCGGTGGAGGCATCTCGAGACCAAGCCTGAGTTCAGAGTTCGGATCTAACGCCCAAGGGAGCAGAAATTGCGTTCCGGGAAGACCGTCCGCCTTGCAACTTGGGCAACCCGGACAAATGTTAATCCTCCGATTGACCTCATCGAGTCGCCAATGTCGCCCCGCCGAAACCAGCTCCGGATTATCCGTGACTTGGTACACCGAAACGAATCCGACACCAAATGCACCAGTGGTTTCTGCCTCGTGCCGCTTATCGCCGGTCGCAAGCTCCTTGAATCGGTGAAAGTCGCAGTAGTGACCTTTCTGCGCCTTGAAGCTACAGGTCTTTGCCTCCGGGTCATCGCAGGCCCTAAATGATCCGCTGTTGCTGACGATCAGTCCCGTTTCCGAGACGGTGAACTGGACTGACTTAGCCTCCGCGTCGTCGGCATTCTGAATCAGCTCAAAGGCAAGCGCATCAAATCCAACCAGGCCACGTAACAGTGCCTGTAGGTATCCGAGGTGATTGTAATCCCTCTCTATTGATCGGCTGGACTCGAACATCAAGAATCTGGATCATTATGAGGCGAAACGAGGCCTTTGATCTTAAATCAACTTAGACGTGTCGACGTGGGCTGTGCGAGAGTCAGGATTCAGACTCAACACGCCTTTCCGGCCCAATTCTGTGTGAGGGCGTGGGATAAAGCGCGGAAGTTGATGTGTGCACCGTGGATTCAGCCAGGAGTTCTAAGCGCGTCCACCAATCTCCACCAACTGACGGCCCGCGACACAAGTTCAGCGCTTGGCCAGCACCGTCACCGTAAACGAGGCGACCTCGAAGCCGTTCATATCGTCGTCGAACAGACGGACGTCGTAGCGACCGGGCCTTTCGATCCCCACCAGCTTGACCCGACCCGAGGTGCGGCCGCGCAAGTGCTGGAACGACAAATCCACTTTGTCGGCGACGGCTTCGGAGCCGTGGGGCGTTTCGCTCGGCACAAGCCCGACCCAGGCGGTCTTCGAATACTCGGCCGGCGCCGCGAAGTCCACGACGATCGCCTCGCCAAGGGTGACCGTCGGGGTGAGGACCGCGATGGTCCCGTCGGGCGCCTCGCGGGCGTTGACGGCCGCCATAGAGCGGACGGCGCCCACGGAGTCGGATTCGAACTGCGCCTTGTACGCGCGCAAGGCCTGACCCCAGGTCAGCTTTTGGTCGACCGGTGGAACGCGCGTACTGGAGGGTTCCCCGAGAAGGCGGTATCTCAGGGCCAGGAACCGTTTGCGGACCGTTTCGGCCCGCGCCAAGAGCTTCTCGGCGGCAATCTGTCGGTCGTACAGCTTCTCCTTTTCGGCGGCGGCGGCCTGAAGCGGCTTGCCCTCGGCCCCAATGACCTGGTCCAACTCGCGGGCGCGATCCAGCAGTTCGCGGCGCTGGAGCTTGGCGACCTCGAGGCCGAGCTTACCGAACAACTGGGCGAGGTTCGCGAAGCCGAGCCGGCGCATCTCGGACACCTTCTTGGCGTCCATGGGAACGCGTCCCGCCATCATTTCGCGCTGGAGCAGGTTCGCCTCGCCGAACGCGAGGGCGAGGTTCTTCGCGTCCGACGCCATCGACTTGGCGGCCAGCAATTGGACGCCGCAGTTCTTCAGCTCTTCGTCCCAGGACTTGAGCTGTCCCCACCGGACCTCGCCGTTCGAGGCCAGTTCGCTTGTCGTGTCGATCCGCGAGTACATCCCGAGCGCCCCTTCGACCACGACGTCGGCTCGGTTGAACGCCTCGAATCCGGCGTAGATCGGACAACGAGCACCGAGGGTCGCTTCCAGCCTTGGGTCGGCAAGGGCGGCTCGGTACCAGTCCACGACGCTGATGAGGTCGAAGGCGGCGTTCGCGATACTGATGTACTTCTGCTGGAGTTCGAGCGCGGACTTCATCTTGGCGAAGTCCCGTTGCTTGCGCGAGTACTCGTCGAGCAGGTTCGAGTAATGGCGATCCACGTCGATCGCGGCGATCTTCAGGAAGTAGGCGGTGCCGGCCAGGGCCTGCACGATCTTCCCCAGTTTCGCCTCGACCTCCCCCAATGGCCCTGGCTCGAACTGAACCCACCGCATCGCGCCGCAGAGGTCGAGCCAGAGGTCCATTTGGTCCAGCTGTCGGGCGAGCTCGACGGTCAGGTCGCGGTTGTCGGCCGGCAGAACCTGGCCGGTGGCTTTCTGGGGCAAATACGCCACCGCTATGGCGGCGCTTGCAAGGAGGGGCCGGACGGCGATCATGTCGGTCACTATACGGCAGGTCCTTCCAGAACCCAAACCGGGTTGGCCACAACACGGGTAGCCGACGGGATCCTTGGTCTTGGGCCAGTCGCGATAGGGTGGGCTAAGATGGGCCATGCGATGGGGTATGCCGATCCTCGTGTGCGCGATCCCTCTTTCCGCCTTGGGGCAGGTGACCGTCTCCCGAACCAAACCGCCGGTGATCGTCACCGCGCCCAACCCGACCGCCCAGGAAAGCCTTGCCGCCAACGAACTCGCCAAGCACCTCGGCGCGATGCTGGGGGCGACGGTCGCCCCCGGGCAGGAGGCGAACCCCGGCGAGGGCCGCATCGTCGTGGGCCTGGCCTCGAAGTGGGCGCCGGAGGCCAAGCTCGGCCCGGAGGACGTGCTGATTCGCACCCGAGCGAACCGACTCTACGTGCTCGGGGGCGGGCCGAGGGGCGCGATCTACGCGGTCAACCGGCTTCTCCACCGCCAAGGGGTGCGCTGGTGGACGCCCTGGGCGACCACGATTCCCAAAAAGTCAAGGATCGAATTCAAGGACCTGAACGTCACGGAGAGCCCGCGTTTCGAGTCCCGTGACCCGTTCTGGTACCACGCCTTTGACCGCGAGTGGGCGCGAAGGAACGGATCGAACAGCATGCACGCCCGCCTCACGGAGGAGGACGGCGGCAAGATCGTCTACTCCGGGTTCGTCCACACTTTCTTCCCGTTCGTGCCGCCGGAGAAGCACTTCAAAGACCATCCGGAGTGGTACAGCATGATCGGGGGCGTCCGGAAGTGGGAGGGCGCCCAGCTTTGCACGAGCAATCCGGACATGCGCCGCGTCTTGGTCGAGGAAGTGAAGACCCGCCTTCGACAGGACCCCTCGGCCCGCATCGTCTCGGTCAGCCAAAACGACTGGTACGGCGCCTGCGAGTGCCCGTCGTGCAAGGCCCTGAGCGACGAGGAAGGCTCCCTCGCCGCGCCGGTGCTCGACCTCGCGAACTACGTGGCGGACCAGATTCGCGACGAGTTCCCGGAGGTCGCGGTGGACACGCTGGCCTACCAGTACACGCGCAAGGCGCCCAAGTCCCTGCGCCCCCGGCCCAACGTCATCGTGCGGCTCTGCAGCATCGAGTGCGATTTCTCGAAACCCCTGACCGACCCCGCGAACGCCTCGTTCGCCCAGGACATTCGGGACTGGAGCCGGCTGACGAACCGGCTGTACGTCTGGAACTACGTCACCGACTTTCCGAACTACATGATGCCGTTCCCGAACTGGGACGTCATCGGTCCGAACCAGCGGTTCTTCGCCGAGAACGGGGTGAAGGGGCTCTTCGAGCAAGGGGCGTACCAGTCGTTCGGGGGGACGATGGCGGAAATGCACGCCTGGACCCAGGCCCAACTGCTTTGGAACCCCCATCAAGACGATCGGGCGTTGCGCAAGGAGTTCCTGAATGGCTACTACGGGGCGGCGGCGGGGCCGATCTCGGCGACCATGGACCTGCTAGCGAAGGCCGCCAAGCCCGTGCCGATGAACATCTGGATCGGGCCGAACGCGCCGTTCTTCGATACGAAAACCGTCCTTGCCGCCGAACTCCTTTGGCAGGACGCCGAGCGCCGGGTCGCCCGACGGCCGGACCTGCTCTGGCGAGTGAGGATCGGGCACCTAGGGATTCGGTACGTGATCCTGAGCCAATGGGGGCGGTTGCGGCGCGAAGCGCCGACCCTGAAGATCGCTTGGCCGTTGCCGGAGTCGCGCAAGGCGGTGGCCGACGAGTGGATCGCGGTGGCGACGGGACCGGGTCCGGCGGGATGGTCGGCGATCACCCACATGAACGAATCCGGCCTTACGCCGCAGAGTTGGATCGAGCGATTCGCGGTGGACCCGGCGGCGTTGCCCATTCGCCCGAAGATCTCTCCGCTTCCCGCCGACCTTGTCGTCCCGGACGGGGCGGAGGTGGTTTTGGCGCAGGACGACGAGGCCCTGCTGATCGGCGAGGGGAACTTGATCGAGTTGCGTCCCGACCCCGCCGCCAGCGACGGGCTCGCTTGCCGACTGCCGGGCGGCCATCGGGAGTGGGCGTTCCAGCTTGCCGCGCCGAAGGCGGTACGGAAGGGAACGTGGAAGGTGTACGTTCAGATTCGGGTGGAGCCTGGGGAAGCGCCCGGCGCGGTGGCCTACACGGCGGGTGTCTACAGCACGAACGCGAAGCAGGGCCTCGGCGACGTGCGCGTCACGAACGCCGACGCGGGCACGGGATACCGGACGGTGTTGCTCGCCACGACCCCGCTGACGGAGGGCTGCTACGTCTGGGCCGCCCCGGCGGACGGCGGTTCGAGGGCGGTCTGGGTGGACCGGGTGATCTTCGTGCGCGAACCGTGAGGCCGGCGACGGCTCAGCGGGCGGAGCCGATCCGCCAGACCCGGACCCGGTCTCCCGGACGTCCGCCGAAAACGGGATCGATCCGAATCTGTCGCAGCGCCCCCCGGTATTCGGGATGGCCGGCGAGTCGGACCCGGTAGGTTCGTCGCTTGCCGTCGCCCACGATGGGGAAGGTCAGCCGGCGCTCGGGCGCGAATCCGGGCGCGTCGGTTCGCGACCAGAAGACCTCGGCGATCGTGTCCGACGTCCGAAACGCCGCGTCCACTTCGAGCACCGGGGCGTCGGCGGCGCGCCAGAACGCTTCCGGCCCGATCATCTGCGGGTCCGTTCCGTCCAGGTTCACGTCGAGGTAACCGGGAATCGGCCAGCCTTGGTCGGTCGCGTTCGCGTAGCTCCAATGCTGCCGATCCTTGCGGAACACCCACTGGGGGCGGGGTGGATTGCGCTGACGGCGGCGGACGTACGAACGAATCTCCGCCACCGATCCCACGATCAGGACGCACCGGCTCTCGTAGGCGATGTTGTGGTCGAGGATCTCGACGCGGTTCGGGGCGAGGTAACCGGTCGGCGCATCCTTCGGACCTCCGACCCCGGGCGTGCCCACAAAGCCCCCGGAAAGGGTGTAGGTGTCCGGCGCCCAAACGCCCAGTCCGTCTCCCTGGTCGTCCACCAACGCCGCCCAGGACTCGGAGGTGAAGAACGAGGTCCATGGACCGTCCTTGCCCCACTCGTGCTTGGGAATCTCGGAGGTGGGAGCGCCGGTGAACGGCGCATCCCCAACGTAGGTGATCAGGCGGTGCCAAGGCGCGTTCACGTAGACGGCGGGAAGCTCCTGCGCCCGGGCGGGATACGGCGTTGTGTCCGGGCGGCGGTTGACGAGCCGCTGGCGCAGCCGAACCGTGGGGCCGTCGAGTTCGATCCAGGACTCGAAGGTGCACTCGCCAGGGACGTTCGGTAGGGGCCAGTGCATGGGGACGCACTTGACGTACAGCTTGGTCGGCTCGACCTTGAGCGCGAGGACCTTGGACGAGTTGCCGAAGAAATCGCCGGACTGGATCGGGTTCCAGCCGAGCCCGCGCCAGAAGGGCTCCGCCTTCTTGCCATCGGGTTCGAAGGGAACGGGGCCGGAGTAGTAGGACATCTGAATCTGGCGGCCCAGATCGTGATCGTTGACCATGTTCGGCCCGTTCTTGCGCTGCAGGAGGGTGATCGCGCCGCCCCTTTGCAGGTTCACCCCGACCCGGAGAACATCGTTCTCGATCGTCCGAATCTCGGCGAGCGAAACGGCGGCGCACAGCGCGAGTCCGACCATGCCTCCAGTGTAAACCGAATGGATCGCGGCGCCGCCGGACGGCAAGGAGGCCATGGCCCGCCCGCCCGGCGCCCAACCAGGGTAAGCACGCGCCATGCTCACGCAACCGAGGCTCGAACAGACCGGACCGTTCCGTGTTGTCGGCTGTTGGTGCGCGTTCGATGGCGAAGACGAAGGACCCGGCTGGACGGGCGCGCACGGCGCCTTCTTCCCTCGAATCGGGGAGGTGGCGGATCGCGAGGGCGACCTCGTCTTCGGATTCCTGTACCGACCGCACAAGGACCATCCGGAGGTCGCCCCCTCGGTGCGCGCCTGCTTCGTCGGCGTCGGCGTCCGGCCAGAAGCCCGCGTCCCCCCGGGGATGTGCGAATCGGCCTTTCCCGAAGGAACCTACGTGGCGGTCGAGTCCGTCGCCGACGACATGGGGGAGGCGGCCGAGGGCGTGGGCGAGGCGGTGGCCGCCTGTAACGGGTACGCGGAAGCGAACGGATGGAGAGAAGGCGACGCGTGCTTCGCCGTCGCTCACGGGGACGAGCCCAAGCCGCCTTACCGCGAGATCGTGATGATGCACCTGGTCCGTGGAACGTGATTCACGCCGATCCGTAGCCTTGCGCGGGATGGGTTGTACAATGCCGCGCATGACGCTGGCACAAGCGATGGCCGAGATCGGGGCCTTGGGCGACGAAAGAACTCGGGAGCAGAACGCCCGGCGCGGCGCGGGGCTGGCCCAGTTCGCCGGGGTTCCCGGACGCCAGGACGCCATCGGCGTCAAGCTCGGCGATCTGCGCACGTTGGCCAAGCGCATCGGCGTCAACACGGTCCTGGCGCGCGAGCTTTGGGCGACGGGCGACGTCGAGGCCATGCTGCTCGCGACGCTTCTCGCGAAGCCCAAGGAACTCACCGCCGACGAACTCGACCGGATGGTCCGCCGGGCCACCAACGTCCAACTCGCCGACTGGCTGAACTCGTACGTGGTCAAGCTCCACCCGGAGAAGGAGGCGCTGCGTCAGGCCTGGATGACGAGCGACGACCCCGGGTGCGCCCGCGCCGCCTGGAGCCTTACCGCCGAGAAGATCGCCAAGGGCGCGGACGGCCTCGACCTGGCGGCCCTCCTCGACCGGCTCGAGGCCGAGATGGCCGACGCCCACCTCCTGCCCCAGTGGACGATGAACTACGCGCTGGCCTTGATCGGCATCCACCACCCGCCTTACCGGGAACGAGCCCTGGCGATCGGGGAGAAGTTGGGCGTCTACCGCGACTATCCGGTCTCGAAGGGATGCACCTCGCCTTTCGCCCCGATCTGGATTGGCGAGATGGTTCGGCGCCAAGGCTAAGGCCGGCCCCGACCCATCGGGACGCCGAGCGCGGCGCTAGACTGCGACCATGCTGGTGGCGCTGTTGCTCGGCGTGCTGACGATGGGGCAGAGCCTGAAGCCCGTCGGCGACCTGTGGACGCGCGAGCCGAACACGGGCACGCTGACCCGGACCGATAGTGGGTTTCGCGTCGTTCATACCGGCGAGCAGGACTGGGCGCTGAACCTGAGCGAGACGTTTGCGGTCAAGCCGGGGGACCTGCTGATCGCGGATGCGCCGATCCGGGTGGTCGGAGCGGGAAGCGCCGGTCTCAGTTTCGTGATTCGCGCCGGAGAACGGACCCTGCTCTGGACGGCCGGCCATCGCCCGCGCACGGGCGGCCTCCGAACGCAGAGCGCCCGGGCGATGGCGATCGTTCCCGACGAAGCGACCCACGCCCAGGTGCGGCTCACGGGGAGCGGTCCGGCGGAGGTCGAGCTGACCAGCGGCCGGTACACCGTCGAAAACCTGGGACCCTCGTCAACCGACCAAGCCCCGCTCAGCTTGGAAAGCAGAGAGCTTCGCGTCGTGGTCGAGCCGGCGACCCTGCGGACGACGGTCACGGACCGGCGGAACGGGCGCCGTTGGACGGTGCGTCCCCCGGCGACCCGGTTCGTCCGGCCCCGCGCGACGATGGCCAAGGGCCAGATCCGTTGGGAGGCGCTCGGGGTGGACGGGTTGATCGGCCTGACGGTGCTCGTGGAACTCAAGGGCGCGGAACTCCGCTGGACGGTCCAGCCGGTCGCGGCACAGGCTCCCGCCCCCGACCTGCAGATACCGGGTCCGGTCGAGGCGTCCCCCACGGCCGAGCACATTCTGCCGGTGAACATGGGTCTCCGCGTCGCGGCGAACGATGCCAAGTTCGAGCCGCTCTGGTTGGTGGGCTACGGCGGCCACGGGCTGAGCATGGCGTTCTACGGCCAACTGGACCGAGGCGCCGGGGTGCTGAGCCTGGTGGGAGAGAGCGACGACTTCCTTCTCGCGATGATCCGCCGGGACGGCTTGCTTCAGGCCAACCCGGTCTGGCGTCCCCAGATGGGGACGTTCGGTCGTCCCATTCGCCATCTGACCCAGGTGTTCTTCGGCAAGGCCGATCTGAACGACCTCGCCCAGCGGTACCGCGCGGAAGCGAAGCGCAAAGGCCTCTTGGTCACCCTTGCCGAGAAGGCGAAGAAGAACCCGAACGTGGCGAGCGTGGCGCGCGCGGCGAACCTCTGGACCTGGAGCGACGACAAGGTCGGGCTCGCCCAGGCCGCGCACGATGCCGGGTTCCGCAACGTCCTCTGGAGCGGCGGCGGATCGCCCGAGGTCCTCAAGAAGGTCGCGGGCCTTGGCTTCGTGCCGAGCCGGTACGACATCTACCAGGACGTGATGGACCCGTCCCGGTACGCCGATCTGCCGTGGACCCACCCCGATTGGACCGCCGAGGCCTGGCCGAACGGACTGGTGCGAGACGCGAACGGCGATTGGGTTCGTGGCTGGGTCGTGCAGGACAAGCAGGGGAAGGACGTGCCGTGCGCCGTTTGCTGCGACCTCGAGGCGATCGCGATCGCGAGGAAGCGGATCGGCGACGAACTCAAGACCCACCCCTTCCGGGCCCGCTTCATCGATACGACGACCGCGTCCGAGTACCGCGAGTGCTACGATCCGCGCCACCCGATGACCCGCTCCCAGAGCCGCGATGCGCGGATGAGGCTACTCCAGCTTGTCACCGACTTCGGGTTGGTGACAGGCTCCGAGACGGGCCACGAGGCCGCCGTTCCGCACCTCGTATTTTTCGAGGGCATGATGAGTCTGGGGCCGTACCGGGTGGACGACGCGGGCACCAACCCGCCCAAGCTCTACCCGGCGCTGCCGGACAAGGTCCTGACGTACCAACTCGGGCCGAAATACCGTATCCCGCTTTGGCAACTGGTCTACGGCGATTGCACCGTGAGCACTTGGTACTGGGGCGACTTCAGCAACAAGAACGCCGCCACGTGGGACCTGCGCGACGGGTGGAACATGCTCTACGGCACGCCGCCGATGTACTTCACCGACCCGTCCGGGTTCGCCGCGTCCCGCGCGCGCTTCGTCAAGAGCTACGAGGACACCCAGAAAGTCCTGCGATTCGCGGCGATGCGGCGGATGACGAAGTTCGAGGACCTGACTCCGGACCGCGCGGTCCAGCGCACGACCTGGGACAACGGCCTGCGCGTGACGGCGAACTTCGGCAACCGCGCGTTCGGGGGCCTCGCGCCGAACCGCGTGAGGGTCGATCCGCCCGGATCTCAGCGAAGTCCTCGATAAGGCGGATCCAACGGAGCCTCTCCTAGCGGTCGCCGATCGGGGCGGGGTGCGAGACCCAGTTCCACTCGCTGTCCTCGAGGAAGTGCCGACAGTGTTCGCGGTAGTCCACTTCCATCGGCCGCCATTCGTGAAGCGCATCGACCACGGCCTGCGCCGTTTCGACCGACGGTGTCCGGGTCAGTTGGCGCAGCCGGTCGACGATTCCGCTGGGTTTGTCGGGCGATTCCTCCACCATCCGCATCGCCCATTTGTGATAGGGGTAGAGGCTCCGGTTCTGGGCGAGGACCAGGCGCATGGCGAACAGGGCGACCTCGGAGGCCGACCGGGCAAGCAGGTACGGGTCATCGCGCTTGGCCGCCTCGCCGACGTACCACCGCCAGATCATGAGTTGGCTGTGGAAGCGGCGGACCCGGTCCTCGTGACCTTCCTCCGGGTAGACGAGGATGCGCTCGATCAAGTCTCCAACCTTGCTCGTCCGATCGAACAGGACGACCGCCCGGAGGAAGGCGGACCGGGCCGGCTCGCTCCCGCTTTCCGCCACCAGCCGGAGGAACCCGAGGGGCGTTACCTTTCCGTCGGCGTAGCCGCCCTCGTAATCGGTGAGGTCGGTTCGATAGACCATCAGACGGTCTTCCTCGCGGCGCCGCGCGCAGACCTCGTCGGAAACGACCACCATGAAGTCCACGTCCGAGGTGGCGGTTGCCCAGCCCTTGGACACGGAGCCGCCGACGACCAAGGCGAGGATCTCGGCATCGTCGACGTAGGCGTTCTTCAGGCGCTCGATCGCGCGCGCATGGTGCTCGAACACGGAGTGAGGTTACCGGTGCGGACCGCTCCAGTCCCCCACCCTCGGTAGGGCCCGACGGGATGTCCGCCGGCTTGCGCCCGTGTGCGCGCGCATGTAAGGAAGAGCAAGGGCTCTGGCAGGTACGATGCGGCGAACGTGGGCCGCTGGAACGTCCGCTTGCTGGGGCAGGTCCGGGTCACGAGCCCGGAAGGCGAGGCGGTGCGCTTTCGTACGCGCGCGACCGAAGTCGTGTTCGCCTATCTGGCCCACCGGGCGGGCGACGAGGTGCGTCGGGACACGCTCGCGGAGATCGGCTGGCCGAGCGCGGACGAAGAATCGGCGCGCCGCAGTCTCCGGACGGCGCTGTCGTCGTTGCGCGAGACGTTCGGCGGGGATTGCCTCGAGGCCGATCGCA
Organism: Fimbriimonadaceae bacterium; assembly: GCA_026129685.1. Taxonomy (GTDB): domain Bacteria; phylum Armatimonadota; class Fimbriimonadia; order Fimbriimonadales; family Fimbriimonadaceae; genus UBA2387. Next base: position 52,205 of record JAHCHO010000005.1, read on the forward strand.
CCATCGTCCGCTTGCGCCGAGACCGCTTCGACGTGGACGTCGTACGGTTGCGCGAGGAGCGGGACCCGTCCCTCTATGGAGGCCGATTCCTGGAGGGTTACGACGCGGAATGGGCCTACCACGCCGGACTTGACGCAGAGGAGGCGTTCTACGCGGCGGCGATGGACCGAATGGCGGCTCTGCCCACCGACGAGGCCCGGAGACTGGCCGAATCGATCCTCGCGCGCGACCCGTCGCGGTTGGACGTTCGGGCGCGCGCGCGCGAGCTTGGGCTTGTTGCGACGCGCGGGGATGGACCGCTGTCCGCGACCTCGTTCGTAGGCCGGGAGCGCGAACTCGCCGAACTCGCCGAGCTTCTGGGCGACCACCGCCTGATCACGTTGACGGGCCCGGGGGGGAGCGGCAAGTCTCGCTTGGCGGCGGAGGTGTGGCGCCGTCGACTTCCGAACGCTTGGTTCGTTCCGCTGGCGGACGTGCGGGATTCGGGGGCGGTGGCGGAAGCGATGCGAGGTTCGCTGAGGGTGCCGGGTTCGCCGGATCGGGGCCCGGTAGAGCAGATCGCCTTCGCGCTGGGCGACATGGCGGGACTCCTCGTCGTCGACAACTTCGAGCAGGTTGTCGAAGCCGCCGGGGTGCTGGAGCGGCTTCTCCGATCCTGTCCGTCGTTGCGCGTGCTGGCGACCTCCCAAGTACCCCTCGGATTGGATGAGGAGTTCGAGTACCCGATCGGCCCACTGGACCTCGCCGTACTTGGCGCGGACGGACTCACCGACGGTCAGCGCCTTTTCCTCGATCGTGCTCGGACGGTGAGTCCGGGCTTTGCCGCGAGGGAGGGCGATCTGCCGGTGGTCGCCAAACTGTGCGACCGGCTGGACGGGTACCCCTTGGCCTTGGAGATCGCCGCTTCGAAGGCGCGGGTGCTGTCGCCGGGCGACATGTTGACCCAGTTGGACGACCGGTTCGCGTTCTTGACCCGGGTCGGAGAGTCGGCGGGGAGGCAGAGGTCGCTCCGCGCCGCGTTCGACTGGAGCTTCGAGCGGTTGCCCCCGGTGGCGCAGGACGCCCTGAGCGAGGCGACGGTTTTTCGAGGAGGGTTCACGCTGGCGTCGGCGACGGCTGTCCTTGGGATTCCGTGCGCGGCGGAAGCCTTCGAACTGCTGGCGGCGCACGCATGGATCGACCGAGCGCCCGGTGCCGACCCGCCGCGTTTCCGCCTGTTGGAGTCGGTCCGCGAGTATGCGGCCGAGTTGCTCCCTCCTCGCCGTCGGGAGGCGTTGCGACGGGGACACGCGCACCACTACCTGCGCCTCGCGAGGCGTTGCGTCGAGACGGTGTTCACGGCCGAGGAGCCCTTGGCCCACGAAGCGGTGGACCCCGAGATCCCGAACTTGGACGCGGCATGGGAGTGGTTGATCGAGAACGACGCGGAAGGGGCGCTGTCGTTCGCCGTCGGGCTCAACTGGTACTGGGTCCTTCGGGGCCAGTGGTCGCTCGCACAGAGCCGGATGGATCAGGCGTTGGCCGTCGCGAACCCGGACCCTCGTCCGATGCTGACCTACGCTTACGAGTGCAACGGCAACTTCGTCCTGTTCGAGGGACGTTTCACCGACTCGGAGGTGTGGTTTCGTCGGGCGGTCGCGATGGCGGAACAGATCGGGCACACGCTGTACCAAGGGCGGGCCCTCGTCCAACTCGCTCAGGCCCACGCCGAGCAAGGACGGTACGAGGTCGCGCGGGAAGAAGCCCGTCGGGCGGTCTCGCTGATCGAGCAGAGCGGCAATCCGAACTGGATCGGTGCGGGGCTCGTCGTGGCGTGCCTCGTCGCGAACCGGATGGGCGACGTTCAAGAAGCGCGCGCCTTGGGCGAGTCGGCGGTTCGGTTCTGCCGGGAGGGCGGCTACGCATGGGGGGTCGCCTCGGCGCTCAACGAACTGGCGATGGCCCACCACCTGGCGGGCGACTACGGGGCCTCTCTTCGGTACCAGGAAGAGGCGATCGTGATCAAACGGCGCACCAACACGCCACGATCCTTGGCCCTCTCCTTGGGCGATCTGGCGGCGACGCGGCTGGAACTCGGCGATGCGGACGGGGCGTTGGCGGCGTTGCGCGAAGGCACCCGGATTCTGGCGTCGCTGGGCTCTCCGGGGGCTTTCCCGCGCGTGTACCTCACGGCGGCGAAGGCGTTCGCCCGCGTCGGCGACCTTCCGGCGAGCGCGGCGTGCGCGAGCGCGGCGCGTTTTCTGATCGGGGACGGACCCCGGCACGCGCACCTCGGCCCGGACCTTCCCGAGGCGTTCGACGAGACGATAGGTCCCGGGGCGCTGGCGGTGGCGCTGGAGCTCATCGCCGGCGACGAGCGGGGGTTGCGGGACGCTGTAACGGTCGTGTAACGGGGTCCGGCTAGAGTGGGGTCCTTCCGCGCCGAAACGCGGCAGGACTGCCCATGCAAACGTTCATTGGTTCGAAGACGGTCTTTCGGAGGTTGGGTCGGCGTCTGGCGGGCGTCTTGGCCCTTGGGGTTGCCGCTTTCCTTCTTCTCGGCGGCGCGTGCCCGAGCACGGGAGGCGACGGGCCGACGATCACCGCGAGCTTTGACCCCGATCGACTGAGCCTCCGTCCCGGCGAGGCCGGGGAGGCCACGTTGTCCGTGAGAGCAGATCTGGTCAATGCGCTTGGCAGCCAAGACTTGTCCATCGGCATCGGCAGCGATCCCCCCGGCTTCGTGACCACGGCGCCGACGGAAGTCCGGTACCGCCTGAACTCCGACACCATGCGGTACCCGATCCGCATCACGGCGGCGGCCGGCGCCCCGTCCGTCACGACAACCCTGTGGGCGTCCACCAACGGGGTGCGGATCGCGACCTGCGAGGTCACGATCGGGGTCGGCGAAGAGGACCCCGACTTTGTTCTCGAGGCCGAGCCCAACGAGATCATCACCCGGAACGGCGTCGTCTCGCCCGACTCGGTGTTCTTCACCGTCCGCTCGGTAAACGGGTATGAGGGGAACTTGGTGTTGACCCGGACCTACGACGGCGAAGTGGCGACCGTTCCTCCCGACGACAACGTGCCGATCCGCCTGAACCGGTTTGGGACCGTCAACTTCGCGCGCAAGTTTGAGCGCTTCGCGGGGACGGACCCTTACCGCGTGACCTTCACGTTGACCGATCCAGAGTCGGGCCGGTCGCGGTCCGTCGTCATCACCGTTCGGCTCGGTCCGGGGTAGTCCCAGACGGCGCCCTTGGCCAGGCTCAGTCGGTGGGTCTGGCCGTCCGCCACGACGGTGACCCGGCCCCCGGCCAGGCTGCGGACCCGCACGGAGGCGAGGCGGCCCTGCTTCCATGCCGCGTCCACCTCGAACGCGCCCCGGGCGCGCAAGCCACGGAACGCCCCGTCGCCCCAAGCGGTGGGCAAGGCGGGGAGGAGCCGAAGAACCGGGGCGCCGTCGTCGCCGACCTCGTGGCTCTGAAGGAGCATCTCGGCGATGCCGGCGGTCCCGCCGAAGTTGCCGTCGATCTGAAACGGAGGATGGCTGTCGAGGAGGTTGGGCTGCGTGCTTCTTCCGAGCAGCGTCCGCAGGTGTTGGTCCGCCGCATCGCCGTCGGCCAGGCGGGCGAAAAGGCAGACCAGCCAGGCGCGGGACCAGCCGGTGCCGCCGCCGCCGTTCGCCAGACGGTGGTCAAGGCCGGCTCGAGCGGCGCGCGAGAACGCGGGACTCAGGGCGATCTCGTCGGCGGGGTAGAGGCCGTACATATGGGACATGTGCCGATGCCCAGGTTCGGGTTCGTCGTAGTCCTCAATCCACTCTTGCAGGCGACCGGTTTGGGCGCTGATCTGGGGGAGCGCCAGCCGGGTCAGGGTGGACGCGAGTTCGTCGAGCAGGGCGGACTCCTTGGTCTCCGCGCCCAAGGCGACGATCGCCCGGAGGCAACTCTGGAGGAGGTCACGGACGATCCAGAGGTCCATCGTCGCGCCGTAGGTGAACTGCGAGACGGTGCCGTCGGGCTTTCGGAATGCGTTCTCCGGGGAGTGCGAGGGGTTGGTCACAAGATGGCCGGCTACCCGGCTCCCGGCGGGCGCTTCGACCAGAAAGTCGAGGATGAAACGTGCCGCTTCGCGCATTATCGGCCAAGCACGGTCCCGCAGGAACCGCTTGTCCTTCGTGAACAGGTAGTGCTCCCATGCCTGGCGAACGGTCCAGGCCGCCCCCATCGGCCAGATTCCCCACACGCCGTCGACCGGGGCGGCGCCGCGCCAAAGGTCGGTGTTGTGGTGGAGCACCCATCCCCGGGCGCCGTAGAAGTCGCGGGCGGTCTTCGCGCCGGTGACGCGCAGGTCGTCGATCATGTCGAACAGCGGCCCCGCGCACTCCCCGAGGTTGGTCGGCTCGGAGGGCCAGTAGTTCATCTGGAGGTTGATGTTGCTGGTGTACTTGCTGCCCCAGGCCGGACGGGTGTCCTTGTTCCAGATGCCCTGCAGGTTGGCGGGCTGGGTGCCGGGACGGCTCGAGGAGGCGAGCAGGTACCGGCCGTACTGGAAGTATAGGGCGGCGAGGGCGGGGTCGGACTTTCCCGCGCGGACCGCCGCGAGGCGTTCGTCGGTGGGTTTGGCGGAGGCGTCGGTCGCCGGCAGGACGAGGGCGGCGCGAACCATCAGACCGCCGAGGTCTTTCCGATGGCGCGCCAGAAGGCGGTTGTAGCCCGCCTTCCGCGCCCGCTCGATCACGGTCGGCCAGACGTCGTCCGTCGAACCGCCAATGTCCCGGTAGTTCACGAAACTCGTGTCGGAGGCGAGGCAAAGGGTGACGGCCTTTGCTCCCTTCACGCGCAATCCCTCCCGGGTCGCGGTCACGGTACCGCCTTCCGCCTTGGCCGAGAGGGCGACGGCGTAGCGGATGCCTTCGCGTCCGGTGTGAGCGATCCAGTCCCCACCCTTGCCGTCGTCCTTCCATTGGCCCCGACAGACGACCGTGTTCGGGCTCGGCGTTTCGACGCGATCGAGGTACGGGCTTTGGAATCGAGCCCCAAAGTTCACCGCTCCGGGCCGATCGGCCTCGAGTCGCACGACGAGGACCTTGTCCGGTTGGGACGCAAAGACGGTGCGGCGAAAGGCGATCCCGCCTTGGCGAAAGCTCACCGTGACGACGCCCGTTCGGAGGTCGAGTTCGCGGCGATAGCGATCGACCGGCTCCTTGGAGGCGAAATCGAGCCGCAGGTCGCCCAAGGGTTGGTAGGCGGCTTGGAAGGGAGGACTGCCCATGAACTCACGACCCGCCAGTTCGGTCGCTTCGGCCTCCTTGCCCGCGAAGATCAGGCTGCGAATCCGACCCAGGACGTCCTTGGCCACCGGGCGCGAGTAGTCGTGCGGCGTCCCGCCCCAGAACGTGTCGTCGTTGAGCTGGACCAACTCCTCGTCCACCCGGCCAAAAACCATGGCGCCCAGGTTTCCGTTGCCGAGGGGGAGCGCTTCGTTCCAGTCGGCGGCGGGGCGTTCGTACCAGAGCTTGGATTCGGGAGGTTCGGTCATGGCGAGGGGTCCGACGAGAAGAGAAAGTAGGTGGGCGAGCATGGCGGGGCCGTTTCCTGTCCACTATATCGAACGCGCCGGACGGAATCGAGGGGCTCCCGTCGGACATGATGGGGACGATGGTGACGAGACGCGAGGCGATGGCCCAGGTGTCGGCGATGGCGGCGGGGACGTTCGTCCCGCTCGTCGGGGGCAAGGCGCAGGAGCCGGTCGCGAACAAGGAAGACCTTGCTTACCTTCGCGGGCTTGGCGAGCGAACCCTCGCCATGGCGACGAAGTCGGAATCGGTCGTGACGTTGGGATTCGCCTGCGTCACGCCGGGCGGGAACTACCCGTCGTGTTGGGTGCGCGACTTCTCAATGGCGGCGGGGTGCGGCCTGGTCTCGGCGGATTCGCTCGGCAACCACCTGCGGCTGATCGCCCGGAGTCAAGCCGGGTCCCAGCCGCGAAGACTGGGGGAGCGAGCCACGATCCCGCCGTACGCGATTCCCGACCACGTCAACTACGACGGCGGGGCGGTCTTCTACCCGGGCACCTACTCCTCCGGCGACGACCAAGGCGGGGAGCCGTTCGGCAAACTCCCTCCCGTGGACGACCACTACGAGTTCGTGCATTTGGCCCACCTGTTGTGGCGGCGGACCCGGTCCGCCAACTTTCTCGACGAGCGGATTGGCGATCTGAGCCTCTTCGAACGGCTGGAGAAGGCGCTGGATTGCCCGCGCCGCGAGGCGGAGACCGGGCTGGTCGAGACGGCTGCCGCCGATCGGGCGGTCGGGTTCGGGTTTTGCGACACGGTCCATCTCACGGGAAAGGTGCTGTTCCCGTCGCTGTTGCGCCATCGGGCTTTGGGGGAGATGGTCGACTTGGCGAAGGCGGCGAAGCGGCCCGACCTCGCGGTGTGGTGGTCGGCGCAACGGTCGCGGATCACCAAGAGCCTGCGAGCGACGTTCTTCCGCGACGGTTGGCTCCTTGCGGCGACGGAGGTCGGCCGGCAACCGGACGTTTGGGGCACAGCGTACGCGGTGGCCCATCGGATCGCGCCGGAAGACCTCGCCCGGTGTCTTCGCCGAACGCTCGTTCAGGCCCTACGGGCTGGGACGATCGCCTACCACGGGGCGGTTCGGCACGTGCCGACCGACCTCGACTTTTCGCCGAACTCGGCCTGGGAGCGGACGGCGGGGGTGCCCAAGAACCGCTACCAGAACGGGGCGTACTGGCACGTCGCGACGGGCTGGCTCGTCGAGGCGATCTGGAAAGAGGACCCGGCGCAGGCCCGCAAGCTGATCGCGCAGACGGTTTCCCATTTCCGGGAAGAGGAGGATCGGGGCGCCCCTTGGGAGTGCCTTCATCCGGACGGGGGCTACCGCCAGAACGCGGTCTACCTGGCGTCGGTCAACCTCCTGCTCGAGTCGCTCCATCGTCTCGCGGGCTAGCGCGGCGCTCCGGCGCCGTCGGTGGGACCCGTGGCGTTCGGGCAGGCAGGACCATACTTCGGGCATGTTGGCCGCGTTGCTGACGTTGGCGGTCGCCGGCCCGATCCTCACGGTGACGCCCCGGGACGACCTGGACGCCGCCCTTCGCGAACTGCGGGGGAAACCGAACGCTCGGTTGCGCTTCGGCACGGGCGATTACCGGCTTTCCGCTCCCTTGCGGTTTGGAAGGGAGCACGCCGGGTTGACGATCGAGGCGTCGCCGGGCGCCCGTCCCCGGCTGATCGGGGGAATCGCCGTTCGAGGCTGGCGCGTCGAGGACGGACTCTGGGTCGCCGACGTCCCCAAGGCCGCCGCACCCGAGGGCGCCCGGTTGCTCGTGGTCAACGGCAAGACAAGGCCGAGATCCCGATGGCCGGTCCAGGGCGAGCTTCTTCACGAGAGCGTTTTCGACGTCCCGTGGATGAGCACGACCGGCGGTGGGTGGCAGCGCAAACCGACGGACGACGAACTGACCTCGATGGTGTTCCGTCCGGGCGACCTGGGCGACTGGGTGGACCCGGCCAGCGCCGAGATCACCGTCTATCACATGTGGGACGAGTCGTGCGTCGGGGTGAAGGCGATCGACAACGAACAACGCCGGGTGACCTTCGCGACCCCCACCGGGCACCCGCCGGGTGCGTTCGGCGTCCGGAAGTACGTCGTATGGAACACGCTCAAGGGCATCGTGCGTCCCGGTCAATGGGCGTACGACGGGCGGGTCGGCCGGGTGTGGTACCGTCCGATGCCGGGTGAACGCCCGGGGCGGACGGTCGCCCTCCTCGGAACCCTAAACACTTTGATCCGGGTTGAGGGGACGCCGGGGCTGACGCTGCGCGGCCTCACCCTGGAGGTCACGAACGTCGCGCTGAAGGCGGGAGGCTTCGGGGCGGGGGACTACGACGGGGCCATCCTCGCCACCGACGCTCCCGACCTGCGTCTTGACGGTGTCACGGTCCGAGACACCGCCGGAACCGGGATCAAGGCCTGGAACTGCGCTCGGGTCCACGTGCGGGGCTGCACCGTCGAGGACACCGGCGCGGGCGGGATTCGGGCGGAGGGTGAGGGAGCCGTCGTCGAGGACTGCACGTTGCGGCGGGTCGGCCTCCAGTATCCGAGCGCGATCGGCGTTTGGGTGGGGCGGGCCGGTTCGAGGATTCGTCACAATTGGATCGAGGACACCAGCTATTCGGCCGTGAACGCGGGGGGCGAGGGGACGGCGGTCGAGTTCAACGAAATCTCGAAGGCGATGCGGGTGCTTCACGACGGGGCGGGCATCTACGCGGGGTTCAGCAAGCGGCTGGTCTTGCGAGGCAATCTTGTGCGCGATATCGTGGACACGGGCGGATACGGGGCGAGCGCCTACTACCTCGACGAGCAGGCCGAGGACTCGCTGGTCGAGGGCAACGTGTCGCAGGGGATCGTGCGTCCCGCACAAAACCACATGGCTCGGCGCAACGTCCTGCGGAACAACCTGTTTATGGCTCCGGCGGAGATGCGGCTCGACTTCGCGCGATGCGAGGAGTACACCGTGATCGACAACGTGTTCGTCGCGCCAAAAGGACTCACGTTTCGTGCGCCCGCGAGCGGTTGGGCGCATTTTGCCGACAACGCGATGAGCGTCGGCACGGCGGGGGCACGCCGGGTTGTCTTGGAGCAGTACAACGAGACGACGACGGAATCGGTCGCGGAGACGGACGGAAACCGTTTCGGGTCGCTGACGGTTCGGGTCCGGGGACGCCTGTACGAGGTGGTGGACGCGGAGGGGAAACCGATCCGAGTTTGGGACCTGCGTACGGTCGGCCCGAGGGGGTCTTCCTAGGGTCGTCGCGAACGGATCGGCCTAAACTGGCGGCATGGCCTTTGGCGCGATAGTCTTCGCGGCGGCGCTCGCCTTCTCGGGCGGAGGAGCCTCCCGGCCGCCCTTGTTCGTCCACGTCATGCCCTGGTTCGAGGCGGCGGAGGATCGGTGGGGATGGCACTGGACGATGAACCGGGACGCGGCCGAGTTGCGCAGGTCGGGGCGGGTCGCGTCGCACTATCGGCCCCTGATCGGGGCTTACGATTCGCTCGATCCGGACGTTCTGGAGCTTCAGGTCGCGTGGATCAAGTTGGCCGGGTTCGACGGGGTGCTCGCGGACTGGTACGGCCTGTTACCCCACTACGACTACCCTGGCATCCACCGACGGACCGAGGCGCTGTTCGAGGTCGCCGGCCGGGCCGGGCTCAAGATCGGCGTCGTGTTCGAGGACCAGACGGCGGGCAACGCGGTGCGCGGCGGTCTTCTGGCGCCGGAATCGGTCCGGGAGAGCGCCCGCGAGACGGGGACCTTCTTGAAGCGGTGGTTCGGCCGACCGAACTGGTGGCGCGTTCGGGGCAAACCGGTGGTGATGGTCTTCGGACCGCAGGCGTACGGGGCCGACGACTGGGCGGCGTTTCGGGATGGGGCGGGACCGTTCAACCTCTTGACCCTTCACGACGTGCGGCCCTATGCCCAAGGCGGGTTCGACTGGCCGGTCCCGACCAAGGGAACGCGCTACAACCGGGAGTTCGCCGTTCGGGCCAAGGACTGGGCGATCCGGGTTCCGGTCGCTTACCCACGGTTCCACGACTACTACGAGGAAGGGGGCCAGACGGGGCATCCCGACCTACCGGACGAAGACGGAGCGACCTATCGGCGTACGCTGGCCGAAGCGCTGGCGGCCCGGTGCGACGCCGTGCAGGTGGCGACCTGGAACGACTGGCAGGAGGGAACCCAGATCGAGCCCTCGGTCGAGTTCCGGTACCGTGACCTGATCGCGACCCAGGCGGCGCGCCGCCGAGCGGACCGGAGCTTTCGGTTCACCGCCGCCGACCTTGAGTTGCCGGAACGGCTCTATCGCCTGCGCAAGGGGTCGGGCGACCGTTCTCGCTTGCGTCCGATCGGGGAGGCGCTCCTGCGTGGGGACGTGGCCCGGGCGAGGACGCTCCTGAAGACGTTCCGGGCGGGGTAGCCGGGTCGGCAAAGGGAAGGTCGGTTGCGCCTACGCCAGGGGTTTGCCGATCTCCCAGTGGTGGCCGTAGGGGTCCACGACGCGGCCAAGTCGCCAGCCGTAGTTGTCCTCGACCGGTACTACCACCCGCGCGCCCGCCGCCACCGCCCGATCGAACGCGGCATCGGGATCGGATACGGTGAGGATGAGGCGCACGGTGCCGCCGCCCAGCGACTCCGGGCTGAAGTTGGCGTGCTCGGGCGATTCGTCGGCGACCCAGAAATCGGCGCCCTCTACCGACATTCGGGACACGACGGCACCGTCCGGGTCCTCCACCCGGAAGACCTCGACCGCCCCGAACGCGGCTTTGTAGAAGGAGACGGCTTGTGTACCGCGCCGCACGGAGAGCATGGGGGCCAGACCTGTCGTCGCCACGCCCTTCACCTTAACACGGTCAAGCGGGGAAAAGGGCGTCGATTTCGGCCAATTCGTCGTTGGAGAAGGCGAGGTTGTCGAGGGCTTTGACGTTTTCCCGAATCTGGCTCAGCGAGGACGCGCCGATCAGAGCGCTCGTGATCTCCGGCAACCGCAGAAGCCAGGCGAGCGACATCTGGGCGAGGGTCTGTCCCCGTCGATTCGCCATCGCGTTCAGGGCCTCAAGCTTGACGAGGCGCCCGGGCGCGAGGTTGTCCTTGACCCACGGCTCGCCCCACTTCTCGGCGGCTCGGCTCTTCGCGGGAATGTCGCCGCCGAGGTACTTGTCGGTCAGCATTCCGGAGGCGAGGGGGCAGAACGGAATGATCCCGATCCCGAGTCGCCGGGCTTCCGGCACGAGATCGCGCTCGATGCCTCGTCCGAGCAGGTTGTAGTAGGGCTGGTGGATCGTGACGTTCGCCCAGCCTCGGGCGCGGACGATGCCCACCGCTTCGTTCGTCGCCGCGCCGCTGTAGTTGCTGACGCCGACGTAAAGCGCCTTGCCCTGTTCGACCAACGTGTTCAGGGCTCCCATCGTCTCCTCGAGGGGGGTGTCGGGATCGAATCGATGCGAGTAGAAGATGTCGAAGTAGTCGAGCCCGGTTCGCTTTAGGGACTGGTCGCAACTGGCGATCAGGTACTTGCGGCTGCCCCACTCGCCGTACGGTCCGGGCCACATGGCGTAGCCGGCCTTGCTCGAGACGATGATCTCGTCGCGAGGGAGGTCGCGGATCACGCGGCCGCATACGACTTCCGCGTTACCGGGCGGCGTGCCGTAGTTGTTGGCGAGGTCGAAGTGGGTGATCCCGAGGTCGAAGGCGCCGAGGAGGCACTCGCGCGCCACGTCCTCGCCCCGGTAGCCGCCGAAGGTCTCCCAAGCGCCGAGCGAGATCAGTGGCAAGCGCAACCCGCTCCGGCCGCATCGGCGGTAGGTCATCCGGTCGTAGCGGTCGGGGGCGGGGGAATGGGCCATCCCTCGCTTGTTACCCGAGATCGGGCGTTCGGGCGAGGGTCGCGAAGGCGGTTGGGGAGGGTCCTCGTTCGATCCGTTCGAGGATGCGCGCGGCGCATTCATCCGGAGGCAAACGCGAGGTGTCCACTTCCAGGTCGTAGGCACCCGGTCGGTGGACCTCGCGTTCCCACGCCAGGATGCGCACCATGACGTCGGAGGCCGGATCGTCGTCGGCCGGGTAGCCCGTGAGCCTTCGCCGCTCGAGGATCGTGTTGACCGGGCATCGAACGCCGACCAGCCACGCGGGCAGTCCCGCCAGCAGGCGGGAGCACTGCGGGAGTATTCCCCTTGGTCGCGAGTAATCGTCGTGGTGACCGAAGTCGGCGACCACGTCCAGACCCCGACGGGCGTAGGCGGCGATGGACTCGTAGGTCGCGAGGTAGAGGGCCACGACCGTCGGTTCGAGGTCGGGCCGTTCCCCTCCCGGCCGAAGACCGATCCCGGGCCGAAGGCGAGGGGGCAACGATTCCATCAGGCGGTCCACCCCGAGATTGGTCCAAGTCTCACCCGGCATGGCTTGCATGGCGGAGACGATGCTCGACTTGCCCGAGCGCGGCGCACCGTTCAGCACGACGATACGTCCCGGTGAGGGGGCGATCAATCGCGCTCCCTGGCCTTGGCGAGCACGCGCAACGCCCGGTAGATCTCGACCATCGCGAGGGTGTCCTGGCGGCAGTAGTCGAGCAGGGCGCGCCGGAGGCGCGCCTCTTCCCGAGGAGGGAGGTCGGGTTCGTGCAGGCGCCGGAAGGCCAACGCGGCGCCCGCCCCCTCCGCGATCGCCATGCCTTCGTAGCTCATGCTCGGACAGAGGGCGGGGAGGACCACCTTGATGCTCGTGCGCCCGCCAAACTCCTCGAGACACACGTGGTCGTAGACGATGCGGTGCAGGTCCACGGAGCGCGCTTCGATCGTCGCCAAGAGTTCGGCGGCGAGCGGAATGTCGTCATGCTCCATGGCTCGAAGTTGCACGATTTCAAAGTCGGTGTAGTGAACGATGGACGCCGCGTCCTTCACGACCTCCCAGAGGGTGCGGCAGAACGCCTCGCGAGGATCGCAGGCATCGGGTGCCAGAAACTCGAAGTGCACCGGATCGGCCCCCGGGTGGCTGAGGACGTGCGCCGACCATTGGAAGCAAACCTGGCGGTAGGGGCGGGTGCCCGCGAAGAGCGGGAACGCCGGGTTCGACGTCTCGTAGTCGACGAACGCGGCCGGGTAGGCCATGGCGTCGAGAGCCTCGGCCAGACCTTCGCCGACGATGGGCTTGCCTCGGAGGAGCACGTCGCGCTGGCGCCGTTGTGGCTCCGTCAGGGGGAAGTCGTCCGGAATCTGCTCGATGCGCTCCACGCCGATGTCGCGCAACTCGAGGATCTGCAGGGCTCGGACGCGCGTTAGGAACAGGACGCTGCGCGGCGAGATTCCCCGGTGGCAATGGTCGAAGTAGTCGCACCGCTTGCAGTGGACGTTGGTCTCGACCCCGGGTAGTTCGGGATTCGACAGGTTTTCTTGGATGTTCCTCGCAATTTCATCGACTTGGTCGGTCTGTTCGTCGCACGTCTGCGTCAGTTCGACCGCTCCCAACATTCCGAAGGGGTCGTATTCGCCGCCCGGCCAGACATAGCCGGTGTCCACAAGAATGAGGCGAGCTTGCGCCACGTCCAAGCCCGCCCGGCGGGCCGTCCGCACCTGAAAGGCGAGCTCCATCACCTTGTCCGGCTTGAGGTCCTCGGGTTCCCGAAGGGAAGAGGACTTCACCTCGTCGATCGACCAGCCCGCGTCGTCTCGGCGGAGCACGTCGAGGCGAGCGACGCGTCCTTCCGAGGCGACCGTCGCCTCGAAGAGGCACGTCCTCCCGTCGGCGATGGCCTCTTCGGTGAGAGCGGCGGCCAGAGCGTGGTCGCCATAGGCGGCCGGCAACCGATGGCCTTCCGGGTAGCGGCGTCGGGCGAGTTCGCCGACCCGCACACCGGTCTCCATCCGGTCGCGGTCGTATTCGGTCAGCGGTGGCCGGAGTTCGGGTCGGTGGAGGTCGAGCCAAGCTCGGCGGACGCAGTCGAGCCCGCGAACGAACTGGGACTTGGTGAGGGTCGGCACACTCCCGGGGATCACGCTCGGCAGATTACCGCCGTACGGCCCTATGTCGCGTGGATGTCAAGTAAGCTGAGGAGGTGCCAACCGTCGACGACTATGCTTCGCTCGCGCCCTTTTCGCTCGAGGAGTTGGTGGGGGCCGCGAACGCGGTGCTGCGGGATCGACCCAGCCTTCACGTCCAAGGACGGACGGTGCGCTACTACATTGCGAACGGGTTGTTGCCGCCCCCCTCCGGCGGACCCAAGTTCGCCCGGTACGGCGTCGAGCATTTGCGGCGCATCGTGGCCATCCGGCAGTGGCTGGACGAGGGATTGTCGCTCCAGGAGGCGCACGCAAGGCTCGGAATGGGGGCGGAGGGTCGGCCGATCAAGCCGCGCGCGCCGAGGGTTCGGGCGGCGGTTTCGGAGGGGATGGTCGAAGAGGGTCGGGTCGTCCGCCGGATTCCCCTCGGCGATGGGTGCGTCCTCGAGGTCGAAGCGGGCGGGGACCTGACGGCGCGTCTGGAACGCGCGTTGCGCGCGCTTCGGGAGAGGCTTGAAATCGGGGCTTTCGACACTACATCGCAGTAATTGACGTAAAGTGTCGTATACTGTCTCATAGCGGCGCGATCCCGCGCCCGGAGGTGCATCGCATGAATCGTCAGACCACAAGTCTCCCCGGCGTGGAGGCCGAACTCACCGCCCACCACGACGAGACCCGCTCCCTGCTCATGGTCTCGTTGCGGGCGGAGGAAGCCCCCGACCTGCCCCGCACCCCGATGCGCGTCGCGATCGTGCTCGATCGGAGCGGTTCCATGAGCGGCCAGAAGCTGGTGATCGCGCGGCAGGCGGCGGCGCAGTTCGTTCGCTCGCTGTCGCCCGACGATCGGGTGTCGGTCGTCGCCTACGACAACCAGGTCCATGTCTTGGGCGCGCCCCAACCCCCGAACGAGGCCCTCGCCCGATCGATCGAGGCTCTCGAGGTGGGCGGCTCGACCGCGCTCTACGAGGGCTGGCTGGTCGGTGCGAAGGCGATCGGTTCGGGCGGGAGGGTGATCCTGCTCTCCGATGGGCAGGCGAACTGCGGTCCGTACACCACCGCCGACGAATTGTCGGCCCATGCGGGCCGCACTTACCAGAAGTACGGGGTGACCACCTCGACGATCGGCGTCGGCGCCGACTATGACGAGGCGCTGATGGCGGGCATGGCTCGGGCGGGCGGCGGCGCCCACTACTTTGCCCACGAGGCGGACGCGATCATGGACGCCTTCGGCATGGAACGCTTCTCGGCCGAAGCGGTCGTCCTGCACCGGGTGAGCGTGCGCTATGGCAACCACACCGAGCAGTTCGGCCACTTCTGGGGCGGCGAGACGAAGCGTCGCGTGTTCCGGGCGACGGACCTCGGGGGCCTGGCGGCGACCGTCCGCTACACTTGGCGCGGGGATGGGCAGCGGCGGACCGAGTCCCTGGTCGTGCCGTCGGAGTTCGGGTACTCGGAGGACGTGCGCCTCGAAGCGTTGCTCCAGGAAGCGAGCGCGGTGGAAGGCGACATGATCCACGTGCGCGATCCTCGAACGGCGACGGCGATGAAGGATCGGTTGCGCCAGATCGTCCTCGCCCTCCTCGCCCATCCGTCCAGCGACGAACCGGGGGTCCAGGCGATGATCGCTCGCCTGAAGGACTCGATCCTCCGCCTCGAACGGCTCGAGCGGAATTACGTGGAATCCGAGGCGACGATGCACCGCAAGCGCAGCTCGCAGTCCAGTCACAACCTTCGCGAGCGCGCCAAGGCCTTCACCTCGTTTGAGGACGAGCGCGAGGCGACCTTGTCCACGGCCCGGCTGATGGCCGAGGCTCCGGGCGCGCCGATCGAGGTGTCGCGCGAAGCCTATGAACTCGCGCCCGCCGCCGATTGGGCGCGCTGGCATGCGATTCCCATTTTCGCGGACGAATCCAGGATCATCGTCGCCATGGAAGACCCGCGCCAAGGGTTCGTCGTCGCCGAGATCGGGCAGACGGTTGGCCGGCGGGTCAGGGCCGTCTACGCGTCCAAGACCCCGGACGAGATTCAGGCGATGCTCGCCGATGCCAACGCCCGATTCGGAGGCGTCGGCCCTTAGGACGCAGGGCGGGAAGGGTGGCCGTCGAACCGTTGTTCGATGCCCCACCCTTTCCGGGCCACCGCGATTCTGTGCCTCGCGATCGGTGCGGCCCGGGCATGGTGCCCGACGATGCCGCAGAGCGAACCCGAGTTTTTGCCGGCCGATCTCTACCCTCCGCCCGAGGCGCTCCGATCGTCGCCCGGCGGAGTCGCCTACTTCGTGAATCCCGGGGCCGGCGACGACGGCAACGATGGTCGGTCCCCGAAGGGTGCGTGGCGGACGTTTCGCGCGGTGAACCGAACGCGCTTTGGCCCGGGGGACCAGGTGACGATTCTGCCCGGCATCCATCGCGAGACGCTCCGTCCGGTCGCGCAAGGATCGAGGTCCCGACCCGTTGTCATCCGGTTCGCGAGGGGGCGTCACGAGTTCCGGGCGGAGTTCGCCGCGAAACTCCGCCGCTTCGTGTCGAACTCGGCGGACGCTCCGCACAAGCCTTGGCCCGTTGGCATCCTCGTGCAAGACGCGCGTCACCTGCGCTTCGAGGGGGCGGGTGGGAGCGAACTGTGGCTTGGCGATCGGATGACCTACTCGATCAACGAACGCTCCGAGGGCGTCGCCTTTGTGGATCTGGCCTTCG
This sequence comes from Fimbriimonadaceae bacterium, assembly GCA_026129685.1. Taxonomy (GTDB): domain Bacteria; phylum Armatimonadota; class Fimbriimonadia; order Fimbriimonadales; family Fimbriimonadaceae; genus UBA2387. The sequence continues at coordinate 68,460 of JAHCHO010000005.1, forward strand.
ACATGGTGCGCCCGACGGTCTCCGAGTTTCGCGTGCTCGAGTCCGGACCCGGCGACGCGGTCATTCGGGTGGCCGAAGGGTCCACGTACGCGATCGAAGACGGCCGCTTCGCTTGGACGGGCGATCTTGGGCCGGGATGGACGATGGTTCAGGAAGCCGATCTCGCGGTGGGACGGTGTTGGCGACGCGGGCCGTGGGACCCCTTCCGAGGGGCCCGGGCCCAGGAACTTGGGGGTCGCACGGTGCGGCTGTCCTACCATTCCGGGAGCCCGGGTCTGGCGGCCGGACACCAGTACCAGTTCCGCAACGTCGAGCGAGATACGACGAGCCTGGTGAACGACCGTTGTCGCGACGTCCTGTTCCAGGACTGCCGGTTCCACGCTCTTCCCGGCATGGGCATCGTGAGTCAGTTCTGCGAGAACGTGACCTTTCGGCGGGTCCACGTCGAGCCCCGCGCGGAATCGACCCGCACCTGCCCCGCTTGGGCCGACTGTTTCCACTTCTCGAACTGCCGGGGACGCGTTCTGGTCGACGGTTGCCGGTTCTCGGGGAGTCAGGACGACCCGATCAACGTGCACGGGACGCACCTTCGGCTCCTCGAGAAGACGGCGCCGGATCGGGTCGTGATCCGCTACGCGCACCCTCAGACCTACGGTTTCGCCCCCTATCAGGCGGGCGATCGGATGGCGTTCGTGAGCCATCGAACCCTGCTCGTGCTCGGCGACGCGAAGGTCCGCGCGGCCGAACAACGAAGCGACCGGGATTGGGAGATCGTTTTGGACCGACCCGTTCCCCCGTTTGACGAGGGAGACGTGGCGGACAACGCCACGTGGCACCCGGACGTGACGGTGCGCGGTTGCCGCTTCGCGATGGACTCGTGTCGGGGGTTGCTCGTGACGTCCTCGGGAAAGGTGCTCGTGGAGGACAACGACTTTGTCGGAACGACGATGAGCGCGATCGACATCGCCGACGACGCGAACTCATGGTACGAGTCGGGCGCGGTGCAAGACGTCACGATCCGCCGCAATCGGTTCCTCGGGTGCGGTGAGCCGGTCGTGTTCATCCACCCGGAGGCGCCGACGCCGAAAGGTCCGGTCCACCGCAATATCCGTATCGTCGACAACTTGTTGACGACGGGCGGGATTTCGGCGCGGAGCGTGGGCGGCCTGGTCGTCCGGGGGAACCGCTTTGGCGCATGGCCCCCGCCGATCGAGACGAAGGACTGCCCGGGGGCTTTGGTCGAGAGGAACGGGCGGTCGTGAAGTGCGCGCTGATCGGTGACGCCGAGCAGATTCGGCGGGTGTTTGGAGAGGATGGGATGGCGAAGATCGCCGCCCGGACCGACCTTCTCGACCATGTTGTTCGCGGCGATCGGGTGGACGAGTTCCTGCCGTCGCTTCGGGACACCGAGGCGCTCGTCTCCACCTGGGGTATGCCCTGCCTGACGGAGGCGCAACTCGACGCGATGCCCGCCCTCCGCGTCGTGTTCTACGCCGCTGGCGACGTCCGGGACTTTGCCCGCCCGCTCGTTCGAAGGGGCATCCAGGTGGTCAGCGCCTGGCGGGCCAACGCCGTCCCGGTCGCCGAGTTCGCCCTGGCCCAGATCTTGTTGGCGGGAAAGGGCTACTTCCGGAACGTCCGGGAGTACCGAGCGGGACGCACCTTCGGGGGTTGCCACCAGGGTCCCGGGAATCGGGACGAAACGGTGGCCGTCCTAGGAGCGGGGGCGATCGGGAGGCTCTTGATCGGGTTGCTGGCGCCCTTCGATCTCGGCGTCGTCGTTTTCGATCCGTTTCTCACCGAGTCGGAGGCCGCCGCACTGAGGGTGGTGAAGGTCACCATGGAGGAGGCGTTCGCCCGTTCTCTGGTGGTGACGAACCACCTCGCCGATCACGAGGAGACGCACGGGCTAATCACGGGAAGATTGCTCGCCTCGATGCGGCAAGGGGCGACGTTCGTCAACACCGGGCGCGGACGGACGGTCGTGGCCGACGAGTTCGTCGAGGTGATGCGGGACCGCCCCGACCTCACGGCGCTGCTCGACGTGACGGACCCCGAGCCCCTCCCGCCAGACTCGCCGATCTGGGATCTGCCCAACGTGCTCGTCAGCACCCACATCGCCGGGTCCTTGGGGAACGAGCTTGGCCGCATGGCCGAACTGTGCCTCGAGGAACTCGATCGATACCTGCGGGGCGAGCCCCTGCTTCACGTCATCTCCCCCGCGTCCCTTCGGTCCTAAGGGCTCACCGTGGAGGCGCGTAACCTGCAGATCGCCCCATCGGAGGTTCGTCGCATGAGTCGCATTGTTTTGACGTTCTCTCTTGCCCTCGCCGCACCCGTCTGGGCCGGCCTCGGTTGCTCGTCGTCGCACGCGACTTCGGAGGCAGTTTTGGCCTCGAGCCAGACTCCTCCGGGCGCCGGCCTCACGGTGGATCACGCGAACTACCGTGGGATCGAGTCCGCGTCCTCAGAGGTTCTGGGGAAGGTGGCGGGGTTGCGGGTGTTCTTCGCGCACGCTTCGGTGGGGGGCAACATCGTCGGCGGGCTGCGGTCCCTCCACGAGAAGGACCCGGCCCGATACCGCCTTGCGGTGCAATCGGCGGGGGAGCGGCCCGGACGGACGAGTCCCGGCACGTTCTACGAATTCGATCGCGGGAACCCGGGCGCCCAAGCCAAGATCGACCTCTTTGCCCGCTACGCGGCGGGCGGATGGGCCAAGCCGAACGTCGACGCGATCCTCGACAAGTTCTGCTACATCGACCCGGATGCCGACTTCGGGCGCTACACCGCGTCGATGGAGGGGATCGAGCGGTCGCACTCGGGAACGGTGGTCCTTTACGCGACGATACCGGTCTGTACGCAAGCCGACGAGGCGAACGACCGTCGCGAAGCCTTCAACGAGCGCCTCCGCACCTGGGCGAAAGCGAACAAGAAGCCGCTCTTGGACATCGCCGACATCGAATCCCACGACCCCTCGGGCCGGGCCAACACCTACGCGCGCGCGGGTAGGACGTACCGGACGCTGTTCGCGGGCTACACCGAGGACGGCGGCCACCTGAACGCGGCCGGTTCCGAGGCGGTGGCGAAGGGGGTGTACTCGTTGCTCGCGAAGATCGTCGCGAGGTAGGAAGCCGGGGAGGGCGGCGGCGAGACGCCTCCGTCAGACCTTGTTCTTGTGGGTCTTCGAGTGGCTCTTGTTGCCGCTCGGCTTGCCCATCTCGTGGATTTCGGGAGCGTGACCGCCCGCCGGCTTGTCCTTCAGTTTCTCGACGGCGGCTTTGATGTCTTTCTTGGACGGGCGCTTCATACGTCCAATCTACACCAACTTGGGCGCGGCAACGGTCCCTTGGTCGCATTTCGGTTCGTTCCGTGCGATTCCGAGGCCAAGGGGAGGAAGCCAACTTCGGAACAAGACGGCGCCGATGCCGACACCGGGCAGCGTCGGGTAGGGTCGCCCCAGGGCTCGCGTCAGTCCACCGAGGAAACGCGGGCGGACTGGGACGCGAGGTCGAGCCGCTTGCCCTTGAGCAACTTGTCGATGGTGACGTCGCTCAAGGTCCGGGTGATGTTCGGCTTGTCCCAAATCTTGAAGTAGCCGAGGCCGCCTCGGCCGAGCGAGGCGGGCATCGCCACGGTGTAGGACTGTCCGTCCACCACTTTGGCGCCACCGTCGGTGGCGACGGAGACCAAGCGCTTGCCGGAAGCGGCCGACTTGGAGAAGGTGGCGGTGAAGCCGGAAAGCTGCAGGAAGCTCGAATAGGGCTGCGGGTAGAGGGAGACGCTGCGCTCGAGGGCCGCCCGGATTTGGTTTCCGGTCAGGGTGACGATCACGATCTCGTCGGTCGGATACTGGAACATCGAGCTCGCGTCGCTCGCGTCGTACTTCTCCTTGAGGAGGCCGGCGGCGAGGAACGCACCGTCGGTACCGGCGGTTTCGCGAATAAGGTCGGCGGCGGCCTGCGCGGGGAGGTGCGAGCCGAGGGCAGGATCGTCGGCGGCGCCCGCCGCAAAGGCGGCGACCCCGAGCGTGAAGGCACAAATCCAGACAACCGAACGTTTCATTTTCGACGCGACGGCCTTGCCGTCGCCCCTAACCCATCCATTCGACTCGCGAACCGTGGCGAAGTTTCACCATCGGATACGTCGAACGCTCGGGCATCGTGCCAAAGACCTACCGGAATCCTCGGCGATTCCTTCCAGGACTGCAGGTCCGATCAGGTTACCCGAGCCGGATCGCGTTCCTCGGGGCGCAGCCGAGGCCTAATCCTCGACTCGGACGCCCATCGAACGAGCGGAGCCGGCGACGATTCGCATCGCCATGTCCACGTCTTTCGTGTTGAAGTCGGCCATCTTCTGCTCGGCGATCGCGCGCAGTTTGTCCTTTGGCAGGACGCCGGCTTTGTCGGTCTTGGGGTTGGCCGCGCCTCGCTCGATGCCCGCCGCCCGCTTGATCAGGTCGGTGACCAGCGGTTGCTTGACCTTGTAGCTGTAGGAGCGATCCTCGAAGACGGTGATCTCGACGGGCATGACGTAGCCCATCTGGGGCGCCGTCTGCTCGTTGAACTTCTTGAGGAACTCCATCATGTTGATGCCGGCTTGACCCAGCGCGGGGCCGACCGGGGGAGCGGGCGTTCCTTTGCCCGCCGGGATGTTGAGCTTGATGACGCTCGTGATCTTCTTCGCCATGATCCTAAATCCGTGGGAGGCCACCGAGCAACGGGGTGGAAGCGTCAACCGACGCCCGGGCCTTCCTAACCGAGGGCAGAGTGTACCTTGAGCGGGCGGGCCGACTAGCGCTTGCGCTTGGGCCGATGCCGATCGCACCACTCGCGGCTCGACCGGGACGTCGGCGACACGAACGCGGCGACGTGCACCTCGATCCCGTTCGGCGACTGCTCCTCTTCGACCGAGTTCAGCGCCTCGATCAGGATGGCGCGCACGCGCTCGATCTGCTCGGCGGCGAGGTGCACGTAGGTGTGGCGGAACATCTGAAACGAGCCGATGGCGTCCTGCGCGGTGACCGCCTCTTGGGCGTCCTCGTACTCCCGGGCCATCGTGCGAGCGATCGCCGAGAAGCCCTTGGCCATGCTCCGTCGGTATTCGGGGTCACCCTGAGCGCCTAGGCTGACGAGCGTCCGCGCGACATGGACGTAGGTCGTTTCCGGCTTGGTGCGGACCGGACGGACCCCTGCCGCGAGCAGAAGCCCGACCGTGAGAAGGTGCTCCACGTGGTAGTGGACAGTCTGCGGCGGTCTCCCGATCTCCTTGGCGACCTCCCTCACGGAGCGAGCGCGATCGGACTGGAACGCCCAGAAGACCTGCGCCCGTGGAACGGAGGCGAGCGCGTCCACGTGCTCGCGGGTGAAGGTGAGGCGTTCCAACTGGCCGGGATACGTCGTCACGTGCAGACGGACCATACCGCACGGGTCACGCTCCGGGCGCGCCGAGCGGCACTTAATGTTCAGTAGAACCAGGAATTCCGAATAAAGTTCGTGGGTGGGCGTCCTCGGCCGGTGGGCACGGCTCGTCCTTGGGCCGGCGGTATCGTTGGGGACGTGGTGCACCCGGACGACGTTCCGATCTTGGACCGGATGGGGTTCGTCCCCACCGAGGCGCTTCCAAGCGGGCACTGTTGCCGGGTCTACGCGAACGAGGGATTCCTGTTGCGGGTCCCGTTTCAGGGGGAAGAGGCGACCTCGGGACGGGTGGCGGCGCGGATGCTGTCGGGCGGGGTCGGGCCGAGGGTGTTGGCGGAGGACGACGCGTCCGGTTCGCTGGTGATGGAGCGGTTGCGGCCGGGCGGGTCGCTCGGGGCGTCGGCTTCGGACGAAGAGGCGCTGGCGGTCACGATCGGTCTCGCCCGGCGGTTGCCGATCGGGCCCTGCGACGGGCTGATGACGTTGCGGGAGTTCCTACCCCCGATCTGCCCGTTGGGCGAACGGTTGCACGGCACGTCGCGCGCATCGAGGTTCCTCCACGGGGACCTGCACCCGTTCAACGTGCTAAGGTCGGGGTCGGCTTGGGTGGCGATCGATCCGAAGGGGTTGTGGGGCGACTCGCACTACGAGGCGGCGGCGTTCCTTCGCAACCGCACGGAGGCGTTCGAGACGGGTGAGGCGCTACGGGAGGCGTGCTTGCGGCGGGTCCGGCGGTTCGCGCGCGAACTTGGCCTCGATCCGTGGCGCATCGCGGCTTGGTCGGTGGTCGACCTGCACGACGCGGAGGGGGAATGGGCTCGAGTTCGGGGCGCGATGTCCCAGGCGATGGACATCCTGACGGCGTCCTAGGAACGGGTTAGAGGACGGTTGCTTCCCGGAGGGCCTCCATGGCTCGCGCATCGTGTTGCCTTGCGGCGCAGAGGGTGTGCAAAAGACGGTCGCGACCGGACGGGCCAAAGGTGTGACCGTCCTTCTCGGCCCAGGCGGGGGCGACGAGGGAGACTGCGCACGCGCCCCCGGGATGGACGACGGCGCTGAACTGGCCGAGGGCTTCGATCGCCCCATCGATCGCGCGGCGACGGGCGGGGAACCAGTCTCGTCGGCGGCGCAGGAAGGCCTCGGCGGCGGCACGGCCCTCCATCAGTTGGTCGACGATCCAGAAGCAACCGTGCCGGTCGCCGTCGAGGCTGTGGTCGTCCACCCATTGAACGAGGAACTCCCAAGCGGCGCGACCAAGGAGATAGTGGCCGACGGGCGCCGAATCCCACATGGCGACGGCGGACTCGAGGGAACGGAGGAAGGCGGCCCGCTTGTGGACGGGTACGACGCGGGGCCGAACGACCTCGACATCGAAGGGGGACTCGGCGTCGTTGACGAAAGGCTCGACGGACCAGGTGTAGGGGTGGACGCGGATCCAGGACTCGCCCCCGTTTTCGTAGCCGACGACCAGCCCGGACTCGAAGTGGTGCCAGAGGGCGGGACGACCCTGCTCGATCGCCTCCTTGACGCGGGCCCTTGTATCGGCGAGCGATTCCGGGCGCACGGGATGTCCATCGAGGGCGACGGGAAGGACCTCCCGAAGAAGAGGCGCGGTCTGGTAGCCGACGTTGCTGTGGGGCGAACTGGGACAGAGTTGGTCGTGGACCTGGATACGGAACGCTTGGCCCGAGTAGCCGAGGAGGTCTTGGTAGTCGGTCGGGAAGCCGACCGCGCGGCAGGCGACCGAAGCGGCGGCCACCATCGAGTTTCCCATCTCGGAGAGCAACCAGCCTTGCAGGCCTTGTAGGTAGGCGCGTCCGCCGTCCCGGACGACGGGAAGCGGAACGAACGAAGGGCTCGCGACCGATGCCATGCGGCACCTCCTGCCCTCACGTTACCACCTGCCGACGCGGACGCGAATCGGCATGGGTCTCCCGGCTTCGATTGCTGTCGATCGTGGGCGGGTAGCCTCTTCGCCCGTGAAGGTCGCCCTCGCCACGTGTCTCGTGTTGCCGGAACCGGACCCGGACGAGGCGATCACGCTCGAGGCGTTCCGGCGAAGGGGCCACCACGTCGAGCTGTTGGCCTGGGACGACCCGACGGCGCACCCAGAGGCCTTCGACGTCGTCGCGATTCGCTCGACTTGGGACTATCCCGGGCGGGCAAGGGAGTTCGCGGCGTGGGTGCGGCGGACGGCGGCGCTCACGCGGCTGCTGAACCCGGCGGAGGTGGTGCTGGGGAACCTGGACAAGCGGTATCTGGCCGAGCTAGAGGGGCGCGGACTGCCGGTCGTCACGAGTCGGTGGGTTTCGCCGGACGATCTGGCGTCGGCGGGGGACTTGCTCGAGCGGCGGTTCGTCGTGAAGCCCTCGATCGGGGCGGGCTCTATGGACACGCGCTTCTTCGATCCGTCCCAGGTCGAGGAGGCGCGGCGGTGGTTGGCGACGATGGACCCGGGGAGGACGTTCATGGTCCAGCCGTACTACGACTCGGTGGACACGGTGGGCGAGCAGTCCATCGTCGTGATCGAGGGGCGGGCGACGCACCGCGTCCACAAGCGCCCGCGGTTCGACGGACAGGAGGAGCGGGTGGAGGGGCCACACCCGGTCGCGGGCGAGTGGGAAGACCTGGCGCTTCGAGCGTTGGCTCCGTACGCAGGGTTGCTCTACGCGCGGGTGGACCTGATGGCGGACGACACGGGGAAGTGGCGAATCTCGGAGTTGGAACTCATCGAACCCTCGCTGTTCTTCCTCCAGAACCCGGTGGCATTGGAGGCTTTCGTGGACGCGGTCGAGCGGATGGCGCGGTGAGGGGAAGGGGTCGGCCTTGGCGAATGCGGAAGGGGACCGTCGCGTAGCTTTGGACGCCGTTCTTCGCGAGGGTCGCGCGGAGGACGAGGGTCTGTCGTTCGGCGGGTCTGGTCGCGTCGAAGACGAAGTTTCCGAGGGAGTAGGCCACGAGGCAGCGGCGTCCGTCCTTGGCGGGCAGCCATTCGATCGGCTGGAGGACGTGAGGATGGTGACCGAGCACGAGGTCCGCGCCGGCGTCGGCGGCGAGGCGGGCGAGGCGACGTTGGCGGTCGGAGGGAAGGTGACTTCCCTCGGTGCCCCAGTGCCAGGAGACCACGACGACGTCGGCCCGGCGGCGGGCGTCGGCGATGTCGCCTGCGAGGGTGGATTCGTCGGTCTGGCGAACAAGGCCGGGCGGGTCGACCGGGAAGTCGGTGATGGCGAGAAAGGCGACTCGCAGTCCCTTCCTCACGACGACGGTCGGTTCGGCGCGATGGCCGACGGGATTCACGCCGTCATCCTCAAGGGCCCTCAGGGTTTGGCGCAGACCCGGCTCTCCCGCGTCGACGGCGTGGTTGTTGGCGACGGAGAGGACGTCGAAACCGGCTTTGGCGAGGGCGGACGCCGAGGCGGGGTCGCCCCGCAGGAGGAAGCGCTTGGGCCGGGCGAAGGGGGCGTCGCCGAGGACGCATTCGAGGTTGCCGAAGGTGAGATCGGCGTCAAGGGCGGGGCGCGCGGCGTCGAACAGGGCGTGTGCCCCTTCCCGGGCGATTCGGCGGGCGACGTAGCGGCCGAGCATGATGTCGCCGACCGCCGCCAAGTCTACGGTCGTGACGCCGATCGCCCCGGCTAGGAGGGCGGCGACGATCATTCGTCGCGGCCTTTGAGGGGAACCGGGACGTGGAACGAGGCGACCCAATGGGGGCGGGCGGGCGCCTTCCCCTCCGCGAGGCGCTTTTTCCAGGCCTCGTCGGTCAAGCGATCCGAGATGGGTTGGTAGAACTCGTAGAACGAGAGGGCGCTCCCACGGGCGAGCACGAGTTGACCCTCGATCGGCACGATGGCGATCAGGTGATCGGCACGGCCTTGGCCGACGGTGAGGGCGGCGCCGTTCGCGGTGTGGACGTCGGCGACGAGAGCGATGTCGAGATCGTCCTCGGTGAGGATTTGGTACCCGGTCGCGATCTGCTGGATCGTGTTGTGAAGCGACTCGATCTCGCCCTCGATCCGGCGGATGCGCAGATGCTCCGCCGCCTTCAGGCGACGGTTTGCCAGTTCACGCTCGCTGACGGAGATGAGGAAGTCGAGGAAGGCGACGAAGGCGTCCAGTTGTTTTGTGGAGCGCGTCCCGATGTCGCCCTTCAGGTAGCCCGCCGAGGCAAGGGCGTCGCGAAGCTGAACGATGAGGGCACGTTCCCGGCGGTAGACGGGGAGATTGGGTTCGACGTAACCCTTTAGCCGCGAGGTCTCCTCGTCGTCGCCGCCCATTTCGGACACGGTCTGCTCGCCGTAGAGGATCGTATCGTGCCGGAGGGCGGCCCACGAGGCGAGGGAGGCGTTGAGGGCGTGGTCGTTCCAAGCTTCGGTGCGCATGAAGCTCGGGTAACCGGCAGGGACGGGAGCCAGGTTCTTGCGGAGGCAGTCGAGCCAGGACCAGTAGAGGTCTTGGCGCCAGGAGGCTTCGTTGAGCGAGGCGAGGCGGGCGATTTGTTCTCGACGCCGGGTCGGGTACTCGCTCCATGCCTTCGGGTTGTAACGGGCGGGGTTGGCATCGAGGATGGCGGTGGCTCGGGCGGAACCCAGCGTCGCCATCACGTCGAGCCCGGTCGGCATCGGCCGCATGTCGGGGTCGGTGACGTTCTGGAACACGACCGAATCGGGAATGGCGCGCTGGCCCATGAAGCGGAACTGGACGGCGCCCGCGCGCGCGCCACGCTGCCTTTGGGAGACGATCGCCGGTTTGAAGGTCCGCTTGGCGAGGTCGGCGAATCGACGGACGAGGGTTTCGTCCTCGTAGGAGGCGATGGGGGCGCGCTTGCCAAAGACGGATTCGGAGACGGTCAGCCAAGCGGCGGGGGTGGCCTGGTTGGCCTTGCCGGCGTAGAGGGAGGTCAGGCCGTAGACGCGGCGCCAGCGCACGTCCGCGCCGGAGTCGGCGAGATCGCGGCAGATCAGGAGGGACTGTCGGATCTGTTCGACGAGAAGTTCGTTGCCTCGGTCGGCGGTTCGCTCGACGGGGAAGGGGACGAGGCCGTACCACATCATCGCCCGGAAATAGCGGCCGAGTTTGGGGGTCTTGGTGTAGTGCCCTCGCACGATGAACTGGGAGTAGTCGAGGTCGTAGGGGAGGACGGCGCTTAGCGCGAAGTCCTGGTGCGCATCGATCCGTTGCAGTTCCTTGCGGACCATGTCCGCCGCGGCAGGGGCGATCGCGTCGTTCAGGCCGAGCAACCGGGCGGCGACGCCGAAGTAGGCGACGTTCCTGAGGGCGGCGGTCGCGAGGGGGCCCTTGCCGACGCTTGCGAGGCGCCGGTTGGCCTGGCCGAGCATGGCGCGCGTCATCGCGGCCACGTCGTTCGAAAGATCGTGTTCCTCGATTCGGCGGAGGGTGGACTCAAAGAACACGTGGCCGATTTGGAGCACGTTGTCGGAGGTGACGAGGGACGGCACCTCTGCGTAGTCGTTGCGCCCATAGACCCAGTAGAGTGCGGTGTCGTCCGAGGGGCAGGTCAGAAAGAGGTTGCGGCTCAGGGCGGCCAGGTGGGCGGGCTGCAGGGGCAGGGCCTTGCGGAAGGCGGCCAGGTTCGACACTTCGCGCAGGGAAGGAGAGACGGTGTACGGCCGGTTGGCGGGGGTCTGGATCGAACCAATCCCGGAGAGAAGGAGCGAGGCGCAGACGACGAGATTCATGGGGAACTCCGGAGGGGGAGATCGAGGGTTCGGCCGTCGGCGTCGAGGGTAACCCGTTCGTTCCGGACCCGGAGATCGGACGCGGCGGACCAGCGGCCGTGCTCGGCGAGTTTACGGAATCCGAACCCGGACCAAAGGTAGCGGCTGAGGACGACCTTGCCGTCAAGGTCGGTCTCAAGGGTGAAGAGGGACTGCGTGTTGGCGGCGAGGGCGGGGCCGAAGACGTAGTCGACGAGCGGTCGGCCCATCGAAGAGCCGAGCCACTTCTTGGCGATGCGTTCGCCGTCGAACGCGTAAACGAAGAGCGTTCGGTGGTCGAAAGGGAGGTTACGGGTGGGCTTTTCGACGCCGATCGCGAGGTCTTGCCGGCCGTCGCCGTCCACATCTGCGACTTCGAGACGCCAGGGTCTCCAGGCACGTTTGGCCTCGTCGGCGATCAAGACCCCACCCCGCCAGACCTGGAGGGGGCGGGCGGCGGCAGGGTCCAGCACCGCGCGAAAGTCCGAAGCGTCGTGTCGGAATCCGACCTCCCACACCGTCGCCAGAAGCGCGAGGATCATGAGCGCTCCCAGCTTACCGTCGGTTCGCTCAGGGTCGGCGTGACACGTCGCGGACCCCGCGACGGCGCAGGGAGAGAATGCTCTTGACAAAGGTGGAAGCCCCTGCTATAGTGGCTTCCAAGGGTTCCGCCCTATTGAGGAGAAACTCATCCAATGTGCAACACGCTTTTGGTCGCGGCCTTGGCTCTCGCCCCCCCCCTCTAACTTCTGGCTTCGTGAACGGGACGTACGGTAGGGAGGCGCCTCTCGTCGGACGTTCTCTGCCGGTCGCGCTCGACGATTGGACGGTGGAGTCCCAGAACAGCGACATGATCGTGACCTCGGGCGAGGCGACGGTGTACGGCGTTTCGTCGGTGGGTCCTCAAGGGTACACGATCGAACCCTATACGGGGTCCTTGACGAGCAAGAAATTTGGCAAATGGGTTCGTCAAACGATCCTCGGGGGAAGCGACCCGATCGAGTCGCCGGAGCCGACCTGGTCCACGCCGTACACTCCGCTTCAGGATGACCGATCCGCCTACGCCTATCACGGGCCGAAGGCGGAGACGGGACAGTCCCTCTTCCTTCCGGAGGGTTGGACGTTCGATCACAAGATCTACTATTCGGAGACGGTCGGTCTCTACAAGACGATGGCCCGGACGTCGCCCGCGGCGCGAGTCAAACGGATGTACGACGACCGCTGGAAGACGGACGAGAAGTGGACGGCACGACCGCCTCAGGAGGATCCGGGTGAAGGAGGCGGCGGATCGTGAACCCGGTCTTCCTCCTCGGATGGAGCCTCTTGTTGCTCGGCTCCAGGCAAGACGCTTCGCACCTCCCAGTGGCGATCCTTGCGCCGGAGTCGGACGCGAATTCGGTTCGCGCTCTACTGAAATGCGAAACGCCCGAAGCCTTGCGGGCGGCCGCAAGCGAACGCGGGTACGAAGTTCTAGACGGCCAGTACCCTTACCGATTGGTCCACGAGGACTTTCTCGAGAACAGCCAGTATGTATTGGCGCAGGACCTGATGGCGCTACTGAAGGGGTTCGACCCCAACAAAGCGATTCAGGTTGAAGACCTGCCGTCAGACCTGCGTCGTCGGCTTGAGCCGTTACTCCGGAAGCGGGCGGGCCGCGAGAGCGACAGCCGTCCGCTGTTCTTCTCGCTCGAGCCCTATCCCAACATCGGTGTCGAGAACCCTAAGGTGACCGGCAGGCTGAACCCGCCACCCGACATCAGGACGCTTGTGCCTTCGTGGCGTTCGCCGGCAATGCACCCACTGAGCCCGGGCTATTCGCCGCGCCGCGATGCTTCCACCGTTCCCAACGCGAACTATCGCCCGCGTGTGCGCCCCGAACGGCACAATGTGGATCGGACGATCCTGGCGTTCGGCAACCCTCAGAACGACCAGATGCGTGTCCGATGGGCGCAGAGCCTGTGGAAGGCGGTGGCGGAGCGGACGGAATCGCAGCGCCAAGCTTACGTGGTGGCGATGCGGGCAGAGTCGTATCGCATCTTGAACGAATATGGCGCACTACAGGGCTTCTTGGACGGGAAGGCGCCCCTGTCGGCGGTGTCACCGACGATGCGCCAATACGCAGAAGAACGGTTGTGGGGTCTTGGGATCGCAATCCGAGAGGATCTCGGGCTCGTCCTGCAGGGCGGCGAACTGGCGGTCGTCTTCGAAGATGCGCCCCATACGTACACGAGCGTCGGCTTGGGGGGAATACTTGGCTTGGACGGGGGCTTCCCGCGCTGAAGGTCGCAGACGGTTGGGCACAATGACGGGATGGACCCGAGCGAAGCGCTGGCCAAAGCGCGGGCGAGCTGTCTCGCCCACGAACGCGCTTACGAGAAGCTGAGCCACGGAAGCCCGTGCTTCTTCATCGAGAAAGGACGGCAGTTCGCGGCGTTTCTCGACGACCATCACGGGGACGGGCGGCTCGCGCTTTGGTTGCCCGCCGCGCCGGGGGTGCAGGAAGCGCTGATTCAGGAAGACCCGGCAGTCTACTTCCGCCCCCCTTACGTAGGGCCGAGCGGGTGGATCGGGCGGCGCCTGGACCGGGGGCTGCCCTGGGACACGGTTGACGACCTGATCGCGGAAGCCTACGAGCTGATGGCGGCCAAGTCGCGAACGAACCGTCGTCCGAAGGCGTGACCCGCTCGGGAGCTATCATGGAAGGCATGGACGCACCGGAACGCAGGGTCGTGGACATCGGACGGGCGGTGTTGGAGAAGAACCAGGGCTTGGCGGACCGTTTGCGGGAGGAGTTCCGGGCGCGGGGGATTTTCGTCGTCAACGTGGTGTCCTCGCCCGGTTCGGGCAAGACGGAGCTCTTGGCGCGGACCCTCGAACGGATTGCGGGCGAGATTCCGACGGGGGTGATCGTGGGCGACCTTGCCACCGATCATGACGCCCGGAGGCTTTCGGGTAAGGGCGCGCCGGTGGTCCAAGTGAACACGGACGGCTACTGCCACCTGGAGGCGAACATGGTGCGGGTGGCGACGGAGAGCCTGGGCTTGGAGGGAATGCGCCTGCTCATCATCGAGAACGTGGGAAACCTGGTCTGCCCGTCGAGTCACGACCTGGGAGAAAGCCTGCGGGTCACCTTCCTTTCGGTGACGGAGGGCGAGGATAAGCCGCTCAAGTACCCGACGTTGTTCAAGTCCTCGCAGGCGGCGGTGGTGACGAAGTGCGATCTGGCGGCGGCGGTGGAGTTCGACCGGGAGACGGCGCTCGCGAACATCTCGGCGGTCGCGCCGCAAGCCCGCATTTTCGAGACGTCGGCGAAGACGGGCGAGGGGCTGGACGTTTGGTGCGACTACCTTCGCTCAAGTTGCGCGTCTTGACGCGGGGCGGGGCCTGACGGGCAGAATGTCGGGATGCGTTCGATCGCTTTCCTGCCGCTCCTCGTAGTGTCCGCTCTCTGCCTGACCGGATGCGCCGGCGAATCGGGCAAGGCGTTCCGCTTTGCCGGGGTCTATTCGGGGACGTGGGTTCAGGTCGGCGATCCGACCGACGCGGGAACCTCGAACTGGACGGTGCGTTGGGACGGGCAGGTCGAAGGCACCGATCTGGACCCGGGTCGGGGCACCACCTTCGCGGTGGCGGGCAAGATCAGCGAGGGTGGCGACCTCGTCACGGTGAGCACACCGAGCGACGGCAGCGGGGCGGCGGGTCTGACGGGCCGGATGGCCTTCGACGCCGACGGCAAGTTGACGGGCATCCTCACGTGGCAGGTGACGCCGCCGCTGCAGTACCGCTACACCTTCACGCGCACCGCCCGCTGACTTCGGGCGAATCCTCGGCGTGGCCGGTCGCCTCCTATCGTTGGCGCCGGACCGGTCCGGCGTCCGACGCTATGAAGACCATCACCGTCCCCGAACTGAAGGACCGTCTGGAGCGCCACGAAAACCTTCAAATGATCGACGTGCGCAGCCCGAGCGAGTTCGCCGCGGGCCATATTCCCGGCGCGGCCAACATGCCGATGCAGGAGGCGGAAAGCCGGCTGGACGACCTCAACCGTCGCGTCCCGGTCGTGCTGGTGTGCCAGAGCGGAACGCGCGCCTCGATGACCTGCTCGTTCCTGGCCGACCGCCATCCGGACTTGATCGTTTTGGAGGGCGGCACCTCGGCCTGGATGAACGCCGGGTTGCCGGTGGTGGCGACGATGCGCACCCGGTGGTCCTTGGAGCGTCAGGTTCGCCTGATGGTGGGGGCGATGGTGCTGACGGGGACGATCCTGAGCCTGACGGTCGCCCCGGGCTGGGCGTACCTGGCGATGGCGATGGGCGGCGGGCTGGTGTTCGCCTCGCTCACCGACAGCTGCCCGATGACGGCGCTTTTCGCCCTGATGCCTTGGAACAAGGGAGTGTCCTGTTCGCCGACCGCCGAGGCCTCGCGGTAACCTTACGGTCCGGCAGACGGAGTCCCCCGATGATTCTCAAGCGGTTCTACGAAACTCGACTGGCCCAGGCGAGCTACCTGGTCGCGTGCGCGGCGACCGGAGAGGCGATCGTGATCGACCCGAACCGGGGCTTCGACACCTATCTGGAGGCGGCGGAAGAGGAGGGCGTGCGCATCGTCGCGGTGACGGAGACGCACATCCACGCCGACTTCCTCTCCGGAAGTCGCGAATTGGCAAAGTTAACGGGCGCGACTCTGTACCTATCCGACGAGGGAGACGCGGAGTGGAAGTACGGCTTCGGGGAAAACGTCCGACTCGTCCACGACGGCGACGCGTTCATGATCGGGAACCTGAAGTTCGAGGTGGTCCATACGCCGGGGCACACGCCCGAGCACATCGCGTTCCTGGTGACCGACACGCCGGCGGGCGAGACGGTGCAGAGCGCGTTCACGGGCGACTTCGTGTTCGTGGGGGATGTGGGCCGTCCGGACCTGCTGGAGCGGGCGGCGGGTTACGAAGGGACAATGGAAGCGGGCGCCCGGCGGCTGTTCCGATCTCTGGAAAAGTTCAAGTCCCTGCCTGACGGATTGCTGATTTGGCCGGCCCACGGGGCGGGTTCGGCTTGCGGGAAGGCCCTCGGCGGCGTGCCCGTTTCGACGCTGGGGTACGAGAAGCGGGTCAACTGGGCGTTGCGGATCGAGGACGAGCAAGTCTTCGTGAACGAGGTGCTGGCGGGGCAGCCGGAGCCGCCGAGGTATTTCGCGCAGATGAAGGTGCG
This sequence comes from Fimbriimonadaceae bacterium, assembly GCA_026129685.1. Lineage (GTDB taxonomy): Bacteria > Armatimonadota > Fimbriimonadia > Fimbriimonadales > Fimbriimonadaceae > UBA2387. The sequence continues at coordinate 84,801 of JAHCHO010000005.1, forward strand.
GAACAAAGTCGGCCCGGCCCTCCGGTCCGACCGTCCGGCACCGAGCCATCTCGGGGCGCATCGGCTGACGGAACTGGTGGAACAGGGCGCGATCGTGGTGGACGCGCGTCCTTCCGCCGAGTTCGCGGCGGGCCACGTTCCGGGGACGCTGAGCATCCCCTTGGGCAAGGGCTTCACGAACTGGGCGGGTTGGTTCGTCCCGTACGACACCCCGTTCTATCTGATCGCGATGGGAGAGGCGGAGGCGCACGAGGCGACGAACGCCCTGGCGATGATCGGTTTGGACGAGGTCGCGGGATGGTTCGCGCCGACGGCGGTTCGGGCGTGGGCCGAGGAGACCGGTCGGCCCCTCCGCGTGGTTACGCAGATCGACTGTCACGACCTGATGGCCGAGGCGGATCGGGTGCAGGTGATCGACGTGCGGGGCCAGACGGAGTGGGACGACGGTCGGCTGCCGTTCGCACAACATCGCTTCCTGGGGACGCTCGGGAAGAACCTCGACGACCTGGATCGGGAGCGGCCGGTGGTGGTGCAGTGTCACTCCGGTGGTCGGTCGGCGGTCGGGTGCAGCCTGTTGCTGAACGCGGGTTTTCGGGACGTCCGCAACCTGGCGGGAGGGATCACGGCCTACCGGGAAGCGGGTTACCCGGTGACGGGTCCTTAGCGGTTCCCGAAGAGGGTCCGGAGTTGTTCGGCGCCGTCGCGGGGGACGAGGGCCACCACGGTATCGCCCGCTTCGAGGATCGTGTCGCCCTCGACCATTTGGCCGTGCTCATGGCGAAGGAGCCAGACGATGTTCGTCTGGCCGGGCATGGGGAGGTCGCGGACCCGCTTGCCCACTACCGGGGACCGGGCGGTCAGTTTCGTCTCGACCACTTCGACGTTCCCCCGGGCCAAGGCGCCGACGGGGAGCAGACTGTCGGGCATGACCTGCTGCTCGAGGAGACTGTAGATGATGCCGGTCGCGCTGACGGTGTTGTCGATCCCGACCTGCAGGAAGAGCTTTTCGTGGTCGGGGTCGTTGACGCGGGCGAGGACGCGGTCGACGTGCCACACGTACTTGGCCATTTGGCAGACAACGAGGTTGTCCTCGTCCTCGCCGGTGACGGCGATCACGACGTCGGCGCGCCCGAATCCGGCGCGGCGTTGCACGAGCATCTCGCACCCGTCGCCCAGCATGACGTTTTCCTCACCGAGGAGGCGGGCGAGCCGTCCGGCGTTGGGGACGTCCTTTTCCAGGAGCAGGACCTCGTTGCCGACCATGAGGAGTCGGCGCGCCAACTGGACGCCGACGTTGCCACCACCGACGAGGATCATGTACATCGGTTACACCTTAAGGCTGTCGAGCAGCACGTTGTAGACGTCGATCGTCTCGTAGGGGGTGCCGAGCAGCCAGTCGCGCATGAGACCCGCCGTGAGGAGGCTCGGGGTGACGCACAGGTAGCCCATTTTGCGGTAGGCCTCGGCGCGCAGCGGGTCGGCGCACTTGATGCAGATTTTCGGGACGTTGTACTTGAGCTTGACGACCTGGCCCGCCATGAGATTGGAGTTATCGCCGCGGGTGGCGGCGAAAAACACGTCGGCTTCGCGAATCCCGGCGGACTCGAGGACGTGGTCTTCCAGTCCGCTGCCGATGACGACCTCGCATCCGTGGTTTTCACCGAGCCGGACGAGCGCGTTGGGGTTCTGTTCGATGACGGTGATCTGGTGACCGAGTCGCGCGAGTTCTAACGCGAGCGTCGATCCGGTGCGCCCGCAACCAAAGATCACGACCTTCATGGAGCGAACGAAACTATACCCGTCCCCGGAAGACCACCTCGACCTCCGTTCGGGGGACAGGACTTCCGTCGGAACGCACGATGTAGAAGGCGGCGGCGCCGCGCCCGGCCCACTGGCCGACCCGGGCGGCGACGATGTCCCAGCCCGATTGCGTGATCAGTCGGGAGAACCGGTACGCCATGCCCCGACCGCGAGGGGTCTGAAGTTCGAGGACGCCGGGATCGCCCTCGGTGTAGCGGTAGGAATAGAGCCGTTGGGCACGGTCGGGGTCCTTGCCGTGCTTCCGGAGGGCCTCCTCGACGGTGGTGCCGCCGGAAAGGACTTGCCGAAGGGTCTGCACGAAGTGACGCGCGGTGGCGTCGGGCACCGGCCGGTCGTTGAAGCTGATGTGGAAGGTGTCGATCGCCACCGGCGGGCTGGACTTGGTGGTGCCGGCCCGGATGGAGTGGACGCGAAGGTCGTAGGCGTAGACGGTGCCGAGGATTTCGCTTAACAGCCCGCGCCGGTCCGGGGTGCACACGGTCAGCTCGTTGCCGGCGAGTTGGGCGTGGGTCGAGAGGTCCACCGTCGACTCGCCTTCGGTGGCCTTCTTGGTCATCCCGAAGTGGACTTTGACGGTTTCGATGGGGACGGACATGAGGTAGATGGGCGGCATTGCATCGAGGAAGCGTTGGACGTCCTCCTCGGGAACCTCTTGGCGCTTGAGGTCGCGCATCAGGCGTCGGCGGAAGGGGTCGGCGCTGGGTTCGATGGGGGCTTCCTCTTGCAGGAGGGCGGTCGTCCGATCGTAGAGCTCGCGTAGAAAGGTCTCAAGGACCGGACTCCAGGCCTCTTCGGAGACGGCGCGGATGTCGGCCCAAGTGAGGAGGGTGAGGGCGTCGAGTCGCTCCTGGGTGCCGACGATCTCGGCGAACTCCTTGGCGGTGAACGGGTTCATCACGTCGCGAATCCGGACGACCTTCGTCATCTCGAGGTGGTGGCGCACCAGCCAGACGACGTTCTCGGTCAGTTCCTCGCCAAGGTCCCAGCGTTGGCACACCGCCCGCGCGATCTCGGCGCCGAACTCCTCGTGAACGGCGCCGGGGTCGAACTTACCGACATCGTGGAGGAGGGCGGCCAGGTAGAGGGCGGCGTCGTTCTGGACCCCCTCCTTGACGTTGCCGAGGAACGTCCCGGGGGTCAGCCCATCGAGCAGCCGGACGAGGCGCAGGGTGTGCTCGAACACGGTGTAGGTGTGCATCGTGTCGCGCGGGATGAGGGCCCGGCACCGGGTCAGCTCGGGCAGGAGCATGGTGAGGATGCCGCAACGATCGAGGTTCCGGAGCACCGGTTCGCCGGCGGTCAGGGCGTACACGGCCTCGGAGCCGTCCACCCCGGTCATCGGCGGAGCTTCGAGGCTGAGGACGCGCAATCCTAGCTTGGTGGCGACCCCGATGCCGACGGCGGCCCGGCTCAGCCCGGTGGCGCCGAAGAACCGGACCTCGCCCCGGGAGGCGACGACGCCCTCGGCAAGGGGGAACCGGGTTTCGTGGAGACGTTCGAGGGCGGCCTGGTACTCCAGATGGAGCTCGCGGGTGGCGAGCACGACCTCGGCGAGGGCGTCGAAGGGATCGCGGAGAAGGAGGTCGGCGAGTTCGGCCTGGCGAGTGCGGGTCAGCAGATCGAGCTTCTTGCCCGCTACCGCGTGGAGAAGATTGCGCTCCTTGAGAACCCGGTCGTATCCTCGCGTCGGGCGGGAGGGCCGACCGCCGACCGCCATGTCCAGCCAGTTCGAGCAGTGCCAGCAGCGAAGGCCGCCCGCACCCTCTTTGAGGTGAGGCTCGACGACGAGGGGGGTGTCGTGGTGCTTTTCGAACATCCGACGACGCTCGAGGATCTTCTCAAGGACGAACTCGCCCACCGGCAGGGAGTCCCAGAAGGCTTCCATCAGGAGTTCGTAGGGCTCGCGGTGCCCGGCGACGAAGCGCGCGTCGAGGAGGCCGGTTCGCGAGCGGGGGTCAAGGCCCGGCACGTCACCGACAAGACGGTAGGCGTAGCCGACCTCGATGCCGAGCGCGGTCTGGAAGGCCTGGACGAGGAGGCGGTACATGGTGCGAACCCCCGCGTCAAAGTCCGGGTGGGACTCGTCAAGGGGCACGATGGCGATGTCGACGTCCGAGTAGGGGGCGAGCTCGTTCCTGCCGTATCCGCCGGTCGCGACGACGCAGTAGGGCGGCATCGTCGGGTGGCGGCGCTCGACCTCCTCGGCGACGAGGCGCATGCCGGCGTCGGCGATCTCGGTGTGCGCCCGACACCAGTCCAGCCCGCTGGGAGCGGCAAGGAGGCGCTCGATCAGGGCGCGGCGCTGTTCGACCAGTTCGTGGAGGCGGGACTCAAAGGCTTCCGGCACGCCCCTCAGTGTAGACCCTGGCTAGGCTTGGGTCCGCTTCTGAACGACCTCGACCGCTTTTTGGAGTTGGTTGTCCGACTTGAGATCGCCGAGGATGGGGCTCTTCTCCATGTCGAGTTCGACCTCGAAGTCGGGCTTGAGGCCGCCGCTCAGGTACTGGCCGTCGGGGTCCACCTTGCGTCCGATGTCTTCGCCCTTGGGGAGGTAGTAGCGCGCGATGGTGACCTTAAGGCTGGACTCATCGCGTAACGGGAACACGTTCTGGACGGACGCCTTGCCATAGCTGTGGGTCCCGACGAGCGTTGCCAGACCGTAATCGCGCAGGACGCCGGCGAAAATCTCGGCGGCGCTGGCAGAGGACTCGTCGAGAAGGAGGGCGAGCGGGTACGCCTTCTTTCGCAGACGGCCGGTCCGGGTCTTCTCGACCTCTTGGTTGCCCTCGCGCATCTTCATCGTTACGACGGTCTTGCCCGCGACGAACTCGGAGAGCATGTCGGAGGCGGTGTTGAGGAGGCCCCCGGGGTTGCCGCGCAGGTCGATCACGAGGCCCTCGACGGCGGCGAGGTCCAAGCGGTCGAGGGCGGCGGTGAACTGCTGAACGGTCGGTTCGGAGAAGGAGGTGACGGCGATGTAGCCGACGCGGGTTCCCTCAAGGACGCGCGACTCGACGCTGGGGACGGTGATCGGGCGGCGGACGATGCGGATCTCGAGGTTGGCGGCGCTGGACGCCCGCACGACGGTGAGGCGGACGGGGGTGCCCTCTTCGCCCCGGATACGCTTCACGATCTCGTCGGTCGAGGACCCGACGACGGTCTTGCCGTCCACGGCGGTGATGATGTCGCCGGGTCGGAGTCCGGAAGCGTAGGCCGGTCCGTCCTCGAACACGACGACCGCCTTTGCTCCCAGCGGGTCGGGGGAGAGACGCGCGCCGACGCCGACGAAGTTGCCGGTGGTCTCGAGAGCGAACTCCTGAGCCATCTTGGGCTCCATGAACATCGTGTGCGGGTCCCCCAGGGAAGCCACCAGGCCCGCCACACCGGCGTAACGCAGTTTCTCGGTTTCAACCGGTTTGTAATAGTCCGCCTGGATTTTGTTCAACGCATCGGCGAACACCCGGGTGGGCGCGACGGTGGGGCGCGGCGCGGGCCGGCCGAACAGGGAATCCAGAGCTCGGCGGGAAACGGGCCGTCCGTTCTGGATGTCCCTCAGGGCGAAGCCGAGGGCGAAGAAGGCGGCGAGACCAATGGCAATGGCCAAGGTTCGAAGAAGGAACTTCATCGAATCGCCACCGCCTGGGTGTTCGGCTGGAAGAGTCCACGGGTGAGGGTGTAGCCGCTCCCGTCGGGCAGGGGAACCGCTTCGACGACCTTCAGGCGCTGGCTCGTCAACGTGCCGTCCAGTTTGGCCACGCCCGAGGCGACGAGGGCCTTGGCGAAGATGGCGGCGACGCCCTGGGTGCCCTCGTCCACCAGAATCGTGACGCGGAGCGGCGACGTTCGGCCGTCGGCGACCCGAATGGGGATGGGCCGGTGGGCGCTCTCGGCCTCGCGTTCGGTGACGATCTCGCCGTAGTCGCCGGAGGGGCCGACGGCGGCGAGGGCTTCCTGCATCGCGCCGAAGTCACCGACGGCCACCCCGCGAAGGTCGAGAACGACCGCGTCCAGATCCCCGATTTCTTGTTGCAGCTTTCGGCCGATTCCCGTAACAAATCGGAAACGAACGCCCTCGCCGGTGCGCTCGATCTCGGGGAGCGAGAAGGACGACTTCTCGATGGCGGCGGACATCCGCTTCGCCCCGCGCAGCCACGTCACGGCGGTTTGGCCGTCTTTGCCGGTGACCAGGGCGGTCATCGCCTTGGTGGGCAACATGCCGTGCTTCATGCGATCGACGATGCGCTTGCGCTCCTGAAGGAAAGCGCGTTGGGCGTCCGCCTTGGCTCCGGCGGAAAGCTTGGGGTCGCGCGCGGCCTCCTGTAGCTTGCGGACCGACTCGATGTCGGCGGCGTTGACCACCCACTTCCCGTCGAGTTCGGCGATCGTGTCACCGGGGAGCATGCCCGCTTTGGCGGCGGGTCCGCCGGGGGCCACGGCGGCCACCGTCAGCTTGGGAATCGGCAACGGTCGACCGCGATCGTCGGCGGCGTCGGCCTCGGTTTGGATTTCGGGGGCGCCATCTTTGGGCACGGGTCCGTCGAGGACGAAGCGGAAGTCCGCCCCGATTCCCTCGTACTGGCCGCGCGCCCTCGCTTGGTATGCGGCGAACTCTCCCGGTTCGAAGAAGAGCGAATCGAGGTCGCCCAGGCTGGCGACCATGCCGCGCACCGCGCCCGGCCCTAGTTGGTCCTCGCCCTTGATCGGCTCGACGTAGGTTCGGTCGAGGACTTCGATGATTTGGGCCAGGTAGCGGGAGTCGCGGGCGTCCACCTCACCGGTGCGCGAGGCCAAGAGGTCCGGGGACACGGTGAGGGCGGCGGGACCGTTGGACGCGACCCGGGCGGCGCCCAGATCGGCCCCATCGCGCACGACCATTCCGCCGAGAAAGGCGAGGGACGCGCCGACGACGGCTCCGGCGGCAAGGACGCTCTTGGTCGAGTCGGTCATAGGGTTGCTTACTCTACGTTGACGGAAGGGGCGGCATCCCCGGTTCCCGAGCGACCATACCCTTTCGGTCTCGCGTTCAGCTTTGCTCCGGGAAGGTGACGGATCGGCACGAGCGCCAGAGGGCCAGGTCGTAGACGATCTTGAGTCCACCCCCGATCACGAACGGCAGACCAAGGGAGGGGACGGCGAAGGCGAGGCCGGTGAAGAGGGGGGCCAGAGTCGTACCGACGCTTCGGGCGACGTTGGCCAGGCCGCCCGCGGCGGAGCGCTCGTCGGGGGCCACCACCGCGATCATGAAGGCCTGCCTCGTCGGCACGTCCATCTGGGACAGGCAGAACCGGAGGACGAGGACGGCAAGAGCGAGCTCGAGGTTGGGCATGAAGGGAACGAGCACGAGCAGAACGTTGGAGGGAAGGTGAGAGAACACCATCGTGGCCACCAGTCCGAACCGCTTCGCGATACGGGCGGCGAGGAGGGCGGAGGCGCCGGCGCACAGGTTGCTCGCGAACATCATTCCCCCGAGTTGGGCTTCGTTCGCCCCCCAGCGCACATGGAACCAGTAGGCAATAAGACTCTGCATGACGAAGCCGCCCGCGAACGCGTCCAGCGAGAAGAGGGCGCAGAGTCTGAGCACGGTGTTCCGGCTCTCGTGCAATCCGAGCCAGAGGCGGCGCGTCTCCTTTGCGGCCCGGGCCTCGATCGCGGGCGAGAGGCAGGCGTAGGCGATCGCGAGGGCGATTCCGACGGTGCCGTGCGCGACGATGACGGCACGGAAACTCGCCAGATCGCTCCACCCGAGCGCTTGGAGCCGGTGGGTCCCAAGACCGCCGACGAGGGCGCCGAGGGCGGTGGCAAGGTAGCCGGTGAGGTTGTACCAGGCGATCACGCCGATGCGCCGATCGGGGGAAACGACCTCGGCGAACGAGGCCTGCTCGACGGGCAGAAACGGACCGACCTCGTTGCCGGATGGGCTGAGGATGCCGATGGTCGCGGCGACGAGCAGGGGCCAGAAGGCGTCGGAGAGGGCGAAGGCGACCGAAGACCCGAGCATCAGCATGGCGCCGACGACCAAGGTTCGGCGACGGCCAAAGCGGTCGGCGCGGGTCGTCAGCCACATGGAGACGATCAGGTCGCCGAACATGGTGAGGGCGAAGAGAAGTCCGATCTGGGTTCGGCTCAGGCCGACGCGCTCGAGGAAGAGGGCGAGGACGACGGCGAGCATGCCGTAGGCGAACATCCGCAGCGCGCGGGTCGCGAACAGGAGGGGCAGGTCGAGGGGGGCGGGACTCGGGCCCTGGGCGGGGCGAGGCGATTCCGACACGCGTTAGCATTCGACCCGGTCCGACGACGTCCTTCGGCGGGTCCCGCCGACGGTTGGTAAACTGCGGCGACCATGGAGTTCCGAATCGAGAAGGACAGCCTCGGCGACGTGCAGGTGCCGGCCGCCGCGTACTGGGGCAGCCAAGCGGAGCGGAGCCGGAAGCTGTTCCAGATCACCGGCCTGACCGAGCATCCCAAGATGATCGAGGCGTTCGTCCTGCTGAAGAAGGCTTGCGCGGAGGTCAACACCCAGTTGGGGCTTCTCGATCCCAGGGTGGGCGGGGCGATCGTCCAGGCGGCGGACGAGGTTCTGGCGGGCAAGTTGCGCGATCAGTTCCCGGTGGACGCGTTTCACATGGGGGCGGGCACGTCCCTGAACATGAACGTGAACGAGGTTCTCGCCAACCGCGCCGAAGAGATTCTGGGCGGGAAGAAGGGCGAGTACAAGAAGGTCAACCCGAACGACCACGTGAACTACGGGCAGTCCACGAACGACACGTTCCCGACGGCGATGCGGATGGCCTCCCGCATGATGCTGGAGGAGTTGTTCGACGCGGTGGTCGAGCTTTCGGACGCCTTCGACGAGAAGGCGGAGCAGTTCGACGGGGTCCTCAAGTCGGGCCGGACCCACCTGCAGGACGCGGTGCCGATCCGGCTGGGACAGGAGTTCAAGGCCTACGCCATCTCGATGCGCAAGAGTTGGCGATGGCTGGAACACGCCACCTTCGAACTCGAGAGCCTCGGCATCGGGGGGAGCGCGGCCGGGACGGGGCTCAACACCCATCCCGAATACCGGCGCGCGGTCGTCGAGAAGCTCAAGGAGTACACGGGCCTTGAGTTCCGGAACTCGTCGCACTTGCCGGAGGCGATGCAGAGCCAGTTGCCGATGTCGGCGCTTGCGGCGGGGATGCGCATTCTGTGCCTCGAGCTTACGCGCGTCGCGAACGACCTACGGCTGTTGTGTTCGGGACCGCTGACGGGCCTCGCGGAGATCACGCTTCCTCCGGTGCAGCCGGGTTCGAGCATCATGCCGGGCAAGGTGAACCCGTCGATGGCGGAGAACCTGAACATGGTTCTGTACCAGGTGCTGGGGCAGTGCCACGCGATCGACCTGTGCGTTCAGGCGGGCCAGCTGGAGCTGAACGTGATGATGCCGGGGATGGCGTTCAGCGCCCAGTTCTCGCTACAGATGTTGACGAACGTGCTCAAGACCTTCACCGAGAACTGCGTGTGGGGCATCACCGCCAACGAGGAAACGTGCCGACGGTACGCGGAAACCTCGCCCTCGCTGGCGACGGCCCTCAACGCGCACATCGGCTACAAGGCGGCGGCGGACGTGGTGAAGGCGGCGTTGCGAGAGGAGAAGACGATCCCGGAGGTGGTGCGCGAAAAGGGCCTCCTCGATGAGGAGACCCTTCGCAAAGTGCTCGACCCGGCGGGTCTGACGGAACCGGGCATTCCCGGCAAGTGATCGTTCAGAGCTTGCCCGCCGCCTGAAGTCGCTTGTACACGATGAGTGAGTGCAGGACCGGGTAGAGCATCGCGGCGAGCAACACGAAGAAGACGGGGGCGACCGGGAGGCCGACGGCGACCGCGATGGCCCCGAGGACGCCCGCGCCGACCATCAGCTTGGCGCCGAGACGGTGGGTCTGCGTCCAGACCTCCTCGCTGGCGAGGGTCCACGGGGTTCGGAACCCCGCCCAAAAGTTCGGACGGACTTTGCTCATCACGTTTCCGATCAGCCCGAGAAAGGCGAGGATCGTCACGATGATCGCGCGACCCGCGTCCCAGTCCGGGTGAAGTGCGGCCTGGAGCATGATCACCTGGATGACGGCGAACATCGCGATCATGACGGTGAACAGGTAGTTCCAGACGCCTCGGAATCGCTCCACCTCGTACCCCTTGGGGGAGAGCCACTGGCCACCGACCAGGAAGGCCAACAACAGCAGGGGCATGCCAAGGCCGAAGACCGTCGCCTCGATCGGGCTCATGGTTCCGTTCACGCGGCCGTTGATGTCCCAGTGGCTGGGCACGCGCTCGGGCAGTCTCGGAAAGACGATCGCGGTGTAGACGCAGAGGGCGCCGTAGATCGCGAGTGAAAGGGCGAGGGCGTTTCGGGTCTTCATTCTTGGACCTCCTTGCGGGGCTCCGTCCCGAAGATGTCAAGGAGCGACCGCACGATGTCCTGGAACACGGTCGTGTTCAGCTTGTACACGATCTGCTGCCCCTTGCGGGTCCCCTCGATCAGGTCGGCGTCCTTCAGGATGCGGAAGTGGTGGGACATGGAGGGGGCGGTGATCTGGAACTTGGCGGCCAGATCGCCCGCCGTCATGTCCCCCGTGGACAGCATCCGAAGAATCTCCCGACGGGTCGGGTCGGAGAGGGCGCGGAACATCTCGTTGGTCGCCATTGGCTTCTTCGGGTCGGCGTCTCGTTAGAGATTTCGACGGTGTTCTAAGTATACGGTACGGGACGAAGCGGCGGGGTCTTTGGTCGGATCGGCGAAGGGGGAAGGAACCCGCGACCCGGCGGCGAAAAGGGACGACACGTGGCCGTTGCCGACGCGCTCAAGCCCGACTCCTCCCCGCCGGAACCTCAGAAGTTCGAAGAGGGCTTCACCGTAAGGACGGCGATCGGCGCGTTGTTCATCGCCCTCTTCATGCTCCCGGGCGGGATGTACCTGGGTCTCGTGGCGGGCCAGGGCGTCGGCGAAGCGGCGGAGTGGGTCACGATCGTGCTGTTCGCCGAAGTGGCGCGGCGCAGTTTCGCGCCGTTGCGCAGGCAGGAGATCTACATCCTGTTCTACTTGGCGGCGGCGCTCACCTCGGTCGTGAACGTGGAGAGGGGCTTGGGGGGCGGGCCGTTCTCGAACCTCGTCTGGAACGCCTACTTCATCAACTCGCCGTCGTCGCAACCGATCGTGAACCAGATTCCGATGTGGGCGGTGCCGAGACCGGGGAGCATGGCGGTGTTGCATCGGGAGCTTTGGCACCCGGACTGGTTGCGCCCGATCCTGCTTCTCGTGTTGGGGGACTTCTGCGGACGGCTCAGTTGGATGGGGCTGGGTTACGCGCTGTTCCGGACGACGAGCGACGTCGAGCGGCTGCCTTTTCCTTACGCGCCGGTCGCGGCGAGCGGCGCGACGGCCCTGGCGGAGGCGGGGACGGAAAGTTGGCGCTGGAGCATGTTCTCGACGGGCGCGGTCATCGGGATGCTGTTCGGGGTGGTGTACATCGGGGTGCCCGTCATCACGGGCACGATCTTCGGGGAGTCGTTCCAGATCTTCCCGATCCCGTTCGCGGACTACACGACGGGGGTGGAGAACTTGTTGCCGGCGGCGATCGTGGGCGTCAGTTTCAGCTTGGGGAACGTGCTGACCGGCTTCGTGCTGCCGTTCCACATCGTGGTCGGGGCGGCGGTGGCGTCGGTGCTGGGGATGGTGCTGATCAACCCGGTGCTGTACCACGCGGGGCTCCTGCCGAACTACCGGTTCGGGTCGTCGGCGTTCATGACGAAGCTGACGGTGGACATGGACTTCTGGCTGTCGGTCGGCATCGGGATGAACCTGGCGATCGCGATCCTTGGGATCGTGCTGGTGCTGAAGGCGGTGGCCCAGGCCAAGCGGCATCGAGAAGAGAAGCGGTACAGCCTTGCCCCGCCGCCCGGGCGCGGCGACGTGCCGATCTGGGCGGCGATCTCGGCGTGGGCGTTCGCGACGATCGTGCTCATCGTGGTCAGCCACCTGCTGATCCCCGACTTTCCGCTTTGGATCATGATCTTCTTCGGGTTGGTCTGGAGCCCGTTGAACAGCTACATCTCGGCGCGCATGATGGGTCTGACCGGTCGCGGCATCTCCTTCCCGTACCTCAAGGAGGCGAGTGTGGTGGCGTCGGGTTACCAGAAGATCGACGTCTGGTACGCCCCGATCCCGCTGGCGGACCACGGTTGGGCGGCGCAACGTTTTCGCGAGGTCGAACTGACGGGGACGCGGTTCACGTCCGTACTGAAGGCGGAAGCGTTCATGTTCCCGCTGGTGATGGTGGCGAGTTTCGCGTTCTGGTCCTTCTTCTGGAACTCGAACCCGGTGCCGAGCGGCCAGTTCCCCTACGCCCAGCGGTTCTGGCCGGTGCAGGCGACGATGCAGTCGGTCATCCAGCAGATCAACGTGCCCAGGGTGGGCGGCGACGTGGGTTGGTTCGCGAAGGCGCTCAAGCCGGACCTGATCGGCTACGGCACGCTGGGGGGCCTCGCGATCTACGGAATATTCTCGGTGCTGAAATTGCCGCTGCTCTTTTTCTACGGGTTCGCGGGAGGGCTGGGCCTCTATCCGGCGAACACGATCCCACAATTGCTGGGGGCCATCCTGGGTCGGCGCTATTTCGCCCGTCGTTACGGCGAGGAGCAGTGGGGCCGGTACGCTCCCGTGTTGCTGGCGGGCTTCAGTTGCGGCACGGGCCTAGTGGCGATGACGGCGATCGCGTTGGCGCTGGTCGCGCGGGCGGTCGCGCAGTTGCCGTACTAGAGGGGGAGGGGAGGAAGCGGTCGGCGGTTAGGCCGCCGTACCCCATGCTCATCGTCTTCGTTCCCGCCTCAGCGCCACGGCTCAGAGCTAAACTCGGGGGCGGATGTCGGAACTGCGCTACCATCCGTTTCTCGACGAGTGGGTGATCACCGCGACCCATCGTCAGGATCGCACCTTCCTTCCCCCCGACGACTATTGCCCCCTGTGTCCGACGAAGCCGGACGGCTTTCCGACGGAGATTCCCTTCGAAAGCTACGACATCGTGGTGTTCGAGAACAAGTTCCCCTCGCTGAAGCCCGTGCCGGACGCACCGGTGGTCGAGGGGTCGGCGCTTTGCCCGGTCCGCCCAAGCCGCGGGGTTTGCGAGGTGGTGTGCTACTCCGACGCGCACGACTCGACGTTCGCGCGGATGCCGTTTTCCCAAGTTCGGAAGCTGACCCGGGTGTGGCGTGACCGGTACGCGGCGCTCAGCGCCCTCCCCGAGATCGAGTACGTGTTCGTCTTCGAGAACAAGGGCAAGGAGATCGGCGTGACCCTCGACCACCCACATGGTCAGATCTACGCGTACCCGTTCATCCCGCCGACGGTGCGCACCGAGCTGGAAAGCGAGCGGCGGCACTTCGAGCGAGCGGGCAATCCGTTGCTCCTCGACTGGTTGGCCCAAGAAGCGAACGACGTTGGGGACGACGGTCGGCCCAAGCGGGTGTTCTGGGAGAACGAGACCTTTGCGGCGGTCGTGCCGTTCTTCGCGCGCTACCCGTACGAAACCTACGTCGCGCCGAAGCGCCACCTCGCCTCGCTCGCCGAGATGGGTCCGAGGGAGTTGGACGATCTGGCGGAGGCGCTGCTGGTGGTGGCGCGGAAGTTCGACCTGCTCTTCGGCTTCTCGTTGCCCTACATCATGGTGATGCACCAGGAGCCGGCGGTTCCGGGGTACGAGTTCACGTGCTTTCACGTCGAGTTTTATCCGCCGTACCGGACGGCGCGGAAGCTGAAGTACCTGGCGGGGAGCGAGGCCGGGGCGGGCGCGTTCATCAACGACACCCTCCCCGAACTCACGGCACGGGCGCTTCGGGAACTCGAAGTCCTCGACGTCCGATCCTGATGGGTCAGCCGTGGGTCACGTCGCCCGATCCGGCGATCGCTTTCGTCAGCTTGGGCGATCCCTTGTAGCGGACCGAACCGCTTCCGGCGATCGAGACGTCCAGCGTGCTCTCCGCGCGGACCTCGACGTCGCCCGAACCGGAGATCGACGCGCGGCCCTTCTTGGCGACGAGACCGTACCCGTGGACGGAGCCGGAGCCGACGATGGACGCGTCGAAAGCGTCGGCGCGGCCCTCGACCTTCGCGTCGCCCGATCCGCTGATCACGACGGAGAATGTGGGAGACGCGATCCCCTTGACCACGGCGGAGCCGGAACCGGTGATGGAGAGGCCGTCGAGGTGGGGCACCGTCACGATCGCCTTGACGCCGCGATGGGTGGTGTAGGAACCCTCCGTCTTGATGACGAGGCGTCCGTGCTCCACGACGGTTTTAACCAGGGGGAGGATGTTGTCGTCGGCGACGACCTGGACGGAGAGGGTCTTACCCGCGACGACGTCGAGGTCGCAGGCGCCGGCGACCTCGATGCGGCGGAAGTCCGCGGTCTTGCGGGTTTCCGACTTGACCTTGCCGGAGCCGCGAACCTGAGCGATCACCGACGAGCAACCGACGAGAAGGGCGGCGACGCCCAAGGACAGGAACAGCCATGCGTTCTTCATCTGCGAACCTTCGGAAACAGGATACGAAGGAGCCGGTCGGCGAGGGTTCCAAGGTCCCATCGGTCTTGCCGCAGGGGGAGACGATCGGGAAGGCGCGGGGCGTCTAGTACAATGCGATTCGCCCGCCCCCGTAGCTCAGCGGATAGAGCAACCGCCTTCTAAGCGGTTGGTCGTGGGTTCGATTCCCGCCGGGGGCGCCACCCCTTTTCTGCAAGGAGACCAGCCCTTTGAACCATGGACACCAAATCGAATCAGGCATCCACGCTCTGCGAGACTCTGCTGTGGTAACCGCGATCATGCTCGTTGAGCTGATGATGATAGGCCGCCGCCAGCCTACCGTATACGTTGCCGCGGCTCTGGACGACCTTTGAGGACTGGATCTAGGAGTTTCGAGGGGTCGCCAGCCTCATCGAGTCGTGCTTCGGGTTCTTCGTCGAACTGGACGAAGCTGTTGGTGGAATGCTGGTTGTCTCTCTCCCTCGTTAGGCGCCAGCATTCCCAGCCTGTCCCACCATACTATGGTGTGTCTGTCTTCTCGACCCGAACCTCCCCCCCGACAACGAGGCTCACGCCGCCTGGCGTGAGCCAGGTGGCGTCCCCATTACGGGTCCTTCTGGACGCTCCGAGCTTGGCTTCTGCATCGCGAAGTACATCGGACACGGCTTGTGGATCACGCAAGCTCAGATAAATGACCTCCACGGTTGGGGAAGAAGACGGCGACAGTGTGACCGTGACAGTCTTGAAGGGGCCGTCTGACTGATCAAACCAGACGTACTTGCCGCCCTCGGATCGGGTACCCAAGCGTAGCTTCTTGACATCATCGTAGGACATCCCGATTCTGAGGTCACCGATGGCTCGCGGGTAGGGATCGCCGGGACGAAAAACGTCTCGATATTTGGTGGGGCCCGGAGTCCGAATCAGCGCCTCGGCTGGTGGCGGCGTTGGGCTCGCCCCCCAGGAATCGGACTGTCCTCCAGCTTCGGCCTCCGGCGTTGCTTCCCCCTTGGCACACTGGGGAGAAACGGCCGTGATGAGGGCAGCGGCCACCACGCCGGCAGCGGTGATGAGGGCAACCAGGACCTGAGTTTGCATGCCGCCCTGCTTCTGGCCGCCTTTGCCCATGCCAGGATTATACGCCCCTCCCGCACCAAGGGCAAACGAGCCGTTCGTGGGCGGCTGTTCCGGCTGACAGTCACCCCTTTTCTGCAACAAAGTTCAACCACCGGACAGGCGAATACGTCGAATCCGTTGTATGATGGAGGGTCGAAGGCCTGTCGTCAGGCCACGTCCCTCGAGGAATCCGTACATGGGCACGCACAATCATCGAACGCGCAAAGCGTTCACCCTGATCGAACTGCTCGTCGTCATCGCGATCATCGCGATTTTGGCGGCGATTCTCTTCCCCGTCTTCGCGCAGGCCAAGCAGGCCGCGAAGAAGACCGCCGACCTTTCGAACATCAAGCAGACCATGTTGGGCGTGCTGATGTACAACAACGACTACGACGACCAGTTCGTCATGCTCCGCAACAGCGCCCCGCGTTGGGGCTGCAACGGCGCGGCGATCGTGAACTGCGAGCAGGTGAACAGCGGCCACAACATGACCGCGCCGTACATCAAGAGCCGTGACATCTGGGCTTCGCCGCAGGACGGCCTGCAGCGGAACGACTGCCCCGACGTGGGTCCGAACACTCCGGGCGGCACCGTCAGCTACGTGTACACGCGCTACCATCCGAACCACCTGACGAACGCGTCCTTCCGCGGCTCCTTCGGCGTGGCGGGTTGGGACAGCACCCCGGCGGCGGGCGGCTTCAACGCCAACTGGAACAACTCGCTGAACGGTTCCGCGCTCGGTGCGCCCGCTTCGACGATCTTCCTGCACCCGCTGTACTGCACCTGGACGTACTGGAACGGCCTGATGCAGCACCGCAACGACACCCGCTGGGTGATCTTCAACGCGGCGCAGATGGGCACGACCCTCGCCATTAGCGAGTACCCGGTCGTGGACAGCTACGCGGGCGCGTGGTGCGGACCGGGCGACGCGATGTCGGTCGGCGCCTACAACGGCACCGTCAACTACGGGTTCGTGGACGGTCACGCGAAGGGCATGAAGCGCGCGCAGGTCGCCGACATCCAGTGGGCGACGGACATGGCGGGCGCGGAAGCGAACAACAAGCGCAACCTAATGCACTACGACGAGCGGTATCACTAAGGCATGAACGAGACCGCGAAGAAAGCCCTCTTGATCGCGATCGCCGTGGCGGCGGTCGCGGTGGCGGTGGTGGTCGGATACCGGACCTTGACGGCGGATCAGATTCGTCCGGGCCTGAACAACGACCTGCCTCCCGGCTCGAAGACGGGCAAGCAGCGCGAGATGGAAGCCATGCGGGGCGGTGGCGGCGGCGCGAAAGAGGAGAAGGACCTCGGCGGCGACGCGGCGGCCGGCGGCTAGTTTCGGTTCGCGTCTGGTAAGAGCCGACTTCGGCGCTTCGGCGTCGTGGTCGGCTTTTTTCATGCCGGGGCGTCAGTCGCCGCCCGTGAACGTCCGGACGACGAGCACGACCGCGTACACCAAGGCCGGACCCAAGATTGCGCCAAGGAAGAGAACGGCGACGAGGTTCCAGACCCGGGAGTTGACGAAGAAGCCGGTGGGGCCGAGGTAGATGGAGCCGAAGGAACCGGGAGTCTGGTGCACGTTCGACTCGAAGGGGCGGTCGCGGTAGCACTCCGGGCACGCGTCCTGGTTCGTCACGGTGCCGCAACCGGGGCAAATCCACGGGGTACCGATGGGTTCGGGCTCGTTCTCGGGAGCGGAACTCACGCTTCCATCATACAACTCGTCGAGGGTGCTGAGCGGGTCGTCCGGACGAGATGCTACCGGCCGAGCAGGAACCGGACGAGAAGCACCAACCCAATAACTACGCTAGGCACGAAGACGATGCCCAGGAAGACCAGGGGATTGTACATCGGCCGCCCGCTCGCTCTCGGAACCATCGGACCGCCGACGATTCCCAGGTAGGAACCCGGGTTCTCGAACTGCCCGAAGTCGGGAGGTCGCTCCCTCAAACACTCGGTGCAGTGGGAGCGGTTCGTGGCCGTCCCGCAGTCCGGGCAAACCCAGGGCTCGCCGGTGGGCTCGGGCGCGTTCTCGGGAGCGGAACTCACGCTTCCATCATACAACTCCTATCGGACCGATCGGTCGGATCAGGCGGATCAGACGCAGTCAACCGTGGCCTCGCCCCAGCCGCACCGTGCCGCCATCCGCGCGGCGGCCTGTTCCAGCGCGCGCATCGGTAGGCGGATCGGCGTATGGCGCTCGACGCGAAACTCGCAGCGCTTGGCTTTGCGCTCCACCCGGTAGGTGGCGGCGACGCGACCGCGCACCAGGACCGCCGCCTCGACCTGCCCGGCGATGCGGAACACGAAGGCGCGCTCGGACTCCGCCAGGTAGAGGGACTTGTCCCGGTGGGCGAGCACCATCGGATCGAACTTGGCGAGGAGGTTGACGGTCGCGGGCTCGGGGAGATCGCGTTGAATCGTCTCGAACCCGGCGTGGGTGAGGAAGACGGGTTCGCGGCGGCCCTTCATCGCCAGGGGCACGATGTCGTCGCGTTTCGCCAGGAACGCCCGGTCCACGGCGACTTTCGGCATGCCGGTCCAGTAGGCGAAGTCGCGCTTGGTCGCGGGGCCGTACGCGTCCAGGTAGCGAAGGAGGAGGTCGGCGGCCGCCTCGGTCTCACTTCCGTCGTGAGCGGAGGTGGCCGTCCAGTCGGCGCGCAGGGCGAACCGAGGCGAGGTTCCGTCCGGATCCACCATCAGCAGTTCGCCGAGGTACGCGAGGCCCATCACGTCCACTCCCCATCCGGTCATCGCCATCGTTCGGAACGTGGGGACGCGGTCGTGGATGGTGCGGCGGCTCTGCGGTCCGTCGCGCAGGACCTCGCGCACCGCTTCGAGCAGACGGTCCGCCTCGGCGTCCGTCATCCCGCGCTTGCGCGTCATCCAATGGCGGTACCGGGCGTAAAGGCGGGGGCCGACGGCGGCGACGAGGAGGCCGTGGTCGGCCGGGTCGAAGGCGTGGAGCGTGTGGCGGATCGTCCAGCACTTCAGGACGGAGCGCTCCTGGGCGACCGCCCGTTCGGCCCAACCGGGGACGACCTTGGCGCGGGCCGCGACGGCGGTCTGGAGGCTACCGGCGTACTGAACCTGAACGGCGACGAGGCGACGCACGACCTCGGCGGGACTCGGCAGGGGCGCGGAGAGGCCTTGCCGCGCGAGCAGGAAAGCGCGGGCGCGTTCGGGCGTGATTGGTAAGGGAGTCACGCCGCCGTCTCCATGCGCCGCCTTGGGTTCATGAGCGGATTCTAGCCGCCAACCGGGTCGGCGCGGTGACAGGTACAACCGGACGATGGTGCGCATCGTCGAGGTGGGTCCGCGCGACGGACTTCAGAACGAATCGGTCCCGATTCCGACGGAGACGAAGCGATCGTTCGTCGAGGCGCTCTTGTCGGCGGGGCTTTTCGAGATTGAGGCGACGAGTTTCGTCTCGCCGAAGTGGGTGCCGCAGCTCGCCGACGCCTCGGAACTGCTGGCGAGCCTCGGGTCGCCCGAGGGCGCGCGGTTCAGCGCGCTCGTGCCGAATCGGACGGGCCTCGAACGCGCGTTGGCGTCGGGGGTCGGGCGGATCGCGGTGTTCACGGCGGCGAGCGACGCCTTTACCGTCAAGAACATCGGGATGACGGTCAAGGCGTCGCTGGCCACGTTCGCCGAGGTGGTGGCCGCGTTTCGGGCGGCGCGACCGGACGGTTGGGTGCGCGGCTACGTGAGTACGGCGTTCGAGTGTCCCTATGCGGGTCGGGTCGAACCGGCCGTGGTCGTTGGGGTGTGCACGCGGTTGCTGGAACTCGGGGTGGACGAGATCAGCCTGGGCGACACGATCGGGGTCGCCGCCCCTCGCGAGGTGCGGGCGCTGACGGCGGCGGTGCTCGGTTCGGTGCCGACTGGGATGTTGGCGTACCACTTCCACGACACGCGGGGGACGGCGATCGCGAACGTGGCCGAAGCCTTGGAGCATGGGGTGACGGCCTTCGACGCGAGCGCGGCGGGGCTGGGCGGTTGCCCTTACGCCCCGGGGGCGGGGGGCAACCTGGCAACCGAGGACCTCGTGTACTTCCTCGAGCGAAGCGGCGTGCCCACCGGGGTCGATCCGGTCGCCTTGGCGCGGGCGAGCCTGCCGGTCTTGGGCGTCTTGGGCCGCTCGCCCGGTTCGAAGGTCCAGCGGGCCGTCCTGGGCGCTTAGCCGAACCGCGCGGTGAGGACCCGGATCGCCCATTCCTCGACCGGGTGGTGACGAACCCAGACGTCGAGCGGCCCGATCCGGGCGACCTGCTCGGCGGCGTGGGCCTCCATGCGGGTACCGACCAGGTAGCAGGCGGCGAGGAGACGGCGAAGACGCCGGTTGTCGTCGAACCGAAGCAATTCCTCCAGCAGGCGGGCGGCTTGGTCGAAGAGGCCGTGCTCGATGTAGACGCAGGCGGCCTCGACCGCAGCCGGGGGATCTTCGGCAAGATCGCGGAGCAGCGGGCTGGGTTCCGAGCCTTCGGCCACGGGTTGGGCGAGGAAACTCTCGGCGCGCAGGGCCGGTTCGAAGGGGGCCAAAAAGTGGGCGTTGAGGAGGGCCGGACTCTCTTCGTCGCGGCCTTGCAGACGGTGGGCGACGGCCTGACCCCACCAGGCGAGGGGATCCTCCGCGTTGTGCAGAAGGGCGCATTCGAACCGGGCTTCGGCTTCCGCAAAGTCGCCGTCGCGCATCGCCTGGACCGCCGCGAGGGTATGGGAGGCGGCGCGTAGCGGGAAGCAGGCTTCGGCGCGGTCGATCTCGTCGTCGACACGCTCAAGGGCTTCGAAACCGGCGGCGGCGGCGAAGAACCGGCGCTCGGCGTCGCCTAAGGTCCCTTCGGGTGACGGCTCGGCCCTCGGCGAGGCGGGGGGGGCGTCTCGTTCCCAGGCCAGCTTGAGGCGTCCGTCGGGGCCGACGAGAGCCAATTTCCGGGGTTCGGATAGGCCGTTCAGGTCGACTTGCAGAGCGCGCTCGGCATAGAGATAGGCGGGCAGGGTGTAGGTCCGGCCATCCTCGGCGAGGAGGTCGAGCCGATGGTCGGGGAGGGTGCGGTGGGCTTGGACGATCAAGGTTTCGCCGATGGAGAGGGTCACGTCCTCGTCAAACGCCTCGACGCTCGGAAGCCCACTGACGGGGGCGAGGGCGAACCGCCAGGTTTCCGTCTCGCGGGGGTAGAAGACCTTGGAGGGCCGAGGGACGCTGAGCCAACCGTCGTCGAACCCGGCCGGGCTCAGGTCGCACGCGCGGCCGAACAAGGCGAGGCCGGTCTGGCCTTTGGGAACGTGGGCGCAGATTCCCCGGCCTTCGTGGGTTCGGAGCAGCCCGCCGGGGCCGCCGAGGTCCGCCTCGATGCCCAGACGTCCCCAGCCGGGGCGGGTCGCGAGGCGGCTGAACAGGCGGGCCTCGACGGCCACTCGAGCCAAGCCGGGAACGACCTCGTACCGGATCAGGAAGGAGAAACCGTCGGGCAACAGACCGCCGACGAGGAGCGATGCCGGCTCGTGCTCTTCGGAAGGCTCGTTCGGCGCGAACCGGACCTTGCCGCGCGGGGACGGGCCGGTGAACCGTAGCAGACCTCCGAGCGTCTCCCGATTCGTTCGCTTGTCGAAGAGGCCGACCATCCGGCCGTCTTCGTCGAAGTCCGCGCGCAGGAGGGGGTTCTCGAGTCGCCAAGCCGGGGTGGCGGTTTCGGCGCGGAGGTCGGTCACACGGGCGGCCATAGGGGACCGCAGGTTACCAGCCCACCCGGAGGATGGGGAAAACTCGCCGCGATCGCCCGCTTCGTTTGAAGGTTCGCTCCCGTCCCTTACGATAGGCGCAGAGGCCCGATCCGCGCACCCCCGTGATTCTTGGTTAGGAACCCTCGTCCATGATTGCAGCCAATCTCTTCGACACTCTCGCCCACATCAAGGTGATCGGCGTCGGCGGCGCCGGCACGAACGCGGTGAACCGGATGATCCTCGAGGGCGTCGAGGGCGTGGAGTTCATCGCCATGAACACGGACGCCCAAGCGCTCGCGCACGCGCGGGCGGGCACCCGGCTCCAACTCGGGGCGGGGCTGACCAAGGGGCTCGGCGCGGGCGGAGATCCCGGCGTCGGCGAGGCGGCGGCGAAAGAGAGCGCGAAGGCGATCGAGGAAGCGCTCGGCGACGCGGACATGGTGTTCGTCACCGCCGGCATGGGGGGCGGAACGGGCACGGGGGCGGCGGCGGTCGTCGCGGAGATCGCCAAGGCGCGCGGGATTCTTACGGTGGGAGTCGTGACCAAGCCGTTCACCTTCGAGGGCCCGAAGCGCCGACGGCTGGCCGAGGTCGGCGCGGAAGAGTTGAAGCACCGGGTGGACACTTTGATCACGGTGCCGAACGACAAGTTGCTCGGACTGGTCGAAAAGCGGACCTCGATGCAGCAGGCGTTCGCGGTCGCGGACGACGTGTTGCGTCAGGGCGTTCAGGGCGTGAGCGACATCGTTCTCCAGCCGGGCGTCATCAACGTGGACTTCGCGGACGTGCGTTCGGTCATGAGCAACGCGGGGGTGGCGCTCATGGGGTTGGGCCGCGGCTCCGGTCCCCGGCGGGCGCGGATGGCGGCCGAGAACGCCGCGAACAGCCCGCTTCTCGAGACGCGGATCGACGGTGCGAAGCGCATGCTCGTGAACATCAGCGCGGGCGCGGACTTCACGATCGGCGAAGCCCACGAGGCGATGGAGCACATCCTCCAGTTCACGGACGAGGAGGACGTCGAGATCATCATGGGGCACGTCCTGCGCGAGCACCCCGAGGGTGAGGTTCGGATCACGATCCTGGCGGCGGGGATGGACCCGAGCTACCAGCGGATCGAGAAGGCGAAGGACGTGTTCGTCCGGCGCGAAGAGCCCGCCCGACCCGTCAAGCGCGAACCCGCGCCCGAACCCGTCGCGGTCGCGCCCGCCCGTCGGCAAGACACGACGCCGATCGAACTGGACGAACTCGATCTCGATATCCCGACTTTCCTGCGCCGTCAAAGACTCGGCGGTTGACGGAGACCTTCCCTAACCGGCGCGGCCACCCATCTTCGCTCCCTGGGGTGCGCCGCGTCGGTGCCGGGCCACTTTTTGGCTGAATCCGAGAACTTCGGATCGTCTATTCTTGCGCGATGCACGCTCACTTCCTGCTCTTCCCGGTTCTATGCGTCGCGCTCGCGGGGCTTTCTCTCGCGGAGAGTGGCGACACGAAGGACTACCGTTTCGTCCTGCTGGTCGCGGGTAAGAACCGCAAGGAGTTGCCGACGGAGGAGGCGACCAAGCTCCAAGAGGGCCATATGGGGAACCTGAATCGCCTCTTTGGGATGGGCAAGCTCGTCGGCGCGGGGCCGATGGCGGACGCGGGACGCATCCGAGGGATCGGGATCATGGTGACCGACACCCTTGACGAGGCGCGGAAGCTGATGAACGAAGACCCGGCGGTGATGGCGGGTCAGCTGGATATCGAGGTTCTGGATTGGCGGGGTCCGGCGAACTTCCTGGGCAAGACCTTCAAGGAGCCGATGGAGCTGACGAACACCACCCTCGCGTTCTGCAACCGTGGACCGAAGTTCGACACGTTGCTCCCGGCGGACTCCGAGCGCCTCCGGAAGGAACACGTCGCGTACCTCGAGGGCATTCGAGGCGAGATCGTCGCTGAGGGGTCGTTCTTGACCGACCACCATCGGCAGACCATGACGATCCTCATGAAGAACGATTTGGGCCTTGCGGAGAAGCTGATTTCGGAGAGTCCGGCGGTGAAGGGCGGACTCTACTCGGTCGAGGTCTACCGGTGGTGGTACGCGAAAGGGCTGCTTCCGGCGAAAGACGGCGGCTAGCCGGCGACGATCAGGTCGGCGCGGGCGCGCGGCTCGTAGGCGGCGAAGTAGTCCAGGTCGTTCGGACCCCAAACTTCGGTCCACCGAGCGTCATGGTCGACGCCGTACTCCTTGCGGTCCCGTTCCATGCCTCGCGCAAGGGCCACCTCGAAAGGGGTGTCGAGCCAGACCGTCAGGTCGAAGAGCCCGTTCAGACCGGGGTGGAACAGTCCGATGCCCTCCACGATTAGGGTAGCCCCCGTTTGGACTGGCACGGCCTCGCCCAGGACCCCCGTGACGAAATCGGCCGGACGGTAGCGGACCGGGCGGCCGCCTAGGGCGGGCATCAACACTTCTTCGCGCAACCGGTCCCGGTCGATCGCGCCCCAGTCCGCGCAACGAACGTCGCGATCCGGGCGCCAGAAAGCGTCGGCACCGACCACGACCGCATTTCCGATCTCGTCCGCCAAGGTCCGGGCGAAGGTGGACTTGCCGGCCCCCCCGAAGCCGGAGATGCCGAGGATGGGTGGGCGACCGAGCGGAGGGAGTCGCTCCAACCGATCGAGGACCCGGCTCACGTTTTTAGCCGTTCCCGGACCCGAGGGAGGCCATCGCGATCATCTGCCGGGCGGCTTGGTGGGCCTCGTGGTAGGAGGGTGCGACGTACTCGAGGGTGAAGGCGTCGAGCCGAACCATGCCGATTCCGCGGCCCGCGACGTCCGCCTCCTCCGATCGGTTGAACTCGATCTTCACCGAAACGGGCGGGGCGGGAAGCCACGGCCGAATCCGGGCACGATTCTCCAAGCCCGTCCGCACGGCGCGCTCGATGAGGGGGGCGGTCTCGTGCGGGTGGAGCACCCGCCCCATGTATCGCCCGAAGCCGTCTTTCACCGGAGCGACGCCAATGTCGTCGCCCAGCAAAGCCTGGGCCTCGCGGCATCCGGCGGCGTCGCTGCTGATCGCGACCACGGGCACACCGTAGTGCCCGGCGATGCCCGTGCTCATGGCGATCTCGCCCGCCGGCATTCCGTTGAACCACAGGCGGTGGACCTGGCCGGAAATCGTGTGCTCCATGATGCCGTGGAGGGTGCCCGCCATCGCGTGGTAGCCGATGAGAAGCGCGGCGTCGAACGTCGCGTCCACCCCGATCATCATGCCGTCGTTGAGGCTGCCCGTTCCCGTGACGAGCGAAACGCCCGGCTCGAGGTCGGAGACGATCAGGTTTTTCGAGTTGCCGTGAGAGTCCTTGATGACGATGTCTTCCGCGCCGGCGCTACGGCACGCTCGGATGGCGGCGTTCACGTCGTGGGTCATCATTTCGCGCGCCCATCGGAAGTCGTAGTGGTCTCCGCTGGGACGTCCGCACTGGGACCACGTCACAAGGCCGGTGATGCCTTCGATATCGGCGGAGATGTAGACGCGCATGATTCCGCTCTATTCGCGGCGGTTTCCGGCGATCCCTGCCGGGGATGGTACGGCGAGGGAGGGGGGGAAAGTTCGGCAAATGGCGGGCACCCGGGACCTTTGAGGCCGAGGCCCTTCGTAATCAATGGTGACCGTACCGATCGGACGCGTTCCGGGTTCCTAGTTCCGAGGCAATTCTGATTCGTGGTCATCCGAGGGACCCCCCGGCGAAGGACGATCGCGCGGTCTCGCTACCATTGGAGGAACACAACCTAATGAAGATCCGACGTGGTTTCACGTTGATCGAACTGCTCGTCGTTATCGCGATCATCGCGATCCTCGCCGCCATCCTCTTCCCCGTCTTCGCGCAGGCCAAGGAGTCCGCCAAGAAGACGAGCAGCCTGAGCAACGTCAAGCAGATGGGCACGGCGATGGCGATCTACTCCGCGGACTGCGACGACCTGATGGCGCTCGGCTACACGACGCGCGCCGACGGAACGGTGCGCTGGAACACGATCCACCCGATTCCGGTGAACTGGAAGACGCTCGATACCTGGGCCGACCCGGTCGTGCAGGGTCAGAACCGGACGTACTGGGCCAACGCGATGATCGCCTACATGAAGAGCTGGGACATCATGGACAACAGCGGCTTCGCGAAGGTGACCTCGACGGCCGACGCCGCCGACTTCGCGGTGGCGAACAAGCCGGCGCCGCCCGCGAGCCAGAACTTCACGTTCAACGGACTCCTCTCCGCGATGAGCAACTCGGAGGTCGCGATGCCCTCGAAGCTCGTCATGTTCTGGCAGGGGCACGGGAACTCGGCGTGGTACGGCCGTTCGCTGACCAACCCTACGTTGCGGTGCGACGCGACGACGGGTGGACCTTGCCGGTTCACGCCGGGCGGCCCTCCGCAGGCCGGCGCGAGCGGCGGCTACGCTTGGTTCTGGCCGAGCACCACCACGAAAGCCTGGGTCTACGGCGACGGGATGAACGCGTCTCGCACCGACACGTCGGCGAAGTTCTTCAAGGTCGGCCCGAAGGGCACGACGGTGAACCTCAACACCGACTACTACGGCACTCCGTTCGCGGCGATCGACGACACGGGCACGCTCGTCTCCATGTGGGGGTGCACGCGTTCCGGCGCCACCGCCTCCTACTCCTGCTTCTTCCGCCCCGACCAGGACCTGCTCCGCTAACGGACGCAGCCGGACGACCCAACGGCCCTCCGATCTCGCGATCGGGGGGCCGTTCCTATTCCGGGTATCCTTGGCGGAACCCTGTTCCTCGTGCGCGAGGAACCGCAACGACCGTAGGGCCTATGAGAAAGTACGAAGTCATTTTCATCGTCCGCGCCGACATGCCGGACGCCGACATCCAGAAGATCGCCGATCGCTACAAGGCCGCCGCCGAGGAAAAGGGCGCGGTGGTCGAGAAAGCGGAGAAGTGGGAGAAGCGCAAGCTCGCCTACGAGATCGACAACCACAAAGAGGGCAACTACGTCATTCTGTTGCTCGAGGGCGACGCCACCGTGCCCGCCCACCTGAACCGTCTTCTGCGCATCAACGACGACGTCATCCGTCACCGCATCTTCAGCCTCGAGGACTAGCCATGCTCAATCGGGTCATCCTGATCGGCCGTTTGACTCGCGACCCCGAACTCCGGAACACGACCACCGGAAAGAGCGTCGTCGAGTTTTCCATCGCCGTGGACAAGCGGTTCAAGCCGAAAGACGGGTCTGCCGCGGCGGACTTCTTCAAGGTCAAGGCGTGGGGGCAGACCGCCGAGTTCGTCAACAACTACCTGACCAAGGGCCGTTTGGTCGCGGTGGACGGCCGGCTCGAAACGCGCAAGTATCAGGCCCAGGACGGGACAAATCGCGAGGTCGTCGAGGTCGTCGCCGACGACGTCCGAGGATTGGACCGTCCGCGGGACGACCAAGGCGGGGGTTCGTCGCCACGGACGCACGAGAGCGGTGGGGCGGGCGGCTCAGCCGTCCCGGACGCGGACGAGTACGATCCGTTCGCGGACGAATAACCCATGCACTCTCTTGACGACCGTTCCTTCGTCGAGCGCCTCGACCCCAAGGGGATGCTCCGGCTCACCGAAGCGTTTCCCGACCAGTGTCGGCGCGCACTTTCCATCGCGTCGGCGGCGGACCTTCGGTCGCCCGCGACGCCGATCCAGAACGTGGTCCTCGCGGGGCTCGGAGGCTCGGCGGCGGGCGGCGACTTCACGAAGGCCCTGTTCGACGCGGAGGGAAAGGTCCCGTTCCAGGTCGTGCGCGACTATGGCTTGCCCGGCTTTGTCGGTCCGAACACCCTGGTGATCTGTTCGAGCTACTCGGGCAACACCGAGGAGACGCTCGCCTCGTTCGCGGATGCCCACGCGCGAGGCGCGCACATCGTGGCGGTCACGAGCGGCGGCAAGCTCGCGGAGGCGTGCCGCGCACACGGTTATTCGGTTGTCCAGATTCCCGGTGGGCAACCGCCCCGCACGGCTCTTGGCTTCATGCTCGTTCCGAGCATCGTCGTGTGCGAGCGGCTGGGTCTTCTTCCGAAACACGATTTCGAAGCCGCGATCCAGTACCTGGAGGCGACGCGCGCCCTGTTCGGCATGGACAACCTTTTCGACGAGAACGAGGCGAAGCAGACGGCGGCGCTCTTGCAGGGCGCGGTGTCGGTGTTGTACGGCCTCGGAGGATGGCAAGCGGCGGTGGCAAACCGCTGGAAGGGCCAGATCAACGAGAACGCGAAGAACATGACCTTCGCGAACGCCTTCCCCGAACTCAACCACAACGAGATTCTGGGTTGGGTCAAGGCCAATGAACAGGGGGTGGGCCGGTGGGTCGCCCTGGTGCTGAACGACGGCGAGGAGTCGGCCAAGATGCGGACCCGCGCCCGGGTGACGGAAGGACTGATCGGCGACCTGGCGACGGTGCGCTACTTCGAGGCGGGCGGTCGGAACCTCCTCGAGAAGATTCTGAACCTGGTGTACGCGGGCGACTTCGTCTCGCTGTACCTGGCGGCGCTGAACGGGGTGGACCCGGAGAACATCGACTCGATCAACATCCTCAAGGCCGAGTTGGCGAGCGTCGGCTAGGTCCGGGCCCGTCGCTCTGCCTAGGTGACAGAACCGTTATTAAACGAATCGCCGCTATCCTTGAATAGCGGCGTCGGCTATTAAACCGTGGGTCGAGGCCCGGCGGCGATGAATCCAGGACACGCCGGCTCCTCCCATTCACGGCGAACGTCTCGTATCCTACGGCGAGCAAGGCGATGGGCGCCCTCGTGAGGCTTGGCATCGCGCGCGAGGTCACGGGTCGTCGCCGAGACCGCGTGTTCGCCTACGACCGGTACCTCGCGGTACTCAACGAGGGTGCCGAGCCTCTCTGAATACTGGCCACCGTTTCGCCTTGAGTCCAACTCCCGTCTTGGTCCAGTCGTCCACATCGTTGTCAGCAGACCGGATGTGATCGGCGACCTTGGGGAAGGTCGGACGGCGTCGTCCCGCTTCGAAGCGGGCGGAGCACACAAGATGGGTCCTTACCTCGCCTTGTTGACGGCTTGGAGTCTCGCGACTCCGCCGGCCGGATGCCTTGCTTACCTCGCCACAGGCGCCGGGGAGTCCGGTCGTCTGATCGTCCGGGACGTCTCGGCGGACGGCGAGTCGAGCGAACGGGCGTCGGTCGCGGTGGCCGGCACGATTGGGGAACTCGCCCTCGCGTCGACCGGGGACCGTCTGGCCTACACCGTCGGACCCGGGGCGGCGGGGTCGGTCGATCACCCGGACGCGGGATTCCAGGTCGGTCTGCTGGACCTATTGAGCGGCAAGACCTCGACGGTGACCAAGGGCGAGGGTGGCTGGCTCGGCCTCTCCTGGTCCCCGGACGGCTTGAGCCTCGGGGCGATCTTTGGGGCGGACCGGGCGCGCGACGGGTCGCCGCCGGAGTCCTGGCTCCACCGAATTTCCCGGACGGGAACGGTGTCGCGGTTGCGGCGGATTGAAGGTGAGGTGCCCCGCCGGACGGCGGTCCTCACCGACGGGCGAATCGTCTACCGCTCGGAGAAGGGACGTTGGGTGGCGACGAGCGACGGGGATCCCTCGGAGACCCTTTTGACCGACCCCCAAATCGGCGCGAGCGATTGGCGCCTCTCCGCCGACGGGAAGACGGCCCTCGACGCGGACACCTTCGTGCTGCGAGCGGTGGGCGGTTCAAGTGGCATCGTGTGGGAACTGCCCTCCGGGCATCGCTTTGACCTCGGGCGGGGTGGATCGAACCTGGCCGTCTCGGCGAACGGAGAGCGATACCTAGCCTGGGCGCGCGACCTGACGGGGCGCAAGACCATCGTCGGAAGCGGCCCGTTCGCGAAACGGACGGTGATCACCATCATGTTGGAGGGCCGGTGGGAGCCGATCGGGGTCTCGAACGATGGCGACTGGATGGTCGCGAAGCCGGGAACCTCGATCGAGAGTTCGGCGGCCGTGGCCGTTCATCTGGCCACGGGCAAGGTGGTTCCTTACCTTCGAGGGACCGATTTGGTCGCACGCGCCACCTGGATGGAATCCCCCCGGTAGGATTGCCCGCGCATCCCGACCGGTTTTGCCGTCGCCGCCGATCACCGCCTCGCCTCGCGCCGAAGATGTTGGTAGGCCGAGGCGTTCTGACTTCGGCCACCGACGGCGATGGGCGAGCAGTTCAAGACCATAGCGACCTTAGCGCGCGCGCTGCGCGCGATCGTCGTCGTGTTGCTTGGGCTTCTCCTTTCGGCTCCATCGGGGGCGCAGACGGTTCGCGACGGGAGGGCCGACTTGTCCGGGCACGACTTCGCGCGGGGGCCAGTGGTTGCCCTGGACGGGGAATGGCGGTTCGTCCCCGGCGCGGATTCGAGCACGGTGGACGACCTTGGCGGCTCGATCCGTCCGATCCGGGTTCCGGGCCTCTGGGGTAGCCACGGGGTTCGCTTCCAGCCCTCGATCGGTCGCGGCACCTACCTTCTCCAACTGCGCGTTCCAGCAGGGGCGGGTCGGCTCGGGTTGGCGTTGCCCTGGATCAACGGCGCGTTCGAGTTGCGCGCGAACGGGGTGCGGATCGGGGGGCAAGGTCGGGTGGGCGACGCGCGCACCGAGATCGCTCGGTCGAGGCCGACGGTGTACGCTTTGCCCGAATCGCCGACCGGTCGGTACGAGGTCAGGCTCGCCGTGTCGAACCACGTTCACGCCGAGGGTGGATTGCGCGGGTCAATCACGCTCGGGCGGTACGAGTCGTTGTCGAGGGAGGCGGAGCGGCAGGACATCTTTGGTTGGGTGATCTTGGGCGCGGCGCTCGCGATCACCGCGCACTACCTCGTCACGTTTGCGGTGTCACGGGACGTGGGCTACGGGCTGTTCGCCGGCCTGGCGGCGTCCTTGGGTCTCTACCTCTTCGTCGATCGGGGCCTCCACTACCGCGTTCTCCCATGGATGACGGAGGGTCCGAGTCTGCGCGTCGCCTACCTCCTGCTCGCGGGGATCGTGCCCCTGACCTTCGGGTTTCTGCACCGGCTGTTCCCGAACGAGGTCAACACGCGGACGGTCCGCGCGGTCTGCCTTGTCGCCGGGTGCTTCGTCGCCGTCGTGGTGGGTACGGAACCGCTCTTGTTCACTCGGCTCCGCGACGCGCTCATCGTCTTTGTGGTGGGATCGTACGGGGTGGCGGGTTGGCTGACGCTAAGGGCCTGGCGGCACCGCCGGGATGGGGCGACGCTCGTCGTCCTAACGTTCCTTGTGGCTTTGCTCGCCGCCTTCCACGAGGCGCTTCTATTCTTCGGGGCTCACCAGGGACCCTCGATGATCGGTCTGGCACTCGTCGTCTTCTCGCTCGGAAACGCGGCCGCCCTGGGCGACGCGGTCCAGCGAACCCAACGCGCGGTCCTCAGCCTGGGCGAGGACTTGGCGCGTCTCAACGCGACGCTCGAGGAGCGCATCGCCGACCGCACGCACGCCTTGGCGCAGAGCGAGCGGCGTTTCCGCGACGTTTCCGAAGCCGTCGGCGAGTTCATTTGGGAGACGGACGCGCGCGGGGTGTTCGTTTACTTGAGCGGCCGGGTGCGCGACGTGCTGCGATACGGCCCGGAGGACCTTCTTGGCCGGTCGCTCTTCTCGCTGATGACGGAGGACGTGCGGGCCCAATCGGCGGGACTGATGGACGCGAACGAGAGCCCCGACGGATTCCGGGGGGCCGAGATCGAGGCGCTCGACCGGCGCGGCGGCGTGGTGGTGTTGCAGGTCAGCGGGATTCCGATCTACGAGGAAACGGGCGCGCTCGCCGGTTGGCGGGGGGCGGCCCTCGATGTCACGGAGCGCAAGCGGGCGGAGGCGCGCCTCCACGAACTGGCGCAGACCGACCCTCTCACGGGTTTGGCGAACCGACGGAGTTTCCTCGATATGGTGAACGAGGTGATCGCCCGGTGCCGCCGCGAGGACCGGCCGGCGGCGATGCTCCTCCTCGACATCGACCATTTCAAGCGGGTGAACGACACGTATGGGCACGAGGCCGGCGATGCGGTGATCGAAGCGGTGGCGGCGTCGCTCAAGCGCCTGTTGCGCGACGAGGACGTGGTGGCGCGCTACGGGGGAGAGGAGTTCGCGCTGTTCTTGCCCAACACCGCGAAGGCGACCGCCTACCGGATCGGTGAGCGCGTGCGGAGATCGCTGGCCGAGGAGACGATCGAGTTCGGAGCCGAGCCCCTCACGATTACCGCCAGCATCGGACTCTCGGCGGCGGAAGCCGACGACTTGGACGCTCGGCGGCTGTTGCGCGAGGCGGACCAAGCCCTCTATGCGGCCAAGCGAGGCGGTCGCAACCAGACCGTGACCTACGAGATCGCCGTCGCCGTCGCGGGTTCGGACGCGGCCTAAGGGCGCAAGGCCACCTTGATCACCGTGACCGCGTAAGGCTCGACGGAGATCGAGGACCCGTCCCACTGGAAGGGCGATTCGCGGACCACGATCCGGTCGGGGGATTCGGGGTCGTTGTAGGCCTGCGGATCGGGATCGCCGATCGTCCAACGGGTTCCTTCGAACGCGGGCGCGAGGCCCTTCAACTCCATGCGAAGGGTCTGGGGCAGCGCGGTCGGGTTCACGATGCCAAGGGTCAGCGCCTTGCGGTCGGCGGTGAGGGCGGCGGCCACGTCGAGCGGTTCGGGCGCACCGCCGACCAAGCAGGGGATCGTGCCCCAAACCTTACGGTACAGCTTCAGCACCAGGCCGGTCGTCTCGAAAGCCGATTTCGTCGGCGTCGTCTTGATGCAGCCGATGACGTTGACGGTTTGGGCGTATTGCGCCATCTCGTAGACGTCGGTGTTCCGGTAGAACTCGTGGAGGCCGGCGGCGATGCCAAGGCCGTCCTTGACGAAGTACCGCGTTCCCAGTTCGCCGAACACGTGGGGGCCGTACCAGTAGTTCCACTCGTCCATCGCGATCTTGATGTTCTTGCCCTGGAGGCTGGGAAGCGTCTTGCGGAGTTCACGGTGGAGGTCGGCTTTGCGTTTGATGGCGGCGGGCACCTGGGCGACGTGAGCGGGCACGCTCGGGCGCTCTTGAACGTAGAAATGTTCGCTGAGGAGTTCCATCGCGTCGGCACAACGCGTCAGCATCCCCTGCGACCAGCCGCCCCACGCCACTTCGCCGACCGCGATGATGCGGATCTTGGGGTCCACCTTGCGCATGCGGGCGGCGAAATCGTTGTGCTTGACGACGTACTGGTCGAGGCTCATGTGGCCGAGTTGCCAGTTGCCGTACATCTCGTTGCCGATTCCCCACCAGGCGACGTTCCAAGGGTCTCGGCGCCCGTTCTTGGCGCGCTCGCGGCCCATCGGGGTGTTTGGCGCTCCGTTGACGTATTCCAGCCACTGAGCCGCCGAGTACGAGTCGCCGAAGCCGGCGTTGACGACGATCAACGGTTCGGTGCCGATTGCCTCGCAGAAGGCGAGGAACTCGTGGGTCCCGAAGTCGTTGTGCTCGACGCCGGTCCAAGCCGGGTTGCGTCGGGGCGGCCGACGATCGGGGTCGCCGAGGCCGTCGCGCCACTCATAGCCGCTGACGAAGTTGCCGCCGGGCCAACGGTAGAGGGGGGCGTCCAGCTGCTTGAGGAGGGCGAGGACGTCGGCTCGCATGCCCTTGACGTTGTCGGCGGGCATGAGGGAGACCGTTCCGACGGTGAAGGGGCCGGGTCCGCTGATCTCGAGGCGACCGGTCTTGGTATCCAAAGGGGAGCGGAATCGGAATCGCGAGAGCGCATAGCCGCCGCCGGCGGCCACGTTGACCGTCTCCCGCTCGCCGGGTTCGTTCCCCCAGATCAGGCTGACCTTGGCGGGACCTCGGCCCTTGAGCCAGATTCGCCCGACGTACTCCTTGTCTCGCACGAGATGCAAGCCCGCCTGGGAGAACCCGCCGCCGGTCGCAACCGGGGAGTGTTCGCCGACGAAGGCGTCCTTCGCGGCCATCGTCACCGTCGCGCCGGGCAGGGCCTTCCAAGGGGATCGATCGTCGCCAACGGGGTAGAAGAACTTGCGGTCTTCGAGCATTTCCGCCCAGATGCCGCCGTAAATGCAGCGCCCGAGGTGCTCGATGAACTGGCTGTAAAGGTACTTGCTGATCGGTGGCCCAGTCTGTGCGGCGTCCACGACGACCCGGGGGGCGATCTCGCGCTGGCCGAGGAGTTCCAGGCGAAGGTCGTCGAACCAAGCCTTGCCCTTGGCCGTTCCGTGGTATCCGATCAGGCAGTTGATCTCCACGAGATCGTCGGCCGTCGTGTCGAAGGTGGTCTCGACCCTCGTCCAGTCATGGGTGCCTTGGATCGGGGGGGTGCGCTCGTCCCGCGAGTGGAGGTTCAGGAGCGCGCCCCGATCCCCTTCGGCGACAATGTTCTCGGTCTTGATCCAGCCGGTGAGCCGGTAGCGGGCATAGGGAAGCACCTGCGCGCGCACGGACCAGCCCGCGTCCGCCCCGCCATCGGAGGCGACGGAGACGCAACGCTCGCCGTCTCGGGCGCCCTTGGTTTCGACGGCGAAGACGGCTTGGCCCGCCCAAGTGTTGCGCCGCCAGCCGACCGGGTTGCCTTCCGCCACCGTTTCGAACGAGCCGTTCGGCGGGAGATTCTGGACGTCCGAGACCGGTTCGGGCGAGACGAGCCAGGCGACCGCGCATAGGACGGAGATCGAGACCATGTTCCGGTCATACCCCTTTGGGGGCGCGAGGGTGTTGGGTCCCCCCGTTTCGGCGCAATCCGGCGACTCCGACGGCGCGCCGGGGCGTAAACTGTCGAAGCGAGACCGTCGTCGTTCATGGACCCATCCCCTACCGCCACCCCGCAGGAGCTTCGTGAGCAGGCCCTTGAGCGCATCCATCAGGAGGCGTTCGAGGACGCCCTCTCGGTGGCCGATCGATTGGTGGAGGTCGAGCCGGAAGGATCGTCCGGCCATATGCTTCGGGGGATCGCGCTCTCGCAACTTGATCGCGCCCGCGAGGCGGAGGAGGCGTTCGCGGAGGCGTTGCGGCTCGACCCGGAAAACCACCGAACCCTGTACAACCTCGCGGTTCACCACGCAAGGGCGGGCGAGGTGGACAAGGTGTCGGCCCTCGCGAAGCGGGCGCTCGCCGCCGACCCGTACCATCAGCCGACGCACGACCTGATCGCCTGGGCGCGCGAGGCGAGCTTCCCCTCCGACGGGGCTCCGATTCGCGAGGTCCGTCCCGAAGGAGACCTTCCCGGCGAGACTCAGGAGGGCTTGTCGGCCCCGATCTCAACGGATCCGGATGCGGACCTCTGGCCGCCCGCGAGCGAGGCGGCGAGGACCGAGACAACCAGGTCGTTTTCTCCGGCGCCCCCGGTCATCGCGCGGCGGTCGGGTCTCGGACCGAGCTGGACCGTCCTAGGGTGGGGTCTCGTCGTCCTTGGATTCGCGCTCCAGGTGGCGACCTACGCTCCCCTGATGCGGCTCGCCCGCGAGGTGGCGGGGGACGAGAAGGAGGCCTCGTTCGCGGAGATCTACTCGAAGGCGCAGAGGATGGCGGATCAGGTGCCCGACTGGGTCTCGGTCGGGATGTTGGGCCTGATCTTCCTCGCGTTCGTGTCCTTCGCCTATGTGGCGATCGACGTCCGGGACCGCAAGGGTTCGGTCGGCTGGACCGTCGCGTTGGGTCTGTGCGCGCTGGTTTCCTGCCTCTGCGGATTCGGATCGTGGTTGGCCCTTCCGGCCTACCTGTTGTTCGGCCGAGGGCGACGCTAGCGTGTTAGAATAGCCGCATCGTGAACCCGTCTCCGTCCGCCGACCACGGCCCGTCCCCCGACGATGTCGCGTTTTACCGCCGCGAGGGTTACCTGCTGGTGCGCGGTCTTTTCTCGGAAGCGGAGTGTGCCCACTTGCGGGGGTATTTCACCGAGATGGTCGAGCGCGGCGGCGATGGTTGGGCGGAAGGCGGCGTGCATCCGGAGAGCGACGATCCCCTGAAACGGTACCCCCGACTGCTGCAGCCTCATCGCGGGGACGAGGTCGCTTTCCGTTACATGGTGGACGAACGGATTCGCGTGCGTCTGACCGCCTTCTACGATCGGGAACCGCTGGCCGTCCAGACGATGGTGTACTTCAAGCCGCCGGGCGCCCGGGGCCAGGCGCTTCACCAGGATCAGCGTTACCTGCGGGCGGAGCCGGGCACCTGCATGGCGGCTTGGCTCGCCTTGGAGGACATCGACGCGGAGAACGGGTGCCTGGAGATCGTGCCCGGCACGCAGGACATCCCGATGCTCTGCCCGGGCGACTCCGACACCGACCGCAGCTTCACGCGGGACCAGGTGCCGGTGCCGCGCGGGTCGGAGCCGCAACGCGTCGAAATGAGGACGGGCGACGTGCTGTTCTTCAACGGTTCGCTCGTGCACGGCTCGGGCCCGAACCTATCGAAGGACCGGTTCCGACGGATCATCGTCGGCCACTACATCGAGGGGGAGGCCGAGAAGGTTGCCCACTACTACTTCCCGGTGTACCGGTTCGACGGTTCGATCGTCGAGGGCCTGGAGGAGAACCCATGGGGCGGCGGCCCGTGCGGGGTTCTGGTGGACCGGGACGGGGAGCAGGTGATCGAGATGACGGGCGACATGGCGGCGGCCACGGCCGCGCACTGAACCCCGGCGGGGTCGGGACGGTCCTACGCCCGGGCGCGTCCGCGCGTGTATCGTCGTGATCCCGCCGAACCACGCCCGGTCGATGGCGTCGGAGATGAACCCGCCTTAACGTGGGAATCGTCCGGGCGGGGTCGAACGTGATAAAAGTAGAGGCGACGGTCGAGGCCTTGGGCGGCCATCCGGATCCATGACAAGAATCCAGCAGGATTTCTCCCTGTTCCTCGAGGTGCTTCCTTCCGCGATGCGGGAACGCCTGGAGACCGGCCCGGAGCTCGGTTCGCTCGTCGAGGCCGTGCTCGACTACGGCCGACCCGCCGAGGCGCGCTACTACGGCGGGGTCAGCCGTTTCGCCGACCTGGTGGTCACCGAGCGGGACATCGAGTTCGTCATCAAGTCGATCGGCGAGTTCGGCAGCGACAACCGCGCGGGAATCGAGCGCACGCTTCACCGCATTTCGTGCATCCGCAATCGCCAAGGCAAGATTATCGGGTTGACCTGCCGGGTCGGGCGCGCGCTCGAAGGCACGATCGACATCATCGACGACATCATGCGGTCGGGCAAGTCCATCTTGCTCTTGGGCAAGCCGGGAACGGGGAAGACGACGAAGCTCCGCGAAGTGGCGCGGGTGCTCGCCGACGAGGTTCAGAAGCGGGTCGTTATCGTGGACACCTCGAACGAAATCGCGGGCGACGGCGACGTGCCCCACCCGGGGATCGGGGCGGCGCGACGGATGCAGGTGAGGCACGCGAGCGAACAGCACCAGGTGATGATCGAGGCGGTCGAAAACCACATGCCGGAGGTCATCGTGATCGACGAGATCGGCAACGAGATGGAGGCCCTGGCGGCCCGGACGATCGCGGAGCGCGGCGTCCAGCTGATCGGCACCGCGCACGGGCAGACCCTCGAAAACCTGATGCTGAACCCGACCCTGGCCGACCTCATCGGGGGAATCCAGGCGGTCACGCTTTCGGACGACGAGGCGAGGCGACGCGGCACCCAAAAGACGGTGCTCGAGCGGAAGGCGCCGCCGACGTTCGACGTCGTGATCGAACTCGTAGATTTCGAGCGGCTCGCCGTCCACCACAACGTGCAGAAGACGGTGGACCTGATTCTGCGCGGCCTGACGCCGAGGCCGGAGATACGCGTGCGGAACGAGGAAGGGCGTTTCGAGGTCGTTCAGGAGGAGCTGAACGAGCCGATGCCGCCGATGTTCGCCCGACCCCTTTTCGAGAGCGGATCGGGCAAGGGCGCTCGGCCGGTGACCCCCAACACGCCGGTGCGCGAACCCGTGCGCGACGACGAACCCCGGCCCTATGCCCCGGACGAAGGGGACGGAGACGCCACGTCGGTGCGCATCTACCCGTACGGGATCGCCCGGACGCGGCTGGAACGGGCGATACGCGAGAAGCGGGCCAACGCGACGATCACGGGAGACATCGGTTCGGCCGACGTCGTGCTGGCGATGCGTACCGGCTTGCAGACGAAGCCGAGGAAGCTGCGCGACCTGGCCGGCCGACCGATCCCGACGGTCTCCGTCAAGTCCAACGCGTTCACGCAGATTCTCACCGGCCTGGACGAGATTCTCCGGCGATCCAACGAGACGGGCGATTCGGAGTCCACCGCGATGGAGGAAGTGCTGGCGGCGATCGAAATCGTGGCTCAGAGCGGCAAGGCGTACGATCTGTCGCCGCAACCCTTCTCGATTCGCAAGATGCAGAGCGAAGTGGTGAGCGCGCGGCGAATGGCGAGCGAAAGCGTGGGCCAAGAGCCGAACCGACGGTTGCGCCTGTTGCCGACGCGGGTCGCGTAAGCCCGCCTTAGACGGCTTCGCCGAGGTACGCCTCGATGACCTTCGGGTGGTTGCGGATCGTCTCCGGGGGTCCTTGGGCGATCTCGATCCCGTGGTCCAGCACCACGATCTTTTCGCAGAGGTTCATCACGAAGCGCATGTCGTGCTCGATGAGCAACACCGTCATCGCGAAGTTCTCGCGAATCTGGCGCACCGTGAGGAGGAGGTCGTCCGATTCCTGGGGATTCATTCCGGCGGCGGGTTCGTCGAGCAGAAGCAGTTCGGGCTTGGTCGCCATCGCGCGCGCGATCTCGAGTCGACGCTGCATCCCGTAGGGGAGGTCGGCGCTCCGCACCTGGGCGCGTCGGTCCAGGTCGAGAACCTCCAAGAGCCGCATCGCCTCCGCCTTGAGGCGCTCGGTCTCCGCGATGGCGCTCGGAAGGTAGAGGAGGGCGCTGGGCAAGGCGACGCGGTGACGAAGGTAAGCGGCGACCACCACGTTTTCCAGAACCGTCAGGGATTGGAAGAGGCGGATGTTCTGGAAGGTGCGCGCGATGCCGAGCTGAGCGACCTTATTGGGAGGGGTGCCGCTGAGTTCCGACCCACGGAACTTGATCGAGCCGGACGTCGGCTTGTAGACGCCGGTGATCAGGTTGAAGCAGGTCGTCTTGCCCGCGCCGTTCGGTCCGATGAGCCCAAAGAGGTCGCCCTTTTCGACGGAGAACGAAACGTTGTTCACCGCGACGAGGCCACCAAAGCGAATGGTGGCGCCTTCGAGTTGGAGGAGGCTCACGCTTCCACCGCCTTGCGCTTTCGCAGGAGGCTCTTCACCCAGTCCAGACTGAACTCGTTCGTGCCCAGGATGCCCTGAGGCCGGATGAGCATGAGGATGATGAGAACGCCGGCGAAGATCACCATTCTCAACTTCTCGGCCTCGAAGCTCTGGGAGGCGAGTTTTGGGATCATGCCGAAGCCGGCGCCAAGGGCGAGGGACAGCACGATCCCGGCGACGACGCTTCCGATGTAGCGGGTGGCCGCCCCGATCTTCGGACCGTGGAAGCGATCCACCGTGCGTTTGACGAGCACGACGGCGACGATCGTCCCGATCAGCCCGCCGAGAAGAGCGGCTCCGGTCACGGGTGGGGCGTCGCGCAACCGTTCGGGCAGGTAGAAGAGGGCCACGGCGGCGATGGTCGCGCCCGTGATGGAGCCGGTCCCGCCCAGGACGACCATCGTCAGGATGATGAAGGACTGCTCCATCTTGAACATCTGCGGCGAGATGAAGCCCTCGTAGTGGGCGAGGAGGGCCCCCGCGACGCCCGCGAACGCGGAGCCGATCAGGAAGGCGGTGACCTTGACCTGGGTCACGTTGACGCCCATCGCGCCGGCGGCCACCTCGTCCTCGCGCACGGCAAGGAAGGGAAGTCCATGGGCGGTGCGCAACAGGTTGCGGCACACCGCGATGCAGACGATCGCCATCAGCCAGACGAGCCATACGGTTTGGAACTTGGGCTGGACGTTCATGCCGTAGGCTTCGCCGAGGGGCTTCTGGTTCTGGACGACGATGCGGATGATCTCGCCGAAGCCAAGGGTGACGATGGCGAGGTAGTCGCCCCGCAGACGCAGGGAGGGGAGTCCAACGATCAGGCCGGCGACGGCGGCCATCAGCGCGCCGAGCGCCATCATGAGGATCATCCAGGGGAGCCCATCGATGCCCCACTTACCGTGGAAGGTGACGCTCAGGTAGCCGGCGGTGTAAGCGCCGACCTGCCAGAAGGCGGCGTGCCCGATCGAGAACTGGCCCGTGATGCCGTTGATCAGGTTCA
Source organism: Fimbriimonadaceae bacterium (assembly GCA_026129685.1). Taxonomy (GTDB): domain Bacteria; phylum Armatimonadota; class Fimbriimonadia; order Fimbriimonadales; family Fimbriimonadaceae; genus UBA2387. Next base: position 124,280 of record JAHCHO010000005.1, read on the forward strand.
GGCTCACGCTGAGGATCACCCAGATTCCGGCGAGGACGATGAGACGTCGGGCGTAGTCGTCCACCCCCCGGGCGAGCGCGTCGAGGAGGAAGCAACCCCCGACGGCGGCGAGGATGGAAGCAAGGCGTACGGGCCAGTACATCAGACCTTCTCCACCTTGGCGCTTCCGAGCAGACCGCCGGGTCGGAACAAGAGGACGAGAATGAGGATGACGAAGGCGATGGCGTCCTTGTAGTCGCCGTAGCCCACCCAGACGACGAGGGTCTCGGCGATGCCCATCAGCAGTCCGCCGAGCACCGCGCCCGGGATGTTGCCGATACCGCCCAGCACGGCCGCGACGAACGCCTTGACGCCGGGCTGCATCCCGAAGAAGGTCGTAAGCGGCGTGCCGAGGAAGGTGGCGTTCATCATGGCGCCCGCTCCCGCGAGGGCGGAACCGATGGCGAAAGTGAGGGTGATGATGCGACCGACGTTGACCCCCATCAGGGACGCCGAGTCGTAATCGAGAGAGACCGCGCGCATCGCGCGGCCGGGAGCGGTGTTCATCACGACGTGGCGCAGGATCAGCATCAGGCCGATCGAGGTCAGGAACATGATGAGCTGGCCGTAGGGAATCCGCAGGGAGAGGCCGCTCTGGTCGTACGCGTTTTGGGTGACCGTCGCTTTGGTGCGGGCGGCGTTGCGCGCGTCTCGGACCTTCTTGCCTTCGGGCGAAAGGTCGAACTCGCTCTTGATCCCTTCGGCGGCGACGGTGTCTTTAAGGGTGCGTTCGGCTTCGTCCAGCGCGACCTGGGCCTGCTTGGTTTGGGCGAGAAGATCGGCGCTCTTGGGTTTCAGCGGCACGTCGAGGACGTTCGCCCGGTAGGGGTTGACTTCTTCGCGGATCGGCACGGGAGGGCTGTTGGGCAGGAACAGGGCGCCCGCGTACTGCAACAGCAACGAGACGCCGATCGCGGTGATGAGGGACGCGATGCGCGGTTGGTTGCGCATCGGCCGGTAAGCGAAGAACTCGATGAACATGCCGACGGCGGCGCAGACCCCCATGCTCGCCACGAGCATGATGACCAAGTTCACCCAGTTCGACGTCTGGTCCGGCGAGACGGGACCGGGCCCGAACCCCAGCCCCCAGGCCACGAACAGCGAGACGTACGCCCCAAGCATGAACACCTCGCCGTGGGCGAAGTTGATCAGGCGCAGAACGCCATAGACCATCGTGTAGCCGAGCGCGATCAGGGCGTAGATCGAACCCAGCAGGATTCCGTTGACGACCTGCTGGGGGAGCAGACCGAAGTCCACCGCCCCCAGCAAGGAATGAGTCAAGTCCATGCGTGGGTTCTTAGAGGTCGGGGAAGTCCGTGACCTCGTAGGCCTTGCGGAAAACCTGACCGTCTTTTGTCAACTCGACGACGAGGGCGCGCTTCGGCGGGTTGCCGCCGTGGCCCTTGAAGGTGATGTCGCCCGACACGCCCCGGAATCCGTCCGTTTCGTGCAGGGCGGCGGCGAGGGTCTTGGACGAAACGTCGTCCGACGGGCATCGCTTGAGCGCGTCGATCACGACGGCGGCGGCGTCGAAGGCGAGGGCGCCCATCGTCGTGCCGGGGAGCCCGCCGTGCATGGCCTGGAACTTCTCGAGGAAGCTCTTGACCTCGGGGCGATCCTCCTTGTCGTTGTAGTGGTTGCAGAAGAAGCTGCCCTCGATGGCCTTGCCGCCGGTGGCGAGAATCTCCTTGCTGTCCCAACCGTCGCCGCCCATGTACTTCACGTTCTTCAGGCCGACCTGGTCGGCTTGCTTGACGATCGGGCCGACCTCGTTGAAATAGCCGCTGAGGAAGATGCCGTCCGGATTCTTCGCCTTGAGGTTCGTGAGTTGGGCGTTGAACTGGGTCTGGCCGGATTCGTAGAACTGCTCGTCGATGATCTTGCCGCCCATCTTCTCAAAGTAGGCGCGGAAGGATCCGCTAAGGCCGGTCGAGTAGGGTTGCTTCTTGTCCGTCATCAGCGCGACGTTGCGCAGACCCAACTCGTCGAACGCGAACTTCGCCATGACCGGGCCCTGCAATCGGTCCTGGTAGCAGACACGGAAGACGTTGGGGCCGATGTCGGTGATGTCGTCGCGGGTCGCGCCGATCGCGACGATGGGCACGCCCTTCTCGGTGCAGGCGTTCGCCATCTGCGCGGTGATGCCGCTCGCGACCTCGCCGAGGACGACGACCGCCCCCTGGGAGATCAGCTTCTCGGTTGCGCTCTTGCCCTGCTCGGGCGAGGAGTTGCTGTCTTCGACCATCAACTCGATCTTCTTGCCGTTGATGCCGCCCGCTTTGTTGATCTCGTCGACCGCGACCTTCACGCCCTTGTCGCTGTCAAGACCCCAGGGTCGTAGGTCACCGTTGAGACTGGCGACCAGTCCGACCTTGATGGTGTCGCCGGTGGCCTTGTTGCCTTCGGCGCCCGCCGGCGCCTCCGGTCCCTTGTTCGCGTTGTCGGTGCCGCCACCGGAGTTGCAGCCGACGACGAGGCCGCCCGCCAGCAGCGCGCCAAGCGCGAGAGAAAGGAAGCTTCTTCTATTGAGATTCGACACGTAAGTACCTCGCTCGAGTTCGGACAGTCGCCACGGACGGTCGTCCGGGTCGGTTCCTGGTGGGGGACAGTATACAGAACTCACCGGGCGATTGAACGTATCGGGAAGCAAGTTGGCGGGGTCGGGGATCGGTAAAGTGGGGGGGTGGAGTTCCCTTACCCGTCACAACGGATGCCCGTGTGCGCCCGGAACGTGGTCGCCGCCTCGCAACCGCTCGCCGCCCAGGCCGGTCTGGACCTGATGCGGCAAGGGGGGAACGCGGTGGACGCGGCGCTCGCGACGGCGATCTGCCTCACCGTGGTCGAGCCGACGAGCAACGGAATCGGGAGCGACGCGTTCGCCCTCGTATGGGACGGGACGCGTCTGCACGGGTTCAACGGATCGGGTCGCTCGCCCCAGGCTTGGCATCCGGGCCGGTTCGCGGGTCGCGCGACGATGCCGACGGACGGGTGGGACGCGGTGACCGTGCCGGGCGCGGTGGACGCATGGGTGCGGGTCCATGCCCGGTTCGGGGCGATGCCCTTTGCCCGTCTCTTCGAGTCCGCGATTCGGTATGCCGAGGAGGGCTATGTGGTGTCGCCGATCACCGCGCGGGCCTGGGGCCTCTCCCGGACGCGCTTGGGCGCGCGCGCCGACTGGACGGCGGGTTTCACCGACGCGGGCCACACGCCGGAACCGGGGGAGTTGTGGCGCTTCCCCGACCAAGCGGAAACTCTGCGGACGATCGCGGCGACCCAGGGCGAGGCGTTCTACCGGGGAAACCTGGCGGAGAGGATCGTCGCGCACTCCCGATCCGAGGGCGGCGTCCTTGAGCTTCAGGACCTGGCCGCGCACGAAGGAGAGTGGGTCGAGCCGATCGGCCTGGACTACGCGGGGCACCGGCTCCACGAGATACCGCCGAACGGCCAAGGGATCGCTGCGCTGATGGCGCTGGGAATCCTCGAGCACACGCCGATCGTCGAGGCCCAAGCGGACTCGGTCGGATGGACGCACTGGCAGGTCGAAGCGATGAAACTCGCCTTGCAGGACGCGTTTGCGTCGGTCGCGGATCCCTCCGCGATGCGCAGAAGCGTATCGGAACTCCTCGATCCCGAGCGGTTGGCCGCTCGGGCGCGCCTCATTCGGCCGGATCGGGCGACGCCGGTGGCCCTGCGGGTGCCGCCCGGCCATGGGACCGTTTACCTCGCCGCCGCCGACCGGGAGGGGCGCATGGTGTCGTTCATCCAGTCCAATTACATGGGGTTTGGGTCGGGGGTGGTCGTGCCGGGGACCGGCATCAGCCTGCAAAACCGGGGCGCGGGCTTCGTCCTGACTCCGGGGCATCCCAACCAAGTGGGGGGCGGAAAGCGGCCGTTCCACACGATCATCCCCGCCTTCGCCACGCGCGGGTCCGAGGCGGCGATGAGCTTCGGGGTGATGGGCGGGCACATGCAGGCCCAGGGTCACGTCCAGATGATGCTGCGGGTGTTCGGGGCGGGGCAGAACCCGCAAGCCGCCTCGGACGCCCCGCGCTGGTACGTGAGCGAGGACGGGGGGATCCTGCACCTGGAGCGAGGCTTCGATCCGTCGGTGGCGGACGCTTTGCGGGCGATGGGCCACCCGGTGCGGCGCGAAGAAGCGCCCGGGCACTTCGGCGGCGCGCAACTCATCCTGCGGACGCCGACCGGCTACATCGCCGGTTCCGACCATCGAAAGGACGGCCAGGCGGTCGGCTTCTAGCGTCAGGGGCGGGCGAGCGCGAAGACGATCAGTCCGATCTCGATCGCGCCCGCCCGCCGAAGCGCCTCCGCGCACTCGCGGGCGGTGGTGCCGCTCGTCACGACGTCGTCGATCAGCACCACGCGCCGACCCTCGACGGCGGCGTCCGCACGGAAGGCGTTGCGCAGGTTGGCCTCGCGCCTTTCCGGCGGGAGCGAGGCTTGGGGGCGCGTGTGGCGCCTTCGCCGAAGGACGTCGGGACGCACCTTCTCCGCGGGGAGTCGGGCGCAGAGGAGTTCGGACTGGTTGAATCCGCGGTCGCAACGACGGACCCAGTGGATGGGAACGGGCACGAACAGGTCGAAGCGATCCGGCTCGAGTTCTTCCGCGACGGCGGCAACCCGTTCGGCCATCGGGTCTGCCAGCGACGTGACGCGGGCGTACTTGAGGCGAGTGACGGCCTGTCCGCCACGTCCGGCGTAGGCGACGGCGCCCGCCATCCAGGAGAGCGCCTCCGGACGCCGGAGTTTCATCGGAGTCTCGTGCACGCTTCCGAACTCCTCGGCGCACGCCTCGCAGATCGGCGGTTCGCCCAGCCGTTCGCACAGACCGCATCGCGGTGGGTAGAGCGCGTCGAGGAACGCTCTAGAACAGCTCTTGATACAGGAGGTTCTGGCTGCGGCGATCGAGGGCCTCCAGTTGGGCGATCTCGAAGCGCTGCCCGTCCACGCTGAGGATGTGCCAGTTGCCGGGCATAACCTCGTGGGCGCTGTCGCGCCAGTTGCGGACGAAGTAGGTGGCGAACCCTCGATCGGTCTCCACCTCGAAGCGGAACATGCCGCTGTCGCGCTTGATCACCAGGATGCGTAGAATCTTGGGGGTGTAGTAGCGGCGGTCGAGTTCCTGCTCGATGATCTTGCGCGCATCGCCGTCCAGCCCATCGAGGTTCTTCAGGATGCCGATCTCGTGGTTGGCCCCGTCCTGAAGGGAGTAGAACTCGTTGGGATGGGAGTGCGGGAACACCCGCTTGAACCGGGCCTGCAACACGACGCGGTCGTCGCGAATCTCGACGCGAGGGTGGCTGGAGCCTTCGACGCGCCAGACCTTGAGGTCCGCGCCGTTGAGATACCGAATCTCGCGTTCGACGGTCGACCCGTTCATGGGGCCATTGTAACCCTTCGGGGCCTCGTTGGTTGGGTCGCGTCCGACTACTCGATCTCGAGAACGAGCGTTGGACGGAGGGCCGCCTCCGGCGCGTCTTTCGAGAAGACCTTGTAGATGAAGTCGCGTCCGTTCGCGGAAGGGTCGAACGCGCTCGTCAGCACGACCGCGAGCACCGAGTCTCCGGAGGCGAGTTTGTCGCCCAGGATCTTCGCAAAGCCACCCTTCCCGGCCAGAAGGTCGATGCGGATGGCGACGGGCTTGTCGTTCGCGGAGAAGGCGTCCATTTTGCCCACTCCGAGCAGCCCCTCCGGCCCCGCCTTGGGCTTGAGTTGGGCGAACTTGCCGTAGTCCCAAGTCTTCTCGTCCAGTTTGGCGTCGACGAACCGGACCTCGAGGGGGGTGGTCTCCGCGTCCTTGGCGCCGTAGCCAAAACCGGAGGCCTGAAAGAGGGTGAGGGTGGCCTTCGCGATTCTGGCGTTCTTCGGAAGGGCGGCCAGGTCGAACCGCAGGTAGCTGTAGGAGAAGGCTTCCAGTTCGTCGCCCGGCAATGCGACGCTCTTGCCGCCGTTGCCCCAGGCGCGCAAATACGGCTCCTTCGTGTCGGAAGCAAAGGAGTAAATCCAGAAGTCGTCGGTCGGGACGAGGCTGACCGTCTTCGGCTGAAGGCCGGCCAGGGAAGCGGCGAGCAAGAAGGAGGCGAGCATCGCCTCCCCATGGTACCGCCGGTCGCCGGGGTGACTACGGACCAGCCAGGGCCCGCTCGTACGCGTCGAACAGCTTCGCCTCCTGCGAACTCCACGATGCGTGGTCGGCGACCATGGTCGAGCCCAACGCGCCCAACCGGCGAAGTTCCTCGTCGCTCTTGCCAAGGACCATCGCCAGCCGTTCGGCGTAACCGGCCGGATCGAAGGGGGCGTAGAACAGCCCGTAGTCGTCGGCGGTGGCGGGCGGAAGGTCGCCATCGAGCTCGACCATCGGCGTGCTGACCGCCGGGAGCCCGGCCGCCAAGTACTCGAGCAGCTTGACGGCGATCGAGACGCGGAACTGCGGGGTATCGAGCAGCATGTTGATGCCCACCCGCGATCGGTGGAGATAGCCGACGACCTCGTGAGGCGGCACGGCGGGGACGACGGTCACCGACTCGCGGAGGTCCTCCGGCAACACGCTCTGGAAATGCTCGCCCACAACCTTCGACGCGCCCAGGAAGAGCCACTTCGTGCCGGGTCGAAGCTTGGCGGTTTCGCGGATTGTGTCGGCGAAGAGATCGCCGCGCATCATGGAGAGGGTGCCGACGTGGATCACGTCCCACTCGGTCGGGGTCCCGGCGGGCCGGTCTTTGGCGTAGTTGGCGAGGACCGGGTAGTTGCGGAGGATGACGACGTCCTTCGCGCCGAGGTCCTCGAAGTACTTCTTCAGGCCTTGGGTCACCGTCGTGATGCGGGCGCAATCCCTTGCCGCGCGCGCGCACAGCGCCTCGACCCGCCGCTTGAAGAACGGGCGAATCGGCTTGGGAAGCCAGTGCTTCGTGAGCATCACGTGAGGGTAGTTCTCGTGGCAGTCCCAGATCAACGGGATTCGGAGGCGGCTTGCCAGCCGAAACGCCTCGGGCAGAATCTCAGGGTCGTGGACGGCGATCAGGTCCGGCTTGTCCTGCGCGGCGCGGTTACAGAGGGCCCTACCGGACACCAGGACGCGCAGCCAGCGGCTCTTGACTTTGGGGAGCAGCACGACCCCCGCCGCGCCCGGGCGGGGCGCGGGTCCGTTGGTCGAGTACAGCGTCGTGTCGTACCGCTTGGCCAGGCTGTTCGCCTGTTTGTCGTAGATTCGGGTGTCGTGCGCGTGGTGGATCGTGAGGATCGCGATACGCTTTCTAGCGGTGGGGTTGCTCATATCGGTAGGGAACTAACCTCGGGGGCGCCCGCGGGCGAGCAGCGCTTTCAGGATACGGGCGATCTTCGCCGGGTTGAGGCGGCGCGCGGTGCGCCAGACGGCTTTGAGGCCCCCCGCCCGGAAGTCCTTCTTCAAGCTGGCGATGACGCTGCCGCTCAGGTTCGCCCCGAGGGCGGACGAGTAGAGAGCGTCGGAACGCCCGGCGGCGATGGCCTCGCAGAGTTCGTGGACCCGAGCGCGCTCGGCGGCTTGCTCCGACCCGGCGAGGGGGCGCACCACGAGGTCATCGCCACGCCCGACGTGGTGCACGGTTACGCTCGGAACACCCGTTTGGTCGATCGTGATTTCGGCCAGCAGCGCCCGGTCGCGACCGTCCTCGCGTTTGTCGAACACGAAGTCACCGAAAGAGTAGAACGCCAGGGACCCGTTGGTTTCCGTCCACCCTTGCACGACGTGGGGATGGTGGCCCAGCACGACGTGGGCACCCGCTTCGGTCAGGCGCTGGACGGTCTTGCGCGATTCGGGGCCCGGATGGTCGAAGTCGCCCTCGCCACCGTGGAAATGCACGATGACGACGCTTCCCTTCGCGCGAACTTCGCGGACAAGGGCCAGCGCCCGGTCGTTCGGTCGGGCGCAACGGTACTTCGAACGTCCCTCGTCAATGGTGCCGACGGAGGTCAGACCGAACACCGTGATGGGGAGACCGTGAACTTCGAACTCGGCCGGACGCAGGGCTTCCTCCTCCGAGGGGCCAACCCCGACGTGAGGGATTCCCCACGCCTCAAGGGCGGCGATCGTGTCGGCGATGCCCCGGTCCAGGAAGTCGTAGGTATGGTTGTTCGCCAGGTTCAAGCAGTGGAACCGGCGCAGCACCGGCTCCGCGAAGGACGCGCGCGCCTTGAAGTGGGAGTGAGAGTAGGGGCTGCGCTCGGTCGCCTCCGTCAGCAGACATTCCAGGTTGCCGGTCACGAGGTCGCCTTGCAGGAGCTCGAGCGTTTCGGGGGCCAGGGCGGACTCCGCCGACCGCCGTCCGTCGTCGAAGGCGCCGGTCACTCCTCGCCCGAACATGAGGTCGCCGACGGCGACGATTCGAGCGCGCGGAGATTCGGCCATGATCAGAGCTCGAAGAAATTGATCAGGTTGATCTTCTTCTCTTTGTACAACTCGACCAAGGCCGGGTCGGTGAGGATCTTCATTTCCTCGAGGCGGGGCTCGGTGTACTTGGCGTTCGCACGGAGAAGGTCGTCGGGGATCGCGGGGTGGCAGTAGACCTCGGACGATCCCTCGGGCAAGGTTTCGGCGAGGGTTTCCCAGAACCGGCGATGGGACTTGTGGCTTGTGTCGGCGTAGCCGGGCGTGATCAGGCGGTCCGCCGCCTTGAACCCGGCGGCGAGGGCGGCGGCCGTTCGCTTGCGGCCGATGGTGTGGGTGGCGAACCGCACGGGGTTCTTAAGGTAGTACGCGATCAGCGCCCCTCCGGCGACCGGTCCCGAGTTCGTCCAGAGGGCTCGGTTGTGGCAACGGATGCCCCGGATGTTGAACTTCTTACCGACCTCGAGGCAGGCGTCGAAGTACACCGGGTAGAGGTGCTTGTTCTGGTGCCCGTCGAAATGGCTGATCGTGACCCCTTGGTCGGCCAGAATCGCGGCCTGGGCGGTCAGTTCCTTGACGCAGTCCTCGTGCCGGACGTGCTTGGCGCGGATTTTCTCGAGCAAGCGCGCGCCCCACATCATGCCCTTCTCGTCCACGAGCGTCGGCACGTCCTTGGGATCCGACAGGGGCTTTCCCACCGAGAGATTGAAGTGAATCCCGAAGGAAACCTGGGGAAACTCCTTGGCCACCTTCCCCGCGTCGCCGAGGTGCCCGAAGTTGGGGGTGCAACTTGTACTTGTCACCAACCCAGCTTTGAAAGTGGCGACGATGCCCTCGTTGACTCCGGGGGTGAACCCATAGCCGTCGGCGTTGTTAATGAGTCGGCGTTGCATCGTGGAAGTCGCCAGTATATCAGACCCGGCGTCAGGACTCCTTGATGACGGTTCGGTGCTTGCCGCCGGTGGTCATCGCCGCGCCGGGGTCCGCGTATTCGACGGTCACTCGCGCATCGGCGCCTACCCAGCGCTTGAGGCTCTGGACGGCGTGCGACTCCACCTCTTGACCGACCGTGGTCGCGCTGTAGAGGCGGATGGCGTACGAACCCGGTTCGCGCTTTTGTACCACGCTGTAGGCGGGCAGATTCAACGAACCGGAGAAGTCGGTGCGAATCTGAACGGGCAGGACGATGCTCCCGTCGGTGGCGGTTATGGTGTGGTCGATGCGCCCGACGACCGAAGGCAACGACCGCCAGGTTCGCCCGCAAGCGCAGGGGTCCGGGCACCAATCCTCCGCAAGGTCGCTCGTCCGGTAGCGCAGAAACGGCATCGCGTCGTTGTCGAGGGCGGTGCCGACGATCTCATTCAGACCGGACGGGTGGGCCACGAGTTCGAAGTGCGTGGCGATCTCGTTCGCGTGGTAGCGTCCCTCCTCGCACGAACCCGCGATCGCGACCTGCTCGCCCTGGCCGTACGTCCCTTGGACCCGGCAGCCGAACGCCGCCACGATCCGGTCCCTTGTCTCATCGGTCAAGTTTTCGCCCGTGAAGCAGAACAAATCCAGCTTGGGGAGTTCGAGCCCGGCGCGCCCGGCGAGTTCGACCAAAAGGCCGACGGCGGTCGGATGGCCCTGAATCCACTTCGGGCGTCGTCGCCAGAGCGCCCTAACCGCCCTTCCGACGGTCCGCTCGTTGAGCGAGTGCACCCCGATCGCGAGTTGGCGCTCCGCCGGGTTCCAGAAGATCGCGCCGTCCTTGCGCACGCCGAGATACCGTCCGCCGAGGGTCAGACGCGTGTCGCGGGGTCGAATGCCGAACCACTCGGCGAACGTGTAGATGTGCGCCATTCGGACGTCCGTCACCAAGGCGGGTGGCAACCGGAAGTGCATCGGCTGGCCGGTGGTGCCGCTCGTCTTCCAGTCCACCGAGGTTGCGCGCGCCGCCGGAACGACCATGTCCTCGCCGCGATCCAGGACGGTGCGTTTGTCGATCGTCGGAAGGTTCGCGTAGTCGGCGAGGGTCTTGAGGTCGCCCGGTTCGAAGCCGACCGCCGTGTACGCTTCGCGGTAGTACGGGGTGTGTTCGAACGCCAGCTTCACGAGGGCCTGGACCTTCTGGAGGCGGTACGCCTCCAGACGCTCCTTCGTCCAGCGTTGGCTCTCGCGCTGGAGACCCATACGCGCCTCGAACGAGGGGGTGAAGACTCGCCGGACCTGCCGGTACCCCCGGAACGCGATCAGCGCTTCGGCGACGAAATGCGGACCCTGGTCGAGAAGGCGCTTCTGAAAGGACACGCGGCGAGTCTACCGATCGCGCCGGGTACCGTTGGGAGGTGAGCGAGTCCTCGTTCGGCGCCCCGCATCTGAACCCAGCGCGCGTCGTCCTGCTCGGGGCCGGTGGGCACGCCAAGGTCGTTGCGGCGACGGTCATGGCGGCGGGCGGAGAGGTCGTCGCCATTCTGGACGACGACCCGGACCGGGCCGGCGAACGGATTCTTGGGGTGGCCGTCGGAGGGCCGATCGCGGTCGCTCCCGGCTATGGTCTTCCCTGCGTCGTGGCGATCGGGTCCAACGTCGCTCGCCGCCGGGTATCGGGCTTGGTGGCGGTGCCCTGGGCCACGATCGTGCACCCTACGGCGATCGTCCACCGATCGGTTCGGCTCGGCGAGGGCACGGTGGTGTTCGCGGGGAGCGTTCTTCAGCCGGACGTGACGGTCGGTCGACACGCCATCGTGAACACGTCGGCCTCCTTGGACCATGACGGTGTCCTCGGAGATTTCTCGCAAGTGGCGCCCGGCGCGCATCTCGGGGGAGACGTCAGTCTGGGCGAAGGCGCGTTCGTCGGGATCGGCGCCTCGGTCCATCAGGGCTCCCGTTTGGGGGCCGATGCGACGTTGGGCGGGGGGAGTTTCCTGCGGCGCGCCACGACGATCCCGCCAGGGGAAGTTTGGGGCGGCGTTCCCGCCAAGCGAGTTCGCTAGCCGACTCCTTACTCCAGCTCGAGATTGCGGAAGCGCTTTTCGGTCGGGTCCACTTCTTCCGTGAGCACGCCGTACGCCCAGTGGACCTTGCGATGAATCTCCGTCGCCTGGTTCCGCTCGGGCGAATTCTCGGGGAAGTTGGCGGGGTTGCTTCGGCGGCTGAGGCGCTCGAACGCCTGGCGGGTGTCCTGGTAACTCGCGCCCTCCTCGATGCCCAGAATGCCCAGGGCGATCTTGCGCTTCTCGGCGGGGTCGGTGACGGTGCGCTGGGTCACGGTGACGCTGGGTTCGACCGCCGTACCGGGGTTCACGGCGGCGTTCAACTCGTCGTAGGCGTCCAAGGTGTCCAAGCCGCGCAGACGGTCCCACTCTTGGTTGAGGTGGCCCCGCATCAGGTCGTAGAAGCGCCGCCCGGTGCTCAATGTACGATGAGGATACCGGGCTAGTAGTCCATCTGCTCGCGGTATTGCACCGCCTCGCTCAGCTGTTGCTTCGCCACGCCTTCGGTTCCCGCCAAGTCGGCGATGGTGCGCGCCACTTTCAGGATTCGGTCGAACACGCGGGCGGAGATGTTCAGCCGGTGGGCGACCGCCTTCATGAACTCGGCGCACTCTTCCGAGAGAGGCACCAACTCCCTTATCTCGCGGGGGCTCATGCGGGCGTTCAGCTTCGTTCGCCCGAGGCGAACGTGCTGGCGCTCCCGCGCGGCGACCACCCGTTCGCGAATGGCGGCGCTCGGTTCGCCGTCCGGTTTGTTCAGGAGTTCGTCCGGCTTCAGGCGCGGCACGCGGATGTGGAGGTCGATCCGGTCGAGCAACGGACCCGAGATACGGGAGGCGTAGCGGCCGCAGGTGGCGGGCGAACTCACGCAGTTCTGCTCGGGCAGACCCTTGTAGCCGCACGGACACGGGTTCATCGCGCCGATCAGGATGCAATCGGCCGGGAAGGTGAGGGAGGCCTGGACGCGGGCCACCGTCACGACGCCGTCCTCGAGCGGCTGGCGGAGGGCCTCCAGGACGGCCCGGTCGTACTCGGGCATCTCGTCCAGGAAAAGCACCCCCTTGTGGCCGAGGCTGACCTCGCCGGGCTTGGGAATCTTGCCGCCGCCGACGATGGCGGCGTGGCTGGCCGAGTGGTGCGGCGAGCGGAACGGGCGTTCCCAGATGAGTCCCCGGTTGTTCTCGGCCAGCTTGCCGGCGGCGCTGTGGATGCGGGTGACCTCGATCGCCTCGTCCAGGTTCAGGATCGGAAGGATGGTTGGGAAGCGGCGGGCCAGCATCGTCTTGCCGGAACCCGGCGGGCCGACCATCAGGATGTTGTGGCCGCCCGCCGCCGCGATCTCGAGGGCGCGGATGGCGTGGCGCTGGCCCTTGACGTCGTTGAAATCCACCCCGTACTCGGGATTCGCGCGGCGATCCTCTTCGGTGAATCGGTGCGGCTCAAGGTCGGTGTGGCCCATCAGCACGCCGATCAGGTCGGGCAATTCGCGCAGGCCCCAGACCTCGAGGGAGGTGACGACCGCCGCTTCGGGGGCGTTCGCTTCCGGGAGGATCAGGCGTCGGAATCCCTTCTCCGCGCACATGAGGGCGATACTGAGCGCGCCGTCGATGGGACGGAGTTTGCCGTCGAGGCCGAGTTCGCCGAGGATCATCGTGTCGTCGAGCGCCTCGTGGGGGATCATGCCGTCGAGGGCGAGCATCGCCGCCGCGATGGGGAGGTCGAGAACCGGTCCCTCTTTGCGGATGTCGCCAGGGGCGAGGTTGCAGAGCACCTTGTTGAGCGGGAAGTCCATCCCGCAGTTCTTCATCGCGCTCCGCACGCGTTCGCGGCTTTCCTCGACCGCCTTGTCGGGCAGGCCCACGATGAGGAAACTCGGCGGCGGCTGTCCCCAGCGGTCCACCTCGACCACGATCGGCACGGCCTCGATGCCCACCAACGTCGCGGCGTGCACCTGTGAGACCATCAAGCGAAGAAGGTTTGACGCGCCTTGCCGGCTTCCTGCCTGGGGGCGCCGCCCCGCCCCCAAGCCTGACGGTTCTAGGGTTTGCCCGACCGTCCGAAGTTGGCGCGGAGGATCAGGAAGTCCTGGAGGTTCACGGACCCGTCGCGGTTGAGGTCGGCCATCGGGTTCCAGTTGCCGGCCCCCTCCGACGAACCGAACGCCGCCCGCAATTGCAGGAAGTCCGCGATGTTCACCGCGTTGTCGCCGTTCACGTCGCCGTTCGGAAGCGAAAAGCTCAGGCTCACCGGGTTGGCCGCGTCGAACGTTCGCACGACGCGCAGCCAGTTCGCATCCTTGATCGCCACGTCGAACGGGGCGACGCGCAGGGCGTCGACCGAGAATCGCCCTTGGTTGTCCAAGTCGAGGAATCCGGTCGCGAGTTCGTTCGTCGTACCCGGTTCGCGGTAACTGACCGCCACCCGCCCGCCGGGGTCGGCCGACATGGCCAGACCCTCGCGGGTCACCTGGCCCGTGAGGAGGGCGAAGGTCAGCGGAACGGTGACGAAGGCGAAGGACTGCCCCTTCATCGCGTAGACCAGAACGTCGTCGCGTCCAAAGACCTCGCCGATGGTGACGGAGATCGTCGCCTCCTGCTGGCCCGGTGCGAACGTCACCGAGGACGGGACCGGACACGCCGCGTGGGAGGAGCCGAGTTGGATGTCCGAGTTGAAGGACGACGGCTTGCGCAGTCGCACCGTGAACTCGTAGGTCGAACCCGCGCGCAGGAGGGGGCTGTTGCAGGTGACGGACTCGATCTGGAGCGGAACGACCTCGATCCAGGCGTCGCGCTCGGTCTGGCCAAGGATCGCGACGATGCGCGCCCAGCGGTCCTCGAAGCCCTCGTCCGTCGTGTTCACCATGAAGTATCCGACGGTCTCGCCCTCGTTGAAGTCCACCGAGGGTGGGTTCACGGTCGCGACCGACGGGTGATCCGAACGTAGACCGACCTTGAGACCGGGCGGCGCGGGGGCGGCGAGGAAAACCGTGCCGAGGGCGAGCGACCCGCCTTGAACGCTGTTCGGCTCCAAGGTCACGGTGAACTCGGTCGGGTCGATGCGGATGGTGACCTGCTCGGTGAATCCGCCGGTTTCCGCGTAGATCGTGACGGGCTCGGAGTGCCCTTCGGTGAACTGCGTCAGGATGTCGAACTCGAGTTCGGTCTTGCCGGGATCGAACGTCACCGTCTGCGGAAGGGTCACCATCTGCAGGTTCGAGGCGGACAGCCGGATGGGGACGGGTTCGTTCACCGGGTACGACAGGTAGAGGCGGGTCGGAATCTTGAGGCCGCCTTGGATGACAAGGGTCCGGGGTTCGATCCTCAAGAGCATGGGGCGGCCGAGCGGGATGCGCCAGATGCCGCGCCCCCAGGTCGCCGCGTTCAGATACCGGGTTCCCGGGACGTACTGAAGGTGGAACACGGCGACGGGCGGCAGACCAAGCGGTTGGGTCCCGTTCGTCCAGGTGGCGCCGCCGTTGTTGGTCATGAAGACGCCGATGTCGGTGCCGACGTACCAGATGTTCGTCGGGTCCCAGGGGTCCCTTTCGATCGTGTTGACCTGCACGTCCGGCAAGCCGGAGGAACCGGTGCCCGACACGTTGGCCCAGGTGATCGAGTTGGCGACAGGGTCCCAGGTGCCCTGCCAAAGGTGCGCCGCGCCGAATCCGCCCAGGCTGACGAGGAACGAGTTGGCGTCGGTCGGGTGGAACGAAAAGTCCGACACGACCCGATCGGGGAGTTGCGTGCCGCCGGCGGGGTTGTCGATGCGGAATCGGTCGCTCGCGAAGGCCTGCTCGGAAAGCCACGTCTCGCCGTCCAACGCGCCGACGAGCACGTAGCCGGCATCGGAGGGCGAGGTGCAAACGGCGCGGATGTCCCCGGCCCCGGCGAGTTGCCAGTTGCCCACGCGGTTGGTCCACGTCCCCGCCGTCTGGTTCCAGCGGTAGAGGCGGGTGTTCGAGGCGGCCCAGACCAACTTGGGGTCGGTCTTCTGCATCTCGAGGACGGTGATGAAGGGGAACTGGTTGTTGTCGGTGCGGGTCCCGGTGATGCCGGGCAGCGTGTTGCGGTTCCAACTCGGGCCCCAGGAGTCGGTCGTGCGGAAGAGCCCGCCTCCCTGCACCGAGGCGTACTGGATGTTCGGGTTGTTCCAGTCGATCAGGGACCAGCCACCGTCGCCGCCGCCGACGTTGTTCCAGTTGTCGATGTCCCCGGTGCCGAAGGCGGCGGCGGTGGTCGGGGTGGCGTTGTCCTGGGTGCCGCCGATCATCTGGTCGCGGTCGGTCGGGTGGAACGAGGCGTGGTAGAAGTGGCTCGCGCTGAGGTTGAAGTTGAGGTTGTTGAAGGCGTGGAAGTTTAGCCGGTAGAGCCCGCCGTCGTTGCCGATCAGCATGTCGAAGCCGGTGGCGTCGCGGACGAACACGTGTTGGTCGTTGTGGGTCACCGCCGGACTGCCGGTAAGGGGGTTGGACCCGGTGCCGGCGCGGGCGGTCTGACCGAGGTCGGCCCAGACGAATCCGCTCGCCGCCTCGGGGTTGTCGAGCAGGAACACGCCGATAACGCCAACGTAGAGCAGGTCGTTACCCGGGTCCCACGGCTTCTTGAGGGCTTCGATCGTGTAGTTGTAGCTCGCCTGGCCCCACCAACCGTCCTGGAAGTCGGCGGCTCCGCCGGTGTTCGGGGTGAGGTTCACCCAGGTTCCGCCGGCGTCGTCGCTGCGCCAGATCTCGCCCGGTACCGCCGCCACGCCGGGGGAGGCGGGGATCGCCGTGCAGTACATGATGAAAACGCGGTCGGCGACGTTGGGCGATGTCGTCACCGCCATGAACGCGCCCGCACCGTGGGCTGGCAGGGCGACGTTCGTCCAGGTGCCCCCAAAATCACGCGAACGGGTCATGAAGTTGCCGTCGGCGACGGCATAGAGGTTTCGGCGATTGTCCGGTCGAGGAAGGCTGAGCGCCGCACCCGAAAAGTTGCCGGTACCGCCGAGGTTCCAGGTGGCACCGCTCGACGTCGAGCGCGCGATGCCCCCAGTCTGAAGGGGACCTCGCCCGAGCGTCGCGACCACCTGGGTGGGATCCGCCGGGTTGAAGACGATGTCGCTGACGGTGCGTCCGGCCAGGTTCGTGCCCACCAGGTTCCAGGTTGTTCCGCCGTCGGTCGAGCGCATGATGCCGGGGGAAGAACCGAGCCACATGAGGTTCGTCGGCCAGTCGCCCATGCCGACGAGAATGTGCTGGTTGTTGGTCGGATCGATCGCGACGCAGGTCGTTTCGAGCGTCGTCCAGGCGGGGGAGGTGGAGAGGTTGTTCCAGGTGACGCCAAAGTCGTCGGTGCGCCAGAGGCCGCCGTTGGGCAGGGCGGCGTAATAGCGGCCCGCGACCACCGGGTCGAAGGCGGCGCCGTTGATGCGACCGGACACGGGCGGCGGACCCCACCACCGTCGGTAGGGCACGTTCAGGTTCTTCGGGCCGACGAAGGACCAGTTGCCGTTGGGCACGAGGCTTCCGTCCTGGTGCGCCCCGATCTGCGCCGGCGGAAGGTTGTCGCGGTGAGCGATCGCGCGCTCGACCGCGCCTTCCGGGATCGCGTCGTATGGGAACAGCCGTGCGGCGTTCAGGTACTTTTCCGCCTCCTTCCAACCGCCGGACAGGCTCTTGAACCGCTTGCGCCACTCCTTCGGCGGAAGCGGCTTCGCCGCCTTGGCCTCGCGGGCGGGCGCCCAACGAGATTCGGAAAGGTCCCTGGGCGAACGCGGCCCCGGGCCGGTCTGGGCGGAGGCGAGAACGACGAGTCCCGCCAAGAGCGGGACACCAAGCGCCGGAAGCGTGCGTTTCATGGGTTGCGGAAGGGGATCGCGGTCGCGACCCGGCAGGTAGCCATTGTAAGGCATCCTGCGTCCGTTAGAAGAAGCGAATCGCGAATTGTTCGCCGGGCACCGCTACAACCCTGGAAAGCCCCCGCTAGCTCGACGCTCGGGAGACGCGCCAGCGGTTGAGGGCGACGGCGGCGACGATGATGAGTCCGGTCACGATCTCCTGAACCCAGTTCGGCCAACCCCGGTGCGAGCCGCCCGCCGAGATCGTGCTCATGATGATCGCTCCGATCAGCGAGCCGAGAATGGTGCCCTCGCCACCCGTGAGGCTTCCGCCGCCGATAACGACCGCCGCGATCACCTGCAGCTCGAGGCCCTGCGCCACCGTCGGGTCGCCGACGGACAGCCGTGAGAACTGCATGAGTCCCGCCAGCCCCGCGCAGAAGCCGCCGATGGAGAACACGAGCGTCCGCGTGCGCTCGACGGGTACGCCGCACAGCCGCGCCGTACTCTCGTTCGAACCCACCGCGACGACGTGTCGCCCAAAGGCGGTGAACTTCAAGGTCAGGGCGGCCAGCACCGCCAGAAGGATGACGAGCCAGACGCCGATGGGAACGAGCATCCAGCGCTGTTCTCTCCCCAGCGAGGCGAGCAGATCGTTGAGCCACGTGAGGGGCGCGTCGATCTTCTTCTCGCCCGCGATGCCCTTCGCCGCTCCGCGCAGGATGGTGAGGCTGCCGAGGGTGACGATGAACGGGGTGATCTTCAGGCGGGTGGTCAGCCAACCGTTCGCGAACCCGCACCCTGTTCCCGCCGCGATGCCGCCGAGCGCGGAGACCAAAGGCGTCTGCCCCGCCTGCAGGAGCCAGGCCACCACGACCGTCACCAGCGCCACGAGCGACCCGACGGACAGGTCGATTCCGCCCGCAATGATGATGTAGGTCATGCCGACCGCCGCGAAGCCGACGATGGCGGTCTGGCGCGCGATGGTCTCAAGATTGCGGACGGTCGGGAAGCTGGTGGGCGCGAGGTAGGAGAAGACCCCGAAAATCACGATCCAGGCAACGAACAGGCCGACAAGATTCGCATACCGCTTCATTCGCCCGCCACCATGCTCGCCAAGCGCGCTTCCGCCGTCGTGCGCGCGTCGATGGGGGGACCGAGCTCGCCCCGATGCATCACCGCGATGCGGTCGCAGACTCCCAGCAGTTCGGGAAGGTATCCGCTGACGATCACCACCGCCTTGCCCTCTTGCACCAGCCGATCGACGAGGGCGTAGATCTCGGCCTTGCTGCCGACGTCGATCCCACGGGTGGGTTCGTCGAGCAAGAGTAGGTCCACTCCGTACGAGAGCAGGCGGCCAAGCGCCACCTTTTGCTGGTTGCCGCCACTGAGGGCGCCGACGGGCTGATCCGGCCCTTGGCAACGGACGCGGAGCCGTTCCGCCCAGGTCGACGCGTCGGCTCGCATCCGAGCGGGAGACACCCAGAATCCTCGGTTGGTGTTGGCGAGCGTCACATTGTCCGATATCGATAGGTTCATCGCGAGGCCTTCGCCTTTTCGATCCTCGCTGAGCATGCCGATGCCCTGCCGCCAACGGCGCGCCGGTGACGCGGGTCCGCCGTATGCGCCCACCGTCACGCGCCCTTGCCGGACGGCGTCGAGACCAAAGACGGCGCGCAACAGCTCGGTCCGACCGGAGGCGGTCAGGCCCGCGATCCCGAGGACCTCGCCTCTTCGGACGGTCAGCGAGGCGCGAGTCGGCTTGCTCGCCCCCGCCAAGTCTTCGACCCGTAGCAGCACGTCGCCGGGAACTCGCTCGGAGCGAGGGTACATCTCGTCCACCGCCCGTCCGACCATGAGGGTCACCATCCGGTCCCGCCCGATGTCGGCACGAGCGAACGTGCCCACCTTCTCGCCGTCGCGCAGCACGCTCACCCGGTCCGCCACGCGCTCGATCTCGTCGAGAAAGTGCGAGATGTAAACGATCGCCTTGCCCTGCCCGCGCAGTTGGGCGACCACGGCGAAGAGCCGTTCCGCGTCGGACTGGGTAAGGCTGGAGGTGGGTTCGTCGAAGATCACCACGCGGGCGTCCGCCGCCAGGGCTCGCGCGATCTCCACGATTTGGCGCATCGCCACCGGCAGCCGTCCGACCTCCGTCCAGACATCGAGGTCGCCATGGCCGAGTTGCGCGAGCGCCTGACGAGCGGTCTGGGCCATGGTTCCTCGCGACAGGAGGAGGCGCACGGACGGTTCGGCCCCGAGGCACACGTTCTCCGCCACGCTCAGGTGCGCGCACACCGCCAGTTCTTGGTGGATGAGCGCGACGCCGTGCCGATGTGCATCCTGCGGCCCGGTCGGGCGGTAGGTCGAACCGTCCAGGCTCATGGAGCCTGCGTCGGGCGCCGTCTCGCCGCACAGGACCCGCATCAGGGTCGACTTGCCGGACCCGTTCTCCCCGACCAAGGCGTGAACCTCGCCCGGCTCGACGTCGAACGCCACGTCCTTGAGCGCGACGGTCGCTCCGAAACGCTTGCAGATTCCTTGGGCGGCGAAGAACGGCATGGGACCGGCGAAAGCCAACCGGTCATTTCCGCATTCAGGTCGGGATTCCTGCCGAAGGCGTCAGGCGGCGGCGTTGCCGGCTCGCTGGAGGACGACCCGGCGGGGCGTCTGGTGAATGCCGATCGTCAGCAGACAGGCTCGCTGGAGGTCGCGCGGGTCGGTGCGGGCTTCCTCGCAAACCGTGACGAGAGCGGCCAGTTGGGTTCCCGAATACGTCACCCGGGCGTCGAGAACGCCGGGCATCCCGGCGAGGAAACGCTCCGTCACGCGCGGGTTCACTTCGGTCGTATAGGTCAGAGCCTCGGCCACATTCTGGATATCGGCACGCCCGCTTCGAAGCCAGAGGGTTCGGATCGAAACCGGCGAGGTTCAGGGGCTCTCGGCGAGAATGGCGGAGAAGAGCCCGTCGAGCACGACCGACGGGTTGCCGTTGCCGACGATCCGCCGGTGGGCCTCGACGACCGCTTGGGTGCGGGCCGCACCGAGGGCTGTCCGGACCGCCAGCGCCTCGCCAAGAATCTCGAGGGCCTTCGTGTTGGCGAACCTGGCCCCGGCGTTCATCGCTTTCTCGACTCGGGCGGCATGGGTGAGGAACTCCTCCGTCGCGGTCAGCGCGTGCGTCCGGGGACGACCCGGAAGGAGGGCGGCGAAGTCGAGAAGCGGACCGAAGGCCTCCGGGTTGGCCCGCATGACGGAAGCGATGGCGGGCGAGCGATGAGCGAAGGTCCGATGCGCTTCGCTCAGGTCCGGAAGCATCCGGTCGATCTGCTCGGCGCTCGGCATCTCGCACAGCACGCCGAGGCAACGCGATTGGATCGTCGGCAGGATGCGACCCAAGTGCCGCGTCGTGAGGACGAGTCGGGCATAGCGGGGAGGTTCCTCGAGCGTCTTGAGGAGGGCGTTCGCCGCCGAGGCGTTCATGCGGTCGGCGTCCTCGAAAGCGACGACCTTGTTCCGCGACCCGAGCGGGGCGGTTCGGAAGTACTGGGTGACCGGGACGCACCGGTGGTCGTCGTCGTTCGGAACCGGGTAGATGGCGCTCGATTTGATCCAGTTCGACGGTCCGACCGGCACAATCCGTTGGTAGTCCGCGCAACGCGCCCGCGAGAACGCTTGGCACGCCTGGCACGCGCCGCAGGCCCCTCCTTCCGAGGGGGTCTTGCACAGCCAGGACTGGGAGATCAGGTCGGCGAGGGTGGTCTTGCCCGAGCCTTCCGGGCCGTAGAGCAACACGGCGTGGATCGGGCTGTCCGGCACGACCAACTTGCGGACGATCCGCTTGGCCGACTCGAGTCCGATGAGGGCGTCGAGGCGCGCGACGGCGGTCTCGGCCGAATCCGGGCTCAGAATCGCTCGAATCGCTCGACGTTGAGTACGAACACGACGGCGCCTCCGACGGGAACTTTGACCGGACTGGGAAGGAACGCGCCCGGCGGGCCGGCCTCGAACGGCATCACGTTCACCATCTGCTCGCGCGTCTTGCAGTTCTGCCCGATCAGGGCGGCGAGCGCATCGAGCTCAGCCTCTTCGACCCCAACGAGAATCGTCGTGTTGCCCTCGCGGAGGAAGCCCCCGGTCGAGCCGATCACCGTGAACTTGAACCCGTTCTTCACGAGCTCCTCGGTGATCTTGTTGCGATCGCGACTGTGGACGATGCAGACGACGAGTTTCACGGCGGGCCTTGGGTGATTATACGTCCCGGACGGGCCCCTCACTTCGGGTTGGCGGCCGATCGGTCGACGGCGAGGTACCGGCGCTCCCGGACGAAGCCGTTTTCGCCGGGCACGTACGACAGGTCGCCCTCCCGGTCCGTTCGGGCGACCGACGCTCCGGCCGAGCGGATCCGGTCGAGGGTGGCCTGGTTGGGGTGGCCGTAGGTGTTACCCGCGCCGCAGCTGATGATCACCTCGCGGGGCCGGATCGCCTCAAGGAACTCCTCGCTCGTCGAACTACGGCTACCGTGGTGGCCCGCCTTCAGAATCTGGGATCGCCAGCCGTTTTCGACCCTCCGGATCAACTCGGCCTCCTCGGCGAATCCCGCGTCCCCGGTGAACACCGCCGACGCCCGCCCGGCGGCGATCCGCATGAGGAGGGAACCATCGTTGTCCGGACTGCCCGGGTCGAAGGTCGGGATGCGCAGTTCAACGGTGAAGGCGCCGATCCGACCCCGGAAATCCCCGTCGATCCACCAGACCTTCGACTCGTCCACCCGGGCCTCGCGCAGAATCTCGGTCAAGACCGGGTGCCCGCGAAAGTGGGCGGGGACCCCGACGCGCCCGATTCGGAACCGTCGGGCGACCGAGGGCAAACCCCCGATGTGATCGAGATCCGGGTGGGTGAGGAGAAGCAGGTCGATCGTGCGCGAACCGAGCCGCCCCAACCCGGGGGCGACGTAGCGCTTGCCCGCGTCGGTGTACGGGGTGCGGGGACCGACGTCGAGCACCAGGGTGCGGCCTTGGTGCTGGAACACCGCGCAGTCGCCCTGCCCAACGGAGAGGAAGGTGAGACGGGTTCCCTCGAATTCGGTCAGGCGCTCCGCCACGAACCCGGAGGCCAGCGCCAAGAGCCCAACCCCTACGGTTGCCCATCGCCATCCCCGCGATCCCGAGCGTCGCATGGACGACTAGTATACGCGGTTCTACCAGAATTGGGAATGAGGGGTGCCGGCGAGTAGAAGAGCGGACGATCCGGCCGGCCGGAGGTGTCGCGATAGGCGTCCCGCATCCCGTTTCCTGCTTCCTCGGGCCCTGACCCCTGCCAAACTCCACGATCGTGAAACGCGCGATCGTGCTGGTGTTGGACGGAGTGGGCGCGGGGGCGGCACCGGACGCGGAGGCGTTCGGCGACCCCGACGGCCCGAGCACCCTCCGCCACGTCTGGGATCGGGTCGGGGGCTTCGACGCGCCGAACCTGGCGGCGTGCGGTCTGCTGAGCGCGGGCGGCATCGAACCGCGAAGCGCGGCGCCTTTGCCCCACGGTCTCTCCGCCGCGTGGGGCCGGCTGAAGCCCCTGTCCCAGGGTGGCAAAGATTCGGTCACCGGGCACTGGGAGATGATGGGCGTCGTCATGGATCGCCGCTTCCCCACCTACCCGGACGGCTTCCCCATTCCCCTCCTGAAGGCGTTCGAGCGGGAGATCGGGGTCCAGACGCTGGGGAACCGGCCCGCGAGCGGGACCGAGATCATCGCTCGCCTCGGGGCGCTTCACGTCGAGACGGGTTTCCCGATCGTGTACACGAGCGCGGACAGCGTGTTCCAGATCGCGTGCCACGAGGAGGTCGTGCCCGTCGAGTCGCTCTACCACTACTGCCGGACCGCGCGCGAACTCTGCGTCGCGCCGAACGACGTTCAGCGGGTGATCGCCCGCCCGTTCTTGGGCGACGCGGCGAACGGCTTCAAGCGGACCGAGCGTCGGCAGGATTTCCCGGTGCCATCGCCGCCGAACCTAGTGGACCGGATCGGTGACGTGTACGGCATTGGCGTCGTGCCGCAGTTGTTCGGCGGGCGCGGCTTCCGCCCGGTGACGCGGACCCAGAACAACCGGGAACACGTCGCCGAGCTCGAGCGCGCCCTCGCCTCCGACGCGCGCTTCGTGTTCGCCAATTTCGAGGACTTCGACATGCTGTACGGCCACCGGAACGACCCGGAGGGATTCGCGCGGTGCCTGGTGGAGTTCGACGGCACCCTCGGCGCGATCCTCGACCGCCTAGCCCCCGACGACCTGCTGATCTTGACCGCCGACCACGGCAACGACCCGACGGACGCCTCGACCGACCACTCGCGCGAGTACGCGCCCTTCTGCGCGATCGGGCGGGACGTTGAACCGGGGGCGATCGGGGACTTGGAGGGGTTCGAGCGGGTGGGAGAATGGGTCGCTCGCCACCTCGGGATCGGCCACGGCTAACGAGTCCTTAACCTGCCGATTGGTCACAATTCGGGGATGTTTCGAGCCACCTTTGCCGCCCTGATCCTGTCCTTCGTCGTCTCGGGTTGCGCGAAGGCGCCCGGGGGACCGTCCGCCGCCGGGGCGGCCCAAGAGGCGGCACGGACGCCCGAACCCGTCCACGTTCTTTCGCACCTTGCGACCGAATCGGTGGACGGCGACGCGGACGATCCCGCGATCTGGGTCCATCCGACCGACCCGACGAAAAGCCTGATCCTCGGCACCGACAAGGGGCGGGACGCCCTCTTCGCGTTCGACCTGCAAGGCAAGCGGGTCCAACGGATCGGCGGAATCCAGCGCCCGAACAACGTGGACGTGGAGACCGACTTCGATCTGGGGGGCAAGCCGACCGACCTGGCGGTGGTCACCGAACGGGGCGCGAAGCGGCTACGGGTGTTCGCGATCGACCCCGCCACCCGCAACCTGAGCGACGTGTCCGGGGCGACGGCGGTGTTCGAGGGTGAGCCGGGCGAGCGCGCCGCGCCGATGGGGATCGCCCTCTATAGGCGCCCGACCGACGGCGCGGTGTTCGCCATCGTCAGCCGCAAGGAAGGTCCCAAGGAGGGCTATCTGTGGCAGTACCGGTTCGTTGCGAACGCGTCCGGCAAGGTGGACCTCGAAAAGGTGCGGGCATTTGGACTGTTCAGCGGTTCCGGCGAGATCGAGTCGGTTGTGGTGGACGACGAACTCGGCTACGTCTACTGCTCGGACGAGGCCGTCGGGGTACGCAAGTACCACGCCGACCCCGACAAGGGGAGCGAGGAACTGGCCCTCTTCGCGACCTACCCGTTCGCGGGGGATCGCGAAGGCATCGGCCTTTACCTCCTGCCGGAGGGCAAGGGTTACGTCGTGGTGACCGAGCAACTCGACGGCGACACCCGCTACCACGTGTTCCGCCGCGAGGGGGACGTCACGCCCCACGTCCACGCTCCGGTCAAGATTCTGGCGGGTGGGGCGGACGGGACGGACGGGATCGAGGTGAGTTCGGCCGCCCTCGGCCCGACCTTCCCGGCGGGAATGCTCGTGGCGATGAACAGCGGGAAGAAGAACTTCCTGGTGTTCGACTGGAAGAACCTCGCCGACACCGGCTCGCCGAAGCTGGCTTCCACGCGGTAAGAGGGGGGTGCCCGCTGTCTCGCCCGGTCGTCCCAACCCCAAAGGTTCGTCCATCGAGCACCGGCGTCGCCGGTCGTTCTCCCAACCCTGGAGGAGTTGCCGGGGTTCGCGACGACACACAACGCGCACCCGGATAGGGCACCAGAGTCCCCGCCCCGCGTCTGGGTCCGGCGTCCGGGCCTTTCGCCCCAATCTCTACGCTCCCCTTAACAAGGGGGTCCCGGGGGGGGGGTAGGAACACGTCGTATTCGGTGGAGGGATCACGCTTGAGGCATCGTTTCGGGGCTTTGAAGGTCTTTCTGGCGGCGGTGGCCCTTGGGCTGGCCGCCCTCGGTTCGGCGATCACCGTCGCGCTCTGGGAGCGCGACTACTCCGACAACACCGCCGCGACGGATCGGGTCTGGTTCTACAAGAACCAGGACGGGAGCGCGCGGCCCGCGGGGGGCGGCCAGTACCCCGCCGTCGAGTGGACGACCACGACGTCCTTCCCGGTCGTGTACCAACGGGGGGACTCGACGACGATCGTCCTGAAGTTCTACAACCCGAACTACACGGCGGCGAGCGGAACGCTGACCTTCAACGGGGCACGGCTCTACACGCCCCTCGGCCAGACGCGGTACTCCTCGCTGTCCGTCAGCGGTGGCGGGAGCATGACGGTCCCGGCCACGCAACTCTTCCCGTACTACATCCCGGGCTACGCGACCAAGACGATCACGGTGAGCGGTCTGCCCGACGCCGTGACCTACGGCCAACTGCAGGTGGACGCGACGTTCGTCTCGAACGGCCAGACCGCCTGGACGACGGGCGGGTACCAGACCTGGGAATCCGTCTACGAGACGCAGAGCGCTCCGGTCGGGCTCCAGGCGATCCCCTGGACCGACCTGCTGGCGAAGGCGTGCGTTTGGGCCCAAGGCGAGGACGGGGACGACGCGGGCGTCCTGAAGGAACTCACCTACGGGCTGTTTTGGTCTGGTCAGTGGGTCTACAACCCAAGCGGCGTCTACTACACTAGCTGGGAAGGGGGAGACGCGTGTTACGATCTGACCTCTGCGCTCGTGGTTACGAGCATGTACATGGATTGCCAAGATGCCTCCGGTTTCGTGCATCTTTCGGCTGCCGCTCTTGGCATCAACTCCACCTTGACGCAGTTTCGATCGGACTACGTCTCGGACTATTACCCTGGTGCTTTCTGGACCAATCGTCTTTGCGGCCTTGGATTCGATGGGACGCTGGAGTGGCGATACGAGCACTATGCCTTCAACTTCCATCAAGCCGTTGTATCGAACGATGCGGTCTACGACGGGGCCTGCGCCCAACTCGTTGACCTAGCGGGAGAAGACTACTTCAACCCTCCGGCGGGACCTGGGTGGACTCCGCTTGGCTTCTGGCAGACTGGAGATGAAGGCGTCTATTACGGACTGGCACGGTGTTACCCTGCCAGTCCTATGCCTGGAGCCGTAGAAGTCGGCGGCGCGACGGCGGGTGTCGCATTGGCCAAGGTGAAGTGAGGCTTGCGATGATGACCACTCTGATTCTGTCCGCCATTTCGGTTTCCTCGGCACTTGGCCAGGGAGCGAGTGATTGGGCGCCTCCCGAACTCAGGGATGGTGCTCGGTTCACTCTCCTCCGCGAGGCCGCCGGGGTCTTCACGGTCGAGCGGAAGTCCGACGGCGTTCGGCTTCACATCGTGGCGATGTCCGCCCGCCCCGAGACAGCCAAACGTCAGATTCTGCCGCAGGCCGTGGTCGAATTCCTGGATGCGGTGCCCTACTCGGGGATGCCGCTCGGTCGTTACCTCTTCTGCCCGAACCGTCCCGGCAATTTCGGGATCACGACGGCGGGTGACTGGGAGGCGATCCGACTGAACATCGATTCACCACTCGTTCGGAACGGACGGGACAGCTCGGCTCGGCCCGACGGCCTGGCGTCCGAGGGGCGGTGGGCGGAGGCGATCGCCCGGAAGGCGTTCGCCGCCTACGCCTCCCGGCGTCTCGGTCCCGCCGAGACGATCTCCGTGAACGGAAGGTCGGTCGCGAGCCGACGGGCGGAGAAGTCGAATGCCGACATGGTGGACCTGGGCGAATGGGCGTCGGCCGTTGGGGCGAGCCTGACCCGCGACCCGAACGGCGACGCTTGGACCTTCGTCCGGGGCGGCGCCTTGCACACTCTCGCGCTCGGCGCGGACAAGGTCAAGGTCGGCGGCGTTTGGAAACCGATGCCCGACGCGCCGATGCTCAAGGACGGTCGCGTCTTCGTCCCTCGCTCGGCGCTGCCGAACTGAGGCCACGGACTCTGGCACCCTTCCAGGGCGCGGCCCGGGCGTCTGGGAACCCCGGGTCGCCGAAGTTGGCTTCTGACCGGTTCCCCGTAGTCTTTCCACCCGTGGATCAGAGGATTCGGCTCCAGAATAGGAGACGAACATGGCAGAAAGGAAACGGTACACCGAGGAGCAGATCCTCAAGGTTTTGGGTGAGATCGACGCCGGTGCGAGCATCGCGTCGGTGTCCCGGTCTCACGGCATCAGCGATCAGACCATCTACGCGTGGCGCAAGCGCTTTGCGGGGATGAGCAGGAGCGAGCTTGCCGAGCTGAAGGCGATGCAGGAGGAGAACCGCAGGCTTCGGCACCTGGTTGCAGAGCTCTCGCTGGACAACGCGGCTCTCAAGGAGCTCCAAAGGGGAAAATGGTGAGCCCCGGCAGCAGGCGACGCGGCGTGCACTTCCTGCTGGACCGGGGCTTTCCCAGAACGTGTGCTTGCCGGGTGTGCGCGATCTCTCGACCGGCAAGCCGCCATGTGCCCAAGGAGCGCAGTCCGGGTCTGAGGGAGCGGGTTCTGGAGCTCTCGCGGGCGAACCCTCGGTACGGCTTCCGCAGGGTGCATGCGCTGCTTCCCGGGGTGAACCTCAAGGCGGTCCACCGCATCTGGAAGGAGGAGGGTCTGGGCATCCGGCATCGCAAGCGAGCCAGGCTCGCGGTTGCCAAAGCGGAAGGTCCACAGCTCACCGGCCCGAATCAGGCGTGGTGCCTGGACTTTGCGCACGAGCGGCTCGAGAACGGTCGCCATGCGCGCATCCTCGGCGTTCTGGACTGCTTCACGCGGGAGTGCCTGCTGCTGAGGGCGGCAAGCTCGTTTCCGGCGTTCCAGGTCGAGAAAGAGCTCGAATGGCTGTTCCTGGTCCACGGCAAACCTGCGGAGATCGTCTCGGACAACGGTCCGGAATTCCGGGCCATGACGCTTCCCGAGGGCGTCTCGAATCGCTTCGTCCAGCCGGGCAAGCCCTGGCAGAACGGCTACATCGAGAGCTTCTTCGGAAAGCTCCGCGACGAACTCCTTTCCTGCGAACTCTTCGTGCGAGGCGCCGAACTGCAGACCGCACTCACTGACTTCCAGGACCACTACAACCACCACCGACCCCATCTAGGACTCGGTGGACTGACCCCCGCGAACTTCAAACTGAAGTCGCAAACGACAAACACGGAGGAACCGATTCTCTATTCCTAGAGTGGAAACTTATCGGGGACTGGTCACTTCCGCACGGTAAGAGGCGAGCCTCACCTGCCGCCGCAAACCGTGTCATTCTGAGCCTGCGAGGAATCCCGAAAGGGAGCCCCCAGCCGCCCGGGAGTCCTTGATTCCTCAGGATGACAGCCTTTGAGGGCTCCAAACCTCGTCATTCTGAGCCTGCGAAGAATCCCGATAGGTCGTCCCAACCGACCGGGATCCCTCACTGCGTCCAGGATGACAAAGGGGGTACTTCGTGAGCCCTAAGCCAAGGCGCGCTTGACCGCGTCGGCGACGACCTTCTGCGTTTCGTAGTCGAGTTGCGGCCAGATCGGCAGGCTGAGGACCTGGCGGCTGAGGACCTCGTTCGTCTCGTAGGTCGGGTACTGGCCGAGGTAGACGGGCAGTCGGTCCTGGGGCACCGGATAGTAGAGCATGGAACTCACACCCATCTCCTGCAGCTTGCTCTGAACGGCGTCGCGGTCCCCCTTCGTGATCCGTACGGTGTACTGGTGGAACACGTGGCCGGGAACGACCTCGGGGGTGACGACGCCCTCGACGCCGGCGAGGAGATCGCGGTAGTTCTGGGCGATCTTGCGCCGCGCCTCGTTGTAGGCCTTGATGTGGGGCAACTTGACGCGAAGGATGGCGGCCTGCACCGAATCGAGCCGGGAGTTGTAGCCCAGTATCTCGTTCATGTACTTCTTCTTCGAGCCGTGCGCGCGCAACATCCGGCAAAGGTCGGCGACCTCGTCGCTGTCCGTCGTGATGAGGCCACCGTCGCCGTAACAACCGAGGTTCTTGGTCGGGAAGAAGGAGAAGCAACCGACGTCGCCGATGGTGCCCGTCTGCTTGCCGACGAGGGCGGGGTTGGCCGTCCCGCAGGTCGGCTCGTAGGTCGAGCCGAACGACTGGGCGCAGTCCTCGATGATCTTGAGGTCGTGCTTCTTGGCCAGATCGGTGATCGTGGTCATCGCGCAGGCGCGCCCAAAAAGGTGAACGGGCATGATCGCCTTCGTTCGTTCGGTGATCGCCGCCTCGATGAGGTCGGCGTTGATGTTCATCGAGTCGAGTTCAACGTCCACGAACACGGGTTTCGCGCCGACGTTGCTGATGGACTCGGCGGTGGCGAAGAACGAGAAGGGGGTGGTGATCACTTCGTCCCCGGGGCCGATGCCGAGGGCGCGCAGGCCGATGACGAGGGCGTCGGTCCCGGAGTTCACGCCGATGGCGTGCTTCGCGCCGAGCCATTCGCCGGCTTCCTTCTCGAAGTTCTTGGTCTCGGGGCCGAGGATGAACTGGCCGCTGCGGATAACGCGCTCGAGCGCGGCGGAGATTTCGGGCCACAGGTTTTCGACTTCGGGGCCAAGGTCGAGAATGGGAATCGCTTTCATGGGAGTGGTCGCCATCGGGTTTACCGTCGGGGGCGATTGTACCAGCGAGGTTCTCGGCGGCCCCAGGACAGATTCGGCTAGGTATCCTTCGCACCCTGGCACACAACGTTCCGGCGAACGACTACGACGTCCTGGTGGTGGGCGCGGGACACGCGGGCATCGAGGCGGCGCTCGCCTCCTCGCGCCTTGGTCTGCGAACCGCCTGCGTCACCCTGCGGCTCGATCGGATTGGCCACCTTCCCTGCAACTGCTCGATCGGCGGCCCGGCCAAAGGGCACCTCGCGCGGGAGGTGGACGCCCTGGGCGGGCAGATGGCGGTCACGACCGATCGCGCCCTCACCTATATTCGCCGCGTTGGAACGAGCAAGGGTCCCGCCGTCCAGACGGTGCGCGCGCACGTGTGCAAGACGCTTTATCCGGCCCTGATGCGGCGGGTTCTGGAGGGGCAGCCGAACCTGACGCTGATCGAAGGGGCGGTCGAAACGGTGCGGTTCGACGACCGGGTGCGCGGCGCGGTCGTGACGGTCGGCCAGGAATCCGTGAGGCTGTCGGCGCGGGCGGTCGTGCTGACGACCGGGACGTTTCTCAACGGCCTGTGCCACGAGGGTTCGAAACAAACGGTGGCGGCACGGCACGGCGACCAGGCGGTCCGGTCGCTCTCCGACGCCCTAAGAGACCTCGGCGTGCGGATTCGCCGCTTCAAGACGGGCACGACGCCGCGCGTCGCCATGTCCTCGATTCGGTTCGATCGGACGGAGCTCCTCGAGAGCGAGCCGGACGCCGGTCCTTTCTCGTTCCTTCACGATCGGACCATGCCCGCGAGACCGCTCTTGCCGTGCTGGCAGACCCGGACGAACCCGTTCGTCCACGACGTCATCCGGGACAACCTGGGGCAGAGCGCGATGTACTCCGGGCAGATCGAGGGGATCGGACCGCGCTATTGCCCGAGCATCGAGGACAAGGTCGTGCGCTTCGCCGCCAAAGACAGCCACCCCGTGTTCCTGGAGCAAGAGGAGTGGGACGGCGAGTCGGTCTACGTGCAGGGAGTCTCGACCTCGTTGCCGGCCGACGTGCAGTTGGCGCTGTTGCGCCAGATACCCGGGTTGGAGGAGGTGGCCATGCTGAGGCCCGGGTACGCGGTCGAGTACGACATGGCCGACCCCGCGCAGCTGACGCCGACGCTCATGTCCAAGCTCCTGCCGGGGTTGTTTCTGGCGGGGCAGATCAACGGGACGAGCGGTTACGAGGAGGCGGCCGCCCAGGGCATCGTCGCCGGCATCAACGCCGCGCGCTGGGCTTCCGACGCCGAACCCGTGCTCTTCACTCGGGACCGGTCCTTCATCGGCGTCCTGATCGACGACCTGGTCACCAAGGGCGTCGAAGACCCGTACCGGATGCTGACCGCCCGTTCGGAGCATCGTCTGTTGTTGCGGCACGACAACGCGGACGAACGACTGACGCCGGTCGCGCGGGAGATCGGCCTGTGCGCCGACGATCGTTGGACGCGGTTCGAGGCGCGACGGTCGGCGATCGATCAGGGGGTTCGGGCGCTCACCGAGGCGTGCGTCGGACCGGTGGACGAGGACGCTCTCGCGGAGTTGGGTCATCCGCCGGTGAAGAACCGGACGTCCCTCTTGGAACTCATGCGTCGGCCAGGGTTCGGGATCAGGGAGGCGATGCAAGTGGCGGAGGCGTGCCGGTTGGCCCTCGACTTGCCGGACTCGGCGGCGGCCCGGGAGCGGATCGAGATCGACGCGATGTACGCCGGTTACCTGGCGCAACAGACCCGGCTCGTGGAGCAGGCGCGGCGGCTCGAGGGGCTGCGCATCCCGGAGGCGTTCGACTACGGGGCGATGCGAGGACTGAGCTACGAGACGGTGGAGAAACTCACCCGCGTCCGCCCGATGACCGTCGGGCAAGCGTCAAGGGTGCCCGGGGTGCGGCCTTCGGACATCGCGCTCTTGATCGGGTTTCTGCGCTGAGCGTCACACCAGGTCGAGCCGCTGTGCCAGCCCGCTCGTGAGGAGGGCGTCGGGGTCGTAGCGCGCCTTGACCTCTCGGAATCGGGCAAGGGCCTCCTCCCCCAGGAAAGCGCTAGCGTCCTGCGGTCGGAGCGTGCTGTCCTTGGCAAAGTAGAAGCGACCCCCCGCCTCCAGCACCAAATCGTTCATGCGGTGGCACAGATTCCACAGCCGCTCCCGGTTGCCGCGCGTGACCTTGAAATCGAGCGCGAGAGAGTAGCCGTCCACCGCGTGGCGGAAGAGGAAACGATCCGGGCGATGCCGTTTGAGCACGCCCAAGTAGGACTCGAGCCGCGCCTCCTGCTGAAGGCGGACCTGGGCGGCGAACACGCGGGGCGCCTGCTCACGGGGAACGAAGCTCTGGTACTGGATGAACCCGTACGGTTCGTACGCCTTCTGCCAGTTGGGGACGAAGTCGAGCAGGAAGGAGAAGGCGACCAGGCTCTGGTGGAGCGGCTTGCCGTCCCCGAGGACGGTGCCCGCTTTGTATTTCGCCCAGTTCAGGAAGTGCATCCCGGTGCGGTTGTTGAGCTTGCGCAACACGCGCCACACCACCGATTTGGGGAAGAAGCCGAGGATGGTGTCCGGAAGTTCTTGGTGGTCGAGACGCAGGGTGGCGGCGGCGCTCGCGTCGTCGGCCAGGTACCAGGCGGCGTGAAACGACCCGCGCCCCGCCTGCTTGCCCCGCCCGAAGCAGTCCACCCAACTCACCATGTAGTCCGCGTCCGGCTCGTACTCCTCGAAGGTGCGGAACTGCTCGTCCCAATTCCGACAGGCGACGGGCAACACCCGCACATCGCCCGAATGGACCTCCTTGAGCTTGATCCGCACGCGCACGATCGCCCCTAACAGACCCGCACCGGACACCACCGCGTAGAAGTCGTCGTCGTCGGGCGTCAGGGTGAGGAGATCGCCGGCCGGAGTCAGCACGTCCAGATCGAGCACCTGGTCGCCCAGGGTCCCGACTCGGTAAGCGTTCTTGCCGTGGATGTTCATCCCGAGCGCGCCGCCGAGGGTCGGGGCCATCGTACCGCTCACGACCGGGGGCCAGTAGCCGTCCTCCAGGCCGATCTTCCAGAGGTCCTGGATCGTCGCCCCCGCCTCGACGTCCAGCACTCCCGACGCGGGGTCCCAGGAGAGGACCCGCCGCATCCGTTGGCAATCGAGCACGAGCGCCTCCGCCCCGATGTTGGCGTCGCCGTAGCTCCGGCCCGCCCCGCGCAACACCACGTGCCGACCCGTTTCTCGGGCGAGTTCGAACACCCGGCGGACTTCGTCGACGGAGGTCGGGCGGTAGACGTAACCGTCGGCCGAAGCGGTAAAGCCAAAGCCGGAGACGCGCGCGATCCGGGCGGGATCGAGGACGGTCACACCTTCAGCCTCCGAAAGATCGGCGATGGTATCCGCTTGATGATGTAAAAGGCGACGCGGTGGCCGAGCTTCAGGTAGTGCTCGCCCGTCTTGCCCGACTTGGCGAGGATGCGCCGGGCGGCCTCGGCGGCGGGCATCGCACCCTTGAGGTGCAGGTGCGCCGTCATCTCCGACTGCACCGGCCCCGGCTTGATGGTCACTACCCGCACCCCGTGCCGGGCCAAGCGGTTCCGGAGCGCCTCGAGATAGGTGGCCAGGCACGCCTTGCTCGCGTTGTACACGGGCTGGCCGCATCGGCCTCGGTCGCCCGCGACGCTGCCGATGCCCACGATCGTGCCCCGCTTCGTGTTCTCGAACCGGATCGCGGCCTGGTTCAACCAGGCGATCGCCCCCAGCACGTTGACCTCGATCATCGGGCGATCCTTGGCGAAGTCGTACTCGTGAGCGCCGACCTCGGGCATCGCGCCGCTCGCGTAGACCACGAGGTCCAAGCCGCCCAACCGGTGGGCGATCTCCTGGAACAGCCCCGGTACGGCGTCGTAGTCGGTGACGTCGTGGGAGAACGCGAGGATGCGGTCGGGGTCTTCCGCCGCCAATTCGGCCAAACGATCGGCGCGGCGGGCGACGGCGGCGACCCGGCACCCCCGGGCGGCGAGTTGGCGGACGATCTCGCGGCCGATTCCAGAGGAGGCGCCGACGACGATCGCGGCCCGATACTCGGTCATAGCTTCTGGTACCCGTCCAGGATGGGGATGCGTAGGCCCAAAAGGGCCAGCACGGCGGTGAGGAGGAAGCCGAGGACGCTGAAAACCATGTGCGGGTCCGTGAACAAGAGGGTTTCCGGCTCGCCCCCCTCGTCGTTCGAGAACGCGAGGAACACGTAGCGGCTCACCCCGTAGAAGACGAACAGCGACGTCACGAAGAGTCCCGGGTGGGTGCGGGCGGTGTCGCTCAGGATGCTGTAGATTCCGTAGAACAGGGCTGCGCCGCAGGCCGACATGACGACGAGCGCGTCGAGGGAGGCCCGGGAGTAGGCCTTGAGCGTCGCCCGACTCTCTTCCACCCGATCCCCCTGCAGGATGAGTTCGTGACGGCGCTTCGAGAAGCCGAGTTGGAGGGCGAGCGCCCCTGTGCAGAACAGCAGCCAGGGCGAAATGAGGGCCACGATCGCCGCCGCCCCGACCGCCGCGCGCAACACGAATCCGACGCTGATCGTGAACACGTCGGCGATCGGTAGGTGCTTCAACCGGACGTTGTACGCCAGTTGCAGAACAAGGTAGGTCGCGACGATGACGAACGTCGTCCGGTTCAGCAGGGCCGCCAACCCCAACCCTCCCGCAAGGCAGACGATCCCAACGACGACCGCGACGGGCAGTCCCAGTTGCCCGGAGGCGAGGGGCCTCTTGCGCTTAACCGGGTGCGCCCGGTCCCGCTCGATGTCCAGGACGTCGTTCAGGACGTAGACCGAGGAACTGGCCAGGCACATCGCCGCGAAGCACAGGAGGGCGGCTTGGACCGAGGCGGGCTCCCGAAAGCGGATGGCGAACAAGAGGGCGGCGAAGACCAAGAAGTTCTTGGTCCACTGCTTCGGCCGCATCAGCCTCAGGATCGCGACGCCCATCTCCGCGATTATGCGCGGGCGAGCCGACCCCGCGTCAGGGACGCAAACCCTGGGGTCGGAATCGGAGGCGCGACCGCTCGCGTGGCCGATCGACCTAGGCGGAATCGCCGGAAGCCGGGGATACCGCTTTGGGTACGGCCCCTTGGTCGCGAACCGGGGTGGGGCGGGTCGCGCCGAAAACGACGATGCCGACGGCGAGCAACGCCACCACCAGGGTGGCCCACTTCTCGTCGCGGCTGAGCCGGAACTCGCGCAGGTTGGTCAGCATCACGCAGAACCCGATCGGCACGAGGGCGGGAAGGGCGCCGAGGGCGACGCCGCCGATGCGGACGCTTCCGAACAGCACCACCGTCAGCAGGTAGACGATCAGGGTGGGGACCATCCAATAGAACGCCCGCTTGGTCTGCATTTGGAACCGGAACAGGGCGATGAAGAACGCGCCTAGGAA
Source organism: Fimbriimonadaceae bacterium (assembly GCA_026129685.1). Lineage (GTDB taxonomy): Bacteria > Armatimonadota > Fimbriimonadia > Fimbriimonadales > Fimbriimonadaceae > UBA2387. The sequence continues at coordinate 159,471 of JAHCHO010000005.1, forward strand.
GAGAAAGTCGGCGGGTCCGATGTACGCGAGAGGGGCGGCGGTGCCGACGCTTGGAACTTGGTACGCGACGGCCTGCAGAATCTCGGGTCGGTTCTCGACGACGTACTTCGTCGGACCGGCGGGGGTGAGGACCAGGAAGATGTCGAAGCCGGCGAGGAAGATCGCGATCGGCAGAAGCATGTTCTTCTCGCGAATCATCGTCGCGAGGAGTCCGCCGAGGCCGAGGCACCAGGTCAGGAGACCCGCCTGGGCGAAGGCGGTGAGGAAGGCGGCGACGGGACCCTCGTTGCGAAGCAGCCCTTGGGCGGCAAAGCCGAGTCCAACGTGGACGAGGACGCCGCCCGCGAGCAGGCCCGTGGCGAGGCGGGGCGTCCAAGCGTGGCCGGCGACCCGGAAGAGGGCGACAATCGGCACAAACACGAAGAACATCGTGACCAGCAGGCTCGCGGCGGGCACCCAGCCGAGCGGCACGGGAACCAATCCGAGGACGACGCGCAGGACCGCCAACATCGCCAGCACGCTGAAGAAGAGGGCCAAGCGACGGGTGTCGGCGTGCGACCGAGACGAATGATAGGGATCGATGCCGATTACCTCAAAGGACGGCGACCCGCCCTTCACGTAGCGCAGCCGCTTTCCGCTCCAGAACCAAACGATAGACGTCCACAACAGCATGGGTCATACCCGCAATAGTGCTAGTGGATCGTACAGACCGGGCGGCGGCCTCGGAAGTCCTCGTATATAGGGATTCGTCGTTCAGGAGGCGGAGGGCGTGTTCGGCAAGATCGCTCGGTTCGTTCTTGGTCACAAAGCCGTTGACCTCGTTTACGACGTTCGCGCTCGCCCCTCCCCCGGCGGCGACGACGGCGGGCAAGCCGTAGGTCATCGCCTCTTGCACGACGAGGCCCTGAGTCTCCGTGATCGAGGCGAACACGAACAGGTCGGCGGCCGCGTAATAGCGGTCCACCTCGGCGCGGGGGACGAAGCCGACGAATCGAACCCGATCGCCGATGCCCATCTCGCGCGCGAGCGTGGAGCATTCCGCGTAGTAAGGGCCGTCGCCGACGAGCCAGAGCCGCAGATTGGGGTCCTGGCGGAAAGCGATGGCGGCCGCTTCGAGCAGGGTGTCGAGGTTCTTCTCGCGGGCGATACGGCCGACGTAGAGCAGGATGCGCTGCTCGGGAGGAATTCCAAGGTCGCGGCGGGCCTCGCTCCGAACGAGGAGTTTGCGGGGCGGGGTGCCGGTCGGAATCACGGTAACGGGGGTGCTCACCGAGTGACGTTGGAGCCAGCGCTTGGCGGCTTCGCTCGGCGTGATGGCGTGGTCGCAACGGTTGTAGTAGAAGTTGGTGTGCTTGGCGATCTTGTAGCGGACGTACCGGCGCGGGAAGTACGGTATGTAGTGGGCGTAGCGGTCGTAAAGCGTGTGGTAGGTGGAGACGAGCGGGATCTCGTGCGACTGGGCCCACCGCAGGCCGACGAAGCCGATCGTGTACGGCGTATGGGTGTGGATCACATCGAACGCGTGCTTGCGGAACTTGCGAAGCATGCCGAGGAAGGGAGGAAAGGCGAGGGGGTAGCCCTTCGTCCACGGGGTCTCCATCGCCCAGAACCGATAGGTGTTCGGGTCGTTGTCGCGGTGGCCAGGGAAACCGGCGGTGAAGAGGTGGACACTGTGGCCCTGGTTCCTGAGTTCGGCGACGAGGGCGTCGATGCTGATACTCACCCCATTGAGGATGGGGAGGGCGCTGTCCGAGAACATCGCGATCCGGAGGCGCTCGCTCACCGCTTCAGAGAGTTACTCCTCCGGGAGTCGTCCGTGCTTGTCCACGAAGGCGATCACGTCGGTAAGGCGGAAACGCCGTTGCCCGCCGTGGGTTCGGTGGTGCGCGAGCCATCCCCGGTTCGTGTAACGTCGGATCGTGGCGGGGCAGACTCCGAGCAACCGGCTCGTCTCCTCCAAGCTCAGTTCGGGGTCGAGAAGGCGCTTGATGAGGTCGTTGCGACTCTCCTTGAACTCGCCGCCGTAGTAGTTCGAGGTCACGTCGTCGTCAAAGTAGGAGACGAGGAACTCGATGTGCCGGGGGAGGGCCTCCCACATCGTGCGGAGCTCCGGGTCGATCGGGTTGTTGACCGCCGATTCGCGCGCGCGGCGCGGGCGAGGCGCGCTCATCTCGGTCTTTCGGAACTTGCCGCGCTTCTCGGTGGGCAGGGCCATCCGGCGCGTCTTCTTGGCGACGACGGGATCGGCGTCGGCGGGGGCGTCTTTGGGCGCGGCAGCGGGAATGTCGAGAAACGCGCTCTCGATGTACGCGATCGGGTCGAACTTCGTGTTCTTCAAGCCTGTCCTCAAGGGCGTGTTCGATGCGGCGCGCTCGCACCGCTTCCCGGGTCGTGGACGAAGCACGGGAGAGGCCGCCGCAACCCCAATGCGGGCCGGCCCATCGAAGACGGGTCTGATTGTACAGCCATCGGGCCCGGTTTAGGATAGGTTTTGCGTCAAAGGATGAGCATTGAGTCGCCGAAGCTCAGGAATCGGTATTCCCGGTTCAACGCCTCATGGTAGGCGTCGAGAAGGCGCTCGCGCCCGACCATCGCGGCGAGCATGACGAGCATCGAGGTGCGCGGCATGTGGAAGTTGGTGAACATGCCGTCCACGACCCGGAACGCGAACCCCGGACGGATGAACAGCCGGCTCTCCATCGTGCCCGACGCGAGACGGCGCGGGCCGGCGGCGAACGACTCGAGGGTCCGGACGGTCGTCGTTCCGACGGCGACGATCCGTCCCCGGCAGCCGGCGACCGCTTCGGCGGTCTCTTCGGGAACGGAACAGGTCTCCCCGTGCATCTGATGGTGGGCAAGGTCGTCGGCCTGGATCGGGCGAAATGTGTCAAGCCCGACCTCGAGCCGGACCCTCGCGGCCTCAACCCCTTTGGCCGAAAGCCGGGCAAGGAGTTCGGGGGTGAAGTGGAGGCCGGCGGTGGGGGCGGCGGAGCTCTGGCCGTCCGCCGCGTACACCGTCTGGTAGCGCGAGGCGTCGCGGAGTTGCGGGCCGATGTAAGGGGGGAGGGGGGCGAACGAAGCCGATTCCAAAGCGCTCGGATCGAGCGGCGCGCCGAAGTTCAGCACGCGCCGCCCGCCTCCGAGATGGCTCTCCACCGCCGCCACCAAGCCCTGCTCGAATCGAACGCGCGTCCCGTCCGGCAGCTTCCGCCCGGGCTTGACAAGGGCTTCGAAGCGGCCCTCGCCCAGGTCCTTGAGAAGCAGGGCCTCGACCCTGGCGCCGGTCTCCTTGTGGCCGAAGAGACGGCGGGCGGCGACACGGGTGTCGTTCAAGACGAGAAGGTCGCCGGGTGCAAGGATTTCGAGGACGTCGCGAAAGGTGCGGTGAAGGGGCTGGCCGCCGACGCGCGGTAGCCAGAGGAGCCGCGACGCCGCCCGGTCCTCGAGGGGGTACTGGGCGATGCGGGCCTTCGGGAGGTCGTAGTCGTAGGCGTCGAGACGTTCGTCGGTCACCGGCTAGGATTGTGGCCCGGCACGCGAAACGGGAGAAAGGAGCTAGGAACGCCCGAGGAAGCCGAACCGTTCACCGCCGGTTGAAGCCCTGGGAGCACAACCACTCCAGGAGCACCTCGCGGCCGGTCAGGTGGTAGTCGTCGGCGCGCTTGCCGGAACGCATCGACCACGTGACGTCGCCCTTCATGCGCTGGCTCTCGTAAAACGAGCGCATCCGCGCGTCGTACTCGGCGGTGCGCGGAGTTCGGTCGTAGGTTTCGCGGAACCAGACGGCCTCTTGGGAGAGTCGCGGCTTGATCTCGGCCGGGCGTTCGGGGTCGGGATACCCGAGGCAGAGGCCGAACAGGCCGAACACCCCCTCCGGAAGCTCGAGCAGTTCCTTGACGCCGGCGGGGTTGTTTCGCAGGGCGCCGATGTAGCAGATTCCGATCCCGAGCGACTCGGCGGCGCACACGAGGCGCTCGCCGGCAAGGGCGGCGTCGATCGCCGCCATCAGGAAGAACTCGGTGTAGTCGAGTCCGGTGGGGTTCTCCCCCACCGCCAAAGCCGCCTGTCGCAACCGGTGATGGTCGGCCAAAAATGCGAGGAACCAAGGGGCGGCGAGAACCTGCTTCTGGTTATCGCAGAGTTGGGCAAGGGCGGCGCGTCGATCTGCGTCCTGGACGCTGATCACCGACCAGAGCTGGAGGTTGCTGCTCGTGGCGGCGCTCTGGGCGGCGGCGATCAGCGCGGCGACCGTCTCCTCCGCGATCGGGCGATCCGCGTAGCGCCGGACGCTTCGGTGCGTGAGGAAGCGCTCGACCTCGTTGAGGGTAAAGGCGGGGGCGACGCCGTAGCGCCGCTCCCACGATTCCGCGAAGCCCTCGTCGAACAGGGCTACAGTCCGACCCCCTTGGCCGCCCACAGAAACCCTCGTCGCATCGTCTCGAGCGGGATCGGCGCCTCCAGAACGTCCGCGTGGTGGCCGAGGGCGTTGTAGTAGACGCGGCCCTTGCCGTACGTCTTGGTCCAGATCGTGGGCATCCGGCAAGGATTGCCGACGTGCGGCCCGTCCGCACCGGGGGTGGGGAAGTCGCAGGTGGCGAGCACGTTGTTGCCCGGGTCCGTGTGAAGGTAGTACTGCTCGCTCGTGACCTCGAAGTCGGCGAGTCCTTCGGTGATCGGGTGGGGGTTCGAACGGTCGAACTTCACGGCGTAGCGAACGCCGTCGTTGCCGGGGTGGGCCACCCACTGGCCGCCCGTCATGAACTGCCATTCGGTATGGGAACGGAAGGCGTCGCACATGCCGCCGTGGCAACCGGCGAGGCCGACGCCGTGGTCGCGCACCGCTTCGAAGACGGGGTTGGCTTGAACGTCCTTGATCTCGCCCATCGTCCAGATCGGGACGATCAGGCTGAGGTCGGCGAGTTTGGCGGCGTCGGCGAAGGCGTCGAGCGTGTCGGAAACTTCGACGGCGAACCCCTCGCCCTTGAGGATGCGCTCGAAAAGAGCGGCGACCTTGTCGGGCTCGTGGCCGTCCCAACCGCCGAAAACGATAAGGGCACTGCGATCTGCCATGCTCGGCAGGTTACCGTTGGGGTCGGGGTCGGTCTGGCCCTTTGGACCGGTGGGTCACGCTCGCTCCGCTCCGTCGCCGGCAGCGCAGACTTCCTCTTGCGGCAACCCCTCGGTCACTGTACAATGACCTCGGAACTGAGATGGATAACGAGAAGATCGTAAGAATGGTGGTGGAATGGAACGAGACGGCTCTCGACGCGGTCCCTGTTTCGTTCGTCAACCATGCCGAGGTTCGGATGGGAGCCGACCACGTCCAGGTCATGTTCGGATTCCGCAGCGACTTTGGCGTGACCCTCGACGATCACGGAGCAAAGGCAGTGGCCAAACCATGCGGCGTTCTCTGTATGACCGAGGAGCACGCTCTTCGGCTTGCGCACGCGCTCACGAACACGGTGCTCGGACGCAAGAAACTGACGGAAGCAGAGAAGTGAACAGGTACTTGACGACGGCCTTCGCGATCACGGCGTTTTCCCAGGGGAGTCTGGCCCAACCTCTCGACACTGCCGAACCAGGGCCGCCCCGGTTCGCCCTGTGCCGGGCATCAACGGACACTGGCATCGGGATTGCGCGCAACATTGGGCATGCCCACGGGTCGCTGGCTGAGAAGGCCGAGTTGTTCTCCCAGGAGTTTGACGAGGAGTTGCCGGACCGATCGTATGACCTTGCGCTCGAAGGGTTGGCCTCGATTCACGAAGTGGCGGTCGCTCACCCCGATCTGCAAGTAGACTTTACGATCGACGACAACGGGGCTCCGTCCTTGGTCCTCGACCTGAATGGCGACACTCTCACGTGCCGGCTGGCCGAGGGGGGATCGTCGTTCGGTTATGGGGTGAGGCCGTTCGTCCGTTTTGGCAAGCTCGATGAAGGGGTCGCATGGTTGCTCGAGAACATGAACTCGCTTGGCTGAGGCGGTTCACGAAGGCGCAAGGATGGGCGAACGGCAAGCTCCACTCGGATGCCTTCAAGTGCCGAGGGCCAAGGGCCGATCGTCCCGCTGAGTCGGGCGTTTCTTACACGGAACTCTCCCCGCCGGTTGACACTCGCGAGGGTCAAGAAGCCTACTTGGCACATTTCGAAGCGTTCGCAAAGCGACCGCTCGGACTCTGTCGCGTGGACTCTGATGCGTTCGGCGGCACGCGTGTCGGGACACCAATCCCCGACCGGACTCCGGATATGCCATATGGCGACCTCCACTCATCCACACCGTGTCCCGACGACGAGGATGCGAGCAAGATTCTGCAGCGTGCGACCCTCATCAGGGGACTCTGAGCGATGGTGGGGTGGCGCCAGGGTACGCAAAAGCAACCTGCAGAACCCCGTCCCATGCTCAACCTGCGGACCCTCGAAGTACAATCGCGAGCCGGACATGCCCACCGTCACGATCGCCCCCGAACAACGCGCCGCCATGAAAACGCAGGGCTTCTGCGTTCTCGAAAACCTCTTCTCGGTCCCCGAGATGGAGCGTCTCGCGACCCTGATCGAACGGTTCCAGCGCAAGCACCAGGAGGAGATCGCAGCGGCGGGGGGCACCGAGGGCATCTCCCGTGCGAACGAGATCACCTTCACCGCCTACCTGGCGGAGAACGACCCGGAGATCTTGGCCTTCTGCCGTCGAAGGGAGTTCGTGGACGTCACCACGGCGTTCCTCGGGCCGGACGTGGACCTCTATTGGAACCAGGCGGTCTACAAGATGCCGGAGGGCGAGAAGCAGTTCCCGTGGCATCAGGACGACGCCTACACCCCGGTGGACCCGTCGCCGTACTTGACGCTGTGGCTCGCCCTCAACGATGCGACCGTGGAAAACGGGTGCGTGTGGGCGTTGCCCGGTTCGCACGCGGGCGGCCTGATCGAGCACGCCCAGACGCCCCTCGGATGGGCCTGCCACTCCACGGACGACCCGGACCAGGGGGTACCGATTCCGGTTTCGGCGGGTTCGATGGCGGTGTTCTGGTCGCTCACCGTCCACAAGAGCGGGGCGAACCGGTCGGACGGAACGCGCAAGGCCTACATCGTGCAGTACGCGGTCGCCGGACTCCGGAATCGGGCGACGGGCGAGGCGATCGCACACCTGATCCCGGTGGCCCGAAACGGCGGGCCGGTGGCGTGACCCGAGCCCGACCTCTCGCGGTAACCTTGGGACGCGATGAAGGTTCAGGCGGGGTTCCTCGAGAAGGACGTCACGGTCGGAGAAGCGGTCCGTCGCTACGTCGTGTACGTCCCGCGCGAGTACGACGGAGAGAACCCGTTCCCGACGATCGTCTTCCTTCACGGGAGCGGCGAGAGTGCGAGTGACGGGCTGTTCCAGCTCTTCAACGGACTTCCCCCGGCCATCCTGCGGAAGCGCGCGGAATGGCCGTTCCTCGTCGTCGCGCCCCAGAAGCCGAACACGCGCCTCCTGTGGCCGACCGAGATCGAGTACCTGAACGCCGTTTTGCGCGAGGTCGAGCGAGAGTACCGGCCCCACCCGCACCGTCGGTACTTGACCGGGCTGTCGCAAGGCGGCCACGGCACGATGGCCCTCTGCCGCAAGACAGTATGGGACTTCGCAGCGATCGCCCCGGTTTGCGGATGGGCGGACGACCCGGTGGCGACCGCAAAGGAGATTGCCGACCTGCCGTTCTGGGCGTTTCACGGCGAGAAGGACCAGGCGGTGGCGGTGAACGGCTCGAAGGACGTCGTCGCCCAACTGGAAGAGGCGGGACGCGCCCCGAAACTCACCCTCTATCCCGAATTGGGGCACAACTGCTGGGACGAGGCGTACCGCAATGCCGGGCTCGGCGCTTGGCTCCTCGAACACTCCCTCTAGCGGCTCAGCCGCGCCGCCAAGTCCTGAGCGTCGAGGCGAAGGGTTCTTGGTCCGGACATCATGTCGGCGGTGAACTCGAGCGGGGCAATCTCGAACTCCACGATCGCGTCCTCACCCTTGAGGGTCAGCAGGAGCGAATCATGATCGGCGCGGGCGGCCTCGACCGCGTCGGTCGGAACCCTCCACTTGCGGAGCAGTCCCCCGAACGAGACCTCGTCCTTGGTCACGAGGAGGTTTCCCTTGTGGCGGGACGCCTCGCCGTCGGCGGACTCCTCGATACGCTCCGCCTCGCCGCGCCACAAAACCTCCGGTCTGCGCGAGTCGAACGGCAGGTCGCCGCGCCGGAGGGCGGCTCGGATGCCCTGGTCGAGGGCGTCCAGCAGTTCGGCCTCGTGCCCTCGACGGGGCAGCCCGTGCGCGAGGCGGTGCCAATCCTCCAGCGTCTCCAATCGACCCGCGAACCGGGCGAGGGCGGGAAGCTCGGTATGGACGAGGCGGAGGTAGCCGCTTTCCTCGTCGAACTCCGTGGTTCCGGAGGAAGACACCAATCCGGGATTGCCGGACTCTTTGCCCGCTCCGATCCAGCACAGATCGTCCCAGGTGTGGAGCCGGCCGGCGTGGCGGGCGAAGAACCCGTAGGGATCCCACGTCGCGTCGAGGGCGGTGACCTGATCCCCGTCTACGAAGAAGTCCGCCTTGCAGGCGTTGCAGACGGCGTTGCCGCACTCGGGATCAAGGCCGGCGGCGATGCGCGACCACTCGTCCGGGTGTCGGGATTGGTCTCGGGACGGATGGTCGGCGAGGTGGCGACGGTTGCCGGAGGGCTCGTCGACGAAACGCGTCCCGCACCCGTCGCAGCGCAGGAGGGGGCGCCCCAGTGAAGCGCGCGCGAGCCATTCGTCCCACGTGGCGCTTGATCCGGGAGCGTGCGCGTGGGGCGCGTGGCCGGGGCCGGAGAGGACGAGCGCCTCGGGCTTTCCCGTGAAGGCGGCGCCGCAGGCGTCGCAGTCGAAGTGCTTGACCCGTTTCAGCAACGAAGGGGTGTGGGCGTGGAGGGTCCCGGTTCGGCAACACGGGCAAGAGCCTCCGTTCGGCTTGTTCGGTGCCGGGTGGAGGACGCCGACCCGGCACGCGGGACACAGACGCGGGCTCAACTCGCGGAGGAGGACCGCGCCCTTGCGGCACACCGGGCAAACGCCCCGCTTCAGCGGCTTCGGACGATCCAGGATGCCGCCGCCGGGACACTCCATCGGCCGGAATCGGAGGGTCTTGAGGCGGAGGGCACGGTCGTCGAGTTCGGCGAGGCTTGGGCCGGGCCGGGCGGCGCTGGGCCGACGAGTCAGGAGGTCGCGAAACTCGGCGACGGTTTGAGGGCGGTCCGCATAGGCCAGGGCGAGGCCACGCTCGAGAGCGGCGACGAGGATGCGGTGCGAATCGTCGAAGAAGCCGGGCGCCGGAAGGAGGGGCCGGTTCGGATCGCGTTCCGGTGGCGGGGTCGGCGGAACGCCGTAGAGCATCGCGTGAGCGGTCGCGGCGAGGCCGTACACGTCGGTCGCCGGTCCGCGAAAGCCGCGGGGCTGCAGTTGCTCGGGGGCGGCCAAGGCGAGCGACGTCAGCATCGCCGGGTGGTGGGTCGCGTCCAGAAGCCACTCGCGGACCCCGCCGAAGTCCACGAGCGCCGCGTCGCCGGAAGAGGCGAGCAGGATGTTGGCGGGCTTCAGGTTCCGGTGCAGACGGCGCAGGCGGTGGGCGCGCTCCAGTGTCTCCGTCAGTTGGAGGAGCACATCGAGGATCGCCTCCACCGGGAGCGGCCCTTGGTGGCCGATCAGCGTCTGCAGTGGGTCGGAGCCGGGCACCGAGGCACGGGCGACAAAGGCGGTGCCTAGGCCCTGGAAGGCGGCGCGAGGGGTCGGAACGCGGGGGAGGCGGGCGGTGCGCAGGGATTCGGCGTCCTCCACGAAGACCCGGCGGAGGTGGCCTGCCTTGACTTCGCCGTAGTCGGGCCACTCGAGCCTGCCGTCGGGAGCCCGCCGAGAACCTAGCGGAGCGAGTTCTTTGACGACCGCCTCGTCGCCGACGTCGAGGTCCTGTGCCCGGTAGACGATCCCGAGGCTCCCCTGACCCAGAACCGAAAGCAACCGGAATCGGCGCGCCAGGAGGGTATCGGGGGGAAGCGGTTCGGGAGTCATCGCGAGGCCCATCCTACGGACGACCCGGCGCGCCGTTCGGTGCCAACCAAGGAGGGCAACCCGGGCTTGCGACGGCCCCCTGGTCCGGGACGACATCCCAGACTCGCGTCCTCCGTCGGGTAAACCTGTCCCGCCGATGATCGAAGCGCACGTCCAAGGCGAGATTCTCAACCAGGCCCTCCCATACATCCAGCGGTTTCGCGGCGAAACCTTCGTCATCAAGTACGGCGGGAGCGCAATGCGGGACCCGCGCCACCTGCGGCTCGTCACGCGGAACGTGTTGTTGCTGCAACTTGTGGGGATTCGGCCGATCCTCGTCCACGGCGGAGGACCGGAGATCGACAAGTGGCTCCAGCGGTTGGGCATCGCCAAGCGGACGGTGAACGGTCTGCGGGTGACCGACGACGAAACGATGGAGGTCGTCGAGATGGCCCTGGCGGGGCGGGCGAACAAAGCGCTCGTGGCGGAGATCCAGCAGGCGGGCGGTCAGGCGATCGGGCTGTCGGGGCGGGACGGGGCGTTGCTCGTCGCCGAGCCGATCTCCGAAGAACTGGGACGGGTTGGGCGCGTCGCCAAGGTGAACACCTCGGTGTTGGCGACGGCGCTGGACGGCGGCTTCGTGCCGGTGGTCTGTTCGGTCGCATCGGACCACCAGGGAGGGGCGATGAACGTGAACGCGGACAGCGCGGCGGCGGCGATCGCGGGAGCGCTCCATGCGGCGAAACTGGTGCTGATGCTCGACACCGACGGGGTGCTCGGGGACAAGGAGGCCCCGGCCTCGCTCATCAGTCGGCTCGGCGCCGATCAGGCGCGGCAGATGATCGCGAACGGCCGCGCGAGCGACGGCATGATCCCCAAGCTCGAGGCGGCGCTGGCGGCGGTGGAGGACGGGGTTGGAGGCGTCCACTTTCTCAACGGCTCGACCGCGAACTCGCTCTTGATCGAGATCTTCACGGATCAGGGGATCGGCACGATGATGACGCGGTAGCCGGGCGCGGCGGCTAAACTAGCGCGCATGGTCGCCCTCGTCTTTGGCCTCGCGTTGCTGCAACCGGAGCCGCTCGACTTCTTCCGTTACGGTCCGTACGACGGAGGCGTCCCGAAGCCCGACGCGCTGCTCGGCTACGGCCCCGGCGAACGGCACACGACCTATCACGACCAAGACCGGGTGGTGAGAGCGATCGCGGACGGGGAGAAGGGTCGCCTCAAGGTGATCGAATACGGTAAGTCCACCGAAGGAAGACCGTTACGAATCGTGGTATGCGCGTCTCCGGAAAACCTCAAGCGACTCGACGCGATTCGATCCGACGCGGCGAAACTGGCGAACCCGGTGGACGGAGTGGACACCGCCGCGATCCAGAAGCGCATGCCGGCGATCGTCTGGATCAACGAGTGCATCCACGGGAGCGAGACCGCTTCGTTCGAGTCGGCGATGTGGCTTCTGTACAACCTTGGCGCTTCGCGCCATCCCGATATCGAGGGGATGTTGAAGGACACGGTGGTGATCGTCAACCCGGCCTACAACCCGGACGGCCACGAAAGGCACGTCGTTTGGTACAACTCGGTCGCGACGGGGAGCGACGACCCGAACGCCTTTGAGCGGCGGTCGCCAGGGATCGTGTACGGTCGGGTCAACAAGTATCGCTTCGACATGAACCGAGACCGGGTGGCGATGTCCCAAGACGAGACCCGCGCCGAGGTCGCCGAGTTCCTGCGCTGGAACCCGCAGGTTTACGTGGACCAGCACGGGCAGACGAGCAACTACTTCTTCCCGCCGAACCCGATGGCGGTCAACGTCAACATCGGACGAAACCGACTGGACAAGTGGACCCACCTGTTCGGACGGGAGATCGGCAAGGCGTTCGACGCGCAGGGCTGGCTTTACTTCGTCAAGGAGGAGTTCGACATGTACTACGCGGGCTACCTCGACAGTTGGGCCACCCTCTCCGGGGCGATCGGCATGACCTACGAGACCGACGGGGGCGCCTTCTTGCGGGTTCGACGCGACGATGGATCGTTGCTCACGCTACGGGACGGGGTGGAGAAACACTTCGTCAGCGCCATCACCACGGCTCGGGCCGCGTCCGCCCACCGCGCGGACTTGCTTCGATCGTTCACCGACTTCAAGCGGTCGGCGGTGACGGGCGCCCATGCCGGCAAGTTCCAGCGGGTGGTGGCGACGGCGGACGATCCGCGCACCTTGGTGGACCTTCAGACGCACCTGGCGCGGCACGGGGTCGCGGCGACCTTCGCGGCGAAGGGGTTCGACCTGGCGGACGCGCACGACTATTGGAGCGACAAGACGGGGTCCGTGCCGATCCCGCCAAACTCCCTGGTGATCGACATGGCGCAGGCGCAGGGGCCGGTCGCGAAGGCGATGCTGGAACCCGGCTCGGACTTCGAGCCGGAGTTCGTCAAGCGCCAGAAGGAGCGACGGAAGGGCGTCCCGGAGGGGGAGGAGTACCCCGGCCCGGACGGGAGCGAGTTCTACGACGCGACCGGTTGGTCGCTGATCTACGCCTACGGGGTGCGAGCGTGGTGGAGCGAGCACCGGCCCTCGTTCGAAGCGGGGCCGATCCCCAAAGCCGAAGTGCCGCGACCCCCGAAGGCCAAGGTGGGTTGGGCGCTACGGTACTCCGACGAGGCGGACATTCTGGCGATCGCGGAGGCGATGCGCCAAGGGGTGCGGGTCCACCAGGCGGATCGGCCCCTGAAGGTCGAGGGCAAGACCTACGCGGCGGGCACGTTCCTCGTGCTGAAGGCGAGGCAGGAGGACGACCCGCTGGAACGTTTGGCGGAGATCGGACGCCGCTTCGGGGTCTCTTTCGAGGCGATCAACGGGGGCTTTCCCGACTCCGACCGATACGGCCCGGGTTCGGCGAGCAACCGGCCACTCAAGAACCCGAGGATCGCGGTGGTCTTTGGAAGCGACTCGAATCCCACCGACTTCGGTTCGCTGTGGTACCTGATGGATCGGCGGTTCAAGCTACCCTTCACCCCGATCCGGTCGTCCGCTTTGGAGGGCGACCTGACGGCGTACAGCGCGATCGTGTTCCCTTCGGGCTACTCGGGCCGAGCGTCGGACAACTTGAAGCGCTGGATGCGGGCGGGCGGTTGTGCGGTCGTGCTGGGCGAGCCGAAGTGGGCGCTGGGCTCGGACGGTCTCGTCTCGCTCGAACCGAAGAAACTCGACGGCGACGTGGACGACTTGCCCGGTTCGTTGTTCCGGGCGGAACTGGACGCCCGCTCGTTCCTGGCGTACGGATATCCGGTGCGCGATGGCAAGGTCGAACTGGCGATCCAGGTGTCCGGGAGCACGTTCTTTGCCCCCCGTAAGGAGGGAGGGAGCGTCCTTCGCGTTCCATCTTCGGGCACGAACCTGCTGAGTGGGTGGGCTTGGGACGAAACCGAGAAGCAAGTTGCGGGAACCGTCTGGGCGCACGAACAGCCGTTCGGCCAGGGCCGGGTGGTCGTGTTCGCGGACGACCCGACGTTTCGGGCGATGTGGAACGGGCAGTGGAAGATGCTGCTGAACGCGATGCTCCTCGGGCCGAGTCCGTAGGCCCCTGAGGGCGCCCATACCGACTTCCCGCGTTTTCGTCGCATAATCAGGGTGCCGTTCGTGGGGTGTCGACTCGTGTTTCGCTCAGTAGTGACCGTCGCTCTTTGTTCATTGGCCGTGCTCGGGTTCTCGCAGGGCTCGGGCCTGCTCGGGGTGACCGACGACCCGTCGGCACGCGAGGCCGTCATCGTGCGCTCGAGCGACGCGGTGCTGAAGCCGGGGGAGACGATCATTGCGATCAAGGTTCCGGGCGGCTCCTACCAGGTCGTGAAGACGTGGGCGGAGGTCGCGGCGTTCGTTCGCGGCAACGCCTCGCCCCGCTTCGTGGTGAGCGTGCGGCGGGTGGATGGGGCGATCGCGGAGGCCCTTGTCTCGGCGGACCGGGCCTCGCTCGAGACCGCTCCGGCGACCGATCCCGGGCGAACCGACAGCCCTCCGGTTACGACGACGGGTGCGCCGACGGGCGGCGTCCGATTCGACACCGGGGCGGGTGCGACCGCTCCGGTCACGAACCTTACGCCCGTGTCGCCCGCACCGGCAACCCCTGCGACCGAGCGGCCGGTGGCGCCCCCGAGCGGGGTGCCCGAGCGCGGGCCGGCGGTCGAGGTCCCGAAAGCGCCGATCTCGCTGACCGTCGGTCCGTTTTGGCTGGCGGACACCGACCTCCGCCGGAGCCAACGAAACCAAGGCTACGTCGAACTCGGCTTCGCGATCAACGCCACCCCGACGCGCGACCACGAGGACCGGCTGTTTCTGGCGTTCTTGGGCTATGAAGGCGACCGCGACTGGGGCAAGGCGAAGGTGAACCACTGGATCGCCGGGTACCAGCACCTCTTCGGCTTTGGGCAAATGTATCTCGGCCTGGGGGTGGCTTCCGTCAACACCGAAGTGGACTACGGATGGACCAAGTTCTGGGGCTGGAACGGGGCGGCGATCGGTCGGCTCGGGGCGTATTTCAACCGCGACAAGACCTTCGGGGCAGAGATCCTGTGGCTCCAGGGTCGGAGCGACAGCGTCTCGGGCGGGTCGGCGAACCTCACCATCCGGTTCTGACCTCTGCCGATCGGTTCCCGCTCCCGTTGGGGTAGCGTTACGAACCATGCTCGCTCTTGTGTTCGCGTTGTGGGTCGGCGCGACCCCCGTCCAGTCCGACACGGAGGCCAGAAAACTGGCGACGGTGGCGGTCGCCCGGATGGGCTACGCCACGCCCGATGCCGAAATGAAGGTGCGCCGGGCGAGGTCCGCGCCGGATCGTCCTTTCTGGCTCGTCGAGTGGGCGGGCTTTCGCTTGGAGATACTGGACTCCGGGGTCCTTCGCTACTTCAAGCGTGAGAGCGGCGCGTACCGGCTATCCGGAGCGCCGACACGGTACGAGGACGTCGAGTCCGCGCGGGTCGGTCTGACCCGTCTTGCCAAGAGCCTCGGGGCGGACCCCGGCGCGAACGCCGAATTCGTCGTCTGGACGCGCAAGGATGGTCGCAAGCCCGCCCAACTCGCGGCCGGCGAGCGCGGGTTTCGGCGCGCCGAGCTCGCCGAACTTAGCGCATCGCTGACCAGAATCGGCGACGATGGGACAAAGCGCGTGCGCGCGTCCATTTTCGTCAACGCGGAAGACGGGGTGGTCAACGCCTATTGGCTCGATCCGGCGTTCGGAATCGCGGGCGCGAAGCCTCTGGGGGGTTAGCCGGATTCGGCCGCTTGCGAGGGCTGCCTCGGGTTTGGGACGCGCTCGAAGGTGCCGACCCGGAACACCCGCATCGGTCGCCCGGAGCCGCCCATGGTGACGGCGACCGACTCGTAGAGGGTGGCGAGTTCGATGCGGTTCGTCTTCTTGGCGAGCCAGATCTCGCCCCAGAAGTCGGAGGTTCCGTCCACTTTGACGGTCCCCATGTTGTACACGAACCGATTCAGGAACGCACGGTAGCGGAGGAGGGCGCACGCCTGGCCGTTCAGGGCCGAGCTTCCGATCCAGGTGAGGTCGATCGAGCGGTTGTAGAAGGAGCCCGACTCGGCGAGGGGCCACTCCTGATCCTTGTCGATCACGAACGGCACGTTCAGGCGGAGCTTGTCCAAATGGGTATGGGCGTAGCTCTCGAACATGTGGGCGTCCCAGAGGAGGTTGCGGACCTCGGCCGTCATCGCGGGGATCTTCTTGAACGCCTCCGACTTGCCGATCTCCTTTGTGTCCTCCCAAGCATAGGAGAGCCCGTCGAGGACGGCGATGGGACGGCGGGGGGCGTTCGTCGCATCGGGGCCAACGGCGGTGGCGACGGACCCGTCCCGCCAGGCAAGCCGACCCTTGGGCCGATCGGTGTCGTACGTGGCGGCGAAGCGTCGGGTGGAGATGGGATCGCCACGAGCGTCGAGGGTCCAGTAATCGCACACGAACCGGTAGGTGCGCGGGTTGGCGTCCCTCTTCGCGGCCACTTCCTTGCTCAACAGGGGAGCCGACGCCGTTTGGGTCAGCAACAACAGGGCGATCGCGGCGCCGCTCATGGCCGGGTTGTACCGTCGCGACCGGGCGCCCGCCCCGCCATCGGTCCCGTTCCCGCTCCGCGCCACCGAAGCCCCACGGACCTGGGTCGTCAGACCCCCTGCGGCAACGGAAGGACAGTCCTGTGCGTACGCGGGGCATGCTTGCACGGGTTCTCTTGCCGGTGGTCGTTCTGCTAGGGGTGGCGGCGTGCCAGCCGGGCGGAGTTCCGCCCGTTCCCGCGTTCGTTCCGTTTCCGTCGCCGGGCGCGCGGCCGTTGGAGGTGTCGCGCGTCGGCGGAGATGGCCTCGGCGCGTACCTCGTTTCGCCACGCTCCGGCCCTGCCACGTTGGCGACGTCGGGGGTGGCGGCCAAGGTCACCGGCGACGCCAAAGCGGGCTGGCGGATCGAGCCGGAGGCGACGGGCGAGATGCGCCTGTCGGTGGACGAGAACGGAAAGAAGACGGAATCGGTGCTGCTAGTGTTCGCCTTGGTGGGCGAGGCGTGGGGGGCTCCGATGGCACAGCCGGGTCCGATGGTGAACACCGCCGCCTGGGAGGACGGCCTCTCGCTCTCTCCGGACGCGAACACGCTGTTCGTCCACTACGTGCCGATCACCATCAGCGGGTTCTTCGTGGGCGATTCGAAGCACCCTTGGGCCGAGCGGACGCGAGGACCTTACGGCGCGCCGGAACGTCCCGACTTCCCCGCCAAGCGCATCTCGGCGGAGGGTCGCATCACCCCCGGCTTCGCCCTGTACGAAGCCAAGGACGTCGGGCGACCGTGGCCGCCGACCGCTCTCTTCGCGTTTCGGCGCCAAAAGGACGGATCGTTCGGCGAACCCCACCTCATCGGTCCGCAGGACGACGGCGACGGATCCCTCGGCGCGTTCGGTCCGTGTATCCCCACCGGGCCAGAGGGCAAAGGCCGTTTCGTGCTGGCGTTCAACGATCCGGCGACGATGGGGGCGGAGGACACCGAGTCCGACATCTACGCCTTCGCCTTCGACCCGGCCAAGCCGACGACGTTCGGCCGTTTCCACCGGGCCGGTGGGCAGATTCGCTCGGAGGGCTGGACGGGGGTGCGCATCGGACCCGATCCGAAGGGCCACCAGGGCAACCCGCATCTGCACACGAGCAAGGGAGGGAGGCTCAGCCTGTTCGTGGACAACGAGGCGATCGCCGAGAAGGACCTGTTCGTGGCGGAAGGCCAAGGGCCGGTGACGAGCGCGACGTGGTATGCCGGATGGGAGCCTTTGCCCTCGCCGATCTCGGAACCGAACGTTGAGGAGGTCCAGCCGTTCTTCGACGGAAAGCGGCTGGTCGCGCGCAAGGACAACACGATCTCGGCGTGGGATCACCTCGGCGGGCCGTTCGCGTCGGCCTCGAGTTGGGGGCCTCGGCAGAAGTGGCTGGTGCCGGGGAGCGACACGAAGGCGGGCTCCCTGTTCGTCGTCGGCGAGCCGACGGTGGGGCGGGACGCGCGGGGCGAGATTCTGTCGTTCGTCTACGGGATCATGCGGGAGGACGGGAGCATTGACCTCAACGCGGGCTACGTTCGCCGCCGGACTTAAGGCTCCGGCGCGAGCAGATCGAATACGCACTCCTCGGGCGAGTCGCCCGGAACACGCACGAATCCGAGACGCTCGAGCAGGCGGATGGAGCGCGGGTTGTCGCTTCGGGTGCCCGTGTGGAACGCCGCCGTTCCGTTTGCGAAGTCGTGGGCGAGGACGAGCCGACACGACTCGAAGGCGAGCCCTTGACCCCAGAAAAGCGAGTCGAACACGAACCCGAGGTTACGGACGATGCCGGGGCGGTCGCCGCGCAACCCGTGGTGCAGATGTCCGACCAACTCGTTCGACCCTATCAGCCGAACCGCCAAGTAGTCCTCCGAGGACGCAAAGAACTCGGCCAGCCGTCGGCAACCTTCCGGATCGGTGGGGTATCCCGGCTCGAACTCGACGACCTCGGGTTTGGAGACGTAACGGCGGATCGCGTCGCCGTCGGCGACCTCGAAAGGCGTGAGGATCACCCGCGGGCCGGTGAGAAGAGGTTCGACGGCCAACTCGGCACCTGCGCGGCAGAGCCGCTGCTTCCTGGTGGGCGGTACTGGATTTGAACCAGTGACCCCTTCGGTGTGAACGAAGTGCTCTACCGCTGAGCTAACCGCCCGGGGAGGGTTTGCGGGCCGAGCCCGCTCGGCTCAGGATACCACAGCTTCGATTCCAGGGGGATCTCGGGCCGCCGATACCGAACGACGTCCTGGAACGGCAATGGGTCCGTCTCGCACGGTCGCCCAGAACGCGATTCGGAGGTGATTCGCCCAGGGTGGGTCACCCCGGCGGAGCGGGCAGGCTAACCGACGGTCGCGTCCCTGCAACCCAGGTCGGCGAGCGTAGCGAGCCAGCCGCTGATGTCCGCGGGGCCGGCCGACTCGGTCGGGAGGCCCTGCTGCGTCATCCCGACGCGCGCTGCTTTGTCACGACCGAGCGCGTGGAAGGGCATGATGTCCAGGCCGTCGAGTTCGGGCATCGTGCGGGCCAGGTCGGCAAGGCGCGCCAAGTGCGCGTCGGAGTCGTTCAGGCCGGGGACGAGCGGGCAGCGAAGACGGATGCGCGCGCCGGAGGCATAGAGGGCGCGCAGATTGCGCTCGATCCGTTTATCGTCGACGCCCGTCAGCCTCGCGTGCGCCTCCCCGGTCGCCTTGACGTCCCAGAGGAACAGGTCCACCCAGGGAGCCACGTCCAGGTAGTCGGCGAGGGGCGCATGGCCGCATGTGTCGAGGCAGGTATGAAGACCTTCGCGCTTGGCCAGCCGCAAGGTCTCCCGTAGGGCCTCGAACTGGGCCATCGGCTCGCCGCCGGAGATCGTCAGCCCGCCCCCGGACCGCTCGTAGTAGCGGCGGTCGCGCAACGCCAGCGACACGATTTCCTCGGGCCGCCACCAACGCCCCACGAGTTTGAGGGCGTCGGTCGGGCAATCGGACGCGCACCGTCCGCAGGCCAGGCAGAGGCGTCGTTCGAGCCGATGCGTCCCCGCTTCGACCCGATGGACGCCCTGGTCGCAGGTTTCCTCGCAACGTCCGCAGAAGGCGCAACGCTCCGCGTCGAACGAGAGTTCGGGTAGGGGACGCTGGCTCTCCGGGTTGTGGCACCAGCGGCACTTGAGAGGGCATCCCTTCGTGAACACCGTCGTGCGGACGCCGGGGCCGTCGTTCAGGCCGGCGCGAAGGACGTCCATCACAAGGAGGCGAGCCTCAGGCATCGAACCGAGTCTTGCAGATACCCGCGCGAACGTGCAACCGCACACCGAGGGACACCCATGAGCGCCACCGTTGCTCCCGCCCTTTCCCCTATCGTCGCTCAGGCGGTCTCCTTCACCGCCGCTTTCCGCGAGTTCGAGGACGCGCCGACGCCGATCCGCGAGGCGATGTGTCTCCGGGCGCAGTATCCCGCCCGGATGGGCGATCTCCGGCCCGGTGATTCCTTCGCCGGACGCATGGCGTCGGGACGTTTGGCCTACGTTGGGACGATCTGGTGGGCCGCTCCGCCGCGAACGGACCGTGGCGAGTACGCGCCCTGCAAGCAAGGCGGCTTCTGTTTTGGCTTCGGCCTGGCGGCCCGGTTGGCAGAGGACCCAATCCAGCGCGAAGCGGTCGAGGAACTCGCGGCGTTCTGGCGCGACCGATGCACGTGGTCCCGCTTCGAACGGTCGCTCGCCTCCGACGTGCGGGGGGCGGTCGCCCAGGAGGGGATGGTGCCCAGCGGCTCGAACGGCTTCTGCGTCGCGGTGAACGTGGACCGGCTGATCCGGTTGGGTTTGCCCGGACTGCGGGCCGAGGTCGCCGGCCGTCGGCGAACCGGAGCCGACCCTGCGTTCTACGAGGGGCTGTTGCTCGCTCTGGACGTGGTCGAGGAGGTGGTTCGGCACCATCGGGACCAGGCGCGGGACATGGCCGAGCGGGATGCGGCCTTCCACCCGGTCGCAGAGACGCTGCAACAGAACCTGGAACGGGCGCCGGCGACTTTCCGCGAAGCGCTCCAACTGTTCTGGCTTTACACGCACCTCGTCTCGGGGCACCACCCGGAGGCGCACCGGCTGGACCAAGCCTTGGGCGACTTGTACGCGCGGGACGTGGACTCGGGGCGGTTGAGCGAGGAGGAAGCGGTCGGTCTGCTCGTCGCGCTCTGGCGCATGTTCAGCGAGAACGGCGCGGACGCCCTCTGCCGCATCGTGATCGGGGGAATGGGGCGACGCAACGAGGCGAACGCGGACCGCTTCGCGCTCGCCGCGATGGAAGCGACCCGTAGGCACCGGGGGGTGACCCCGCAGTTGACCCTGCGCTGTTACGAGGGCCTGAACCCCAAACTGCTGGAGAAGGCGTTCGACTGCATCGCGGAGGGCTGCTGCTACCCGATGCTCTACAACGACGAGGCGATCATCCCGGGCGTCATGCGCTCCATGCACCTTGACGAGGCGGCCGCGAGCCACTACTATCCCCTCGGTTGCGGCGAGTACATGGTGGGATGGGCCGGACCGAGCGTGCTTTGTTGCGGTTGGAACCTCGGCAAGACCCTCGACGCCGCTCTGCATCAAGGACGGTCCTCGGGGTTGGCGATCGGTCCCCCCACGCCATCGGTCGAAGCGATGCCGACGTTTGAGGATCTCTACGCGGCGCTGATGGTCCACGTGCGCTTCGCCGCCGACGCCACCGCGCGGTACTACGCGACGGTGTTCGAAACGGTCCCCAAAGAGACGCCGTTCCTCCTGGCCAGCCTGCTCACGGACGGCTGCCTCGAGCGTGGCAAGGGCATCCTCGAGGGAGCGGACCATCTGGGCGCCTGCGTGATGGGCCATGGCTTGACCAACGTGGCCGACGCGCTGGCCGCGATTCGGCGCGTCGTCTACCAGAAGGGCCTTTGCCCTCTGGGCGAACTGGTCCGGGCGCTCGACGCCGATTTCGAGGGCTACGCGGATCTGCGCGCCGCCTTACTTGCCGCCCCCAAGTTCGGCAACGACGAGGACGAAGTCGACGAGCTCCTGGTGCGCCTTTGGGACGACATCAACGAAGCCGCCGATGACGCCGGCCGCCGCGCGGGTCTCGGCTTCTTCACCGTCAGCAGCGTGAACCCCGGGGGCTACGCGATGGGAGAGGCGTGTCCGGCAACGGCGGACGGGCGGCGAGCCGGCCGACCCTTCGCCATCGGCCACGCGCCGACCGCCGGGATGGACCGTAACGGGATCACGGCCCTGCTGAATTCGGTCGCCAAGGCCGGCCCGGCGAACGGTGGTGCGACGACGAACGTGAAGGTCAGCCGTGAGATGTTCGCCCACGCTCGGCCCAAGGTCGAGGCCGTTTTCGACGCGTACTTCGCCGCCGGCGGGCAAGAGGCCACGATCACCGTCGTGAGTCGGAACGATCTCGAGGAAGCCATGCGCGAACCGGAGAGGTTCCCCCACCTCCTGGTGCGCCTCGGCGGCTGGTGCGCGCGGTTCGTCGAACTGAGCCGCGACGTCCAGGAGGAGATCGTTCGGCGGACGCTCTACTGACGCGTCGAGGGTGCTCGTCGGCGTTCGCCGAGACGGGATCGCCTCCGGCCATCGGCCATTCCGCTCCCTATCCGCCGACGCGACGGATTCGGCCCTCGAGTTTGGCGTCGAGGGGGGAGTGGGCGCGTAGGTACTCGATGAGCGCATCCACGTCGAGGAGGCCGGTGTCCAGGCGGTAGCCCTTGGCGGCTTTGAGAACGTCGTGGAAGTCGCCGCCTCCGGCGGTGAAGCTGTTCGTGCAGACGCGGTAGATCGCGGTGGCAGACCATGGCTTCCCGGCCACGATCAACTCGGTGATCCGGTCTCCCGCCGGTCGATTGGAGTCGAACACCAGGCGAGTGCCCGACGATACGTGCAAGAACGCTCCGTCGTAGGTGGGATGTTTCGAGAGTCCGTGCTCCAGCGCCGCCTTCAGTTCGGCGCCCGTCAGGTCGAGGAGGGTGAGGGTGTTGTTGAATGGCTGGACGCCGATCGCCATCCCGTAGGTGATCTCGCCCGGTTCAATGGCCGCGCGGACGCCGCCCGCGTTCATGAACGCCATGACCGCGCCCGACTTCTTGGTCGCCTCCAGCATCGCGTCGGCGATCGCGTTGCCCATCAGGCTTTCGCCCTGTTCGCCCCGGTCGCGGGACAGGCCGGAGGTCGTGCGACCGATCACCTCGGAGGACTTGGCGGCGATCGGTTTCAGGAAGGCGGCCACCATCGTCGAGACGAGGGGGTCCTCGGCGACCGATTCGTCCACGATGACGGGTTGCGAACCGGCCCAATTCGTCACGCGACCCTTCTCGTCGAAGCGCACCTTCAGCTTGCCGACCGTCTTGCCCCACTCGTGGGCCTGCACGATCAGGACGGTTTCGCCCGCCGCGTCCTTGGCGACGGTCGGGTAGGGACCGGCCGGGGGGGCGAGACCCTCGACGGCGGGGCCGAGGAGGGAGTGACTGTGGCCGCCGACGATCACGTCCACGCCGCGCAACTTCGGAGCAAGGGCGACGTCCTCCTCGTAGCCGATGTGGGAGAGGAGGACGATCTTGTCGATCCCTTGCGCCTCGAGCGCCGCGACCTGTCGCCGCACCGAGTCCTCGACCGGCCGGAACCCCACGTTGTCGCCGGGGGAACTGATGTTCGCCGCGTCGGGCGTGGTGAGGCCGATCACGCCGACCTTCTGACCACCGACCTCAAGGATGGTGGACGGCTGAATCAGGTCCTTCAGAAGGGGCTCCCGCTCGAGATCCAGATTGGCGGAGACGATGGGAAACCGGGCCATCTTGGCGAAGTCGGCGAGCGGTTTGGGTCCACGGTCGAACTCGTGGTTGCCGACGGTCATGGCGTCGTAGCCGATCGCGTTCATGATCGCAAGGTCCGCCAAACCCACGTACACGTTAAAGAAGAGCGTGCCTTGGAAGGTGTCGCCCGCGTTCAGGAGGATGGTGTTCTTGTCCGTGCGGCGAATCTCCCGGATCACCGTCGCGGTACGGGCGTAACCGCCGAACGACTTGTCGCGCCGCTTGGTCGCCTCGAGGTGGGCGTGCAGGTCGTTGGTGTGGACGATGGTGAGGTCGAAGGGCTGGGCGAGCGCGAGAAGGCCGAGCGACCATAGGCCCAAGACGACGGGGACGCGGACGAACGGGGGCATGCCGATGCTAGCTGTACCCGATTTCCCGCCGCCGACGTCAGTCGACACGAACGAGCAGGAGGGTGGCGTTGTGCCCGCCGAACCCGAACGAGTTCGAGAGGGCGGCCTTGAGTTCGACTTTCCGAGCGACGTTTGGGACGTAGTCGAGGTCGCAGTCCGGGTCGGGCGTCGTGTAGTTGATCGTCGGCGGCACGATCTGATCGCGGAGGGCAAGGATGCAGATCAGCGCCTCGACCGCGCCCGCCGCACCGAGCAGATGGCCGACCATGGACTTCGTGCTGCTGACCGCCAGCTTGGCCGCGTGGTCGCCGAACACCTTCTTGATCGCCATCGTTTCGAGGCGGTCGTTGTAAGGGGTGGAAGTGCCGTGGGCGTTGATGTAGCCGACGTCGGTCGGGTCGATTCCGGCCTGGTGGACGGCCTTGCGCATCGATCGGGAGGAGCCGAGGGCCTCGGCATCGGGTTGGGTGATGTGGAAGGCGTCGCCCGTCATGCCATAGCCGACGATTTCGGCGTACATCTTCGCGCCGCGCGCCTTGGCGAAGGCGTAGTCCTCAAGGATGAGCACCCCCGCTCCCTCCCCCATCACGAATCCGTCGCGATCCTTGTCGAACGGCCGGGAGGCGTGGGTGGGGTCGTCGTTGCGGTTGCTCATCGCCCGGGCGGAGCAGAAGCCGGCCATCGCGATCTCGTTGATCGGGGCCTCGGTGCCGCCGGCGACCATGGCCACGGCGTCCCCGCGCTTGATGATGTGGTAGGCGTCGCCGATACTGTTCGCGCCGGTCGCGCAGGCGGTGACGACGCAGGTGTTCGGGCCGCGCAGACCGTGCTCGATCGAAACCCAGCCGGACGCCATGTCCGGGATCATGTAAGGCACGAGGAAGGGCGAAACCTTGGAGGGGCCACCCTCGTACAGTCGCCGAAACTGCTCACCCATGAAGGTGAGACCGCCGATGCCGGACCCGATGAGGACGCCCGTTTCGAGGCGCACCTCGGGGTCGTCGGGGAAGCGGGCGTCGGTCAAGGCCATGCGGGCGGCGGCGACGGCGAAGGCGATGAACCGATCGATCCGGCGCGCTTCCTTCTTGTCCAGCCAGTCGGCGGCGTCAAAATCCTTGACCTCGGCCGCCATTCGCGTCGTGAACTCGGAAACATCGAGGTGAGAGATACGGTCGATCCCGTTTTCGCCCGCCAAGAGCCGGGGCCAAAAAACATCGATCCCCGTACCCAGTGGAGTCACGGCGCCGAGACCGGTCACCACGACCCGCCCGGACGGGCGGAAGGGACTCATCGCTTATCGGCGATGTACCGCACGGCATCGCCGACGGTCTTCATGTTTCCGACGTCGTCGTCCGGGATGTCGATGCTGAATTCGTCTTCCAGCGCCATGACGAGTTCGACGACGTCGAGCGAGTCCGCACCAAGGTCTTCCGTGAAGGAGGCCGACTCAACGACCTCTTCGGGCTTGACGCCCAACTGTTCGACGGTGACCTTCTTGACTCTCTCGAGAGTGTCCGCTGACATGGCGTGAACGATACCACGGAAAGCACTTTTCGACAAGGGGGATTCGGGCGCAGTGCGCCGATTTTCATACGCGCGCGAACGGAGAGCGGGCTGCGTCCCGCGCCTCTCCGAACCCCGGGGGACGGCCCTGCCGGAACTGGAAGGGCGACGGCTTCTCGACCCGCCCGAAGTCCCGGTTCGGGCCAATGCGGACGCGATCGGCAGGAATCGTTCCCGACGAGGCGAAGGAAGCACCGTGGACCAGGCAACGGCGCCGACGCCCCACACCGCCATGCGACCGACCCGCATCGTCCTCGTCCTGCTGAACGTCCTGCTCGGTTCCTTGTGCGCCTTGGCGCAGAACGCCCCGCCCGACCCGGACCTCCTGAATCCGAAGAGCGAGGCGGCGCGCAAGTTGCGCGACTCGATGGCGACCCCCACGAACGATTGGCCGGGCTACCTACCCGTGTCGGAAGAGGACAAGAAGCGGCCGAAGGTCAATCTGCGGTTCGTCGTGTGGGACGGCGAGGAGGGGCGCCCGGTGCTGCAGAAGGCGGTGCGCGAGTTCGAGAAGCACTACCCCTGGATCAAGGTGAAGTTCGAGGGGGTCAGCCAGAACTTCCAGGAGAAACTCCTGAACCAGGTCGCGGGGGAGTGCGCACCGGACGTGGCGATGATGGACATGAACGGCTTCAACCGTCTGGCCAAGCGTAACGCCATCTACGGGCTGAACGAGTTCATCGCGAAAACGCCAGGTTTTAACCTGAAGGGCTACTACAAACCGCTGGTAGACGCCCATAGCTTTCGGGGCGAGGTCTACGTTCTGCCGCGAGACATCGCCCCGATCGGCATCATCTACTACAACAAGGAGCTGTTCCGCAAGGCGGGAATCCCGTATCCGGACGGCACCTGGACCTGGGACTTCAAGCCGCGCCCGGAGTTGCGCGAGAAGTGCTTCACCTGGGTGATGCAGCAGCTCACCAAAAAGGACAAGAACGGCAAGGTCCTGCAGTACGGGTTCGCGTCGGGCTGGCCGGGCGCGTTCCTCGATACCCTCGTGTTCTCGCAGGGCGCGCGCTACGCGGACGACCCCGAAGAGCCGACCAAGGTGCTGTTCGACGACCCCCGCGTGGTCAACGCGGTGCAGTTTATGCAGGACATCATGCTCAAGGAGAAGTGGTTCCCCTCTCCGACCGAGCTGAGGTCCGGCTTGCAGGCGAGCGCGCACCTCCTGTTCGCGCAGGGGCGGCTGGCGATGTACGAAGTCGGCATCTGGGAGGTCCCGGCCTTTCGGCGCGAACTGGTTCCGGGCAAGCCGGAGTTCTTTGAGTGGGACATCGCCCTCGCCCCCGCCTACAAGGACGGCGGACGCGGCGCGCCCACGGGTGGGTCCGGCTACTCGATCCTGAAGCAGACGAAGCACCCCTGGGAGGCTTGGTTGCTGACGATGTGGATGGCGGGTCCGCCGGGGATGGCGGCGATGGCGAACGCGGGGATCGCCCAGCCGGGCATTCGGGCGCAGGCGCTTCAAGAGCCGTGGACGCCCGGCCCCAACACGCCGAAAGAACAGGCCTATCCACCCAGCCGGATCGTCACCGACGAAGCGGTGCCGTACGTCGTTTTCAACCCGACCTCCGACCTTTGGCCGGAGGTCGTCTCGCACTTCAACAGCCAGCAGGACTCGGTTTGGCTCGGAATCATCGACGCGAAAGAGGCGATGAGAATCGCGACGGAGCGCTCACAAGCCCGCCTCGACGTGTTGCGCGCCGAACAGCGCCTGCCCAGGGCCAACTGGCTTCTCGGCGGGGCGATCGGGCTGGCGCTCGTCGGCGGAATCCTCGCTTGGGTCTACTTGCCGGAGCGAAAGGTCCGACGCACCGCGAAGGAGAAGCACGAAAGCCGGATCGCCTATGGCTTCCTCATGCCTTGGTTGCTCGGGATGCTGTTCTTCACCCTCGGCCCGATGATCCTCAGCTTGCTGATGAGCTTCATGGACTGGGACGCGATCACGCCGGCGATGTACCGGGGAGTGAAGAACTACGTCGAGCTCGGCACGGTGGACCCCTGGTTCTGGAAGTCGCTCCTCGTGACCTCCATTTACACGGTGGTCGCGGTTCCGCTCGGACTGGTGATCTCGCTGGCCCTCGCCCTTCTTCTCAACGTGAAAGTGGCGGGGATGCCGCTCTACCGGACCTTCTACTATCTGCCGTCGCTGGCGAGCGGCGTCGCGTCGGCGCTCATCTGGCGGCGGGTGTTCCAACCGGAAGGGGGTCTCCTTAACACGCTGATCTACGGCCCGGACGGGAACTGGAACTTCCTCGGCATCGCCTCCCTGCTCAAGACGGTTTCGCCGGACGGCCCGGTGAACTGGCTCGGCAACGAAAAGACGGCCTTGGCCGCATTGATCCTGATGTCGGTCTGGGGAGCGGGGGGCGCGATGCTCATCCTGTTGGCGGGCCTGCAGGGCATCCCCCAGCATTACTACGAAGCGGCGACGATCGACGGTGCCGGTCCCTGGACGCGGTTCAAGTCGGTCACGATCCCGCTCCTGTCGCCCTCGCTTCTGTTCTGCCTGATCACCGGCTTTATCGGCAGCTTCCAGGTGTTCACCCAGTCCTTCATCATGACGAGCGGCGGACCGAACGGGGCCACCCTCTTCTACATGCTCCATCTCTACAACCAGGCCTTTATGAGCATCCGCATGGGCTACGCGAGCGCGATGGCCTGGGTGCTGTTCTTCGTGATCCTGATCTTCACCGTGATCCAACTGCGCCTGACCAAGTACGTGTACTACGAAGCGGAGGCGAAATGAACGCCCCCGTCACCGCCAAGGAATACGATCGCGTCGCCAAGCGATCGACCCGTGTCGGCGTCGTGATCAAGACGATCGTGCTCGCGATCCTGTTCGCCGGGGCGGTCAGCTTCATGGTGCCGTTCTGGGTGATGCTCGTGATGAGCTTCAAATCGCCCGGCGAAATCGTGGTCTCGAGCGCGTGGTCCTGGCCGAAGGCGTTCACCTGGGACAACTTCAACCAGGTTCTCACCAGCCCGAACGTCAACTTCCTGCTGTTCTTCCGGAACTCGCTGTTCGTGACGACGTGCGTCACGGTGGGGGTGACGGGTTCCTCGGCGGTGGTGGCCTACGCCTTTGCTCGCCTCAAATTCGCGGGCCGCGATCGCCTGTTCCTCATCCTGCTGTCCACGATGATGCTGCCGGGGGTCGTGACGATGATCCCGAGCTACGTCATGTTCGCGAAGCTGCACTGGGTCAACACGTTCCTGCCGCTCACCGTGCCGGCGTTCTTCGGGGGCGGGGCCTTCAACATCTTCCTCCTCCGCCAGTTCTATATGGGGATTCCGCGTGAACTCGACGAGGCGGCCCTGCTTGATGGGGCGACGCACTGGCACATCTTCAGCCGTGTGATCCTGCCCCTCTCGGGCCCCGCCTTGGCCACCGTCGGCGTGTTTTGCGTGATCGGCACCTGGCGCGACTTCATGGGGCCGTTGCTCTACCTGAACGATCCCGATCTCCAGACGCTGGAACTGGGCCTGCAGACCTTCCGTGCCCTCAACGACGAGCGGTGGAACCTGCTGATGGCGGGGTCGGTCCTCGTTTCGATCCCCTTGATCCTGATCTTCTTCGTCGGACAGCGCTTCTTCGTGAAGGGCATCCAGATGACGGGGGGCAAGTAGCGTGATCGTCTCGCATCCGTCCGGCCCCTTCGATCCCGAATGGCCTTCCTTGGAGCGGTACCGGGTGCCCGAGTGGTACCGGGACGCCAAGTTCGGCATCTTCATCCATTGGGGCGTGTACGCGGTGCCCGCCTTCGCCAACGAGTGGTATCCGCGCAACATGTACAAGCAGGGGACGCGCGAGTTCGAGCACCACGTCGCCACCTACGGAAGCCAGGCGTCGTTCGGCTACAAGGACTTCGTGCCCCGGTTCCAAGCCGAGCGTTTCGATCCGGACGCCTGGGCGGAGCTGTTCCGCGAGGCCGGGGCGCGGTACGTCGTGCCGGTGGCCGAACACCACGACGGCTTTGCGATGTACGAGACCCGGCTCAGCCAATGGAACGCCAAAGCGATGGGTCCCTGCCGCGACGTGGTGGGGGAACTCGGGCGCGCCGTTCGGGATCGGGGCATGGCCTTTGGCGTGTCCTCGCACCGAGCCGAGCACTGGTGGTTCCTGAACGGAGGCCGGGAGTTTCCGTCCGACGTTCAGGACGCCGCCTACGCCGACTTCTACGGTCCCGCCGCGCCGGAGGAAACCCAGCCCGACGCCGCCTTCTTGGAAGACTGGCTCGCGCGGTGCTGCGAACTGGTGGACAAGTTCCGTCCCCAGGTGTTCTGGTTCGATTGGTGGATCGAGCAGCCCGCCTTTCGTCCCTACCTGCAGCGCTTCGCCGCGTACTACTACAACCGCGCGGCGGAGTGGGGGGTCGGGGTCGCGATCAACTACAAGAACGAGGCTTACCCGGTCAAGGCGGCGGTGTTCGACGTCGAACGCGGCCAACTCGAAGAGACCCGCGAGCACTTCTGGCAGACCGATACCGCAGTGGCGAAGAACTCCTGGTCGCACGTCGACGGTCTGGAATACAAGACGGCGGACTCGATGGTCCACGATCTGGTCGACATCGTGAGCAAGAACGGGTGCCTGCTCCTCAACATCGGACCGCGCGCGGACGGCACCATTCCGGAGGAGGACGCCGCGATCCTCCGGACGATCGGCTCGTGGCTGGCGACGAACGGCGAGGCGGTCTACGCGACGCGGCCGTGGACGGTCTACGGCGAGGGGCCGACGCGGGTCGTCGGCGGATCGTTCCACGATACGGACCGGGCGCCCTTCACCGGGGAGGATATGCGCTTCACGACGCAAGGTGGGAACCTGTTCGTGACTTTGTTCGGGCGTCCGGAAGGCTCGGTCCTCGTGCGGAGCCTGGGACGGACCATGCGCCTTGCCGCCCGCCCGGTCGTCGCCGTCGAATCGCTCGCGTCCAACGAGACGTTGCCGTTCGAGCAGACGGACGACGGACTCCGGTTCCCCTTCCCGGCGCTGCCGGCGGCGCCCGCATATGCGTTCCGAGTTCGGTTCGCCGAGGGTTAACGGCACGCAGAAGGTCGCGGCCGACGACGGCGGACCGGGTCAAGCCCCGGCGGTCGCAAAGAGACGTTCGATGGCGCCCGCCGCTTCGATCAGGACGGCTTCGAGAGGTTGCGTGCCGTCCACGAGGACCCATCGGTCCGGCTCGGCGGCGGCCTCGGTGAGGAACCCTTGCCGGACACGGCGATGGAACTCGAGCGATTCGGCGTCGAGTCGGTTGCTTTCCGTCACCCGGGCGAGGCCGACCTCGGTGGGGACGTCCACCAAGATCGTGAGGTGAGGCGTCAGTCCCTGCGTGGCGAAGGCGTTCCAGGCGCGGAGCTGCGCCCGGTCGAGCCCGCGTCCGTAGCCTTGGTAGACCACGGTGGAATCGGCGTGACGGTCGCACAGGACGAGCGCGCCGCGCGCGAGGGCGGGGCGAACGATGCCGGAAACGTGTTCCGCGCGGTCGGCGAGGAACAGGAAGAGCTCGGCTCTTGGCTCGAGGTCCTCGCCCTCCAGGAGAAGTCGGCGCACCGCCGCGCCGAACGCGCCCGCTCCCGGCTCCCGCGTGACCAGAACTTCCCGTTCCGCTTCATAGCGGGCGGCGAGCGACCGGACGAGGGTGGATTTGCCCGCGCCCTCCGGCCCTTCGAAGGTGACGAACAGGCCGCTGATCACGGGCGCTCATAGAGGTACGCCAGGGGGCGCATCGCGTTGGTCGTGCCGTCGTGGACGGCGAAAGTTCCGCCCTTGTATATGCGGGCGCCGCCGAACTCGCCCTTCTTGTTCACCGCGTAGAAGTTCACCTCGAAGTTGGGCCGTTCGGGGGCGCGGAGAAGTTTCGGGTCCACGGTGTAGCGGCAGATTCGGCGCAGCACGTCGAGGCAGGCCTCTTCCGGGGTCATGCCGTGCCGCATGTTCTCGACCACGATTCGGCTCCCGGAGGACAGAATCACCGCCTCGCCGCGCCCGGTCGAACCCGCCGCGCCAACCTCGTTGTCCACGTAAAGACCCGCGCCGATGATCGGGGAGTCGCCTACCCGACCCGGAATCTTGTAGGCCAGGCCGCTGGTGGTCGTCACGCCGCTGAGTTCGAACTTTTCGTTCAGGGTGAGGCAGGTGATGGTGCCCGTCGGACGGGGCGCATCCTGGGCCCCTCCGCTGGGCGG
This sequence comes from Fimbriimonadaceae bacterium, assembly GCA_026129685.1. GTDB lineage: Bacteria > Armatimonadota > Fimbriimonadia > Fimbriimonadales > Fimbriimonadaceae > UBA2387. The sequence continues at coordinate 190,508 of JAHCHO010000005.1, forward strand.
CTCCTCGTAGTCGTCCTCTTTCGACAAGGATTCCTTCCATTTGACCCACGCCTTACGGGCGGCGTCGGTGAGGAGATTCGCTTCCTCGAAGCCGTGCATCCTTGCGAACTCGAGCGCGCCCGCCCCGACGAGCAGGATGTGGTCGGTCCGATCCATGACGACCTTGGCGACCCGTGAGGGGGTCTTGATGTTCTGCAGGGCCGCGACCGCGCCCGCTTTGTAGGACGGACCGTGCATCACGCAGGAGTCGAGTTCGACGACGCCCCGTTCGTTCGGCAACCCACCGTAGCCGACGCTCATGTCGTTCGGGTCTTCCTCCACGATGTTCACCCCGGCGATGGCAGCGTCGAGTCCGTCCGCCTTGGCCCGGAGCAGTTCCATCGCCTTGGCGGTGGCGCGCAGGCCGTTGCCGGAGGAAACGGCCACGGGCATCCCCCGGTTCGGCGAGGTCTGGGCACGTCCGACGGGGGTGATCCCGGTCAGTCCGACGGCGGCGCCGGCGGCCAACAGGTCGCGTCGCGAGAGGGAGCGGCTCATGTCGCGTAGTGTTTCGCGGCTCGAAGCGCGCATCCCTCCCGAATCGCCGACGTGACCCGAAACCGTGCCTGTGGAAAACCAAGGAAGAAAGTCCTTGACAATGCATCAGTTTGTGATAATATGTTGAGCAAGCAACGAGTTGATGCCATGACCGAAACGAACACGCTTGAGCCTCTGGAACTGACCTGGACGCCGTCCGCCGCCGACGGAGAGCGCTTCGAGCGAATGCTCGGGGACACGCGCAAGCGCGCCTACTCGATGGCGCTTCAGTTGACGCGGAACCCGACGGACGCGGAAGACCTGATGCAGGTGACGCTCCTGAAGGCGTGGCGTGGGTTCGACGGCTATCAGCCGGGACGGCCCTTCCTCAACTGGCTGCTTCGCATCATGCAGCGGGCCTACCTGGACTCGCGCCGACGCGGGAACCCGGTGCGCAACGCCGAGTCCCTCCATTCGATGGTCAGCCCCCACGACGGCGACGTTCAGGAGATTCCGATCCCGGACGACTCGCCGGGTCCCGATGGGCTCTTGATGCGGTCCGAACTCGCAGAAGCGGTCACGGCGGCCCTTCGCGAGTTGCCGGAGGTCTACCGCGCGGCGATCGAGATGTGCGACCTGCAGGACATGAGCTACGCCGAGATCGCGGACGTGCAGGGCACGACGATCGGCACCGTGCGGTCGCGCATCCATCGCGGCCGGCGGATGCTGCGGGACCTCGCCATCCAACGCGGGATCGGCCCGATCCGCTGACGCGGACCGATCCCGGTACGGTTCAGAGTTCCCAGCCTTTGCGGTAGACGGGACGGATCAGGGGCTCGAACTCGTCGGTGCCCTTCGTCTTGAGCCGGCGAGCGTCCCACTCCACCCGCCGGCCGTCCGCCCAGACCGCCAGATTGCCGAGGAGAACGGTCTCGGTGAGCGGCCCAGAGTAGTCGGGCACATGCCCTCGCGGCGCCTTGCCGCCCTGGGCGGCAAGGACCAACTCGGTGAAGTGGCCGGGGGACCGATCATATGGCACGTCCGCCAGTTCGCCGCCCCCCACGATCTTGGTCCCACCCCCGTATTCGCCGGGAAAGTAGAGGGTCGCTTTCTCAAGGACGATGAGGCAGCCGTTGCCGTCGTAGGCGATGCCGGGGGCCAGGTCGGGCGGAGGCTTCTGCCCGCCGTCGTACCACGTCAGGTTCAGGGCGGGCCGATCTCCGCGAGGACCGAACTCGTAGGTCACGACCGACCACACCGGAAACGTCTCCTTGTTGTTGCCGGAGGTTTTGGCCTGAACGGCGAGGGGGTCGCGCAGATCGAGGGCCATGAAGGGCAGGTTCATGCAGTGGCACCCGATGTCGCCGAGCGATCCGGACCCAAAGTCCCACCGTCCGCGCCAGGCGAAGGGATGGTAGCCCTCGGCGTAGGGGCGTTCGGGGGCGGGGCCGAGCCAGACGTCCCAATCCACGTGCGGCGGAACCGGCTTGGGCTCCGGGCGCCCGACACCCTGGGGCCACCATCCGGCGGCACGGTCGGTCCAGCAATGGACGTCCTTGGCCTTGCCATAGACGCCGGACCGGATGGCGGCGACGGCGCGGCGAAGGTTGTCGTTGGCGGTCCCCTGGTTGCCCATCTGGGTCATGACCTTGTGATCGCGGGCGAGCTGGGCCAAGCGACGGGCCTCGAAGATCGTGCGGGTAAGGGGCTTTTCGCAGTAGACGTGCTTGCCCGCGCGCATAGCCAGGGCGGCGGCGGGAGCGTGGTTGTGGTCGGGCGTACTGACCACGACGACGTCGAACTCCTTGTGCATCGCGTCGAACATCCGGCGGTAGTCGGAGAACGTGGCGGCGCGCGGGTGGGCGAGCATCCCTTTCGAGCGGGTCTCCGCGTCCACGTCGCAGAGGGCCACGATGTCACCGTGGCGGGCCGCCTCTTCCATGTTGCTCCAACCCTTGCCACCGACGCCGACGATGGCGAAGCGGAGACGGTCGCCCGGCTTCTTCGTCGCCTGGGCCTTGGATCTGGCGCCGAGGGCAAGACCGAGAGCGGTCGCGCCCGATACCTTGAGGACGTCGCGTCGAGAGAAATCGTAGGCCATGTTCAGAACACCCGACCCTTAGGTTTGGCGTCGGCCGGCGGATTCCTTTCGGCAAAACAAAGAGCCCCGACGGCGGTTCGCCGTCCGGGGCCCGCAATAAGGCCAACGGGAGAAAAATGGGGCGCAATTCTGTCGATGCGCCCCTACTCCTCTCTCAACAGTCAGTGTGTGTAGGAGACGTCCCGTGAAGGATGTCTAGTTGGTCAAGTCGTTCACACCAAAGGCGGAGAGATCGCCGTTTCCGATGGAGGGGAAAAATGGGGCGCACTTTTTCTCTCGTGCGCCCCTACTCCTCTCTCAACAGTCAGTGTGTGTAGGAGACGTCCCGTGAAGGATGTCTAGTGGATCAATTCTTGCGTCGGCGCCGGGCCAAGAGGCCGGCCGCACCAACGGCGAGGGCGATCATGGAACCAGGCTCGGGTACGGCGGTACCCTCGACCTTGAACGGCAGATCGTATTTCAGGAACGAACCGGTCGCGACGCCGTTGTTCGTGATCGAGCTCTGCATCGGCGCGAAGTTTCCGCTGCTCACCGAGTCCTGGGAGTAGAGCGCGTTCGCGGTGCCGGGGGACGGGCTGACCATGGGCTGCCACGGGCCGCTGACGATCGAGCCGGTGAAGGCCCAAGCCATCGTGTAGGTTCCCGCGCCGAGCACGAGGGGGCTGCCGAGGTTCGCCGTCACTTCCATGATCGGCCGGGTCGTGTCGAGCGTTCCCGCCGCGTTGAAGATGCGGTAGATGTTGGTGAACGACGTCGAGGACATACGGTTCGTCGTGAAGTCGCCGAAAACGCCCGCGTTGCTCGGATGGGTAGGCGTCGTGTTGTAGATCTTGACGAACAGGCCGGTGATGGTGGAGGTGTTGCCGCTACCCGTTTGGTACGAGTAGAACTTAAGGCTGTTGATCGTCCAAGTGAACCCGGCGCCGATGGTGAAATCGTCGGCCACGTGGGAGGGACCACCGCTCGCGTCGCTCGCGTTATCGGCCAAGAATCCGGCGGTACTGTTGATCGCGCCACCCGCCGCGGTGCCGGTCGAGTCGGCTCGGCTCACGTTGGACCCACCGAGGGTGCCGGTCAAGAGCGGACCGTTGTCAAACAACAGGTCGGCGGACGAGGGAAGTGCGCTCGCGACGAGCGCAACGGCCAATGCCAGTCGCTTCATGTTCTATCTCCTACTCGGATTCACCTCAAGGTCGGGCTTTCGCCACGCCTGCCCTCAAGGGGCGGGTGCTTCCACTGATGATCATAGCAAAGCCCGGCGAGAAATGCAAGGGCTTTTTCGGGAATTTGCGCGGGAATCAGAAAACGGGTCCATTGGCGGTCGTTTCCAGGCGGAAGAGGGCCTGATCCTTGACCCGGACGAACCCGAGGCGACCATAGAACGCGTGGGCATCGGTTCGCACGACGTTCGCCCGCACCCTCAGGGATTCCGCGCCTCGGGCGAACGTCCAGTCCCGCGCGGTCTCCAACAGGGCCCGGCCGATGCCCTCCCCTCGAAACGAGGCGTCGACGACCAGACCTTGGATCAGGCCGTACGGCGCGTCGGTCAAGGTCGTTTCAAGGACGACGGCCGTCCATCCGATCACCGACCCGGTCGAGTCCTCCGCAACGAAGACCGCTCGTTCGGGCGAGTTGGTGGCTCGGCCCAACGCGCGGCCGACGTGGGCGACACTGGGTTCGTAGCCAAGTTGAGAGGCCAAGCCCGCGATCGCCGTTGCGTCGGTGCGCGCGGCGAGGCGAACGGTCACGCCCCCGCCCCGGGGAGATACGCCTGGACGAGACGCTCGACCATCTTGGCCATGGCGTCGAACTCAAGGTTGACGCGGTCCCCCGGCTTGCGGTCGCAGATCTGGGTGACCTCGTAGGTGTGGGGGATGATCCAGACGTCGAACGCCCCTCCCTCGGTCGGATCCACGATGGTCAGGCTGATCCCGTCGACCGCGATCGAACCCTTCGGCGCGAGGTACCTCGCGAACTCGGGTGGGGCTTGGTACCGGTACCGCCACGAGTCGGGGTGCTTCTCGATCTCGAGGACGGTGCCCGTCGCGTCCACGTGGCCCTGCACCAAGTGTCCGCCGAGGCGGTCGGAAAGGCGCATCGCCCGTTCGAGGTTGACGCGGTCGCCGGGTCGGCGGTCGCCGAGGGCGGTTTTGGCGTAGGTCTCCTCGCTGAGGTCGAACCCGAGCCGCGCGCCCCCGTCGGTCGGAGCAGCAAGGATCACGGTGAGGCAACAGCCGTCCACCGCGACGCTCTCACCGACGAACCACGCCTCCTCCGTCGGTCCCGTCCACTCCACCTCGAAGCGGGGACCCTGACGGGCGACAACCTTTCCCAGATTCTCGACGATGCCGGTAAACATGATGGAGTGACTTGGCTAGACGGAGCGCACCGCCGAAACGTCGCGCACCAAAGGGACCGAGACGGGGGACCAGGCGACGGTTTCGCCGTTGACCATAGCGGTCGCAACGCCGTGCAGCACGAAGACGGGACGCAAGGAGCCGAAGCCGTCCTCAAGTATCCGCCAGGAAATCCGCACCCCGCTTTCGTTCGCGGTCAGTTCGATCTCGATGGTACTGCGCTCGCCCTTCGCGTAGCCCAGCGTTTCACCGTCGTCGGCCCGATATACCAGACGCGACTCCCCCCGCCAGGTCGGCGGGACGAAGCAGTGGAACTCGGCGGCGGCGAGGTCCTTGCGGTTGGTGGTCGGGAGTCCGGGCGCCATCGGAACGATCGCCCCGGCGCGGAAGAAGACCGGCGTGTCGGCGGTGGTGTTGACCAAGGTCGTCTCCCCTGAGACCCATTGGCCGGCGCACGCGTCGAACCAGGGCTCGTCGCCCGGAAGCGGCAGAACTCGATCCTTCCTTCCTTCCTCGAGGAACGGCGCCTGGAGGATGGAGGGACCCACGAGGAAGCGGTCGGCCACAAAGTCGAGGTCGGGGTCGGCGAACTCGTAGTTCAGCGGACGCAGAATCGCCTCTCCCGTCTCCGCCTGCTCGGCGAACAGGTTGGCGAGGTAAGGAAGCAGCTTGTAGCGGAGTCGAAGGTAACGCCGGACGATGCCGAGCGCGCGCCGTGAATAAGCCCAGGGCTCCTGTCGGCGCGCGCCCTTCATCGTGTGGTTGCGGAGAAACGGCATCAGGAAGTGGGCTTTGGTCCAGTCCACAAGGATCGCTTCCGACGTGTCGCCGCCGAAGCCGCCCATATCCGCCCCGTTGAAGGGGACGCCGCTCAGCGCGAGATTGAGGGCCGTCGGGATGGACATCGCGAGCCAGTGCCGGTTCGCGACGTTGTCCCCCGACCAGATCGCCGAGACCCGGCTCGTGCCCACCGAACCGGAACGGCTCAGCAGGAACGTCCGCGCGCGAGGCTTGGCCCGGCGAAGTCCCTCATGGGTGGCCATCTGCATCCCGAGGGCGTAGGCGTTGTGGTAGGCGGCGTGAGGCGTTCGACCGCGATCGAAGCGCATTCCGTGGGGGTCGGAAGCCCCCGTCGCCGGATCGTTCATATCGACCCAGTAGGCGGCAAAACCCTTTCCGGTGAAGTCGCGTACCTTGCCCGCCCACCAGTTTCGGACGCGCGGAAGGGTGAAATCCGGGAACACCGAGTCTCCCGGCCAGACCAGGCCGACGAACTCGCCCCCGTCCACGTTCTGGCAGAAGACGCCCCGCGTCCGACCGTCGTCGTACACGTCGTAGCCGGGATCGCGCTTCACCCCGGGGTCCAGGATCGGGACGACGCGCCGACGGTTGCGCCAGAGTTTCCAGACGGTCGGCTCGATGCCTTCCGGGAAGGTCTCGGGGTCGACCGTGAACACTCGGAATCCGTCCATGTGCTCGATGTCCAGCCAAATCCCGTCACAGGGAATCTTGTGCTTCCTGAAGTTGTCGTCCAGGTCGGTCAGTTGCTCGGGGGTGGCGTAACCCCAACGGGACTGGTGGTAGCCGAGGGCCCAGAGCGGAGGGAGCGGCGTTTTGCCGACCAAGCCCTGCAACTTGCGGGTGAGTTCGGGCAAGGTCGGGCCGACGAGGAACCAGACGTCGGGGGTTCCGCCCTCCGCCCCCAAGATCAGGTGGTCGGCGGTGCGTTGCCACTCGACGAAGACCTCGCGATTCTCGGGGCGGGTCGGCGTTTCCATAAACGCCGGGTACTCGGAATGGACGAGGATGCCCAGGCAGACGTCGCCCTGCTTGACGATCAGATAGGGAATGGAGACGTAGCTCGGGTCGGCGTAGGATTCGATAAAGTGATTGGGGTGAAAGTCGGCCCAGACGTCGGTGTTCCAGAACTTGGTTCGGAGGCCGCTGCGCTCGAACCCGGGGAGGTTCTTTTCGCCCATGCCGAAGTACCGGGTGTCCGGGCCGACGTCGAACTGGAGCATCCAGGCCTCGCCCATCCGGCCGAAGGCCTCGCCGGTACGCCCGCGCAACTCCCTTCCGCCGAATGCGAAGCACGGCTCGCCGCCCGGCCCGAACCGGAGCAAAGAGTCGTCGGCGAGCGGGGGCGGGGTCAGTTCGACGAGGTGGGCCGGGCTCGGCTTCCGATTCGCTTCGAGGACCCGGAGGCGCGCGATCCCGCCTTCGAAAGCCGTCGCTTCCATCCGGCAGGCACGCTCGCCGACGCGAAGCTCGCGGTTCGCCGGCTCGAAACGATCCGCGAAGGTGAAGTTCGCGCGGTACGGGTACTTGTTGAAGTACATCTCCTTCCCCGATTGTGCCCTAGGCGGCGCGTTCCGGCAGGGACTCTATGGCGACGCGGTGCGCTGGGCGGACCTAACTCGAGGCTTGGCGGCGGGTACCCTCGTTCGGACGGTGGTCGGACCGAACATGGCCGGCCTGAGGCTTCGGCCTGAGGCGGGTGGAGCGGTTCGGGCGCCTCTCGCCACCATCCCCCGGACGCTGGACCGACGTCGCGCAAGGATTGGGGCGGCGCGCACGGAGGTTGCCTCATGGTCGAATGGCTGAGTTCGACGACCGTGGACGAACTGATCACGAAGTCACGGCTCAAGAGCCTCAAAACGGAACTCGAAGCGCTCGAGGCGGCCGACTTGGTGGAGACCATCGAGGCGGTCGGCGCCGCCAAGGGGCTGATCGTCCTGCGCCTGTTGCCGCCCGCCAAGGCGGCCGAAGTCTTCACCGAGCTGACGCACTCGTTGCGCGACGAACTCCTCGAGGCGTTGACCAGCGAGAAACTCACCGAACTGCTTCAGTCGATGGCCCCGGACGATCGCACCCGCATCTTCGAGGAAATGCCCGGCGAAGCGGTGCAACGGCTCGTCAATCTCCTGGAGCCGGCGGACCGCCGCACCGCCCTCGCCCTGCTCGGCTTCCCGGAGGGCAGCGTCGGCCGCTTGATGACGCCCAACTACATCATGGTGCGGCCGGACTTCACCGTTCGGCAAGCCCTGGATCACGTCCGGAGCCGGTACGTCCTCGCGGAGACCGCCAACGACCTCTATGTCGTGGACGAGTCCGGGGTTCTCATCGACGACATCCTCTTGGGCGCGGTGGTTGCGGCCCCGCCGGGCCAGCGGGTTCGCGACGTGATGGACTACCGGTTCGTCGCGTTGCAGGCCAACCAGGATCAGGAAGAGGCGGTCGCCCTATTCCGTCGCCACTATCGCAGCGCCCTGCCGGTCGTGGACAGCGGGGGCAAGCTGATCGGGATCGTCACCCTCGACGACATTCTCGCGGTGTCGGAACGCGAGGCGACCGAGGACTTTCAGAAAGTGGGCGGTCTGGAAGCCCTGAACGAGCCATACCTGGCGACCGGGTTCTGGACCCTGATCCGCAAGCGCGGTGGCTGGCTTCTTGTGCTGTTCCTTTCCGAGATGCTCACCGCCAGCGCGATGGGCCGGTTTGAGGACGAGATCGCCAAGGCGGTCGTGCTCGCGCTGTTCGTGCCCCTCATCATCAGTTCGGGCGGCAACTCGGGATCGCAGGCCGCTTCGCTCATCATTCGCGCCCTCGCGATCGGCGAGGTCCGGACGCGAGACTGGTGGATGGTCATGCGTCGCGAACTGCTCTCGGGGCTCGTCCTTGGGATCGCGCTGGGGCTGGTCGGGTTCAGCCGGATCGCCCTCTGGAGCCAGTTCTCCAACGTCTACGGTCCCCACTGGGTTCTGGTCGCGACCACGATCTTCGTCTCGCTGATCGGGGTGGTCATGTGGGGGACTTTGTCCGGGTCGATGCTTCCCCTCGCCCTCAAGCGGATCGGCCTCGACCCGGCGGTTTCCTCGGCGCCGTTCGTCGCCACCTTGGTGGACGTCACGGGCATCTTCATCTACTTCGAGGTGGCGATGCTCGTGCTCAAAGGCACCCTGCTCTGAGCGCTACTCGAGGAACCAGAGCTTGGCGAGGGCGGCTTGCGCGGTGCGCTGGCGCACGGCGGCGCGCCCGCCGACGAAGTCGTGTCGGTCCACCGTGGTGCCGCCCGGACCCGCGACGGCGAGGAACACCCTCCCGACCGGGGCGCCTTCCCCATCCACGTCCGGACCCGCGTTGCCCGTGACGGCAAGCGCGACGTCCGAGCCGAAGGCGCGGTGCGCGCCCTCCGCCATCGCCTTCGCGCACTCCTCCGAAACGGTGCCGAACTGACGGATCACGCTCGTCGGGATGCCCAGCAGCGCCTGTTTTAGGTCGCGATTGTAGGCGATCGCTCCTCCGAGAAACACCTTGCTCGCCCCTGCGACGCTCGTCAGTCGTGCGCCGATCCCGCCTCCGGTCAGGCTTTCGGCGACGGAAAGCGTTTGCTTGCGCTCCCGGAAGGCCCCGATCACCGCCTCCTCGAGCGAGACGTCGTCGTGGCCGAACGCGTGGCGACCAAGGCGGCTCTCGATCTCGACGAGCGTTGGCGCGAGCAGGGCTTCCGCCGCTTCTCGGTCGGCGGCGCGCGCCGTCACCCGAACATGAACCTCGCCCAGTTTGGCGTAGGGGGCGACGGTGGGCGACTCTTGGTCCATCAGGTCGCGCAGGGTGTGTTCCACCACGCTTTCGCCCATCGAACACACCCTTACGATGCGCGAGTGGATGGTGAACCCGGTCGCCCGTTTCGCGAGATAGTCGCGGACGGGGCCCTCGACCATCGGAACGAACTCGTTCGGTGGGCCGGGGAGGGCGATCACGACCTTGCCGTCTTTCTCGCAGATCAGGCCGGGAGCGGTGCCGTTCGGGTTTGGGATCGGAGTCGCGCAGTCCGGCCGTTGGGCTTGCCGGAGTTGGCTGTCCACCCAGGGAATGCGCCGATGCGCGAACACGGTCCGCAGGTGTTCGACGATCGCCTCGTCCTGGTGGAGAGGGTCGCCGAGAGCCTCGGCGATGGCATCGCGGGTGAGGTCGTCCTGGGTCGGCCCAAGGCCGCCGATCGTGATCACGACGTCGGCGCGATCGAGGGCGGTGCGAAGGGCCTCGACGCAGCGGCTCAGGTTGTCTCCGACGGTTTGCCGCCGGTAGCAGGAGACCCCAAGTTCGGCGATGCGAGCGCCGAGCAAGGCGGCGTTTGAATCGATGGTCTGACCCAGAAGCAGTTCGGTCCCGATGGAGACGACTTCGGCGGTCATGGTTCAGACCTCCACGACGATGGGAATAACGACGGGCCGGACGCCCATGCGTTTGTGGAGGAAGCGGCGTGCGGAGTCCGCAACCTCCCGGCGTACCGAGTCCACGTCCCGAATGTCGTCTGGGGCGAACACGTTGAGGGCGTCCGCAACGGCGTCGGGCAACTTGTCCATCGTCGAAGAATCTCCGTGAACGCCGCGGTGCTGGACGATCGCGGGTCCGACGACCTCGCCCGTATCCGCGTCCACGACGACGGTGACGACGACGAACCCGTCGTTCGCCAGGTTGTTGCGGTCGCGCAAGACGTCGTCGGTCAGGCCGGGTTCGCCGCTGTTGTCCACCAGGACGCGGCCGTAAGGCACGGGCTCGTCGAGCCACGCCTTGGTCTCGTCCATCGCGAGCGGTACCCCGTCCGTGAGGAGGAACGCGCGGTGCTCGGGGTAGCCCATCTGACGGGCCATCTGGAGATAGCGGTGTTGATGACGCGGCTCGCCGTGAACCGGCGCCACGTAGTAGGGCCGGGTCAGGTTGATCATCATCTTGAGCTCCTCGATATGGGCGTGTCCGCTCACGTGGATCGGCATCGGCGCCTGATACACCACGTTGGCCCCGGCCCGGAAGAGTCGGTTGACGGTGCGCCAGATGGACGCCTCGTTGCCCGGGATCGGGCGGGCCGAGTAGAGCACGGTGTCCCCGGGGATGATCTTGAGTCGAGAGTACTCACCTTTCGACATCTGGACGAGCGCGGAAAGCGGCTCGCCCTGGGTGCCCGTGGTGAGGATGGCCAGCTTGTTCGGCGGATACTGCGTCGAGTCGCGCAGTTGGATCATCAGTCCCGAAGGGATGCGGACGTATCCGAGCTTGCTGCAGGTCTCGAGCGTCTGTTCCATCCGGCGTCCGGCCACGGCCATCTTTCGGCCCATTTCGTGGGCGACGTCGATCGTCTGTTGCATGCGATGGATGTTGCTGGCGAAGGTGGTGAGGAGGACCCGACCAGGGGCGGCGGCGAACGCGCGCCGCAAACCCTCTTTCACGGTGGCCTCGCTGGGCGACCAGCCGGGCTCCTCCGCGTTGGTGCAGTCGCTCAAAAGCGCCAAGACGCCTTCGCGCCCGAGTTCTCCCAGCCGCTGGATGTTGGTGAGTTTGCCGTCCACCGGGGTGAAGTCGAGTTTGAAATCGGCGGTGAACAGCACGATGCCCTGTTCGGTCTTGACCGCCATGCAACAGGTCTCGGGAATCGAGTGGGTGACGCGCACCGGTTCGACGGTCATCGCGCCCGCCGGCAACTCGTCGCCGGGCGAAAACTCGCGGAGGTCCAGCCCCTTCAGGCCGATCTTCTCTTCGAGTTTGGGCCGGATGAGGGCAAGGGCCAACTTGCTGGCGAAAACGGGGACCGAGAGTTTCGGCAGCAGGTAGGGAAGCGCGCCGACGTGATCCTCGTGGGCGTGGGTAATGAAGATGCCCCGGACCTTGTCGCGGTTCTCGATGAGGTACGTGAAGTCGGGGATCACGATGTCCACCCCCGGCATTTCCTCGCTCGGGAAGGACAGACCGCAGTCGACGACGACAATGTCGTCGCCTTGCCGAACCGCGGTGCAGTTCTTGCCGATCTCGCCGACACCCCCCAAGGGGATTACTTGAATCGTCGCCATGTGGACGCCAGGGTACCTGTCAGGGGTCGGACGGTGCGGCTGTGCCGGTCGGCGCAAAGTCCGCTTGGTACACTGTCTTCATGCTTTCCCGGGTTGGCGTCGTCGCCGTTCAGGGCGACTATGAACGCCACATCCTTGCCTTGCGGGCCGCCGCCGATGGGCCGCTCGAGGTCGTGGAGGCGCGCGTTCCCGAACATCTGGACGGACTCGATGGGGTGATCCTCCCCGGTGGCGAGAGCACGACCGTCGGGTTGCTCTTGCGACGCTATGGGCTTGGGGAGGCGCTCGTCGAGTTCGCGGCGTCGGGCCGTCCCATGTGGGGCACGTGCATGGGGATGATCCTGATGGCGAAGGACATCGAGCGGGGACGGCCCGACCAGTACCGCCTAGGCGTTCTCGATGTGACCGTTCGCCGCAACGCGTTCGGCGCTCAGGTCCACAGTTTCGAGGACGAGGTCCCGGTGCGCGGGCTGTCGGAGCCGGTGCTCGGCGTGTTCATCCGGGCGCCCGTGGTGGTGCGGTACGGGCCGGGGGTCGAGGTGCTGTCGGAGTACGAGGGCCAGATCGTTGCGGTCCGGCAGGGCAATCGGATCGGGACGTCGTTCCACCCCGAGTTGACCCACGACGCCCGGTTCCACCGCCTGTTCCTGGGTCTCTAGACGGCTTCCTCGTCGAACACGACCGCCACCTTACCGCACTTGCCTTCCGCCATCAGGGAGTACGCGTCGGCGACGCGCCCGAGGGGAAGCCGGTGGGTGATGAGGGACGCCGGGTGGAGGTTCCAGCGTTCGAGGCGTTCGACCAGTTCCTCCATGAGCCAGACGCTCGTGACCCAAGAACCATGGATCTTCTTCTGTTCGTGGATCAGGTCTGGCGACGGCAGGAACGAGCAGGCGTTGCCCTCGCCGACCAGCGCGCAGTCGCCCCACTTTCGGGTCGCCTGGATCGCGATGCGTCGGCCACCCTCGTTGGCGGAGCACTCGATCGCCTTCTCGCACCCGAAGCCGCCCGTCAGGGCGCGGACTTGCTCGACGGTGTCGGGTCCGGGAGCCACGACGTGGTCGACCAACCCGAGACGGACCGCAAGGTCCGCGCGCTCGGGCACCGGGTCCACCCCGATCCGCAGGTTCGCCCCCATCGCTCGGGCGAGCATGAGGGCGGCGAGACCCACCGGACCGAGGCCGGTGACGAGCACCGCGTCGTCCCCCGAAACGCCGATCTTGCGGATCGCCTCGTAGACGGTGCCGAACCCGCACGCCACCTGGGCGCCGTCCGCGTAGGTGAGCGAATCCGGGAGGGCGACGAGGTCCTTCTCCTCGGCCAGCATGTATTCCGCCATGCCGCCGTCGCGTTGCCAACCATAGGCGCGGCGGAAGGGGCTGGTGCACGAGATCATGTAGCCCCGCCGACAGTCGTTGCACACCCCGCATCCCGAGATGTGATAGATCAGGACGCGATCGCCCTCCTTGAAGCGGCGGAGGCCGGGACCCACGGCGACGATCTGGCCCGCAGGTTCGTGGCCTGCGATCATCCCTGGTTGGTAGCCTTCGGGTCCCTTGCCGAGATGCTCGCGGTAGATGCAGCGGATGTCGCTCCCGCAGATCGTCGACGCCTTGACCTTGATCAGGACCTCCCCGTGACCGGGCTCGGGGACCGGGAACTCCCGGAGTTGGGCCGTGCTGTCGCCCGGCAGGATTGCGCCCATCATCGTCGTCGCCATCGTGTCGCCTTTTGCCGAGGCTACCAGCACGGGACGCGCGGACCACAATGGGTAGTGCTTTGGTGCGTCCTCGTCCTAATCGGCGGCCATTCGGAGGTGGTGGTGGATTCGTCGCTGACCCGCGAGCTGGCCCTGGCGGGGTCGTCCGCCCCTCGGTCGGTTCTGGCGCGGCAGGCCTTGGTCGAGGTCGGCTACGTCGGCTTTGACGGCAAGCCGCACCGGGGGCAGCTCGTGGTGGATCGGTCCTTGGCGCGCGAGGTTCGGGCGATCTTCGCCGAGATCGAGCGCGCGCGCTTTCCGATCGCTCGCGCGATTCCTGCCGTCGCCTATGGTTGGGACGATCTTGCTTCGATGCGGGCGAACGCGACGACGGGCTTCAACCACCGCCCGGTCGCGGGCACGCGGGTTCGTTCGGCCCACGCGAGGGGCAGGGCGATCGACCTCAACCCCATTCAGAACCCGCACCTGGGTCGCGACCGCCTTGGCCTGACCTACGACCCCAAACGACCCGGAACCGTCGTCCAGGGCTCGGCGGTCGTACGGGCGTTCAAGTCGCGGGGATGGCGCTGGGGCGGCGAGTGGCGCCGCTCCCAGGACACGATGCACTTCGAGAAGCCGTGAGGACCTACTTCTTCACGATCGTCCGCAGGACCTCGAGCGCCTTTTCGACGCCTTGGTCCTTCTCGAACGGGCGCGGCGAAGGAGCCTCGTAGTCCACCTTCACCCCGTTGCCCTCGATCCGCAATCCGCCGATCGAAACGTAGTCGGTGACCGGGTACTGAAGCTGGAAGCCGTGCACGAGCGGCACGATGAACGAGGCCAGCACCGCGCCCGCCGAGCGCGACCCGATTACCGGCGCGTTCGCCTTCTCCTTCAGGGCCGCCGCCACGATTTCCGAGGCCGATCCGGAGCCGGCGTTGACGAGTACCGCTTTCGGACCGGTGAATACCGGACGATCGGTTTCCCAGGTCTTGAGCTTGCCGGGCACCCACTTCGCGACCGCCACGATGTCCTTGGGGTCGCCTTTGGTCTCTTCGACGAACCTTTCGACCTGCTCCTTGCTCACGAACGCGCCCACTTCGGTCCCCGCCGGAAGGATGTAGTTCAGCAAGTGGAGCATGTTCAGGACGGCGCCGCCGCCGTTCGACCGGAGGTCGAGTACCAGGTTCTTGGCCTTCTTCTCCTGAATCTCGGCGAAGAGCTTGTCTACATGGTCGCGGTCGTAGCTCATGTCGAAGGTCGGGATCGTAAGGACGGCGGTGTCGGGGGCCGGCCACTCGAGCTTTTCGGGCACGACGGTGGAGAACTTGCGCCGGGTGATGGTGTAGTCCTTCTCCTTCCCGTCGGGCTTCTTGACCGTGATCACGACCTTGGTGCCCTCCTCGCCCGCGACTTGGCCGGTGGACTCGATCTTCTTGCCGTCCACTTTGATGAGGATGTCCTGCGGCTCGATGCCGGCTTCTTTCGCGGGGCCGCCGTCGATAACGTCCACGATCAGCAAGCCTTCCTCATGGGGGTAGATGCGGACCCCGATGCCGACGGTCTTCCGGTCGATCCGGACCTGGGCCTGCTTCGGGGTGTGCAGCATGATGTGGCTGAACCCGAACTTGCGCAGGGCGGAGTTGATCGCGTCGGTGAACTCGTCGGCGGTCCCGGCCTTGTCGATCTCGGCCTGGTATTCCGAGACGAACGACGGCCACTTCGAAAAGTCGGCGCCGCTGGCGAACGCCCGCTCGGTGACGATTCGGCCCATGCGCTTGAGGACGTCCTCCTTGGTCTTCGCGTCGATGTCTTGGGCGAACGACGGCGCGGAGAACAGGAGAAGCGCCCCCAGCAGGGGCAGGAAGCGACGCGGGCGGGTTTCCAGTGGCATGGCTATCGTCCAATACGAACGAGGCGTTCGCAAAGTTCATTATTGTGCGAACGACCGGAAAACATGAATCTCGACCGTCTCCTTCGACGCGACAAGTGGTTTCTCTCCAACGGGCGGGCGTGCCTCGCGGCGTCCCCGTTCCCCCGCTGGCTCGCCACCCCCGGCTACTGGGACGAGGTCTACTTCGCCGACGTCAGGATCCCCCGGGCGTTCACCGTGCTCTTCGTACGCGACGGTCGTCCGGTTCGTGCGACGACCTCTCCCGACCGTGAGTGGCGTCCGGACCGGCTCGTGCTGGAGCACGCGGTGGGCGGCGCGCGCATTCGGGAGCGGCGGTTCGTCCACCCCGCGAACGCATGGACGAGCGAGTTTCAACTCACCGACGGGCCGGGAGTCGATCTCCTCGTGTGGACGCTCCTGCCGACCCAGCCGGAAGGTCCGGGCACGCCGTGGCAAAGCGCCTCGCTGAGCGAACCGGTCGAGGAAGCCGTCGGTTTGCGGTGGGACACACGGTGGCCGGAGGAGTTGGCACCGGATCGGACGGCGGTCGAGGGCGAGCTTTTGTCCGACGCGCGCGGCCTCGGTCCATCCGTCCCGGTGTTCTTGGCCCTCGGAGCGAGCGGGCGGCGGTTGGACTACACCATCAGCGTCGCCCAGCGGCACGACGAGTCCCCGCTATGGGAAACCTCCGTACTCCCTGAGAAACTGCGTGACGGGCGTCTGGCCAACGAGGCGAAGGCGAGCGGGGAGGGCCTGTTGCACGTCGTCCAGCGGTACCGCCTGGAACCCGGCCAGACGGTCCGAGTGGCCTGCGGAGCGGGTCTATCGCCGGCCGACGCTCGACGAGCCCTCGATTCGGCGCGCGAGCCCGACGCGCTCGACGCGACCTCCGACGACTGGACGACGTGGTTCGAGTCCTTGCCCGGCTTCCGCTGCGACGATCCCTACCTTGAGGCCGCTTACGCCTACCGGGCGTACGGGCTACGGCTCAATACGGTGGACGTTCCCGGCTTGCCGAATCTGGGCCGACCCTTCGTCGCGGAGGGGATCGGCTTCTTCCGAAACTTCATCACCTACTCGTCGCAAGCGATGTTGCGAGAAGTCGCCTGGTGTCGCGACCCGCGCCTCGCGGTCGGCATTCTCGACAACCTCGTCGCGGCGCAACGTCCCGACGGCTCCTTTCCCGGGCACACCTACTCCGGCCGTCCGGCCCGCGACTTCTACCACGCCGATTTCGCCACCCCGATCCGGCGGCTCGAGAAGCTCCATCCGGGAGCCGTGCGTGCCGAGCATCGGCAGGCGCTCGCCCGGTACGCCGAGTACTTCGTCCGGGAACGGACGCACGGCGCGCGACCGGAGAGCGAACCCACGCTCTACGACGTGTTCGACCAGAACGAGACGGGGCAGGAGTACATGTCGCGCTACCTGTTCGCTTCGGATCGGGCCGACGAGTGGGGGGCGTTCCGCGTCTCCGGCGTGGACGCGACCACGTACGCCGCCCTCCTGTTCGTCTATCTGGCGGAGCGAAACCCCGCCGAGCCCCGGTGGAGAAACCTGGCGAACATGGCGATCGCCGGATTGGCAGAACGGTGCTGGGACCCGGAATCCGCGTTCTTCAGCGACGTGTCCACCGACGGGCGGCGCTCGCCCATGCGCCCGGGCACCGGAATGTACCCCTTCCTGCTCCCGGAAGCGTTGGGCGCCCGGGAGGCGCTCGACCGGTGGCTGCTCGACGAACGCGAGTTCTGGCTGCCCGCCGGTTTCCCGGCGACCGCCAAAAGCGACCCGACCTTCCGTCCGGACGCCGAATGGAAGGAGCGGCGGCACAACTGCCCTTGGAACGGGCGAAGCTGGCCGATGGCGAACAGCCACCTGGTCGAGGCCTTGGCGACGGCGGCCCGGAGGCGGTTCCCCGACCTGCTTCCGAGGGCGGGGGAAGCGCTGCAGAAGGCGGTCCGGCTCCTCTTCCACGAGGCGGACCCTTCGCGACCGAACTGCTTCGAGCACTACAACCCGGTCACGGGCGTTCCCGCCCTTTACCGGGGCTACGACGACTACATGCACAGCTGGGTTCTCGACCTCGTCCTCCGCGAGGCGGTCGGGATTCGTGAATCCGGCGGGGTCGAACCCTTGCCGATGGGGGTCGCGTTCGAGTGCGACCAGTTGCCCCCTGGGTTGGGTATCGAGCGGGTCTCAAGCGACGGACGCCGAGTCGACGTCGTGCGACGGGGGTAGATCGATCGCGCCCGGACCGAGAATACGTGGTACAACCGTCGCATTCCGGCGGACCGCTCGAACGATTCGGATTTCCGTTCGTAGAAATAGGTTCGCAGGGCACCTGAAACGCAATGATCACTTTGACCGAACGAGCGGCGTGCGAGCTGAAAGAGCTCATGATCCAAGAGAACAAGGCCTCCGCGTACCTACGTGTGTGGGTGGCCGGCGGCGGGTGTTCCGGGCTGTCCTACGGCATGGCCCTGGACGACGGTCAGCCGGAGGAGGGCGACCAGGCTTTTGAGTCGGAGGGCGTGAGGCTCCTCGTGGACGACCTGAGCCTCAAATACATGGCGGGCGCCTCCGTGGACTATATCGACGACGCGATGGGCGGTGGCTTCAAGATCGAAAACCCGAACGCCGTATCCTCGTGCGGCTGCGGTTCCTCCTTCCAAGCGGCGGACGGCGAGGAAATGCCCGCCGGGGGCGGCGGTTGCGGCGGTTGCGGCTGCCGAAGCTGATCCCGCTCGCATCGCTCATTCAGAACGGCTCACCCAATGGGTGGGCCGTTTTGGCGAGAAGTGCGCCCACAAAATCGCAGAGCCCCGCCGCGCGACGCGCGACGAGGCTCCCAACGTTGACGAACAGCGCGACTAGCTGCCTTCGGCCTTGGGGGTTTCGGTCTTGGTGTCCGCGGGCTTCTCGGCGTCACCGCCGCCCTGCTGACAACCCGAAACGACCACACCAAGAGCGGCAACGGCAAGCAGAATCGCAAAAATCTTCTTCATATGTCCAGACACCTCCGACGTTTGGGCTTCGGGCAATCCAGGAAAACCCGAGCGGTTGCGGCAAGGCCGCGAACCCTTTATACCAAAGAATCCGACCAGAACAAGGGGTTCTTTCGGAAAAGTCGCGACCGTCTCACCGATCGAACCCAACATCCGGCGCCGTAGGGGGTTCCCGCCTGCCCTCGGAGGCGAGGTGATGGGCCTCAAGTCCCCAACTCACGGGGCGGCGGGCTCGCCGACGAGGACCCCGCGCCCGTTCGTCCCAAGGTAGACCCGACCGAAGACGCGAGGATCGCCGATGACCGTCCCGACGGTCCCGAACCGATGGCGCGCGTCGTCGATCCTCGTCCAACTCCGTCCGTCGTCCACCGACCGGAAGAGGCCGGAGGCCCCGCGCACGTTGCCCGCCAGGAAGAGGGTGGGACGGCGCGAACCGGGAGCCGGCTTGCCGAAGCCCATTGCGACCGCCGAGGTCACCGGCCCGACCGGCGCGAACGTCCTGCCGCCGTCGGTCGAGCGGGACAGCCCGGAGTCGGTGGCCAGCCAGAGCTCGCCGGATCGGGTCGGATGGGCCCGAATCCGATCGCGTCCACGGGGCAGATCGGTCGCCCCTTCGGTGAACGAGAGACCCCCGTCCTTGCTGGCATAGACGGAGCGTGTCGCCGCGCGGTAGCCGTAGAAGCGGTTCGGCGACGACCGATCCGCGATGACCGACAAGCCCATCGGCCCCCCTTCGCACGGCTGCCACGTCGCGCCGAGGTCGGCCGACCGGTAGGGGGAGTGGCCTTGCGGGCACCACAGAACGACGCTCGCGTCGGCGGCGATGGCGACGGTGCCGCCTTGGGCGTTGCCGCCGGGTTCCGTCGCGAAGGGCTTCCAGGTTCGGCCCCCGTCCGAGGAGTAGCCCCCCCGACGCCGGTCCGACCCCGCTCGGCCGACCCGAACGATCCAAGCGGGTTTGCGCTCGGCAAAGTCGAGGCTGTCCGTGTTCCCGAGCATCGGGTTCGTCGTCATGCCTTTCGGCGGCGTTCGGTCCAGTCGCTCGTGGGTGAAGCCGCCGATGTCTCCGAGGCCGCTGATCAAGGGAGGACCCTGAGGCGGGCTGACGAGGTCGATCACCGCCGTCTCCTCCAAGCCCTGCGCCCGCACGGTCCAAACGGTCGGCTCGCCTCGGTCCGCCTTCGCCAAGTCCTCGGTACCCCAAATCGTCGCCCCCGTCACGAAGAGGGCGCGGTCGGGGCGGAAGGGGTCCATCGCCACGTCGCCGATCCACCAGCCGAATTTGGCCGTCTCCCCGCCCCAAGTGAGGTACGGCGCACCCGAACTGTCCATCACTGACTTCGCGGCGAGACTCACCCAGGTCTGCCCGCCATCGCGGGTTCGGAACACGTCGTCGCCCTTGGCCCACCGGTCGAGGGTGCTGACCAGAATGACGTCGGGATCGTTCGGGTCGACGGTGACGCCGGCATAGCCGAAACGGTCGCCTTCTCCCGGACGAACGGGCGAAATGTCCCCCCACTTGCCGGTCGCCAGGTCGTGGGACCAGACCGCGCCGTTGGACACTCCGTTTGGACCGACGCGGTCGCTGTAGGCGACGACGAGCCAGCCGTCCTTGGACCAGACGGCGTGGTGCGGCACTAGACCGAGCGGCTGGCCGGGGATCGGTCGCCACGATTCACCGCCATCGTCGCTCCGGTACAACGAGGTCCCTTCGATCGCCGCTCCGACAAGGATCGGCGTCGGCCCGAACGCCGGCTTCGGACCGTAGAGGACGATGCCGAGTCCCGCTCCGTTGGCGATTCCCGCTTCGGGAAAGGTCGGGACGCGACTCCAGGTCGCGCCCGCGTCACGGCTGCGCCAGAGCCCGTCCTTCCGAGTTCCGAAGAGGACGGTTTCGCCGTTCTGCGGGTCCACCGCGAGGCGTTCGCCGATCGACCGGCCATCCATGTTGCCGCCCATCTTGAAAGGCAGGTCGGTACGCTGGAAAGTGCGACCCTGGTCCCGGCTGCGGACGATCTCCCCCGGACCGGCCCATTCGTTGGTGTAGGTTCCAAGCGCCAGGTAGAGGCGGTTCGGGTCGGAAGGGTCGAGGCCGATGCTCTCCACCCCGTACAGGTTCCAGTCAGGCTGGGCGACCCAGTCGTTCAGGGGAATCCAACGCTTCGATTTGGGGTCGAGCCGGTAGGCGCCGCCGATGTCGGTCCGAGCGTAGACAAGGTCCTTCTTGCTCGGGTGAAACTCGATCCCCGTCACAAACCCGCCCCCGACGATCTCCACATTCCGCCATTGGTACGGCGCGGGTCCCTGGCTGGAGCCCGAGGCGGCGAGCGCTAGGAGCAAGGGACGGATGGTGCGATTCATAGGCCTTTTGGGAACCTTACCGCCCCGGCTCGACGTATCCCTCGTCGCCCGATCCAGTCCCTTGCGGACGAAGACGGGCCAAAAGGACCGTGAACCCCGAACCCAGGGGTAAAACGCGGGGACCTCGTCACGACCACGACGACCGCACTTGGAGGCATTCTTGACATCTCGACTGATATGGACCGCGCTGGCGACGGCGTTGGGCGCGCTGGCTTGCGCGCAGGATTCGCGTCTGCTCCGATTCCCCGACATCTATGGCGACAAGGTGGTCTTCACCTACGCCACCGACCTCTGGGTCGCCCCGGTGGACGGCTCGACCCCCGCCCGACGACTGACCTCGCACCCGAACATGGAGACGGGCGCCAAGTTTTCGCCGGACGGCAAATGGATCGCCTTCGTCGGCAGCTACGACGGCAGCCCCGACGTGTACCTGGTTCCCACGGAGGGCGGCGAGCCCAAACGGCTGACCTACGAGCCGGGCCAGAAGATCATGGTGGATTGGACCCCCGACGGGCGCGTCGCCTATGCGACGACCTACGGTTCCACGTTCACCGCGCGGCTTCAAACGGTCGCGCCGACCGGTGGGATGCCCCAAGTGACCGACGTCCAAGAGATCGTCAACGGCACCTTCAGCCCCGACGGAAAGAAGCTCGCCTACAACCGCAACAATTCCTACAACTTCAACTGGCGACGGTACCGGGGCGGAACCCAGGGGCGGATCAGCTTCTGGGACTTCGAGACCAAGAAGTACTCCTCCCTGCCGACCGGCCGCGAGCAGAACTACTGGCCGCTCTGGCTCGGCGACACCGTCTACTACCTGTCGGACAAGACCCAGAACGTGATCAACCTCTGGAAGTACGACACCAAGAGCCGGCGCCAAGAGCAGGTGACCAAGTTCGGGGACTGGGACATCCGCAACCCGGGCACCGACGGCAAGAGCATCGTCTTCGAACGGGACGGCTACCTGTACCGGTTCGAAAGCGCGACCGGCAAGATCGACCGCGTGAACGCCCGCATCCCGAGCGACATGCTGACGGTGCGACCCCGCTTCGTGAAACTCGGGGGTCAGATCGCCAACTTCGCCTTGTCGCCCACCGGCGCGCGGGTGGCGGTCGAGGCCCGAGGCGAAATCTTCAGCGTCCCCGCCAAAAACGGCGAAACCCGCAACATCCTCCCGGGCAAGGAGGCGTCCCGCGAACGGAATCCGCAGTGGTCGCCGGACGGACAGAAGATCGCCTACCTGAGCGACGAGTCCGGTGAGATGCAGGTCTACGTCGTGCCCCAGATGGGCGGCGAGCCCGAACGGGTCACCAACCTGACCGACGCCTCGATCGTGGACTTTCGATGGTCCCCGGACGGCAAGGCGATGAGCCTCTCGACCCAGCAGAACGATCTTCTGCTCCTCGACCTCGAGTCCAGGGCCGTCACGAAGGTCCTGCGTTCGGACTACGGGAACGTCAACGGCAACAACTACGATTGGTCCCCCGACTCCAAGTGGATCGCCTACCTGGACGGCGGCAAGAACCTCTTCGGTCGCGTGTTCCTCTACAACGTGGCCGCCAAGAAGTCCACCCAGGTGACGGAAGGGTACTTCCGCGACGACGCGATCGCGTTCGATCTGAACGGGAAGTACCTCTATCTCGTCTCGTCCCGGAACTTCAACCCGTTCTTCGGCGTGTTCGACTTCGCGATGGAGATGCAGAACGCGCAGCAGGTGTACGTGGTCCTGCTGAGCAAGGACGCTCTCAACCCCTTCGTGAAGCCGGCCGACGAGGAGCCGGTCAAGGCCGAGAAGAAGGATGAAAAGCCTGCCGACAAGCCGGCTGAGAAAAAGGACGAGAAGAAGGACGAGGGGAACCCCATCGACCTGGACGGTCTCGCCGAGCGCACCTTGGCCCTGCCCATGCCGCCCGGTGGCTACGACTTCATCGTGGGCGGCAACAATGGCGTGTTCTTCGGCGAGGGCGGCGCCCTCAAGCTCTTCACGATCGGGCAGGACCAGCCGGCCACGATCCTCGCCGGTATGTCTGGTCTGTCCTTCAACGAGAAGCGCGACAAGATCGCCTACCAGGCCGGGCCGACCCTCGGCATTCTGGACGCCCGGCCCGGCGGCGCCGTCGGCCAAGGGGCGGTGAACCTCAGCGCGGTCGAGGGCTGGCTCGACCCGCGCAAAGAGTGGAACCAGATCTACTGGGAAGCCTGGCGCTACTACCGCGACCGGTTCTACGATCCCAAGTTCAACGGGCTCGACTGGAACGCGATCGGCAAGCACTATGCCGGGTTCCTGCCCTTCGTCTCCCATCGCAGCGACCTCAGCTACGTCCTGGGCATGCTGATCGGGGAAACGGGAACGGGCCACTCGTACGTGAGCGGCGGCGACATGGGCAAGACCGAGCCGCCGATCCCCGTCGGTGCGCTCGGGGTGGACTACGTCGTCGAGGGCGACTACGTCAAACTCGGCAAGATCTACCGGGGCCTGAACTTCGACGCCTCGCGCCGGGGCCCGCTCGGCGAGCCCGGTCTGAACGTGGCAGACGGTTCCTACCTCCTGGAAATCGACGGACGCGCGGTCCGCGCGTCGAGCAACGTGCATGAGTTCCTGATCGGAAAGGTCGGCCGAACGGTCGTCCTGACCGTCAACGACAAGCCGTCGCTCGAAGGCTCCCGCAAGATCCGCGTGCGGCCCCTGGCGAGCGAGGGAGAACTTCGCTACATCGAGTGGGTCGAGGCGAACCGGCGGGCGGTCGAGAAGGCCACTGGCGGACGGGTGGGCTACCTCCACGTTCCCAACACCAGCGTCCAGGGCGTCATCGAGTTCGTCAAGGGCTTCTACAGCCAGACGGACAAGGACGCGCTCATCGTGGACGAGCGGTTCAACGGCGGCGGCATGATCCCGACGTTCTTCATCGAGAAGCTGATCCGGAAGTACGACACCGCCTTCCAACAGCGCAACGGCGCCGACGTCGGCTTCCCGACCGGAACGGTCGAGGGGCCGAAGATCATGCTTATCAACGAGTATGCGGGCTCCGGTGGCGATATGTTCCCGTGGCTGTTCCAGAACGCGAAGGTCGGGCCGCTGCTCGGCATGCGCACCTGGGGCGGACTCGTGGGCATCACCGGGAACGCGCCCCTCGTGGACGGTGGCTCGATCACCGCGCCCGAGTTCGGCATCTACGACACCCGCAAGGGCGAGTGGATCGCCGAGAACAAGGGCGTGGACCCGGACATCGAGGTGGACGCCAACCCGGAACTGATCGCGCAAGGGAAGGACCCCCAGCTCGAAAAGGCGATCGAATGGACGCTCAGCGAGCTGAAGAAGAACCCGCCGCGCAAATGGAAGCGACCGGAACACAAGGTCGTCGGAGGCGGCGGGAAGTAGATCGCTTCTAACCGTTAGCAACTAGATGGGCCCCACCGGACTCGTCCGGTGGGGCCCTTCTGTCGGCAACCCGCCTTTGTCATTCTGAGCGAAGCGAAGAAACCCGACGTAATCGGCCTACCACCGCGTTCCTTCACTGCGTTCAGGATGACAGGTCCGGGTTCTGCCATTCTGAGCGAAGCGAAGAATCCCGGTACGCCCCTTCTAGTCCGAGATCCTTCACTGCGTTCAGGATGACAAGTCCTAGCTTTGTCATTCCGAGCGAAGCGAGGAATCCCGGTACGCCCGGTAGGGAATCCCAGTACGCCGAGTGTAAGGAAGAGGGTAGAGGAGAAGGTAGAGGGACCGGAAGTCTGATCCCTCTTTCCGACTTCCTCCACCCTTGCCCCCTACAGGCCTTTCTCGACGAAGTACTTGCAGAGGTCGGCGACTCGAACCGAGTAGCCCCACTCGTTGTCGTACCAGCTAAGGACCTTGACGAAGTTGCCGCCGATAACCTTGGTCAGCTTGCTGTCGAAGATCGAACTGTGGGGGTTGGCGATGATGTCGCTTGAGACGAGGTCCTCGTCGGAGTACTCGAGGTACCCCTTCATCGGGCCGTCGGCCGCCGCCTTGACGACCGCGTTGATCGCTTCCGCCGTCGCCGGCTTGGCGAGTTCGAGCGTAAGGTCGGTGGCCGAGCCGGTGACGACGGGGACGCGCACCGCGAATCCGTCCAGTTTGCCCTTCAGTTCCGGCATCACGAGGCCGATCGCCTTCGCCGCGCCCGTCGAGGTAGGGATCATGTTGACCGCGGCGGCACGGGCGCGTCGCAGGTCCTTGTGCGCCTGGTCTTGCACCTTCTGGTCGTTCGTGTAGGCGTGAATGGTCGTCATCAGCCCCTTCACGATGCCGAACTCGTCGTGGATCGCCTTGGCGACCGGGGCGAGGCAGTTCGTGGTGCAACTCGCGTTGCTGACGACGTGATGGTTCGCCGGGTCGTACTGCTCGTGGTTCACGCCGAGTACGACGGTGACGTCCTCGCCCTTCGCGGGCGCGCTGATGAGCACCTTCTTGACCGTACCACCAAGGTGCTTCGCCGCCTTTTCGCGCTCGGTAAAGATGCCGGTGGACTCGATGACGATCTCGACGCCCAAGCCGTTCCAGTCGATATTGGCGGGGTCCTTCTCGGCGAACGACCGGATGGTCTTGCCGTTGACGAACAGGTTCTCCGCGTCGTGCGAGACGGTGCCCTTGAAGGGGCCGAAGGTGCTGTCGTACTTGAAGAGGTGCGCGTTGGTCTTGGTATCGGTGAGGTCGTTGACCGCTACGACTTCCAGGTCGTCGGGGTACTTCTCAAGAATCGCGCGAAGCGAAAGGCGGCCGATTCGGCCAAATCCGTTGATTCCGATTTTGGTTGGCATTGACTGCTCCGAACGCCGACGCCCTCTCTGGGGACCGTCCGTCCATGCTGTCCGGTGCTCCGCGTCGTTGCGGCGTTCGGGGCGCGGGAGTCCGGGCCTCGGCCTTGCGCAGAGTTTACCAGCGGGCTCCCAGAGGTCCCAGGCCGCTCGCCGCTGCCACCCGGTGTCGATCCGTAACCGCAAGAGGTTGGTCCCGTGTCCGACTGCGATACAATGCGATCATGGCCGGACGCGGGCGATGGTTGGGTGTGCTCACGCAGTGGATACTCGTTCCCGCCGCGCTGGGCGCGGCCGGTTATTACCTCATCGCCCCCCAACTCAGCAGCATCCCGCCGCCGATCAAGCCGATCGATGCCGCCCCCGCCCAACCCGAGGTCACGACCGAGTCGGCGCCCCAACCCACCGGCCGTTCCTTTGCTCCCCCCGAGGTCGAGGTTTCGACCACGTCGGGCCGACGACGCAGCGAGGATCGCCCGCGAAGGCGAAAGCCCGCTCCGAAAAGGGAAGAGCCCAAGCCCGTCGAGTCCGTCGACGCGAAGCCGCCCACGGCCGATCCGGGGACCCCTCCACCCGCCGACCCAGGAACCTCGACCACCGAACCGACCCTACCTCCGCCCGTGCGATAATGGGCCGATGGCGGAACGGCTCTGGGCGCCTTGGCGGCTCAAGTACATCGAACGAAAGGAAGGCGCCGCCGGGTGCTTCTTCGTCGAACTCCCGAAGCAGAACGACGACCGCGCCAACCTCATCCTCTATCGTGGTGCGACCGCGTTCGTGATGCTGAACGCCTTCCCCTACACGAACGGCCACCTCATGATCGCGCCGTACCGGCACACCGCCGACATCGAGGGGATGACGGATGAGGAACTGCTGGAGATCAATCGGCTGGTCGCCCGCGCCTGCGGATGGATTCGGAAGACCTACGGCCCCGACGGATTCAACGTCGGCGTGAACCTCGGCACGGCGGCGGGAGCGGGCGTGCCCGACCACATCCACTGGCACGTCGTCCCCCGCTGGAGCGGCGACACGAACTTCATGACCACCGTCGGCGAGGTTCGTGTCATGCCCGAACACTTGAGCGACACCTACGACCGCCTGCGCGCGACGATCGATCGGGGGGAGGCGTGAGCCTTGACGCTCTGCGCGCCGAAGCCCTCGGTTGCACCCTTTGCCCGCTGAGCGCGCGTCGGACCCACGTGGTGTTCGGCGAAGGCAACCCGACTTCGCCGCTGGTCCTCGTCGGCGAGGGCCCCGGCGAACAGGAGGATCGGACGGGCCGTCCGTTCGTCGGTCGTGCCGGCCAACTCCTGGACCAAGCCCTCCTCGCCAACGGCCTGACCCGCGAGCAGGTCTACATCTGCAACACGGTGAAGTGCCGCGCCGCCGACTGGTCCACCGGCAAGCCCGTCAACCGCGCCCCGACCGAGGACGAGGCGCGCGCGTGTCGGAGGTGGCTGGTCCCGCAGTTGGCGACGATCCGGCCCATGGTAATCCTCTGCGTCGGCGCGCCCAGCGCGCGGAACCTCATCCGCAAGGATTTCAAGATCACCCAGGAGCGGGGAAAGTACTTTCCCTGCGAACACGCCCGAACCGCCATCGCGACCCTTCACCCCGCTTACGTCCTCCGCCAACAGAGCGCCACCAACGACGGAGGGTACGGGTTGCTCGTGTCGGACATAGCGCGCGCCTGGGAAACCGCTCGGAAACTCCTCGAGCGACGGGCGGGGAAGCCGGAACGGGCCGAGGACGGCGTCGTCCAGCCCACCTTGTTCTGAGTCCGACCGGCCCGGGCCGGTTGCCAGGACCGTCGGTACACTCGAAGCGTCATGACACTCGCGGACCTCCGTCGGCTCCTTGCGGAATGCCCCCTCGTCGCCAGTGTGCAGGGTAGCCCGCGGTCTCCGGTCGAAGATCCCGCCACCCTCTTGCGACTGGCCCAGGCGAGCCTGCAGGAAGGGGTCAAGATTCTGCGTCTGGAGGGTCCCGAATACGTGCGCACGATTCGCGAGGGAACCGGCGCGCCGACCATGGGCCTGTACAAGCGATGGTACGAGGGCTCCGATGTCTACGTCACCCCGACGCTGGCCGAGGTCGAGGCCCTGCTCGCGACGGGCTGTGAGATGGTGGCCCTTGACTGCACGGACCGGCCCCGCCCGGGCGGTACCCGGTTGGGCGATCTGATCGCGGCGATCAAGGCGGCCGGTCGACTCGTGATGGCCGACTGCGACTCGCCCGAAAGCGTGCGCCACGCAATGTCGCTCGGCGCGGACTTCGTCAGCACCACCCTCGCCGGCTACACCGACGCCCGCCGGTTGACGACCGGACCGGACATGGCGATGATCCGCGAAGCGGTGGCCGAAACGGACGCGCCCGTGCTCGCCGAAGGACGCTTCCAGTTTCCTTGGCAGGTCAAGACGGCCCTGCGCATGGGGGCGGCCGGCGTGGTGATCGGGGGCGCCCTGAACGACCCGATTAAGCAGACGCGCTGGTTCATGAAGGATTTGGTCGTCAAACCTGGACGCTACGGAGCGATCGACCTTGGGGGCACCTGGCTCCGAGTCGGGGTGTTCGACGAGACTTGGACCCTTCTCCACTCCGAGCGCATCCCCACGCCGCCGACGCGGCACGGGCGCATGGACTGGATTCGCGGCAAGTCCCGCGAGTTCGGCGTCCAGTGCCTGGGCATCGCCACCGGAGGGGTGGTCTGGAACGGGATGGTGGTGGAGTCGAAGTCGTGGGTGCCGGAGCATCTGGGCACGGTGTTCCAGGAGGAGTTCACCGGCCTGCCAACCCTGGCGATGAACGATGGTCTCGCGACCGCCTGGGGCCACGCGAACCTGCCCGAGTACGCGGGACGGCGGGTCGCGACGCTCTCCATCGGAACGGGCGTGGGTTTCGGGATGGTCAACGAGCATCGACCGATCATGGGAGCTTTGGGAGCACAACCTAGACTGAACGACCTGAGAACCTCGACCGGTCGCACCTTCGAAGAGCTTCTTGGCGGACTCCACCTGACGGAATCGCCCAACGAGGAGCAGAAGAAGTTCGCGCGACTCGCCTTTGTCGAAGCGGTCCGGACGGTGGCGATGACCCACTTCCCCGAACGGATCGTGCTGTGCGGCGGCGTCGGTCTGAGCGATTGGCTCGACCCACGGGTCGAGATCGAGCGGCACACGATCCAGTCCGCCGCGCCCGTGGATCGCAGCCCCTTCGGCCACGATGCGGGCCTATACGGCGCGGCCGCCCTGGCGATCTTCCCGCCGCCGCTTCCGGGCTAGCTCTTCGCGTTCTTCGGCGCCTTCCCCACGTCCTCCGGCTTGACCCCGGAGGTGAGTTGCGCGAGCGACTCGGGCGGGAAGTTCACGTCGAACGCCCACCATCCGCGCCACTCGAACTGGGACACCTTTCCCGCCTCGTCGGTCACCTCGACCCGAACCGCCACCGGGAGGTGGCGACGCTCGTCGAAGACCGCCTCGATCGTCGTCGGACGGTCCTGCTTCGTCTCGGCGAACAATCGGTACACCTTTGCGGGCTTACCGTTGTTCATTCCCGACTTCTCCTCGACGCGAACCGTATAGCCGCCAACCCCCTTAGACCATGCGTCGACGAGGCGAGTCCAGACGCCGGACCCGTCGAACAAGGGGCCGTAGACGTACTTCGGGAAGGCGAGAGGAAACTCGTCCACCAGGGCTTTGGCGTCGGCGGGAACCACGGTCTTGCCCGGTTGCGGTTTCCATCCCGCGTCGGTCATCTCGAGACGCCGCGCCCCGTCGGAGCGGATCGCCTTGCCCGTCAATCCGTCGGCGAGGGCCAGGTACTGCACGTTGTAGCGCTTGCGGTCGATCGCGCGCACAAAGCCGATCGACTGGCCCTTCCCGGCGGGAAGGCGCAGGGCGTTGCCCTCGGGAATGACGAACGTAAAAGCCGATTCCGCGTAGGTCGCCTTGAGGTTCAGGGTAGCGTCGTCGGCCCGCTTCGCGACCTCTTGACTGCGCGCGTCGACTTGGCTCCAGCCCCCCGCGTTCGGCTTGGCGATCAGGGGAGGGGTCGGGGTCGGCGCGGGCTCCGCCGGCTGGCGCGAGTCCTTGGTCGGTTCCTTGGTCGGTGCGGAGGGTCTGTCCACGCCCGCGTTCGCATCGGGGGCCGGCGCCACGACGACCTTGGTACCGGATTCGCCCCTTTGGCAACCGGAGACAAGGGCGAGCGCCAGAAGCGGGAGCCAGGCTTTCTTCATGGGTTCAGGAGTTTGGACGCGCGTCCGCGCCGAGCGATAGCGGGTTTTCCAGGCCCGCCCATAGGCGTACGTCGAGGTCGGCGAAGGCGGCGTCCTTTTGGCGGCATTCGTCGAGGAACGCGCGTTCGCCATGGGTGAGGACGGCGCCGTCCTCATGGACCTTCTGCGCCAAGTCGGCGAGCCGATTGAAGCGGTCGACGTGGTCGGTGAAGCGAATCTCCGCGTAATCGCGGGCCGACATCGTCGAAATCAGGAATTGCCAGTCGGACGCCTCGGCGAGGAGCAACTCCCGGGCCGCTTGCTCGACGATCTCGCGCGCGGGGCCGTCGGCGTACGCGCGGGCCATCTCGACCATGCGCCGCTGGATGGGATACAGCCGTTCCCACGTCCAGGCGTTGTCGCCGTTAAGCCAGATGTAGTGGTAGCCTCCCTCGCCCCACGAGCCCTCGGGCAGGGAGATCATGCTGCGGGCGGGGGAAACGTCCAGGAGTTCGCCGCCCGTCACCGCCTCAAGGTCGGGATCGTGGTGCATCCGGACCGCCGTTTCGTACAAGAATTCGGGCCCTTCCCACCACCAATGGCCGAAGAGCTCGGTGTCGTACATGGCGACGAGCGTGCCCGTGCGTTCGGTTCGTCCCCGGTACTGGGCGAGGGCGCCCTTGAGGGTCCTCACAAAATCCTCGGCGTGTCCGGCGATGCGCTCGTAGGCGCCCCACGGGTCGTACGGACGCTTTGCGCCGAGGTCGCGCTTGTCCTCGCTGATCGCCCAATAGCGAAGCCGGCCCGGATAGAGCTGCTTGTGGAATTCGAGGTACTGGGCGTCGCCGGGGTAGCCGTGCTCGCCGGACCAGACCTTGACCGTCGTCTCCGGGTCGCGGGCGAACACGCAGACCCCGTTGGGGAGGGCGTAGTGCTCGTACTCGCTGCGCTCCTCGGGCGGTGGCGTGAAGTACTTGCTCGAACGGGCGAACATCTCCGCCAGTTGCGGGAACTGGGCGCCGTAGGTCCCAAGGGGCGCGCCTCCTCGGATCATGTGGGAGTCCACGAAGAAGTACTCGAGCCCGTTCTCGGCCAGGAACTCCTCGACGCCCTTCCGCGGCCAAGGCGAAGCCTCTCCGACCGGGGCCTTCCAGTCGTATTGCGGGCGGTAGGCGCACTCGGGGAGCCAGATGCCGCGAGGCGCCCGCCCGAATCGTTGCGTGTAGCTTTCGACCCCCAACTTGATCTGAGCCTGAACCGACTCGTCGGTGCCGAGAAGGGGGCAGTAGCCGTGGGTCGCCCCGCAGGTGATGATCTCGATCGCGCCCTGCTCTTGGAAGTAGCCGAACGCCCCCGTAATCGAACGACCCCATTTGTGCTTGAACTCGACCAGTTGGCGGGTGTACCAGCGTTGCCACATGCCGGAAAGACCCTGCATCCAGAGAGGCCCTTCCCGTTCGAACTTGTCCTGATCGGACTGCGCGACGTCGATCTTGGCCTGGCAGTACTCCTCAAAGCCGGCCTTGAAGGCGGGGTCGTCGAGTTGCTCGGCGAGGATCGGCGTGAGGTTGACCGTCCACTTGGGACGGATGTCCTGATTGAGCAACCGGTCGAGCACGTTCAGCAACGGCAGGTAGCATTCCGCCGCCGACTCGTTGATCCAGTCCGTGCCGTGGGGCGACTTCCCGTGGGAGAGCACATAGGGCATGTGCGAGTGGAGGCACAGCAGGAACCGGCCGAGCGGCATGACCCCATTGTGACAGCACCGGCCCTCGGCCCCGTGCGCCCGCGTCGGGGAAGGCTCGGCGACCCTCGCTGGCGCGGGAACCGCGGTGTGCGAGAGCTTGAGCAGGAGTCGGCCGGTGGGCGGATAATCCTATCGCCCATGAGCCTTGTCGCCACGCTCCTCGTCGCCTCCGTTTTGGCCGCGCCCCAAGGCGCCTACCGGCCCACCGGTCCGCGCATCGTCGTCACCCTCGAGTCGGGCCGTTCGTTCACGATCACCACCGATCCCAAAGCCTCTCCCAAGACGGTGGCGTACATTCAGGAGCTCTGCGCGTCCAAGTTCTACGACCGACAGCGCATCCACCGGAGCGAGCCGTGGGTCGTCCAGTGGGGCGCGCCCGCCAGCAAGGACAAGCCCCTCGACTCGGACGCGGTGCGAAGCGGCGGGTCCGGCAAGCAACTCCCCTTCGAAGAGTCGCTCGTAGACTACAAACGGGGGGTCGTCGGCGTCGCTTCGACCGGCCTTCAGGTCGGGGGCGACTCGCAGCTGTTCATCCTCCGCAAGGACACCGAGCGGCTCTGGCGGTCTTACGCCGTGGTCGGTCTCGTCACGGAGGGGATGGACGTGGTGGACGGGATGCGGGTCGGGACAAGGATTCGGACGATGCGCGTCGTGAGATGAGCGTAAGGCGCGTGTCATTCTGAGCGAAGCGAAGAACCCGAGGAGAGGCGCGGTCTGACCCGGGATCCTTCGTTCCTCGGGATGACAGCCTCGCTAGGAGCGCAGCGAAGAATCCCGGTGAGGCTGGAGCCGGGATTCTTCACTGCGTTCAGAATGACCGCGTCCAGCCCTTAGTGGCCGCCGTGACCCGGCGACGTCGTCGCGCCGCCCGATGGGCCTGTCACCCAGAAGGGCCGGTTTTCGGGGGTGAACAGGCGGACCAGGTCGCCCGTCCGAACGATCGGTACGTCGCGGAACACCGCGTCTCCGAAGTTGTCGCCGTCGAACGTGACGGGCACGACGAGTTCTTTGGCGCGGTTGCCGACCTTCCCGAACGATCCTCCCACCGCCAGGATCGAGCGCTCCCCGACCCGGAAGGGAACGTCGAACCCGTTCTCCCAACCGTTCAGGGCCATCGCAAAGGGCTCGCCCCTCTTGCCGTCGAGCGTGGGAGCGCGGCGGTTTTCCTCGCGGACGGCGCCGGCGCCTTCGACCAGCGCGATCAAGCGGCCGGACTCGTCGCCGTACACCCCGATCAGGCGGACCGAACGTCCATCCTTGGCCGTCGGCTCTGGATGGGCGTGCATGGCGGCGAGGAACGATCGGCGTTGGGCGGTCAGATCGTACAAAGGGAACCCCTTGCCGGGTTGGAAGGTCACTTGGGAGGGCGTGACCGTTCCGTACTCCCACTCGCATTCGAGGTCGGCGTACTTCCCGGAAAGGCCCTTCACCGTGAGGACGCGGCCCGACTCGGCGTCCGCCGTAAGGCGAAGGGTCCCGCGATCGCTTCCGCGCTCCCAGTCGAACGTGTAGATGGTCGTGCTTCCGTCCCTCGCTTTGCGGACGTTGGTCGCGTTGGCGTGAGCGAGGAACCCGGGAGCGAGCGGCTCGACACGATGGGTGGGTCGCCGACGTTCTTCTCGAACGGCGTACCCCGGTAACACGTCGATCGTCGTGTTGCGGTCGGAGTACTGGACGTACCCGTCGGCGCGTTCGGGATACCGATCGCAGGTCCGGTCGTCCAGGGTGAGGCTCTCGACAACGAGCGACCGATGAGCCGCACCGGTCCCGGAGACCCGATAGTGGCGCATCGTCAGGTTCGCCACGTTGGTCAACCGTTCGACCAGCGTCCGCACCTCGGCGGCGTAGGAGGGACGGGGCCAGGCCCCGAAGGTCGCCGCGCCCACCGCGATGGTGGCGGCGGCGGCCCAGGCAAGGCGGGGAGCGCGTCGGCGCGCGGCTCGCAGAGAGAGGAGGGCGCGCGCCTTGGCGTCCGGGTCGGGTCGTTCGGCGCGCAGGTCGGCGAGGGCGTTGTCCAGCTTAGAACTCATGGGTGGTCTCCGGGTTCGAGCGACCGGCGAAGCGC
The DNA here is from genome assembly GCA_026129685.1 of Fimbriimonadaceae bacterium. Taxonomy (GTDB): domain Bacteria; phylum Armatimonadota; class Fimbriimonadia; order Fimbriimonadales; family Fimbriimonadaceae; genus UBA2387. Next base: position 224,093 of record JAHCHO010000005.1, read on the forward strand.
GGCGCGGGCGTGGTGAAGGCGAGCCTTCACCGTCCCGACGGGCGTCCCCAGAACCGTGGCGATCTCGTCGATCGTCAGCTCCTGCACCTCGTGCATCAGGAAAGCCTCCCGCATGGCGGGCTTGAGCCGATGCAGGGCCGCAAGAAGCCATTCCCCGTCCTCGACCGCTTGGTGGCCGGGGTCGCGGGCGGCGAATCGGTCGAGCAACGGGGCGACGAGCCGTCGCCGGCGTCGCCAGCCCGTGTACTCGCGGAAGGCCAGGGTGTGCAGCCAGGTGCGAAGCGACGCGTCGCCGCGAAAAGACCGTAGGCGCAAGTGCGCGACCAGGAAAGTCTGTTGAGTGAGGTCTTCGGCGGTCTCGCGATGTCGGGTGAGGTGGCGCAAAAATCGGTAGAGGTCGTCGTAGTGCTCGTCCACGACGTTCTCGATCCGGATGCCGGGACCGATCGCTTCGCAAGGGAGGGCTTGTGCTTCGTCCATGGTCGGTCGAATCTCACCGGCATAGAGGCGAACCGCCGCCGAATGGTTGTGCTCGTTTGCGTTCTCTTCACAGACGAACGATCGTGCCCTTCACCGTGATCGCCAAGTCGCCCTCCGCCCGGGCGGGTTGGCGGGCGTCCGTCGCCGGGTCGCCGTGGGCGTTGCGGGCTAGGTCGCGGCTCTCGAAAAACAGCACGGTGTCGGCGGGCAGATCGTCGGCGAACCGCTCGCTCGCCGCGTCGTTCATCGCGAAGCCGTACTCGTTCGACGCCTTGGCAAGGTCGGGATTGGCGAGTTTCTTGGCGGCTTCCTCTTCCGTCAGGTCGTTCGTCCGGATGCGGCTCGCGATGGCGTCCATCCACTCGCTCGACTTGGGGAATCGCTCCTCACTGTCGTGGAACAACTTGGCGGCGACGTAGAGCGCTTTGAGATTGGCCTCGGTGTCGCCTCGGTAGTCCCGCTTGGCGACGTCCTCGGTGAAGCCGGACTCGGCGACGGCTTTGGCGGTGTCCGCCACGGTGAGCGCCGCACCCATTACGAACACACCCAGGAGGGACGCGATTCCGACCAACCAGAGGCGTCGAACGCGACGCTCGGGCTTGGAATGGGGGGTTCGAAAGGCCCACAGCACGACGCCCGCGAAGAACACCGCCGCCGCGAGGTGGATCGCCCAAACGCGCAACAGGGCACGGTCGTCCGCGGTGGCCTCTCCCGCCAAGTCCGAGACCCGCACCTTGTAGCCGAACGAGAAGTACAGGGCGGTCGCGAGACCGGCCACCATGATCGCGAGTTCGGGAAGTCGTTTCATCGGTCGCCCACCGGTTCGACGAGCGGGCCGTACAGCTCGGGTCGGCGGGACGCGAACACGGTGTGCTCGTACTTGCCGGCGACGCGGGTGACGCGCTTGCGGCGCGCGTCGGCAAGGTCGATGTCGGCGACGAGGACGCCCGGTTCCGCGCCCAGCATGCCGAGCCGAACCCCGTCGGGAGTGACGATCTGGCTCATCCCGATGAAGGTGACCCCGTTCTCGGTCCCCACCCGGTCGCAGGCGGCGTACCACACGCGGCTCTCGGCCGCGCGCACCGGCCCGAACAACTCGGCGGCGGCTTGGGCGCCTTCCGGCCAGTTCGTGGGCAAGACGACCAACTCGGCGCCTTGGAGGGCCAGGACGCGCATCGCCTCGGGGGGACGGATGTCGAAACAGATGAGAATCCCGATCCGGCCGAGGCGGGTATCGAGAACCTCGAGCCGATCGCCGATGGTGACGTGATGGTCGTAACCGAGCTCCGGTAGGTGGGTCTTTCGGTAGTAGCGGGGGTCGCGCCCGGGCTCGAAGAGGACGGCGCTGTTGTAGAGCGCGTCGCCCTCGATCTCCGCGAACCCAACGACGGCCAGGACGTCGGACTCCTCGGCCGCGCGCTGAACGGCGGCGAGGGCGGCGTCGGTCTGGCCGTTCGCGGCGGCCGTTCCGAGCCGTGGGAGGGCGATCCGGCGGGCGTCGTCGGCGTCGTCCACGCAGTAGCCGGTGAGGAACGCTTCCGGGAACACGGTCAACTCGACCCCCTGGGCGCCGAGTTCGCGAATCTTGGCGGCCGCGAAGGCGGCGTTCGCGGCGGGATCGCCGAACGCCACGTCCGCCTGAACGCAGGCAAGCTTCATGGGAGCAAGGTTATCCGATGACGACGTATCAACCGCCGGCCCCTCGTCCTCCTTGCTCAACCGAGGTATGAAACGCCAATGAACAAACTCACGCGATTCCCGCTCTTGGCCGCGTTGGCGGCCCTGCTCGTCGGCTGTGGAGGGGGCGGAGGAGCCGGAGGCGGCGGCACGCCCGGCCCCTCCGAAGCGACCGTCGCCCTGTTCGCCACCGATAACATGAACGACGCCTACGACCACGTCTGGGTGACCCTCTACGGGGTGGACGTCGTGAACCGGGCGGGCCGGGTGACCAACGCGTTCCGAGACGACGCCGGTCGAACCGTCGACCTCAAGTCGCTTCGGGACGCCTCCGGCAACCGCTTTCTGTTCCTGGCGAACGCGCGCCTGACCGCCGGAGAGTACGCCTCCGCCCGCGTCTCGCTCTCGCGCAACCTCTCGATCGTTCGGACCGGGTCGACCGTCGCCGAGAGCCGGGTCTTCGCCGCCTCGGCCAACGACCCCACGAACGCGGCCCTGAGCTTGGTGACCGTCGGATTCTCGACCCCGATCAACCTTGGTGGGGGGAACCGCTCCCTCACCCTGGACTTCGACCTGTCTCGCTGGAACGACGACGGTGCGACGGTCACGCCGGTGGTCGTCAGCGGCCCGCCCGTCTCCGGTGACGGCCGGCGCCACGAGGCCGAGGATTACCATGGCCAGGTTTCGGGCCTGACCGGAACGACCCCGAACTTCCGCTTCGACCTGGTGCGCGGCGCGATGAGCACGCCCGTGGTGACGGACGCGAACACGCGCGTCTACAACGGGAACGGAACGCCCAACGCCCAGCTCTCCGTGGGCGTCCGGGTCGAGGTTCGGGGCGTCTTCTCGGCGGCGGACCAGGCGTTGCGTGCCTCCACGATCAAGATCGGCGACGCGAGCGGGTCCGGAGAGGACCGGCATCACGTGAAGGGCGCGCCCACCGCGATCAACGCGGCGGCGGGCACCTTCGATATGACCGTTCACGAGGTCGAGGGATTCCTCCCCGGCACCACGACGATTCACGTCGCGACCAACGAACGGACCGTGTTCTTCAGCCACGGATGCGTCCGGATGACGGCGGACGAGTTCTACGGCGCTTTGGCGACCGCGAGCTTCGTCGAAGTCGAGGGCGTCTATGACGCGGCGTCGCAGACCCTCACCGCCGTCAAGGCCAAGCTCGAGGACAGCGACGACCACCAGGGCGGCGGCGGAGGCGGCGGCGACGACCGCTTTGTCGAGGTCAAGGGCGGGGCGTCGGCGATCGACCCTTCGGCGGGCACCTTCACGATCGCCATCGTCGAGTACGAGGGGTTCATCCCGAGCGGAAGCACGATCGCCGTTCAGACCAACTCCGCGACCCGATTCCGCGACAAAAGGAACGTCTTGACCCGTGACGCGTTCTTCGCCGCACTGCCGACGGCGAGGCGCGTCAAAGTCGAAGGGACGGTGCAAGGCGGTACAATGATTGCCAAGTCCGCGAAACTCGAGGACTGAGCGGCACGCTCCCAAGACTTCCTGACCCGGCCCCCTCCCCCCAGGGGGCCGTTCTGCGTCCGCTACTCGGGGGTGTTCCCAAGGAACTCGGGCATGGTGGCGTGGCCCTCGGCGGCGATGCCGCTCCGAACGAACACCTTCTTGACCGTCATCAAGAGGATGCGAAGGTCGAGCAAGAGGCTCACTCGGTCGACATACTCCACGTCGAGGGCGAACTTTCGGTCCCAGGCGATCGCGTTGCGGCCGTTCACCTGCGCCCAGCCGGTGATGCCGGGAAGGACCTCGTGGCGGCGCGCCTGCTCGGCGCTGTAGCGTGGCAGGTACGCCATCAGGAGCGGGCGCGGGCCGACGAGGCTCATCTCGCCGCGCCAGACGTTGATGAACTCGGGGAGTTCGTCCAGCGAGGTGGATCGCATCAAGGCGCCGAATCGCGTGAGCCTTTGGTCGTCCGGGAGGAGTCGGCCCTCGGCGTCCTTCTCGTTGGTCATCGTCCGGAACTTCAGCATGCGGAACGCTTTGCCGTCTCGCCCGGGACGCTCCTGACGAAAAAGCACGGGGCCGCCGTGGAAGCGCCAGACAAGGAAGGCCAGGATCAGGAACACCCACCAGAAGAGGAGGAAGAAGAGCCCGGTCGCGAGGAGATCGAAGGCCCGCTTACCAAAGCGGCGATAAAAGCCGCGGGCAGGTCCCGGCATCGCGTCCATAGGGACTTCCTTTATACCTGCCCTCTACGGGGCATCTGCCCAGCGGAGCCGGCGATGCCATGGGCACCGAACGTTCGGCAAGGGGCTATAATGCCCTAAGGTCCGCCGTTGACGCGGCGCGTCCTCACGACTGGTGCCGATGGGTCGTCGAACGAAACCGAGAACGCGAAGCGCCGCCGGGGGCGGGGACCCGTCCCTCGAATTCCGGTGCGGGCGCCGGTACGCGGCGGGAGTCCGCGCGCGTTGGCGACCAAACCCAACGTAGGAACCGCAAGTTCAGGATGTTCGCCAGAGGCCCGGTTTCTACGAGGAAACCGGGCCTCGTGCGTTCGGCTGAGTCGAGGCGCGCGACGAGGCGCGTGGTCGTTCGAAGAAAGGAAGGCAAGTTACCGTGATCATTCTTATGCAGTTCGAAGCCACGCCCGAGCAGGTCGAAGCGGTTTGCTCCACCATCCGCGAGTTTGGTCTCGAGCCGTTGGCCCTCCCCGGCGATCGCATGGCGGTCGGCATCCCCAGCGCGATCCCGACGGACAAGCGCGAACCCCTGGACGCGGTCATCTCCTCGCTTCCGGGGGTGTCGAAGGTCACCCACGTCAGCCGACCCTACAAGTTGTCCTCGATGGAGTTCCGGAGACAGAAGACCGTCGTCGAGGTCAAGGGAGTGCCGATCGGGGCCGGGCACTTCACCGTGTTCGCGGGTCCCTGTTCGGTCGAAAGCTACGAGCAGTTGACCGCGTCGGCGGTGGCGGTGAAGGCGGCGGGCGCCAGGGTCCTGCGCGGCGGGGCGTTCAAACCCCGGACCTCGCCCTATGCGTTCCAGGGCCTCGGGGTGGCGGGGCTGGAGATCATGAAGCGGGTGGGCGACGAGCAAGGGATGGTCACCATCTCGGAGGTCATGAGCCCGGACATGGTAGGGGTCGTGGCGGACCACGTCGACATCCTGCAGATCGGGGCCCGCTCCATGCAGAACTACCCCCTCCTGATCGCGGCGGGCGAGAGCGGCAAGCCGGTCTTCCTCAAACGCGGCCCGAGCGCGACGATCGACGAGTTTCTCCTTGCCGCCGAGTACATCCTGAACCGGGGTAACCCCAACGTGATCCTCTGCGAACGGGGGATCGTCGGGCACGACCGAACCTATGCGCGCAACACCCTCGACCTCAACGCGGTGCCGATCCTCAAAGAGTTCAGCCATTTGCCGGTGGTCGTCGATCCCTCGCACGGGGTGGGCGTGGCAAGGTACGTCCCCGCGATGACGCGGGCGGCGATCGGCGCGGGGGCGGACGGCGTGATGCTCGAGGTGCATCCGAACCCTAAGGAAGCGCTCAGCGACGCCTCCCAGACCTTGACGGTCGAGCAGTTCCAGAAGCTGATGGACGAGGTGCGCCGGTTCGCGGACGCCTGGGGTATGAGCCTGGCCTAGGAGGACGCCCCCCCCCGTTTAGGGCTTGAACGCGGCGTACTCCTCGGCCGTGCTCGGAACCTTGATCTCGCCGGACGCCACCTTCTGCTTGATGGCATCGACTTTCGCCAGTTTCTCCGGCCCGATGAGGTCTTTGGTGTGGAGGAGGTCGGAGATGCCGACGCCGTTCTCCTTCAGATCGTACATCCGCTCCCCCTTCTCGAACTTGCCGTCCTTGACGTCGCGAATCGTGGAGAACACCGCCTCGTCGACCCGCTTGATCATGCTGGTGAGGACGTTCCCCGGTTCGAGGCCGTCTTGGTCGCTGTCGACGCCGATGGCGAACTTGTCGAGGTCCTTCGCGGCGCGGATGACGCCAAGGCCGGCCCGTCCGGCCGCCGCGTAGACGATGTCGGCCCCGCCTTTGAAGAGCACCTCGGCCGCCGCCTTGCCCTTGTCCACCTCGTCCCAACTTCCGGTGTATTTGGAGGGCAGCGCCTCGACGGCCGGGTTGGCCGTCCTCGCGCCCGCGAAAAAGCCGACCTCGAACTTCTTGATCAGGGGAATCTCCATGCCGCCGACGAAGCCGATCTTGTTCGACTTGGTCATCAAGCCCGCGAGGTAGCCGACCAGAAAGCTGCCCTCCTCCTCCTTGAACCGAAGGGCGCGAACGTTGTCGCCTTCGGCCGCGCCGTCCACAATGGCGAACTTGGCGTCCGGGAAGTCGGGAGCCACGTTCTTGAGGGCCTGGTCCATCCCGAGGCCGACCGCGATCACGAGGCTGCAGTTCTGTTCGGCAAGGGTGCGCAGGTTGCTTTCGTAATCCGAGTCGGACTTCGACTCGACCTTGACCACCTTGACCCCGAGTTCCGATTCCGCTCGCTGCACGCCGCGCCAGGCGCTGTCGTTGAAGGACTTGTCGCCGAGGCCCCCCTTGTCGAACACGATCCCCACCGTGATCGGCTTGGCGTCGCCACTGGGCGCCTTGGCGTCCTCGGCGGGCTTGCCACCGGTGTCGCCGCAACCGACGAGAACGAGCGCGAGAAGGCTGCCGAAGAGTAGCGTCCAGGGGGTTTTCAAGGGGTCATGGTCCTCGCCGGGTAAACTACCGCGATTATGGCTCAGGCGCGCGTCGCCGGGCCACCGGAGCTTTCCCAAACCTTGATCACGATCCACCTCACCAAACTGGAGACCGCGCTCGAACAGGTGCGCAAGTCGCACCCGAAGCTCAACCCGACGGACCAAGCGATGCTGGCCAACGCCCTGGTCCTCGCGGGTCGGCACGCGATCGCCCTACACGACTCGCGCGGGTTTGTCTGGCCCGACGAGTACAAGGAGTTCACGGATTCGCTCGTCGGCGAGGTGATTCGCGTTCAGGAGCAACTCGAGGACGGCAAGAAGGTCACCAAGCGGGTCGCCAAGTCGGCGGATGTCGAGGAACCGATTCCGCTCACGATCGACCTGAAGCCGAACTACGAGGCGGGCGAAAGCCTGCTCGAGTCTCGGGACGACCTGAAGGCGGTGTTCAGCGACGCGATGCAGGAAGGCGTCGAGTACGCCTACGCCGGCAACGACATTGGCTGGCAGTGGGCGCTGGACCGCGCGAACTGGCTCACTCTTAGCGACGAAAAAGTGACGCGCAAGGTGAAGGTGAAAGTCCGGTTCGCGGAAGGCGCCACCGGGAGCGAACTCGGCGGCGCGACGAAGGCCAAGGCCCGGAAGCGCTGAGGCTTCCCGGCCTCGGCTTCGTTCCGGATCAGTCGAAGCGCTTCGCCCAGTGGTCTTCGGTGCGCGAGAGCACCTCGTCCAACTTGAGCTTGGCGTTCGCCAGGCGCAACCCCAGGTTGCGGGCGAGGTTGGCGACGACGATGATCCCGAGGTCCTTTTCCGTCCAGATCAGACGCCGGAGCGGCTTGACGGGAATCCGAGCCACCCGCACCAGCCCGTCGCACACGGCGGCCCGGCAACGCGGCTCGTTGTCCACGAGCGCGAGTTCGCCCAACACCGTCACCGGCTTGACCACCTCCGCGGGTTCACCGTCCGACCGGTAGATGGTGACGTGGCCTTCCAATACAACAAAGATGTCGTTATTGCGGTCGTTCAACCGGAAGATCGCGTCCCCGGCGGCGAGAATCTCTTCGGTGGCGAGCTCGGCGACCTGAGCGAGTTGGGCGTCGCTCAAACCGAACACGAGGAAGTTCTGGCGGAACACGTCCAAGTGGGTCAGCTTATGGTCCACCATGAACGTATGGTAACACGTTCCCCGGCGTTTCTGGGACCAGAATCCCGGATTGGCCGCGCCGCTATTCGCTCGGATTGAAGCTCCGGTACAGGTTGCCCGAAAGGAAGGTTGCGAGGACCGTGACGCCAAGGGCCAGCAGGGCCGCCGGGATCGCGGCGAAGATGGGTCCGGTCTTCAGGAACATCAGCAGAATGAACGCGCCGAGGGAAGGGCCGAAGCCGACGATGATCCCGACGAACACCATGAGTTGCCGAAACCCGCGTTGCGTGGGGTCCTCGATGTCCGGGAACAGCAACGAGAACAGGTAGACGACGGAACTCACCATGAGGGAGGTCGCGGGAGCCCAGACGACCGCCGCGACGACCGTTTTCCAGAGCAGGGGCTTCATCGCCAGAAAGACGAGCGACCCCGCCCACGTGAAGAGGATTCCGAAAAGCGACTTCGCGACGACCTCGAAGAACACGTTCGTCGCGTTCTGGAACGGGAGCGGCTTCTGCAGGTCCACGTGGCGCAGAAGGTCGATGACGCCGCTCTGGGCGCTCGTCATCGTGACCATGAAGAGGGTGGACATCTGCATGACGAGGAACAGGTAGCCCGGTCCTTCCGAACCGGTTCGCCGCCCCTCCGGCATGAATCCCGGCATCCCGTTCATCACGAGGGTGATGACGAGAAAGAACGCGAGCATGCCCGTCGAACCTCGCGTCTGGAGGAACCACTCCTTCCACAGCAGGGCGCGCGCGCCCCGCAGGCGTAAGCCGTGGACCCAGGTCCGGCGTCCCGCCTTGAGCTTGCCCTTGCGCGCCTCCTCGATGCGAACGCCGCTGAGGTCGCCTTGGCGCTGAAGCTGGCGCGAGGTGTCGAAACCGCGGGCGGCGGCCTGGTCGTACAACTCGCCTGCCTGCCGAAACGCGAGGGTCCACGCGCCGGCGATCAGCGCGACCTGGAGCGCGAACAACCCGGCAAGGGCGAAGGTGTGGCCCTGGAGCGCGGCGGTCACCGTCTGCGCGGATAGGGTCGCCGAGAACAGAACGGTGCGTAGGATGGGGCCGTTGGCCAGGTCGATCAGCCCTTCCGGGCCGTCCAGCCGGCGGACCGACAGGGCGATCTCGACCGCGAGGAGCAGACCGGCCGCGCCAAGCCCGACCATCAGCCAGCGTCGGCGCGTTCCCGTCGCGTCGGCGTTCGAGTTCACCCACATGCTGACGGCATAGCTGATGGCGACCCAGAACAGGGCCATCAGAAACCACGAGATCATCCCGACCCGCGCGGCGATCGCCAGAGAACCGGCGTCGGGCATCACCTTCTTCAAGGCGTCGATGCCTTGGGACGCGCCGCGCCAGCCGAACAGAATGAGAATGAAGGGCGTCAGGAGGGTGACGAGGTATTCGCGGACCACGCGGAAGCCGAGCACGATCCGTGGCGACACCGGCGTGGGAAACAGCACGTCCACATCGGCGGGACGGAAACCCGAACGATGGCTCAGCATCCCGAGGAGCATCACGAGGCTCATCACCCCGAATCCGGCGAACGCCACCGCGTCCATCACTGCCATCGGCGGCACGGTGAGCTTGAAGTCGTCCGGTAGAGGCGGGGCGTCGCGCGATGAGCCGGTCGGACGAACGAAGAAGAAGAAGTAGTACGCGAGAACCGCCACCATCGTGATGAGGCGCTTGGGCGAGGTGAACGCCCGCCGAACCCCGTTCACGACCGATCGCGTCGTCAGGAAGAGCAACGGCCTCATGGATCGTTCGTCGGCTCCCGATCTTGGGTCAGGCTTAGGAAGAGGTCTTCGAGTGAGGCGTCCGTCATCTGCGACCGGTCGCGCAGTTCGGCCAGGGTGCCCTCCGTCAGCTTCTTGCCACGGGCCAGGATGATGACGCGGTCGCAGAGTTTCTCGGCGGTATCGAGAAGGTGGGTCGAGACGAGGACCGCCGCGCCCGCGTCCCGAGCTCGAGCGAGTTCCATCTTCAACTCGTGGGCGCCCGCCGGATCGATGCCGATCATCGGCTCGTCGAGCAGCATCACGTTCGCGTCGTGCACGAGGGCACAGGCGACGGCGAGCTTCTGCTTCATGCCCTTGCTGAGGGTCGCCACCAGCTCGTTCCGCTTCTCGAGGAGGTTGTACCGTTCGAGGAGAGTCTCCTTCTCCGCGTCGTACACGTCGAGTTTGTCGAAGCACATCGCGACGAAACGAAGGTGCTCGTCCACGGTGAGAAGGTCGTAGAGGCCCGGGACCTCAGGCACGAAGGCGAGACCCGCCTTCGCCCGAGCTTGGTCCTCGACGATGTCGAATCCGTTGATGAGGACTTGGCCGGCGGTGGGCTTCAGGATGCCGGCGATGCAGCGCAGGGCCGTCGTCTTGCCCGCGCCGTTCGGACCGAGCAACCCCACGATCTCGCCGGGAGCGACGACGAACGACACCTCGTCCACCGCCCGGGTCTTGCGGTAGTCCTTGACAAGCTGTCGAACCTCGAGCACGGTCTCGGGTTTGTACCCGGGTTCCCCGGCTTTCGTCAGGGACGTCAGCGACCGGCCGTCGTGGCGACCCCTGGTAGGATCGTCTCGCCCACCGCGAAGGAGCGCCGGATATCGAGCAGGCAGACCTTGGCCCGCATGCCCACGTACTCCTCGCCGGAGGCGAGTTCGACGTAGTACCCGGAGTCGGTCCAGCCGATGATCTTGCTCGAATTGTCGAAGGCCGAGCGGCGAACATTGCACTCGACGACCTGTGATCGGCGGTAGCCGAGGAACTCCCGGTCGTATTGCTCGATCGTGCCCGTTCGGATTTCGTACTCGTCCCACTCCAGGTCAAAGTTCGCGCGCAGGTAGATGCCGCGCCGCAACTCGTGTTCGAGTTCCTCGACCATCTCGCCGTCGGCGCCGATGAGCGACTCGACGACCGCGGGATGGCACTCGACGAGGTAGGCGTTCCCCGGATCGGAGAGCTTGCGGCGCATGTCCCGTTCGATCCAGAGAGAGACGGTGTCCTTGGAGGGGATGCGGCCCCGCCCCTCGCACATCGGGCAGGACTCCATGATCGTCTCGGTGACCGATTCGCCCGTGCGTTTGCGCGTGATCTCGATCAGCCCAAGCGACGAGATTTTGCCGACCCGCGTGCGGGCGCGGTCGCGCGAGAGCCGATCGGTGAAGTGCTTCAGCAACTTGCGCCGATCCTCCGCCGACTCCATGTCGATGAAGTCGATCACGATGATCCCGCCCATGTCGCGCAGACGCAACTGGCGGCAGACTTCGTCGGCGGCCTCGAGGTTGGTCCTCAGAATCGTGTCGTTGAGCGACGTGGAGCCGACCTGCTTTCCCGTGTTGATGTCGATGGCGGTCAGCGCCTCCATCTCGTCGATGACCAGGTAGACGCCGGACTTGAGCCAGACCTTCTTGTCGAGCAACCGCTCGAGTTCCTTCTCGATGCCGAACTGGTCGAAGATCGGCTGGTCCTTGTCGAAGAGGGTGATCCGGTCGCGCATCTGGGGGGCGACCACGCTCGCCGCGAGCTGGACCTTTTCGTACTCGTCCGGATCGTCGATGACCATGCGGTCGATCCCGTCGCTGAAAATGTCGCGCAACGTGCGGTAGAGCAGGGTCTGGTCCCGGTGAACGCAGGCAGGGGCCTTCTGGCGCTTACTGGCGGTCTTGACCTGAGCCCACAGCTGTTCGAGGAACTTGACGTCGGCGCGCAACTCCGCCTCGGTGCGGCCCTCGCACTCCGTGCGCAGGATGAGGCCGAAGCCCTTGGGGATGATCTTGTCCCCGACCTTGCGGAGGCGTTCGCGCTCCGCGCGCTCTTCGATCTTCCGGCTGACCCCGACGTGGGTCGCCTCCGGCATGAGGACAACGTAACGTCCGGGTAGCGCGATCCGCGTCGTGACGCGCGCCCCCTTGGTGCCGCGCGGACCCTTCGTCACCTGCACCATGATCTGCTGACCGGGGCGGAGCAGGTCCTTGATCTTGCGCCGGCGCAGTTCGGAACGCTTGATCGCCGAAGGCGTGTTCTCCGGGGCTTCGTCGGGCAGAATGTCCGCCACGTAGAGGAACGCGTTGCGTTCCAGGCCGATGTCGACGAAGGCCGCGTCCATGCCTTGAAGCACGTTCTGGACGATGCCTTTGAAAATGCTGCCGACGACCCGCTCTTCCCGCTCGACGCGGTACTCCATCAGTTGTCGGTCTTCAAGAAGGGCGATACGGGTCTCGCGGTGCGAGCAGTTGACGAGGATTTCAACGTCCATGAGAAGGCAAACCTATCCTGCGTTTCCCCCGTCCGCCCGGCGAAGGTCAATGGGTCGCAGGGTCCAAGGTTCGGGATCGGAAACGAACGGGACCATTGTACCGCCGGTCCTTTGCGCGCCGAACGGGTCTCGTGTGCGTAATATGAAGTCATGACCCCCGACGAACGCCGACGAAGCCTCCAGATTCTCGATCGGCTGGCCGACGCCGCGCCCCCCGACAACGCCAAGCTGGCGAACTACGTCGCCGCCCTGCGCGACGAACTCGCCCGCGAGGACCTGGAGAACGAGGAGAAGGCCAAACTGCTCGCCGAGTACGAAGCGGCCTACCAGAAACTCACCGCACCCGCCAACCGGATGGGTGTGTTCCTCGAGCCGATGGCGGGCGGCCTCGCCCTCATCGCCGTTGGCGATACCGAGTTCCTTGCGCAGATCGACCCAACCCTCGACCCGGAGACGCTCCAGCGGGGCGATCGGGTGTACGTGAACGACGCCTACGCGGTGGTCGGCCGCCTTGACCCCCACCCCGGCGGCGCCCTGCTGAAGGTTGCGGAGGCCTATGGCGACGGGCGCCTGCGAATCGGCTCCGAGGGCCCTTCGACGGACGGCGGGCGCATCGTTCTTCGCGCCAAGATCCTCCATGAAAAGAAGCTGGAGACGGGCGACCTCGTCCGCGTCGAGCCGACCGGCCGCGTCGCCGTCGAGTCGTTCGAGCAGAAGGAGAACCGCGACTACTTCTTCGAGGAGGTGCCCGAAATCCCCTGGGAGAAGATCGGCGGCCAGGACGAGGCCATCCGCCTCATCAAGGACACGATCGAGAAGCCCCTCCTCTACCCGGAGATCTACCAACGCTTCGAGAAGAAGCCGATCAAGGGCATGCTCCTGTACGGTCCCCCGGGATGCGGCAAGACCCTCATCGGCAAGGCGACCGCCTACAACCTCACCCAGGAGTACTCCAAGCGGGTCGGGCACACCGTGAAGGAGTACTTCATGTACATCAGCGGGCCGAAGATCCTCAACATGTGGCTCGGCGAGACCGAGCGCATGGTGCGGGACATCTTCCGCATCGCCCGCGAAAAGGCCAAGGAAGGGCGGCTCGTGTTCATCTTTATGGACGAGGCGGAATCCGTGCTGCGAACGCGATCCTCCGGCCGATACCTCAACATCAGCAACACGGTGGTGCCCCAGTTCTGTGCCGAACTCGACGGGCTCGTGTCGCTCGAGAACGTCGTGCTGATGCTCACCTCGAACCGCCCCGACTACATCGACCCGGCCGTGCTTCGGCCCGAGCGGATCGATCGCAAGGTCAAGGTCAACCGCCCCGATCGTGCCGCCACCGCCCAGATCCTCGGCATCTACCTGCACGCGGGCATCCCCCTCGACCCCGACGCCCTCGCCGAGTTCGACGGCGACGTGGACGGGACGCGGAAGAGGCTGGTCGAGGCCCTCACCGAGAAGCTCTGGTCGCACAAGCCGGAGTACCGCTTTCTCAAGGTGATGCTGCGCAACGGCTCGACCGAGACGCTGTACCGGTCCGACCTCGCGAGCGGCGCCCTCCTCAAGTCCATCGTGGACCGCGCGAAGGACTTCGCGATCGAACGCGCCATCCGGGAGCCGTCGGTGCCCCACGGGGTCGGCCTGGCCGACCTCGAGCGGGCGGTGGACTCCGAGTACCGCGAAAGCGAGATCTTCCCGAAGACCGACACCCAGGAGGACTGGCTCAAACTGCTCGACTACGAGCCGGAGAACGTCGCCGCCGTTCGACCGATCCTGCGCAACCGGGGCGAGGAGATCGCCCGAAAGAACATCGTGTGATCGGCTACCATCGGGCGGTGGCGAAGACGCGCGTCCTCGTGATCTGCACCGGCAACCGCGCCCGCTCCCAAATGGCGGAGGGCTGGTTGCGGCGTTTCGGGGGCGACGACTTTGCGGTGTTCAGCGCAGGGACCCACCCCAAGGGCCTGCACCCGGTGGCGACGGAGGTGATGGCGGAGCGCGGGGTGGACATCTCGCATCAGACCTCCGACCCCGTCACGAAGTATCTGGGGGAGCCGTTCGACTGGGTGGTCACCGTGTGCGATTCGGCGAAAGAGGCCTGCCCGGCGTTTCCCGGTGCCCGGCGCACCGTCCATCGCTCGTTCCGCGATCCCGACATGCCGAATCCGACGCCCGAAGAACTCCGGACCGTGTTCCGGGAAATCCGAGACGAGATCGCCCTCTGGGCGGAGGCGTTCGTCCGGGAGGCCCATCCCGCGTGAGTCCCCTTGCCTGTCGCGACCTGGCCTGCGGGTACCACGGGGGACCGGTGTTGGAGGGGCTGTCCTTCGAACTCGCGTCGGGGTCGGTGACGGCGCTGCTCGGCCCGAACGGGAGCGGCAAATCCACCCTCCTCAAAACCCTAGTCCGGACCTTGCGGCCGTTGGCGGGGGAGGCGTTCGTCGAGGGCAAGCCGCTCTCCAGCCTGTCCGACGCCGACCTGGCCCGGTGCGTGGCGTTCGTCCCGCAGGAGGAGGACCATCGCTTCCCCTTCACCGCCCGCGAGGTGGTCGTGATGGGGCGTCTGGCGCGCTCGCGGAGCCTGTTCGACACGCCGGAAGACCGCGTCGCCGGCGAGGACGCGCTGCGCCGAACCGACTGCCTCGACCTCGCCGACCGCCCGGTCACCGAACTCAGCGGGGGCGAGCGGCAGCGGGTGCTGATCGCGCGGGCCCTGGCGCAAGGCACCCGAATTCTCCTCCTCGACGAGCCGACCTCCCATCTCGACGTCTCCCACGTGGTGGACCTGGTACGGCTGATTCGGGCGGTGGCCACGGAGGGCTACACCGTCTTGGTGGCGGTGCACGATCTGAATGTCGCCTCGGCCGTCGCGGATCGCGCGTTGTTGTTGGCGAACGGGCGACTGGTGCTCGACGGGTCTCCCGCCGTCGTTCTCGCCGATCCGGTCCTGGACGAGGTCTACCGCGTTCCCTTCGCGCGGGAAGCGGTGGGCTCGCGCGTCCGCGTGCATCCGCCGCTGTTCTGAAAGGGAGGAAGGCGCAACCTCCCTGTCACTCTGAGCGAAGCGAAGAGTCCCGAAAGGCCCTCTTACGGAGCGAAGCAAGAGTCCGGAAAGGTCCTGTCCTACCGAGCGAAGCGAAGGCCAAGCAACCGTCGCCATCCCCGCCTACGGCGGAGAACTTGAAACGGGCGCCTTGTGCGCCCAAGTCCGGTACTCGGCCAGCAAACTGCTGATCGTGACCTCCTCCTTGTGGTACCAGAACTTGCGGAGGCCGATCTCGCGCAAGAGGGCCTGGTCCTTCTGAAGGCCGCTCGCGAGCGCCGTGTAGCGCGTCTTCTCGTCGTAGCGGGTTTTCCGGGCCCCGTCGAACTCCCAGGCGATCTCCATCATGCGCGGCAAGTAGACCGCAACCTTGCCCTCATAGCGGTGATAGGTGATCGGCAACATCGCCTTCTCACCCACCGCTGACTCTGTCTGAACCTCCAGACAGAAGTGCCTCTCATGGGAGAGAACGTTCTTGATCGAAAGAACGCGCCAGCCCCGCAATCGCGGACGCACGATGCGATCCACGACCGCTAACGTCGTCTGCTGGTCGAGCGGGCGGTCGCCGTTCAGGAGCGTAAGCCCGGGCAAATCGCCCGATCCGAACAGCGCGCGGGTGGTCTCCAACCCGATCGCCTCCTCGTCGTCCGAACGGGCCGGAGTCGCTGAGGAAGGGAACAAGAGCATGCCGGCACAGAGAAGGTGCGCTTCCCTCATGACCCTCTCTCTTGTCCGGACTTTCCAGGTGTTCTGTGCGCCCGGGTCCGGTACTCGGACAGCAAACTACTGATCGTGACTTCCTCTTTGTGGTACCAGAACTTGCGAAGCCCGATCTCCCTCAGGATGCCCTGGTCCTTCTGAAGTCCGTTGGCAACAGCCCAATACACGGCCTTCAGGTCGGTCCTGTTGTTTCGAGCACCCTCGAACTCCCAGGCGATCTCCATCATCCGGGGCAGGAAGACGGCCACACCTCCACGATACCGATGAAAGTTGATCGTCAACGACGCTCGCTCGCCGCTCCGAGAAACAACCTTAAGGATGGTGGCAAAGCCGTGGGTGGTCTGGTTGGCGACGGTCAGGTCCTCTACTTTCCAGCCATGAAAGCGAGGCTTCACGATCCGGTCCATAACATCTTTCGCGATGCGGGGGTCCGCCTCTTGCACCGTGCGCTCAAGAAGTATCAGGCCCTTTGACTCGCCCGTGCCGAACAACGACCTCGCCACATCGGCCCCGACCTTCTCCTCTCCTTCCGTTCCAGCGAAAACTTGGAACGTGATCAAGAGAGTGGCGGCCAGGACGAAAACGGCCAGAAACAACCGGGCGTGTCGTCGCGCCATCAGCCCCACGGGTTGTCTGGGGCGCTGGGGCAGGTCCGCTTTGTGACGTCGCAGGACTCGTCGAGATGCGGATAACGCCAGTCGAAGTAGGTTTGAGAGTTAAAGCAACGCCACGTCCAGACCTTGCAGCAGTTGGTCGTGCCGCCCGAGACGTAGGTGAAGCAGTTGTCGCTGTGAAAAACCCGCAAGGGGCAGTCGGGCGGGGTCGGGTCGCTGACGCAAAGAAGGGCGTAGGCGGCGCCGGAAAGCACGACGCTCGAGACGATCGAAGCCAATGCGAGGCGAAGGACGCGTTTTATGGTTGGGTCTCCTGACAATCCCACCAGTCGGGATTGAGAACGAACCCGGGGGCGGTGCGTTGGACGACCTGGCCGCCGAGGGTCAGGCCGTAGGCGTGGAACCGGGTGCCGGGGGGCGCGTTCTCCGCGCTCCGGTCCAAGAACGTGTAGTCGGCGACGATCACCGAGTTTGCGCGACACTTGTCGTTGTGGCGCTTCCACCCGGCGGTCAGGCTAGAGGTCGTGCTCGGGTCGGGTACGAGATAGTAGTACCAACCGAGGCCGGGAGTGGGTCCGGGTTGCGGTGGAAAGAGGTTCTTCTTAGCGAGGAAGTCCATGTACCAGTCCGCCGTCGGCAAGCCGAGGGCGATCAGGTCGCCGACCGTTCCGGTCGCTTCCGTCTCGTCGCGGTACATCGCGATGGCGAGGTGGATCTGCCGAAGGTTGGACATTGTGACCGCGACCTTCGACTGCTTCTTGACCCCTCCGAACACGGAAAGCAGGATGCACGCCAGGATCGCCGCGATCACCGCGACGATGAGGACCTCGATCAACGTCACCGCTCGGTGCAAACGATGCGTCACCGGAGAAAACCCTCCGCCCGGGGGTTATGACCCGAGGCTCGCCGAACCTGCAAAGCAGGGGAAACCTCATAGTAGCGCGGCGCCTGGGTCACGTTCAGTCGCTCGTGCAAACGGCCCGAATGGTCGACGAAGACTTGGTAACGTCGCGGGTCAAGGTCCCGAACAGGGGGATCGTAACCGGCTTTGGGCACGTACGCGACGATGACTGAGCCGAACCTAGGTGACTCCGACCCCGGGCGAAACTGATGGGCGCTGCACGTAGTGCAATCTCCCAAGGCCACGAAGAGCGTTGGCGACGCAAGGTGATCCGTCTCTTCACCGTTGCTTAGGAACCTACGAACGTCAACGTCTTGTCCGTCCTGCAGGTTCATTGACGAGACAATGCTCGGAAACCGCTCAGGCGCGTGACTCGAATCCGCTGTCACGTGCCGCACAATGCCCGTGATGGCGACCAAAGTCGCTGCCGCGTATAGTAGTAACTCCAATTGCTTCGTGCCCAATGGATAACTCCCAGGAGGATTATAGCGCTGAAGCGACCCATTGTCAATTGCGGATCGTGGGTTTCGCGCAAGAGCTTGTGAAAGGAGCCGAGCGCTTCGCGTGAAGAGAGCAGGGCGAAGTCGGAGGAGTTCAGGATCGCGAACGGGGTGCGCCTCAGCGCTGTCATCCTAAGCTTGCGAAGGATCCCGAATACGCCACCGGAGCCTCGAATGCGGCGCCGAACGAACCGCCGGGCCGTGACCCCCGCCCTCGTCCCCTCCTTCCTCGCCCGGGATGACAGGAAGGTGCGCCCGGCGTGGGCGCGGTCCGTCGGAGAGGGACGGCGATTCCGGTAACCTAGAGTCTCACGAGGAAGGTTCTCCCCAAAACATGGCGATCTACGTTGACCGCGGTACCCGGGTGTTGGTCTGTGGCATGACCGGGCGCGAGGGCAGTTTTCACACGCAGCAGATGATCGAGTACGGCACCCAGGTGGTGGCGGGCGTCACCCCCGGCAAGGGTGGGACCGAGCACCTCGGGCGACCCATCTTCGACACGGTCGAAGACGCGGTCCAAGCCACGGGCGCGAACGCGGCGATCCTGTTCGTGCCTCCGGCGTTCGCGGCGGATTCGGTGCTCGAGTGCCAGGCGGCGGGTCTCGGGTTCGTCTCCCTCATCACCGAAGGCGTCCCCGTCCAGGACATGCTCAGGGTCCACGCGCGCCTCAAGGAGACCGGTCGGACCACCCTTCTCGGTGGCAACTGCCCGGGCATCATCACCCCCGGCCAGTGCAAGATGGGCATCATGCCCGGGCACATCTTCGCCCCTGGCCCCGTCGGCATGGTCAGCCGCTCCGGGACGCTCACCTACGAGATCGTGTGGGAACTTACGCGGGCCGGCCTCGGCCAGACGACCTGCGTCGGCATCGGCGGCGACCCCCTCCCCGGCCTCCGCTTCATCGAGGTCCTCGAGAAGTTCAACGCCGACCCCGAGACCAAGGTCGTCGTGATGGTCGGCGAAATCGGCGGAACCGACGAAGAAGTCGGCGCGGCGTACATCAAGGCGCACATGACCAAGCCGGTGGTCAGTTTCATCAGCGGGCGCACCGCGCCTCCGGGCAAACGGATGGGCCACGCGGGCGCGATCATCTCCGGCGGCAAGGGAACCCCCCAATCCAAGGTCGCCGCCCTGACCGACGCGGGCGTGCCCGTGGCCGACAAGTCGAGCGACATCCCGGGCCTTGTCCAAGCCGCTCTCGACCGTCTCGCCGTCGCCCGGTGAAACGGGCGCCTGCCGCTCACAACGAGGTGAACCCAGGGACATGAACCACAACTACTTCGACAACGCCGCCTCGACCCCGGTGGACCCCCGGGTCCTGAAGGAGATGTTGCCGTTCCTCGCCGAGGCCTGTGGCAACGCCCATTCCATCCACTCCTGCGGGATGCGCGCGCGCGCGGCGGTCGAGAACGCGAGGGACCGGGTCGCCGAGTTCCTCGGCGCGGACGACGCCGAAGAGGTCGTGTTCACGTCCGGGGCCACCGAGTCGAACGTTTGGGTCCTCAACTCGTTCGAGCGGCTCGCCATCGGTCCCTTCGAACATCCAAGCGTGGCGCAGACCGGCGGTTGCCGTGGCGCGGAAGTGCTGGCCAACGATTGTCAGACCGTGCGTCCGCCGACCAAGCCTTGCGACCTGCTCAGCCTCATGTGGGTGAACAACGAGACCGGCATCGTGCTCGACGTCGAAGGGGCGGCGGAGTGGGCGCCGAAACTCCACACCGACCTGACGCAGGCGGCCGGCAAGGTGCCCTTCTCGCTGGCGAAGGTGAACTACGCCTCGATCTCCGCGCACAAACTGTACGGGCCGAAGGGAACGGGGGCGCTCTACGCCAAGGGCGGGTGCGACTTGGAGGCTTTGATCACGGGCGGCGGACAAGAAGAGGGCAAGCGGTCCGGAACCCTGAACGTTCCCGGCATCGTCGGGCTCGGGGCGGCGGCGGCGATCGCCCGCGACGAGCAGGCCCACGACTTCGAGCGAGCGACCGAGTTGCGCGCGATCGTGCTCGAGGAGATCGCGAGCGTCTCGGACGTGCGCGTCAACGCCTGCGAGGGAAACAGCCCCTTCATCCTGAACGTGTGCTTCCTGGGCCTGGTCGGCGAGTCGCTGGTGGTCGAACTCGACAGTCGCGGCTTCGCGATCAGCGCCGCCTCGGCCTGCAAGGCGTCCTCGCACGGAACGAGCGGGGTGCTCAAGGCGCTCGGCGTCCCCGAAGAGTGGGCGCGGGGAGCCGTTCGGATCAGTTTTGGGCGGCACAACACCCGGGAGTCGGCGCGCGCCCTCGGCTTCGCCCTCCGCCGTTGCGTTTCCGACCTGCGCGAGATGGCGACCCACTAATGGGTCGTTAGCCCCAGCCCTCCGACCTGGCTCCGGGTCGGTGATTCAATGGGGCTATGGGCACGGTCCTACGTCGTTGCTCGGCGCTCTTCGCGGGGTGCGTCCTCTTTGTGAGCGCTTCGCCCCAACTGTCTCACCAATGGTCGGCGACGATGGACGGCGGAGGCTTGCCCGACGGCGCGGTGGACGTCGTGACGGACAGCGTCGGCAACGGCGTCGTCGCCGGGAGCGTCCAAACGGCGGCGACCAACTACGACATCGTCACGCGCAAGTACGCCCGCGACGGGTCGGTGTTGTGGACGGCAACCTACGACGGGACGGCGCATCTGGCCGATGCCGCGACCGCCATCGCGATGGACGGCGCCGGGAACGTCGTGGTCGTCGGGACGACCGGGGTCGGCGCCTCCAACCTCGATCTCGTCGTCCTCAAGTACTCGAAGTCCGGTGCTCTGCAATGGAGCTACGTCTACGGGGGCTCGTCCGGCGGGAACGACGCGCCCGAGTCGGTGACCCTCGATCCCGCGACGGGCGACGCCTGGATCGCGGGCGCGCAGAACGGGTTGTTCTCGGTCTGGCGGGTTCGGGCAAACGGAACCCTGGACTTCCTGTACGTCTCCACTTGGACCGGGGCCTCCCGTAGGGTCCGGCTCGACGCGGCGGGGAACGGCTACGCCATCGGGAACGGCCACCTGTTCGGCGGCCAGGACGCTCTGACCCTGGTCGAACTGGGGCCGACGGGGTCCGTCCTGGCGACCGCACAATACAACCGGCCGGGGGCGGTCTCGACGGCCGGCCAGGACCTTGTCCTGTCCCCCGACGGACAGATCACGACGGTCGGGGCGTTCCAGGTGAACCCCCTCAACTACGACGCCCTGGTCGCCCGTTTCGATGCTTCCCTCGCCGTCCAGTGGGCGACCGTTTGGAGCGCTCCCTTCTGGGACGCCCTCTTCCGAATCGAGCGAAGCCCGTTCGGCGAGTTCGTCGCCGTCGGCTGGGCCACCACCTCCAACGCCGTGTTCGACGTCCTGGCGCTCCGACTTTCCGACGCGGGCGCGATCATGGTCGCCGACCGTTGGGACGCGGGCGCGGGTCTGAACGACTACCCGAGCGACCTCGCGCTCGACCCGGCGGGCAACCCGTACCTCGTCGGGACGGCCACCCCTTCGGCGGGCGTCTCTCGGCTCTTCGTGCGGAAGTACGACCAAGGCCTCGGGTTCGTCGAAATGCCGACCGTTTTCGGCGCGGGACCGGCCGGGAACGGTGGCAACCGGGTCGCCATCAACCGGAACGGCGACGTCTGGGTGGCGGGCACCTTGTCCTCGGGGACCGAGTACCCGGATTGGGGGGTCGCCCAGTTTCGGCAGTCCTACGTCCTGCCGATGTTCGTCAACCTGCAGGACTGGTCGGTCAGCGCAGAGGGGCAGGTCGTCCGTGTCTTGCTGACGGTCGAGGGCGTCGAAACGGCCGACACCTACGCGACCCTGGACGGCGGCAACTTCGGGCTCGCGCACGTTCCGTTCTCCGGGCTGCAGGCGCTGCGGATCAAAGGCTCGCACTGGCTTACGCGCATGGACCCGGCGTTCGAGGTGACGCCCGGCTCGCTCACCGCGTACCTCTCGCTCCCGAACGGGGACGTGAACGGGAACGACTCGATCGGTATTTCCGACTTCTTGGCCCTGCGCTCGGCGTTCGGGTCGGTGCCGGGGAACCCGAACTGGAACCCGGAGGCGGACCTCAACGGGAGCGGCGCGGTGAACGTGGCCGACTTCTTGATCCTGCGCAAGAACTTCGGACAGGCCGGCCAGTAGACGCCGGGCGGTCGTTTGGGAAGCCCTAGGACCAGGTCTCGCCCAAATAACTTCCACACAGGCGGCGGATAGAGTTCCCAACGTAAGCGGCGAGGTACCTCCTCGCTCACTTCGGAGGAAGACCATGTTGAACTTGAAAACGTTGGCGTTGGCGACGGTCCTGGCGACCTTCGGCGCAACGATCGCGGTGGCTCAGCCCGAGCAGGGCGGCCCGCAACAGGGCGGTCCCGGCTTCGGCCGCGGACAGGGATTCGGACCGGGACCGGGCTTCGGACCCGGAATGGGTCAAATGGGCCCGATGGCGCCGATGGGCGGTCTCGGACTTCTGATGCGCGAGGACGTGCAGGCCGATCTGAAGCTGACCGACGAGCAGAAGCAGAAGCTGCGGACCCTCGTCCCCCGTGGCCCGGCCGGCTTCGGACCCGGGCAGGGCGGCCCCGGTGGTCCCGGCGGCTTCGGCCCGGGTCAGGGCCAGGGTCCGATCGGCCAGGGTCGCGGACCGGGTGGTCCCGGCGGTCCCGGCGGTCCCGGTGGTCCCGGCGGCTTCGGCCCGGGGCAGGGTCAGGGTCCGATGGGACCGGGCGGCTTTGGTCCCGGATTCGGCCAAGGACGTGACGAGCGAATGAACGTCATGCTCGACGGCATCCTCACCAAGGAGCAGAAGACCCGTTTCGAGGAAATCCAGTTGCAGTTCCAGGGGGTCGGCGCCCTCGGCAATCCCGAAGTCGCCGCGAAGGTCGACCTGACGGTGCGGCAGTGGCTGAAAGTCCAAGAGACGATGCGGGGCTTCGCCCCGATGCGCGGACCGCAGGGCGGATTCGGTGGTCCGGAGGGCGTCGAGCCCGGTGGTCCCGGCCGCCAGATGGACGCGAACCGAAAGCAGAACGACGAGAAGATCCTCGCGATCTTGACCGCCGAGCAGAAGAAGAAGTGGGAGGCGATGCTCGGCCGTGAGTTCAAGCGCATGGACCGCGATTAGGCGCGACGAGTGACTCCGCCGCGTTCGGCCCCGGGGTTTCGCCCCGGGGCCGACGCGCTTTGGTCGGTAGTCCCATGCAAAGCGAATGCCGACCGGTATCATTGCCTCTTGCGCCCGAGGTCCGGGTCGGCCTGGACTCCGGGCCGGAGGACTAAACGGCATGCCCACTCTGGTGATCGTCGGCGCCCAATGGGGCGACGAGGCGAAAGGCAAACTGGTCGACGTACTGGGCGGACAAGCGGACGTGGTGGTTCGCTTCAGCGGCGGCAACAACGCCGGCCACACCGTCATCGTCGGAACCGAGGAGTTCCGATTCCACCTTATCCCGGCGGGCATCCTGCATCCGAACGTGACGGCGATCCTCGGCAGCGGCATGGTCGTCTGTCCCAAGGGCTTGCTCGAGGAACTCGATCGGACGCGGGCCGCGCGGCCGATCATCGGCACCCTCAAGATCAGCGCGGCGGCCCACGTCGTGTTCCCCTACCACCGCATGCTGGATCGGCTCGAAGAGGAGGCGCGCGGCGAGAACAAGATCGGAACCACGTCGCGCGGCATCGGGCCGGCGTACGAGGACAAGGTCGCCCGATTCGGGATTCGAATCGGCGAGTTCGTCGATCAGCACCGGTTCGCAAGACGCTTGGGCGAAGTGCTGAAGACGAAGAACGAGTTGCTCGCACGGCTCGGCGGGGAACGGCTCGAGTACGACGCGGTGCTGTCGGAATATTCCGCCTACGCCGACCGCATCCGGCCCTACGTCTGCGACACCGAGGTGATGCTCCAAGATGCCGTGGCGGAGGGAAAGCGCGTGCTGTTCGAGGGCGCGCAGGGCGCCCTGCTCGATCTCGACAGCGGGACCTACCCCTTTGTGACGAGCAGCCACCCGGTCGCCGGAGGGGCGTGCCTCGGGACGGGGGTTGGGCCGCGCGCGATCGACCAGGTGCTCGGCGTCGCCAAGGCCTACACGACCCGCGTCGGGACCGGCCCCTTCCCGACCGAGTTGGCCGACGCGACGGGCGACCGAATCCGCGAAGTCGGCAAGGAGTACGGGACCACGACGGGCCGTGGGCGCCGGTGCGGCTGGCTCGACCTGGTCGTGCTGCGCCAGAGTTGCCGGCTGAACTCCCTGAGCGGACTCGTGTTGACCCGGCTGGACGTGCTGAGCGGGCTCGATGAACTCAAAGTGGCGACGGCCTACCGCTTCCGGGGCGAGACGATTCGGCACATCCCCGCGAACACCTGGGAACTGGACGAACTCGAGCCGGTCTACGAGACGCTCCCCGGGTGGAGCGAGGACCTGACCGGGGCGCGGTCGCTCGACGACCTTCCGAAAAACGCATGGGACTACATGCGGTTCATCGAGGAGTTCACCGGAACGCCCATCGCCATCCTGAGCATCGGCCCGGCGCGCGACCAAACGATCGTGATCCGTGAAGACCTGATCTGGGGCTAGAACTCCAGCGGCTTCTCGCGCATCCGGATGCTGAGAAGCAGTCCGACGCAGGACAGGCACAACCATAGGGCGGTGCCGCCGTAGCTGAGGAACGGCAACCAGAGGCCCACCACCGGACCCATCTGGAGGTTCATAAACAGGTTGACCGTCATGTGGAAGCCGATGAGCGCCAGAATCCCGCCCACGACCATCTTGTTGAAGGGCTCCACCGCCTGGAAGCCGATCAGCCAGACCCGGTAGAAGAAGAGCCCGAATGCGGCCAAGACGAGGGTGCAACCGATCAGGCCGCCTTCCTCGCCGACCACGGAGAAGATGAAATCGGTGTCTTGCTCGGGAATGAAGCCGCTCTGCTTCTGCTGTCCCTTGAGGTAACCGGTACCCATCACGCTGCCGACGCCGTAAGCGATCTCGGCGCGCGAGGTCTGGTAGTCGCTGCCCTCGACGTCGTGGACGAAGAGGGCCTTGATGCGCTCCTTCTGATAATCCTTGAGAATGCCCGGCACGAAGTAGCCGCCCACCAGAACAAGGGATACCGCGAGCACCGATCCGCCGAGGTAGCGCAGCGGAACCCCCGCGTAGAGGGAAATGGCCAGCCAAGTGAAGAGGATCACAAGGGTCGCGCCGAGGTGAGGCTGCTTGAAGACGAGGAGCAGGGGAACGAGGACGTGCAGAAACGACAGGGCGAAGGTCGATGGCTTGCGAATCTCGTCCGCGCGGGAGGCGAAGAAGGCGGACAGCGTGAGCACGGTGAAGAGCTTCGCCATCTCGCTCGGCTGAAACTGCAACGGCCCGAGTTCGATCCACCGTCGAGCGCCGTTCACGTTGGTGCCGACCAACAGCACCGCCACGAGGAACACGAGGTTCAGGCCGTAAAGGGTGTGGGCCGCTTTGCGCCAGGTGTGCGGCCTCACAAAGGCGAAGATCGAGAACGGCACCATCCCGACGAGAAGGTTCAGCACTTGGCGGCCGAACCGGGAGTCGGTGCGCTGGTACCCGACGCTGTAGAGCGCCATCAGGCCCACCAGCAACAGGACCATGGTGGCGGCGATGAGTCCGAGGTCCAGTCCGTGGCGACGGGCGCGCTCCCGCTCTTTCTGAAGGTCGGCCCCGAAGGCGAACGGCGACATCGGCCTAGCGTGGCTCCGCCGGCTGGCGCGCGTAGATCGGGCCAAGCTGCCGCTTGACGATGCCCTTACCGGCGACGAACCAGAACGTCAGTTCTCGCTTCGTCGCCTCCGGGCGGGTTTCCATGACGAGTTCGACGTCGACGCGCAACGTTTCGGAGTACGGCGCGGGGAGGTTGGTGGTTTCCTCTTTCGTTTGAAGCGCCGCCCACGCGTTGTAGGGTTGGTCCCCCTCCCGCACCTGTCCCTTCCATTCCGGAACCTTGGCGCCCACCCGCATCGGGAAGCGGAGGAGTTCGATCGGGGGGTCGAACCGCAGATCGTTCGTGGACACGAACGAGAACGCCTCCGGCCGACCTTCGGGGTCGCTTCGAACCGCGTACGTCTCGGAATCGAGGACCTGGCCGTGCGCCACCAGGTTGAACACGACGTTGTCGCCGTCGGTCTCGCGGCTGACTTCGACGGGCAGGGGGATGCCTTCGATGACGAGTTCGGCGTTCGTGTAGGGCAGAGCGGCCGGGTCGAATCCTTGGTCGGCCTCGATCAGCTTTCCGGACGGGGCGGGCTCGACGGGTTCCGAGGGATCGCAACCCACGAGGACGACCACGGCGGCGACCCAACCGAGAACCGGGAGGAGGCGGATGGCGGTCACGGGGCGTCCGGTTTGCCGGGCTCAAACTGCACGAGGCGCATGGTGTACTTGCTGGAGTTCTTGCCGACCTTGCCCTCGTTGGTCATTTCCACCAGTCCGATGCCGCGCGCGTAGACGGCGGATTGCTTGACGACGGTGGCGGTTCCCGGTCCGTCCACGTCCGGCGGACGGTGCATCAGAGTCCCCTCGTAGCTCGACTCCCACGTCTCGACCTCTTTGCCGAGAATCTTGCGCTTGCGCCCCTTTTGGCTGCGCGCCTTCATCGTCAGCGGGGCGGCGGCGCCCATGAAGTCGGTCACACCGTAGTAGTCCCACTTCTCCGCGCGGTCGGTGATCTTGAGAATCGGAATCGGAGATTCGAGCGGCCGCTTGGGCGAGTATCCCACCAGGTAGACCGTGTCGCCCTCGACCCGATAGTAGGTGGGAGGGCCCGTGGAAGACTCGATCGGAACGGCCGACTTGCCGCCGAACTCGACGGCCTTGCCAACCACGTCGCGAGACGGATAGCCGCCGCCCTGGCCGCTGATCTGGTAGTGCCACACGGTCCCCGGGACCAAGGGGAAGAAGTCCTCGGCGGGGGGAGCGAGGGCGAGGGAGCAGGCGACGAGGACGGCGATCATGGTTACTTCACCCGTTCGATGGTGGTCGAGTTGGTCTGGCCCTTCTCGTCCGTGATGGACATCTCCATCTTGACCGCGCCCTCGCCCTTCGCGTACCAGCCTTTCATGGCCATCTTGATCGGCTTGCCGTTGTGGGTTCCGGGTCCGGATGACTCGATCCGAATCGCGTCATAGGTCCCGGACTTGGTCTTGACCTTCTCGATCGCGACCGCCTTCATGGTGGCCTTGTACTTCAGGTCGCTCCCCGAGGCTTCCAGCTTGAAGTCCACCGTCCAGGTCTTGCCGGGGGCGAGGTCGGCGGGGAGTTCGATCGAGCGTGAAACCGTGCCGAGCGAGGAACCGACGGCGTAGACCCCGTCTTTTTCAAGCGAATAGTCGCCGCTCCCGAGCATTGCGATGCCGCCGGTGCGATCGACGTGGAAGGACGCCTTGCCGTTCTCGATCTTCTCGAGCGTCGTGGTCTGGGTTCCCGTGTGCACGTTGGTGCCGCTCACGATCTCGAGTTCGACCTGCTTCGGGTTGCCGAGGCCGTAGTAGTCGTAGCCGGCGTGCTTGAGATCGGCGGGGAGGGCGGCCAGATCCGGCTTGGGCGCCTCCGACGTCGCTTCGTTCGGCTTGGTCTCGCCCGCGCTGGCCGGGGCTTCGGTGGGCGCGTTGGCCGCGTCCTTCGGTGCGGAGGGCTGGCAACCGAACGTGCTTAGACCGAGAACGGCGATCAGGACCAGGAGAGTCCGGGAGTTCCTCATTGCAGTTTGTGCTCCTTCAGCCTCAGCGTTTGGTACGCCGACGCACCCTCGGTGGCGAGTTCGGTGCGAATGCGGACGGGACCGATCTTCGGGGCGAACCACACCATGTAGCCGAACTTGCCCTTCACCGTTTTGCCCTTGTCGTCCGGGCCGGACCAGTCCCCGGCCATCTGGCAGGCGATCGCGGACAAGCGACCACCGCCCGTGTCCACCTCCTGTGGACCCAATACCTCGGTATAGCCAGACAGGGTTCCCGCCGCTTTGGTGGCGACCGCGCCGGTTCCCTTGTACTGAACGCGCTTGCCCTTCTCGGCCGGGAACGGCAAAATCGGTTGCGGAGGGTTGAAGGGAATCTCGTTGACCCCGGCCAAGAGCTGGAAGATGCCCTTGTCGTTTACCCGCCACTTCTGGTTCGTGGAACGCTTTTCCCCGTTCTGCGCCTCCGTGGTGACCTTGATCGTGGCGTCCTTGCCGTTCGGCCCGTCCACGATCCCCGTGACCTGGAACGTCACGCTGGACCGCGTCATCGCCTTGGCCTGGGTGGTCAAGGTCTCGCCCTCGACCTCGAAGACCCACTTGTTGCCAACCTTGAAGGGGAAGAGGGACGCCTCGTCGCCGGGGGCGACGGTGGCGGGGGCGACCTTCGCCTCGGGGCGAGGCTTGTAGTTGCCGCCCCCGCCCGATCCGCATCCGACGAGGAGGGCGCCCGCCAGGAGCGTCCACGTTGCGCGCACAAAGTTACCGGTCATAGCTTCCGTCGCTTTCAGCCTTGCCCTTTCAGACGCGCGATCAGGTCGACCGCGTCCTTGACGAGCGTCTCGTCGGGCAACCCCTTTATTGTGACTTGCCCGCCGGACAACTCGGTGTCCACTTGCGGGGCGGCGATCGGGATTCCGTCCACGACGAGGAGGAGCTGGGAGCCGAGCTTGCCGGGCTTGCGGCTGTACTGCCACAAGCGCAAACGACCTTCCTCGGTCAAGTCGAGGCGCAGGTTGAACCGGCGGTCGTTGCCCGCCCCGGGCACCTCTTCGTACGAGGCTCCCCGCAAATGGTCCTCGTTGATGACGAACTCCGCGCTTTCGATGATCCGTCGCGGTCCCGCCTCGAGTTGCTTCAACTCACGAGGGGCGATCCGGCTTTCGAGCTGTCCCCGCACGTTCTCGCCCTTCTGCTCGCCGTCCCAGATCGGTTGGGCGAGTTCGCGGTAGTAGCCGCCGAGCACGCCGTCGTTCAGGTCGCCCTTCTCTTCGATCTGCTTTTCGAGGGTCCGCAGGATGCCGGGGCGATAGGGTTGCCGCACGTAGCCGACCAGTTCGGTCTCCTTGCCGCCCGCGATGACCTTCATCGTGACCGGGGTGCGGATCACGATGCCATCGAACAGCGCGTTTCGGTCGAGTTGGCGAAGGGGCTGGCCGTCGAAGGTGACGTTCAGGGCGCGGGTCAGACGATCGGCCATCGTCGCGTCGCCCTCGAGGGCCTTTCGGATGTCGGCGGCGTCCCAGATGCGGTCGGGCGGGGGCAGCGTCTCCTCCTGAAGGTCGTTCATCTTCATGAGGAGCTTGGTAAACGCATCCCGATCGCCCTGCAGGGAGAGGATGAGCTCTCGGATCGGAACGCGCTTGCGGCCGCCCGTCTCGCCGGTGTCGGTGTCCTTGTTCGGCGCCTCGAAGCTGGCGGTTTCGCCGTAAGTGAGGGCGGCGACCTGGTTCGCCACGATGATCTGGTAGTTCTGCCCCGGCGCGATGCCGATGATGTTGACCTTCTTCGGCAGAATCGGATCGAGTTTCGTCGCGAACGCCTGGGCGTCCGCCCACTTGTGGTAGCCGAAATACACCCCGGCGACGATGGCGACGAATCCGATGGCGATTTGGGTGGATTTGCGGAGCTTCATACCTTGACGCCGATACTCGGGAAACGCCGCGCGGCGGGCGGCTCGTTCCCGCGCCGGCCTCGCCAAGTCTACCGCTCGCTCGCGAGCCGCAAAGGAATCGGTCGGTCGGGCGGCGAACCGATTGATTCGCACACCACCGTGCCGCCACCGAACGACAATGTCCAAACGGCACAACGCCGCCCGCGTCGAACGCCTCGACGAACGACTCCGGTACCTCGCCCTGAGTACCCAAGACGGCCTGTACGACTGGGACGTCAAGCGTCGGGTCCTGTGGCACAACGAGGCCATGTCCGCCCTTTTTGGGGAGGAAGTCTCCATCGACAAGGACTGGTGGTACCGGCACATCCACCCGGACGACCACGATCGGCTCGACGCGAGCCTTGAGGCCGCCTACGAGGCGCAGAGTCCCGTCTGGCACGCGCACTACCGCATCGTCCGGCGCGACGGGTCGGTCCGGCAGCTGTCCGCGCACGTTCAGATTCTCTACGACGACGACGGGAAGCCCGAGCGGTTGGTCGGCGCCCTGCGCGACATCACGGAGGAAAAGCGGACGCAGGCGGAGGTGAGCGCAAGTCGAGACTGGCTTGACTTGGCCGTCTGGGGCGGCGAACTGGGAGTGTGGGACTGGCGCGTCGGAGAGGGCTCCATCTACCGCAACGAGCGATGGGCGCGCGCGCTCGGCCTTCCGACCTTGGATCGCGTCGCCGACGAATCCGATTGGCGGGCTTTGGTCCACCCCGACGATTACGACAAGGCGAGCGAAACGTGGTCCGCGCACGTCCGGGGAGTCCTGCCGCTCTTCGAGGTGGAGATGCGCCTGAAGCGGGGGGACGGCGCCTACCAGTGGGTGCTCTCACGGGGCAAGATCGTCGAACGAGACGCCGACGGAAGCCCGGTGCGCGCGACCGGGACGCACGTCAACATCGACGCCCAGAAGCGAAGCGAACTCGGTCTCGCCTTCCGGCTGGAGTGCGAACGCCTGGTTTCCTCGATCTCCCTGCGCGTCCTTACCACACCGCCCGAAGAAATGCCGGAAGCCGCGTCGGCCTCCCTGGGAGCGTTGGTGCGCTTCCTGGGGGCGGACCAAGCCTCCATCTATGAGGTCACCGACCAGACCGCGACCGTCCTGGCCGAGTGGTCGTGGGGCCAGCCCTGGACCCCGTGCGGAGAGCGCGTGACCCCGGCGGACATTCCGTGGCTCTGGCGTCATCTCTCGGAGCACTCGGGCCCCGTGCTGTTCCGCAGCCCGGACGAACTCCCGGCGGAAGCGGAGCGCGAACGGGCCTTCTTCGAAGAGGGCGGCATCCTCTCTTGGGCGGCCATCCCGTTTTCGACCCGCGGCGAGTTGCGGGGAGCCTTGCGCCTGATCTGGAAGCAGCGTCCGGTGGAAGTGGCGGCCGAAGACATCTTCGCGTTCGCCGGTCTTTCGGAGTTGCTCCTGCTGTCCGTCCGGCACGCCCGAACCACCGCCGAACTCCGGCGCCTGAACGCAGAGCTGGAGGAGCGTGTCGCCGAGCGCACCGCGCATCTGGAGGCCGCGAACGACGAGCTTCGGTCCTTCAGCTACAGCCTGTCGCACGACCTGCGCGCGCCCATCCGCTCGATCATGGGGTTCGCCAGGGTGCTGGAAGACGACTGGGCCCCCCAGTTGGGGGTCGACGGCAAAGACGCGGTGGCGCGCATCGTGCGGGCGACCGACAACCTGAACCGATTGCTGGAAGGACTCCTGGTCCTTTCGCGCGTCTCCCAAGCCGAACTCGAAACGACGAGCATCGACCTCTCCGCGATGGCCCAGCGGATCGCGGAAGACCTCTGGGTGGCGCACCCGCACCATTGCCCCGACGTGGTCTTCGACGCCGGGCTCTCGTGCACGGGCGACCAGCGGCTGGCCGAGTTGGTCCTGACGAATCTGCTCGACAACGCCTGGAAGTTCACGGTGGGGCGCCCCGGCCCGCTCGTGACGGTGCGCGCCCGCCCCGACCTTGGGGGCAACGTCGTGGCGATCGCCGACAACGGGATCGGGTTCGACATGCGCTATGTGGACCGGCTGTTCCGACCGTTCGAGCGCCTCCATCGGGACGAGACCCACGCCGGAACCGGCATCGGCCTCGCGACGGTCCGGCGCGCGATCGCCCGGATGGGCGGCGACGTCTGGGCCGAGGGCGAGGTCGGCGTGGGCGCGACGTTCTTCGTCCGGTTTCCCGTCTGAACCCCGGGGGAATTCCGCGGACGATGTGTCGCGTATTCTGCGAGGAGCCACCCGTCAGCCGTCCCCACC
This sequence comes from Fimbriimonadaceae bacterium, assembly GCA_026129685.1. GTDB lineage: Bacteria > Armatimonadota > Fimbriimonadia > Fimbriimonadales > Fimbriimonadaceae > UBA2387. Next base: position 255,986 of record JAHCHO010000005.1, read on the forward strand.
ATGTCCACCTCCGTCGCCTTTCTGACCCTCGCCTTGCTCGCCTCGCCCCAAGCCGACGACTTCGGCAAGGTCTGGGACGACTGCGCCCGCTCGATCCGCCGGCGGTACTTCGCGCGCGAGTCTCGCAAAGACCGGATGGAGTCGTTGCTAGGCAAGTACGGACCCCGCGCGAAAACCGCGAAAAGCCGCCGCGAGTTCGCGGATGCGGTGAACGCCATGATCGTCGAGTTCGGCGACTCGCACTTCGCCCTTCTGACGCCAGAGGATCAGGGCTACGCGCTCATGGACAACTTGGCGGGTGGATCGGCGACGATCCCCCACGTTGGCGCCTGGTTCCGAAAGGGGGGTGACGGCTACACCGTGCAGATGGTCCTGGACGGAACGCCCGCGATGGAGGCGGGGTTGCGCCCGGGAGACCTGATCCTGACCGTCAACGGCAAGCCGTTCACCCCGGTGTCCTCCCTGGCGGGGCTCGAGGGGGAGTCGGTCGAACTGTCGTACCGTCGCGGAGGCGAGACGCGGCGGGCCAAGACCCGGGTCGAAACCCAGACCCCGCTCGACATGTTCTTGGACGCAACCCGTGAAAGCGCCCGGGTGATCGAGCGCGACGGCAAGCGCTTCGGCTACGTCCACCTTTGGACGATGGCCAACGACCGGTTTCGAACGGCCCTGCACGGGTTGATCGCGGGCAAACTCGCGGACACCGACGGCTTCGTTCTCGATCTGCGGGACGGGTTTGGAGGACGGCCCGAGGGGTTCGCCGACCCGTTCTTCCGGCCCGACGTCCAACTCGAGTGGAAGTTCGCCGAGGGCGCCCCGGGCATGAAGCAGTCCTTCGGGTACGGCAAGCCCCTCGTGACGATCATCAACGGCGGGTCGCGCTCCGCAAAGGAGGTGCTGGCGTTCGTGCTGAAGCGATCGAAACGGGCGACCCTGCTCGGGGCGACGACGGCGGGGCACGTCCTCGGCACGACGCCCTACCGGATCGCCGACTGGGCGTTCCTGGAGATCCCGATGGTGGACGTGATCGCGGACGGCGTGCGCCTTGAGGGCAAGGGGGTCGCGCCGGACATCGTCCTGCCGATCGAATTCGGGCCGGATGGAAGCGACCTGTACCTCGAGCGGTCGCTCGCGCTTCTTGCTTCGGGAGCCCGGTAGGTCCCTTGGGTTCGGGCAGGTATCCTCGGTGCCTCCAATGAGCTTCGTCAAGCGCGATCGCGACAATGGCACCCTGCGCATGGCCGACGTAGGGCGCGAGGTCACCCTGAACGGATGGGCGCACAAGGTGCGCGACCTCGGGGGGCTGTGCTTCGTCGATCTGCGCGACCGGACGGGGCTGATCCAACTCGTGTTCAACCCCAGCGTCTTCCCGAACCTCGAGGACGTCCGCGCCGAAACGTGCTTGAGCGTCACCGGCTTTGTGCGCGCCCGGGCGCCGGAGGCCGCGAATCCGAAACTGCCGACCGGCGAGGTCGAGGTCGAGGTCCGCTCGTACTCGGTCCTGGGTCCTTCCAAGCCCCTCCCGTTTCCCGTGAGCGACGAAGAGCAGATGCGGTCCGTCAACGAGGAGTTGCGGATCAAATACCGCTACCTCGACCTGCGTCGCCCGAGCATGTACCGGAAACTGGCGCTCCGCGCGGCGGCCCTGCGCAAAATCCGCGACTTCCTCGCCGGCGAAGGGTTCGTCGAGGTGGAAACCCCGATCATCACCAAGAGCACGCCGGAAGGAGCTCGCGACTATCTGGTGCCCTACCGCTTGGAGCCGGGCCACTTTTACGCGCTGCCGCAGAGTCCGCAGCAGTACAAGCAACTGCTGATGGTCGGCGGCATCGAACGGTACTACCAGATCGCCAAGTGTTTCCGCGACGAAAGCCAGCGGGCCGACCGCCAGCCCGAGTTCACGCAACTCGACCTTGAAATGTCGTTCGTGGAGCAGGAGGACATCTTGCGGCTGATGGAGACCCTCACCCTGAAGGTCGTGAACGAGTTGATCGAGGAGTTCGGCCTGGACCTCGCCCCGGTCCAGCCGTTCGCCAGGCTCACCTACGACGAGTCGGTGGACCTCTACGGGTGCGACAAGCCCGACCTCCGCTTCGGCCTGCCGCTGTTCGACGTGACCGACGCGGTCGGGGAGTCCGGCTTCGGCGTGTTCCGCGCCACCGTCGAGGCGGGCGGAAGGGTTCGAGGGATTCGGTACCCCGGCGGCGCGAACCTTTCGCGCAAGGAGATTGGTCAGCTCGAGGAGTTCTGCAAGGAGTTTGGGGCGAAGGGAATGGCCTCGCTGGCCGTCGTCACCGCGGACGAAGCGGGGGAATCCCCGTACGTCTCGCCGCGCGGGCTGGCCGTGCGCGGCTCGATCGCGAAGTTCTTCGGGCCGGACGAGCTCGAAGCGATCCTCGCCCGTTCGGCCGCCGAACCAGGGGACCTGCTCTGCTTCGTCGCGGACGCCTACATGGTCGGGAACAACGTGCTGGCCCGCCTGCGCAACGAGGTCGGCCGACGATGCGGGCTTCGGGATCCCCGGGCGCTCAAATTCGCCTGGGTCCTCGACTTCCCGCTCTTCGAGTGGAGTCCCGAATCCCGGTCCTGGACGCCGTCGCACCATCCCTTCACCGCGCCGAAGACGGCGGACATGGTGTTCTTCGAGAGCGACCCGGGACGCGTCCGCGCCGACTGTTACGACGTGGTCTGCAACGGGATGGAGTGGGCGTCCGGTTCGATCCGTATTCACCGCCCCGACGTGCAGGCGCGGATCTTCACGATGTTGGGGATCGACGAGGCCACCCAGAAGGACCGGTTCGGCCACATGCTCGAGGCCTTCCAGTACGGGGCCCCGCCGCACGGCGGGATCGCCCCGGGGATCGACCGGCTGGTGATGTTGCTGCTCGGCGAGGACAACATCCGAGAGGTTATCGCGTTCCCAAAGGTCGCCCAGGGCTACGATCCGATGATGGACGCGCCGAGCGTGATCGACCCTCAGCAGTGGGCCGAACTCGGCCTGCGGCTGTCCCGCTGACGATCGGTGGAAAACCGATGAAGGTTTTGGCCGTTCGGACCGGCATATCGGGGATTGCCGGTGTATGATGAGTCTCGGGAGGTTCGTATCGCGTTCTCGTCCGGACTTGGCGAGGCGGCGGAAGAAAGCAACGACTTTTTTCGGGTTCGCCTTGACAGCACGGGCAAAGCGTGATAGAATCCCCTTGAGCGTAATACGCGCGTCGTGTCGCCGGGCAATGGTTGGAAAGGTTGGGCCCGCTTCACAGAGAAGGCGCAAGTAGAGCGCGGTTTGAGGATATTCACAACCCCTCGGTTGGGAGGTTACAACATGAACTCGGTTAGGTTTTACGCATGGTCGGCGGCGTTGGGCGCCACGTCTCTCGCCTCGGCCCAGTCCCAAGTCAACTTCAGCGAGCTCGTCCGCGACAGCGGCCGGATCGACAACTCGAACTGGCAGTTCGTCGAACTCAAGGCCTCGGCCGGTCAGAATCTCTCGAATCTGACCATCCTCGAGATCTCGGGCTCGGGAGCGGAGGCCGGCACGATCACCGGCGCGCTCTCGCTCGACAACATCTCGGCGGGCGACAACGGCCTTCTGCTCCTGCAGAACATGACCCACGACATGAGTGCCGGCGCCAGCGCCAGCACGACCGTCGAGTCGGGCATGGCCTTCTCCCTCAATACGGGCACGAGCACCTACCTCGTCGTCCAGAACTTCCAGGGCCAGATCGGCAACAGCATCGATACGAACCTTGACGGCAACATCGACGCCACCTTCTGGTCGGCGATCGACGACGCGGTCGGCTTCGGCGACGGCACGTCCGGCGCGCTCACCTACGGTGCCGAGTTCGGCGGCGTGGACTTCGGTGCGTTCGGCGCGAACAACTCGGCCGACGCGTACGTCGTCCTCGGCGACGGCAACAAGGTCGCCTTTGAAGTGGCGGCCGATGGTTCCGCGCTGTCCGGTGTGGACGGCGGCGGTTCGAGCGGCGGGCCTCTCCCCAGCGACTTCAAGATCACCCCGGGCGACATCAACCCGGTTCCCGAACCCGCTTCGATCATCGCTCTCGGCGCCGGCCTCGGCGCGGCGATGCTCCGACGGCGCCGCAAGTAACTCCGCGAGCCGTAAGGCTCGTTCGCCGAGTTCGCAGGAGGAAGTCCAACCACTTCCTCCTGCCTTGTCGCGTTTGGGCGATCGGTTTTAGGACTTGCGCGACGGTATCCTGACCCCATCCCCGTGGTCCCCAACTTCTTCTACCATCCGCGCATGCTCGAGTACGACTTCGGGCCGCACCATCCCCTCAAGCCGGAGCGCCTCGAACGGACGGTGCGACTGCTGACCGCGATGGGAGGCACCGAGGTCCTCGACCCCGGCCTGGGCGAACGAGAGGACGTCCTCAGGGTCCACGACGCCGAGTACGTCGCCGCCGTCGAGACGATCGGATGCGGGATGCCCGTCCCAGGCGGGTTCGAGCAGCGCTACGGATTCGGGTCGCTCGACAACCCCGCGTTCCTCGGAATGTACGAGGCGTCCCTCGCCTACTGCGCCGGAACCGTCGAAGCGGCGAAACGGGTCCGGGACGGGGCACCGCTGGCCTTTGGGATGGCGGGAGGTCTCCACCACGCCCATCGGGCCAGGGCGAGCGGCTTCTGCATCTTCAACGATGCGGCGATCGCGCTCACCATCCTGCGGGAGCGGTTCGGGCGCGTCGCCTACGTGGACATCGATCTCCACCACGGGGACGGCGTTCAGTGGCTGTTCTACGAGGACCCCACGGTGCTCACCTGCAGCATCCACCAGGAGGGGAGCCACTTCTACCCCGGCACGGGGTGGGTCACCGAAGCCGGCCCGGCTCATACGTCCGTGAACGTTCCGCTGGCCGCAGGAACCACCGGCGACGTGTGGCTCGACGCCTTTGAGCGAGGAATTCTGCGCGCGCTCGAACGCTTCGAACCGGAGGCGATCGTGCTCCAGATGGGGTGCGACCCGCACGAACTCGATCCGCTTGGGCAGTTGCGGCTCTCGGTCCAAGAGTGGCTGGGAGCGGTCGAGCGAGTCCGCGACCTCGAGCGGCCGATCGTCGCGGTCGGCGGGGGCGGCTACCGGATCACCAACGTTCCCAGGATGTGGGTTGCCGCGTGCCTGGCCCTGGCAAGGAAGCCGCACGACGATCGAGTCCCCGAGCCGTTCGCCGGCGAGTGGAGGATGCCGAGGTTCTTCGACCCCGAACTTCCCGGGCCGCGCGAAGGGGGAAGGGCCTACGCCGAGCGAACCTTGCACGACCTGACCCAGGACGTCCTCCCGAACATCCCGCGTTCCTGAACAACCTGAACGGAGATTCTAAACAGCGTCTGGCAAGGGTTGGCAACGGTGGAAAACCGGTCTATAACGAAGGAGTCGGCGTTCGCGCCGGGCATGGGAGGCACGACGTTGCTAGCGCAACCACACGACGCCAAAGCGCGCATCCTAATCATCGACGACGATGAGGACAACCACCTTCTGATACGGAGAGCCCTCAAGCAGAATCCAAACCTCTTGATCGAGAGCGTCACGGACTCGCGATTGGCCCTTGCCACCTCGATCGCCTTCTGCCCCGACATCATCCTGCTGGACCTGCACATGATGCCCTACGACGGGTACGAAGTCATGGAGCAAATTCTTGGCGATCTGCCAGACTCCGTCTACCTGCCGATCCTCGTCCTCACCGGAGACGATTCGAACGAGGCGAAGCGGCGAGCACTCACCGCCGGCGCGAAGGACTTCGTCAGCAAGTACGCGAGTCTCGACGAGATCTATCTGCGCACCCGCAACCTCTTGCACACGCGACTGCTCTATCAGGAGCTTGAGCGGCGAAAGGCGGGACTAGAAGAGCGCGTTCGCGAGCGAACCGCCGAACTGGAGCAGGCCCAGCGGGAAATCCTGCAACGACTTGCCCTCGCGGCCGAGTACCGCGACGACGATACGGGCGCCCACACGCGTCGGGTCGGCAACCTCGCGGCCCTGATCGCCTTGGCCATGGGGTTGCCCAAAGACCGGGCCGAGGTGCTTCGAACGGCGGCGCCCCTTCACGATCTTGGCAAAATCGGCATACCGGATGGCATCCTGCTCAAGCCGGGAGCCCTGACTCCGGCGGAGCGAGAATCGATGCGCCGCCATGCGGTCGTCGGCGCGAACATCCTGAGCGGCAGTTCGGCGGAGCTGCTTCGATGCGCCGAGGAGATCGCCCGGACCCACCACGAGCGTTGGGACGGGCTTGGCTATCCGGATGGGCTCTCGGGCGATCGGATACCCTTGGTCGGCCGCATCGTCGCCGTGGCCGACGTGTTCGACGCTCTGACCCACCCCCGTCCGTACAAGTCCGCTTGGGAGATCCCGGACGCGGTGCGCGAAATCCAAGACAAGTCGGGGACGCAGTTCGACCCGGCGGCCGTGAACGCTTTTCTGACCGTGGTCGAACGCCTCGACCTGTCGGTAAGTGACGACCTTGACGGCGCGCTCGCGGCGGCCTTCCGCCCGAACGGATGCGCCGAGGCGAGTTGGGAATCCGCGTCTTGGTCCGAAGCGGCCGTTCTGTAGATCGCTCGTATTCGAGTACCCTTCCGAGCGAATGGTCCGGCACGAGAACGGCGAATATCGGTGGCAAGGGGTCGAGGTCCTGCCCTACAAAGAGAGCGGCAGTCACTTCCGCGCCATCACGCGGCAGACCCTTTTTCGCGGCGAGGGCGATCTTCCCGTCGAGTTCCGCTACTTCGAAATCGCCGCCGGCGGGCACTCCACGCTCGAGCGCCACGATCATCGGCACGCCGTGATGGTCGTGCGCGGGGGCGGGCACGTCCTCGTCGGGGACACCGTCACCGCGATCGGAGTCCACGACTTGGTCCATGTCCCGCCGATGACGTGGCACCAGTTTCGGGCGACCGGCGATCAGCCGCTGGGGTTCCTGTGCGTCGTGGCGTGTGAACGCGACCGGCCGCAGCGACCGGGCGACCAGGACTTGGACGCCCTGCGCGCGAACCCGGTCGTGTCCGCCTTCATTCGGGTGTAGCTACCATGGACGGTTTGCACAAGTTCGGCTTCGAGACCCGGATGCTTCACGCCGGCCAGATTCCCGACCCGTTTGTCGGGGCACGGGCCGCGCCAATCTACCAGACGACGTCCTACGTGTTCGCCGACGCCGACGAGGCCGCGCACCTCTTTGAACTCAAGCAGTACGGGAACATCTACTCGCGGATCAGCAACCCGACCACGGCCGTGCTCGAGGAGCGCATGGCGTCGCTCGAGGGAGGAACCGGAGCGGTCGCGGCGGCGAGCGGGATGGCGGCGGAGTTCGGCGTCTTCATGACCCTGTGCTCACCCGGAGACCATCTGGTGGCGTCGACCCAGCTGTACGGGGGAAGCCTGACCCTCCTCGCCCATACCCTCAAGAAGCTGTCGCTGGACGTAACGTTCGTGAGCCCCGACGACGTCGCGCTCTGGGAATCCGCGATCACGCCGAAAACGAAGGCCCTTTTCGTCGAAATCGTCGGGAATCCCGTGAACAGCGTCCCGGACCTCGAAGGGCTGGCCGATCTGGCGAAGAGCAAGGGATTGCCGCTGATCGTGGACTCGACCTTCGCCACCCCCTTTCTATGTCGACCGATCGAGTGGGGGGCGACGCTCGTCGTCCACTCGGCCACCAAGTTCATCGGCGGGCACGGGACCAGCATCGGGGGCGTGGTCGTGGACTCGGGCGACTTCGACTTCTCGTCGTACCCGACGATCGCCGACCCCTCGCCGTCGTACCACGGACTCCGATTCTACGACACCTTCGGGCACTACGGGTTCCTCATGAAGTTGCGCGCGGAGACCTTGCGCGATACCGGCGCGTGCCTAGCCCCGATGAACGCGTTCCTCTTGCTACAGGGTCTCGAAACCTTGTCGCTTCGGATGGAGCGCCACGTCCAGAACGCGCTCGCGGTCGCCGAATTCCTCGAGCGGCATCCCAAGGTGGAGCGGGTGCATTACGCCGGCCTTCCAAGCCATCCGCACCACGATCGGGCAAGGCGACTCATGCCGAAGGGACCAGGGGCGGTGCTGTCCTTCGAGATCAAGGCCTCGACGGGCGACGAGCGCGCCGCCGGGAAGCGGTTCATCGAGTCCCTGCAACTGTTCTCCCACCTGGCCAACGTCGGGGACGCGAAGAGCCTCGTCATCCATCCCGCTTCGACAACCCATCAGCAGCTGTCCGACGCCGAAATGCGCGCGGGAGGGGTCACTCCGGCGATGGTTCGGCTGTCGGTCGGACTCGAGACGATCGAGGACCTCCTCTGGGATCTTGACCAGGCCCTCTCGGACCAGTAGATATGGCCATGTTATAATGGCCATATGAAGACGGTCACCGCGACGGAGTACAAGCACAACGCGTTGCGCCTTCTGGAGGAGGTTCACCGAACCGGTCAAGCGATCCGCATCACCAAGCGCGGAAAGGCCTATGCGGTGTTGACGCCCTTGGGCAATGGCGAGCGCCCACCCTTACGCTTCGGTCAGTTCGAGGGAACGGCCACGATTGTCGGCGACCTGATCCAGATCATCGACCCCTCGGACTGGAGCGAATGGAAGTGGTGATCCTCGATACGCACGTGTGGATCTGGTCCCAAGTTCAGCCAGATCGGATACGACCGGCGACCCTCAAGATCATGTCGCGCCAGCTTGAAGTGGTCATCTGCGCGTTGAGCCTCTACGAGGCCGTGACGGCGATCGACAAGGGGAAGCTTGGACCCGGTCCGCGAGCGACCGACCGCACCGACGCCTGGCTGAACGCCATGCCCACGACGTTGTTGCCCCTCACCGCAGAAGTCGCGCGGCTCGCTCGGACGCTTCCTTTCGAGCACGCCGATCCGTTCGATCGGCTGATCGCCGCCACTGCGTTTCACGAGAACTGCCCCCTCGTCACCGCCGATGCCAACCTCCTCGGCCTGTCCTGGCTCAAGACGCATCCCGCCTGACCGTCGTATACTGGCCCCGTGGCGACCGAACCCGCGTTGGCCTGCGACATCAGCCTGAACACTCGGCTCACCCCCGAGCAACGAACTCGCTACCAGAACACCAAAGCGATCCGTTCGTTGCTGGCGGAAGCCAAGACCATCGCCGTCGTCGGCCTTTCGACCGAGACCACCAAAGCGAGCAACATGGTGGCCTCGTACCTGCAGGACGAGGGCTACCGAATCGTGCCGGTACATCCCAAAGCGACCGAGATCCTCGGGGAGCCGTGTTACCCGAACGTGGAGAGCATCCCGTTCCCGGTGGACATCGTGGACGTGTTTCGACCGCCGCACGAGGTGCCCACAATCGTCGAGCAGGCGATTCGAAACGGGGCGAAAGCGGTCTGGACGCAACTCCGTATCGTCAACCTGCCCGCCGCCGACCGTGCGCTGGAAGCGGGCCTACGGGTCGTCGTGGACAAGTGCATCAAGATGGAACACGGCCGATTCGGAGGAATGCTCCACTGGGCGGGCATGAACACCGAAGTAATCTCGGCGCGCCGGAGGGGGGCCTGAGCGCACGATCTGGCTGCCGGGCTAGAAGGGAACCCGGGAGAGCGGAACGATGAACTGGATGCCTGGCACGTTCTTCCGGCTCAGCCGATCGTCGTTTGTGATGAAGAGGTCGCAACGCGCGATCGCTGCGCAGGCGAGGTGGATAGCGTCAGCAGGACGGATGGAGTTGTCGGCGCGAATCTCGGCGAACCGACGCGCACCCGCCAGATCGAACGGCGCGATCTCGATCCGAGCCGAAGCAAAGGCGCGTTCGTAACGCCGAGCGAGGACGTCGTTCCCGCCGGCCAAGGGCCTGACCATCACTTCGCCAAACGTCAGCGCAGAAGCCACGAGTACGTCGCCCCTGGCGCGCATTCGCTTCCAGACCGTCGCCACGACCGGGCTGAACTCCTCATGCTCTTCGAAGGCGTATAGAAACAGGTTCGAGTCGAAATAGACGCGGCTCATCGCCACCCGTCCCGCATACCGTTGATGAAGTTGTCCACACCCTCGGGCCAGAGCCCCTTACCTGAGCCGATGAGATCGAGCAATTCCTGGAACGCCTCCGGTTCGGGGCCGGGTTGCTCGTACCTTTGAATGGCCCACCGAACGAGGTCGTGGTGCTCGGAGGGGACCTGATGCAGATTCGGCCACTTCTTGCCGCCCCTCAGAGGATGTACGACGTCTCCCGGAAGTAGGAGACGCCGGCGGGCCTTTGCTGTGGCGAAGAGCATCTGGTAGGCGCCTGGATTGGGCGGCAGGTTCGCTACGCAGTGTTGCCGAACGTGCACCGCCACTCCTGGTCGTAGAGAGCCGCTCAGGTTCAGGCGACTGGCGTGGTTCAGGATTTCCGAAACCGAAAAGTCCTCACGGTCCGGATTCCTCCGATGCAGGTCTGCCATGACCAAGAACACTTCGTCGGCGACCTTCAGGTTCACAGTAGTCGGGGCGGGTGCGCTCAATTGGTCAAGTATACACGAATCGCGCACCATTGTATGTATAGGTTGGCGACGTTACGACTACGGAACCATGGCAAGCGACCCCATCGGATCCCAGGGCTCGAGGCCGATCGGCTCCCGCTCCAAGAGCGCTTCGCACCCCTCCGGTAGGTAATGGCGATGGACGACCACCTCGTACAGGAACTGGTCGAACCAGGTGTCCGCCATGCCGTAGAAGCCCTTGTCGCCGCCCTTCTCGCCCCATGAGTTCTCGACCCGCCACTTCCGGGGCTTCCCGTCGTCACCGAGATCGACCCCGGTGAACACCATCGCATGGGTCATGAGCGACTCGCCGTAGTCGAGCCGAGAGGCCTTGTCGAGCGTCGAACGCGATCCGTACACCAGATCGAAGTCGAACAAGCCGTCGTCCATCCAACCCAGGTCGCGATCCAGGTACTTGCCCACGTCGCATCCGAACCAGACGGGCTCTCCGTTCTGCAGTTGCTGGATCGCCGCCTGCTTGATGACGTCGAGAGACACGTTGAGGTACTTGATCGGCTCGCCGCCCACCACATTGCCAAGGAACTTGATCGTGTACACCTCGTCGAACCGCTTGCTCGCCTGCGGGCAGTGGATCAGGCACACCATGTCGGCGAGGTTCACGTCGATATGGCGTCGATAGAACTCCTGCGGGGTGAGAACCCCATCGCGATGGAAGGCCTTGTCCTTGTCGCGCCACTGCCACTCGAACTCCGTCGGGGGTTCGCCGAGGTGGATGCACAGCATCCGGTACACCGTCTCCAGCATCGCGGGCTTCATGCCGCGCAGTTCGTCGAGGGACGCGCCGTTCGCGTGCGCCTCGCGCAAACGGCATCCGAACTCGCGCAGACGAAGCGTGACGTGCCAGTTCATCTGGCCGGTGCTCGAACTGCTTTCGGTCTCGGGCATCACCGTCTTCGGGACCAAGCCGTGCTTGGCGACGAGGTTGGTGAACATGTGCCACTGGCCGCCGTCCTGGATGGGCGCCTGGAACAGATGCGCGATCAGTCGCCCGTCCGTGGGTTCGTCGAGGGTCTGGAGGACGGACTCGAGAAAGTAGTTCGCCTTCTCGAACTTGTCCCAAAACATCGTGTGGTTCTGGGAGATCTCGAAGTCGTCGCCCAGGTTCATGTTCTTGATGGCGACGCCCCGGAGCGTGTTCAGGGCCGCGAACAGCCAGCAACGTCCGCTCCCGTTCTGCGAGGTGATCTTGTTCTCCGGAAGTTGCACGCTGAACGTCATCGGCGTACAGGTGAGCTTCCGACGCGATAGGGCGACCTTCGAGACGGGCGTCGTGCAGACCGCGTTCATCGCCTGGCGGTTGCGGGGGTCCGCGTCGAACGCGCGCTGCATCGCGGCGATCTGCTCGGGGGTCACTTCGGGAGAGGCCATGGGCGGATTCTAGCTCAAGCGAATCGGGAAGCGTTGCGCCGGCGCGGCGTATGGGTAGCCGTCCCCAATGGCGCCGTATTCTCGCCCATAATGCATACGGCAATGAAGGCAACGATCAACATCCCGGATGATCTGCTGCGGAACGCCAAGCAGCGAGCGCTCGACGGGGGCACGACCCTGACCGCCGTCGTGGCGGAGGCCCTCGCCCGGTACCTCGAGCCTGGCCCCGCGCGCGACGCGCCGTTTCGACTGGCGGACGGCGCCTTCAAGGGGCCGCTCGGACTCGTGCCCGGCGTGGACCCGACCGACTGGTCTGGCATTCGCGACCTGATCTACGAAGGACGCGGGGCATGACGGCGGTCGACACGAACATCCTCGTCTACGCGCACCGTCCCGACTGCCCGTTCCATGATCGGGCGGTCTCGGCTGTCGCGTCTCTGGCCGAAGGTCGAGAACCATGGGCGATCCCCTGGCCCGTCATCCACGAGTTTCTCGCGATCGTCAGCAACCCCAGGATCTTCGCGACCCCGACGCCGATTCGGGACGCCGTGCTGCAGATCGGGTTCTGGTCGGCTTCGCCGGGACTGCGCCTCATCGGCGAAGGGCCCGGCTACTTGTCCATCCTGACCGGCCTGCTGGAGCGAGGGCGTGTCTCCGGCCCGAGAGTTCACGACGCGAGGATCGCGGCGATCTGCCTCGCGAACGGTGTTTCGAGGCTGCTGTCGGCGGATCGAGACTTCTCCCGGTTCGCCGACGCCCTGCCCATCCTGAACCCCCTCTGACGAGCCCCAATCCACAAGACTCACAAATGGTAGACATAACTCTACCTCCGTGTGATATCATGGCGCTGGAGCGATCCGCCATGAACTATCAACGCTACATCGTCGACGCCACCCGCGAGGCGGCCCAGGAAGTGTTTCGCTACGCGCACAAAGTGCCGGAGGACAAGCTCGACTGGGCGCCCTCCGAGACCGCCCGCACCCCACTTTCGATCCTGCGCGAAGTCGCCTGGACCTGCGAATGGGCCACCGACATCATCTCCGGCAAGCCGATGGAGTGGAACGAGGAGGCGATCGCCAAAATGAGGGAGGTCGAAAGCGCCTGGAAGACCGTCGCCGACTGCGAGGCGCAGTTCCAGACGAGGTTCGACAGCTTCGCCGCCCTGTGCGCCGGCATCGGCGACGAGCGTCTCACCGAGACCAAGTGGCTCCCGTTCGACGGCGGGCGGGACTTCACGATGGTCGAGATGATGGGCTATCCCCGCTGGAACTTCACCTACCACCTTGGCCAGATCGCCTACATCCAGACGATCTACGGCGACAAGGAAATGTACTGAGCGAGGGTCGCCCGACGGCCGTCGCTCAGGGGCGGCCGTCGGGCGCAGTGGAACCGAAACTCGCCTCGATCCGGCGGTCGGGAACGATCCAGATAAGGGCCACGAGGGCGTAAATGCCGACGGCGAGCCAGCGTTCGAGCAGCGCGAGTCCGATCGCCGCGAGGTAAAGAAGCACCGACAACTTGCCCTTGACGTCACGCCCGATCGCCCTCGCCAGGCGCGAATCGGGTCCCTCCACCGCCACGATGGTCCACTGAAGGATGAAGTAGGCGATCGCCGCCATCAGGAGCACGAATCCGTACGCCGCGACGGGCGCCGTGCCGAAGCCGTTCTCCCCCATCCAACCCGTCACGAAGGGCACGAGCGACAGCCAGAACAGCAGGTGGAGGTTCGCCCAAAGCACGCCTCCCGTGATGCGGCCCGCCATGTGGAGCATGTGGTGGTGGTTGTTCCAGTAGATGCCGATGTAGACGAAGCTCATCAGGTAACTGAGGAACACCGGGAGGATCGGCCGTAGGGCCGTCCACGACCCGTCGTGCGGGACCCGCATCTCGAGCACCATGATCGTGATGATAATCGCGAGGACGCCGTCGCTGAACGCTTCGAGCCGGTTCTTCTGCATGGCGATTCCGAGACTGGTGGCGGATGATACTACGACCCGTGCAACCGATCGCCCGCGCTTGCCAGATTTGTTGATCTCATGCTCCTCCCAATGGCCCATTGGGTCGGCGCGCCTAGGTAACCTTGCTCCAAACTCCGCCGACCGTTTCACGACGACGTGACGGTCTGGGCTCCGCTCGGGCCGCTCGCCGCCGTTCCAGGAGGCGTTACCAATTGGCCCATGTGACCGACTTCCGCTATTCCATCGTCGCCCGCGAGGATTACTCCGACGTCACCTTCATGCTGGAGGTGTGCCATCCTCTGATGGCGCGCGCGGCGAGGCCCGGCCAGTTCGTGATCGTGATGTCCCACGCGGACGGCGAGCGCATTCCCCTCACCATCGCAGACTTCGACGCCGAGGCGGGCACCGTCACCCTGGTCATCCAGGCCGTCGGAAAGACGACGAAAGAGATGCAACGGACGTGCCGCGTCGGCGCCGAGTTGTACGGCATCGCCGGTCCGATGGGCATCCCGAGTCCGCTCGGGCACGCCAAGAAGGTGGTCTGCGTCGGCGGCGGCCTCGGCGTCGCGCCCGTGTTCCCTCAAGCGCGAGGCTTCAAAGAGGCGGGCGCCTACGTTATCGGCGTGCTCGGATTCCGGAATCGCGACCTGATCTTCTGGGAGGACAAGTTCCGAGCCGTTTGCGACGAACTCATCCTCTGCACGGACGACGGCTCCGCCGGAATGAAGGGGTTCGTCAGCCAGGGCGTCCTGCGCGCGATCTCCGACCACGCCGACATCGAGGAGGTGGTCGCCATCGGCCCTCCCCTCATGATGAAGGCGTGCGCCGACGCGACCCGGCCTTTCGGCATCAAGACGATGGTGAGCCTGAACCCGATCATGGTGGACGGCACCGGAATGTGCGGCGGGTGTCGCGTCAAGATCGGCGACAAGGTCAAGTTCGCTTGCGTGGACGGACCCGACTTCGACGGTCACCAGGTGGACTTCGACGACTTGCTCGTTCGGCTCCGCCGGTACAAGGAAGAGGAGCGGGTCGCCTTGGAGCGCTTCAACGAGGACTGCCGGATGCGCACGGTTCCGGAGGGGGCGAAGGTCGTCAGCGATCTGCCCAGGGCCCGAGGCTGACCATGGCGAAGAAGCGAACGATCCGAAGCATCCCGCAGGAGCGCACCCCGGTTCGAGAACTCGACCCCGTCGAGCGCGCGACCAACTTCGAAGAGGTGAACTGCGGCTACGACGAGTCCGAGGCCCTCCTCGAAGCCGAGCGGTGCCTGTTCTGTCCGGAGCCAAGGTGCGTCCAGGGGTGCCCGGTCGGCATCGACATCCCGACGTTCATCCAAAAGCTGGGGGCCAAGGACTACCGCGGAGCCTACGACACGATCGCGAACACCAACCTCCTGCCCGCCGTCTGCGGACGGGTCTGCCCGCAGGAAAACCAGTGCGAAGGCGTCTGTATCGTCGGCGAATCGCTCGCCCCGGTCGCGATCGGCCGCCTGGAGCGATTCGTCGGCGACCGCGCGATCGCCGAAGGCTGGGTGAACGTCCCGCTCGTCGAACCGAACGGATTCCGCGTCGGTGTCGTGGGTTCGGGACCGGCGGGAATGGCCTGCGCGGCCGACATGGCGAAGGCGGGGTGCGAGGTGACCGTGTTCGAGGCGTTCCACCAACCGGGGGGTGTGCTTCGATACGGGATTCCCGATTTCCGGCTGCCGAACTCGGTCGTGGACGCGGAGATCGAGAACCTCAAGAAGCTCGGGGTTCGGTTCCAGTGCAACACGCTCGTGGGTCGGCTGTTCACGATCGAGCAGATGATCGAGGAACTCGGGTTCCACGCGGTGTTCGTCGGAACCGGGGCCGGGTACCCGACCATGCTGGGGATACCGGGGGACTCGCTGAACGGGGTGCTCTCCGCCAACGAGTTGCTGACCCGGTGCAACCTCATGCGGGCACGCGACTTTCCGAACGTGGACACGCCGCTCCCCCTCGGCAAGCACGTCGCGGTGGTCGGTGCGGGGAACACCGCGATGGACGCCTTGCGCGTCTGTCTGCGCCTCGGCGCGGAGAAGGTCTCGTGCGTCTACCGCCGGACCCGCGCCGAAGCCCCCGCCCGGGCCGAGGAGATTCACCACGCCGAGCAGGAGGGAATCGAGTTTCACTGGCTCACGAACCCGGTCGAGGTCCTCGGGGACGATCAGGGCAACGTGCGCGGCATGCGCTGCGTGCGGATGGAACTCGCGGAACCGGACGCCTCCGGACGGCGGCGGCCGGTCCCCGTCGCCGGGAGCGAGTTCGACTTCGAGGTGGACGAGGTGGTCTACGCGATCGGGACGAACGCGAACCCGATCATCGGGCAGACGTCCTCGATTCGTCTCAACCGGTGGGGGTACCTCGAGGCCGACGCCGATCTCGCGACCTCCCTCGCAGGCGTCTTCGCGGGCGGCGACATCGTGACCGGTGCCGCCACCGTCATCGAAGCGATGGGCGCCGGCAGGAAGGCGGCCGTCGGCATGAAACGATATCTTGGTCTCCCGAGCGAGGAGGACGCCGCCGCCGAGACCGAGTTCGGTATTCCCGGTGGCCGACGCAACTTTGCCCGCGTGCGGGTGGCGTAGCGAGCCGACGACGAGCAGGACACCCGATGGACAAAGCCGCAACTCCAAGGTTACCGAAAGCCGCGACCCGCGAAACCAAGCCCCGGAAGACCGTCCGGCGTCTGTCCGAGCACGTGATCGAGATCATCAGCGACTCTGGAGAAGGGGCCCAGCGGTGCGGTCAGTCCCTCGGGGCGATCGCCGCTCGGATGGGCAACGGGGTCTGGACGGTCGAGATCATCCCTGCGGAAATCCGTCCGCCCGCGCGAAGCGTTGCGGGGGCGAGCGGCAACCGCATCCGCATCGGCGCGGGACGGGTCACGAACGGCGGGAACGAATCGGACCTCGTCGTGGCCTTCAACGAACAGGTGCTGCTCGGACGGGTTCAGGCCAGGGAACTGAAGCCGGACTGCCGCATTCTCCTCGAATCCATGTGG
The DNA here is from genome assembly GCA_026129685.1 of Fimbriimonadaceae bacterium. Taxonomy (GTDB): domain Bacteria; phylum Armatimonadota; class Fimbriimonadia; order Fimbriimonadales; family Fimbriimonadaceae; genus UBA2387. The sequence goes on from JAHCHO010000005.1 coordinate 272,853, forward strand.
CGCGAAGACCGAGACCCGCGGGTCGCCGCGTCCTACAAGGAAACGTACGACCGGCTGGTCGCGGCCGGCTATCGGGTGACCGAAATCCCGATGGAGCGGGAGTGTCACAAACTCGTGAGCGACTCCCGCCGCGGCAAGAACATGTTCGCGCTGGGCCTGCTCTGCAGCCTGTACAGCCTCGACCTTGGGTTGGCCCGCGATCAGATCGCGATCACCTTCGGCAAGAAGGCGGAATCGGTGATCCGGACCAACGTGCTTCTGCTTGAGGCGGGCTACGCATGGGCCGAAGAGAACCTCGACTTCAAGTTCGAGATTCCCGCCACGCGCAGCGATCGCCCCCAGATCGTTGTGAACGGGAACACCGCGCTCGCTTTGGGAACCATCGCCTCCGGCATCGAGATCTGCGCGATGTACCCGATCACCCCCGCCACGTCCGCGTCGCACTACTTGAGCGAGGCCTTCGCCCGCGTGGGAGGCGTGGTGCACCAGGCCGAGGACGAGATCGCGGCGTGCGCCTTCGCCATCGGCGCCTCCTACGCGGGCAAGTGCGCGCTCACGATCACGAGCGGACCCGGCTACTCCCTGAAGCAGGAGGCCATCGGGCTGGCGGTGATGGCCGAGATACCCCTCGTCGTCGTGAACGTCCAGAGGGGCGGGCCGAGCACCGGGCAACCGACGAAGGTGGAACAGGGCGACCTGTTGACCACGATCTTCGGCAGTCACGGCGACGCGCCGAAGGTGGTGATCGCTCCCAGCACGATCGAGGAGTGCTTCTACGCCGTGATCACCGCCCGCAAAATCGCGGAGACCTTCAACATGGTCGTCGTGATCCTGTCCGACGCGAACCTGTCGTCCTCGCAACAGCCCTTCCCGCGCCCGGTGTTCCAGGAGTCCTGGTTGGCGCCTCCGCTCGATCAGAGTCCCGTCCCGGAGGGCGCGAAGCCTTACGAATGGGACCCGGAGACCGGCCTGGCGGAGCGGTTGATCCCCGGTAGACCGGGCGGGATGCACACGGTGACCGGGTTGGCCCACGACACCGCGAGCCACGTCGCCTACGACCCCGATATCAACCACCAGGGTCTTCGGGCGCGGAGCCTCAAACTGGCGAGCCTCCAAAGGACCCTGAAACCACCCCCCTTGTTCGGCGACCCGACGGGCGATCTGCTCGTGATCGGCTGGGGCAGCACCCGGGGGGCGATCGAAGAAGCGGTCGCCGCGATGCGGGAAAACGGGTACCGGGTCTCGTCCATGCACCTCACCTTCCTTCAGCCGATGCCGCCCGGCATCAAGGAAGCGATGGCCGGGTTCAAGAAGGTTGTGACGATCGAAGGCAACTGGAGCGACGACCCCAACGACGCGATGATCGACGAATCGAACCGTCGGCTGTCCGCGTTGGCGATGCTCCTCCGCGCCCGCTACCTCGTCGACATCGAATGCTGGACCGAGGTGAAAGGGCAACCGATTAAGCCTAACACGATACGCAGGGTGCTGATGGAGAAACTGCAGGAAGTGGGCAAGCCATGACGACCGGCGCGACGGAGTGTCTGCTCCAACTCTATTCGGATCGCCACGAACTCGAGGACTATCAGAAGGGCGTCCCGCGATGGTGCCCGGGATGCGGCGACAACGCGATCCTCGCCGCCGTGCAACGGCTCTGCCGCGACGAGGGCTTGCGGCCGGAAAAGACCGTGTTCGTCTCCGGCATCGGCTGTTCGAGCCGGTTGCCGCACTACATGCGAACCTACGGGTTCCACGGGATCCACGGACGCGCCCTTCCCCTGGCGGAAGGAGTTCGGATGTCGCGACCCGACCTCGACGTGTTCGTGAACATGGGCGACGGCGACTGCTGCAGCATCGGCGCGGCGCACTGGATCCACGCCATTCGCTACAACATGAACATGACCGTGATGCTGCACGACAACCAGATCTACGGCCTTACCAAGAAGCAAGCCTCGCCGACCTCGCCGATCGGGTTGCGGAGCAACACGACCCCGGGAGGGGCGGTGCTCGAAGCCCTGAACCCGCTGACCGTCACCCTTGGCGTGCAGAACGCCTCCTTCGTGGCCCAGGCGGTGGACTGGATTCCGGACGTGCTGTACCAGATCGTGTCGGCGGCCTTCCATCACCGCGGGTTTTCGTTCATCCGCATCGTGCAGCGCTGTCCCGAGTGGCTGCCCAAGATGATGGACCCATGGCTCCAAGACCCCTCTCGGGTGCTGATGCTCGATCACGAGGACGGGATTCGGCTGGGGCCGGACCTTGCGCGCGTGTACAAGAATCAGGAGAAGCACGACCCGTCGAACATCCACCGCGCGCGCGAAATCGCGTCCACCCTCGACCCGATTCCGGTGGGCGTCCTGTTTCGGAACGACTCGGTCCCGTGCTACGAGGACCTCCGCCACGACGACCGGCTCCGGACGGCCGAGCTTATTGGCAAGGGCCTCGATGCCGAGTTCGACAAGTTCACGGTCTGGCCAGAGGGACGCGAGGCGTGAGAGACGGTGCGCCCCTCGTCGCCTTTGCCCTCTCCGGCCTGCGCCCGGAGGGGTCGCCCACCGCCGAAGGGATGCGGCCGGTGGCCCTCGCGCGCTACCACGATCTGCCGGGCCTTCGCCATGATCTGCCGGTCGTGCTGGTCGGTGCGTCCCGGACGGAAGAAGCGGTGAGATCCCTCAGCGACGTCATCGACGCGACGGCGGCCAAGGTCGGCGCGAACGCTGACGGCGCGAAGTTGGCCGTCCACGCCCGCCGGATCGAAGAGGCCGTTCGCCGTCGCGTCGCGGCGAGAGAGGCCGGCCGACTGACCGAACTGGTCGAGCGCACCGCCCAGGAGTCTGAGGACCCCGACTTCCAGTCTTCAGCTCGTGCGCTCAAGGCGGGCCTTGTCGCGGACGGCGAGGTGGTCGATGCCGGCCCCGATCTGGCGACGAGCCTGATGCGGCACCTTTGGCGAACGGCCGAAGCGGGCAAGACGCGGCGGTTCGTCCAAGACGCCGAACGGCTCGCCTTTCGGCTCGACGGCGTCTTGCGCGCGGCCTTGGTCCACACCGAGGCCGCCCGCGCCCCAGATGCTTTGCGCGCGAGCGTCGGCACCGCCTTCGAAGAGGCCTTCGATTTTGCCTCCCTGTCGCGCGTGGTCGCATCGTCCGCGACGCCGACCACGGTGAGCGAGGCGCGCCGGCATCGGATCGAGGGGCTGCTGGCGACGATTCGGGGGCAGCGCTTCTTCACGAACGCCACCGCCTCGAATGGCCAAGCGGCCCACGAGTTCGAGTTCGACCGGGTGGAGGCGGCGTTGCAGGCCGTCCGGATGCGCGAGCACGAGGCCGTCGTCCTGAGCAAGGCGATGGCGATGGCGGAACTGGAGTCGGAAGGGCGCTACGACGAGCACCGTCACGACCCCGTTTTTGCCGCCTACGGGCACGGTGGCCTGGAGGGCCCCGACCAGGAGCGCTTCCCGACCCCGTTCGTGGCGGTCGGCGCCGCCGCCATGACCGCCGACGAGGCCGAGGCCCTCCTCGACGTGCTGGGGGCGGGCGTTCCGATCAAGATCGTCGTGCAAACCGACGACCTGCTTGGCCGAGGCGGGGAGGGACTTCGACGGGTCGCCGACCTGGCGTTCGCCGCGTTGCGGCTTGGGAACGTGTTCGTCGTCCAAGCCACCGCTTCCGGGTTGTACCGTATGCGCGACCGACTCGCCCGCGCGATGGCTTCGCCCGGCCCCGCCCTTATCTGCGTCTACTCGGGCGGAGCCGGCACCCCGAAGGTCGCGCCCTACCTCGCGGCCGAGGCGGCGGTCGAGGCGCGCGCGCTCCCCGTCTACTGCTACGACCCGACGGCGGGCTCGGACTGGCGCTCAAGGTTTTCGGTGGCCGACAACCCCCATCCCGAGCGGGATCGAGTCCCCCACCGCTTCGAGTACGAGGAACCCGGCCTGGCAAGGAAGTCGGGGGAAGCGGATTTCGGCTGGATCGAACTGGTGGCGTTGGACGGCCGTTTTGCCGACTCGTTCTGGCCCGTCCCGGCCGCCGAGGAGGTCGCCGCCATGGTGCCGGCGTCGGACTGCCTCGACCATGCCGAGTTCCGGCCCCCCGATCACTTGCCGTTCGTGTTTCTGATCGACGATGAGGATCGCTTGTACCGCGCGGTGGTCGAGAGCCGGCTGATCGCGGAAGCGGCGCGCTGCGCGGAGCGGTGGCGACTCCTGCGAGAGTTGGGCGGCGTGGAGAACTCGCACGTTCGCGCCGCCGTCGCCGAGCGGGAGCGCGCGTGGGAAGAGCGATCCCACGAACCGAGGACTCCACCGAAGGTCGAGGAAGACCCGGCCGAGCCGACGAAAGTCGCGCCGATCGAGTCGCCATCCCCAACCGAACCGAGTTCCGACGAGCCCTACATTGAGACCCCCCGTTGCACGACCTGCAACGAGTGCGTTGCGATCAACAAGCGTATGTTCGCCTACAACGCCAACAACCAGGCCTACATTGCCGACGCCACCGCCGGCTCGTTCCGCGAGTTGGTGGAAGCGGCGGAAGGCTGTCCGGTGGCGATCATCCACCCCGGCAAGCCCCGCGACCCGAGCGAGGAGGGCCTGGCCGGTCTCCTCGAGCGGGCGGCGGCCTTTGGGTAGGTGATGGAACGCGCCCGGCTGATCGCGGCCATCCTCGAGCCGGGAGCGAGCGCCGCCGAGGCCCGGCGCTTGGCGGCCGAAGTCTCGTCCCAACCGGAGTTGCTCGGAACCGTGGTCGAACTCAGCGGCGACGCGACCACCGGCGGAAGGACGGTGGCCTTCGCGGTGTTCAAGTCGCTGGCCGAAACGCGTCCCGACCTCCTCGGCCCCGCCCGGAAAGCGATCCTGGCGTTCGGCGGACCCGAGGAACCCTGGGTGGTGCCGTTGCTGGCCGGGCAGGCCGCCGCGCGGATGGCGTGGCCCGACGATTGGAGGGAAAGGGTGCGGGCCGCGTTCCTGCCCTACCTCGAGTCGTCCAACCGGTTCGTGCGGGCCTGGGCGCTGAGCGCGCTCTGGCGGGTGACCGGCCCCGACGATCCCTTCGCCTCGCGTCTCGAAGAGGAGATCGACCGGTGCTTGGGGGCGGGCGGCGCACTCGCGGCCCGGGCCCGGGCCTTGCTCGCCGAGCGCGAGGAGTCCGCTAACCGTAGCGGCAATCGGCGTCCACGATCTCGATGAGCCAACGGAGGGACTCCAAGCGCGTGCCTGCCGCGATCGAGCCCGCCGTCGTCACCACCAGCCCGCCGTCCGATCCGACCGCCCGGAAGTCGCGAAGCACCTCGGCCCGAACCGTCTCGCGCGTGCCGTTCCGGAGGGTGAAGGGGGCGAGCTGCCCGTGGATCACCGTGCGCGGCATCGCCGCCCGAATCGCCACCACCCCGACGGTCGGCCCGAAATTGCACCCGTGGAGGCCATATCGCGCAAGGACCGGGAGCAGATGCTCCATCGCCGAATCGGAGTGCTGGAAGCGATAGTCATCGGCCCGTGGGCAGAACGCCTCGAACACGCGCCGCATCGCCGGATAGGCATAGCGCTCGTACAGGTCGGGAGAAAGGAGGGCGCAGTTGTCGTCCAACCAGGCGAACCCGCGCACGTCGGCGCCCTGGGCGGCGGCCAGAACGCGGTGGTACCGAATCAGGGTGGTCGCCAGCACGTCGTAGAATCGTCCCATCAGGTCGGGCTCGTCGAGAAGGAGCATGAGGAACTCGGTCGTCCCCAGCGCCGATGTTCCAACCGTGGTCGGGCCACGGGACCACGCCACCCGACTCCCCGGAGAGGATTCAAGGATCGCGCCGGTGCTCAGCACCAGGGCGAGGAGCGCGTCGTCGCTCAGGGCTTCGACCTCGTCCAACTTGGCCGCCAGTTCTTCGGCCGTGCCGAGGGTGGGTTCGAGCCAGGGGGTTCCTCCTTCGAGAAGCTCCTGGCGGCACCCGAACACCTCCTCGATCCGAAGTGGCGGGATCCTGGGCGGGCGCTCGTCAAACGGCCGAAGGCCGATCGCGCCGTCGATTCGGTTGTTCGCCTCCACGTTCGCGGCAACCCGGTACCCGGGATCGCGGTAGTAGCGGACGGTGCTCTCGAGCGCGAGTTCCTCGAACAGCCAGTGCTCGTCGAACCCGAGCGTAAGGCCCGCCCGGGGCTTGTCGGTGCGGAACGGACGGGCGAGGCAGACCTCGTTCTCCGCCAAGAAGCGCGCAAAGTCCATCGACGAGACCATTCGTGACCAGTTTGTTGCATTGCGCCGAGCAAACGGGCAAGATTGGGCCATGAGCGCCGAGCCGACCGCCATCCCCGAGTCCGTGGTTCCGCCCTACGTGCTGACGGGCCTGCAGCGTCACGACGGGGCGGCCTGCCGCCGCCTCGGTGCCGAGGACACCCTGGAGGCCATCCGCAACGCCCGCGACGAAGTCGTGTGGGCGCACCTTCGGGTCCACGATCGCGAGGCGGCGACCATCCTCCTCACCGAGGGGTTCGGCTACCACCCGGTCGCCGTCGAGGACGCCCTTCACGATCACGAGCGCCCCAGCCTGTTCGTGGAAGATGAGTGGCTCTTCCTCAGCGCCCCCATCCTCTTCGAGCAAGGCGACCGCTGGCGGTTCGGCGAGGTGGGCTTCTTCCTCGGCGCGGGCTACGTGCTGTCCGTGTCCTCGCACGAGGTCAAGGCGCTCAAGCCCTGGTTCGACCGGTTCGAGCGAAGGCCCGACCGGATCGCCCCCACCGCGGCCATGCTCCTTCACTCCCTCGTGGATGCCGTCGTCGACGACTACTTCCCGGCGATGGACCGCATGCAGGACGCCCTCGATCGGATGGAGCAGAAAGTTTTCACCAACGTCAGCCTCGGCCATCGCGAGACCCTGCGCCTCAAGCGCACGATGGTGGACGTGCGGCGCCACGTGTCGCCGTTGCGCGACGAGATCAACAGCCTCTTGCGACGCGACGTCACCCTCGTTCCCCCCGAGGTTAAACCTTACTTCCAGGACGTGTACGATCACACGATCCGGATCCTCGAATCGGTGGACCTCAGCCGGGACATGCTGGCCACGATCCTCGACACCCGACTCAACGTCATCTCGAACCGGCTCAACGAGGTCATGAAGATGCTGACGGTGGCGGCGACCATCCTCATGTCGGTGACGTTGGTTTCCAGCATCTACGGGATGAACTTCGTCCACATGCCGGAGCTCCGCTCGCCCTGGGGGTACCCGTTGGCCCTCCTCTCCATGGTGGCCATCGCCCTGGGCGAGATTTGGGTGTTCAAGCGCAAAGGACTGCTCTGAGCGACGTCATGGTCCCGTTCAGTCCGGCGTAAGGTCGGCCCAAGGTATCCTCTCTTGGGCCGGGCGCGGTGACGCGCGAAGCCCAATCTGAACTCCACTCCGGTGGGAACGGTTTCGCGTCTATGTCTCTTCAACAAGCGTTTTTTGACAAGATTGCCGATCGGTCGCTCAAGGTCGGCGTCGTCGGCCTCGGGTACGTCGGTCTGCCCTTCGCGGTCGAAAAGGCCAAGATGGGCTTCTCGGTCATCGGCATCGAGCAGAACCCGCGACGGGCCGACATGGTCAACCGTGGCGAAAACTACATCGGCGACGTGGACGACGCCGAGCTCAAGGAACTCGTCGAGAGCGGGAAGCTCCGGGCGGTCGTGGGTTTCGACGTGACCCCGGGACTGGACGCGATCGTGATCGCGGTCCCGACCCCCCTGAACAAGAACCTCGCGCCGGACCTGCAGTTCATCGAAAGCGTGACCACCCAACTCGCGCCCCGGATCCGCAAAGGCCAGCTGATCAGCCTGGAGTCCACCACGTTCCCCGGCACGACCGAAGAGGTCATGCTGCCGATCCTGGCCAAGTCCGGCCTCACGGTTGACGAGGACTACTGGCTCGCCCACTCGCCCGAGCGAGTCGATCCGGGCAACCAGCGCTACTCGACCAAGAACACGAACAAGGTGGTCGGCGGGGTTGGACCAAACTCGCTCGAGGTCGCCGTCGCGTTCTACCGCGCCACCCTCGACTATGTCGTCCCCGTTTCCAGCGCCAAAGCCGCCGAACTGGTGAAGGTCTTCGAGAACACCTTCCGCGCGGTCAACATCGCCCTCGTCAACGAGCTGCTCAAGCTGTGCGACCGGATGGGGATCGATGTCTGGGAAGTGCTGGAGGCCGCCAACACGAAGCCGTTCGGCATCATGCGCTTCATGCCCGGCCCCGGCGTCGGCGGGCACTGCATCCCGCTCGACCCCCACTACCTTGAGTGGAAGGCGCGCGAGTACAACTTCACCACCCGCTTCATCGCGCTCGCGGGCGAGATCAACCGATCGATGCCCGAGTTCGTCCGCTCCAAGGCGATGCGCGTCCTCAACAAGTACAAGAAGTCCATCAACGGTTCCAAGATCCTCGTGCTTGGGGTCGCCTACAAGAAGGACATCGACGACTGGCGCGAGTCGCCCGCCCTCGACGTCATGAAACTGCTGATGGACTCGGGTGCGGAACTGACCTACCACGACCCGTTTGTGCCGTCCTTTGACGACGTCTACCACACGCACCTCAAGATGTCGAGCGTCCCGCTCACGCCCGAACGGCTCGCCGAGCAAGACTTGGTCGTCATTACGACCGACCACACGACCGTGGACTACGAATTGGTGGCGAAGCACGCGCCCGCGATCTTCGACACGCGAAACGCCACGAAGAACCTGGCCGCGAACAAGGACAAGGTGACGGTCCTTTGAAGTGCGCGGTGATCGGCGCGGGTCGTTTCGGCAAGAATCACGTCCGAACCCTTCATGAGATGGGGTTGCTGGCGGCGGTCGCCGAACTCAACGACGGCGTCCGCGAGGCTTGCGCCAAGGACTACGGCGTGCCCGTGTTCGCCGACTACCGAGAGATGCTGGCGACCGACGTCGAGGCGGTCGCGGTCGCGACGCCGGCTTCCACCCACCATGCGATCGCCAAGGACGCGATTCGGGCGGGCAAGCACGTCCTGGTCGAGAAGCCGATGACCCTCGACGTGGCGGAGGGTGAAGAACTTATCGCTCTGGCCAAGGAGAAGGGCGTCACCCTCATGGTGGGTCACCTGCTGATCTACCAGCCGGCGATCCAGTTCATCCGGGGCGCCATCCGCGAAGGGAAGATCGGCAAGGTCGTCAGTCTGCATCAGGAGCGACTGAACCTGGGCAAGGCTCGCGACACCGAAAACGCCCTTTGGAGCCTGGGCGTCCACGACGTGGCCGTCGCCTTGTACCTGCTCGGCGAGGCGCCCGCCTCGTCCACGCTCTCCGGCCTCGCGGCCCTGACGCCGGGAGTCGAGGACGACACCTACGTCCACATGAGCTTCCCGTCGGGCGCCAAGGCGCACATCCACTCCTCGTGGCTATGGCCGGTGTTGAGGCGGCATCTGGTGATCGTGGGAACCGAGGGAATGCTCGTGTTCGACGAACCCTCGAAGCAGGTGACCCTCCACCGCAAGCGGATCGACGACAAACTGAACAATGTCGACGAAGGGTCGGAAGTCGTCTTCGAAGGCGACGGCCAACCCCTTCGCCTCGAATTGCAGCACTTCCTGGATTGCGCCGCGTCCGGCGACACGCCGAACTCGGACGGCCAAAGCGGGGTGGACGTGCTGCGCGTGCTGGCGTCCGCGAGCTGAGACTCGCCCGCCGAACCCCGCGAAAGAGAACCGACATGCCCGACTATTTCGTTCACGAATCCGCCTATGTCGACGAGGGCGCCGAAATCGGCGAAGGCACCAAAATCTGGCACTTCTCCCACGTCATGCCGAAAGCCAAAATCGGCAAGAAGTGCATCATCGGCCAAAACTGCGTCGTCATGCCCAACGTCGTGATGGGCGACTACATCAAGGTCCAGAACAACGTCTCCCTCTACGAGGGCGTCATCCTTGAGGACTACGTCTTCTGCGGGCCGAGCATGGTGTTCACCAACGTGCTCACCCCGAGGTGTGAGTACCCGAGGAACACCAGCGCCGACTACCACACGACCCTGGTCAAGCGAGGCTCCAGCATCGGAGCGAACGCGACCATCGTGTGCGGCGTCACCCTCCACGAGTGCGCGTTCGTCGCCGCCGGAGCGGTCGTCACGAAAGACGTCCCCGCCTACGCCATGGTGGCGGGCGTTCCGGCCAAGATCATGGGCTGGATGTCCGCCTTCGGAGACGTGATGGACTTCTCTAGGAGCGACACCTTCGTGGACAGCCAGGGCCACGAGTACAAGAAGGTCTCCGAAAGGGAAGTCGTCCGCCTCAAGTAGCGTGGATCGCGCCGACGCGGGAGCGCCATGCACTGGAGCGAGGTCTGGTTCGGATCGAACCCGCGCGCGGCGCTCGCGCGGACGCTTCTGACCCCCGCTTCGTGGCTCTATGCCGCCGGCTGGTCGGCTTACCTGGCGACCTACCGCTCGGGGTTCAAGAAGGCCGCATCCCCCCATGCGCCCATCCTGTGCGTCGGCAACCTGGTCGTCGGCGGGAGCGGAAAAACGCCCCTGACGATGCACCTCGTCGAGGTCCTTCTCCGGCTGGGGCGGACGGTGGTGGTCTCGTGCTCGGGCTATGGCGCGCCGCGATCCGAGGCGGCGAGCGTCTCGCCGGACGGTGACTTGGACCCGGCCGAATGGGGCGACGAGCCGGCGCTCTTCCGAGCGACCTTCCCGGATCTGCCCCTGATCGTCGGTCGGCGCCGCGTCTTGGCGGCGGCGCGGTGCCACGAACGCTTCCCGGATTCCGTCCTCTTGCTGGACGACGGATTTCAACATCTGCCCCTCCGGAAGGACCTGGCGATCCTGCTCGACGAACCGACTCCGGAGAACGCGCGCTGCCTTCCCGCCGGTCCGTACCGCGAGCCTCGGTCCTCGCTCGATCGGGCGGACCTCGTGTTGCCGGCGCCCGAGTTCGAGGTGGTGTTCGAGACCAGCCTTCGCGATGCGAGCGGGAGTTCGGTCGAGCCGGCTGGGCGCGAGGCGGACGTCCTGTGCGCCATCGGGCGGCCGGACCGCCTGCTCGCATCGCTGCGGGGGTTGGGGCTCGAGGTCGGCAACGTTCGGGCGCTCCCGGACCACGCGGCCCTGACCGGAAGGTATCTTGAGGGTTCGGCGAGCGCCCGTCGGCCCGTGATCGTGACGGAAAAGGACTGGGTCAAGCTTCGGCGCGAGGCGTTGCCCTCGGGTTCCGAGGTCTGGGTCGCCCGCCGAACCGCGCGCGTCGTCCCGGAAGACGCGTTCATGGGGTGGATCTCCAATCGGCTCGCAGCAATCCCGACGAAAACGGTTTGAGGCCCGCTTGGGCGCCCTTGCTTTCCGGGCGCTCCAACGTTGGGCGCTCCGCATGACCCCGAACCGGGCGGAGCGGTGGGGCGAGCGCCTGGGTCGCCTCGGATTCCGGTTGTCCCGCAAGTACCGGGAACGCACACTCTCCAACCTCGAACTCGCTTTTCCGGACAAGACGGCCGACGAGCGGCGGACCATCGCCGTGCGCATGTTCGAGCACTTCGGGCGCGGGGCGATCGAGTTCTTCCGGGTGAGTCGCCGGACCACCGAAGACGTGATGGCCTCGGTCGTCGAAGTCGAGGGTCTCGAATACGTCGACCAGGCGCGCGCCGAGGGCAAGGGCGCGCTTCTCATCGGAGGGCACTTCGGAGACTGGGAACTCGCGGCGCACTACGTCGCGGCGCGCGGATACCCTCTGACCGTCGTCGCCCGCGACGCCAACCAGCCCGAAATCACCGAGGCGATGGCCGAACTGCGCCGGGCGTCCGGCGTCGAACTCCTCGCCCGGGGTGGCGCCGCCCGCGACATCCTCCGAAAACTCAAAGCGAACGAACTGGTGGGCATTCTGCCCGACCAGAACGACGACGAGGTGTTCGTACCCTTCTTCGGCAAGCCGGTTGGGACGGTGATGGGGCCGGGCGTCCTGCACGTGCGCACCGGGGCGCCCGTGATTCCGCTCTACATGGTGCGCTTGGGTTCAGGACGGTACCGGCTGATCTTCGAGCCCCCCCTCGCCCCCGACGCCGACGCGCCGAATCCTGCCGAGGGCATCATGCGGGCGATCAACCGGTCGCTGGAAGCCGTCGTCCGCGCCCATCCCGAGCAGTACCTGTGGCTCCACGATCGCTGGAAGTCCGCCCGAAAGCGGGGGTTTCTAGAATGACGGAGTCGTTCCCCGGACGGCGCGACCCCGGCCCGCGCCACCCCGCCGCCGGGGATCCGACGTTTCTGATCGTCCGCTTCTCTGCGATCGGCGACTGCGTGATGGCGGCGCACGCGGTGACCGCGATCCGTCTCAAGCACCCGAACGCCCGGATCGTGTGGGCGGTCGAACCCTTCTGCGTCCCCGTCCTCGATACCGCGCGGCTGGTGGACGATATCGTGGAATGTCCGCGCCGACGGTGGAAGGAGGCCCGGTGGTCGCCCGCTACCTGGCGCGACCAACTTCGAACCTACCTGAGCCTGCGGCGCTATCGGCCCGATATCGCCCTCGACTTCCAGGGGCACAGCAAGACGGCCCTCGCCGTTCGCCTGTCCGGGGCGAAGCGTCGACTCGCGGTCGACGCGACCGACGCCTTCGCGCGCCGGTTGGTGCGGCCGTCGAACCTGACCCAAGGGAAGAAGCACTGGGTCGAGCGTCACCAGGCCCTGCTCGCCGAGCTGGGCGACTACCCCTTTGTGACGCGCCCGATCGTGCCGGAGTTGTTCGAGGAGCGTGGACGGGTCGCCGAAGAACGCCCGGCCGGCCCGGTCGCGACCCTGTCGGTCGGCTCCAGCGAAGAGGACAAGCGGTACCCGATCTCGCAGTGGCGGACCGTCGCCGAGTCTCTCCTGGCCCACGGCGTCTCCGTGGTCGCGTTGGGCGGCCCGGGGGACCCGCCGATCGAGACGCCCGGAACGCTCGACCGGATCGGCAAGACCGGCCTCCGCGAGTCGATGGCCTGGATCGCCGCTTCCGACGTGCACCTCGCGGCGGATACCGGCACCGGGCACATCGCGGCGGCCTACTCGGTGCCCGTGGTTTCCGTGTTTGGGCGCACCAACCCGGCGAAGTTCCGCCCGTACACGGACCAAGGGACCGCCCTGCGCGCCCCCTCGAAACGTCCCGGCGACGTCTCGCCGTCCGAGGTCGTCGCCGCCGCTCTCTCGTGGCTGGAGGGCGCGTGCCCCGGTTCTTGATCGCCCGGCTCTCGTCGCTCGGGGACGTCGTGTGCGGCCTCCCGGTGGCGGCGGCGCTCAAGGCGGGCTACCCCGACGCCGTGATCGACTGGGCCGTGGACCCGCGTTTCGCGGGTCTCGTGGAGTGTTGCGGGACGGTGGATCGGGTGCTTCCCGTGCGACCCGGCTTCGCGCCCTCGACTTGGCCACGGCTCGAGGAGGAGTACGACGCGGCCCTCGATCTCCAGGGTCTTGCCAAGAGCGCGTGGGTCGTCGCTCGCGCCCGAGCCAAGCGGAAACTGGGCTACCACTGGCAACGCGAAGGATCGTGGCTCGTGTCCGAGCGCATCCTCCCCGATCCCAGTTCCTACCATGTGGTGGACCAGTACGTGGACGTCGCCCGCGCGGCGGGCGGCATCGCGGACGTCGCCGAGTTCGCCCTGTCTCCCGACCCCGCGACCACCGGCGTCCTGCGCGACACCCTGAACGCGACCCCGGGCCTCGACGCCTCGCGCATGGTCGTGCTCAACGCCGGCGCCGGGTGGGAGACCAAGCGGTGGCCCGCCGCCTCCTTCGCGTTCGTCGCCGAACGCTTGGCGGAGGAGGGCTATTCGCCGGTGTTCGTCGGCGGAAAGCAGGAGAACGCCTTGGACGAGGTCCTGCGCACAACTTCCAACCCGTCTCGGCAGAGGGTCATCGACTTCCGGGGCCGAACCGACGTCAAGCAACTCGTGTCCCTGGTCTCCATAGCCCAGGCGACCGTCGCCGGCGACACCGGCGTCAGCCACTTGGCCGCCGCCCTTGGCGTTCCCGCCGTCTCCATGTACGCGATCACCCGCCCCCAGCGGTGTTGCCCGTACGGGCAGGCCGAACTCTGTCACTACAACCCGGCGGGCCTCGCCGGCATCGCGCCGGAGGAAGTTTGGAGTACCCTTCGGAGGGTCCTTGCCGACGATCCTTTGGCCTGGTCCGCGCATCGTTCGCCTGGGTCGCGACGTATGCCGTAAGAAGCGAATGGCGCGAAGAGATAGCTCACCCTGGTCGTTCCGTGTCGCCACCGTCTCGGGTATCCCGATTCGGATTCACTTCACGTTCCTGCTGTTCCTGGTCTGGCTCGGCTGGCCCAGCCGGGGTTCCGAGGGGCGCTTCGCCCTCTTGCTGGTGCCCGCGATCTTCTTCTGCGTGCTGCTGCACGAACTGGGCCACGCCCTGACCGCGAAGCGCTTCGGAATCGGCATCAAGGACATCACCCTCTATCCGATCGGCGGAATCGCCATGCTCACCGGACGGCCCAACGCGCGCCAGGAGTTCTGGATCACCGTCGCCGGCCCGGCGGTCAACCTCGTCATCGCGGGCATCCTGTTCCCGATCCTTCTGGCTCTGCGGCATCCTATGCCGAGCCTGGGGACCGACATGCAGGAGCAAGGGTTGCTGACCGCCCTGCTCGAGGCGAATCTGCTGCTCTTCGCCTTCAACATGATCCCCGCGTTCCCAATGGACGGCGGCCGCATCCTCCGGTCGCTTCTCGCGATGCGCATGGACCCCGCCAAGGCGACCCGGATCGCGGGCGGGATCGGCCAAGCGTTGGCGTTCGTGATCTTCCTCGCCGGGCTGCTGTTGCCGCACGCCGGCCTCATGCTGATCGCGGTGTTCGTGTTCCTCGGCGCCGGACAGGAAGTGGCGTCGTCCGTCGGGTTTTCGCTGGTCTCGAACCGGCGTGCGCTCGACGCAATGATGACCCAGTTCCGCACGATCCCCAGCGGCGCGTCCTTGGCGACCGCGTCCGGCTATCTGCTCGAGGGCTCGCAACACGATTTCCCGGTCGTCTGGGAAGGCGACGTGCAAGGGTTGCTGGCCCGGGACGACATTGTGCGAGGACTGACGACCGAAGGACCCGCCGCCTACGTCGCCGGGCTGATGCGACGCGAATACCGGACCGTTCTGCCCGACGCGCCCCTCGACGCGGTGATGGAGATGTTCACCCAGGGCGATCGGTCGCCGATCCTCGTGATGGTCGAGCGGAGACTCCTCGGCATGATCACCGCCGAGAACCTCAGCGAGTTCTTGATGCTCGAACAGGCGCGGGTTCGCCGTCTGGCCTAGGCGGGGGCGTCGGCGGCCACGCTCTTCTTCCTCGCCCCCGACGGCACGTACTCCACGGCCTCGAGGTCGGGCATCTGGCTCAACTTGTCGCGGGCGTCGATCGGGTTCTCGATCACCTCGTCGAACACCACCCGGCCGTCCCGGAACCGGACGCTGCGCTTGCAGTGATGAGCGATATCGTCCTCGTGCGTGACCAGTACGATCGTCTTGCCCTGCCGGTTCAACTCCTGGAACAGGGCCATAATCTCTTCGGAGGTGCGCGAGTCGAGGTTGCCCGTCGGCTCGTCGGCGAAGATCACCATCGGGTCGTTCACGATCGCCCGCGCGATCGCCACCCGCTGTTGCTGGCCGCCCGACATCTCGTTCGGCTTGTGGTGCGCGCGCTGGGCGAGCCCGACCTTCTCGATCGCCGCCATCGCCTGGGCGTGCCGGTTCCGCGAACCGGCGTAGATGAGGGGCAACTCGACGTTCTTCAGGGCCGACGTGCGCGGCAACAGGTTGAACTGCTGAAACACGAAACCGATGTACTTGTTCCGAATCTCCGCGAGCTGGTTGTCGTCCAGGCCCGCCACGTTGCGGCCCGCCAGCACGAACTTGCCCGCCGTCGGCCGGTCCAGGCACCCGAGCAGGTTCATGAAAGTGGACTTGCCCGAGCCCGACGGTCCCATGATGGCGAGGAACTCGCCCTCGTGGATCGTTATCGAAACGTCGCGCAACGCGTGGACGACCATGTCGCCCATCACGTAATCCTTGGAAAGACCTTCGACTTCGAGAATCGGTTTCACTCGGACCTCAACGCCACCATCGGCTGCAAACGACTCGCCCGCATGGCGGGATAGAGGCCGAAGAAGATGCCCACCATGGCGGAAAAGCCGAACGCGGTGATAATGGCAGGCGTGTGGACCTCCGGCGGGACTTGTAGGGCTTTCGATATGGCGATCACGCTCGTCCATCCCAGGGCGATGCCCAGCACCCCGCCGACCAGGCACATCACGACGCTCTCCAGCAGGAACTGCGAGAGGATGCTGCCGCGCTTCGCGCCGATGGCCTTGCGCAGGCCGATCTCACGGGTGCGTTCGGTGACCGACACGAGCATGATGTTCATAATGCCGATGCCTCCGACCAGAAGGGAGACGGACGCGATCCCCGCGAGCAGGATGCTCAGGAGGCGGGTTTGGGTCTCGATCTGCTCGATCGCCTCGCCCTGGTTCATGACCCGGAAGAGCGGCTCGCCCATCGCCGAACCGCGCGTCTTCATCAGGGTGTCCTCGACCTGCCCCTGGGTGAGGATCATCAGGTCGGTATGGGTCGCCTGGATCTGGATCATGTCCAGGTTGGTCTTGCCCATCAGGCGGGTCTTCGCCGTCGAAAGCGGGATGTAGATTTGGTCGTCCGGGTTCCACATGCCCGAACCGCCCTTGAAGTCCACGACCCCGACGACCTCGAAGTTCTGGTTCTTCAGGCGGATGTTGGTGCCGACCGCGTTGTTGCCGTCGTACAGCTCTTGCCAGACCTGGTAGCCGATGACCGCCTTCTGCGCCGAGAAAACCTCGTCCTCGTCCGTGTACCAACCGCCTTCCAGCATCTTGTTGAGGTTGCGGATGTCCTTCACGATCGGCAGCGCGCCGAACACCGAGGTCGAGTGGGTCTTGTTGCCGTGCTTCGCCATCACCCCCTGGCGCACCGTCCCCGTGATGTTCTTGATCAGGGGCACCTCGCGCTTGAGCATCTCGACGTCGCTGTCCCGCAGGGTCATGCCCGCGTCGGAACCCATGCTCATCCCGCCGCGCCGCCAGTTCGGGAAGACGGTGAGCAGGTTGGAGCCCATGATCTCGAGGTTCTCGATCGACTTCTTCTTCGTGCCCTCGCCGATGCCGATCATCGCGATAACCGATCCGACGCCGATCACGACGCCGAGCATCGTGAGGAACGATCGCAATTTGTTGGCGACGATCGCCCGCAGCGCGCTCTCGAAGCTGTCCCAGGGCCTCAACGTCCGCCTCCGCCCGCCCCACCGCCGCGACCGGCGCCGCCGCCCGCGCCGCCTTGGCCGCTCGCGCCCAGACCCGCCGCCGAACGGTTGTTGGGTCCGGCGGGCCGGTTGCCGGTAAGACCGCCGCCCTGCATCGCCTCTTGCATCCGTTGCTGGCGCTCCTTCATTTCCGTCAGGTTGATCTCGGCGATCACGATCTCCTCGCCCACCTTCAGCCCTTCGAGCACCTCGACCCCGTCGTTGCCCGTTTCACCGAGCTTGACCTCGCGCTTCTCGGGCTTCTTCGGGTCGGCGGTCTTGATCCGAACGTACGACTTTCCCTCCTCGCGCAGGATGGCCTGGCCGGGAATCATGATCACGTCGGGCTTCGAAAGCGTGATGAACTCGCAGTTGGCGTTCAGCCCCGGCATCAGCGCCACCTTGTCCGTCGGCAGGACCTTGACGCGGACCTTGACGGCGGTGATGTTGTTCGCGGTCTCCGCCGCCGGGTTCACCCGTTCCACTTTGCCCATGATGGGCTTGCCCGGAAACGCCTCGAGCGTGATGCGAACGTTCTGGCCCTGCCGGACCTGCGAAATATCGGCTTCGTCCACCGCGCACTCGACGAACATCGTCGTGACGTCGCTGATCTGGGCGATGCTCGTCCCCTGGGCGAAGGTCGAAGTGCCCGCCGGGATGATCGTGCCCTCCTCGATGTACTTCATCGTCACGACGCCGTCGCGCGGGGCGACCACCGTCGTCGAATCCAGTTGGACCTTCGCGTTGTCGAGCGACACTTTGCTGCGCACCGAACCCGCCTCCGCCTGGGCGATCTCTTCGCGCCGCAACGAGGCTTGAATCTTCGCGTCCTTCGCGCGCTTCAAAGCGATCTCGGCCTGGGTGACGGCGCGCTTGGCCTCTTGCAGGCTCTTCTCCGAAATCGGCACCTGGCTCTTGTTGGCCTCCGCCTCCCGGAGGGCCGCTTGGGCGCGGAGCACGCTCAGCCGCTCCGCCTCCGCCAGCGCGCGAATCTCGGCCTCGAGGGTGTCGAGTTTCTGCCGCGCCGTCGAATAGGCGGACCTCGCCGCTTCCAGTTGCGAACGGGCGCGGTCCACCGCCGCCCCGGAGACGTAACCCGACTTCAGAAGGTCCTGCTGGCGTTCGAACTCGGCTTGGGCGGTGTCGAGTTCGGATTTCGTGCGGTTGAGCGCCCCGTCCGCGTCGCGCCGCATCTGGGGGGCAGTGACGTCGTGGAATCGACGCTGGGAGGCGCTCGCCGATTCGAGCGCCGCCCGGGCGGTCGCCACCCCGGCCTCGGAGACCGCCGGTTTCGTGGCGTACTCCAGCTGGGCCCGTTGGAGCCGGAGACCAGCGGCCTCCAAGGCGGCTTCCGCGTTCTGGATATCGTTGTCGACGTTCGCCTCCGTCAGGTTCAAGTTCTGGCGGGCGGCCGTCGCGCGGGACGTGGCGGAACGGACGTCGGCGGCGGCTTGATCGTACAGCGCCTGGGTGTCCCGAGGGTCGATGACCGCGATCAGGTCGCCCGCCTTCACGCGGGTCCCCTCGTCGACCGCAAGCTTCGTCACGATGCCGCCCGCCTTCGACTTGACGTCCACCTGGGTGAGCGCCTTGAGCACTCCCGGGGCGTTGTTGGACCGAATCAACTCGGCCTTGGCCACCGGTGCATACCGGTACTCGATTTCGGCCTCGCCCTCGCCGCCTCTCATCTTGAGGACGGCCCAGCCGATGCCGCCCACGACGGCCACGCCGATGATGCCAACGATCGCCTTGTTCATAGAGTGTCTATTCGCCCGGGATCGGCCTGCCCGTCGCCAGACGGAGCCGGATTTCGGAAACGTACGTGTCGTAGATCGCTTCGATGTGGTTCGATTCCGCCGTCACGAGGCTCACCTGGGCGGTCAGAACCGCCAGCAGGTCGGACGCGCCCTTTCGGAAGCTCCCGTCGGCGGCCTCGTAGTTGAGCTTGGCCGCCTGGAAAGCAAGGTCCGAGGCCTTGAGTCGGCGCACCGCCTGCGTGTACGCCTTGTAGGCCGACTCGATCTCGGCGCTTGCCGTGCGTCGGGCCTGCTCCAAGTCGCGCTCCGAGGCGTCGCGGCTGAGACGTATCTCCCGGGCCGCCTCCTTCGAGCGATTCCCGTCGTACAGCGGAACGGAGACGAGGGCGGTTAGGTTCGTGGTTTGTTGCACCGTCGGACCAAAGCGCTTCTCGTAGTTGGCGTCCACCGTCCAAGTGACGCCGGATTCGCGCAGGGCTCTCTTGAAGCTGAAGTCGGTCGCCTCGATCTGAAGCGCGCGCGCCTGGAGATCGGGGCGCTCGGCGAGGCCCGCCGCCAGCGCTTGGCCAAGCGGGGCCGGATCGGCGGCGATCGGCGTGGAGACGTCCTCCAACGACGGCAGGGGCCGATCCTCGGGCCAGGCGATCAGGGCGCGCAAGGTGGCCTCCGCATTGTTCACCCCGTTCTCCGTGTTGAGCAGGCCGACCTCCGCGTTCAAGAGGTCGGCCCGTGCCTGAAGCTCTTCCTTTTCGGCGAGATCGCGGACCTGGATGCGCCGCACCACCTGATCGAGGGTGGTTTGGGCTCGTTTCACCGTGGACTGGGCGACGTCCCTCAGCTTGCGGGAGCGCAACACTTCGAAGTACGCCTCATGAACGCGCACGAGCGTGCTGCGCAACGTCTGGAGGCTGTTCAGCTCCTGGGCCCGGAAACTGGCGCGGCTGGAGAGGAACCCGAACTGCCGTTGGCCCGCGTCCAGAAGCCGCCAGTTCGCCTGGATGCCGGTGGTGAAGTCGTCGGTCTTGAACGTCGAGCGAAGCCCCGTCTGCACCTCCTGGTTACGGTAGGTGTAACCCGCGTCGGGGGTGACGGTGGGAAGAAACCCCGCGCGCGCCTGGTTCACCCGGCTGCGCGCCGCTTGCACGTCGAGGGCGGCCGCCTGAATGGTGCCGTTGTTCTGGCGGGCCAGTTTCAGGGCTTCCTCGAGCGAAAGCGTGTCCTGAGCGGACGCGAGGACGCCGGACGCACCCGCGACCAGAACCGACGCGAGACGGAAGAACGCGAACTTGGGAGCCATGGCGCTCCACACCTTACCGTTGAGGTTCATCGTTAGCCGGTCCAAGGACTCAACACTTTCGCCAAGCGTTGCTACGCATCCTTGTACCCGGATGTTCGCTCCCGATGCGTCCGAAGATTCGCTAGCCGGCTTCCGCGGCCTTTTCGCCGACCGCCACCGCCGGCACCGCCGATCCCGGCTCGAGCGCTTTGGCGTCGCCGAAAGCCTTCGCGAGTTGCGGGACGGCCCGCATCGCGTCGATCACTTCGACCGGGATCGCCATCACCACCGTGTTGGAGGCCGAGGACCCGAGGCCGTCCAGCGTCTGCAACGTTCGCAGTTGGAGCGCACCGGGCGAGGCCAGCATCGTGTGGGCCGCGGCCGCGAGGTTCGCCGCCGCCTCCCGGTCGCCTTCCGACTTCGTGATGTTCGCCCGCTTCTCGCGCTCGGCCGAGGCCTGCCGGGCCATGACGCGCTTGAGGTCCTCTGGCAACTCGATGTCCTGAATCCGGATGGCCGCGACTTCGAGTCCCCATCCGTCCGTTTCCGTCTCGACCATCGCCTGGATTCGCTCGCCGATGATCTCCCGTTCGTTCAGAATTTCGTCCAGGCTCATGTTGCCGATCACGTCGCGCAACGCCGTCTGCGCGTACTGGCGGATGGCGTGCCGATAGTCCTGGACCCGGATCACCGCGTCGGCGGGGTTGTTCACCCGCATGAAGATGACGCCGTCGATCGAGACGGGAACGTTATCCTTCGTGATCGCCTGCTGGCGGGGGATGTCGAGCGTCACGATCCGCGTGTCCACCAGCCGAACGTTGTCGAAAACCGGGATGACGAAGAACGGCCCGGGACCCTTCACCGCGTGGTACTTGCCAAGCCGAAAGACCAGCGCCTTCTCCCACTGTGCGGCGATCCGGATGGTCGACGCGATAAGCGAACCCAGCACCACCGTTCCCGCCATCCGCAGCGCCGACCCCCCCGGATCGGCCTCGAGCGTCTTGCCGAACAGGAGGTAGGCCGCCGCGACGGACAGCAGCATGATGACGGTGGGAAGGGGATTCGAAAAACGCATCGAACGCTCCGAGGGCAACGGAGGCGGGCTGGGGCGACGGACCGAACTCACGGAAATCCCCTGCGTCTGCGCGAACTGCGCCAACGCGGGTGGAAGTCCGGTGAAATCGTTGTCCGAGGAATCCGCCATCGCTCGCCTGCCGGGGCCCTTCCATTCTATGCGAATTCACCTCGTTTGGCAAGGACCGCGCGAAAGACGTCGGGACCGAGCAACGCGTACGGACGGACGGACGTCCGGTATCGTGGGAACCGCGTGACGTTCGGACTCTTCTGGCTCGCCGACGCGAGCGGCAAAGTGTTGCAGGGATTCCGCGCCCCGCTTTTCGCGGGCGTGATCGCCCTCGCCGTCACCTACCTGTTGACCCCCTTCGTCCGAAAGGTGGCGATCCGAAAGGGAGCGGTGGACGATCCGAAGCGGGACGATCGGCGCGTGCACACCGAACCCACCCCCCGCTGGGGCGGGCTCGCGATTTACGCGGGGATCGCGGCCGCCTTGCTGATCGTCCTGCCCTTCGCCTATCCCATCAATCCCTATCCCGTCTATCTGATCGGGTTGCTCCTCGTGGGCGCGGGCATCGTGGTGATGGGCGCCCTCGACGACCTCTACCAGTTCAGCGCCCTCAAGCAGCTCCTGATCGTGCTGGCCTTCGCCGTCGCGATCCAGTTCTTTCAGGGACCGGGGGGCGCGGTTCGGGTCGGGGGCATCGGCTACGCGGAGCGCTGGATCCCCTTCGGGGTCTGGGCCGTCCCCATCACCGCGATCTACATCTTCGTCGTGACCAAGACCATGGACACGATCGACGGCATCGACGGCCTGACCGCCGGCATCGCCGCGATCGCCGGCGCCACCCTCTCCGTCGTGGCGACCCAAGAGGTCCTCCAGATGCTGGAGTTTCGGCAGCACTACCAAGGACCGCTCGGGCCGGAGAAGTTCGTGATCGGCGAACAACCGCGCGTCGCCCTCGTCGCCGCGGCGATCGCCGGCTCCGCGATCGGATTCCTTCGCCACAACTACAACCCGGCCAAGATTTTCATGGGGACCGGAGGGGCGCAGCTCCTCGGTTTCCTCCTCGCGTGCATCAGCATCGTCGGAGCGATGAAAACCGCTACGGCCGTCGCGATTTTCATACCGATATTTGTCTTCGGAGTCCAGATTTTCGACGCGTTCTTCGTGGTCGTTCGCCGTCTGCGCAGCGGATCGCCGATCACCCAGGCGGACAAGCGTCACCTGCACCACACGCTCCTGCGCAAGGGGCTGTCCCAACGCCAAGCGGTGTGGGTGCTGTATCTGGCCGCGCTCGCGTTGAGCGGGGTGCTCCTGCTGGTGGTGAAATACTTTGGCTAAACCGATCGTTGCCTGCGTCGTCGGCACCCGTCCCGACACGATCAAGACCGCTCCCGTCGTTCTCGAACTCCAGAAGTACCGCGACGTCTGCGAACCGATGCTGATCGCCACGGGCCAGCACCGCGAGATGCTCGACCAGGCCCTCCACGCCTTCGGCATCCGGCCGGACGTGGACCTCGACATCATGCGCGTCGGGCAAACCCTCTCCGAAGTGACCTCGCGCGCCCTCGACGGCCTCGAACGGACCTTCAAAGAGCGCAAGCCCGACTTCCTTCTGGCCCAGGGCGACACCGCCACCACCTTCGTCGCCTCCCTCGCCGCCTTCTACCACCGCATCCCCTTCGGTCACATCGAGGCCGGCCTGCGAACCCCGACCATCGACGATCCCTTCCCCGAGGAGTTCTACCGGCGCGCCACCGCCCTCGTCTCCGGCCAGCACTACCCGCCGACCCACTGGGCCAAGGAGAACCTCATCCGTGAGGGACACCCCACGGAGAGCGTGTTCGTCACCGGCAACACCGGCATCGACGCCGTCCTGCGCATCGCCGAACAAGTGCCTCAGGACTGGCTCCCCGACCACCAGGGCCGCGTGTTCCTCGTGACGACCCACCGGCGCGAAAACTGGGGCGAACCGCAGAAGCGGATCGCCCAGGCCTGTCGCATTCTCGTGGACCGCTACGAGGACGCGGTGATGGTGGTCGCCATGCACCGCAACCCGATCGTCCGCGAGACCCTCGAGTCGGTCCTCGGCGGCCATCCGCGGGTCCGGCTGATCGAGCCGCCCGAATACGCCCGCTTCGTCAAGCTGATCCAGCGCGCCACCCTCATCCTCACCGACTCCGGTGGGGTACAAGAGGAGGCGCCCGCGTTCGGCATTCCGGTGCTGGTTCTGCGGGAGACCACCGAGCGGCCCGAAGGCGTCGAACGAGGCAACGCCAAACTCGTCGGCACCGACAAGGACCTGATCGTGCAAGAGGCGATTCGCCTCATGGAGGATCCGGCGGCCTACGAAGCGATGTCGAAATCGGCCAGTCCCTACGGGGACGGCTTGGCCGCGCCGCGCATCCGCTTCTTGGCGCTGGGCGCTCTCGGGGTTGAAACGCCCGAGGTGCCCATGTGGGAATCGTAGAAGCCGTTTTGATCGGGATCGTGCAGGGACTCACCGAGTTCCTGCCGATCAGCAGCACCGCGCACGTGCGCATCGTCCCCGCCCTCTTCGGATGGGCCGACCCCGGCGCGGCCTTCACCGCCGTCATCCAGCTCGGAACGCTGCTCGCCGTCCTGATCTTCTTCTGGAAAGACCTCGCCCGCATCTTAGTGGCCTGGCTGCGCGGCCTTGCGGGCGGCGCGGCGGCCAAGGAGCAGGACGCCAAGCTCGGTTGGGGCATCTTCATCGGCACCCTCCCGATCGTGGTTCTCGGACTGATGTTCAAGAACCGGATCGAGAACGAGTGGCGCTCGCTCCAGATCATTGCCTGGACCCTGATCGGCCTTGGCCTCCTGATGGCCCTTGCCGAAAAGGTGGGTGCGCGCAAGCGCGGGATGGAGAGGGTCACCGTATGGGACGGGTTGCTGATCGGCTTCTGGCAAGCCCTCGCGCTCGTGCCGGGCGCGTCGCGCAGCGGTTCGACCATCACCGGCGGTCTGTTCTCCGGGCTGGACCGCTCGACCGCCGCCCGCTTTTCGTTCCTGTTGTCCGTCCCCTCCATCTTGGCGGCGGCGGTCCTGGCCCTGAAGGAGCATAAGGACGTTCTGCTCGGTCCCGAGCGAACCCCCGTCCTGGTCGCGACCCTAGCCGCCTTCGTGAGCGGATACTGGGCGATCGGGTTCCTCCTCAAGTTCCTGCAGAGGCACAGCGTCTACGCCTTCACCGTCTACCGGGTGGCCCTCGGGTTGCTGTTGCTCGGGCTGCTCCAGTCCGGAAGGCTCAGTCCGATGACCGGGATTTCCGACGTGCCGAAGACCAAGAAGGAGACGGCTCGCCTCGAGCGCTCGCCGGCGGCGCCCGGGCACCCGGGGAGGTCGCACCTTCTTTCGTCGTAGGAAGCCCGATGGACCACGGCCGGAGTGGCTGATCGTCGGCTTGGGCAATCCCGGCCCGAACTACGCCGGGACGCGGCACAACGTCGGTTTCGAAGTGGTCGAAGAACTGGCCAGGCGGCACCGCCTCCCCCTGAACCGCAGCAAGCATTCGGGCCTGTGCGGGTCGGGAGCGATCGAGGGAACGCCCGTCGTGTTGCTCAAACCCCTCACCTACATGAACCTGAGCGGACGTTCCGTCGTCGCCCACGCTCGCGACCATGAACTCGCCCCCGACCGAATCCTCGTCGTGGCCGACGACCTTGACCTACCCACCGGCAAGGTGAGGATGCGTCCAAAGGGTAGCGCGGGCGGGCACAACGGCCACAAGTCCGTGATCGAGAAGCTGGGCACCACCGAGTACCCGCGCCTTCGCATCGGGATCGGGTGCGAGGGTCCCGCCATCGACCACGTGCTGAGCCGCTTCGATCCCGAGGAGCGTCCCCTCATCCGCGACGCGGTCGCTCGCGCCGCCGACAGCGTCGAAGTGCTGTTGCGCGACGGCCTCGAGAAGGCGATCTCGTTCGCGAACGGCTGAGACCCCGGGCGGCAGGATTCCGAAGGCGCGCGACGTATTGGTGGGTATGCGACGCCCCCTCCTTCGGTTCGGTTGGGCGGCGTGCCTGTGCCTCGCCGCCCTGTCCAGGGCCCAAACCGACGAGGAGTCGCTCGTCGAGTACCGGAAGTTGCGCGCTTTGGTGTCTCCGGACGAAATCGCCCGGACGTACCGCGAGGTGGACGCCTTCGGCGGGCGGTTCCCCGGCTCCGAGGGCGAACGTCGCGCGATGGACTACGCGGAGGAGCGGTTCCGTGCCCTCGGTTACCAGGACATCGTCCGCGAGCCCTTCAAGGTCACCGTCCCCGACCCGGAGGCGACCGGTCGCTTCGAAACGAAGGGCGGCCGCCTCACGATCCTGCCGATGTGGCCGAACCTCGTTCGGACCTCGACCTGCGACGTGGAGGGGCCGGTCGTCTATGTGGGCAGGGGAAGCCTGGAAGAGCTGAACGGCAAGACGATCGACGGCGCGATCGTCCTGCTGGAGGTCGGCGGCGGCGCGAACTGGAAGGCGGCCGCCGCACTTGGGGCCAAGGCCATCCTCTTCCTCGAGCCGGCGGAAACCTCGCGCGCCGAAGTGGACCGCACCTACCTGAACGTCCCCATCCGAACGCCCCGCTTCTGGGTTCCCATCCAAAACGCCAAGTTGGCCCTCGACGCCGCCCGAAACGGGGACCGTGCCCGCATCGTGTGTCGTCAGGACTGGGTCGTGCGGGAGTCCTGCAACCTCGTGGTTAACCGCCCCGCCGGCGACCCGAAGTTCCGGCGAGAACGGGTCGTGCTCTTCGGGTACCTCGACTCGATGAGCGTCGTGCCGAAGTTGGCGCCGGGCGCGGAGGCGATCGGCAACCTCGCGCTCATGCTGGAAACCGCCCGCATTTGGCGCGACCGCTCCCATCGGCGGCCGATCCAGTACGTGGTCTCGGGGGCGCACTCCTTGGCCCTTCAGGGCGCCCGCGAGTTCGTCGCCAAGCGCTTGGAGTCCACCGACAACGAGCAGATTCTTACCCTCACCCTCGACATCACCGGCGGCAGCCGGGCCCTCGGCTCCTACGCCGAGGGCTACTTCTACGACTACCGTTGGGAGGCGATGGACCCGGTTCGGCAGATGAGCCGGACCCTGCGCCTCCACGCCGATCAATACGCGAAGGTCGAGGGCGTCGCCATCCCGAGGATGATCCTGACCGACGCCGTCAACAACTCTGACAACCGGACCTGGAAGAACAACATCCCCGGCCGCTTCGCGTTCGACTGCGAGCCGTTCACCATGGGCGGCTACAACGCCCTGACCCTCGCCACCATCGAGGACAGCCGAGAGCGAGTGGACACCCCCTTCGACCGGCTCGACCGGGTGGACCTGGCCAACGTCGCCCGCCAGGCGCGAACCCTCACCGTCATGCTGTGGCACGTCCTCAACGACCCGACGGAGGCGCGCGGCGACTCCCGCTTCCGGGTCGCGCTGACGCCGACCGGGCCGAGCCGCATGCGGTTGACCGGCGGCTTCGCGCGGATCGAGGGCCGGGTCGTCGAGTTCGACCCCAACCAGAGCTTCATCCCCGACATCTCGCAACCGAACTCCCTCGTCGTTAAGATCGACAAACTGCCGTCCTACATGGGGGTGCGGGCCAACCTGATCGCGATGACCGAAGGCGACAAGGCGGAGTTTCGCCTCGAGGGACTCGTCCCGATCAACGCCTACCCCTGGTGGATGCGCGACCGCATCACCGTCAGCGCGTTTCGGGTCAACCCGGCCTCGGGCGAGATCGAGCGCGCGATCCAACAAGGGTCTTTCGCTTCGGAGGAGTATCACAGCCGCTTCGAACTCAAAACCTCGTACAAGTCCACCTCGCTGGTCGTGTTCCCGTGCGTCGCCATCGACCTCTTCGACCTGGTGGACCCGAAACGGCTGGTGGCCCTCCAGTTCTTCAACGTGTTCGACGCCCGCGACGACGGCCCGCCCCTCGACTACGGCTTTTTCAAGGCGTGGAAGCAGAACCTCCAGACCAGCGAGGTCGAGGACACCGCCGTGCTCTTCACCCCGCCCGAACTGCGCTGGAAGCTGCTCATGTCGAGCGACTTCAGCCCGTCCCTCGTTCTGGTCAACTCGACCAAAGACGACCCGGACGGGGCGGGCTACCTGGCCCCCGGGGCGAGTGCGCAGGGCCGGCCGATCGGACGGGCGACGATCACCCTGGGCGGTCGCATGCCGAACCTTCCGCTCCAGGTCGCTCGAGACATCGTCTCGATCAACCAGGATCGAATGGACCGGTTCGCCAAGTACCGGATCGTGGGGCAAGGGGTCGACGAACTCCAATCTCAGGCGCGAGACGAGATGCGCCTCGCCGAAGAGGCGGAAGGGACCAAGACCTGGAGCGCGGTGAAGCGCCACGCCCGCGCCGCGTGGGGGCTGGCCCTGCGCGCCCACCCGGTGCTCCAGAAGACGGCGGGCGACGTCGTGAACGGAGTCCTCTTCTACCTGTTCCTGCTCATCCCGTTCAGCTACTACGTCGAGCGGCTCGTGTTCGGAAACCGGATGCTGGTCCGCCAGTTGCTCGTCAGCATCGCGATCTTTATCGGGTCCTTCCTGCTGTTGCGCTACATCCATCCCGCGTTCGAGATCGTGGAAAACCCCTTCATGATCTTCATCGCCTTCGTGATGGGGGTCCTCAGCCTGATCGTGATCGCCTTCATCCTCGGCAAATTCGAGAGTTCGCTCAAAACCCTGAAGCAGACGCAGAGCGGCATTCACGAGGTGGACATCGGGCGCACCAGCGTGGCGATGGCCGCGTTCAACCTGGGCATCAGCAACATGCGACGCCGCAAGGCCCGGACGTTCCTCACCACCCTGACCCTCGTGGTCATGACGTTCATCGTCCTGAGCTTCACCTCGATCGTGCCCGAGTTGGCCTTCAACGAAGTCGGAACCGACTTCGTTGGGAGTTACCCCGGCGTGCTTGTGCGCGGGCCGGGCTTGGAGCCGCTCGAATCGTCCGTGTACAAGACGCTCGAGAACGAGTACCACGGGAAGGCCACCATCGTCCGCCGGGCCTGGTACTACGGAGCCGACATCCAGGAGCAGAGCAACCTCACCCTGAGCCGCGCCGATCGGTCCTTCGACGCCCGTGGCCTCGTCGGGCTCGATCCCGGCGAGGCGAAGGTGACCCGCGCCGACCGCGCCCTGCTTCCGGGGGGCCGCTGGTTCGAACCGGGCGAGGGCAACGTCGTCATCCTGCCGCAGCCCGTCGCGGACCAACTGAAAGTGGCGCGCGAAGACGTGGGCAAGGCCTCGGTCCTCTTCGCGGGCGTGCCCTACACCGTGATCGGCATTCTCGACACGTCGGAACTGCGCGGCATCACCGACCTCGACGGCGAGGTGTTCCTCCCCGCCGACTTCACCCTTTCGAACCGCATGCAGTCCGAGAACCAGAGCCTGACCGAGGACTTCCGCGAGTTCATCCGCCTTGACCCCGCCACCGTCTTCTTCATCCCGGCGGATCGGGCCTTGGCCCTCGGCGCGGACATCCGGTCGGTCGCGGTCGGTTTCGCCGATCCGAACGCGACGAGGCCCGCTCTCAAGAAGCTCATGCCGCGTCTGACCATGAACCTCTACGCGGCCGTACCCAACGAAAGCGACCCGAAGGGTCCCCTTCAAGTACGTCGGTTCAGCGCCTTCCACCGGTCCAAGGGCACCGGTCTCGGTCTCGTGATCGTGCAGATGCTCATCGCGGCCGTCTTCGTGTTCAACACGATGGTGGCGAGCGTGTTCGAGCGCAAACGCGAAATCTCGATCTTCAGCTCCATCGGCCTCGCGCCGAACCACATCGCGATGCTGTTCTTCGCCGAGTCCCTCGTGTACGGGGTTCTCGGCGCGGTCTTCGGCTACTTTGCCGCCCAGATCGCCGCCAAGGTCATCGTGGCCACCGGCTCGTTCCAGGGCCTCTACCTCAACTTCAGTTCGGTGTCGGCCGTCCTGTCCGCCGGAATCGTGATGGCGATCGTCTTGCTCAGCACGATCTACCCGGCGAAAGTCGCGAGCAAGATCGCCGCCCCCGCTTTGAACGAGGCGATGTGGGACACCGACCCGGACGGCGACGAATGGGACCTGCAACTCCCCTTCAGCGTCAACGCGAACGAGGCGATGCCGCTCGTCGAGTTCCTAGGCGAGTGGTTCCGGGCGTACGAGGAGTACACGATCGGTACCTTCGTCACGAGCGAAACGACCCTCTACCGGCGCGCCTCCGAGTTCGGAGACGCCTTCTGCACCGAGACCACCGCGTGGGTCGCGCCGTACGACCTCGGCGTGTCCCAGCGCCTGGTGCTGTCGGCCGTCCCGACCGCCCTCCCCGACGTGGTGCAGCTTCGGCTTCATCTGAGCCGTCTCTCCGGAGAACCCGAGAACTGGGTGAACGTGAACCGCCGGTTCCTGACGAACCTGCGCAAGCAGTTCCTCACTTGGCGGACCCTCGAACAGAGCCAGCGCGCCGAATACGGTGTCCGCGCGTCCGTCACCTTCGCCGCCGAGCCCGTCCCCGCCTGATCGGGAACGCTACAATCCACCCATGAGCGACGCCTCTCGCGAGATCACCGTCCAGGAACTGCGCGACGCCCTGGCCGGCCCCAACCCGCCCGTCCTCGTGGACGTGCGCGAACCCCACGAACTCCGTATCAGCGCCCTCGCCTACGACGTCCATATCCCGAGCGACGACCTTCCCAACCGGTTGGACGAACTCGATCGGAACGCCGACCTCGTGATCTACTGCCGAACCGGCAACCGGAGCGGCGTCATCACCGAGTACCTGGTCGGCCTGGGCTACCCACGGGTGAGCAACCTCGTCGGCGGCATCAACGCCTGGGCCAAGAAGATCGACCGCACCATGCGGCAGTACTAGCATGGCCCTTCGCATCGGCATCGTCGGCAAACGAGGTCTGGCTTTCGCGGCCGGGTTCCGCGCCTCCCCCGAG
Organism: Fimbriimonadaceae bacterium; assembly: GCA_026129685.1. Lineage (GTDB taxonomy): Bacteria > Armatimonadota > Fimbriimonadia > Fimbriimonadales > Fimbriimonadaceae > UBA2387. The sequence goes on from JAHCHO010000005.1 coordinate 303,168, forward strand.
TGCGTCCTCACCGCGTTCTGCGAACTGGACGCGGAGGTCCTCCATCGGGAAGCCGACGAGCACGGCGTTCCCAAGCGCTTCGCTCGCTACGAGGACCTGCTCGGCGAAGTGGACGCGGTCGTCGTCGCCACCCCCATGCCCTGCCACGCCGCCCAAGTGATCCTCGCCCTCGAAGCGGGAAAGCACGTCATGAGCGAGGTGACCGCCGCCGTGACCCTCGACGAGTGCTGGCGCATCGCCCTCGCCGCCGAGCGTTCCGACGCCACCTACTTCATGGCCGAGAACTACCTCTTCTTCCGATCGAACGTGCTGGTGTCCGAACTGGTGAAGCAGGGGCTTTTCGGCGAACTCTACTACGGCGAGGGGGAGTACCTCCACGAGGTCCGGAACTACCACCACGATGCCGAAGGAAGGCCCACTTGGCGCTACGACTGGCAAGTCGGCACGAGCGGCAACACCTATGGCACCCACAGCTTGGGTCCCGTGATGCACTGGTTCCAAGTGGCCGACCCCGACGAGCGCGTCGAATCCGTGGTCTGCCTCGGCAGCGGCGTCCACACCGATCCCGAACATCCCCACGAGGACACGTCGATCACCCTCCGCAAACTGCGGAGCGGAAAGCTGGTCCGGTTGCGCCTCGACATGATGTCCAACCGGCCCCACCTGCCCGACTACTACTCGCTCCAGGGCACTTGCGGCGTCTACGAGGCCCCCCGATGCGGCGGCGACCCCAAGGTCTGGTTCGGCGACAGTGCGGACGGCGCGCACCGGGAATGGCGGTCGCTTTGGGATTTCGAGGAGCAACTGCCCGCCGCCTGGCGCGATCCCGATTCGCCCGCTTTCAGGACCGGGCACGGGGGCGGCGACTACTTCGTCGTTCGGGAGTTCCTCGAAGCGATCCTGGACCACCGGACGCCCGTCGTGGACGTGTTCCGCGCCCTCGAATGGACGGCCGCTGGGCTTTGCAGCCAGACCTCCATCGCCCACGGCGGCGTCCCGATCCGGGTGCCGGACTTTCGGGACGCGACTCAGCGACCCGTCTGGATTCGCTGAGAAAAGGAGTTGGTGCGCGGGAAAAGACTCGAACTTTCACGCCTTGTGGGCACTACCACCTCAAGGTAGCGTGTCTACCAATTTCACCACCCGCGCAACGGGCCTTCGGATTATAGCACCACGTCCGAAACCGGCTCAAGGGCGTCCACCCGCACGATCATGACCGTGCAGTTGTCGCTCCCTCCGCCGACCAGGGCGTGGGCGACCAGCCGCCAAGCCGCTTCGGAAGGGGCGTACGACGACAGGATACGGTGAATCTCCTCGTCCGTCGCGTGGTTCAAAAGTCCGTCCGAGCACAACAGGAACGTGTCCCCCACCATCGCCACGTCCGGCTCGACGTCTGGCTCGCAGACGTCCTCCGCCCCGATCGCTCGCAACAGCATGTGACGGTTGGGGTGGGCCGCCGCCAAGGCCGGGCTCAGCATGTGTGTCCGGACCACCTCCTCGAGCCAGGTGTGGTCGCGCGTCAGGCGCGTCAGTTCGCCGTCCCGCAACCGGTACACCCGCGAGTCCCCGACCTGCACGATCCAGGCGGCGTCTTGGACGAGGAGCAAGGCGGAAAGCGTCGTCCCCATCCCCCGCCGCTGCGAAACCGTCCGCCCCACGTCCAGTACGAAACGGTTGGCCGCGATCACCGCGCTCGTCGCCGCCTCGGCGATGTCCGCCGAAGGGTGGTGCAGGTAGACGTCGATAAAGGTCTTCGCCGCGATCTCGCTCGCGATCTGCCCCGCCGCGTGGCCCCCCATCCCGTCGCAAACGACGAACACCTGGCCCCGCGAGGCGAGGGTCCGATCGTCCTCGGGCAGGAAGTACTCGAATTTGTCCTCGTTGTTCTCGCGCACACGGCCGAGGTCCGTCTTGCAGGCGATCGTGACCCGAGGACGGAACCGCAATGGCACCTCGGCGGCAAGATCGGCAACGGTGAACTCGGCGGTGGTTTCTTCCATGCGGGAACTACTCGCCGCCGACGAGGCGGACGCGGAAACTGAGGCTACCCAACCGGATCACGTCGTCGGGCTTGAGAAGCGTGCGTTGGTGCGCGGCGAGTTTGGCATCGTTCAGGACCGTGCCATTGGTGCTGCCCGTGTCCGTTAGATACACCCCGTCGTCCTCGACCTCGATCAGGCCGTGGCGCCCCGAAACGTACGGGTCCACGATCGAAACCTGATTGTCGCTCTTGCGCCCAAAGGTGTTCGGCCCGGGAGTCAACGGATACTCGCGTTCTTCCCCAACCAGCAGGGCGGCCGCCCGGTCCGCCCGCGGGGGCGCCGCCATCGCCGCCGTCTTGTTCGTCGAGACCACCGCCGTCTTTTGGCCCTCTCCCGGGAGGCTCACTCGAAGCGCGTAGCCCCCAAACGCCACCGTGTCGCCCGCCGCCAGCGCGACGGTGGCCCCGGGTTCGACCCGCGCGTCGTTGTGGGTCGTGCCGTTCGTGCTGCCGAGGTCCTCGAGGCTCAGGGCCCCGTTCGTCATCGTGATCTGGGCGTGCCGGCGGCTGACCCGGGGGTCGGGCAGCGCCACGTCCCCTTCCCGGCCCACCACGTTGGCGCCCGGGCGCAGAGGATGCTCGCGACCCGAGCTTTCGACCAGACACGGCAACTGGATCGCGGGTGCGCCGAACGCGTCGTCCGGCAACGCGCGGTCGAAAATCAGCCCGCACTCGACGCAAAACATCACCCCCGCCGGGTTGAACGTCTTGCACACCGGACATTGGATCGGCTTGATCGTGATCGTCGCCTCGAACGTCGAACCGTCACGGACGGTCGGCGCGCCGATCATCTGCGTGCGGTTCGGATCGGTCGACAGCAGTTGGGTTCGGTTGGGGTCGCTCATGGCTTCGATTAGCGCATTCTAACGTCAACGCCTAGTATAGAGCCGACGCCGTCGGGCCGTTCCCCGTTCGCGGTGAGCTAACATCGGGGAGTGAGATTGAACTTGACTCGATCGTCGATCGCCGTCGTCGCTTTCGCGGCCCTGCTGGGCTCTTGGGCTTGTGGCGGAGCCGGCGCGGAGACGGGCGGCAACGGACTGAACGGCGTGTACGCCGGCCAGTTGAGCGCGGGCCGGGCCGGCGCCGCCATCGTGGACCTGCTCGTCGAGTTCGAGGACGGCAAAGGTTCCGCCATCCTGACCGACTCCGCGACCGGCGACCAGGCCTACGCGAGCGTCGCCGACGCGGGCATCCAGGCCGACGGAAGCGTCGGATTCGTCCTCAAGGAGTTCAGCGACACCCAAACGAAGCGGATCACGTTCCGGGGCGCCGCGTCCGTCGATACGCTCTCCGGCGACTACACCGTCGAAGAGGAGGACGGTTCGTCCCATCGCGGCGCCTACGTGGTTCAGTACCAGGACGGAGTCGTCCGCCCCGAGGTGGCGGGTGGCTGGCTCGGCGCGTTGAGTTCCACCATGGGCGGCGTCTCCACCACGGCGGCCGGCGATTGGAGCGGCACGATCTCCCAAACGGGGGCCGCCGTGACCGGGCTCTTCAACATCGCCACCGGCGACGGCACGATCCCCGCCACCATGGGCGGCAAACTCATCGGGACGCACGGCGCTTGGCGCGTCGCGACCTCGCAAGGCACGATGCTCTGGAGCGTCACCCTGGCCACGAACGGAAGGTCGCTGACCGGAACCTACGTCGCCCGTAACCTCGCCGGCGAGGAAACCGACCGGGGAACCGTCACCGGCAGCCGCTGACCCCGCCCGACGACGGCGGGCGCGGTTCGGCGGGAAGTCTCGTACAATAGGGGTCCGGGCGGGCCAACCTCCGCCCCTTCCGCCATGACGAATCGGGTCCACGTCTTCGATACCACCTTGCGCGACGGGGAGCAAAGCCCGGGGGTGAGGCTCGCGACCGAGCAGAAGCTCGAGATCGGCCGCGCCCTCGTGGAGATCGGCGTGGACGTGATCGAGGCCGGCTTTCCGATCAGCTCGCCCGGTGACTTTGAAAGCGTCGCCATTCTCTCCCGCGAACTCAAGGGCGTGACGATCTGCGCCTTGTCGCGAGCCCGCGAACGCGACATCGAGGTGGCGGCGGACGCTCTGAAGTTCGCCGAGCGCGCCCGCATCCACACCGGCCTCGGGGTCAGCGACAATCACCTGCGGCACAAACTGCGCATGACCCGCGAAGAAGCGCTCGCCGCCGGGGTCGCCGCCGTCCGGTACGCGCGACGGCTCGTGGACGACGTCGAGTACTTCATGGAGGACTCCGGCCGCGCCGACCGCGACTACGTCTATCGCGTCGTCGAAAGCGTGATCGAGGCCGGGGCGACCGTCATCAACGTCCCGGACACCACCGGTTACACCGATCCCGGCGAATACGGGGCGCTCATCAGAGGCATCGTCGAAAACGTGCCGAACAGCGACCGAGCCGTGTTCAGTTGCCACTGCCACAACGACCTCGGCATGGCCACCGCGAACACCCTGGCGGGCGTCCTGGGCGGGGCGCGCCAGGTCGAGGTGACCGTGAACGGCATCGGCGAGCGGGCGGGCAACACCGCGCTCGAGGAGGTGGTGATCGCCCTGCATGTCCGCCGGGACCTGTTCGGGTGCGAAACCCGGATCGTCACCAATCGGCTCTTGCCCCTGAGCCGGCTGGTCGCCCAACATACGGGCATGGTGGTCCAGCGCAACAAGGCGGTCGTCGGCGCGAACGCCTACGCCCATTCGAGCGGCATCCATCAGGACGGCGTCCTGAAGGAGCGGTCCACCTACGAGATCATCGATCCCCTGCTCGTCGGCGCCGAGCGCAGCGAGATCGTGCTGACCGCCCGTTCCGGCCGTCACGGACTGAAGCACCGGCTGGCCGAGATGGGATTCAACTTTGGAGAGGAGCGATTCGAGGAGTTGTACGACCGCTTTCTGACGATGGCCGACATGAAGACCGAGATCGACGACGACGACCTGCGCGACCTGGTGATCTCGTGAAACCGCGCAACGGGTTCGGGTTGGCCCTGGTCGCCGCCCTCGCGATGGCGATCGGATGCGCGGGCGGCAACACGGACGGTCGACGCTCCGACCCGGCGCTTGCGCCCGCGTACACGGGGACCATCGGCTTGGCGGCGTGCGGCGCGGAGCCCTGTACCCTGCAACTCGAGCCGACGCTCAACCTCGGCGCGATCGGCGGCACCGTCAGCGTGATCGACGTGAACAACCGCGCCCTCTACCGGGGAAGCTTTGCGGGCACCCTTTCGGGGGCGAGGATCAACGGAACCGCCGATCTGCCCGATCTCGACGGCAAACTCGCCCTCTCCCTCGACGCGGACGGCGCGACGCTCAACGGAGCGTTCGCCTTCACGCCCGATGTCGGCGTTCGCGAGTCCGGCATGATCGAAACCTCCGACGCGCGAACCAAGGCCTTCGACCCGAAAGGGACATGGACCGGGTTTGTGGAGTTCTCCGCGAACTTCGACCTGTTCGATACGACCCTGACCGTGAAGGCGCCCGCCGCCGGAACGGCGAGCGGCACGGCGACCTGGGTCGCCCCGGGCGGCAACGTCGAAGTGCCGTTCTGGCTCCGCGCTCAAGAGGGCGCCGCCGTCTACCTCGATCCCGCCTCCGGCCGATCCTATCTCTCCGAGATCGCGACCCACCTTGGCGCCGCGAATCTGCGCCTGGTGATCCTGGAACCGGGGGGCGACTGGACCGCCTTCGACGTGGTGCGAACCGAGCCATGAGCCTCCTCTCCCGGTTGCTCGGCAAACGCGGTCCCGCCCCGACCGAAATGGGTCCGCTCTACGAGCCCGTCCGGGAGGCGATGCGCGAGGTGCAGGCCTATGCCCGCTCCCACGGCGGTCAGATTCACCTCCTGGGCGTCTCGCCGGAGGGCGACGTGACCATCCGGATGACCGGCACCTGCAGCGGCTGCCCCCTCTCCGACATCACCCTGAAAGTCGGGATCGAGCGCCAACTGAGGCTCTTGGTCCCCGGCGTGGGGCGGGTCGTCCAGGTTCAGTAAACTGGCCCTATGCGGTACCAGGATCAGGTCGTGAAGACGACGATGAAGGCGCTCGACGACGTGTGCCGCGCCGCCCGCGCCGTCCCGCCGGACAAACAGCGATGGAGCCCGCAGGGAGAGGCGCGATCCACCCTCGACCAAATGCGAGAGATCGCCCTTCAGACGCCCTGGTTCGTTCGCCTCCTACGGGAGAAGGCCCCGCCCGAGGTTCACGACGACACCATCCGCGCCGCCATGGCCCAGACCCAGGGATTGACGGTCGAGGAGTGCGTCGAAGCCGCCAGGCGCGCCCTCCCCGAGTTGTGCGAGGCCATCGAGCAGATCGCGGACGAGGAACTCGAGCACGAGATCGACATGCCGTTCGGCGGCGGCATGCGCATGACCCTCGCCGACGTGATGCTCCTTCCTTCGTGGAACATGACCTACCACCTCGGCCAGATCAACTACGTCCAACTGATGCTGGGCGACAAGAAGATGCATTGATCCCGCTCGAGCCCACCGACGCCGAAACCGCCCGCCGCGATGAGGTGCTCGCTCGCCTGCGGGACTTCGTCGCGCGCGGCGAGCGGATTCTCGTGCCGCCCCCCAACCCCGACCTCCCGCCGCATCTGGCCGCCTTGGGGAGCGTCGACCCGTCGACCCCGTTCGCCGGATCGGTCGGTCCCTTCGTGTACCAGTTCGAGGGCGAGGACGATCTGCTTCACCTCTTGGTGGCGACGGCGGACGGGGGGACCCTTGCGATGGAAGAAGCCCAGCCCGTCGTGTCCTTCCTGGTGCCGATGGTCCCACCGTCCCTGATGTGGGTCAAGCCCGGCGTGCGCTCCCAGCACTTCTACTTCGGGCACGAAGCGATCCTGGACCCGCCCGACTAGCACGGGGCGTGCCCGAAGTCCGACGCATTGGGAGCCCGCCGGTCGCCGGTTTCGACCGCACCAGCGAACGCCTCAACGATGGACCGGGTTGCGGACTCGTCCCCGCATCGTGCACCGGGGCCATCGTCTGCGCCATCGGCGTCGTCCCTTAGCGTTCCCGGCCTGGTCGCCGCCCGAATGGCAAGAGGTCGCGGCTATGATCATCGCCCGTGACGGAACGCCACCTCCGATCGGAAGCGGCCGTCCCCCGGCGAACATCAGTCGAGGTCGAACAACTCGTCGGTGGTGAAGTCCCCGTCCCGGTCGAGTTCGCCCAACCGATGGGGAAGGAACCAAGCCGCTTCGAATCCGTAGCCGAACGAACCGCTTCGCATCTTGGGCGCGACCGCCCTCGCGTGCCCGTCCGCCCAGGCGACCAGTCCCTGCCCGCCGACGGTGCGGCCGTGGAAGCTCGGAAAGGCGGAACTGGGAGGATCGAGGTAGGCGTTCCCCTCCAGAACCGGTGGGTCGAACGCCCAGTTGTTGATCCGGGCGGCGGTGCCGAAGACCACCGTCTCTGCCGGCGCCGCGACCTGTCCATAGGCCACCGGTCGCGGCACCTCCGTCCAGTCCGGCAGGTAGTCGCTCGGGCTCAGGTAGGCGTAGTTGTAGCCGAAGCCCGTCAGGCCAAGGGCGGTCCGCATCGTCTGGGGGAAGGTCGGGTCGCCGGAGAGGGCCGCGCTCCTGGTGTAGCGGTACAGAAGGCCCTCCTCGGGTCGGAGGAAGTGCCCATCCCACGAACCCCACCAGTAGAAGGTTCGGTCGGGCGCCTCGATCCGGGCGCGCAAGAGGGTGTCGTCGTAGTCGCCGTTGTACAGCAGCCAGGCGAGCGAAATCTGCCGAAGGTTGGACAGGCTCGCCGACTTCTGGGCGCCGCTCTTGGCCTGGGCGAATACCGGGAACAGGATCGCCGCCAGAATGGCCAGGATCGCGACGACGACAAGCAACTCGATGAGCGTGAAGGCTCGTTTGGGGTTTGGCATCGATACCTCGTGGGACATAGGAGGTCATCGACGAGCGGTCTTCCGAGAGCCCGAACGGCGCTGTTCGGGCGCTCCGTGGTCCTAATGCTCGTAGGTGACGGATCGGACGTATCGCCGCGAGGCGGGCATTCGGGCTCGGGCGGAGTCGCCCACACCGTTGCGGCACAGCGCCGGAATCGCACCGGCTTTCCCCGTGTTTCCGCGCCACGACGACGCGGACCTCACGACCTCCCGAGGTTACCGGCTGTTGCCCCTACGGCGGGTCCTTGTCCCCGCCGCTGGCCGTCTCCACGGCCATCGTCTGGGCGTTCCGGCCCACGCCGGGAACCAACCCTGTGTATGGTGCATCGTCGTGCGTACCGTCGCCTTACTGGTCGCTTGTGCCCTTGCCGTTCCCGTCTTCGCGGACCACTCGCGCCGTCTTCCCGCGCAGAAGATCGCGACGCCCCCGACGATCGACGGCACGATCGGGGCCGAAGAATGGGCGGGCATCGCGCCCACGGCCGGCTTTGTGAACCAGAGCGACGATTCCCCCGACCGGTACGGAACGACCGTCTGGGCCGCCTACGACGCCAAGGCCGTCTACCTCGCGTTCCGCCTCGATGATCCAGACCCCAAGGCGATTCGCCGCGTCGAGTACCGGAGGGGCGCCAACGTCGAGGGCGACGACATGGTCATGTTCGGGTTCAACCCGTTCCGGACGTTCCAGGAAGACGAGTTCACCGTCTTCCAGGTGGGCGCGGGCGGGGGCTTGGACGTCGACTGGGCGGGAGGCCGCGCCGCCAAGCGGGAGTGGCAGGGCGAATGGGACGCCAAAGTCCGGGTGACCGACAAAGGGTGGGAGGTCGAAGCGATCATTCCGTGGCGCGTCCTCCAACTGCCGCCCGCGGGCGTCCGCGACATCGAGATCAACTTCGCCCGGAGCGTGCCAAGGTCGCAGACGACCCTCCTCTGGTCGAACATCGGGTCCGACGATCGCTATGAGAAGAACGGGGTTTGGACGGGGGTCGAGATCCCGCAGTCGGGCGAGGCGAACACGATCCAAGTCCTGCCCTACCAGATTCTGGGAACGGGGAAGACGGACGGCACCGAGTTCAACACCGGCCTTGACGCGCGCTACCAGGCGGGCTCGCGCTTGACCGGTCTCATGAGCGTCAACCCGGACTTCAAGAACATCGAAAACGCCGTTCTTGGCCTTGAATACTCCCGCTTCGAGAGGCTGGCGGACGAGCGGAGGCCGTTCTTCGTCGAGGGAGGGGACTATCTTCAGTGGGGCGGCATGTCGGCGAAAATGTTCGCGCCGCAACGAATTCGGACGTTCGATGTGGGGGCGAAAGCGTTCGGCAAACTGGCCGACGACCAGACGTTCGGCGCGTTGGTCACCACCCGCTTCGATCGCGAAACGGCCTTGGCCGCCCGGTACGAGCGCACCTTCAAGGCCGGCAACCTCGTCCGGTTCGGGGTCGCCCGGCTCGAGGACAAGGTCAGCGGGTTGCGCAACACCGCCGCCGGAATCGACGCCTTCGTTCAGGGCGAGCGCTGGGGCGGCGACGTGATCCTCGGCCACACGGACGACTCGACGCGGGGCCCGGGACGACGATTCGACGCCGACCTCACCTATCGTCAGCGCTACCTGAACGGCTACCTCGGATGGCAGGAGATATCCGGCGGTTTCCTCCCTCGGCTCGGCTTTGCCCCGCGCACCGGGTTTCGCGGCCTGAACGGCGGGCTGTTCTACGAACGGGAGTTCACGCAGGGCACCGTCTCCGAAGTGGACGCCGGGATCAACGTCTCGGACCTGAGGAACGAGAAGGGCGGCGGCGTGTTCCAGCGAATGGTCGAGTCCTTTCTGAGCGTGGGGACCCGCACCGGACCCCATATGTCCGCTTCCGTGACCCAGGCCGAGTACGCCAACGGCTTCGACCGCTTCTACTCGGCGGAGTTGACCTACCCCAACAACAGCCCGACCCGTCGCATCGAACTTGCGGCGACCGTCGGCACGGTGGGAGGCCGGAGGTTCGTGGCCTACGGTCTGGGTGGCAACTACCGGTTCGCCAACCGTCTGACCTTTAGTTCGGGGCTCGAGTGGCAACGCATCGGGTCTGACCGAGAACACCAGTTTGTATTCAACCTCGGCTACGAGATCGACAAGTATCGGTCCGTGTCGGGCCGGACGATCGTCCGGGACGGCGGGACGAACTGGTACCTTGCGTTCCGGCAGTCGGGCAACCTTGGGGCCGAGTACTTCCTGATCGTCGGCGACCCGAACGCGAACGCGTTCCGGCGACGAATCGTCGCCAAGGTGGTGGTCCCGGTCGAGTTCGGCGGTCGGCGACGCTGAGCCCGCGCCGGACTCACCGAGCGTGGGCGGACCCCAAGCGCCGGGGCCGTCCTGCTACAATCTTGTGCCAATGAGCTTTGACGCTCGCCTCTCGACCGACCAGGTTCCCGTTGATCCCGGCGTTGCCACTCCGCTCGTGATCGTGGTCGACAACCGGTCGGACGACGCCCACCAGTTCGAGATTCAGGTCGAAGGAATCGATCTCGAATGGGTGGCGGTGCCGGTGCCGCTTTTCCGGGTCGGCGCCCAAGAGTCGCACACCGAAAAGGTCTTCATCAAGCCTCCGCGCATCTCCGAAAGCGTGGCGGGGAACTACCCGTTCGTGCTGAAGATTCGCTCCCTCGACAGCGGCGACACGCGCGCCATGCAGGGCGTGGTCACCGTGAAGCCGTTCCATCACATCAGCATGGAATTGAGCCCAAAGCGGGGCCGCGTCAGTTCGGTCGCGAAGTCCTGCCGGTTCACCCTGACGCTGATGAACCTGGGGAACACCGACCACACTGTGCAGTTGATGGGTTCGGACCCGGAAAACCAGTGCGCGTTCGAGTTCGAAAGGGAGGGCGTGACCTTGACGGCGGGCCAACAAACGACGATCGCGGTGGGCGTCTCTGCGACCAGCAGCCGCTTTTTGGCGAACCCCCGCCTGCACGGTTTCACGATCAGCGGACGCAGCCGGGAGGCGTCCGCCGTGGCCTGTTCGGCCCAGGGTCAACTCGAACAGCGAGCGATGGTCTCGCCCGGTTCGGCGGTCTTCGCGCTCGTCCTGGCGCTGCTCGTCGTGGGTTGGTGGATGATCTTCCCCAAGCCCCCCAAGGTCGAGTCGCTGATCTTGTCCTCGAAGGCGCTCGTCGAGGGTGAGAAGCTGACGGTTTCGTGGCGCGCGTCCCAGGCGGACAAGGTGGAGCTGTACCTGAACGACCGGCTCTTTTTCGCCGGAAAGGCGTCCGACCAATACGAAATGACGCCCACCGAGGGCGGCATCATCAAGGCCGTCGCCTACCGAGACGGCAAGCGGAGCCCCGAGGTCAGCGAGGCCTTCACCGTGAACCCGAAGGAGCGTGCGGACCCACCCCGGATCGAGTCGTTCGCCATCAGCCCCAAAGACGCTCTGGAGGGTGACACTCTCCTGGTCTCCTACCGCGTCGGTCCTTCGGTCAAGCGGCTGAACCTGGAGCCGGTCGGCGAAGAGCTCAGCGTCGCCGCGAACGAGCGGGAGATCGTCGCGAACCGGATCGGGGACATCAAGTACGTGCTGATCGCCGAGAACGCGGACGGAGTCCAGACCAAGCAAGAGTTCTCTGTGAAGGTGCGGGCGCGTCCGGTGCCGCCCTTGGCGAAGATCCTGAAGTTCGAAGCGGAACCGATGGTGGTGGATCCCGCGCTTGGCCGCGTGACGCTGCGCTGGGAGGTCGAAGGGGCCGAGAAGGTCGAACTCGATACGGGTGCCGGCACCGAACTCGTGGCCAAGACGGGCGAGCGCGAGGTGACGGGGATCGGCCAAGAAACGAAGTTCCGGCTGGTCGTGACCGACGCGAACGGAGTCGTCGTGGATCGGGTGCTCACCGTCGCCGTCGGCTCGCCCGATTCGCCGCCGCCGTCGGCGGCCTCCGGGCCTTCGCGTCCGGACACCCGCCCGGCGATGGACGTGTCCGGCGTGGGTGGTCGGCGCTGATGGAGCGGTGGGCGCTCCTTTCGGTCACCGACAAGTCGGGCCTCGTGGATTTCGCCCGTGGACTCGTGGCCATGGGCTTCCGACTCTTGAGCACCGGCGGAACCGCGCGCGCGTTGCGCGAAAGCGGCTTCGCCGTGCGGGACGTGGCCGAGCACACCGGGTTTCCTGAGATGCTCGACGGACGCATCAAAACGCTCCACCCCAAGGTTCACGGTGGATTGCTCGGGGTTTGGGGTCGGCCGGATCACCGGGCGGCGATGGAGTCGGTCGGACTCGAGCCGATCGCTCTCCTGTGCGTCAACCTGTACGCGTTCGAGCGGACGGTGCGATCCGGGGCGGCCTTCGAGGAGTGCGTCGAGGCGATCGACATCGGCGGGCCGGCGATGATCCGCGCCGCCGCCAAGAATCACGAAACGGTCACCGTGGTGGTGGACCCGAGCGATTACGCGGAGGTCCTGGGGTCTCTCGACGGCGGCGCCTCGTCGGAACATCGCCGTCGTCTCGCCGCCAAGGCGTTTCGGCACACGGCGTACTACGATTCGATGGTCGCGAGGTACCTGACCGACCAAGCGGGGGACGAGTTCGGCACGGAAACGCTGACCCTGGGCTACCGCCGGGGAGCGGTTCTGCGGTACGGCGAAAACCCCCACCAGGCCGGGGCCCTGTACCAAGACCCGTTCGGGCCGCCCGGCATCGCGTCGGCGCACCAAATCTGGGGGAAGGAACTCAGCTACAACAACCTTCTGGACGGCGACGCGGCCTGGGAGACGGCCTGCGACCTGCCCGAAGGGTCGTGCGTAGTGGTCAAGCACGGGAATCCCTGTGGGGCAGGGATCGGGGCGACCGCCGGTGAGAGCTATCGCCTCGCCCGGGAAGGCGACCCGGTGTCGGCCTTCGGAGGAATCGCCGCCTTCAACGGGCCGATCGACGAGGCCGCCGCCCTCGCGATGGCCGAAAAGGGCAACTTCCTCGAGGTCGTGATGGGAACCGAGTTCTCGCCCCGCGCGGTGGAGGTCTTCCAAAGCCGCTCGGGATGGGGCCAGAACGTTCGCCTGCTCGAAACGCCGCGCTCACCCGCGTGTTCTTCGCTCACCGTTCGCACCATTCGAGGCGGCTGGGTCGTGCAGGATTCGGACGAGGAACCGGACTCGGAGTGGCGGGTGGTGACGCGTCGCCGGCCGGATGCCGAAGAAGAGCGCGCCCTGAGATTCCTTTGGACGATCGCCCGACACGTCAAGTCGAACGCCATCGTGGTCGGAACGTCGAACCAACTCCTCGGCGTCGGGGCCGGACAGATGAACCGGGTGCGCTCGGTGCGCCTGGCCTTGGAGCAAGCAGGGGAACGGGCCGCCGAATGCGCGCTCGCCAGCGACGCGTTCTTCCCGTTCCCGGATTCGATCGAGGAGGCGGCAAGGGCGGGCATCGGCGCCATCGTCCAACCGGGCGGAAGCAAAAAGGACGAGGACGTGATCGCCGCCGCCGACCGGGAGGGCCTGGCGATGGCGTTCACCGGTGTGCGACACTTCCGGCATTGACGTAACGTACCGAGCGGTTCTCGTCGTCAAAAGGCGAGAGAGAGGATTTAGACTGTGAACGATCGACAACTCAACTGGATCGTGGCCGGGTCGGCGATGCTCGTTTTCGCCATTGCCGCGGTCGTGATGTTCTTCACCAAACCGACGGTTTCGAAGCCGGCCGCGCCCACGGCGGTGCCCGTGGCGGCGGTCGCCGAGCCGGCGGCCGTGGTTTCGATGGCGAACGCGCTCCCTGGCGCAAGCGCTTCCTCCCCCGGCGGTATCGGCGGCATGGGCGGTGGCCCGATGCGCGGTCGTGGCGGCGCGATGGGGGTCGCCGGTGGCGGCGGCGGCATGAGCGTGTCGGCCAGCGGCGCAGCGAGCGTGGCGGGCGGCCGGTCCTCCGGTCCCCCGGCGGTCGGCGGAATGGCCGGTGCCGGCGGCATGGGCGGTCCTTCGGGCGGTCCGATCCTCGGCAGCGACAAGTAATCGCCGATCCGGGCGTTGCGGCATCGGGGCGGTCCGTCAGCACCGCCCCGAGCGCGTTTGGGGCGCCCGCCGTGCCGATCCTGTCGGATCGGTCAAACTGAGCCATGCGATCCGAATCCCTCGATTTCTTCAAAGAGATCGTCAACACTCCCTCTCCCTCCGGCTACGAAGAGCGCGCGGCCGAGGTCTACCGCGCCTACACCGGGTCGTTCGCCGACAAACTCCACACCGACGTCCACGGAAACGTGTGGGCGATCGCGAACCCCGACGCCCAGATGAAGGTGATGCTGGCCGGGCACATGGACGAGATCGGGTTCATCGTCCACTACATCAGCGACGATGGATTGCTGTACTTCCTGGGGATCGGAGGCCACGACAGCGCGATCCCGATCGGGCAGCGGGTCTGGATCCACGGGAAGGAGCGCGTGCCGGGGGTGATCGGTCGAAAGGCGATCCACCTCCTCGATGAGGACGAGCGCAAGAAGAAACCGCAACTGCACGACCTCTGGATCGACATCGGCGCGACGACGCGGGCCGAGGTCGAGGCCGTGCTCTCGATCGGCGACGTGGTCACCTACCAGGTGGAATACCAGCCCTTGCTCGGCGACCGCGCGACCGCGCGCGGGTTCGACAACAAGATGGGCTCGTTCATCGTCGCGGAAGCGCTTCGGCTTCTGCGGCAGGACGGGGGCCTTCACCCGGAAGTCGGGGTCTACGCGGTGGCGACCGTGCAAGAGGAGATCGGCTTGCGCGGCGCCCGAACCTCCGCCTACGGGATCGGGGCCCAAGCGGGCCTGGCGGTGGACGTGAACCACGCGACCGACTACCCGACCGTCGCCAAGTCGCGACACGGCCAACTGGACATCGGCAAGGGACCTTCGGTCATGCGGGGTGCGAACGCGAATCCGGTGGTGTTTCGTATGATCTGCGACGCCTGCCGCCAAGACGGGATTCCGTACCAGGTGGACGTCGCGGCCGGCGGCACGGGCACCGACGGCAACGCCATGCAACTCAATCAAGCGGGCATGGCGGTCGGCATCGTCGGGGTGCCTCTGCGTTACATGCACACGCCCTGCGAACTGCTGAGCCTGGTGGACGTCGAGAACTGCGCCCGGCTGATGGCGGCGTTCTGTCGCCTTGTTCGCCCGGACACCGACTTCACCCCGCGACTCGCCTGACCGTCAGCGACCCGCCGCCGCGAGCGAAAACGCCCGAAGGAACCCGATGCACTGGGCGACTTCGGGCATCGAGCCCTCCCAGTCGTACTCGTACTCGATCGAGACGCTGCCCGTGAATCCCTGGCTCCGGAGTTCCGTCAGGACCGACGGAATGTCGGAGACGCCCGTCCCGAACGGGACGTCGTGTCCGCCGGGGGAGAACTCGTTCAGGTCCTTTAGATGGCTGGCGACGATCCGACCCTTGAGCACCTTGAGGGCGTCCACCGGCTTGATGCCCGACCGAACCCAGTGGCCGGTGTCGGCGCATGAGCCGATGCGCGCGTCTCGCTTCTCCACCACGCTGAGCACGTACTTGGGGTCCCACATGCGATAGGTCGCGTCGTTCGGCCGTCGGGGGTGGTTGTGGAAGCCGACGCGCATGTCGAACTCCTTGACCATCGTCTCGATCGTGTCGATCGCGTCGACCGACTCGGTGTTCAAAATCTCGATGCCGACCTTCTTTGCCCAGGCGAAGAGCTTGCGCGCTTCGCTCGGGTCCGCCGGAATGCCGGTGACCCCGTAGGCGATCGCCCGCAGTCCGTTCTTGGCCAAATGGTCCATCAGTCGTTGGGTGGCGTCGTCCCCCATGCTCGGGCCGATCTTGATCTCCTCGCCCGCGACCATTCGCTGGTCGGGGAACAACTCGATGAACTTCGCGCCGACCTTCGCCGTCTTCTCGATCGCCTCGAAGGCGGAGTAGCGGTTGAAGGTCCACGCCTGGACGGAGGCGCGGAACTCGGCCGGCCGAACCGCTTGGGGGACGTTCGAGAGCACGACGGACGCGACGAGGCCAAGAAGGGGCGTCATGCTCCCAAGCATAGCCCGCTCCGGACCACGAGTGCGGACCCGTCCCGGCCCCCGGCGTTGAGGCACAATACGTTCCTATGCGATTCCAGAAGCCGCGCGGGACGCACGACGTGCTACCGGGCGAGTCCTACGCTTGGCGGTGGCTCGAATCCACCTTCTTCGAACTCGCGGGCAGGTTCGGCTACCGTGAGATCCGAACCCCGATGTTCGAGGACGCCGAGCTGTTCGTCCGGACGTCGGGCGAGACGAGCGACGTCGTCTCGAAGGAGATGTACCGCTTCACCGATAAGGGCGGCCGCGACGTCGCCTTGAAGCCGGAAGGGACCGCCCCCGCCTTGCGCGCCTATCTGGAGCACTCGTTGGGGGCGCAGGGCGGGGTCACGCGCCTCTGCTACAACACGCCGTTCTTCCGCTACGACCGGCCCCAGAAGGGACGGTTTCGGCAGGCTCACCAGGTCGGCCTCGAATTGGTGGGCAGTTCGTCGCCGCTCGCGGACGCCGAGGTGATCGAAGTGACGACCCGGTTCTTCGCCGCGCTGGGTTTGGACGACACCCTGGTGAAGCTGAACTCGCTGGGTCGCGATGCGTGTCGCGACGCCTACCGGGCCGCGATTCTCGAATACGCCGAGCCCTTTCTGCGCGACGCTCCCGAGGACTACCGCGACAAGGTTCGCAAAAACCCTCTGCGGTTACTGGACAGCAAGGACCCGACCACCCAGGAGGCGCTCGTGGGGTGCCCGTCCGTATTGCAGTTCTTGGAGGACGAGAGTCGGGCTCGCTTCGATCGGCTCCAAGGACTGCTCCAGGAGGCGGGGATCGCCTTTCGCGTCTCGCCGGAGATCGTGCGCGGGCTCGACTACTACACCGAAACCGTGTTCGAGGTGCACTCGGAGCGGCTCGGCGCGCAGACCGCGCTGTGCGGCGGTGGCCGTTACGACGATCTCGTCGAGGAACTCGGCGGTTCGCCGACCCCGAGCGTGGGGGTCGGGATCGGGATTGAGCGAGCCCTCATGGTCGTCGAGGAACTCGGCTCGCTGCCCGTCGAGGAGGGGCCGCTCGCGTTCGCCGTCGCCGCCGGGCCCGAGACCGCGACCTTCGTTCGCGCCCTCGCCCGGACGCTCCGCGACGAGGGCATCGCCTGCATGGTGGACGTGGGCGAAAAGTCGCTCAAATCCCAGATGAAGCAGGTGGATCGAGCGAACGCCCGCTACGCGCTGATCGTGGGCGAATCCGAGGTTGCCGGCGACCGCGTCACCGTGCGCGACCTCGTGTCCGGCACCCAGAGCGACGTGTCCCGCGACGAACTCCCCTTCTGGCTCAAGGCGCGGCGTCCATGAGTCCGGCTCGGCGGTGCCTACCCCTGTTGGGAATCCCCCTCGCATCGGTGGCCGCGATGGGCCAAGCGCCGGACGTGGTCGTTAAATTGGACGTTCGACTGGTCTACACGAGCGTCAACGGCGGCAACGGCGAAATCCGTTGGTACGATCGGTTGGGACGCTATTCGACGGTCGGGCTGGCCTTTCGTCTCGAACCGGGACTGCGCGTCGTGATCACCGAAAAACTTCAACGGGTGGCGGGTGCGTCGGACGACGAACCGCTCGACGAGTACTACGTTCAGAACGGTACGTCGTGGCGCGTCGGTCGGCAATACGTGCCGTTCGGACGCGAGACCCTCTACCGGGAGTCGTTGCGGGCGATTCGGTTCGACACCGTCTTCGCGGTCGGCGACTTTCCCTTCATGGTCGCCGCCTGCGACAATGGGCCGCGTCGGACAAGGGGAGCTCTGGCCCGTGTGCAAGCAGGGCCGTTGGGTCTGAGCGTCGCCGGGGGCGACCACTTCGCGATCGCGCCCACCGCCCTGACGTTGCTGCGTCGACCCGAGGACGCGCCGGGGCCGGGAGGCGGGTACCGCACCCTGTACGGGGTCGATTTGGCCTTTCCCCGCCGAGACTGGACGCTTTACGGCGAGGCGATTCGCTTCCGCGATGGGCACACCGCCTCCGATGTGGATCGGGACGCCTTCGACGTCGGCCTTCGATGGGACCACGGAACCGAGCACTACGCGATCCTCGGCTGGACGCAGGACACGTCGGGCTCGTCGGGCACGTTGCGGCTACAGGGCTCGAGTCCGGTCACGCGCCACGTTTGGATCGAACCGATGATCCGCTTCCGGAACGGGTCTTTCCACGATCTGTGCGTCGCGTTGCGCGTCAAACTCTAGGACCATGCGTCACTTGCCGGCGCTCCTCGGCCTCGGTCTGTTCGTGTTCGGCGCGATCGCCTCGAACGTTGCCTTGATGTTGCTCGGGGCGACGATCGGCATCGCGGGACTGGCGGCGAGCGCCCTGCTGGGCGTCCGCAAGGAGCGCTCGGCGCGGACGTACGACGACCTGAGCGGCGAAGAGCGAACGCTCGTCCGGCCCTTCGTCAACCTGCACCGCGAGATCGAGGCCCTCGTGGACAAGCACGGGGCTTCGCCGGTGGTCAAGGTGATCGGTCGGGAGGCGCTCGCCGAGTCCGCCACGATCCTCGGCTATGCCACCCGGCTGCTCGAAGCGCGAAGTCAGCTGCGGAAGGCCCTGGCCGGCAAGGTGGAGGCCAAGCACGAGATCGAGCGGATGCGAGGGCAATTCGAGGGTGAGGCGTCGGAATCCGTCCGGGCCTCGTTCGAGACCGCCATTGCGGCACGCGAAACCGAGTTGACGCACTATGCGGGGGTCGAAACCGCCCTCGCCCGGATCGAATCGTCGTTGCGTCAAGCCGAGGCGGGCCTGGCCGAACTGCGCACCCGACTCGCCGTCAGCGCGTCGACCGCCGCCGAGGCCACCGCCACCGAGGGAGGCGATCTGCGGGAGACCCTGGCGAACCTCCGCGCGCTCGGCGCCTCGCTGGACGAAGCGGACAAGATCACGAACGTGATCGGTCCGTAGCTACTTGGCCAGGGCTTCAAGCCTCGCCTTGAGCTCCTGGGTGAGTTCCCCGTACTTCGCGAAATCGCCCGCGCGGAGGGCCTTGTCCGCGTCTTCCAGCAACTTCGCCGCTTCGCGAACCGCGCTCTTGGGCACGTTTTCGGAACCCGTGTCGGGTGTCCTTTCGGTCGGCACCGGCGTCGTGTCGCGCACGGGCGGACGCGGCGCGCCGATCAGCTTTGCGAGCGCCTCCTCGTAGCTGTCTCCGACGACCACCTTGTCGCTGAACGCGAGCACGACCTTCTTCAGTTCGGGAATCGGGGTGATGCCCGCCGAGCGAGACTGAAGGAAGAGCGGCTTGACGTACAAAACGCTCCGACCGATCGGGATCACCAGCAGGTTGCCGGGGACGATCTGCGCTTGGTCGTTGTTGAACTGGCGGTTGATGTCCGCGATCTCGCGGTCTTGGTCGAAGATGGACTCCATCTGCGCCGGGCCCTGGATGACGGAGCCCTTCGGGAACTTGAACAACACGAGTTGGCCGTAGCGCTCGGGGTCGCAGTGCGCCGCCAGCCAGCCGCTCATGTTCGGCTTCTCGCGCGGCGTGAAGGGAAGAATGAGAAGGAAGCTCGGCTTGACCTCGCCGGGCAACTGGATGAGCACCCAGTACGCCTTCATCGCCTCGCCGCCGCCCGTCAGGCCCCGCTCGAAAGGCATCTCCCAGGCGTCCTCGTTGTTGAGGAACTGGCCGGGGTCGGTCACGTGGTACTGAGTCAGCTGGACGGACTGCAACATGAACAGGTCTTCCGGGTACCGGAAGTGCTTCTCCAGGCCGGCCGGGATCTGGTCCGCCTCGAGCACGAGGTTCGGGTAGACGCGCCGCCATGCCCTGAGAACCGGTTCGTTCGGGTCGATCGCGTAGGCGTTGACCTCGCCGGAATAGGCGTCGATCGCAACCTTCACCGAGTTGCGGATGTAGTTCAGCGACCCGGGAGTGGTGGCCGAATACGGAACGGTGCTGGCCGTCGTGTAACCGTCCAGAATCCAGATCAGTTTGCCCCCGAACACGACGACGTAGGGGTCCCGGTCGAAGCGTAGGAACGGATAGATCAGCGACGCCCGCTCGATCACGTTCCGCCGATAGAGAATCCGTGAGGTCCCGGTGACGTTCGGCGAGATGAGGAGGTTCTGGTCGCTGAACAACGATCCGTAGGCGAAGCGGGCGAACGGCGCTCCGAGCGGAACGCCCCGGTGGCCCGTCCAGCGGTAGGTCTTCGTCTCGTTCTCGGAGGGATAGTCGAACTCGAGTTCCTTGGTATCGACGATGGCGTATTCGTCGTCGAGTTCGCCGTACGCGTCGCGAAAGTCGCTGAAGTACAGCCGCGGCTGGTCGAGCTTCAGACGCTCGGGGCCGCGCGGAGGCAGGTCCTTGACGAGGAAGCGCGGTCGTCCGGAGGTCTCGGCGCCGTTCACGGGCGTCATCACGACCCCCATGCCGTGGGTGTACTGCAGGCGCTGGTTCACCCAGTTGCGGGCGTTGCGATCCAGTCCGTTGATCGCCACGTCGCGCGCACCCAGCATCACCATCCGGGTCTGGCCGTCGATCTCGTAGCGATCGATGTCCACGTCGTGGAACGTGTAGTAGCGCCGAAGCCCTTGGAGGCCTTCGATGGACTGCTTGAGCACGTCCGGGTCCCAAAGCCGCATGTTGTCCAGCGTCGGTTTGGCGCTCGCGACCTCCTGCTCCGTCGGTCGGTCCTGCACGGCGAAAGCGCGCACGTCCATCTTGTCCAACCCGTAGGCGAAGCGGGTCATCGTGATCGCGCGCTGGGCGAAGGGACCTTCGACGTTGAGGTAGTTCGGGCCGACGTACGTCTTCTGGACGACCATTGGGATCAGTCCCAGTCCGATCGCGTAGGCGACGACGCACAACCCCGCGCCCACCAGGGTCGGTCGGAACGGATCGATCGGCGACGAGAGTCGGCCCCGCCGGCGGAACGGACGCGCGACGCGGCCGTTCCAGATCGCCACCAGTCCGAGAAGCGCGACGAGGACCACGAAAACCGTCTGCCCGGTGAGACGGACGGTCGCCGCGTACCCTGCGCCCGTGAACTGGCCGTTGTCCACCAACCCATAGCCGTACCGGTCCATCCAGAGCTTCCACGCAACCGCGAAGGCCTCCAAACCGAACAGCGTCGTGAGGTGCCGGATCGCGGAGCGGCCCAGTTCGATCCGCGCGACCGACGCGAGCGCCTGCATCCCCACGTGCAGAAGCGTCGCGAGGATCAACGCGAACAGAAGGATTCCCTGGACGTAGTTCGCCATCGCGTCTTGCCAGGGCCAGTCGAACACGTAGAAGCCGATGTCCCGCCCGAAAAGCGGTTCGGTGACGCCGAACGGCTCGCCGTTCATGCTCAGGGCCAAGGCGCGCCAATTGGCGGAGAACGGAAACGCTTGGACCACCCCGACGACCGTGGCGATCAGGACGGCCGTCAGGGTCGCGCGCCGCCCGATCCAGTCGAGCACGTTCGCGACGACCCGCTCGCTCAGCCCGTCCGGGGTCGAGCTGAACACCGGCGTGCTTGAGAGCGCGAGGCGAACGGTATGGAACAGCAGCGCCCAAGCCGGAACGAAGGCGACGAGGAAGACCAGCAATCGGTTGCGCCATGCGATCTGGAACACCTCCGGTTTCTGGGCGTCGTGGAGGAACCAAAGCCAGTCCGTGTACGGGCGCACGCCCGCCGTCACGAGGGCGAACAATCCGAACACGACCAAGATGGAGACCATCCAGAAGCCCGGCGCTCGCTTGGGACGCTTGGCTCCGATTGGGCGTCCCAGCGGTTCAAACGGTTCGTCCATAGTGGGGTCATTGTGGCCGATCCCCGGGCTTCCGGCCCGGTCCGTCACCATCGGGCGGCTCGGTGGCGTATAAGGGTTAGCATGCGACAACTCGCGGTCCTCGGTCTCCTCGTCCTCGGCGCGATCGCGTTCGGGCAGTCCGCCAAGCCGTCTCCTTCCGCGAGGCCCACCGATCTCCTGACGGAGGGCGAGATGTGGGCCGTCATGAACCAGGTTGAAATGGGCGTGTCGAAGGTGCTCGGTGTGCGACGCCAACTGGTCAAGGTGAAGCTCGAGAACAATGGTCGGAATCCGGCAACCCGCGAGGCGGTGATCGCCAAGCTCGACAAGCTCTTCGAGATGTCGCGACCGGCCTTCAAGTTCACGCCGCAACCGCAACCGGTGGACGCGAGCGTGCTAAAGGGCACGGCCCCAACCCTCGCGACGCTGAAGAAGCTGATCGCCTGGGGCGCGATGGCCCCCCGGGGACCCCTCGCGACGGGCGGCGCCACCGTGACGCTCGCGGAGTACGGGGACGCGGTCGGCTACCTGGTCTCCGCCATCGCGAGCCTCACCCACACCCCAAGCTCCGTCTGGAGTCCTTACCTGATGCCCAACGACCCTGCGGCGGACGAGCGATTCGACAAGAAGCCCAAGACGACCGGGGGCGGTCGTTCGGGCGGTTGAGACGTCTTTTCCACGCCGTGCGTAGACCCAGGAGGTAGCCACCGGAGTCCCCGCTTGGCACCATAATTCTAGGTTTGGCCACGTTTTACGAAATCCTGGGCGTCGAGAAAACGGCGGAACCCACTCAACTGAAGGTTGCCTACCGGCGGCTCGCACGTCGCTACCACCCCGACGTGAACCCGGAAGACCCCGACAGCCATGAGCGCATGGCCCGGATCAACGAAGCGTTCACGACGCTCATGGATCCGGTCAGCCGGATGGAGTACGACGCCACCCTTGGCGCCGGCTTCTTCGATTCGCGAGTCTATGCGCCGCAAGAAGAGACGCCCACGCCGGTGCACGTCCGGCTCAGCCACCGGCTGCGTGGGCACCGCACCCCGATCTATGGGGTGTCCTTCGTCCCCGACGCGCCGTTGTTGCTCTCCAGTTCCTTTGACAACGAACTGATCTGGTGGGACCTCGACGTCCCGGAGATACGCCGACGCCACCGGTTGGAGGGGGGCGTCGTCTCGACGGTTCGCGCCTGTCCCGGCGAGCGCGTGGTCGCCGCCGGTTCGACCGACGCGATGGTCAGCGTCTGGGAGTTGCGGGGTGAATCCCAGAACGTCTGGCGCGACGCCAACGCCCAGTGGATCGCCTGCCTCGCGATCACCGCCGACGGACGCGCCGTCGCCCTCGGGTCGGCCCGCAACCAAGTGACCGTCGCCCGTACGGCCGATGGGGTGCCGGTCTTCACGCGCACTCGGCACGAGCAGTCGGTGACCGCCGTCGCTTGGTCGAACGATGGCCGGTTCCTCGCGACGGGCAGTGCCGACGCGACCGTCAAGCTCTGGCACGGTGCGAACGGCGTCGAACTGCACACCTTTCCCCAGATTCGCACGACGGTCACCGCCTTGGCCTTCAGTCCCGATGGCAAGTACCTCGCGGTGGCGGCGGTCGACCTCTCGATTCGCGTTTTCGACATCGAGGGGCTGAAACTGCACAAGGTGATGTTCGGGCACGAACGGCCCATCGAAACCATGGAGTTCCATCCGAACGGCTGGTTGTTGGCGACGGGCTCGAGGGACGGCACGATCGGGCTTTGGAACGCCACGAAAGGCATCGAGAACGTACGGATGAACGTCAGCGACCTGCCCATCGCTTGCGTCACTTTCAGCGGCGACGGCCATCGCTTGGCCGCCTCCGGCCTCGACCGCACCGTGCGGGTGTGGGACCTGACCGTCGGAAGATAGCCGGTCGGCCGACAGGTAATCTCCGGCCATGCCCAAGCGTCCGATCACGCCCGACGACCTGCTCCGCTTTCACTTCGTGGGCGACCCCCAGATCAGCCCGGACGGGACGCGCGTTCTGTTCGTGAAAAAGCACGTCGATGCCGCCAAGAACAAGTACGTGTCGCACCTGTACTCGGTGGATCGGGACGGGCGCGCCACCCAATTGACCCAAGGAGCGGGTGGGGCGGGCAACCCCCGCTGGTCGCCGGACGGCGGCCACGTGGCGTTCCTCAGCGGGCGGGACAAACCGGCCGGGCAAATCTACCTTCTTCCCATGGGGGGAGGCGAGGCCCGCAAACTCACCGCGTTCCCGGAAGGCTCCGTCGGTTCCATCGCATGGTCGCCGGACGGCGCCAAGATCGCCTGCACCTTCCGGGAACAGCACCCCGACTGGACCGAGGCGGCCAAGAAGGAGCGCGAAGCGAAGGGCGCCGGTACCCCGCCCCGGGTGATGGACGACCTCTGGTACCGCCTGGACGGGGACGGTTACTTCATGGGGCAACGCCACGCCGTCTACATCGTCGACGTCGCGACCGGCGAGCACCGACTGCTCTACAACGCGAGCGCCCTGGACAGCTACGACTTCGATTGGTCGCCCGACTCAAAGGAACTCGCGATCATCCATACCGCGAACAAGCGGCCGTTCTCCGACCCGGCGAACGACCAAATCTACCGGGTCGACCTGGACGGCAAAGCATGGAAGTTGGACGGTCTCCCCAAAGGCGACAAGTCGAACGTCCGCTGGTCGCCGGACGGCAAAACGATCGCCTACCTGGGCAACGTTGACGAAGAGGACCCGTGGGGTGTCCGGAACACCCGACTCTGGAAGGTGCCGGCGGAAGGTGGCGAGGCGACGTGCCTCACTCCCGAGGACGATGTCTGCCTCACGACGGGAACGATCAGCGACGCGAAAGAGGTGTCCTATTCCGGCTATCTGCGGTGGGCACCCGATTCCACCAAGCTCTACGTCAACCCGGGCGTGCAAGGAGGCGTGTGGTTCGGCGACGTCGACGCCAGGCTCGGCGGCATTCGGTGGCTGGTCCAAGGGAACGAATGTTTCGAGGCAGGACCGGTGAGCCGCGACGGTCGGGCGGTCGGGATGGTCGTCAGCGATCCGACCCGGCTCGGGGAGATCGCCTGGCTCGATCTGACGGAAGAGCGCCTCGTCCCCGAGCGCCTGACCGCCTTCAACAAGCCGCTCTTGGATGAATTGAAGCTGAGCGAACCGGAGGAGTTCTGGGTCGAATCCACCGACGGAACCAAGGTCCACACGTGGGTCATGAAGCCCGTGGACTACCTGGCGCCCAAACGCTATCCGGCGGTCCTCGAGATTCACGGGGGACCTCACACCCAGTACGGGTGGACCTTCTTTCACGAGTTCCAAGTCCTCGCCGCCCAGGGCTACGTCGTCGTCTACAGCAACCCGCGCGGCTCAAAGGGCTACTCGGAGGCGCACTGTGCGGCGATCAAGGGAGACTGGGGCAACAAGGATTGGGACGATGTGCAGGCCGTGACCCGCTTCGCCCAGCACCTGTCCTACGTGCATCCCGGCCAGATGGGCGTCATGGGCGGCAGCTACGGGGGTTACATGACGAATTGGGTGATCGGCCACACCAAGGACTTTCGGGCGGCGATCACCGACCGTTGCGTCAGCAACATGGTCTCGATGGGCGGCAGCAGCGACTTTCCGTTCAACAAGGACGGGTACTTCAAGGGCGTCTGCTGGGGCGACCTGGAAAAGATTCGGGAGTTGTGGCGCCAGTCGCCGCTCGCCTACTTCGAGAACGTGACCACCCCGACGCTGATCATCCACAGCGAGGGCGACCTGCGCTGCAACATCGAGCAGAGCGAGCAGGTGTTCACCGCGCTTCAGATGCAGGGGGTCGAGTCCCGCTTCGTCCGGTACCCGGTCGAGACCTTCCACGGCATGAGCCGCAACGGCCCCCCCGACCTCCGCCTGCATCGCCTGGGCGAAATCTTGCGCTGGTGGGAGCGGCACCTGAAGACGAGCGCTTAGGATTCGTGGGTGGGTTCGGGGCGAACGCGCCGCAGCTCTTCCGCGTCGGCGAGGTCGTGCGGTCGCCCGCACGCCGCCACTATACGACGGCTTTTCCCTTAACCCGGCTCGCCAAGAGGAAGGGATAGACTGGCGGCGATGCTGACCGCCCTTTGCCTCGCCGCGACCCTTGCCGCCCCGCACAAGGTGATCCTCGTCTCGTGGGACGGCGCCCCGCATTGGGTCGTCTCCCGTATGATCGCGGAAGGCAAGCTTCCCACCCTCGCCGCGATGGCGAAGGAGGGGGTTATGGCCGACGGCATGCTCGCCGCCTACCCCTCCAAAACCGCCGTCGGCCACGCCGCGATATACAACGGGTGCTGGCCCGATCGAACGGGCGTCTCGAACAATACGGTCCCGCAGATGCCGCGGGCGGAGCACACCCCGTTCGAGACCATTCGAGGCTTCGACTCCGCCGCCCTCAAGACCGAGCCTCTCATGATCACCGCCGCCCGGCAGGGGAAGCGCGTGGTCAGCCTCTCCTCGACCCAGTCCTTCCCGACCGAACGGTGGACCGAGCTTCTCCGTGAAGAGGGCCGGGAGGCGAACCTCACCACCTTCTCCGGTTTCGAAAGCCAGATCGTGGGCAACCGATCCCTGACCGCCAAGGACTTCCGGCCCGCACCCGCGTGGCCGAACGCCCGAGCCGTCGGGCAGGCCATCCAGGCCGAGGCGCAGGTCGGCGACCAGACCTTCGAGTTCCAGGCGATCGACGACGCCAACGACCCGGCCGTGGGATTCGATACCGTGCTTCTTCGAGAAAAGGGAACCACCGCGATGGAGTCGCTCAAGCCGCGCGAGGCGGGGGAAGACACCCGACCCTGGTCCAAGCCTCACCGGGTCACCAAGGGCGATTGGTTCGGCAACGCCTTCTTCCGCCTTTTCGAACTCGGCTCGGACGGCAAAGCGGTGACCCTCTTCATTCGCGGAGCGGCCGCGATGCGCGGCACCGCCGGGGTCGCCGAGACCGAGGAGTACCTGAAGGCCTATCCCGGGTTTCACGCCGACGCCTTTGGCGATTACGAACGCGGTGCTTTGGGGACTCCCCTCTACAAAGGAGGCGACGGTCTCGCCGAGCGACGCGTTCTCGAGTTGGTGCGATTGGACTGCGAGTTTCTGACCTCGAGCACCCTCTACGCCGCGAAGCGCTATTCACCCGACCTGATCACGCACTACACGCCCCAGAGCGACAGCGCCGGCCACACCTGGATGGGCTTGCTGGATCCCGGCACCCCCGCCTATCGGCCCGAACTCGCCGCCAAGCTGTGGCCGATCTACGAGAAGGTTCTGCAACTGCAGGATGCCTGGATCGGCAACGTCCGGGCCGCCCTGGGCAAGGAGTATGCGGTCGTCATCGTCAGCGACCACGGGATGGAAGGGGTCGCAAAGCGGTTCCGGCCCAACGTCGTCCTGCGCGAGGCGGGTCTATTGACGGTGGAGGGCAACCGCGTGGACGGGTCTCGCTCGAAGTGTTTCGCGCCGCCCTGGGGCGAGTTCTCTCCGATCGTTCACACCACCGATTGGAAGGGCGGGATCGTGCCGCCGAGCGAGAAGGCGACGGTGATGGACCAGGCCGCGAAAGCGCTGCTCTCGGCCCGCGACCCCGAGACCGGAGACCCGATCGTGACCGCGGTGTTTCGGGCGGACGATTTCGCGCAACTCGGCATCGGGGGCGATACGGCGGGCGACCTCTACCTAGACCTGGCTCCCGGCTACTACCCGGTGAGCGAAGCCTCCGGGCCGATCGTCTCGGTCTACGATCGGGAACGGGGCGGCGGCGCCCACGGCTTCTTCCCGTTCCGCAGGAAGATGCAGGCGATCTTCGTCGCCGCCGGCCCGGGCGTAGGGGCCCGGACCGCCCTGGGAGGGGTTCGCCAAGTGGACGTCAACCCGACCGTCTGTGCGTTGCTCGGCATTCGGGCAGCGCCGCAGGTGGTGGGTCGCTCCCTGTTCGACTCGCCCGGCCGGTAGGATTGGGGTTCCTCGCCTCGCATAGAGTGACAGGACCTCTCGGCGGTCATCCTGAGCAACAAAGGACTTGGGCGCCGAGAGGCGAGTCCGCGACGATCGGTCCTTACCCGTAGATCGGACCGTACGCGGAGCAAGCCCGGTAGTCGCCGTCTTGCGGGTTCATCGCCCCAAAACGGGCCCACGACGAGGGTCGGAACACCGATTCGTCCGCCACATTGTGCATGTCCACCGGGATGCGCAACATCGACGCCAGCGTGATGAGGTCCGACCCGATGTGGCCGAACGAGATCGCCCCGTGGTTCGCGCCCCAGTGGTTCATCACCGTGTAGACGTCGCGGAACGGACCATGACCCGTCGTTCGCGGCGCGAACCACGTCGTTGGCCACGAGGGGTTCGTCCGCTCGTCGAGGATTCGGTCCACCTCCGCCGGCAAATCGAGGGTCCATCCCTCCGCGATCTGAAGCACCGGACCGAGGCCTCGCACCAGGTTGAGACGACACATCGTCACCGGCATCCCGCCGAGGGTGGTGAAGTCGGTGGACCACCCGCCGCCCGGGAAGTATTCGCGGATCGAAGCGCCCCACCGGGTGTTCGCCAGGCAGGCTTCGACTTCTTCCCCCGTGATCTCCCAGTACGGCTTCAGGGCCGGTTTGCCGTCGCGCGATTGCCTTCCCGTCCAATCGAGCGCGGAAGGACCCGAGTTGATCAGGTGCAAGAACCCTCCCTCGGCGACGCCTGTCGGCGTCCAACCCGTGACCCGCTCGACGGCGGTGGGGCTCCAGTAGGTGCGCACATCGGAGAACATCTGGGCGGTACCCGTCAGCAGGTGGCCGAGGAGCATTGAGACGCCATTGCAGGCGTCGTTCTCGGTCGCCACGACGTAGGGCTGGCGGATGCCGTTCCAGTCGAACGACGAGCAGAGGATCGCTTCGAGGAAGTCGCCGTTGGGGAAGTGGTCCGTCCATTGGCGCTGACCTTGAAACCCGGCGGCGAGGGCGTTATGACCTTCGGCCTCTTCGTAGAACCCACGGTCGGCGAGCCTCGGGTTGCCCACCATCAGATCCCGGGCGATGAGGGCCATCATGACGCTTCGCTCCCAATCGAGGTCGAGGTCGGCGCGCGAGCGGGGCTTCTCCGGCCCGTTCCAGTCCTTGCCCTCGTGGCAGTTCTCCCGTACCCAGAGCAGGGCACGGTCGAACTCCTCCTCGTCGAAGATCCGCCGGTCCATCCGGCGAACGAATTCGGTCATGTCGATCGTCTCGGCGCGCATCCCCAGATAGGACTGGAAGAAGTCCTGATCCACGATGCTTCCCGCGATGCCCATGCTCACGCCGCCCATCCCAAGGTACGCCGTCCCCCGCATCGTCGCCACCGCCAGACCCGCCCGGGCGAACCGAAGCAGCTTTTCGCGCACGTCGTCGGGGATCGCGGTGTCGCCCGCTTCCTGAACGTCGCGCCCATAGATGCCGAAGCAGGGAAGTCCCTTCTGGCTGTGTCCGGAAAGTGTGGCGGCGAGATACACCGCCCCCGGGCGCTCCGTGCCGTTGAACCCCCAGATCGCCTTCACGGTGAGGGGGTCGGTGTCCATCGTTTCGGAACCGTAGCACCAGCACGGGGTGACGGTCAGAGAGACGCCCACGTTCTCCTTCCGAAACGTCTCCGCGCACTTGGCCGCCTCGCTGAAGCCGCCGATGCAGCCTTCCGCCACGACGCACTCGACGGGAAGCCCGCACGGGTGCCGCAACGACCCCTCGAGGAACGCCTTCGTGGCTTGCGCCATCGCCATGACCGGGCCCTCGAGCGACTCGCGAACGCCGCCGTAGCGCCCGTCGATGGTGGGTCGGATACCGATCTTGGGAAGAGAACCGCGAAGCCGATTCACGGGCGAAAGCGTGCGCATGGCAACCCGATTCGACGCGACGCGGGTCCCTTCCTACTAATCCGGGACCGCCCTAAAGCGAAAGCGCCGAGCCCGTCGGGCTCGGCGCTTGAAACGACTCGGTGCGCGGTTATCGGCGCCGCCGTCGCAGGAGGGCCGCCGCGCCCACCGCGAGGGCGACCATCGAAGCGGGTTCGGGAACCGGATTCCCAGCGGTGCCGAGGCCGGCCGCCATCGTGCCGTCCATCGCCCCGTCGAAGAACGCGAGCATGCTGATGCGGCCCGCCGTGTTGTCGCCGTCGTTGTCGCCCAAGATGTCCACCGCGTCGGAGTCCGTATCGCCGTCGTTGTAGGTGTACATCGAGTAGCGCCCGTCCACGCCGTTGGCGGCCACCGTGTTGATGAGGGCGCCATCCAGGTAGTAGTTGATGTTGCCGGCCGTGTTGACGCTCAGGATGAGGCGGTTGTAGCGATTGGCGTAGATCTTGCCCGCGTACACGCCGGCCGTTCCCGCCGATCCGAACACGCCGCCCGCGTCCTCGCCGTCCCAGCGCACGAACGAGTCGCCGTCGTTGCCGTTGTCCGCCGAGGTGTTGAACAGGCTGGCCCAGCCGGTCGTCTCGCCGGCGCCCTTCGTGAACGACACGTCCATCAGGATGGAGAACTGGTTGACGTAGCCGCCGCCGCCGTTCGCGCCGATGCCGTGCCAAGCTCGGAACAGGTTGCCGACGCCGAAGGTGGCGACCTGCTTGTTCACCGTTCCGACCGTGTCCGAAACGTAGGTCGGCGAACCCAGCGTGGTCGGCGTGCCGCCGTTGCGCGCCTCAAGCGGCAAGACGTTCGGCGGGTTGGTGTCGATGAACGGATTGAGCGTTCCGTTGAAGTCGAACGCGCTGACGATGCTCTGGCCGAAGCCTGCCGAGGAAACGACGGCAAGGGCCGCCACGAATGCCTTCTTCACTCTGTCCTCCTTCGTCGAGAATCTGACGTTCTCGTTCGAATAGCCCATTGTAGGGCGTTTGCGCCCGCTTGTCAAGTGGGGATTTCGCGTTCTTAACCAACGGGCAAAGGAGTGGGGGTATGTTCTCCTCGATGAAGCTCTCTCGTCGCGAGTTGCTTGGTTACGGCGCGGCCGGTGCGGTGGGCCTCGCTTCGGCTCCCCTTGCCCTCGGCCAGTCCTCCGATCTTCGACCCACGTTCCGGTTCGGGCGTGGACGACGGCCGAAGAACGTGATCTTTATGGTCGCGGACGGCATGGCGGCGAGCGTTCCCACCATGGCGGACCACCTTCGCCAGCTTCGCGACGGGAAGCACACCTTCTGGGCCGAATGCCTCAAGAAGCCGGGCTTTGTCCGTGCGTGGCAGGACACTCGGTCCCTCAGCTCGCTGGTGACCGACTCGGCCGCCGCGAGCAGCACCTGGGGTTCCGGGCGATGGGTCTGGAACGGGGCCCTCAACTCGTTTCCCGACGGCACGGAACTCAAAACCCTCACGAAGATCATGAGCGAGCACGGGGTGCGCTGCGGCCTCGTTACGACGACCACGATCACCCACGCCACCCCCGCTGGGTTCGCCGTCAGCGTGCCGTCGCGGGACCTGGAGCCCATCATCGCCACGAAGTACCTGAACGCCGGCGTGGACGTGCTTATGGGCGGCGGCGACCGCTTCTTCAGTCCCGAGCGCCGCGCCGACAAAACGGACGTGTACGCCGCGTTCGCCAAGGCGGGATACAACGTCGTCAAGAGCCGCGACGACGTCCTCGGTCTCAGATCGCCGAAGATTCTCGGCGTGTTCAGCGACAGCCACCTGCCCTACACCGTCGACCGGGACAACGATCCGGCGATCGCCAAGAAGGTGCCGACTCTCGCCGAGATGACCAAGGCCGCGATCGCCAACCTGTCCGGCGGAAAGCAAGGGTTCTTGCTCCAGGTCGAAGGAGGCAAAGTGGACCATGGTGCGCACGCCAACGACCTTGCGGCGCTGCTCTACGACCAACTGGCCTTTGACGACGCCGTGCGCGCCGCGATCGAATTCGCCCAGAAGGACGGCGAAACGATGGTCGTCGTCACGTCCGACCACGCCACCGGCGGCGTCGCGCTCAACGGCGCCGGCAACGAGTACTTCGACTCCACCGCCGGCCTCCTGTCCGTCGGCGGAATGAAGGCGTCGTTCGAGAAGCTATCCCCGCTGCTCAAGGATGCGGGACCGTCGACCGTCCAGGACGTGGTGCAGGATCGGTTGGGTCTGAAGTTGTCCGCCGACGACGCGGCGACCATCGTCGCGATCATGAAGGGCGACACGCCGTTCAAGCCCTCCATCTTCTACCGAGGCACGACCCAGTCCCTCGCCGTGATCCTTGGCAACTACTCGAAGGTCACCTTCACCAGCGGAAACCATACGTCCGACGTCGTGATGGTGATGGCGTACGGTCCGGGTTCCGAAACGATCCCGGGACTGGTCCAGAACACCAGCTTCTTCGACCTCATCCTCGCCACGAAGGGCCTCGCCTACGCGAATCCGACGATGACGAAGGAGGAGGCGATGAAGCACATCAAGGACGGCGACAACGCGATTCCCGAGGAACTGATGGCGTACTTCGAGCCGGACCACGACGAGTGCGCCGACCACGGTTCGAGTCGTCTCCGCTGACCCGGCGTCCTGGAAGGTTACTTCTTCAGAATCCGCGTCGCGTTCCGATCCATTTCGGTCCGGACGCGCGCCTCGTTCTTCCGGTCGTAGCCCATCCACATCCGCCGAAGGACGCCCTTGGCGTCCACCATCAGAACCGCCGGCGTCGCGCCGAGCTGAAGAACCCTGTTGGCCGCACCCGTGCGGTCGAAGACCGCCGTCGTTCCCGCAAGGTAGGGCTTGGACGACGGCGTCGCACGTAGGACGCCGGAGGCGATCGCGAATCCCTTCCCGCGAAGTTCGACGGCACGCTTCGTGAAGAACGGGGCCGCCGCCGCCGATACCGAACAGCCCTCGGCGCCGACGAGCAGCACGTAAGGCTTGCCCGCGAAGGTCTTGCCCAGATCCGTCTTGCCCGTGGCCGAATCCCAGACGACGGCGGGGATCGGACGGTCGAGGGGAATCGGGAAAGGCTGGTATGGCAGGTACCGGGGGACGTAGCCGTTCTTGATGGGAATCTCGAACAGCTTGGCGTCCATGGGCTTCGTGTCCCAAGCCTTGAAATGAAACACCATGAGCCGTCGCCCTTCCTGGCCGCGCGCGTCGTGCGAGTAGAACCAGGGGCGGCCCGCCTCGTCGATCGCGATTTCGATCACCCCCGAGCCCATCATGGCGGTGTAGGAGGCCTTGATCCGTTCGCAACGGTGGCCGTCGATCGTCTGGGACGGCAGCGACTCGAACTTGGTCCCCGGCGGAACGAGCTTGCTGAAATCGCCCGCAAAAACGAACTCGGGGAAGGTGTACGCCGGCTCGACCGCGATCTCCGAATCGGGGGCGAGGGCGATCCCCATGAAGGGCAGGTCGTCGTACACCCGTTGCTTGTGTTCCACTTCCCGGAGCACCCTTGGGTTGACGACGTACTCGTAATCCTCGGAAGCGCTCTTGCTCGAAAAGTAGAGCCGATGAGGCCTCGCGATCAGGATCTTGCCCGCCGCGTAACCCTTTCGGTCGTTGAAGTCCATCGTGAACTCGGTGCGGAGGTTCGGCGTCTTCAGAAAGCCGCGCATCCGGTCAAGGGCGGCGTCGGGTGCGGGAACGCTCAGGATGGCGGCAAGCAGTACGGCGTGCATTGTGGACCTCTACGCGCATTATGGGGGCCGAGGTCACCGTTCGACGCACCAAATCGACCCAGGCCGGAGGACGGGGACCCTGCCGCCGGGAGGGGGTATAAGCAGGGAAGCCCTGGATGGACACCCTACGACGGCTCATCGGATCGAGCCTCCTGATCGTTGCCGCCGCCTGCGCGTGTGCCGAACGCGCGGACAATCGTCTGCCCGGCGTGCGCCTCGCCAAGCCTCCCGCCGTTGACGGGACGATCGCGCCGGGCGAATGGGACGGCGTTCCCGTGGGAACCGACTTTCAAGACCAGGACACGGGCGCGCCAAGCCCGGAAGCCACCCGGTTTCGCCTCGCGTACGACGCGGACTTCGTCTACTTCGCCGCCGAGATGGACGATTCGGCCCCGAGCCGAATCCAGGCCACTCAGTACAAAACCAACGTCGGCTTGGGCGGCGACGACAAGATCGAGCTTCGCCTCGATACCTTCGGCACCAACGTGAACTACAACCGCTTTGCGATCAACCCCCGAGGGGCGACGCAACTCGCGCTCGCGGGGGGTCGGGCCATGAAGCGGGAGTGGTCGGGAGAGTTTTCCGCCGCCGCCCGCGTCACCGAGTCCGGCTGGGTGGCCGAGGCGCGCATCCCGTGGCGGCTGATGCTTCTCCCCCGTGGTGGCGTGCGGACGCTCCGCATCAACCTGGAGCGTACGATCGCGCGGATGGGACGGGACTTCCACTGGCGATTCACCGGGAACGGCCACCGCGAAGACGCCGGGTACTGGACCGACGTCGAGATTCCGAACGTGCCGATGGACCGCTCGCTCAAACTCCTCCCCTACGGCTACGCGGGCGTGGATCCCGACGGCGCCATCGCGAACCTCGGACTCGACCTGAAGGCCAAAATCACCGACCAACTCGACGCCGCCGCGACGATCAACCCGGACTTCCGCAACGTCGAAAACCAGATCCTGAGCCTCGACTTCAGCTACTTCGAGCGCTTGGCCGGCGAGAGCCGGCCGTTTTTCCAGGAAGGCGGCGACTATTTCGGGGGAGGCGGCATGGGGCCGCGAATCTTCGCCAGCCAGCGCATCCGCCGCTTCGACGCCGGGGTCAAGGCGTTTGGGCAGGTCACGGGGAGGACCCGGGTTGGGGTGCTCGACACTGTCGATTTCGGTGTCCAGAACGCCCTGTCCGCCACCGTCGCCCATCGCTTCAGCGACAAGACGGGCATCGGGATCGAGGTCGCCGACCTGTCGCAGCCCAATCTGAAGAACCGGGCGCTGGCCTTGCGCGCCGACCATCTGATCGGCGCGACCACGCTGTACTTCACGAGGATGCAGTCGGACGACTCCGAATTCGGCGGCGGGTACCGCACCAACGCGGGCCTCTCGTACTTCCGGAGCAACGACAGCGTCTACGTCGACTGGTCCGAGGTCTCGCCGTACTTCGTGCCTCGGCTCGGATTCTCGCCGGAGACCAACTTCCGGGGCGTCAGCGTGGGGGCGCGCCGCTTGCGCAACTTCGACTCGGGCCGAATCCAGTCGTACCAGTTGGGGCTCAACGCGGGCGAGTACCGGACGTTCGGCGGTGATCCCTACTCGCGGAGCGTCTCCGCCTCCGGTGGGTTGGCCTTCTGGCGCGGCGTCGACGTCTCGCTCAACGCGCGGGCGAGCGAGTTCATGGGGAACCGAGACCGGACCGTTGGGATGCAACTGGGCTACCCGAGGGGAGACGGCGCTCGCCGGTTTGAACTCGGGTTCGCATCCGGAAGGCTTGGCGGCGGTGACTTTGCCAAGGCCGGGGCATCGGCGTTCCTGAGGCCAAACTCCCGCTGGGTGCTAAGCGCGTCTTACGAAAGGCAACGGCACTTTGGCGACCGCTACCAGGCCATCCTCGCGTCGAGCTACGACCTCGGCGACGACCGTTCGATCAGCGGTCGACTGGTCCAGCGCGGGGGCAGCACGAACGTTTACCTCTCGCTTCGACGGAGCGGAAACCGGGGCGTCGAGTACTACGTGATCGTGGGCGATCCGAACGCGCCCACGTTCCGCTCGAGCCTGATCGTGAAGGTCGTCGCCCCGTTGGAAGTACGCTTCTAGGCGCATGCGCGCCCGTCTGCTTGCGCCGCCCCGACTTCGGTTCGTGGACCGACTGTGTTTCGCGCTGTACGTCGCGATGCACCTGGCCCTGTCGCCTTGGCTCGCCCTCAGCGGTCTGCGCCGCCGCGTCCGCCGAGACTACGCTCGCTCGCTTGGCCGTCGGTTCTGGGGAGACCCTCGTGCCGCCACGACCGACCTCGATATCCTGATCGTCACCGGCGCAATGGGAGAGACCCGCACCGGGGTCCGCGCCGCGCGCGAACTCCAGGCGCTCGGATACCGGGTGGGGGTCGTGCCGTCGCTGGAGGGCTCCCTTCGGTCGATCGAAACGGAGCCGAACCTGCCCACCGGCATCGCGCCCTTCAACGCGCCGCATTCCTCCTGGCTCTTCCTCCGGGCCTGGCGACCGATGGCGATCTGGTTCGTCGAGGGCAACGACCTACCGTATCTTGCTTACTTGGCGAACCGAGGCGGCATCCCGTGCCACGTCGTCAACGGCTACTTCACGGAGGCCAACGCGGCCCGTGCCCGAAGCCGCGCCGCTTCCCGATGGCGCCTGCTCTGCCTCGCCGGATGGGGCCTGCAGACGGAGGACGCGAAGGAGCGGCTGATTTCGCTCGGGATCGAGGCCCGTCGGTGCGTCGTCACCGGGCCATCGATCGGCATCTCCCTTCCCGACCAAGCGACCCGCGACGGGCTAAGAGCGAAGTGGCGCGCCCTGATCGGCCTCCCCGCGGGGGGGCGCCTGATCGTCGCGGGGAGCACCTACCCGGAGGAGGAGACGATCCTCGTCGAAGCGTTTCTGAAGCTTGGCGACCCCGGAGCGCGCCTCCTCCTTGCCCCGAGGGTGTTGTTCCGGCCCGAGTCGCTCGCCGGGGCTTGTGAGCAACTTGGTGTGGCCTACGCCTTGCGCAGCCGCCTTCCGAATCCCGAGGCGGCAAGGGTGATCGTTCTCGACACGCTCGGCGAACTGCGCGAGTTGTACGCCCTCGCCGACGTCGCCCACCTGGGCGGCACCCTGGTCGAGGGGATCGGGGGCCACACCCCCGTCGAGGCGATCGTCTACGGGGTGCCCTTCACGTTCGGCCCTTGGCACGCGCAACAGGTCGCGATGGTCGAACTCGCCGTCGCCGCCGGCCTCGCCTTCCCGTGCCGAACCGTGGACGATCTCGCCGCGCAATGGGGACGGCTGCTCGTCGAACCCGACCCTACCCGCCTCGAACGCGCGCGCGCCCTCGTCGGGCGCCAGGGTCGCGCGTTCGCCGACTACTGGGGGCCAAAG
The DNA here is from genome assembly GCA_026129685.1 of Fimbriimonadaceae bacterium. Classification (GTDB taxonomy): domain Bacteria; phylum Armatimonadota; class Fimbriimonadia; order Fimbriimonadales; family Fimbriimonadaceae; genus UBA2387. Next base: position 339,850 of record JAHCHO010000005.1, read on the forward strand.
TGATCCCTGTCCTCTCCGGAGTTGCGGTGGCGATCGGGCTCTACCTGGCGGCGCTCGCGGCCGTCACGCGCCTCGGGTTGCGTCCCCCTCGCATCCCGCTCTACCTCTCCGCCTCGCAGTTCGACTGCCCGCAGGAAACGGTGGCGTTCGTCACCGAGGACGGGGTCCCGTTGCGGGCCTGGTGGATGGGCCACGAGCGCCCGAAGGCAATCGTGTTCGTCGGTCACGGGTACCTGATGAACCGGTGCGAGCACGTCGCGGCGGCGGCTCGGTTGTGGCGAGCGGGTTACGCCTGTCTGCTGGTGGACTTCCGCGTTCATGGGGACAGTGGCGGGCGCCTATGCGGTCTCGGCTACCACGAGCGCAAGGACGTGGCGGCGGCCGTGCGCTGGGCGAGGGGCCGAGCGCCGGGTGTCGCCGTCGTGCTGTACGGGGGCAGCATGGGAGCGGCGGCCTGCGCATGGGCGGCGGCCGACGACGCCTGTCTTGCCGACGCCCTCATCCTCGACAGCCCCTATTCCACCCTGCCCGACGCGATGTCCGGCATCGTGCGCGTCTTCCTGGGGAGCAAAGCCCAGGCGTTGTTCGCACCCGGCATCTTCCTCAGTTCGTGGTGGCTACGGTTTCGCCCCTGGGACCTCGACCTGACCGACGCGCTCCGTAAGATCGAGCGGCCGATACTCCTTCTGCACGGACGTCGCGACCGCCTGATTCCGCCCGCCCGCGCCGAGCGCAACGCCGCCGCCATCCGGAACCTGCACGGGCCTGTTTGGTTCGACTCGGGCCATGTCGAGGCCCGAATGGACGACCCGCGCGGCTACGTGGACACCCTCTTGGCCTTCCTGGCCGAGGTCCTCCCCAACCGCGACGAACCCAAAAGCCAACCACCCGCCCGGCTGTAACCGGACGGGTGGGGGAGGATGGTCGTTCGAACGGTCAGTTCGTGGCGGCGAGGATCGGGGTCGTGGTGGTGATGTTCTGGAACGTGAACCCCTGGGCCTTCACCCCTCGAAGAAGGGTGCGGAGCCGAGCCGGCGTGTGGAACCAGTGGTAGTACATTCCGGCCCATCCGTCGCGCACCACTTTCTGGACGCCCGCCCGGTAGATCAGGTCCTGTTCCGTCGTCGGCGGCTGCTGGGCGAACCCTTCGAGGTCCACGTAGCCGATCGTCTCGGGGAACCGCTTCATGCCGAACGTGTCGCGGACGGGGTACGGAACCTTCTGCTGCAGGTATCGGAGCTGGCCGTCCGCCGTCGTCGCGAAGTACAGGCCACGGCAGAAGCTGTAGTTGTACTTCTTCGCGAACTCGACGTAGTCCAGGGGCGAGGCGAGGTAGTGCGGGGTGACCCAGCCGGTCGGAACCCAGTTGCCCGCTTTCTTCAGGAGGGCCATGCCCTTGTTCAGGCGATCGTTCACCCAGGCGGCGGAGTCCTCTGCCACCGGGCCGACGATCTTCTGGTAACCGAACTCGTCCACGTTGACCCGGAAGAACTCGAAGTCCGGTCCGCTTGTTCCGTTGTAGGGGTTGGCGATGTTGCCGTACTGGTGGGTGTAGCCGTGCATCAGAATCTGCCCGCCCTTGGTCACGCAGTACTTGAGAGCGTTGACGAACGCCGCCCGCTTGTCCATCGCCAGCGAATACGGGGTGCCGTTGTTCTCGACGCCGAGCGGGTCCATCCACATCGGAATCACGCAGACCACGAAGGGAACGTTCTCGGCCTTCATAACGTCGGCGAGAGCCCGCAGGTTCTGCACGTCCACGTTCGGGTGAACGTCCTCGATGCGGATGAACGCCTTGTTGTTCTGCGACGCCGTCGAACCCGTCATGTCGTGGAGCAGGTCGTACACCGCCAACGAACGGTCCATGTTCGTGATCCAAGAAACGTAGGTCAGGGGGTTGTCGGCCACGTAGTAGAAGTTGGCGCCCTTGACGATGTACGGCGTGGAAGGCGCGTTAAGCTTCGTCAACGTCGCCTTCTCTTCGGCGACCAGGGTGTTGAGCACGCTGACGTAGCTCACGACCGGATCGAAGGTCTCCTTCGTCAGAGCCGTGCCCTTGTACATCACCGTGTCGTGAACGACCGAGCCGTCGAGGTAGTTGAAGCGGAAGCCGTACTTGTTCTCGAAGTCCGGGTTCCAGCCCGTCCAATCCGGCGTCCAAGCGACCTGCCACAGGTTGTACCCGCACCACATGAACGGCTTGGTCGTCGTGATGACGTCGCTCTTGAACGCTTCGGGCAACGGGTTGTTGTAGTAGATCCCGAAGTAGAACGTCGCGTCGTTGAGATTCGTGTCGCCCGCCACGTACTGCTCGACCGGCTTCATGCCGGTCTCCCAGCCGAAGTGCGAGAGCAAGTTGGCCAGGTGTTGGGCGTACAGCTTCCCCATCCAGAACGCTTCACCCTGGGAGTCGTACAGGACGAGAGCCTTCTTGGCCGCCGCGTAGGAAATCGGTCCGCCGCCCTTGCGCGGGTCGCGCGCCTTCAGGCGGGTCTCCATGTCCTCGACGGACCGCATGCCGAGCGGTCCGGCCTGGGCCGCGTCCATCTTGCCCGCCTCGGCGCCGCCGAGGTACACGTTGACCCCCGCCGAGCCCGGCCGAATCGGGTTCATGCGACCGCGAGCGACGTTCTGCGGAGCCACGCGAGGCATCGCGTTCTGGTTGATGAGAGGGGTAACGGGTCGGCAGACCTCGTCGTCCTTTCCGTCGTGGGCGAATGCGCCGACCGCGAGGGCCGTCATCGCGAGTGCGGCGATGCCGATGCGGAGGCGTTGTTTCCAGTTGTCTGAGACTCGTTTCATCCTCGAACTCCTGCGGTCCCCGGGCCAGGTACGTAACGCCGCGGACACCGCTATCGGTTGTCAAGGTACTGCGAACCGAGAAGGGGTGGAAGTCCCCTTGTAGAGGGTCCCAAGGAGTGAGCCGGTAACCTCGCTAGGCCCTTCGACCAAGGCACAACAGCGACAGGTACCCGCGGTTCACGGTCCCGCCGAAACGGTCTTCGATCAAGGCGCGAATCGCCTCGTAGAACGGCGACTTGATCGCCTCCGGAAGGACGTGGTGGTCGGAGTACGTGTCGAGCAGGCGCACGTAATCGTCCGCAGAGAAGCGAAGGTCCCACCGGAAGCGCCGAACTTCGGCCCCCTCGAACCGGCCTGAGGACTGAATCTCCGCCGGATAGGCCGACTCCACCGTCTCCGCCTCGGGCAAGGACTCGCTCCGCCGGGTCAGGTCGGGGAGATGCCTTTCGTACAACTCCTGAACACACTCGAAGAAGCCATCGTCGTCCAGTGCGCGAACGTGTTTGTTCCCAAAGAGGGCGACCGTCCCGCCCGGACGGAGATGGTCCGCCGCCCGCCCGAATCGGACGTCCGGATCCACCCAATGGAACGAGCTTCCGGCATAGGCGAGGTCGAAAGTCCGACCCCTCGCGTCCCAGTCCTCGTACTTGGCGATCTCGAACGCGACCTCGAAGTCCCTCGTCCGGGAACGATTGACCTCCACGAGGCGCGCTCCCGGGTCGACCGCGACGATCCGAAGGCCGCGCCTCGCCATCGGGACGGTGGCCTGCCCGGGTCCGCACCCGATCTCGAGCGCCGAGTCGCCCGACCGGAGTCCTCCGTACTCGAAGATCGCGTCGAACAGCGCGTCGGGATACCCCGGTCGGGACCGGGCGTAGGCCTCGGCCGCCTCGTCGAAGCTGGTTCGCCGGCGCTCGTCGATGGCCATCAGGGGCGTTCGGCGCAACCCGACTTGTCGCTCCGTAGCCCCGCCTCCGAGATGCGCACGCCGTCCGCCGCAATAACGGGGTCGAGAATCCCCTCCGGCTGACCGCCGGCCGCGAGCAACTGCGCGAAGTACTCGCCCGGAGAACCCACCGCCAGCGCCGGCGCCTCGAACGACTCCGTCTCCTGGCCGGGCCGAAACACTTTGATCGTGTTGCCGTAAACGCCGATCGTGCCGCTCTTTCCGTGGATCACCGGGTTCGCGCCCTCGTCGAAGGCCGCCGTCGCCCAAGTTCCTTCGAGGCTGACGCTCGCCTTGGGGTACTTGCAGAGCAGGATGGCGTGGTCGTCGGCGACGTCGTAGTCCTTCGTGTAGTTGCCCTTGGCGCAGTAGACCGTGTCCGGCATCCCAAAGTACCAACGCGAAAGGACCGACCCGTAGCAGCAGAAATCGCCGATCGCGCCGCCGCCGTTCTTGGTCTCGTCGTAAAGCCAGCCGACGAACCACTCGTCGCAGCCGATCTCGCGCGGGCCGGAGTGTCCGTTCCGGTACCGCATGTGGAAGACCGGGCCGATCGCGCCCTCGTCGAGCATCGCCTTGACCGCGTGAACCCACGGGGACCAAGCGAACGGCCAGTTGATGACGAGCAGTTTGCCGGAAGCCTTCTGCGCGGCGAGCATGCGGTCCGCGTCCTTCGCGTTCGCTGCCATCGCTTTCTCGACCAGACAGGGAATTCCCTTACCCAGCGCTTGGACGGCGATCTCGGCGGACTCCAGGCTGTCGCTCGTGACGATCAGCGCGTCCAGCCGCTCCTTCTCGAGCATCGCCCGCCAGTCGGTGTAGGTCTGCGCGAACCGACCCTTGGCCCGCTCGAGCAACGGGGTCGCGTCCGCGACCGCCACCAGGGCAACGCCCTCCACCTTGGCGAACGAATCGATAAGGCCCCAAACATGGCCATGGGTGAGTCCGGCGACGCCGACGCGAAGTTCCGACATGCCCGAACGTTACCTTCGGGTGCGTCATACTTCGGTTACCGTGTGGGCCCTCTTCCTTGGCGTTTCCCTCCTTTTCGGCGCGGCCCCCCAGGCCGCCAAGCCCGTGGCGTCGCCCGCGAAGCCGGTCGTGTGCATCGATCCCGGCCACCCTTCCGAGGTCGGGAGCGGGACCAAGGGCAAGAAGACCACGGAACTGCGGATCGTTTGGCAGGTGGCCCTACTCCTCCGGGATCGCCTGAAGAAGGAGGGCGTGACCGTCGTGATGACCAAGGCTCGCGAGGACCAGTTCGTCGCGAACAAGCAGCGAGCCGAAACCGCGAACAAGGCGAAAGCGGACCTCCTGATTCGGTTGCACTGCGACGCGGCGAGCGGTTCCGGGTTCGCCACGTACTACCCCGCGCAACAAGGAACCGATCGTGAGGGACGGACCGGTCCCTCCGAGGAGGTCATTGCCAAAAGCACCGCCGCCGCGAAGGCCTTTCACCCGGTGGTCATCGACAAGCTGAAGGGCTCTTTGTCGGACCATGGTCTGCGCACCGACAAGCAGACCGCCGTCGGTTCGAAGCAAGGGGCGCTGACCGGTTCGATCTGGTCCGAGGTGCCCGTGATCCTTTGCGAAATCTGCGTCCTCACCAACCCCGACGACGAGGCCTTCATCGCGGAGAAGAAAGGCCGGGAGAAGATGGCGGACGCGCTTGCGGCGGGAGTTCTCGCGGTCCTACGCCCCAAAGGATAGGTCCGGAACTCCGCGAATGAGGGGGGCATGTCGGCGATTCTGCTGCTCTGTTCGCTCGCCGCCGCCGGGTTGGCCCAGACCGAGGTCGTCGTGGACCTGCGGGGCTCCGACGAGGCTCCCGGCACCGTCGCCCGTCCGGTTCGCACCCTCGAAGCGGGCTTCGCCCGCACCCGTTTTCTTGGGGTGAAACTCCTGACGATCCGGGACGGGGACTTCCGCTTGACCCGGGGCCTCGAACTCGACGCGCGCGACTCCGGCTTGACGATCCGGGCGGCGGAGGGCGCGCGGCCCACCCTGACCGGGTCCGTCGCCGTGACGGCCGGCAGCATGCGGCCCTGCCAGGACCAGGCCGTCTTGAGCCGCATTGGGGATCTTTGCGACCCGTACTCGCTCTACGTGGTGGACTTGGCGGCCCTGGGTGTGGCGACCCTCGACCCGATCTCTCCGCGCGGATTCCCCAAGCCCATCGTGCCCGCGCCAAGCGAGTTGTTCGCCGACCGAAGGCCCCTGACCCTCGCCCGCTGGCCCAACGAGGGCTTCGCCCAAGTCGGCAAGGTGATCGAGCCGGGGAACGGGGAAAACGACCGCGAGGCCCCCCCGCGCAAGCCCGTTTTCGAGATGCCCGATCGGATCGTGCGCTGGGGGGCCGCCGAAGACCCGTGGCTGTTTGGCTACTGGAAATTCGATTGGGCGGACGAAAGCAAGCCCGCCGCCTTCGACGTAGAGAAACGTCGGGCGACGTTGGACGCGCCCCACGTCTATGGCGTCGAAACGGGTGCCCGCTTTTACGCTGAGAACATGCTCGAGGAGTTGGACCGGCCCGGCGAGTATTGGATTGATCGAGCGAACCGCCGCCTGTACCTCGTGCCCCCGGCCGACAAGGTGTCGCGGTACGAAGTCTCCCTTCTGGCCGCTCCCATCCTCACCGTGAAGAGCGCGCGCAGCGTGACCGTCAAGCGTCTTGACTTTGCCGTGTCCCGCGGCGACGGGGCTCGGTTGGCCGATTGCGACGACGTGAGCTTCGAGGCCTGCCGCTTCTTCGCGCTCGGCCAGCGGGGGGTCGTCGTCGAGGGCGGTCGACGGTGCGGTCTCCGGGCGTGCGACCTCTGGGACCTGGGAGAGGGCGGCGTGACCTTGAGCGGCGGCGACCGCAAAACGCTCACCCCGTCCTCGCACTTTGTCGTCAACTGCGACATCGGCAACTTCCACCGGCGGACGCAGACCTATCGCCCCGCCGCGCTCCTGAGTGGCGTCGGTCAGAAGGTCGCGCACAACGCCATGCACGACGCGCCCCACTCCGCGATCATCTTCACTGGCAACGACCATGTCATCGAGTACAACGATTTCCAGCGCACCATCGCGCTGACCGGGGACGGAGGCGTCGTCTACACCGGGCGGGATTGGACGGCGCGCGGCACTGAGATTCGGTTCAATCGCTTCGCCGACAACGTCGGCATCTCAAAGTGGGAGCCCGCGGTTTACCTGGACGACCAGGCCTGCGGCATCCGGGTCTACGGGAACCTGATCGAACGGTGCCATTGGGGTTTCCTCATCGGCGGCGGCCGGGACAACGTGGTCGAGAACAACCTGATCCTCGACTGCAAGCTGGCGATGCACTCCGACGCGCGCGGCCTCGGATGGGCGGCCAGGTCGAAGCCAACGATGATGGAGCGCCTGCTCGCCGTTCCGTACAGGGAGCAGCCCTGGGCCTCCCGCTACCCCTCCCTCGTTCCCATCCTTGAGCAGGACCCGATGGCCCCGGCGGGCAACGTCTACCGCCACAACGTGCTGGTGCGAAGCGGCAAGATCACAAACGATATGGAGGAGCCGTTCGGCAAAACCGTCGCCCTGGACGGAAACCTTGAGATCGACCAAGGGCCAAAGGACGGGCGGGTCCTCGCTCGCGACGCGGACCGCACCCTTCGGAACGCGCTCCCCGGATTCCAGCCCCTGCCCGTGGACCGCATGGGCTTGGTGCGCGATGCGCTTCGCAAGAGCCTTCCCCCGAAGCCGTCGCACTAGGAACGAGCGGACTCGAGGAGACGGATCGCCGCCGATCGCTGGGTCGCGTGGTCCACGATCGGGTGCGGATAGTCGCGCCCCAGCACGCAACCCGCCGCTTCCTGTTCGAGGGGAGAAGCCTTGTGCGGCCAGTGGATCGCCTCGTCGTCGAATCCCGCCAACTCCGGGCACCACGTGCGGAGGAACGTCCCTTCGGGATCGAACTTGCGCGACTGCAGGACCGGGTTGAACACCCGAAAGTAAGGCTGGGCGTCCACCCCTGTCGAGGCGGCCCACTGCCAACCCCCGTTGTTCGAGGCCAGGTCGAAGTCGAGCAAGTGGCGGGCGAAGTACGCCTCTCCGCGCCGATAGTCGGTCAGAAGGTCCTTCGTCAAGAACGAGGCGACCACCATTCGAAGCCGATTGGGCATCCAACCGCTCTCGACCAGGCACCGCATGGCGGCGTCGACGAGGGGGTACCCGGTACGGCCCTCGCACCAGGCCCGCCAAAGGGATTCGTCATGCACCCATGGAATGCCGTCGAACTCGGGCCGAAAGGCACGCTCGGCCGTGTGCGGAAACCGGTCCAGGATCATCGCGTAAAACTCGCGCCAGATCAGTTCGTCGAGCCACTTCGCCCCGCCCGGTCCGCCTTGCGCCAAGGCGAGACGCGCGCATTCCCGGATCGAGACGGTCCCAAAGCGTAGGTGGGCGGATAGCCCCGACGTGGCTTCCCTCGCCACCCGGTCGCGATCCTGGTGGTAGTGCGGCATCCGCTCGTTCGCAAAGCGCTCCAGACGCGTTCCGCCCGCCCGTTCCCCGGGCTCAAGCCAGGTCACCCTTGGAACAAAGCCCAAGTCCTCGAGGCTCCAGGGATCGCTCGCCGGGTGAGCCTCGCGGGCGGCGAGCCGGGCCCGGTCGGGGATTCTCTCTTCGATCCGTTCGGGCGTCAGCCGGTCGCGCCACGCTTTCGAGTAGGGCGTGAAGACGCGGTACGGGTCGCCCGCCTCGGTGGCGATCTCGTCCCCGCCGAAGATCAGGTGGTCGAGCACCTGCCGGAATCCGCAACCTTCGTCCGCCAACCGACGCCCGACCTCGGCGTCTCGCGCCTTGGCGTACGGTTCGAAGTCCCGGGCGGCCCACACGTCGTCCGCCCCAAAGGTCCGCGCGACCTCGGGAACAACCGCGATCGGCTCGCCGTGCCGCACGATCAGCCCGGAACCCGCCTCCCGCAGTCCCCGATCCACTTCTTGGAGGGATTGATGGATGAAACTCACGCGGCGGTCGTCGCGGTCCACGAGGGCGTCGAGGATGTTCGGATCGAACACGAACAGAACCGCGACTTCGTCGCAGGACCGGGTCGCTTCGGCAAGGGCGGTGTGGTCCTCCAAGCGGAGGTCCCGACGAATCCAGACGAGTCCTCGGCGGCGTCTCGACACGGCTACCCTCTACGGGCCGCGCGCGAGTTCGGCGGCACGAACGGCGCTAGTTGTTCAGTTCCTTCGCCTTCTGGACGTCCAACTTGATCGGCATCGTGAACCAGAACGTCGACCCTCGCCCGACTTCCGACTCCGCCCAAATCTTGCCGAGGTGAACCTGTTCGACGAGGTGCTTGACCAAATACAGCCCCAAGCCGGTGCCGTAAATCTTGCGGTTGTCCTCGTTGTTCACCCGGTGGAACTTGTCGAACACCTTCGTCAGGTGCTCTTTCGGAATGCCGAGGCCCTGGTCGCGTACCCCGATCTTGAGCGTGTCGCCCTCCACCTCCGCCAGAACGGTGACCTCGCCCCCATTGGGGGAGTACTTCAGAGCGTTGCCCATCAGGTTCGTCACGATCTGGTCGAACTTGTCCTCGTCGGCGGCGACGGGCGGAATCTCGCCCTTGACCTCGAGCCGCAACTTGTGGCGCGCAGTGCACGCGGGCGAGGCTTCCTGAATCTTCAGAATCTTCTCCAGTAGCGGCCGAACCTGGATCATCTTGTAGTCCGGCTTGAGCGACTCTCCCTGCTCGATCCGCGCCGTGTTCAGGAGGTCGTTGATCAGCCGGGTCAGGCGGTCGCACTCCTGGTCGATGATCATGTAGAACTCGCGCCGCTCCTCGGGCTCGAACGTGTCGTCCATCAGCAGGGTGCTGACGAAGCCCTTGATCGCGGTGAGCGGCGTGCGGAGTTCGTGCGAGGCCATCGCCACGAACGAACCCTTCATCCGCTCCATGTTCTTGATCTCGGTGATGTCGGTGAAGATCGCGACCACCCCGAGGGTCTTGCCGTCCTCGCCCCGAACCTGGGCGGACTGCGCCTGGTAGATGCGGTCGACGTTCTGGACCACGACGTCGATCTCGAGGCGAGGCGGTTCCTCGCCACGGAGCGTCGATTCGATCAGCTCTTCCAGCCCGGCCGCCCGGATGTACTCGGAGTAGGGTTTGCCGTGCGCCTCCGTCGAAACGCTGAACAGCGTTCGGGCGGTCGCGTTGATCTGGATCAGCTTCCCCTCGGGGGACACCAGGACCAGACCGGCCGACAGCGACTCGAACGTCTGGAGCAGTTCCTCGCGCTCCTCGACGATCTTGCGGTAGAGCTGGAGGTTCGCGATGATCGAGCCGACGTTGCGCGCCATGCGCTCGAGCAACCGCACGTCCTCGTCGTTGAAGTCGTCGCCGAACCGCTTGTTGAACGCGTGCAGGACCCCGATCGTGTTGCGCTCGATGACCCGGTTCTCCTCGTCGCGTTTCTCGATGACCAGGGGGACCGTGATGCCGTTCAGAACGTGCAACAGGGCGAACGGGTCTTTCTGCGTGCGGGGGTCGGCCGTCGCGTCGTGGTAGATCGCCGGCTCGCCCTCGCGGTACACCTGCCCGGAGATTCCGTCGCGCGCCCGCACTCGAAAGATGGCGAGACGGTCCTCGGGGACCCCATAGGCCGGAGGAATGCCGATCAGTTCGCTGCTCTCCGGATCGAAGAACATGATCACGATCTTCTCCGCCTGGAGAATCATCGCGATGCGCTGCACCAAGCGGCGGAGGGTGACGTCCGCCTCGTTGATCGGCGCCATGTCGAGCGACGACTCGTCCGAGGCGCTCGGCGTCGGCCGTGGCTCGCCGGCCCGGCTCGAGAGCTGCTGCTCCAAGGTCTGCGCGCGCTCCTGGGCCTCCTTGAGTTGGGCACGGAGGGCGTTGAGATCGTCGGAACCGTCGTCGTCCGGCGTGGGGAGTGAAATTGCCATATCGGGAACCCGTTCAGCTTACCCTTTGGTCGGACCGTCCCGAACCCTCGCCGGGTTCCCCGGGTGGGTCCACGATATAATGAGAGCGATGTCCCGGGGCCTGGAGGAAATCCCGCTTTTTCCGCTCAACACGGTCCTGTTCCCGTACGCGCCGCTCCAACTGCACGTGTTCGAAGAGCGGTACCGCCGCCTGGTCCAAGACTGCATGGACCTCGGGCGACCGATTGGCGTCGTCCTCATCCGCTCCGGTTCGGAGGTGGGCGGCGAGGCCGATCCCTACATGGTGGGGACCGCCGCCCGCATCGAGAAGGTCCAGAAGTACGACGACGGCCGCATGGACGTTCACGTCGTCGGCGAACGCCGGTTTCGCATCCGCAAGGTGGACGAGTCCCTGCCCTACATGGTGGGGTTCTGCGAGCCGGTGGTCGAGATCGAACTCGAGGATACGCCCCGCACCGACGCCCTGACCATGCGCGCGCGCGAATCCTTCGAAATCTACGTGCAGGCGATGTTCGCCGCCCAGGCGGTCAACGTCCGAATCAACTACCCCCAGGACCCGATCGCCCTCTCGTTCCTGATCGCCAACTACCTGCCGCTCGACAACCTCGAACGGCAACGGATGCTCGAACTGACCGACACCCAGGAGCGCCTCGCCGGCCTGATCCCCGCGATCGAGACGCAGATCGTCCAGGCCAAGACGACCGCGTACTACCGCCTGAGCCGCGAGCATCTCTCGGAGTGGATCCACCCGAACTGACCGTGGTCGGGGCCGTGACAGAATGAAGTCATGGATTGGCGCGAACGCCTAGAGGCCAAGCCCTCGGTCCGGGGGGGAAAGCCGTGCGTAAAGGGCACGCGCATCACCGTGTATGACGTGCTCGAGTACCTCACGGGCGGGATGACGGAGAACGAGGTTCTTGAGGACTTTCCCGATCTGGAGCTCGACGATCTTCGTGCATGCCTGGCTTTTGCCGTTCCCCCGAGCCCCGCGTCCTGAACTCGGTCGCTTCTTCGTCGAGAACCTCGGTCCGCCCCTTCCGGCTACGCTTGCCGACCTCTGCCCCGGGTCGGCAAGCGCGTCTCAACTCGTCGGAACGGAGCGGGTCAGGATCGATAGGTTCCGCCTCAACTCCGCCATCCCCGATCGCAGGATCGTCTCCGACCCATCGGACTCGAATTCGGCGTCGTCCCACGGGCTTAGGCAACCGTACCAGTCGGCACCGTCCTGGTATTCCCTGATCATTGCCCTCGCTTGGGCGATCACCCGGCCCGGAGTCCACTCGTAGAGGACGCGGGGCAGAATCTCCTCTTCCGAATCGGTCTGCCAGAACGTGAGGACGATCGTCCGCTTTGGAAGAAGGTGCACGTCGACACCGACGCTACCGGTACCGAAGTCGTACTCCAACCTGCCAATGTGCCTAGCCTTGCGAAGGCACAGCTCCAGCGAGTAGCTAGCCGTATATTGAGATTCCCCGAAAACCGGCGCCAGCCCCTCTTCGTCGAGTTTGGGCTTTAGCCGAATCAGGGCTTCCTCAAGGGCAGCCGGTGTCATCGGTTCGCTTTCCACACCCATCCGTTCTTGGCCCTGCGGGTCTGTCCTGCCGGTTGGCGTCGTTAGTTCAGCGCGAGCAGAGGTGACCCATTTGCGGCTCGCGCGGCGCGGGCGTGGCGGGCGGGGGAGCGAGCGAAACCTCCCGCCCGCCGACGAACACCCGCGCGATGCCGACGCTGAGGGCGCGGGGGTCGCCGGGAGTGGCGCGGTCGCCCACGACGGCGGGGTCGAACAACACCACGTCGGCGAGCAACCCGGCCTTCAGAAGCCCACGGTCGCGCAGGCCAAAGCGGCGAGCCGGGAAGGAGGTCATCTTCCGGATCGCTTCCTCCAAACTCAGGACGCGGCGCTCACGGACGTAACGGCCCAGAATGCGGGGAAAGGAGCCCGCCCCCCGAGGGTGGGAGCCTCCGATGGAGCCGTCGCTGCAGAACATCACCATCGGGTGCCGCAGGAACGCCTCCAGGTCGTCCTCCCGCATTGCCGTCACCACCACGCTCTCGGTCCCGGACCCGCCGGGGCCGCGCGTCTTACGGACGATCTCGCGCACCAACTCGACCGGCTCGCGGCCCGTCTCCCTCGCGATGGCGCCGACCGTCTTGCCGACCCAGCCCGGCTCGTGCGTATAGCTCGAAAGCAGCACGTTGTCGGGTCCGCCGACTTCGGCCAGGGCGCGCCGCCAAGTCTCCGGGGCCTCCCACTCACGGCTCGTCGAGAGGGCCGTGATCGTGGACTGCCAATAAAGGTAAGGGTAGACGTCGGCGGTGATGTCGAGCCCGTCGCGGCGGGCGCGCTCGATCATCGCGAGGACCTCGTGCGCCTTGCCCCAGACGGGGAACGTGGCGAGCTTTATGTGGGAGATTTGGGCCGGCAACTTGGCGCGGCGGGCGATCTCGATCAACTCGCGGAAGGATTCGAGCGCTCGGTTTCCCTCGTCGCGCACGTGGCTGATGTACCGTCCCCCGTACTTCGCCGCGACCTTGGCGAGTGCGACCAGTTCGTCGGTGTCGCCATAGTAGCCGGGGTCGTACTCCAAGCCGGACGAGAGGCCGAGCGAGCCCGCCCGCATATCGGCCTCGAGGAGGGCCTTCATCTTTGCGATCTCGGCGAGCGTGGCCTTGCGCTTGTAGTCCTCCCCCATGACCCGAGAACGAAGGCCGCCGTGGCCCGTGAAGGCCGCAAAGCGCAGGGCCGGACTCGCGGCGCGGAGCCGGGCGAGGTGTTCGGCCACCGGTCCCGACCACCCGCCGTCCTGGCCGACGATCGCGGTGGTGATGCCCTGGCGAACCTGGCTGGTCGCGTCGGGGTGTTCGATCGCCCCGCCGTCGGCGTGGGAATGGGCGTCCAGAAATCCGGGGGCGACGACCAGACCTCGGGCGTCCATCACCGGCTCGCTCGGGCGTGGCTTCAGCCGGCCGACCGCCGCGATGCGCTCGCCTTCGATCCGCAAGTCGCCGACGAATCCGGGCTTGCCCGAGCCGTCCACGATCGTCCCGCCCTGGATCAGGATCGAGGCCGGAGCGACGAGAAGCGCGGCGAAGAAGGGAAGCAAGCGCCTATTCCTCGTCCTCGAACCGATCGGGCATCGTCGCGTCGGCCTCGGTGGGGCGGCGGTAGTTCACGTCGAGTGCGGCGAGGCGCTTGCCGTGGACCTTCAGGGCGGCGACGAAGCGGGCGTAGTCCTTCTGCTCCCGGGGCGTCCAGACGATCTCGGCCAGAGCGCAGACCCTGGGGAACGCGAAGTACTCGAACCGCTTGGGGGTGGAAATGTACTCCGTCCAGACGTTGCCCTGCGCGCCCAGCACGCGCTTGGCCTCGTCGGCGGAGAGCTCGTCGGGGATGGGCTCGTAGCTGTAGACCCTGGCGAGTGGGAGGAACCCGCCGATGGCGAGCGGCTCGCCGGGGTCCCGGCTCTGCCGGTAGTCGAAGTAAAGATGGCTCGTTGGCGTCATGACGACGTCGTGGCCGGCCTTGGCGGCGGTGATCCCGCCCTGCACGCCGCGCCAGGACATCACCGTCGCCCCCTCGGCGAGGCCACCCTCGAGGATCTCGTCCCAGCCGATCAGTCGGCGCCCCTTTCCGTCCAGGAAGGTGTCCATCCTCCGCACGAACCAGCTCTGAAGTTCGTCCTCGTCCTTCAGTCCCAGCTCCTTCTTGCGGGCCTGAGCCACCGGGCTCTCGCGCCACTGCTTCTTCGGGCACTCGTCGCCGCCGATGTGGATGAACTTGGAGGGGAAGATCTCGAGGACCTCGGAGAGAACGTCCTGCAAGAAGAGGATCGTGCTCTCGTTCACGTTGAAAACGTTCTCGTTCACCCCCCAGGTCTGGTGGACCTCGAGCGTTTTGTCGGTATTGCCGAGTTCGGGGTACGAAGCGATCGCGGCCTGGGCGTGGCCGGGCATCTCGATCTCGGGAACGACGGTGATGTGGCGGGCGGCGGCGTAGGCGACGATCTCGCGCAGGTCGTCCTGGCTGTAAAAGCCGCCGTGCCGCTGCCCGTCGTACTTCGCCTCCTTCAAGTTGTCGCTGTAGTGGCCGACCAGGGTCTGGGCGCGCCAAGCCCCGATCTCCGTCAGCTTCGGGTACTTCTTGATCTCGATCCGCCAGCCTTGGTCGTCGGTGAGATGGAGATGGAGGGTGTTGAGCTTGTGGAGGGCAAGGAGGTCGAGGTACTTCTTGACGAACTCCTTGGGCATGAACCAACGAGCGCTGTCCATCATCGAGCCCCGCCAAGCGAACCGGGGTTGGTCCTCGATCGTGACGATCGGCACGGCCCAGCGCACGCCGGCGATCGGTGCCTGGCGGAAAACGTCCGCCGGAAGGAGTTGGCGAAGCGACTGGATTCCGTAGAACACCCCCGCCTCGCCCGCCGAACGAATCTCGACGCCGGTTTGGTTCACGACGAGGCGGTACCCCTCTTGTCCGAGCTTCGCGAGCTTGGCGTCCTTGGCCAGGACGATCGCCTCCTTGCCGCGAGGACGTCGGCCGACGATGGGGAGTTCGAAACCGGTGGCGGGGCAAAGGTAGCCGCGCAGCTGCTCGGCCTTCGCCCGCAGGTCGTTGGGGGCGACGACGACGGTGTCGGGTCGAATTTGGAAGGTGCCCTCGCCGACCCGTATCGAGCGGGGTTCGGGGAGGATGGACACGTCGCCTTGCGCAAGGGTGAGGGAAGCCACGGCGGCCAGGGTCGGAAGCATCGCTTGGATGCTACCTTCGCTCGCCGGACGTTGGACCGGACAAGGCGAGGCAGGAAGTCGGGCTCGACCGACGAACGTACCGATTCATGCAAGAAAGGCGCGGCACGCCGTTGCACACGAAGATCCTGATCGGCCTGATCCTGGGCGCGGTGCTCGGCCTGCTCGCCCAATCCACCCTCGGAACGGGGAACGAAACGCTGAAGTGGTGGGTGGACAACCCGCTCAACTTCGTCGGGATGCTGTTCCTGCGCATGATCTTCATGATCGTGGTGCCCTTGCTGGTCTCCGCCCTGATCCTCGGGGTCGCGGACATCGGAGACGCGCGCAAGGTCGGACGGGTCGGCGTCCGGTCCCTGGTTATGACCCTGTTGCTGTCCGGAATCGCCGTGATGATCGCGGTGACCGCCGTCAACCTGATCCGGCCCGGAGAGGGGCTCGCCCCCGAACAGCGCGAACGGTTGGTCGCCTCCTACTCAAAGAAGGAAGACGCGGAGAAGAAGGTCGCCCAGTCGAAGGAGGCCAAGTCGGCCTGGGACACGATCCTCGAGTTCGTACCGCAGAACCCCGTGCAGGAAGCGGCGCGCGCGCTCGAGGGCGGCCTGATTCCACTTATGGTCTTCGCGCTCATCTTTGGGCTCGCGCTCTCGGCCGTCGCCCCGGAAAAGGCCTTGCCGATCAAGGAGTTCATGGAAGGGCTCTTCGCGGTCAGCCAGAAAGTGATCGAGTTCGCGATGAAGCTGGCGCCGATCGGGGTGTTCGCGCTGGTCTTCAAGACGACCGCGCTCTTGGGCCTCGACGCCCTGCTCGCCCTCGGCCGGTACGCCGCCCTCGTCATCGTGTGCCTGGCCCTCCACCAGTTCGTGACCTACTCGGTGGTCATCAAACTGATCGCGAAGATGAACCCGCTCGACTTCTTCCGGCGGATTCGCACGGTGATGCTGACCGCGTTCGCGACGAGTTCCTCGAACGCGACCTTGCCGGAGGCGCTGCGGTCGGCCCGGGAGGACTTGGGCTTGCCGCGCGACATCAGTTCCTTCGTCCTGACCGTCGGCGCCACCGCGAATCAGAACGGGACGGCGCTTTTCGAGGGAGTGACCGTGCTGTTCCTGGCCCAATTCTTCGGGATTCCGCTGACGGTGGCCGACCAGTTCACCGTCGTCTTCCTGAGCATCTTGGCGGGGGTCGGGACGGCCGGCGTTCCGGGCGGCTCGTGGCCCATGATCGCGATCCTCCTCGCGAAGGTGGGAGTGCCGCCGACGGCGATCGGGCTCGTCCTCGGCATCGACCGGATTCTGGACATGAGCCGGACGGTGCTGAACGTCACCGGCGACATCACGATCGCCGCCTGCGTGAGCAAAATGGAAGAGCGCTCCGGGTTGCGCGACGCCGAGGGCGCCTAGCGCGACGGGACGGCGTCCGCTCGGACCACCCTCCCGTCGCGCGTCGCCTAGAACGGGAGGCCTTCGGAGAACCAGAGCGCCAGTTCGCGCTCGGCCGCCTCGGGGTCGGCCGAGGAGTGCGTCAGATTGTCGTCGATCGTCAGCGCGAAGTCGCCACGGATCGTGCCGGGGTTGGCGTCCACCGGGTTGGTCGCGCCCATCATGGTGCGGACGGCGCGGACGGCGTTCGTGCCGCGAACGGCCATCGCGACCACCGGCCCACTCGTCAGGTACGCCACGACCGGCTCGAAGAAGCCCTTGCCCCGATGCTCCTCGTAATGGGTCTCGACCGTTTCGCGGGGGGCGCGGAAAAGCTTGAGGCCGACGACCTTCAGGTTGCGGGCCTCGATGCGACGGGTGATCTCGCCGATCAAGTTGCGGTCGACCCCGCCGGGCTTGATGAGAACTAACGTGGTCTCGCTCATGGATTCGCTCGAAAGAACCTTGGGTGAAGAGGCGCACCGAGGTTCGGCGGCCCGAAAGAGGATACCAGGACCCGGCATAATCCACCCGTGACCGTGCGCCGCCAATCCCCCCTGCCCGTGCTCGGCGCGTTGGTCCTGCTCCTGCTGGTAGGAGTGCTGGTGCACGTCAAAATCGGCAGCTACTTCCGGCTCTCCTTCGGCGATATCCTCCGCGAAATCGGCCGCGGCGACGCTGGGGGCGCGGATGCCGTGAACAACGTCGTGTGGCGGGTGCGACTGCCCAGGACCGTCGCGTGCGTGACGATCGGGGCGATGCTCGGGTTGGTCGGCTCGGCGTTCCAGGCGTTGTTCCGCAATCCCCTGGCCGAACCCTACGTCGTGGGCGTCAGTTCGGGGGCCGCCGTCGGCGGGGTCGCCGCGATAACCCTCGGCTGGGGCACCGCCCTGTTCGGGTTGGGGACGCTGGCCCTGGCGAGCGTGGGCGGCGGACTCGCCCTCTTGGTCGTGTACGCCCTGTCCTATCGGCGCGGCGTGGTGGACGTCCGAGGTCTGCTGCTCGCCGGGGTCGTGATCGGCTCCATGCTCTCCTCGATCCTGACCCTGATGATCCTGGCCGCCGGACAGGACGCCAACAACGTGCTACGGTGGCTGCTCGGCAGCATGGGCAGCGCCTACTGGTCGCACGACGCCGTGCTGACCGTGTGCCTCGTGTTCGGCGGGGCGATCCTGGTGCGGGAGTCGCGGCGACTCAACGCGTTCGCCCTCGGCGAGGACACCGCCCAACGCCTCGGCGTGGACACGGGTCGGCTCAAGCGCGTGATCCTCGCGACGGGCACCGTCATGACGGCGGCGTGCGTCGGCGCCGTCGGAGTCGTGGGGTTCCTCGGGTTGGTCGCGCCCCACATCGCGCGGCGGCTCCTGGGGGTGGACTGGCGTTGGTCCCTCGCCGGTTCAGGCTTGGTGGGGGCGGTGCTGCTGCTCGGTTCGGACGTGGTGGCCCAAAACGTCAAAGCCGTCACCGAGATGCCCGTCGGCGCCGTGACCGCGATCCTCGGAGCCCCGTCGCTCGTCTTGCTGATGCGAGCGAAAGACTAGAAACTCTCGCCGATTCGCGAAAGCGGTGTTATAACCTCGGTATGAGGACCTCCATCGATCTCCCCGACGGGCTGTATTGGCGAACCAAGGTTGCGGCTTCGCTCAAGGGGGTGACCATGGACGCCTTTGTGGCGGCCTCGCTCGAAAGCGCGCTGGACTCGGATCGGCCCGCCCGCAATGGGCACGCCGAGCCGATCCCGGTGATAATCCCGCTCGACGGCCGCACCATTCCGTTCATGACGAACGACGAATTGTTCGACATGATGGACATGGAAGACGAGATCGCCGCCCAGCGAGCCTAGAGTCCGGCTTCCTTCAGATAGCCCTCGATGTCGGCGATCGGGTGCGCGCCCTGGAGACGCTGGGTCACGAAGCCCTCGCGGTCCACGATGAGCAGCGAGGGGTAACCCGCCACCTCGTAAAACGAATGGGCCTCGCCGTTCGTGTCCAAGTAGAACGGCAGCTTGTAGCCCATCGTGGCGACGAACTTCTTCACGAGCGCGGGGTCCTCTTTCGTGACGGCGACGACGGCTAGACCCTTGTCCCCGTACTTCTTGTGAAGAGCCTCGACCCCGGGCATCAACTCGTTGCAGTAACCGCACCAGGTCGCCCAGAAGTCCACCAGCACGACCTTTCCCTTCAGGCTCTTCAGTTCGAGCGGCTTCCCGTCCAGTCCCGTCACCTCGAAGTTCATCGCGGGCTCGGGCGGCAGCGCGGCCTTGGCCCGCGAAAGGTCCGACTCCGGGGCGCAACCGACTAACAGAAAGACCAACGCGACCGGGAGGGGGAGAGCTTTGATCACGGAATCTACGAACTGTACTCCCATTCGGGGCGTCCGGTTCCGGACCAAGCGTCGCCGGCGAAGTCGGTATGCTCGGCGACGCTTGGACGAACCGATGGACCGCGCCGCTTTCGACCGTTGCCTCCAACCCCTGTTGGGACCGGCGTTCGGCTACGCGTTGAGGCTCTGCGGCGACCGAGACGAGGCGATGGACCTCGTCCAGGAAGCCTCGGTGAACGCGTTCCGGGCCGCGCGCACCTTCCAACCGGGAACCAACTTCCGGGCCTGGTACTTCAGAATTCTGACGAACGTCTTCTACCGAAGCCGGAGAAAGCCGTCCAACACGGTTTCGCTCGACGACGAGCAGAACGCCTACCTCCTGCGCCGCGCCCTCGAGGCGGGCGGCGGGTGGGATGGCGCGGATCGGATCGCCGAAGCCGTGATGGACGGGATCGATGCGGAAGCGATTCAGGACGCGATTCGGGCCTTGCCGGACGAGTACCGAAGTGTCGCCATGCTCTATTTCCTTGAGACGATGAAGTACGAGGAGATCGCCGACGCGCTCGGACTGCCCTTGGGAACCGTCCGGTCGCGGTTGCATCGCGGGCGCAAAGCCCTCCAGCGCGCGCTCTGGGACGTTGCTCGCTCGCGCGGCATCGAGGTGGACCTTGTCTAGACGGTGCCTGTCTTGCCGCGAGGCCTTTGAGCGGCTGGACGACTTCGTCGATCGCGAGTTGGCCACCGGCGAAAGGGTTCTCGTCCAAGAGCATCTCGAGGTGTGCGCCGAGTGCGCGCGCGCGTTCCGTTTTGAGGAAGGGGTCCTTCGCTCGCTTCGCGCCAAGATCGGCCGGATCGACGTGCCGCCGGAACTCGCGGCGAGGGTCCGAGAGGCGCTTGACCGAGCTTCAGATTGAGCGCCGCCGCAGGACGACCACCAGCGGGCGGTGGTCCGAGGCGACGGGTTCCTCCGGAACTCGGGTTTCGACGACTGTCCACGCGTCGGTCGGTCGGGCGAGCACGAAGTCGATGCGGACGTCCGGACGGTGGGCCGGATAGGTGGGGCCACCCTGCGCGCCGACGTCCAGGAATCTTCGGAAAAGGGGTCGAACGCTCGAGCCGTTCGCGACATCGTTCAGATCGCCCGCCACGAGGGTCGGGACGTCATCCTCGACCCAGCCGGCCAGGGTCTTCGCCTGGTGGGCACGGTCGTCGCGGCTCTTGTGGTCGAAGTGGGTGCTGACGAACCGGACCCGACCCGTACCGGGAACCTCCACGACGACGTGCAAGGAGGTTCGGGCTTCCCGTTCGGGGGAGCCGGGCAGGGGTCGATTCTGCTCGGAAACGAGCGGAAAGCGCGAGAGAACTCCCACGCCGTAAGCCCCACCATCGAGGTCGATCGCCTTTCCGAACGCCGCGCGCATCCCGGTCAGGCGTGCCAGTTCGGCGGGCTGGTCCGTTCGGTCCGACCGGCCGACGTTCACGTCGAGTTCCTGAAGGGCGACAAGGTCGGGCTTGGCGGCGAGGATGACGCCAGCGATGCGGGGAAGATCGAGCCGACCGTCCACGCCCTCGCCGTGATGAACGTTGAAGGTCATCACGGTCAGGGTGGACGTTGCGGGGGCCGTTGGCATCATCGCGATCGAACCGAGCGCCAGGAAGGCGATCCACATGGCGAACCTTCTCCTAACGGGCGCGAGTTTATCCCATGCGTCCGCGTCAGGCGGCGTCGAGCGACAGGTTCAGACGAGCGGCGATCATGTGACGGTAATGCGTCGAACGGTTTCGGCCCCGGCGCTTCGACTCGTACAACGCCTCGTCGGCCTGGTCGACCAGCTTCTTGCCGTCCGTCAACTTGCCGTTGGCGGTGGCGACCCCGAAGCTCGCCGTGACGTGGTTGATGCCGAAGTCGTGGGCCTCGATCGCTTCCCGAAAAGCCTCCGCGCGCTCGAGCGCGTGCTCCGGACCGGCGTTGGGGAGGATGATGACGAACTCCTCGCCGCCGTAGCGGGCCGCGAACTCGCCGACGCTGCAGGTCCGCTGGAGCGTGTCCGCGAGCTCGCGCAGCACCGTGTCGCCCGTCGTGTGCCCGTAGTGGTCGTTCAGCTGCTTGAAGCGATCCACGTCCAGCAGGATCAACGAGAGGGGGTGCTCGGAACGCAGGTGCTTCTCGAACTCCTCCTCGAACAGCTGCTGGAAGGCGCGGCGGTTGCGGAGTCCGGTTAGGCCGTCGGTGACCGCCATGTGCTCGAGACGGGTGTTCGCCTCCTCGAGCTTCATCCGCTCCCGCTCCAGTTCCATCGCGATGACGTTGAGCTGCTTGACGTGGACCTCGCCCCGCTGCTCGGCCTCCTTGCGGGCCGTGATGTCCACGTTCCCGCAGATGACGCCGCGTACCTCGTTGTTCATGCCTCGCAGCGGGAAGATGTTGGCCAGCATGTAGCACATCGTGCCGTCCTGCCGGGTCATCGACCACTCGACCTGATCCATGTTGCCGCCAAGGAGGACCTTCTCAAGGGTGCTCTTGGACCAAGGCTTCCGGCTCTTGCCGCTGAACAGCTCCCAGACCACCCGGTCGATCGCGAGATAGGGCGGAATCTGGAACAACTGCTCGGACTCACGGTTCCACTCGCGAATCCGGAAATCGTGATCGAACGTGAAACAGGCGATCGGCAAGCCGTCGAACAGCTCCTCGAACCGGGTGGAGGCGACCGTCAGCAGTCGGTGGGCGTCTCGGAGGCGCTCCTGGGCGTTGTCTCGCTCGCGCACGACCTGCCGCATCTGCTGCTCGGTCGCGAGGACCCGGCCGGCGACCACCATCCGGGAGAACAACTCGTCGCCGTCGAAAGGCCGTCCGACGACATCGTCCACCCCCGCTTCGAAAGCGAGAAGACGGTGCGAACGGCTGCTGTGCGCCGTGCCGATGACGACGTAGGTGTAGGCTCCTCCGAGGGCGCGAATCTCCCGCGTCAGTTCGATGCCGTCCAGTTGGGGCAGGATCCAAGCGGCGACCACGATCGGGTAGTGCCGGTGGCGCAACAGGTCCAAGGCTTGCGCCCCGTCCTCGGCCAGCTCGACCCGATGGCCGAGGTCGGTCAGGTGCCGCGCAAGAACGTTCCGCTCGACCTCGTCGCCTTCGGCGACAAGGACGAGTTGGGGCTCAAGCACATCCTCGTAAGTCGATCGGTTGCCCATTCCTTTGGTCCGAGCGCGGCGGGGACCTCGACGCGCCGAGGGTTGGAGTCCGCCTACCGTTGTCGGCATGATGGGAACCCCGAACGCCACCGGCGCGCGCGGTCTCCCAATGGCCGCACCCGTATTATTGGGAGCGGGATGTTACGGGCATCCCCGTCGCCTTACGAGGTTGCGGGCGTCGTTCGGCGTTCGACGGCGGCGCGCACCAAACCGGCGAACAGTGGATGCGGGCGGTTGGGACGGCTGCGGAATTCGGGATGGGCCTGCGTGCCGACAAAAAACGGGTGGCTCGGCAACTCGATCATCTCGACGAGGCGGTAGTCGGGAGACACGCCGGAGATGACGAGGCCGCGCTCGATGAAGGATTCGCGGTAATCGTTGTTCACCTCGTAGCGATGCCGATGGCGCTCGCTGATGCGGGTCGAGCCGTAAAGGCGATAGGCCAGGCTTCCGGGCGAAACGTTGCAGGGATACGCGCCGAGCCGCATCGAGGCCCCTTTGGCGGTGACGTCCCGTTGCTCCGGGAGGAGATGGATGACCGGGTGCGGGGAGTCGGCGTTGATCTCCTCGCTGTTCGCCCCCTCGAGCCCGCAAACGTTCCTCGCGAACTCGATGACCGCCATTTGCAGCCCGAGGCAAATGCCGAGGAAGGGCAGGCCGGTCTCGCGTGCGTACTGAATGGCGCGAATCTTGCCCTCGATGCCGCGTCCCCCGAAACCGGGCGCGACGACCAGCCCGTCGAGCTTGGACAACGAGTCGGCGGGCGAGACGCCGGTCTCCAACGAGTCGCTCTCGATCCACTCGATCTCAACCGCGCAATCGTTGGGAATCCCCCCGTGAACGAGGGCTTCGGCGATGGACTTGTAGGCGTCCCCGTTGCCGGTGTACTTCCCGACGACTCCGATGCGGCAGGTTCGGCCCGGGTTCTTCAGCGTCTTGACCAACTGCCTCCAGGCCTCGAGGTCCACCGTGCGCTTCTCCATCCCCAGGCGCTCGATGATCAGTTCGCCGAGGCCGAGCTCCTCGAGCATGAGCGGGACCTCGTAGATCGTCTCGGCGCTGAGCGACTCGATGACCGCCTTGGTCGGCACGTCGCAGAAGAGCGAAATCTTGTCCTTGACCTCCGCGCCGAGGGGCGCCTCCGTGCGGCAGATGAGCACGTCCGGGGCGATCCCGATCTCGCGCAGCTTGATCACGCTGTGCTGGGTCGGTTTCGTCTTGATCTCGTGCCAGGGTCCGACCGTCGGCACGAGCGTGACGTGGACGAAGAGCGTGTTCTCGGCGCCGACGTCCTTGCGAATCTGTCGGATCGCCTCCATGAAGGGCAGGCTTTCGATGTCGCCGACCGTGCCGCCGATCTCCGCGATCACCACGTCCGCCTTGAGGTCCCGGCCGATGCCCAGGATGCCGTCCTTGATCGTGTTCGTCACGTGGGGGATGACCTGCACGGTCGCGCCGAGGTAGTCGCCGCGGCGCTCGGCCTCGATCACCTGGCGATAGACCTTGCCCGTCGTGATCGAACTCCCGCCGGTACAGAACACGTCCATGAAGCGCTCGTAATGGCCCAGGTCGAGGTCCGTTTCGGCGCCGTCTTCCGTGACGAAGACCTCCCCGTGCTGGTACGGGTTCATCGTGCCCGCGTCCACGTTGATGTAGGGATCGAGCTTGACCGGGGACACCGCGTACCCGCGGTTGCGCAGGAGTCGCCCGAGGCTGGCGGTCGTGATGCCCTTGCCGATCGAACTCACGACGCCACCCGTCACAAATATGTACTTCGTCACGACCGTCCTCCGGGAAACCCCGGTTCAAAACGGCGGAGGCGGGCGCAACGACGCCCGCGCCAACGCGTCATGGGGTTTCTCGAATTATGACCGGTTTCTGACGAGAAAACGGCACGCCGGGTCCGGCGTGCCGTTGGCTGCCGCTCACGCGCGGCCTGTCAGTTGTTGGAGACCACGCGGATGTCGCCACGGAACATCACGGCGGGAATCTCCCGCACGAGGGCGCCGTCGCGCGAGGTGAATTTGACGACGATCTTGTCCGGCGTCTCGGTCGCCCCGGCGGGACCACGATTGTCCTCGACCTGAACGCGAACCGACCCGTGTACCGTCACGACGCCCCTCGGCCCCCGGTGGCGAAGGGTGGCGGGGCCTTCGAAGACCGCCTTGTTCGCGTCCACCCGTAGGAAGCCGATCTCGCGCGCCAGAAGGCTGAACCTACGGTCGGGAGTCGGGTCGGCGCGGTTCGTCACCGTGTCCATCGAGAAGGTGCCGCGCACGACGGGTTGCCCGTTGACGGGCCGCTTGTGGACCTCGAACCGGACCTGGAACCCGTCTCGCTCCTGCGTGATGGGGTTGAAGTAAACGGCGATCCCCGCTCCGATCGCCGCTTGGCCCACGTTGGTCTGGGCGAGCACCCCCGTCGCTCCCGCGCCGAGCAGAAGGGCGCAAAGCCCCTGAGTTACGATCCGCATCGCTTGGATACCTCCATCGGACGGTCTTTCACAAAAACGGCCTCTAGAGGCTATGACCCTCGTCGGGGGCCGATTGTTCGGACAGCGCCCGGCTCGTACCCCTTTTCTTAGCAGAAACCGGCACGGTTCGGTCGGTGGCGATCAGAGTTCGACTTCTGCCGGGACGCCCACGATGACCGCCAGAAGATCGTCGGAGGCGACCTGCGCGCCCACCGTCGCGAGAAGCTTGTTCAACACGCCGTCGAAGGGGGCGACGAACGGTTGCTGGGTCTTCATCGCCTCCAGGACGAACAAGCGCTGGCCGCTGACGACCGGCTCGCCCTCGGCGACGCAGACGTCCACGACCTGCCCGGGCATCGGTGCGCGCAGTTCGCCGTTGTGGTCGGCCGCCTCGCGCCCGTGGACGACCGGAGCGAGAATGTAGCTCCGACCTCGGTACGAAACGAGGACCTTGTCGCCCTGACGGACGGCCAGCGCCGAGTGGGTCCCGTCCGGACCCCGCACCCAAAGGCGGTCGTGTCCGCGAAGCAGTTCGAACCCCTCGAGCCGGTCCGCCAGTTCGGACTCGACCCCGTTGACGAGCCGCTTCAGCGCGTCCTCCGGTAAGCGTCGGCCGCCCCGACGAAGGCTCGGAATACCGACTGCGAGTCGGCGTGCTCGTTCGTCGTTTCCGGGTGCCATTGGATGCCGATCAGCCAAGGGCCGTCCGTCCCTTCGACGGCCTCGACGATGCCGTCCTCCGCCCACGCCACCGCGCGCAAGCCACCGCCGACGCGGCCCACCGCCTGGTGGTGATAACTCTTGCCCTCCGCGCGCTCGCCCAGAATGCCGCCCAGCCGGCTGTCGGGAGCGATCCGATACCGCTGGAGGGTGCCCCCGGTGTGCGCTTCGTGTCCGACCACGTCGGGCACGTGCTGGATCAGCGAACCGCCCCGCATCACGTTCAAAAACTGGCACCCGTGGCATACGCCGAGAATCGGACGGTCGGACAAAGCCCGATAGAGGGCCTGGTCGGAGGCGAACCGTTGGGGATCGTGACCCTCCGCCTTCGGGTGCGGCGGCTCGTTCCAGAGCGCGGAGTCCAGGTCGCCGCCCCCGGGAATCAGCCAGGCGTGAACCAAGCCCGCGTAGTCGGCGACCTCGGGCAACGGAGGGAGGATCACCGGGACCCCGCCCGCCATCGCGATCGCTTCCGCGTAACGAAGCGGGAGGTCGATCCGCCGCGCCCCATCGTCGGCGGTCACCAGGCGCGTCGAGATGCCGACGATCGGCTTCACGGGAGCAGACTCTCGATGGACTCGACGTTCTGGCGCACGTTCAGCAGGAAGTTGGCCGCCCCGACCCCGTTGATGACCCGATGGTCGAACGTCAACGTGAGATTGACCATGCGTTGAGGGATGGGCTGCTCCGACACGTCCGGCAGACCCCAATACACTTCCCCGATGAAGAGCGTCGCGACGGCCGGCGGCACGACGACGGGCACCGCGTCCCGAAGTCCGTAGCGCTGCATGTTCGTCAGGCTGATCGTCACCGCCTCGTTGACCTGGTCCTTGCCGGACCGCGCCAACTCGATTCGGTCGCGCGCGCGCTGCGCGAAGCTCCGCCAGTCAAGGTCGTCCGCGTCCTCGATCACCGCGAGTACCAACTCGTCGCCCGGGAGGGCGACCGCGATCCCCAAATGGGCGTGCAGGTACGTGCGCAACGTTCCTTCGCCGACCAGGGTCGAGCGGAACGCCGGGTGGTCGGCCAGGGCACGGGCGACCGCGAAGGCGAACATCGTGAAGGCGGAGGGCTGAAAGCCGTCGCCGCTCTTCTTGACCGCCTCCCGGGCGCGCTCGATCGCGTCCCACTTCATCACGACCGTCTCCGTGCCGGGAACGACCAGTTGGGAGCCGCGCTGGAGACGCGAAGCCAAGACGCGCTGTTGCGTGGTCAGCGGGACCTCGGCGTACCCTCGCAACGGCGCCGAAGGCGCGGAGGTCTTGCCCGCGAGATGGGCGTCGATCGTCTCCGGCAGCACCTTGTCATGAACGGCGGCGAGCGCGGCGAGGTCGTCGTCGCTCAACCCCTTCTCCTTCGCGTAGGCACGGGTCCGGGGGGGCACGTTGCGAAGCCGGTTGCCGCTTTCGGAAGAGCGCGCCGGTTCGGCCACGGCCACGACCGGCGTGGCCGTGGGCGGTCCATGGCCGGCCGGCGCGTCCTCGACCTCGCCCGCCACCTCCATCGTCGCCACGTCCGCCCCGATCGCCAGCACCTGATCGGGCTCCCCGAGCCACGCCACGAGCGTCCCTTCGTAAGGGGATTCCACGTCCATTACCGCTTTGTCGGTTTCCATCTGGTAGATGGGCTCGTCGCGCCGGACCTTGTCGCCGGGTTGCTTCAAGAAGGCGACGAGACGGGCCTCCTGAAGGCCTTCACCGATTTGGGGGATGCGCAATGATACGACGGGCATGGGTCTCCTGGAACGCGCGGACGCTGATGCATGGGAGTTTGGCATAGCGGACGTCCCAAGGTCATGCGACCCGTCCGCATCGGGAACCTCGGGCGCCCCGCAGGCGTGATGCGATAATGATGACGGTCATGCGGTCCGCGAAGGTCACGGTTCGGTTCGTTCAGGCGCTTTTGATGGCGGTGTGCATCGTCGCGCTCGTCGCCGGGGGGGTCGTGCTCGGACTGCGGTTCGATCGGCAGCAGTCGGCGACGGCCTTGGTCGGCAGACTGGACCGGGCGTTCACGGTCCAAAGTCCGAAGGAGCCCGTCGGCGGCCCGGTCGACTTCCGAGCGGCCGCCCAGCGGGTGATCCCGTCCGTCGTCTCGATCGACAAATACGAAGAGGTCTATGGCTTCTTCCGGCGCGAACCGGGCGTCGAGCAGACCGCGACCGGAAGCGGCGTCCTCATCAGCGACGACGGATACATCCTGACCAACAACCACGTCATCGAGAACGCCGCCCAGGTCACCGTGCGCCTCAACGACAAGCGGCAGTTCGACGCCAAGGTCATCGGGACCGATCCCTATTCCGATCTTGGCCTGCTGAAGATCAGCGCGCCGAACCTGAAGCCCGCCGAAATGGGGTCGAGCAAGGGCCTTGAGATCGGCCAATGGGTCATCGCGGTCGGCAGTCCCTTGGGATACGACAACACCCTGAGCGTCGGCGTCGTGAGCAGCCTCAATCGGACCCTCCCAAGCGAGGGACGCTCCCTTCTCGTGAACGCGATCCAGACCGACGCCGCGATCAACCAGGGCAATTCCGGCGGCGCCTTGGCCGATGCGCAGGGCCGTCTCGTCGGCATCAACACCGCCATCGCCAGCATCGGAGGCGGCAGCATCGGCATCGGGTTCGCGATCCCCATCGATCGGGCCCGAAGGGTGGTCAACGACATCCTCAAGTACGGCCGCGCCCGCTACGGAACCCTGGGGGTGATCGTCGATTCCCGGCCCGGGTTGCTCCAGCGCGAGCGGGTGCGACTGCAACTCGAGGAGATGCTCGGCGCAAAGCCGCCGGCGCACGGCATCCTCGTCCGCGAGGTCGTTCGGCGATCCGTCGCCGAAACGGCGGGGCTGCAGCCGTTCGATCTGATCCTCAAGGTCAACGGAAAGCCGATGGACGATCCGATCGAACTGGCGAAATTCCAGCTCGACAGCGCGCCCGGCGAGAAGGCCACCGTCGAGGTCTGGCACAAGGGCGCCACCAGGAGCCTGACGCTGACCCTGGACGACCGGCTGACCAGGACTGCGGAGGAGTAGAACCCCAAGTCGCCGAATCGATCGGGCATGAGTTGGATCGTCGCGATCGTCGCAACGGCCCTCGCTCCCGGAGTGACCATGCGCCCCCTGCTTCCCCCATCGAACGACGTCAAGGTGTGCCAGGTCGGGTACCTCCCGTCCGAACCCAAGTTCGCCGTCGTCACCGCCGAGCCCACCGGCGAGGCAAGAGTGCGCCGTGCCGCCGACGGGCGAACGGTGGCCACCCTGCCGATCGGCCCCGAAAGAACCGACGCGGACACCGGGGACAAGGTTCGCTGGGTGAACTTCGGCCGCGTTCGCGCCGAAGGCGATTACGTGCTCGAAGTGGACGGGGTCGGGACGAGTTTCCCCTTCCGAATCGCGAAGGACGCCTTCGCGCGGGCGTTTCGGCTCGGGATGCGCTCGTTCTACGGGCAGCGATGCGGCATCGCCGTCGACCTTGCGCCCGACTTCCCAGAGTACCGGTACGATGCTTGCCATCTTGAGCCGGCCGTCTACCATGCCTCCAGCGGCCGGGAAGGGACGCGAGACGCCTCGAAGGGCTGGCACGACGCGGGCGATTACGGCAAGTACGTCGTGAACTCCGGCATCACCACCGGAACGCTTCTCTGGGCGTACGAGCTGAACGCGCGGAAACTGGGCAAGATCGGCCTCGATCTGCCCGAGTCGGGCGGAAAGCTGCCCGACTTCCTCGCCGAAGTCAAGTGGAACCTTGACTGGATGCTCACGATGCAGGACGTCGACGGCGGCGTCTGGCACAAGTGCACGACCGCCCAATTCCCTGGCTTCGTAATGCCCGCCAAGGATCCCACGCCGATGCTGATCATCGGATCGGGCAAGGAACCGTTCAAGACGACCCACGCCACCGCCAACCTGGTCGCGGTCGCGGCGATCGCGGCGCGGGTCTACCGGCCGTTTGATCGAGCCTATGCCGACCGTTGCCGGCGCGCGGCCGAACTTGGCTGGATCTGGCTCCGAGATAACCCGGACACGGGCGCCTTCCGTAACCCGCCCGGCATCGCCACCGGCGGGTACGGCGAGCCGAACGCGAGCGACGAACGTCTGTGGGCCGCCGCCGAGCTGTTCCGAACCACCGGAAACGCCGAGTACGACCGGGCGTTCCTCGCCGCGTACCGCAACTGGACCCCGACGATCAGCCCGACCGCCGCCCAGAACTGGGGCGACGTGCGCAATCTGGGGATGTTCGCGTACGCCATGAGCGCTCCGGCGAGAGCGAACCCGGAAGCGGTCGCCCGCATCAAGGCGGACACCAAGAAGGCGGCCCAGGCGATCGTCGAAAGGACGCTTGCCAACGGCTACCGAAACCCGCTTCCCGGTGACCAGTACGTCTGGGGCAGCAACGCCGTGGTCGCCAACTTCGCGATCATGCTGCAGATGGCGAACCGGTTCGAGAAGAACGACGCCGCACGGTTCGCCGCGCTCGACGCCTTGCACTTCCTGCTCGGCCGAAACCCCTACAACACGAGCTTCGTGACCCACGTGGGAACCAAGAGCGCCATGCGGCCCCATCACCGTCCGAGCGCTGCCGACGGGGTGGACGCCCCGTGGCCGGGGCTTCTCGTCGGCGGCCCCAACGCGAACCGACGAACGCCCCCCGGCAAGCCCTGGGTGGACGACCAGAGCAATTTCACCCAGAACGAGAACGCGATCAACTGGAACGCCGCCCTCGTGTTCGTGTTGGCGGAGGCGTTGCCCTAGCGTGAAAGTGCTGCTGCTGGGAGCGGGCGGAATGCTGGGGCAAGAAGTCCGGAACGTCTTCACGGAGCACGGATGGGAGGTTTGGGCACGGGATCTCCCCGAGTTCGACCTGACGAACCCGGTATCCGTCGCCTCCGTCGCCGTCGACTACGCCGACGCCGATTGGTGCGTCAACTGCGCCGCCTACACGGCGGTGGACAAGGCCGAGACGGAGCGGGACGCCGCCTTCGCCGTGAACGCCTACGGACCGACGATCCTCGCCGACGCCTGCCTCCTGGCGGGCACGAAGCTGCTCCACATCGGGACCGACTTCGTGTTCGACGGCGAAAAGGCCGAACC
This sequence comes from Fimbriimonadaceae bacterium, assembly GCA_026129685.1. Classification (GTDB taxonomy): domain Bacteria; phylum Armatimonadota; class Fimbriimonadia; order Fimbriimonadales; family Fimbriimonadaceae; genus UBA2387. The sequence continues at coordinate 370,490 of JAHCHO010000005.1, forward strand.
CTACACCGAAGACGACGAGCCGAACCCGCTCAGCGCCTACGGCGATTCGAAGCGCGAGGGTGAGAAGGCCGTCCTGGCCGGCGGGGGTTGGGTCGTGCGGACCTCGTGGCTCTTCGGCCCCTGCTTCAACGGCGGGTTCCCCGCGACGATGATCCGGCTGGCCCGGGAGGGCAAGCCCCTCCGGGTGGTCGACGACCAATTCGGAACGCCGACCTACACGCGCGACCTGGCCCTCACCCTGCTCGCCATCATGGAGTCGCAAGCGCCGTGTGGGGTCTACCATGCGGCGGGACCGGAGATCACGACGTGGCGTCGTCTTGCCGAGGCGGCGATCCGCGAGGACCGACGGCAACGGGGCGAACCCGAGGAACCTCTCGACGTGACCCCGATCTCGACCGCTGAATGGCCCGCGCCCGCCCGTCGGCCCCGTTGCTCCCCCCTGGTCTCCCGCAAACTGGCCGAACTCGGAGTTCCACCGATGCGCCCGCTTGCGGAGGCCCTTGCCGAGTACGTTGCGCGCCGGAACGCGTAGAATTCGCTGCGATGCCCGAACTTCCCGAGGTCGAAACCGTTCGCCGATTGTTGCGGAAGGTGCTTCAGGGACGGCCGATTCGGTCGGTCGAGGCGGAACCCGACCCCATCGTCCTCAGCGGCTTCCCGCCCGAGGCGTTTCACGAGGCGTTGCTGGGCAGAACGGTTACCGACGTCGGGCGGCGCGGCAAGTTCTTCTGGCTCGAGTTTGGGGAGCCGCCCTTCGTCTACGGGCATCTCGGGATGGCCGGATGGGTGCGCGAAGTGCCACCGCCGGGCACGACCAAAGACAAGGAGTTCCGTCTGCGCGAGCACGGGGAGGCCCCCTTGTACGACGCCAACGGACGCCCCCGCTTCCAAAAGATCGCGATCCAGACCGACGCGGCCCGGGTGGCGATGACCGACAGCCGGCGGTTCGCCCGGCTGTGGATCGGCGGTCGCCCCGCTGAAGACGCCCGGGTCCGCAAACTCGGGCGGGACGCGCTGGACGACCTGCCGGCCGCCGTCGATCTGGTGGCGATCTTCAAGAACCGGAAGGCCCCGTTGAAGGCGGCGCTGTTGGACCAGGGTCTCTTCGCCGGGATCGGAAATTGGATCGCCGACGAGGTGCTGTACCGGGCCCGTATCGCCCCCGGCCGGCCGGCCGCGACCCTTTCCCCCGCCGAGGTCGCGACCCTGCGCGAGGCGATCGGCGACGTGTTGCGCCATGCGTGCGAGGTCGAGGCGGACTACGAGCGCTTCCCCGAGGACTGGCTGTTCCACCACCGGTGGGGCGGGACCAAGGGGGCCGAGTTCATCGACGGCCTCCCGATCGTGCGCGAGACGATCGGGGGGAGGACGACGGCCTGGGTTCCGGCCCGCCAGACGTGAGCCACCCCGGCTTCCGCATCGGCGGGGTCCGGGTCGAGCCGCCCCTCGTGCTCGCCCCGATGGAGGACGTCAGCAACCTGGCGTTCCGCAGAATCGCCAAGCGGATCGGTGGTCCGGGGCTGATGTTTTCCGAATTCGTCAGCGCGATGGCGATCCATTACGGGGCGACGAAGACGTTCAGGAAACTCCGCGTCCACCCCGAGGAGCGGCCTCTTGGAATCCAGATCTTCGGCGGCGACCCGGACGTGATGGCGGAGACCGCCCGGTTCGTCGAGACGTACGAGCCCGACCTGATCGACATCAACATGGGGTGCTGGGTCCCCAAAGTGTGCCGCACGGGTTCCGGGGCCGCGCTGCTCAAGGACCCCGAACTGGCCGAGCGCATCGTGCGGGCGGTGGTCCGGGCGGTTCGCGTGCCCGTCACGGTGAAGGTGCGGGCGGGATGGGACTTCTCGCTTTTTGCCGCGCCGGAACTTGCCAAGCGGTTCGAGGACGCGGGGGCGAAGGCGATCACCCTCCATGCGCGGTTCGCCAAACAGGGCTTTGAGGGACAAGCCGACTGGGACCTGATCCGGCGGCTGCGGGAATCGGTGACGGTTCCCGTCATCGGGAACGGCGACGTGAGGTCCCCGGCGGATGCCCTGAGGCTCTTGGAAGAGACGGGCTGCCACGGGGTGATGGTCGGGCGGGCCGCGATCTCGAACCCTTGGTCCCTGGCCGCGATCCGAGCCGTCCTCGTCGGCGAAACGGCCCCTCCTCCGCCCACGATCCATGATCGGATCGCGGCCGCGATCGAGCACGCGCGGCTCATGGTGGCCTACGAGGCGGAGGTCGACGCGTACGAGGACACGATCGGTTTCGCCGACCGCATCGACCTGGAGCTAAGAGCGATCCGGGCGTTGCGGGGGCAACTGCCGCTCTACATCAAAGGGGAACCGGGCTCGGCCCAGGTCCGGGAGCGCCTTTCACGAGCGTCTTCGGTGGCCGAAGTGGAAGATCTGCTCGGAGAGTGGCGCTCTCCGTCCCGCTAGCTCACCTCGGGACTGCCTCCGGCGCCGACGACCGTAGCCCTGGGTGAGGCTCCCCATCGCGACTTGGTTGACCAACGCCCATGCCGGGCACCAAAGCCAGGGGGGGCCGTTCTCCGCCCGCCACCCAAACCGCCCATCCGCTGCGACGGTGTGCGTGCAATAGCGAATGACGGGAATGACGGGATGAACGAAGGGTGCGTGGGATAACGAATGACGGGAATGACGGGATGAACCTAGGGTGCGAGCGGATGACGAATGACGGGAATGACGGGATTCCCGGGTCGCAACCGACTTGGCCGCAACCCCGACCCGCCCGCGAAAGAGGTGTGCGGGGTGGCTGCTCCGGCCCCGAAATGAAACGGAGCCGCCCCGGAGTCGGTCCGGGGCGGCTCGTGCCGGTCGGTCAGGCCGCCTAAGGGTAGATGCCGCGGGTCATCGTGGCGTCCGCGACGCGCTTGACGCCAATAATGTGGGCGGCCGTGCGCATGTCCGTCTTGTGCTCCGCCATCGCGGCCTGGACCGCGTGGAACGACCGCCGCATGATCCGCTCGAGTTTGTTGTTGACCTCGCCCTCTTCCCAGAAGAAGTTCTGGAGGTCCTGGACCCACTCGAAGTAGCTCACGACGACGCCGCCCGCGTTGGCCAGAATGTCCGGCACGCACAGAATGCCCTTGTCGTTCAGAATGTGGTCGGCCTCGGGGGTCGTCGGGCCGTTCGCGCCCTCGACGATCATCTTGGCCTTCACGTTCCCCGCGTTGTCCCCCCGAATCTGGGCGGCGATCGCGGACGGAATCAGCACGTCGCACGGCAGGGCGAGCAACTCCTCGTTCGTGATCCGCTCGCAGTCCTTGTATTCCTGGATGCCTCCGTCGCGACCGGAGTAACGCTCGTAAAGTTCGGCGATGGGGAGGCCCTTCGGGTTGTAGATCGCGCCGCGCGCGTCCGAGACGCCCACGACCGTCGCCCCGTTGCGTTCGGCGAGCATCGCCGCGACCGAGCCGACGTTGCCGAACCCCTGCACCACCACGGAGCAGTTGCCGAGGTCGATGTTGCAGAGCTTGGCGGCCTCCTCGGCGGCGACGATGACGCCCCGTCCGGTCGCCTCCTTGCGCCCCTCCGATCCGCCCAGGGCGATCGGCTTACCCGTTACGACGCCTGGAGTGGTGTGGCCGGCGTGCATCGAAAAGGTGTCCATGATCCACGCCATCACCTGCTCGTTCGTGCCGATGTCCGGGGCGGGGATGTCGGCGCGCTCGCCGATGATGGCGGTGATCTCGCTCACGAACCGGCGGGTCAGCTTCTCGATCTCCCGCCGCGAGTACTTCTTGACGTTGATTCGGACCGAGCCCTTCGCGCCGCCGTAAGGGATGTTGACGACCGCGCACTTCCAGGTCATCCACATCGCGAGGGCGGTCGTCTCGTCCAGGTCCACGTCGTGGTGGTAACGGATGCCGCCCTTGGTCGGTCCCCGGCTCGCGTTGTGTTGGACGCGAAAACCCTCGAAGCACTCCACCTGGCCGTTGTCGAGGACGACCGGGAAGTTCACGATCATCTGGCACTTGGGTCGGGCCAGAACCGCGTGGAGGCCTTCGTCGAGATCGAGGTAGCGAGCGGCGACCGCCAACTGCTGGCGCGCCATTTCAAGGACGTTGACGTGGTGACTCATGATCGAGACCGGGCGGTCACTCGCTGTCCTCGCGAACGGTCCGACGCAACAAGGCGTGGACGGGGATCGCGATCACACCGTTGTACATCGCCGTTCCTATTGTAGCGAATAGGTAGCCGACGATCTCGGCCGGTGGGGCCAAGAACATGAAGAGCACCTGCGCCAAAAGTGTGCCGACGGCGGCGTGGAGGAAAACCAAAAGACCGTGCGGCTCCGCCAGCATCCCCCGCGACCAGCCGCCGCAGAAGCCTGCGAACGCGCGGCTGATCGCGTAGTGAGTCAGGTTGGCGCCCGCCATCCCGCCCTGAAGGACCCCGGCGACAAACCCCAGCAGACTGCCCCCCGACCGGCGCGCGAGCAGGGACGCGGGCAGGACGACCGCCAGCACGAAATCGGGCGGGCAGCCGAAAACCGCCATCCGGGGCGATAGAGTGAACTGGAGCGCCGCCGCGATCCAGAGCAGGAGGAGCGAGGCGCCCGTGAACAAGCCTCTCACCGGATCACCGCCACTTCGCGAACGTCGCTGATCCGCACCCCGGGGAAGACCCGGAGCCGGCGAAGCCCGAACTCGGGGTTGCTTTCCACCTGAATGACCTTGCCCACCGGAATCCCTCGCGGAATCGCCTCGGAGTACCCGCTGGTGACGATCACGTCGTTCAGATCCACCTTCTGGCTGAGGTCCGTCAGTTCGACGACCATCACGTCCCGACCCTCGCCCTTGGCAATGCCGTCCAGGGGCGGGGTGCGAAGGACGATGGTGCCGACCCGGAACTGGGGCGACGAGATGAGGCGAATCTGGCAACGGGTGGCCTCGACGCTCTGGACCACGCCCAGCAGACCCTCGGGAGTCACCACCGCGAGATCGGGGGCGACCCCGTCGCGCGTGCCGACGCTGAGCGTCATCCGGTGCTCGTGGGGCGCGAAGCCGATCACCAGCGCCGGGACGCTCGTCCGACCGCCGACTGCGGGCAGGTTCTGGAGTCGGCGCAAGTAATCGACATGGGAAACCAGGTCGTCCACCCGCTCGGCGTAGAGGCTCCACTGCAACTCCTGGGCCTTCAGGCGGCGCACCTCCGCCCGGAGGCGGTTCACCTCAAAAACGCCGCCGAAGAAGTCCTCGACCGCGTTCGCCGCCCGAAGAATCGGGGTGCCGGGAAGCGACACGAGGGACACCACGAACGAACTGATCGGGTCCACCCGGTGGGCGTTGCGCGCGTCGGTCTGGACGCGACCGAGAAAGCTGGCGGAGATCACCAGCAGGACGAGGAGGAGCCAGTCGCGGCCCCGGCCCGGCCTTACGTCTTCGATGACCTCTCCAGCATCTTGCGGATCGCTGGGCTTTCGTGCATCGCTTCGACGACCTTGCCGGTGCCGATCGCGACGCAACTCATCGGGTCGTCCGCAATATGGACGGGCATCCCCGTTTCGTAAGCGATAAGGTCGTCGAGGCCGCGCAACAGCGCCCCGCCCCCGGCCAGGGTGATGCCGTTGTTCATCGCGTCCGCCGCGAGTTCGGGCGGGGATGCCTCGAGGGTCAGTTTGACGGCCTCGATGATGGCGTTGAGGGGCTCCGCGATCGCGACGCGGATCTCGTCGCTGTAGATGATCGCGCTCTTCGGGAGGCCGCTGACGAGGTCGCGTCCCTTCACTTCGACCGAGAGCTCCTGTTCGAGGGCCATGGCGCTCCCGATCGCGATCTTGGTCTGCTCGGCCGTCCGGTCGCCGATGGCGAGGTTGTAGGCGCGGCGAATGTACGCCACGATCGCGTCGTCGAACTCGTCCCCCGCCACGCGGACGGACCGGGAATGCACGATCCCGGCAAGGGAGATGATCGCGACCTCGGTCGTTCCGCCACCAATGTCGACGATCATCGACCCGACCGGCTCTTCGATCGGCAGACCGGCGCCGATCGCGGCGGCCATCGGCTCTTCGATGACAAAGGCCTGGGTCGCGCCGGCCTTGCGCGCCGCTTGCAGGACGGCCCGCCGCTCGACTTCGGTGACGCCGCTCGGGATGCCGATCACGACGGTCTGCCAGAAGATGTTGCGCTTCGAAACCTTCTGGATGAAGTGGCGGAGCATCTTCTCCGTCTGGTCGTAATCGGCGATGACCCCGTCCTTCAGCGGACGGACGGCGACGATGTTCGCGGGCGTCCGGCCGAGCATACGCTTGGCCTCCTCGCCGACGGCGAGAACCTCGCCCGTGTCGCGGTTCACCGCCACGACGCTCGGCTCGCGCACGAGAACGCCTCGGCCCCGGACATGAACGAGGGTGTTGGCCGTGCCAAGATCGATCCCGATGTCCCGCGTGAAGGGTTGGATCAGGTTGCGCCAGAACGAAGAGTGGCCGCTACTCCTCATCGGGGACCATCTCTCCGGTGTTCAGCCGCTTCGCCAGCGTTTCTTGCGATATCGCGGAGAGCACCACCTCCTCGCCCGTCGTGAAGAGCACGCTCTTCGTGCGTCGTCCCTGAGTCGCGTCGATGATCTTGCCAGACTTCCGGAGACTCTGAACAAGCCGTCGCATGGGCGCGGAGTCCGCGCTCACGAGAGCGACGATTTTGTCGGTCATGACATAGTTGTAGAAACCGACGTTCAAAACGGCAGGGGTGGACACAGCGAAAGCTCCGCGCGACGCGCGCGCCAATATGACAGAGTGTGCCGTATCGGGTCGCTCGGAAGCAACTCGGATGGTCCTGGGTAGTCTCGCGAAGTGACGCCCGCCGCCATCAGTTTCGACTGCGCGAACACCTTGGTCGAGACGCATTGGGACTACGCCGTCCACGGCATGAACTGCGCGCGCACGATCGGGCTGTCTCCGACCGACGATTGGGAAGCCGCTTATCGCCGGCGGTTCCTCCGATCTCTGCCCGAGTTTCGTTGGGCGAACTTGGGGGGCGACCCGAAAAGGGTCACGGCGTTCTGGCGGGCGTTCACCGCCGATTGGGTCGAGGAGGTCGGCCTGCCTACGGCGGTCACGGAAGCGTTGCTGTCGGCATCTGACGAAGTTCTGTACGGGCCGCAAGCGACCGAGTTCCGGGTCTACGAAGACGTCATGCCGACGCTGGAGGCGCTCCGCGAAAGGGGGGTACGCCTTGCGGTGCTGAGCAACTGGGATCAGTCGCTCGAGCGGGTGCTCGAGGCGCGCGGATTGCGAGCCTTTTTAGAGGTGGTGGTGGCGTCGCTGGTGATCGGAGTGGAGAAGCCGTCCCCGGCGATCTTCGAGACCTTGCTCACAGCGTTGGACCTCCCGCCCGGGGCGGTCTGGCACGTCGGGGACAATCCGCTGGACGACGTGCAGGGAGCGCGCGGGGCAGGATTGCGCGGGTTGCTGATCGACCGTGACCACCGCGACCCCTCCGACTGGGTGCTGACCGACCTGCGGCAGTTGCTCGACCGGATCCAATAGCTTTCACTCTTTTCTGAAACTTTGGTATCGTATGGCGTGCCCACGACGGCCCAACCTGAATCGTCCCCGGTGACGACGGTCTCGGCGAGCCCTTGGAACGCCCAGGGGGAGCAGAAGCGTGCGGCCGTGCGCGCGATGTTCGCCGAGATCGCGAACCGCTACGACTTCATGAACGGGCTGATGAGCCTCTCGCTCCACCGACGGTGGCGTCGGGCCGCGGTCGCCGAGCTACGCCTGGCACCGGGGAGCGTCGCGCTGGACGTCTGTTGTGGGACGGGCGACTTCTTTGCTCCGCTTCGGGAGAAGGTTGACGCGAGCGGTCGCGTCTTCGGCCTGGATTTCTGCCTCCCGATGCTCGAGCGGGCGACCGCCAAGCCGGGTGGCGACGGCTTGGGTTTGGCGGACGCGTGCCGGTTGCCGATCCGTGCCGGTTCGGTGGACGCGGTGACGGTGGGCTGGGGGATTCGCAACGTACCGGACGTGGATGGCGCCCACCGGGAGATCGTGCGCGTGCTCAGAAAGGGTGGTCGGTTCGTGTCCGTCGACATGGCCTTGCCCCGCAACCGGGTCGTACGCGCGCTGAGTCGATTCGTGGGACAGACTTTGTTGCCTCGGCTGGGCGCGCTGTTCGGAATGCGAACGGCCTACACCTACCTCCCGGAGAGCACCGAGCGGTTCGCCTCTCGAGAAGCCTTGGCAGAATCCATGCGCCGGGCTGGGCTGGTAGACGTCCACTTCCGCGACCTGTTCTTCGGCAACATCTGCCTGCACGCGGGGTCGAAGCCGTGAGCGCCTCCCGCCTTTTTGAGTTGGCCCAAGGGCAGGTTGAGCCCGGCCTCATGGCCCAGTTGGGGCGTCACGTCGCGGCGGTCGAGGCGGAACTCGCGCGGCAGATGGGTTCGCAAGTGCGGCTTGTCGAGGAGGTCGGCACCCACACGTTGCGGGCGGGGGGCAAGCGCCTCCGTCCGGCGTTGGTGGCGATCGTCGCGGAGGTGACGGGTCGGCCCTACGATCCCGCGCGCGCGGCAAGACTCGGCGCCTGCTTGGAGATGATCCACATGGCGACGCTCATCCACGACGACGTGATCGACCATGCCGACACGCGCCGAGGGGCGGCTACCGCCGCCGCCGTGTTCGGCAACACGGCCGCGATCCTGTCCGGCGACGTGCTGCTCGCCAAGGCGATGTCGCTGCTCGCCCACGATGGCGACCTGGCGATCATCCGGTTGGTCGCCGACATGGTGGTCGAGATGGCGGAGGGCGAGGTCCGCGAGTTGGAGACGCGCGGCGAGTTCGACCTGAGCGCGAACGCCCATCGCGAGATCATCCGCATGAAAACGGCGGAGTTCATCCGGTCGTGCTGCCAGGTCGGAGCGTTGCTCGCCGGCTTGGCGACGCCGGAGGTCGAGTCGCTCGGCGCCTACGGATATCACATTGGGATGGCCTTCCAGATCGTGGACGACCTGCTCGACTACGAGGCGGAGACCGCGACCCTCGGAAAACAAACCGCCACCGACTTCCGCGAGGGTTGCGCCACCTACCCGCTCATCTTTCTGCGCGACCACCTGACCGAGGCGGAGCGAACCCTCGCGGAAACGAAGTTCGGCAACGGGGTCACGGACGAGGAGATCTGCCTGATCCGCGAGTGGATGCGCGAGAGAGGGGCCTTCGCCGAGACGCGAGCCCTGGCGAGCGACCACGTGCGCCTCGCCCGCGCAAGGCTCGAGGACCTCCCGGACGGACCAGGGCGCGCGATGCTGGGGGCGATCGCCGAGTTCATCGTTCAGCGGCGATCGTGAAGCGTTACGCTCTGTACGTCTTCGACCTGGACGGCACTCTCTACCGGGGAAGCGAGCCGGTCCCGCACGCCGTGGACGTCGTTCGGACGTTGGTTCGCGAAGGAGCCCGGGTGCGGTACTTGACCAACAACTCAGGGGTGACCCCGGAGGCCACGACGGCGAAGTTGGCCGCGATGGGATTTCCCGTGGCGCCGGGCGAGGTGTACACGACGGCGATGGCGGCGGGTCACTTCTGCGCGCGCCATGGCATTCGGGAAGCGTTCGTGGTCGGCGAGCCAGGATTGGTGTCGGTACTCCGCTCGGAGGGTGTCGAGGTCGTCAACGCGACGGAGGCCGGCTCGGTCGGCCCTTTCGAGGGTGCGATGGCTCCGGTGACGATCGTGGGAATCTGCCGCACGTTCACGTACGCGCTGCTCGACGCGGCCCTGCAGCAGATTCGCGGCGGATCGCGCTTCATCGCGACGAACGCGGACGTCACCTACCCGATGGAAGGGGGGCGGGTTCAGCCGGGAGCGGGAAGCCTCGTTGCGGCGGTCCGGGCTTGCACGAACGTTCAGCCGCAGATTCTGGGCAAGCCGAACCCGTACCTCGTCGAGTGGATACTCCGGGACGCGGGCCTTTCTCCCCGCGACGCGCTGATGGTCGGCGACCGAATCGACACCGACATCAATTGCGGGATTGCGGCCGGATGCGACACCTACCTTGTGTTGACGGGCGTGACCGAAGGGCCACCGACCGAGCAAGCGTTCGGCGCCGACCTTCGCGGTTTGCTCTGAGCCCATTCGCCCGGTAGCATGGCGGGCGTGATCGTGTTCGTCGTGACCGACTCGCCCGAGAACGCGCGGGACCCCCACTTCTTTCGCTTGGGCACCGACCTGGAGGCGCGGGCGGACGACGTCTGCCTGATCGTGCCGTACCATCGGGTCACCCTCGACCTGTTGCGCAAGGCCGAGCCGTGGGCGGTGTTCCACAGCGGGTGCTCGGCCGAGTTTCACACCTACGACGTTCTGACCCATCCGCGATACCGCGAGGCCGTCCTCGGTTGGGAAGGGCCGCAGATGGGGTTTTGCGGAGGGTTCCAGATCCTCGCGCGTTTCTTCGGCAGCACGCTTCGGCACATGGGGCCGGTGCGCGAAGGGGAAGCGGACCACAATCCCTCCTACCATCCGGGCCTGTTCAAGGAGTGGGGCGTCTACCCGGTGCGAGTCCTCGTTCGCGATCCGATCTTCGAGGGTTTGGACGACGTGATTCGGGTGCAGGAATACCATATGGACGAGGTCGAGGACCTTGGTCCGGACCTGCAACTGCTGGCGAGTTCGGACCGTTGCCGCGTGCAGGCGTTTCGACACCGCACGCGGCCGATCGTCGCGACCCAGTTCCACCCCGAGCAGTCGCCGCCGGAGTACCCGGACGGCCTCCGTGTGCTCGACAACTTCATCGGGTCGGCCCGGCGCAGACGATGAAGGACCATGCGGACGTTGCCGTTCCTGCCCCGGTCGTGTTCGGGATCGGCCTCGGGGTCGGCTGGTGCCTCGAGCGATGCGCCCCGTTGCCGATCGGATTCGAGGGGCGCCTATGGGTAGGGTTGGCGCTGATCGGGCTCGGCTTGGTGCCTTCGCTGGTGGCCGTCGCCGACCTGATGCGCGCCAAAACGGCGGTGTTGCCCCACCATCGAACGACCGCCCTGCGGACGAGCGGCGTGTACGCGATCACCCGGAACCCGATCTACCTCGGGATGGCGGTCGCGTACGGCGGCGCCGGCCTTTCGCTGGGCTCAAGTTGGGCGCTCGGGGCGCTGGTTCCGGTGATCGCCGTGATGAACCGTTGGGTGATCGCGCGCGAGGAGAGGTACTTAGCTCGTCTGTTCGGCGCGGAGTACGAGACGTACCGACGTCGCGTGCGGCGCTGGCTCTAGCCGGCGCGTTTCGGATCGCCCGGGCGCATGCGAACCGGCTTGAGTTGAAGCCGCTCACGCCCGGACTCCGAGATGGGGGTGGCGAGTCGGTACCGGCGGCCCCGGAGATCGAGGAAGCGACCGTCGTCGGAGAGCCGCGCACGGATCAGAAGGTCGTCCTGGGTCGCCCAACACGCGATGCCGCCCTTGACGTCTCCGACCAACGTTCCGGGTCCGTCGAGCGCACGGCGGAGGTCGCCCTGGCGGGCGAGCAACACGACCGAGGTGGGCTCCTCGCGCGGGGCGCGCAAGCGAGCGGCCACGTCGGAAGCCATGGGCGTGACCTCGTTCGCATCAATGGCGACCGGGTCGCCCGTCACCGCGTCCACGTAGACGGTCTGGACCTCCGTCGCTCCCTCGGCGTTCCGACCCCAGAACTCGACGATCGCGAACGCTTGCAGGCGGCGCGCGGCGAAGTTGGCCCGATGGACCGCCGTCATGGCGTGAACGGCGTCCTCCCGGTCGAAGAACGGAACGGCGAGGTGGAAGGCGATCGGCTTGGCGACGGCCGAGGGCATCGGCCGGTGCGCGAGGTACGTCGCCATGGCGGTGCGGCGGGCCGCTTCCAGGCTAACCCGAGGCGTCGCCCGGGCGGCGTCGAGGCCGCGGGGAAGCACGATAACGCCGCTGAACGAGGTCGGGCAACCCGAGATCCGGTCGAGCGTCACCGAGGCGCCCGCCCACCTCCATATCGGAAGCTCTCCCAGGCCGGCTCTAAGGTCATAGGTGACTCGGGTCTGCCCCATGCTTCTCGGCGTGAGGATCGGTCGGTAGGGCTCGGGGAGATGCGCCCTCGCCAGACGGTGCGCGATCTCGGCGCAGGCTTCTGGCGAGAGCGGCGTCAGGTCGGGGATCGGTCGAATCCGATCGCCGTACGCGTCGAGGCGGAGCAGCGCGATCCGACCATCGGGGCCGAACTCCACTGTAAAGTCACCTGCCACGTAACGTTGAAGGGCGACCCCGCGCGAGACGAGGCGCACGGGCGACGTACTTATCGCGATCGCGTCGCGACGGGCGGCGGGCGCCGCGAACGCGACGTCGAGGAATGCGCCTAACCGCGCCTGTACGCTTGCCTCTTCCTGAGGGCTCGTTTGGGCCGAGAGAGCCGAGGCGAGGAGGAGAATCGGGATCATAGCTGTCACCTTGTGGAATCCGGGGACGGACGGCGGATCAGTCTCCCGCCGCCACGGGGAGCCGAACCCACGTCCGTCGTACGCTGTTCGGCGTGCCTCCGAGGAGGGTAGCTTCGGCCAGCGAAAGGTACACGAAACGCGACCGGGAGACCGAATCGCCTCTCAGGAGCATGTAGCACCTGTCCGCCGAACCTACCGGGCCATAGTGGGGTTGGTAGGTCGCCTCCGCGGTGACCTCGATGGGGATCGCTTGCCCGTGCGTGAACTCGGTGGATGAGAAACGGTAGGCATAGTTGGCTAACCAAGCGGGTCCGGCGATCGAGAGCACTTGCTCGGACCCGATCCTCATGCTCAGGTTGAGCAAGCGCGCGTGCCCCACAACGCCGGCGGGTCCGGGTTGCCGTCGGTCTTCGGCGTGTGGCCCAATTCGAGCGTGAACTCCACTTTCGTGTCGCTCACCTTCTCGCCCTCGGTGAGACCGTGCAGTTCGGTCCACACCGATCCCGGCGGTACCGGCTTCTCGAACCGCGTGTCGGCCGACGCGCACGACGCGGCCAGAGCGATGACCCCCGGCAGGACGCCTTTCATCGCCTCCTTTTACCCCCCCCCCCCGAGAGGCAAGGGACTTCCTGAGACGAAAGGACGGGCGGCCCAAATTGAAGCGGGGCACCCGCGGTGCGAGTGCCCCTACTCCCTTCCTCCGTCTAGCCTGGCTAGGCTCTCGTTCGTCCCGTCCCTCGAGACGGTGAACGTGATGGTTGGTAGCGCCGCTCTTCGGGTCAAGCCCTAGGCTCTTTGGCCGCGGTCGCCGGAGTCGTTGCCGATCCGTGCCTCTAGAATAGCGCATGGGCGAGTCGAAAGCAAGGCCTGCGGGACCGACTTCAAGAATCGTTCACCCTTTCCGGGTGCCGGGCTTGAGGACGGGGATGGCGGCCAGCCAATCCGGCACCGCGTCGCAGGGGTAGGACGTGGCAGCGACCCGGTGGGCGGCGTAGAAGGGCGCGCCGAAATCGAGGGACGACTCCGACCGATCGATCAGCACCGCGACCCCCGCCACGGTGCCTCCCGCCGCGCGCACGACCTGGTTGACCTCGAACACGGAGCGCCCGGTCGTCAGCACGTCGTCCACGACGAGCACCCGCGCCCCCGGCGCGATCATCGCGTTGCGGCGGAGCGTCTTCACCCCGTCCTCGGTCTCGACGTAGAGGCCCTCGCACCCCAGTTGGCGGGCGACCTCGAAGGCGATGATGATGCCGCCCGTAGTGGGACCCGCGACCACCTGGATTCGGTCGGCGCGGAATCGGTCGGCGATCCGGGCGCAAAGCGCGCTCAGCACGTCCGGCCGTTCGAGGATGCGGAACTTTTCGACGTAGAGATCGCTGTGTCGGCCGCTCGTGAGAAGGAAGTGGCCGCGAAGCAACCCGCCGCAGGATTCGAGCAGGGCGTCCAGGTCGAGGTCCGCCATCAGCCGACCACGCAGTAGGGGGTCATGTCCCGAACGACCTCGTTGCACTCGTCGAGCAGCACCATCTTGGGTTCGATGGGCTCGTCGGTGAGTGCGAAGGCGGCGATGATCACCCGGTCGCCCGTCTTGAAGAAGTGGGCGGCGCCCCCGTTGAGCCCGATCACGCCGGGGGGTCCGGCGAAAACGTAGGTTTCGATCCGCGAGGTACCGTCCACTGCCCATACGTGGACCAACTCGCCGTCGAGCAGCCCGACCCGCTCCATCAGGCGTCGGTCAATCTCGATGCTTCCCACGTAGTCGGGGTTTGCGTAGGTCACGCGGGCGTGGTGGAGCTTAGACTTGAGCAGTTGCAGGAGCCGCATCGGTTTCGGGACGTGAGTCGTCGGTTTCCGGTTGGTGGTTCGGGACGGGCGAATGGCCCCGGGCGCGAAGGCGACGCCGCTTCTCCCAGGCCGCGAGCAGGCCGCCAAGCGTGAGGATACCGGTTCCGATCCAGACGAGCAGGGTCAGAGGTTTGTAGAAGATCTCGATGGGGAACCACGGCTTGACGTAGCGGAGTTGGACGGTGGCCTCGCCGGTGGCGGCGTCGAGCCGATCGAGGACGAGGTTGTAGTGCTCGTTCAAGAGCAGGGGCCGGCGTGAGATCTCGCCCGGTCCGCCGATCTTCAGGCCCGCCTCGCCTTCGGCCTGACCTTCCTCGCCGACCAGACGAAAGCGGCCGACGAACTCGGTGCCCGCCGCCCCCGCCTCGCCCTTCCGCTGGGAATCGAGGTAGGTCACTTGGTAGTCGCCGACCACCTTGGTCTGCCCTTTCGCCAATGTCACCGGTTCGCTCGCCTCACCGTCGATGATCTGCGGATGGAGGGCGAGGTACATGTCGTGGCTCAGCGACTCCTGGACGTGGGGCCAGACCATCGGCTGGGGCTCTGCGCCGGGTTGGCGCGAGAGGACGTAGTAGTGCCCGGGTCGCGCTTCAAAGGTGGAGCCGTCCGGGCGGGTCACCTCAAAACGAACCTGGTTGTTGCGATCGAGCCAATCGCCCGTGATCCCCTTGTAGGCGACGAGGTAACCGAGGCCGGTGGCGGGCGATCCGTCCTGAACGAAAATCTGGGCCCTCTGCTCGAAGCCGCGCGACACGATCAGCCCGGTCATTAGGACGGCGAGTCCGAGGTGGGCGACGAACCCACCGATCGACAACTTCGCCCGCTTCCAGGTTTCCCCGATCCGCCACAGGTTCGCGATCGCCGCAAAAAGGCACACACCGACCAGGACGAACATCCAGGGGAAGAGGAGGATACGTCCGAAAGGGGTCGGCACCGAGGCATCGAGGTCGGCTCGGACACCCCATTCTCGATGCAGGGCGAAGTAGATCGCAAAGCCCAAGGCGCCGAAGGTGAGGCTGAGGACGTTCACGAGGCGGCGCAAGAGGGCCCCCAGCCCCATGGCGCGCCACGAGACGAAGGGGGCCACGCCGACCAAGAGCATGATCGGCACGAAGAACCAGACGACCACTTGGTGGTAGAGCGCTTCCTCGACCACCTTCGGCTTCTGGCCGCGCAACGCCATGATCATCGGCACGCTCATTCCAATGGCGGTGGCAAGGGCCAGGCCGGCGAGGAGGAAGGAGCCGAAACGGTACATCGCCTCGCGCCGCAATCGTCCGGCGGCTTTGGGCGCGGGCGCTTGGACGACGGTCGTCCGGTAACGAAACCAGACGGCCAGATAGGCGACCGAACTCAGCACGAAGAAGCCGAGGAGGAGGAAATGGGCGGTGCGTTCCATCCGGGCGAAGCTGTGGACGCTCGTTTCCGCTAGAAACCCGGACCGGGTGAGAAAGGTGCCGTAGACGAAGGCGAGGAAGGGCAATCCCCCGAAGAGCAGATTGGTCGCGGCCCATCGTCGGTCCGCCGCCTGGGCGATCAACCCGTGGACAAAGCACGCCGCAAGCAGCCAGGGCACGAACGAGACGTTCTCGACCGGATCCCAAGCCCAGAAACCGCCCCACCCCAGGGTCTCGTACGCCCAGAAGCCGCCCATACAGAGCCCGAGTCCGGTAACCGAGGTCGCAAGGAGCGCCCATGGCCGAACCCGAGCGACCCAGGAGTGGGGGTCGCGCACGATCATCGCGCTGAACGCCCAGCAGGCCAACACCGTCAGCGATCCGAAGCCCAGGAAGATGGTCGGAGGGTGGATGGTCACCCAGTAGTTCTGGAGGGCCGGGGTCATCCCCGCGCCGTCGGGCGGTATGCGGTCGAGGATACGACCCTCGACCACCCAAGGCTTGAACGGCGACTCGAACGCGAGTATTCCCGCCAGGGCGGCCAAGAACGTGGCATAGGGAATCGTGAACCATTTCCGGTACTCGCTCCCGACCCGGCGCGCGGCGAAAAGACCGAACACGGCGGATGCGACCGCCCAGAGTAGGAAACTCCCCTCTTGTCCCGACCAGACGCCCGCGATCTTGTAGCCCAGGGCGGTCGCCCTCGCCGCGTGGTCGTGGACGTATTTGAACTGGAACTGGTTTCCCACGAAGAGGGCGGCGAGGTTCGCAAACGCGCCGACCAACGAGGCGCAACCCACGGTGAAGGCGACTTTGCCCAACCGTTCACCGCTCGGCGCGCGAAGCCAACCTCCAATCGAAACGAGCAGGGCGGCGGCGGCGAGCCACACGCATCCCCGTCCGAGCCAGCCGACGACGACCGCCCAAGTCGGGGCGACCTCCCAGTGGGCGGCGACCGCGTCTATCATCGGCAGGACTCCCTTTCGGTTCGGAGGCGAGAGGTGATAGGATGCGATTCGCGGTTCATGGGAGGGGGAGTCGGACGACCGTCGTCGCCCAACGTGCTTCTACGCGCTTCGGAACGCGCCGATCGCGGCGAGCGTTCATCGGTCGCCAAGGATGGTCTTCCCGAAGAGGGAGGCGGCCCACTCGACGGCGGTCAGGGCGGTCTCGTTGTGGACGTCGCGGGTCGGGTTGGTCTCGACGATATCGAGTCCGACGAGGCGGTAGGGGCAGTCCTTCAGGTCGAGTCGCTCGCGCAACAACTCGGCCAGGAGGTGCGCCTCTCGGTAGGTCAGCCCGCCGCGAACGGCCGTGCCCGTGCCGGGGGCAAGGACGGGGTCCATCGCATCGACGTCGAAGCTGATCCAGAGGTGTCGGGCTTTCGCCTTCCTCAACCACTCGTCTAAGGCCGCGACCCGGTTCTCGAGTCCACGTCGGTCGATGTCGTGCATCGTCACCGGCAGGCAACCGACCATCTCCCGAATTTGGCGGCGTTCGCCGTAGTCCACGTCTCGTAGGCCGAACCAGGCCACCCGGGACGGCCGAACGAACGCGGGGCCGACGAGGTCAAGGACGCGGCCCCACTGCTCGGAGCGCTTGGGCGTGTCCTCCGCTCGTAGGCCGAGGAGGGCGGCCAGACTCATCCCGTGCATGTTCAGGGATGGCGAGGACGACGGAGTGTTGAGGTCGGCGTGGGCGTCTACCCAGAGCACGGCGAGGTCGTCGCCGAAGGTCGCCAAGGCACCGGCGACCGAGCCGATGGACAACGAGTGGTCGCCGCCCGCTACCAGGGGTAGGGAGCCTCGCCCTAGGATGGAGACGACGGCTTCTTTGATGTTGGGCAAGGCGGCGATCGACTCGGCGAAAAAGCGGATCGCGTCGGGACGCGAGTCGGGGTCGGGGGGCGGAACGTAGGGCACGACGTCCGGGGTCACCAAGTCGCCCCGATCCTCGATCACATAACCGAGCGAGCGGAGAGCCGCGAACAGCCCGGCGAGGCGCAACGCGGACGGTCCAAGCCGACTCCCCGGAAGCCGTCCGCACAGATCAAAGGGAACGCCGACGACCTCGATCACGGGTTCGATTGTACCGGCGGGGCGGCGGGGCCGGGCGCGCGCCCGACCCCACACACCGTCAGATCACGTTCTGCTTGCGGAGTTCGGGGTAGTGGCAGGCCTTGAATTTCTTTCCGCTGCCGCAAGGGCAGGGGTCGTTGCGACCGACCTTCTTCCAGTCCACGTCGGTAAGCGTCGCGGTCGACGCGCCGGCGGCCGCCACCGCCCCCGCCGCAAGGGCGGAAACGGCGGACGGGTCGTCATCGAGCCGCATCATGTGCGGAGCTTCCGGCCCGGTCTCCGGCGCGGGTGCCGGCTGTTGCTGCAGTTGGGCGCGGAAGATCATGCGAACCGACTGCTCGCGGATGCCGCGCAACGTCTGTTGGAACAGGCCGAAGGTCTCCTTCTTGTAGGCGACGAGAGGGTCGATCTGGCCGTAGCCGCGCAGACCGATGCCCTCCCGGATGTAGTCCACCAGTTGAAGGTGGTCCATCCACTTGTCGTTGATGGCCCGGAGCATGACGGTCTGCTCGACGATCTTGGCGACTTCCTCGCCGAGTTCTTCGAGCTTCGCCTGAAAGGCCCGGTGGGCGATCTGCTTGCAGTGCTCATCGAGTTCGGTGCCGGCGTACTGGGCGAGGTCCTCCGCCGACGTATAGTCCATGGCAGGGAAGACCTCGTTCAGGTCGTTGAACAGCGCCTCATAGTCGGTCGCCCAGTGGCCATCGGCGTCCACGCCGATCGCGCCGCGCACAAGTTCGGCGATCAGGTCGTCGATCTGCTTGACGAGGTCCTCCCGGCAGTCCTTGCCGAGAAGAACCTCGCGCCGCCATCCGTAGATGTGCTCGCGCTGAGCGTTCAACACGTCGTCGTACTCGAGAACGTGCTTGCGGGCCTCGAAGAAGTGGTTCTCGATTCGCTCCTGCGTCTTGAGAATCATCTTGCTGAGGAACTTGGCCTTGACCTCTTCCATTGGGGGCCATTGCTTGAGAAGCGGGTTCTCGAGCATGTTCGCGTTGAAGATCTTCCAGAGCTGATCTTCGAGCGAGACGAAGAAGCGGCTTTCGCCCGGGTCGCCCTGGCGTCCGGATCGCCCGCGAAGCTGGTTGTCGATCCGCCGGCTTTCATGGCGCTCGGTGCCGAGGATGTACACGCCGCCCAGCGCGCGCACTTCCTCCGCGAGCGAGAACCGCTCTTGGTCGTCCAGCGGCAGCGGGGGTGCGGCGCGCTCTTTGCCGCCTCGACGGAAGCTCTTGAAGGTCATCGCGTACTCGTCGCCGACCTCGTCGCCCCCTTCGAGGGCCTTCTTGACGTTCTCGTCGGCGATACGACCGCCGAGAAGGATGTCGACGCCGCGCCCCGCCATGTTCGTGGCGATCGTCACGCCGCCCTTCCGGCCCGCTTCGGCGATGATCGCCGCCTCCTTTTCGTGGAACTTCGCGTTCAGGATGTTGTGGGGGATGCCGTGGCCGAGGGCCTCGTGGAAGTACTCGGCCTTGTCGAGGGTGAACCCCCACTTTTCGAGAGCCCACGTCTCGTACTCCTTGTCGAAGGCGTCGGACGCGAGCCCTTCTTGCCCCAGAAACATCTTGAGGGCCGGCATGTTGACCTCGGCGAGGGGACTGTGAGCGAACTTGCGCGCCTCGTCCTTGTTGCGGATGGTCTTGGTGTTCTCGAGCAAATCGTAAAGCCGATGCACCATGACGAGGCGTTGAAGCATGTCGGGGGTCAAGCGCGACGACACCCGCTCGGACATCTCGATGGAGCGGGTGCCGACGAGCACGGGCTGTTGCTTCGTGTAAAGGCGTAGAATCTCGAAAGCGATGCCCCGCAGTTTCGCCTCCTCGCTCTTGAAGATCACGTCCTCGTTGTCCACCCGGACCATCGGGCGGTTCGTGGGGATCGTCACGACGTCGAGGCCGTAGATCTTGCGGAACTCGTCCTCTTCCGTCTTGGCGGTGCCCGTCATCCCGGCGAGCTTGTTGTAGAGGCGGAAGAGGTTCTGGAAGGTGATCGTGGCGACGGTCTGGCTTTCGCGCTGGATCGGCACGTTCTCCTTTGCCTCGAGGGCCTGGTGGAGGCCGTCCGAGTACCGTCGGCCGAACATGAGGCGCCCCGTGTTCTCGTCCACGATGACGACCTCGTTGCCCCGAACGACGTAGTCCACGTCCCGATCGAAGAGGGCGTAGGCTTTGAGGCCCGCGTTCACGTGGTGGAGCAGTTTCGGGTCCTCGGCGATGTTGCCGATGCCCATCTGCTCTTCGATGTAGTCCATGCCCTCCTCGGTGAGGCTGGCGCTGTGATTCTTCTTGTCCGAGGTGTAGTGCTGCTCGGGGACCAGCGTCTTGACGACTCGGTCCACGACCTTGTACTGTGTGACGTCGTCGGCCGAAGGACCGCTGATGATGTGCGGGGTGCGGGCCTCGTCGATCAGGATCGAGTCGACCTCGTCGATGATCGCGTAGTTCAGCTCGCGCATGACGAGCTGCTGCATATCGAACGCCATGTTGTCGCGGAGGTAGTCGAACCCGAACTCGTGGTTCGTGCCGTAGGTGATGTCGCAACCATAGGCTTCTCGGCGAGAGCACGCGACGAGGTTCGTGTAGCGCGGGTCGGGGTGCTCGGCGCCCGGAACGTAGCGGTAGGAACCGCCCAGTTCGTCCGAGTCCGCCGACTGACCCTGGATGATCCCGACGCTCATGCCGAGGAAGTGGTAAATCGGTCCCATCCAGACGGCGTCCCGTCGGGCAAGGTAGTCGTTCACCGTCACGAGGTGGACGCCCCGTCCGGTGAGGGCGTTGAGGTAGATCGGGGCGACGGCGACGAGCGTCTTGCCTTCGCCCGTCTTCATCTCCGCGATGCGGCCTTGATGGAGGACGACGCTGCCGATCATCTGCACGTCGAACTGGCGCATGCCGATCGTGCGTCGGCTGGCCTCGCGGCACGCGGCGAAGGCCTCGGGAAGGAGGTTCTCGAGCGTCTCTCCTTTCTCAAGCCGCGCTTTGAACTCGGGCGTCTTGGCGCGCAGTTCGTCGTCGGAGAGGTCCCGGAACGCGGGTTCATGGCTGTTGATCAACTCGACCAGGGGCTGAATTGCCTTGACGTCGCGGTCGCTGGTGTCGAAAAGTTTGCGGAGAAAGTTCATGGTGGGAAGCGGATTCGTTCGGTCGGTCGGGCACAAGGGTGCCGGGCGTGGGCGAGAGAGGGAGGGGCCTACGCGGGACCGGCGCGGGACATCCACGCGCTGACGAAGCCGGATCGTCCGAGCGAGTCGTCGGGCGGTGTGAAGGTGGGTACCGTGGGTTCGGCGTCGCCGGGGTGGACGCACGCGGGTGGTTCGCGACCCGGAAGCGGCGAGTCGCCGAGCAACATCGCGAGGGCGCGCAGGGCGAGACCCGCGCTCACGACGCTCGGCCGGTGCGCGCGGACCGTCGGTCGATCCGGGTCGTCCTCGCCCGCTGGGTCACTGTCCGACTCGACCTGCGTGAGTTCGGACTGGAGCGCGCACAAGGCGACCTGAAGCCGAACCTGCGCGGTGCCGACGTTAGGGGTCGGCGAACCCTGCAGGAAGAGGAGCATCAGGACGGGTAAGAAAGGGAACATCGGCGCGCGTTGCTTCCAGGCGACCCCCATTATAGACGTTCGCGGGGTGCTTGCCGTTGGGCAGGACGAGCGGGACCTTCGTCCATTTCGCCGTACCCCGCCCGCCGGTGGCGCGTTGAAATCGCGTTCTCGGCTCGGCTGAGTTACAATCGCAAAGCAACCGACAGGAAAGTCACATGTTTCTCAAAACCCTCCTTCGCGCGACCACGGTACTTGGTCTCGCCGCTTCATTCGCCCTTGCCAACGCCGACACGTACGCGGTGTTCTACGGCATCAACGATTACCCTGAGAGCCGGGACGACAACGGCAAAGTTGTGGACGTGGACCTCAAAGGCGCGGTCAACGACTGCAACTCGATCAAGGTGCTTCTTACCGAGAAGTACGGCGTTCGGCCGGAGAACGTCAAGACCTACTTTGACAAAGACGCCAATGAAAAGGGGTTCATCGAGGGACTGAAGTGGCTCATCGCCAGCGCAAAAGCCGGCGACCAGGTGTTCTTCATGTACTCGGGCCACGGTGGGCAGATTCCGTCGCAGGACCCCAACGAGGAGGATGGCAAGGACGAGGTGATCGTCCTGGCCGACAACAAACTTGTGACCGACAACCTGTTCGCCGAGTTGGGCAAGATGCTGACCGACGCGGGCGTTTCGGCGACGTTCTATTTCGACAGCTGTTTCAGCGGGGGAATGTCGCGGGACGCCGAGACCCGGAACAAGAGCCTGGACATCTTTCGGTCGAAGGCCCATTCGCGCATCGCCGCCGCTCAGACGAACGCGGTCAAGGCGATCGCAAAGAGCAAGGGGGCCAAGGCGGAGAAGGGCGATTTCGCCTGGCTGTTCGCAGGCCAAGAGGACCAGCCGACCAAGGACATCTCCGGCCTCGATGGCATCGAGGCCCACGGGCTCTTCACGCTCTTTATGAGCGCGGTGCTGAGCGACCATCCGGACATGACCCTCGAGAAGGCGATCGAAACCGTCGTCGAGGTTATCGCCGGGGTGAAGGACAAGGAGGGTAAGTCACGGTTCTCGCAGAAACCGCGCGCCGAGTTCTCCTCCATGGAACGGGCGGGCAAGCGCCTGATCCCCGGCTAACCGTCGGGTCTCCCCCGTCGGGGGGGGGGGGGGGGGCGGGGGGGGGGGCCCCCCCCGGGGGGGGGGGGCGGGGGGACTGCCTCGACCGCGAGTTTTACAGGGGGGCAAGT
>JAHCHO010000006.1 GCA_026129685.1 Fimbriimonadaceae bacterium
CCGTCCCGATCCCGACCGCCGGAACCGGGCGTCTTGCACCCTCCGCGTTCCATACTAGACCCCGGTGTCGACGACCGACTCGAACCCGCCAAAGCGAACTCTCTCCGCCATCGCGTTCACCGATGCGGTCGGCTTCAGTGCCCAGGCCAACCAGAACGAGGAGCCGGCCCTTGATGCCCTCAAGCGCGACCTTGACCTGATCCGCGAAACCGCCGGTCGGTTCGACGGCCAGGTCGTCAAGGGCACCGGCGACGGTCTGATGCTCCGCTTCGACAGCGCCGTCCAAGCTGTCGAGTGTGCCCTCGACGTCCAAAGACGGTTCGCCGAACGCACCGAACCCGGTTACTCGCACCGCATCGGGATCCACCTTGGTGACGTCTTGGTGACCGACGACGATGCCCTTGGCGACGGCGTGAACATCGCCTCCCGACTTCAGCAGGTCGCCTTGCCGGGCGGCATCTGCATTTCCCAGACGGTCTACGACGTCGTGAAGAGTCGCATCGTCCCACTCCACGTCGTCCCGATGGGCGCTCAACAACTCAAGAACATCGAGAGCCCGATCCAGGCGTACCAGATCACGGGCGACGGCGAAGTCGCAACCCGCGTTCCCACAAAGACGCGGGCGCGGTCCGAGCACTCGTCGCGCCGACTTATCGTGTGGGTGTCCCTACTCATCGTCGCCATCGCCGCCTCACAGGTCTACGTCATCCGCAATCTCCTGAACCGTCCGCCCGTTCGCGAGATCATCCGCACCGTCCCCGTGCCAACCCCGACCGTATCGGCGCCGCCCAACGTCCCTTCCGATGCAGACCCGGACGGCGGTACGAAGGCGCCCGATGCCGCGTCACCTGCGAGCACGAACGCTCCGCGCGTGCCCGATCCCGCCGACGCCGCGAAGGAGTCGACCTCCAAGGGTATTGGCGAAGCGCTGGAAATGACGCGGAACATCAAAGACCTGACCCGGCGCTTCGCCCAAATCGAGGGTCTCGACCTGGACAAACTCGATGAAACCGGGGACCTGCCGCCCGAAGCCAAAGAACGGATCATGCGGCTCGTCGGCGAGGCCACCGAACTGCGCGGGGCGATGCCCGAATACCGGGAAGCCCGCGACCGCTTCATGCCCGTCTACGATTTCGCCGGCTTCGTCGCCTGGCTCAACGAGCGCCCCAAAGTCAAGGAGACCACCATCGGACGCGGCCTGATCGCGCGCCTCGCCCAACTGGAGGACCTGCGCGTCTGGTTGGCCGAACGCCTTGCCGAAGTGACGGCGGATTCGCCCTTGGCCGTCGAAACACCCTCCGAGTCGCTCGAGGTCTGGGGAGACGGCGGCCGCGTCGCCGTCCGTAAGAGCGGCGCGACCACGCTGGTCGAATGGGCCGCCCTCGAGCCGTACCGGTTCTACGCCATCGGCCGCGAGTTGATCGACCGAAACGGGCGCCGCCCGGACTCGCTCCGCCAAACCCGCGCCCTTGACGTGTTCCGCCGCGAGTACGACCTGAAGGGGGTCACCCCTCCGCAGGGACGTCCCGCATCCCGGGTATCAGTCGAACGAGAATCCGATCCGCCGAAACGTCCCTCACAAACGCCTCCACCGCCGGGATCATGAGTTCGCCGACGACCAGTACGGCGTGAGCCGGATTCTCCAGGATCTCGTCCACCCGGCCCAACAACTCGCCTTCCTCCGTTCGGACCTCGCGGCCGAGCAGATCCTCGAGCAACACCGTGTCCTCGTCCAACTCCGGACGTTCTGAGGCCAGCGCCTCCACATACTGCCACTGCCTTGCCTTCGCCGCGTCCACGTTCGCCACGCCGTCGACCATCAGCAACACCCGCCCCTGGTGCCAGCGCGACCCCCGGATCACGAAGTCGTCGCCCCCCACCCGAACGTGCCGCCCCTTCTCGAAGCGCTCCGCGAACTCGGTCGATGGCTCGACCTTCATCTCGCCGCGCAACCCGAAAGCACCGACCACCTGACCGATCCGAACGTGTTCTTCCGCCACCGCGTTCAGTGTGACACCCTCCAACCGCCTCTACCAAGACAAAAGCGCCCCGGACTCGCGAGAGCCCGGGGCGCCTGGAGCTAGACCTCGAACGGAGGCTACTCCGTCACGATCTTGACGAACGCCTTTTCTTTCTCTTTCGCCGCGACGCAACTCACGACGGACCGAATGGCCGAGACCACCCGTCCGCCCTTGCCGATCAGCTTGCCCACGTCGTCCGCGCACACCTTCACGTTGAACGTACGGGTATGGCCCCGAAAGTCCTCTTCGATCTCCATCAGGTCGGGACGCTCGATCACAGAGCCGACGAGGTGCTCGACAAAAGGTCGGTAGCTCATGCTTCGGTTGCCGCAGCGGCGGGGACGTCGAGCGCCGACGAGACCGACGTGGCCGCCGTGCGCTTGTCGAGGAATCCGTAGTCCTTCTTCGCGTTCGGACGCTCGGCGAAGAACCGCTCGAGAACGCCTTCTTTGTTCAGAAGGTAGGCGACGGTCTCCGAAGGCTGGGCGCCGTTCATCAACCAGTGCAGAGCCCGGTCCGCGTCGATCTGGACGTGTTTCGGGGCCACGTTCGGGTTGTACGTTCCGATCGTCTCCACGAAGCGGCCGTTGCGGCCCGCCAAGCTCGGGGCGACGACAACCCGGTAAAAGGGTCGCGCCTTGGATCCCATCCGTCGCAATCTGATCTTAACCATAGCGAAATCGTTTTCGTCCTACCGCCGAAGACCGCGTTTCTTGAACCGGTGCTCCATCTTGACCATCTGTTTCATACCCCGCCGCATCTCGTAGAGCTGCTTGAGGAGGGCGTTGACGTCTTCGACGGTCGAACCGGAACCAGCGGCGATCCGCTTTCGGCGCGAACCATTGATTATATCCGGGTTGGAGCGCTCCTTGTGCGTCATGCTCAGGATGATCGCCTCGATCCGGTTCACATGGGAGTCGTCGAGTTTGTCGAGCGCCTCTTCCGGCACCATCCCGCTGACCCCCGGGATCATCTTGATCACGTTTCGCAACGGCCCCATCCGACGCATCGTCGCAAACTGCGACAGCATGTCGTGGAAGTCGAGCCCACCCTTCCGGATCTTCCCCTCGAGCGCCTCTGCCTCGTCCCGGTCGATCGCTTGCTCGGCTTTCTCGATGATGCCGAGCACGTCGCCCATCCCGATGATCCGGCCCGCCATCCGATCCGGATAGAACCGGTCGAGCGCGTCCACCGCCTCCCCAATACCGATGAACCGAACGGGAACGCCCGTCGCGGCCTTCACGCTCAGCACCGCTCCCCCGCGCGCGTCGCCGTCCAGCTTGGTGAAGATGGCCCCCGTCGGAGGAACCGTCGCCGCGAAGCTCTGGGCCACGTTCACCGCCTCCTGGCCCGTCGTTGAGTCGAGTACCAGGAACGTCTCGCTCGGCTTGACCGCTGTGTGCACCTGCTGCAGTTCCGCCATCAGCGCCTCGTCGATCGTGAGCCGTCCGGCCGTGTCCACGATCAGCACGTCCAGCATCAGGTGCCGACACCGTTCGAGCGCTTCCTTGGCGATCTGCACCGGCGTCGAGCCGTCCGTTCGGGCGTATACGGGAACGCCGACCTGCTCGCCCAAAACCTGGAGTTGGTGAATCGCCGCCGGCCTTTGCGCGTCGCAGGCCGCCATCATCGCCGACTTCCCTTCCTTCTTCAGCCAGGCGGCGAGCTTGGCCGACGTGGTCGTTTTGCCGGAGCCCTGCAGGCCGCACATCAGCACCACCGTTGGCGGCGAAGGAGACCAGTTGAACTTGGGCGCTTCGCCGCCCAGCATCTCCACGAGTTCGTCCCGCACGATCTTGACGATCGTCTGATCGGCCGTAAGGCTCGCGAACACGTCCTCGCCGACCGCGCGCTCCTTCACCCGCTTGATGAAGTCCTTGGCGACCGCGAAGTTTACGTCCGCCTCCAAGAAGGCGACGCGAATCTCGCGCAGGACCTCCGTGACGTCGTCCTCGGTGAGTTTGCCCTTCCGGCGGAGGCCCGCGAAAACGTTCGCCAAGCGACGCGTCAGGTTGTCGAGCATGGGGTGGCAGAGTGTACCTGCGACCTTCCAAGTATCATAGCGACCAATGTCCGGCGCGCCGCCCGACTCCGAACGACCCGAGGTCAGCATCCTGGTGCCCGCGCTGAACGAGCAGGACACCATCGCCGAGGTCGTCGAGCGGCTCCTCCAAGTGCCTCTCCGGACCCAGATCGTCGTGATCGACGACGGGAGCACCGACCAGACGTCCGCGATCCTAGAGCGCTACCGCGACCGTATCGTCGTCCTCCGCAACGAACGCCCCGGCGGCAAGGGCAACGCGATCCGCCGAGCCCTCCCCCTGGCGACGGGCGATGCCGTGATCGTGCAGGACGCGGACCTGGAGTACTTCCCCGAGGAGATTCCCCTCTTGGTGGCCCCCATCCTCGCCCGTCGGCGCAACGTCGTGTACGGTTCGCGATTCGCCCGCGGGTTGCCCGCCAGCATGGCCCTCCCGAACAAGATCGTCAACGTGCTCCTCGCCCTCGCCGTGCGACTGCTCTACTTTCGTCGTATCACCGACGAGGCGACCTGTTACAAGGCGTTCCGTACCTCTCTGCTCCGCCGGATGGACCTCCGTTGCGAGCGCTTCGAGTTCTGCCCCGAGGTCACCGCCAAGGCGATCCGCCTCGGCGAGGCGATCGAGGAGATTCCGATCCGCTACGTCGCCCGGTCGAAGGAGGCGGGCAAGAAGATCCGCTGGACTGACGCCCCCGACGCCTTCTGGACCCTCTTGCGCTACCGCCTTTGGAAGCCGCGCCGACGCTAGATGCATTGGGTTGGACCTCCTTGCGGCGGCTCCGGGACGCGCCTGCCCGAATCGACCCCTCTCGACCGTGCGACGTGGCGCCAAGTACGAGGCGGCGAACCCCGCAACGCGAGTCCGTGGCCCAGATCGCGCCGCGTCGGAGACCGCCCGGACCTCGCTCGGTTGACAATCGAGCGCTCCGGCCCTCAAAAGAACCAACGATCCAACGCGGTTCCTCCGGAGCACCGGGGCGTCGAGCGCAAAAGGAGCGAACAGAGGCGCCCCATTAGCCTTCGTGCGGGCTCGGGCCGCGACTCCTCGCGGAACGTCGGACTCGGGACGAAGGTCCCACGCGGCGAGGGCGTTCCCGGTGCGCGCGCGGAGCGCGCGGGCAAGGCCCGACGCCAAGAAGTAACATCCAACCGGCGTCGGGCGACTTCGCGGCGGCGCATGAGGCAGGCTGGACATGGCATTCAAGGATGGATTCGTTTGGGGCGTCGCGACGGCGTCCTACCAGATCGAGGGCGGGTGGCAGGACGACGGCAAGGGACCTTCCGTGTGGGACGCGCTCTGCCGTAGGCCGGGCGCGGTCTTCCAAGGCCACACCGGGGATGTCGCCTGCGACCACTATCACCGCTACGCCGAAGATGCCGACCTGCTCACCCGGCTCGGGGCCAAAGCCTATCGGTTCTCCGTGTCGTGGCCGCGCGTGTTGCCTCAAGGCGTCGGCAAGGCGAACGAGCCCGGCCTGGCTTTTTACGATCGGCTGGTGGACACCCTCCTCGAACGGGGAATCGAGCCGTATCTCACCCTGTTTCACTGGGATTACCCCCTCGCTCTGTACCACCGGGGCGGCTGGTTGCACCAAGACTCGCCGGATTGGTTCGCCGACTACACTCGCCTGATCGCCGAGCGCCTTGGCGACCGCGTGGGATTCTGGATGACCCAAAACGAGCCGCAGTGCTACCTCGGGCTTGGCCACGTTACCGGCAACCATGCGCCCGGGCTCAAACTGGGGTGGGGCGAGTTCGTCACGATCCATCGCAATTCTCTGCTTGCCCACGGGAAGTCCGTGCAGGCCATCCGTGCCTACGCGAAACGCCCGTCGCAGATCTCCTTTGCGCCCGTCGGGTCCTCGACCATCCCCGCCTCGCTCGATTCCAAGGATGTCGACGCCGCCCGAGACCGCGACGACGTCCTCACCCATCCGACCTGCTGGCACCGGGCCCTCTTCCTCGATCCTCCCATCCTGGGAACCCTGCCCAAGGGCTTCGACGAGGTGTTCGGCAAGTACGGGGTCACCATCTCGGACGACGACCTGCGGACCATCAAACAGCCTCTCGACTTCCTGGGCCTGAACTACTACAGCTCGCAACGCGTCCGGGCCACCGAGAACGGCGTCGAGCGCCTTGAGTACCCCGAGGGGTACCCGCAGACCAACATGGGCTGGCCCGTGACGCCCGAAGGGTTCTACTGGATGGTCAAGCAGCACTGGGAGCGCTATGGCCTCCCGATCCTGATCACCGAAAACGGCATGGCGGGAACGGACTGGGTCTCGGACGATGGCGCCGTCCACGATCCGCAACGCATCGACTTCACCAGGAAGTATCTGCGCGAACTCAAGCGCGCGATGGACGAGGGAATGGACGTGCGCGGATACCTCCACTGGTCGTTCATGGACAACTTCGAGTGGGCCGAAGGCTACTCAAAGCGCTTCGGACTGGTCCACGTGGACTACCAGACGCAGAAACGAACCATCAAGGACTCCGGCCACTGGTACCGAACCGTCATCGAGGCGAACGGCGCGAACCTCTGACCTCGAAGCAGACCGGACGTGGGCGACCGACGACCTCGGTCGCCCACTTCGCTTCTAGAACGGACGGGTGCGCCGGGCAGGGGATCGCGTTCCTCAGAAACCGAGTGAATCGCGACAACCCCAGGGGGGTCCGATCGAAGATCCTAGCCTCCGATCGGCTCGAGCCGGCGTTGCACTTGCCCATGACCAAGGGCCAGAGATGCGGATGATGACGAATTGCACCGTGAGATACAGAATTCGGCAAGTTTTCGCAACGCACGCTCGGAAGTCGGGTCCAACGTCTGCGGGCTGGTCATCGCCATGCCCAACAGCGCGTAGGCTTCCTCTTCCGACAGTTCGAGCCCCCCGCGTTTGGTGACCATAAGGGCCTACCTCCCATGCGAGAGTATCGTCATTCTAGACGATGCTCCCCCCCTTCCTGTTCGTACATTCTTGCGCAACATTCGCAACCTTTGATGAATTCATCGGAAGGCCACCACCGCTTGGCAAGGCGCGCGACCCGTCGGCTTGGGTTCAATGGTCGGCAACGTCATGCGCACCGAGTCCCTCGCTCGCACCATCGGCTGGACGGCGATCCTCGCCGCCGCCTCCGTCGCCTCGTCCCAGACCTGGCCGGACCACCTCGTATGGGCGGATCGGCTGGTCACCGACATCCAGCGAGAAGGACTCGCGGGACGCCTCGACAACCTCGACACGAACCAGCCCCTGAATCGGTACGGGGGCTCCTTCGGCGAGACGTACGTTCGGATTCGGGGTCACAGCGGGCACACCGTTTCCGAGAACTACTCCCGGTGCGCGAGTTTCCTCACCCTGTTGCTCAATCGTGTGTACGGCTGGTCCTCGACGTCGTCGACTGGGTCCGCAAGCCCCTACGCCTACCAGTACAACCACCTCTTTCGCGATTCCGCGAACCTGCCGTCGTCCCCGTTCCAGCGCATCGAGGACTGGAATCAGGTTCAACCCGGCGACGTGCTCGCTGTCGATTACGTCACGCCACCCGCTTCCGGCGAGGCGACGGGCCATGCCTTCATCGTGCGCTTCGTGGACTTCGCCAACGGGGTGTTCGACGCCGTCAGCCAACGAACCACGTATGACGTCTGGGTGGTGGACTGCTCGTCCTCGCTGCACACCTTTGACACGCGCGTCCTGCCTATGGCGACCGCCCACGGTGCCGGGCGAGGCTGGATTTCCGTTACCGCGAACCAGGACGGCACGGTGGCCGGCTACAGGTGGTCCCTCGGGGCAAGCGACTTCTACGACCAGGCGGACCGAGACATGAAGATCGGTCGGTTCACGAACGCTCTCCGCTCGTTTCTCGAGGTCTCGGGAAGCGTCGCGTTTTCGAACTCGGTGGTGCCGGACCTTCGGGAGGTGCGCTTCCAAGTGCGGAACGGTGGGACTGAGGACCACACGACCCTCGTTGAACCAGGAGGGCGGGGCCGGGTCTGGACCGCCGTCGCCCCCGGCACGGTCGAGGTAGCCGTCAAGGCGCCGAATTCGCTGCGCCGAACGCTTACCGGCGTGAGCCTGACCACCGGTGGAGTCCAGAACCTAGCCTGGGCACTGACCTTAGGCGACGTGAACGACGACAACACGATCAACATCGCCGACTTCCTTCAGCTTCGGGCTGCCTTCGGCAGCACGCCCGCCTCGGCGAACTGGAACGCGGGGGCCGACCTCAATGGCGACCGATCGGTGAACCTGGCCGACTTCCTGATCCTGCGGTCGAACTTCGGCCAAGCGGGCGACGCCTAAGCGGCCCCTTCGCCGAACCGACCCATCGCCCGAAACTTCGCGTAGCGATCGGCCTGGAGAGCCTCGCCGTCGAACGCGCCCAGTTCCGCAAGGTGCCGGGCGAGCGCCTCGCCCACCGCCCTGATGGCACCCGGAGGGTCGCGGTGCGCGCCTCCGTGCGGCTCCAGAATGATGTCGTCGATCAAACCGTACTCGAGGGCGGACTGAGCGGTCAGCCGAAGAGCGGCCGCCGCCTGCGGTCCTCGGTCGGGATCGCGCCACAAAATCGCGGCGCACCCTTCCGGAGGTATGACGCTGTAGATCGCGTGTTCGAGCATCAGGACCCGGTTCGCGACCGCGATACCGATTGCGCCCCCGCTGCCCCCTTCGCCGTGCACGACCGACACGACCGGCACCTTGAGTTCGAACATCCGCTGCATCGCGGCCGCGATCGCCTCGCTGATTCCGCGCGACTCGCTCTCGACCCCAGGGTCGGCGGCGGGTGTGTCCACGAACGTCACGACCGGCATCCGAAAGCGGTTCGCCATGTCGAACAGGCGCATCGCCTTGCGGTACCCCTCCGGTTTGGCCATCCCGAAGTTCCGGTACTGACGCTCTTGGATGTTGCGCCCCTTCTGGTGGCCGACCACCATCACCGGACGCTCGTCGAAGAACGCCACCCCACCCACGATCGCATGGTCCGCCCCGTACCTTCGGTCTCCATCGAGTTCGATGAACTCCGTGAACAGAGCGTTGATGTAGTCCAGCGAGTACGGCCGCTTCTCGGCCCGCGCCACGAGCACCTTTTCCCACGGCCCGAGCCGGCTGTACATGACGTCGATATAGCGGTTGCGACGTTGCTCCGACTCCGCTATCCGCCGTTCGAGTTCTGCTCGCCGATCGGGCGTCGCCACCCGCGCGAGTTCCCGGAGCTTACCGAGCGCCTCGTCGAGTTCCAGGAGGGGCTTCTCCCACTCCTTCCAGGTCTTAGCCACGCAGATGACCTCCAAGGGCGCGAACCAGCCGGATCAGGGTCGGGCGCATCTCCTTCCTCGGCACGATCCGGTCGATCATCCCGTGTTCGAAAACGAACTCCGCCGTCTGGAAGTTGTCGGGCACTTTCGAAACCTGAGCCTGCTTGCTGACCCTCGCCCCCGCGAATCCGACCAGGGCCTTCGGCTCGGACAAGATCACGTCGGCGATGCTGGCGTGGCTCGCGAGGACTCCCGCCATCGTGGGGTCCGTGAAGACCGAGATATAGGGAATCGCTTGGTCCCGGCACCGCTGAACCGCCGCCGTGGTCTTCGCGATCTGCATCAGGGAGAAGAGCCCTTCCTGCATCCTGGCGCCCCCCGAAGCGCTGAACACGATCACCGGTGTTTTTCGCTCCAATCCCCGCTCGAAGGTGCGCACGATCTTCTCCGCAGCCACCGAACCAAGGCTACCGCCCATGAAATCGAAATCGGTGACCGCTACGCTGACCGGAATCTCGTCCAGCGCGGCCACGCCCGAAACAACCCCATCCCGCGAACCCGTCTTGGCCTCGGCCTTTCTCAGCTTCTCGCTGTACTCGGGAAACTCGATCGGATCGATCGAGCGAAGGTCGGCGTCGAGCTCCTCGAAGCTACCCGGGTCGAACGTGACCTCGATTCTTCTCGCTGCCGATAGCCGATGGTGGTGACCGCAGTTCGGACAGACCCCAAGGGCCTCGAACAGCTCGCCCGCGAGCAGGATCTTCTTGCACTCGGCGCACTGACAGAACACGCCGCTCGCACCGTCGCCGGGTCGCATACGGGAGGGAGGATACCTGCCGGGGTTCGAAGCGATGGGCCGTTGGTTTTCCCCGTTACCTTCTCCGAGCATCCGACCAACACCATCGTCCTCAATGAGGGCAAGAAAAAGGGCCTCCGCCGCCAATGCGGCGGAGGCCCGGGCACGTGACGAGTTAGGCGGTGATCTTGGCGATCGCCGCGTTCAGCTGACCAAGGCCCGTCTTGTCCGCGTGAAGGTTCACGAACGTGTTCGTGATCTCGCGGTTCTTGTAGACCATGATCGTGTTCTTGACGTCCGCCGACGTGTTGACCTTGTACGCTCCGACCGCTTCATCGGTCTTGAGAAGGTAGGCCATGTGGATGTTCGTGGCGCCGGCGCTGGCCGACCAATCGGAGATCATCTTCGCCGTCTTGGCCTTGTTCGCCGCGTCCGTCAGCACGATAACGAACGCCTGCAGCTTCTTGCTCTTGTTGGCCTTTACCGCGCCCTCCAGAGCGGTCGCGACTGCCGCAACGTTCGCATGGTCGTCACCGTTGACCCAGACCTGGACCTGTGGAAGCTGGCCGTAGGTGCAGGGCGGACAGGAATCCGTGCCTTTCAGAGGCCCCGAAACGTGCGTCGGGTGGAACGGCGTGACGGTCTCGCCGACTTTCAGGCCGGACGTGGGCGCAAGGGCGAAAGCAGGGAGAACCAGGACGCCCGCGAGCATGGCGGTCAAAAGGTGCTTCTTCATGTTGGGACTCGAACCTAATCGTCGATCGGCAGGGAGTTGGACCCGCCTACCTTCCTATCCTAACGCAAGATTCTGGAGAATTGTTTCCGGAATCGTCGGTCACGCAACCGGCCGATGCCCGGTCCCGGTGGGAACCGTCGCGACCGGGAGTTCGACGACCAGGCAAGCCCCGCTGACGACCTCCCCCAAACGGATGGCGCCCGCGCGCGACTCTACGATCCGCCGCGCGAGGGCCAGCCCCAAACCCGCTCCCACCGGCGAAGCGTCGCTCCGAACGAACGGTTCGAAGATCGCGTCGCGCAAGGCGGCGGGAATTCCCGGCCCCTCGTCCCGCACCGTCAGGAGCACCCGATCCCCTTGCCTCCGGACCGTCACGAAAATGGCCGATCCGTCCGGCGCGTGTTTGGCCGCGTTGGCCAATAGGTTGTCGAGGATACAGCTCGCTTCCTCTCGCAGAATCGCGCAAAAGACGGACTCGATCTCCATCCGGATCGCAATGTCACGCTCTCTGAGCCGAGCGGCCCAACGCTCGGCCTCGTCGAGCAGAGCGCTCGAGAGGTCGATCGGGCCCGCCGAAACCTGATCCGATCGCGAACTGACCAGGATCGCCTCGACGAGTCGCGCCACCCGGCGCACCTCTTCGAGCAACGCCGCCAGCATCGCTCGGTAGTCCTCGGGACTCCGCGGCTGGAGCAACGTCGTCTCGATGGTTCCGCCCAACACCGTCAGCGGCGTTCGGAGTTCGTGCGCCGCCTCCGCCAGGAACACGCGTTGCCGACGGTTCCCTTCCTCCAACCTGTCCAGGAGCGCGTTCAGACGCTGGGCCAGTTCCGCGAATTCGCCCGACTCGACGACCGGCAGACGATCTCCTAATCGCTCGCCCGAGAGGCGCTCGGCTTGTTGCGCCATCTCAAGGAGCGGCACAAAGGTACGACGGACGCTGTAGCGGACCAAGAGCGCGACCCCCAGCGTCAGACAGATCCAGAGGGTACCAAGAATGCCGGCGAGCAGACGCTCCTGCGCCATGTGGCTGGCCCAGGGCACCCCGGCGACCACGGTTGCCCCGTCGATCGAGCGGGAGCGCCGCCGCACCGGTTGACCTTGTACCAGCACCAGGCCATCCGAACCCCGCCTCGGCAAGTCCACGTTCCCCACCGCGTCCCAGACGGATCCGTCGGCGCGATAGACAATGACCGAAACGCCGAGATGCTCTTCCGTAGCGGTGAGCAAGTCCTGTACCGGGCGCCCCGCCCCAAATTCGTCGGCCGCCGCGTCCAAGGCGGCGCCCAGGAGTCGATCCGCGTCCTGGTCGCCACGGACGTCGTAAAGCCCGTATGCTCCAGCGAGCACGCCCGCCAGCAGCACCGAGAACAAGGTCGTCAAGCGCGCAGTAAGCCGTGCCTTATGGTTCCAACGGTGCGGACGCGTGCGGTCCCTCCTCCCGCGACTCGAGGACGTAGCCAACGCCCCGAACCGTGTGCAACAACCTTGGTCGTTCCGGGAACTCTATCTTGCCGCGCAGGTAGTTGACGTACACCTCCACGATGTTCGACTCCCGGAAATACGGGTCGTCCCAGACCTTGTCCAGAATCTGAGCCTTCGATACGACCCTGCCCCGGTTGCGCATGAGGTACTCCAAGAGTGCGTACTCGCGGGCCGATAGGTCGATGCGACGGCCGCCTCGCTCGACTTTCCTGGTGGCTGGGTCCATTATCAGGGTCTCGACGGACAGGGGAGAACGGTCGGAATCGCGGCGTCGCAGAAGCGCCCGGACCCGCGCCAAGAGCACGTCGAGTTCGAACGGCTTGGTCAGATAGTCGTCCGCGCCCGCGTCGAGGCCCGACACGATGTCGGTGTCCGTCGCCCGGGCGGTCAACATGAGGATGGGGAGTCGGGCGCCACGGCGACGCGCTTCCGCGACCAGGTCGAAGCCGTCCGCATCGGGCAACATCACGTCCACGATCGCAAGATCGACATCGCGCGAGACCAAGCGCGGGAGGCCGTCGCGCCCCGTCGCGGCCGATTCGGATACGTATCCAGACTCGCGGAGCGCCTGTCCAAGGAACGAGGCGACCGCCGGTTCGTCTTCCACGATCAGTACGCGCACGGTTTCTGCCTTCAGTTTAGATGAACGGACCCCGCCCGATGGGCGGGGCCGTTCTTGCTTGTCGGGGTCAGGTGTGATGGCTCGCCGAGCGAGTGCCGGAGTGTCAGGGAATCAAGGCTTCTTGTGAGCGGCTTTCGTGGCCTTTTTCGCGCCGTGGCGGCGAACGGCGTTCTTGTGCTGGGCAACCTTCACCGTCTTGGCGGGAGTCGTCGTGGTGTGCTTGACTTCGGCAGGCTTGGTGGCGGCCGGTTTGGTGGCCGCCGGCTTCACCGCCGCGGGCTTGGTCGTACCGGTCTTGCCCGCCTGGGCCGAGACGGTGCCGATGGAGGCGACCGCGAAGACCGCGATCAGGGACGTGAGCAGAGCGAAGCGTTTCATGGGTTTTCTCGTCGAGCCCCTCTGAAGGGCTTACGTATAGAGGAAACCCCGGCGACGTTAGGTGCTCCTTGGAGACTCCTTAGAGTTCCCTAATAACGCAAGCGAGCGCCCGGAGTAGGGCCGCCCCCGAGGGGTTCCTTGAAACCCCGTGCGGCTGAACGCCGAGTCCCCCATCGGGCCGGAGCGACGTCACGAGCGCGCTCCCCAAGCGAGCGATCACCGGCAATTCCTCGTAGGTGCGCGTATCGATCCGAGTCAGGACCGGCGCCAACGCCCGGTCGCCAAAGCCCATGCGGCGAAGAGCTTCCGGGTCGAGCGCGGCGTCGCCGGAGACGGCGAGCCACCGCTCCCACCGATCCCAAGCTCCAAACCCTGTCCAGAACGGGTCCTCCGACGGCTCATAGGCGGCCTCCCGCCAGAAGGGCCGAGACACGGTCCCTTCGCGATCCAGCAAGAGGACGGCCGGCATGTCGCGCTCGAGCAACGACGCAACGGAGGGATGCCAGCCGGTCGCGACCAGGCCCTTGGCCTCGGCGGTCAACTCGGGAAGCGGCAGATCGGCAAGCCTCCGGCGCGGATCGTGCCTTGCCCATCCGTCGAGAATAGTCCAGTCCGGCTTGGGGACCACCTCGAAGCTCCAGGTGTTCCGGGTTTCGCCGAACGCCGCCCCAAGCGTATAGACCCCTGGTTCGATCGCCTCCCAGGCGATCTCCGCCAATTCTTGCGCCCCCATGGCCCGTGTGGCCGCCGAGAACGAACCCTCCGCCAAGATGCCCGACGCACCTTCGATCCACCATCGACCCTTCGCGTCGATCGCGCGTTCGGTGTGAATCCCGAGTCGCCAAAACGCCTGTCCCGGGTGAAAGCAGAACGGGTCGAGCCAGCCCGGCCGGTTGCCTCCGTCCAGCCAAGGTGGCCGGCGCGTGGGCAACAGGAAGAGGCAGTTCTCCCCGTTCCAGGCTACGGTCTCCTCCGCCGAATACCGAAGCGCGCCCTCGTCGTCGACCACACCCGCCGTGCTGATCGGTGTGTCCCGCCAGCCCGTGATGACGTACCCGTGAATCGGGTCACGCGCCCGCACCGCTTCGTGGACGTACTTTCGCATGAACAACGCCTTCTCGCGTGAAGAACGCATCAAGCGCCGATGCTTGGGGCCTTCCTCGGCGAAACGCGTTCGGGAAAGGAAGCCTGGCAAGTCGTGCTGCCAGCGAACTCCCGGATCGTTCAGAGCCGGGTCCTGGCTCGACCAATAGGGTGCTTCCCTCTTGAGACGAGGCAGGTCACGGTGAACGTCGACATCGTTGAACTCTCCGAGCAAGATCGGGGCTTCGCGGCGCGCACCCGGTAGCAACGAGTCCAGAACGACCGGGTAGAACGGCGTGTCGCAATAGGGATGAAAGTCGTAGAACGATCCGAACTCGCGCAGGTCGCCGCCGTACATTTCGGCCCCGCCCGAATTGTCCTTGACCAACGGGCATCCCGTCAGTTCCCCGACCGTCCGCGTGACCCGCTCCCTGAACTCCGCGCTCGTCTCATGGGTCAGTTCGCACCCCACCGTCCAGCACACGACCGCCGGATGGTGGCGGTACTGCCGAACGATCTGCTCGATCTCCATCTCCATCCGGGCCTGCTTGTCGGGATCGGACGAGGGAGCCCATAGCGGGAGTTCGATCCACGCCTTCATCCCTGCTTCGTGGAGCAGACGCAGGTAGCGATGCGAGGGGACCCACAAGCAGAACTTCACCGTGTTGAAGCCAAGTGCGCGGGCTTGGGCGATCTCGCGAACGATCGCCTCGTCCGGAGGATTCAGGTGGCCAAGTTCCGGGTACCAGCCCCACGTCAAGACGCCTCGCATGTAGAACGGTTCGACCGGACTGGCCGACGGACGGGTACGGTATCCCGAGAGCCGCCACCAAAAGTCCGGATCGCGGGTTGGGTCGCCGACCCCATCCACCAGCCAGACCTCTCGGTAGATCCCCCCGAACGTGTGGAACACGAAGGGAATGAACCCGCTGAGCACGTCTCGCACCGGGTACGTCGGTCCGCCGTTTTTGACAACCTGGACCGTCAGGTCGACGGTCCGCCCCGACCAAGGCGAGAGGTCGAACGAGAAAGCGTCGTACAGGCCCTGATGCCCCCCCACGAGTTCGCCATTGACGAGCACCTGGGCCGCGTACGAAACGCCCTCGAACACGATCCAACCGCCGCCGGTTGGGACCTCCACCGTTCGCCGATAGAGGGCCGGCCCTTCCCATGCCACCGGAATGTCCTGACACCAAGCATGGGGCACCGTCACCGAAGTCGGTCCCTGGCCGTAGTCGACGGTCCAACCGTCCGAGAGCAGAGTCATCCGCCAGAGCCTACTTCAGGTACTCGACGAACCGCCCGGCCAGCCAGAGGACCAACGCGAAACCGCACACGTCCGTCGTCATCGTGAGGAACGGACCCGAGGCGGCGGCGGGATCCACCCGCAGTTTCTGCAGAACGAGCGGCAATACCCCGCCCAAACAAACCGCCAAGATCGTGTTCGCGAGCAAAGCGACCCCGACCACCCCGGACAGCACGAGATTGTGTTGCCATACGAAGGCGCCTGCCGCGATCAACCCTCCCAGGATCAGGCCGTTGAGCAGACCGACGCCGAGTTCCTTGGCCG
This sequence comes from Fimbriimonadaceae bacterium, assembly GCA_026129685.1. GTDB lineage: Bacteria > Armatimonadota > Fimbriimonadia > Fimbriimonadales > Fimbriimonadaceae > UBA2387. The sequence continues at coordinate 15,984 of JAHCHO010000006.1, forward strand.
ATACCCACAACGCGTCCTCGACCTTGATGCGCCCGAGCGACAGTTCGCGGATGCTGACGGCGATCGCCTGCCCCCCCGCGCTGCCACCCATATCAGAGATGATGGGGAGCAACGCCGCGAGTGCGATCACCTCGCGCAGAGTGTCCGAAAAGTGCGCGATCACCCCACCCACCGCGACGTTGAGCGCCATCTTGACGGCAAGCCAGATCAGGCGCCGACGGGTGCGAAGCCAGGTCGGCATGTCCCGCACCTCCTCGCCTCCCGCGATTCCGGAAAAGCGAAGGAACTCCTCCTCGATCTCTTCACTCTCGAACTGCAGGGCGTCGTCCTTCGTGACGACCCCGCGCAACACCCCATCATCGTCCACGACCGGCAAAGCCAGGTAGCGGTGCCTTCGGAAGATCTTGAGGAGGTCCTGGCTCGGTGTGGCGACGTTCACCGACACCGGGTTCTTCGTCATGATCGACAGCACCGACGTCTCCGGCTGGCTGAACAGGAGCGCCCGCAGGTTTAGGATTCCTTTGAGCACCCCCTGGCCATCCACTACGTAGAGGTAAGCGGCCGGGTAACTGGCAATCTCGTCCGCGCGCGCCTGCAGCCCGGCGATCGCCTCCCCGGCGCGGGCCCGCAGGGACAGCGCGACGAACTCCTTCTGCATGAGTCCGCCCGCCGAGTCCTCGTCATAGGACAGCAGTTCTCGCGCAAGGGTCCGCTGGCCCTCGTCGAGCGCGAGGATGATCGCCTCCCGATGCTCCTCGGGCACTTCGGCCAGGATGTCGGCCTCTTCGTCGGAGAGCAGTTCGGTGACGACTTCCGCCGCATCGGTCGCCGACATCCGTACAAGAGTCGCCGCCGCAATATCGTCCGGCAGTTCCTCGAGAACGTCTGCGACGTGCCGCTTGTCCTGGGTCTCGAGGATGCGGGCGATCTCGTCCGGTTCGAGCGCCTGGAGAGCGTCCGCCGCGTCCGATGGATGCGCCGTGGCGACCATCGCCTGCGCCTGCGCATAGCGATCGTCCTCGACGAGGTCCTCTAACTGCTCGAGACTCGGGGCGGTTTCCTCGGGCATGGGTGGACTCCTCAAGAGGCGGCGGCCGGACGAAGGCGCATCCTGCCTTGGGCGTCGCCCATGGCGGAAACCACCCGGAACCCCTTGGCGGTTGGAAAAGAGGCGGAAACGCCGAAAGGAGAGCAAAAGCGCTTCCGCCAGTCCGGACCATCGAGACGCCGAATCCTTCTGCCGTGAGGACCTAGCCGTCCGACGCGACCAGTATATCTCTCGGGCTCCGCGAGGGAGGCCTTGATTTCCTCATGTGACGGCCTCCGCCACGAACCCGACGAATCGTCCGTCCTCCAGGAATCATCGCCGTACGGAAAGCGTTGTCTAGTCCGGCGTCGGATCGGACACGATGCCGGGTCCGGTCCGAGCCGGGACCGGTATACTCCGGCGCGACTGATCCAGGAGGTGTTGCGACCTTTGGCCGCAGCGATCGAGACTCAAAACCTGACGAAGACGTACAAGAACCGAAGCGGAAAAGTAAACGTCGTCGACCAGCTGAACCTTTCTGTCGAAGAGGGTGAGATTTTCGGGTTTCTTGGTCCCAACGGGGCCGGGAAGACCACGACCATCAAAATGCTCCTCGGCATCATCTACCCGTCCGCGGGTCAAGCGCAGGTGCTCGGCAAGGAGGCGGGCGACATCGGAATCCACCGCTCGATCAGCTATCTCCCCGAGAAGCCCTACTATTACGAGCACATGACGGGCATGGAGATTCTGAAGTTCTACGGCGCCCTCTTCGGCCTGAGCGACACCGCCATGTACCAGCGGCTTCTCGAGCGGGTGAACCTGGCCGGCGATCAACACAAGACGATCTCACAGTATTCAAAGGGTATGCAGCAGCGCATCGGTCTCGCCCAGAGCCTGCTGAACGATCCGAAACTCCTCTTCCTGGACGAGCCGACCGGTGGCCTCGATCCGATCGCCCACATCGAGATTCGCGACCTCATTCTCCAATTCCGCGAGGAGGGCAAGACCGTCTTCATCTCGAGCCATGCCCTCAGCGACGTCGAACGCATCTGCGACCGCGTCGCCATCATCAACAAAGGCAAAATCGCCGCACAGGGCAAACTCGACGACCTCCTCCGAGGGGGCCGGATCGAGATCATCGCCGACAACCTGACGTCGGAGTTCGCCCAGGGACTCAAGCTGAACGGGGCAACCACTTCGTTCAACGCCGGTCGCCTGATCGTCGACATCGACGAGGCCGAGGACTTCAACGGCTTGATCGACGGGATTCGAAACGCCAAGGGCAAAGTGGTCAGCGTCCTTCCCCGGCGCCGCCGCCTCGAAGATCTCTTCGTCGAAACGGTTCGCAACCTGCAGTCGCAAGGAGCCTCGAAGTGAAACAAGTCTGGGCGATCGCGACCACCACCCTCGGCGAGGCCATTCGCCGCCGCGTCCTTCTCGTCATTTTGCTCGTCGGCGTCGCGTTCATCGCGATCGCTCCCGGGCTCGGCGTCCTCTCGGCCCGGTCCGAAACGACGGTCCTGCGGTCGATGCTTCTGAGCATCATCCAGCTCACGAGCGCCGTCATCGCCGTCGTGCTGACCGTCTACATGATCCCGAACGAGATCGAACGACGGACGATCTATACCATCCTCTCCAAGCCGGTGCATCGCTGGCAGTTCTTGCTCGGCAAGTACTTCGGCGCCGTTCTGGCCCTGATGGTGATGATGGCGATGATGACGGGCGTCCTCTGCCTGGCCTTCTTCGTCCAGCAGGGCTACCGGGCGGACGGTCTCACCCAGTTGCTCCGTGCGCCGATCATGTTCTTCGTACAGATGTGCCTGCTCGCGGCGGTCGGCGTGTTCTTCTCGACGTTCGTCACACCGCTTGTGAACTTCTTCTTGAGCGGCGCGGTGTACCTCGTCGGTACGACCTTCAGTTCGTTCTTCGAGTCGATGCTCAACAACCCGAGCAGCTCGAACATCGCCAAGATCATCGGCCGGCTCGTCAACACGCTCCTGCCGAACTTCGCGTACTACAACGTCCAGAACCCGCTCATCAACCCGACCGTCGTCATCCAGGACGAAACCCAGAACTACATCAAGATCGTCGCCTACGGCGTCCTCTACATCGGTGTCCTCCTGGTGGCCGGCATCCTGGTCTTCGACCGGCGCGAGGTCTAGCCCATGAAGAAGACGGCCACGACCCTCTATGCCGCGTTGGCGCTCCTCTTGGTCGGCCAAGGAGCCCTCAACCAACTCGTCGTGCGGGACATCTGGGTCAAGAACTACATGCCCAAGGGCAGCCAGTCCGCCACCAGCGGCCTCTCGCCCGACCAGATGCTGCTCGCGCTCGCCGGGTTCCGCGAGATGATCGCGGGCATCCTCTGGGTGCGAGCGGACTCCTTCTTCGACACCGGCAACTACGACGCGGTTCTCCCCCTGATCCGCCTCGTCACCATCCTCGACCCCCACCAGATCGACGTCTACGCCACCGGCATGTGGCACATCGGCTACAACTTCACCGATGAAGACCAGCGGTCGGACCGTCGCTATGTCCCCTCCGCCCTTGCCCTTGGCAAAGAGGGCGCGCGCAACAACCCGGACACCTACGAGTTGTTCTTCGAAACCGGGTGGATGTGGTACCACAAGGTGGACGACGACTACAAGCAAGCCGTTAAGTGGTTCGAGGAGGCCCACAAGCGCAAGGACATGATCCAGGCGCGCAAGAACCTCCTCGCCCAGGCGTACTTCCGTAACGGCGAACTCGACAAGGCGATTGACCTGTACTACAACCTCTGGGAAGAGGCGGTCGCCCTCGAGAAGGGCAAGGACGCCACCTACGGCAACACCCAGGTCCGCGAGACGATCGAGAACAACCTCGATACGAACCTCGTGCGCATGGTCCAGCGCGGCGACGTTGCCCTCAAGAACGGGACCTACGAGCAGGGTCAATACGACACGAAGCCGCCCTTCGATGTCGGGTTCAGCGCCCGCGTCAGCGTCGTCGCCCCCCGTACGATCCGCGTGGAAGGCACTTGGAACGTCCTCCCCGTCGGTACCCGGGTGCGCATCGTTCTTCGAGACGCCGATTACCCGAACGGCACCCCCGCCGGCATGAACTGGGACATCTCGGACGAGGTCAAGCTCGACCCGCCCAAGAACATCACCTTCATGCAGGACCAGCTCTTCGTTCGCAACCGACGTTTCGACCGGATCATCGATATGTCCAAGGACGTGACGATGTACCCGTTCTCCGCCAAGAAGTATCTTGTCGAGTTCTACTACAACCCGCGTAGTGCGCCCCCGCACATCCAGGACAAGTTCGGCTACACCGGCATCGGGTTCACCGACTCGAACTTCCTGAGTAGCGACGCTCGGCCCGGTGAGCGCGTCATGTACACGAACCTTGAGCTCTCGCAGGACCAGATTCTGCAACGAGGCGAGTGGATCGACCGCTCGGCCGTCGTCGCGACTAAGAACTTCGACGCCGGAAGGCGCAAGCTGGACAAGGACAACATCATCAACATCCCCAACCTCCGCGCCGGTGCCTAGCAGGTTCGGGTTTGGTGCAACGCCCGGGTAGCCAAGCGCGACCCGGGCGATTCGCTGTCCGGGGTGGCCTTCCGCCGGACGCCGCTTCTCTGAAGGCCCGTCCGATCCCGCCCGTTTCGCCTCTTCACCCCCTTGCCTGGGACCGTAGCCCCTTCCTCGCCGCACGCGAGAGGAGGTATCCTCTGCGACGGGTGTCACCACGGATTCGGTGGAAACGGAGGTCGGAGCACGGACGCTCCCCCCACTGACCCCTTCCCTTTGGCTTTCCCGCCATACTTACGCGCAACCCATGGTCGCGCCCCGTGGTCGCCCAACCCTTCTGATCGGATCGCCCGGCGTGTCCTGGCGTGAGACGATCCGCGACGAATTCGGCGACCACGATTTCCTGTGCCTAGACCCCGCGCAACCCGACTTCTCGTCCGTCGCCCGGATAGTGCTCTGGAGGGACGGCAAAGTGCGCGCATGGCGGTTCTTCGGGTCGCTGGACCTCGCACGCTTTCCTCATGTTGCCCTCGAGGGACTGGTCCGTCTCCTCCGCGAATCGGACCGTGACGTGGCCGTCCTCTGTCCCGCCTATCGACCCGGACCCGTCCTGCGGCACCTGCTTTCCCTGATCGCCTGGACTGCTTGTCCCGGTCGCATCCTGATCGCGGATGGGACTCCGATCGGCCCTACGGGCTGGCCCGTTGGCCCCGAGACCGTCTACCCGGCTGAGGCTTATCCCGACCTCGTCCAAGCCGCCCAACGGCGGGCGACCTGGCTCCGGATTCTCGAAAGGTGCGAGGACCATACGCTCGACTTCTCCTCCCTGGCTTTCGAGGGTTCCCGCCTCGGGACCGGTCGGCGCGTTGAGCGCTCCGCGTTGTCCCGTAGCGGTCTACCCGAGACCCTCTATGCCGAAATCTGCGGGCCAACCTTGTTCCTGGTCGGGCCGGAAGAACTTGACGAGTCGGCCCTTTCTCGAGGCCTCGACCACTTCGGTTGCACCAAGGCGCACATCGTCCGGCCGGCCGACTACACCGATCTCGTCTGCTCGTTCGCGCGGGACAGCGGCCAAGACTTCGGGTTCGGCTTCGTCCAAGAGCTTGATCCCGCGACGGGCGTCGTCCGAGTTCGTTGCACCGCGGTTGCACCGGCGCCCGTGCGCGTGCTGAGGCTTGGGGCCTTGCGCGTGAGCGAAGCCGGACGCGAACTCGGTGAAACCCGACCTTGGCAGGTATAAAGCAGGCGATGCGGGTCTACCTTGTGCGCCACGGCCAGACGAGTTGGAACGTCGAGGGCCGTGCTCAAGGTCATACCGACGTTCCCTTGGACGCCGAGGGTGAACGGCAAATCGCGACCCTTGAGTCCGCCTTCTCCCGGTCCAGCGTCGAGACCGTCTGTTGCAGCGACCTCCGACGCGCCCGCCAGACGGCTGACCCGATCCTCCGGGCCACCCGGGCGTCCATCGACTACGATGCCCGACTTCGCGAACGCGCGTTTGGCGACTGGGAGGGACTTGAGTTCGCCGAGATCCGCCGTCTCGCCGCCGAAGCTCAAGGAGAGACCGGTTCGCTCTTCGACGTTCGTCCCCCCGGCGGCGAGTCGATGCGAGACATTTGGGAGCGCATCGCTCCCGTCGCCAACGACCTCTTCGCCTCCACCCGGACGACCCTCGTCGTGAGCCACGGGATGGCGACCGCCATGTTGCTCGCTCGGCTCGTGCGGGGAAACCTCGAGACCTCTCGCTCCTTTCGGTTTCGTAACGCCTCGATCACCGAGTTACGCCGGCGGCCAGAAGGCGCGTTCACCATTGAGCGGTACGACGACGACTCCCATGTTCTCGCGGCGGCAGACCGATGTCCGTGAACGCCCTTCGCCGCTCGGCGCCGGTTCTCCTGAGCGCCGTCCTGGTCGCCCTTACCCTTCCCAGTTTTGACCAGGCGTACCTCGTGTTCGTCGCGATCGTCCCTTGGCTCGCAACCCTCCGCAACCCTGAGACGCGCGCGTTCCGATCCGGCTACCTCTTCGGCTTGCTCTTCTGGCTCGGCCAGATGGCCTGGATCCTCGGCTTCGTGGGCAAGTGGACGGGCAGCTTCGCCCTTGCGTCGGTTCCCTGGGCGGTGTGCGGCTTTCTCGGGGCATGGTACTTCGGGGTTCTGGGCTGGACCATCCACCGCTGCTTCCGAACCGACCGCGCCTGGGCCATTCCGTTCGTCTGGGCCGGTCTGGAGGTCGTCCGTTCGTACGTCCCCTACCTCGCGTTTCCCTGGAGCCTGATCGCGACTCCCCTCGCCGCCTACCCCGCCGTCGGTCAGCTTGCCCACTTTGGCACCGTGTATCTCGTCTCCGCCTGGGTCGTCGCGATCAACCTGGCGGTACTCCAGGGATGGGACGCCTTCACCATCAACCGACCGTCGGATCGCCGTACGTTCACGACCACCGCGGGCGTGTGCTTGGTCCTCCTTCTCGTCTCGCTCGCCCGGTTCCAGTCGTCCGTGGTCGGCGATACGATGCGGATCACCGCCGGCCAGCCGGGCGTTGACCTGGCCTACGGCGATTCCGTGACCGAACCGGTTCGCCTCCGGGAAGCGATCCAAGAGCTGTATGGCCAGGCCGAGGAGGCCGGCTCGAGTCTGCTCGTCCTGCCGGAGGGGCTTGTCAGCGGCGGTGGCGGCTTGCCCCCCCTCACCCCGTTTGAGGTGCGGAAGTCCCCTGCCGTGCTCTTTGGCGGCACCCGGGGCAACGGCCCGAGTTACCAGTCGGCCTTCAAGTTCGACGGCGCCTGGGACTACGCCGACAAGACGCGCCTCGTGATCTTCGGTGAGTACGTTCCGGGACGCGACGCGCTTCCCTTCCTCCGCAACTTCAATCTGCCTTCGGGCGACCTGCAACCCGGGTCCGAAGTCAAGACGCTCGCCGTCGTCGGAATCAAGGTCGGCCCCCTCCTCTGCTTCGAGGGCCTTTTTCACAACATCGCCCAAGCGCACGCGATGAACGGGGCGCGCCTGCTCGCCATCATGAGCATCGACGACTGGTACATGGGGACGTCCGCGCCCGCCCAACTTCGCACCGGCGCGGTCTGGCGCGCGATCGAGACCGGTCTGCCCGTTGTGCGATCGGCTTCCCTGGGCTCCACCCTGTTCGCCGACGCCCGTGGCCGAATCCTCGGCGAGTTGCCGCTCGGGAAAAGGGGCGCCATCACCCGCGACGTGGTCCTTCCGAGGAACGGCGAATCGGCCTTCCGCCCGATCGTTGGAGTCGTACCTTGGGCGTTCGCCACGTTCTTCTTCGTGGCGATGTTCTTTCGGCCCCGGCCAGAAATCTAGTCGACTAGAAGTCCCACACTCGGTAGGCGATCGAGTAGACGCCGCGTTTTATCTGGTGAACCGCGCGGTCCGTCAGTTCGGCGACCGAAGTTGCCGCCCGATCCGCGTCCGATTGCTGGAGAACTAGAAGCGGACGGCGAAAACCGCTGATCGTGTTGCCCCCCGTCGCCCGCACATCGAACAGCGCCGGCACCCGGTCGAAAAACTCGTTCAACTTCACCGCCGCCTCACGGGCGCGCGACTCGGCGTCCGGACCGTCCAACTCGACGATCTTGGCCCCATTGAAACTCACCGAATACCCACCGTCCTTGATCGGCTCGATGAGGGTCCGCAGAGAGGTCGTGACCTCGGAGCGGCGGATCGGAATGCCAAGCTGCTCCAACCGGGCCGTCAACGCCAACGCCCGCTCCCGAGAAGGAGGGTGGGTTCGCAGGATTCCCTGGAAAAAGTTCGGGCCGAGGCGCTCGTCCCGCGCGAGACGCTCCATGAAGGAAAGGATGCCGACTGGGTTGTACTTCGTGCCCTGAAGGTATTGCACCGCCCCCCAGTCGGCCGCGGTTTCCGCCTTTTGACTCCAACCGCTTCCGATCGCTTGCTCGAACAACTGGGTCCCTTGCGCCACGTCGCCCCCCGACTTGCCGCCCGCGAAGATCGAGATGAGAATCAGCGGAAGGGTGATCGCCTGCATCTTCGACCGTTCGCGCTCCATGGTGGCGACGTGCCGAAACGAGGCGTGGGAAATCTCGTGCGCGACGACCCCGGCCAGTTCATGGTCGCTCTCCACGTACTTCAGCAGTCCCTCGTAGAAGTACACGAATCCCCCGGGGAGCGAAAAGGCGTTCACCTCCTCGCCCTTCACGATCTTGAACGTGTACGGAAACGGGTTCAGCCGCTTGTCCCCCCAACTCGCGTCCACCCGGCGCTGTTGCGCGATCTCGGCGATCTCGGCACCGATCCGATTCAGCCGCTCCGTCAGTTCCGGCTTGTCGGTGAGTTTCAGTTCCTTCTCGACCAACTCCGAGTATTGCTTGCCAATCCGATAGTCCCGTTCCAGGTCGGCCCGTTGTCGGGCGTCCGTCACGGTGGCGAACGGGTCGGACTTGCCCTTGGCCGCCCCCTTCCCTTCGCCATCGTCCTTGGTCTGCGCGGGCTGGGCCTCTTGCCATGCCGCCTCGACGATCTGCTCGACCCGTGAATCGGCGAACGAACAAAGATCGCAAGGCGAGCCAGGGACGGAACGCGAACCCGCGCCCACCCATACTGCGGCCAAGGCGAGTGCGGTCACCATCACAAGGTTCGGACGACCGTCCCTCCGTCGCGGTTCGCCGGTCCCGGCTGTCGTGCCTCGCGAGAGGCGCTCAAGAGAACACCACCATCGCCTTCAGGGTCTCGCCCGACTTCATCGCCAGGTAGGCGCTCGGGAGTTCGTCCAGTTCCACAAAGGTAGAGACGATCTGATCGGCCCGTATCGTGCCTTGCCGGATGATTTCGGCGGCTCGCTTCGTATCGGTCGGCCCGCAGGAATAGGACGACACGAGCCGAAAATCGCGGAAGTAGAGCGCCTCGAGGTCGAGCGTCACGGGTCTTCCCGGTGGTAACGGGGCGAACAAGACGATGGTTCCCCCGGGGTTCACGATTTCCAGCGCAAACCGCAACGCGGCTTCCGATCCCGGGCACACGAAGACGGTGTCGGCGGGCGATGCATCCGAAGGTTCGCGCGCCTCGATCCCCCGCTCCCTAGCCCATTCCCGCCGCGCCGGGTTCGTCTCGTATCCCACCGTCCTCCCTGGCGCGACCAAGGCGTGCAGAACGCCCATCGCGCCCAGTCCGACCACCGCGCAAGCGTCCTCCGCCGTCGCCCCCGAGGCCGAGACCGACTTCACCACCGTCGCCAGGGGCTCGATGAGGGCCGCGTCCGTCCCCGCTAGGTCGTCGACGATCAGCGCGTCGTTGAGATTCTCCTTCGGCACGGCGAAGCACTCCGCCATCCCGCCAGGGACGAGTCGCGTCCGCTTCCACTGGAGACAGTGCACGTACCGCCCGCGCCGACAAGCGTCGCACGTCAGACAAGGAGCGTGGTGGTGTGGAAAGACCCGGGCGCCCACCGGGAACCGAGGGTCGTCCGACTCCGCGACGCGTCCTGCGACCTCGTGCCCCAAGACGTGCGGCACCTTGCGGTCCATGTACCAATCCATGAGTTCGCCGCTGCACAGCCCGCAGGCCTCCGTCCGCACGAGCAGTCCGCCTTCCGGGCAGTCCGGCGCCTCCTCGTCCGCGATCTCAACCTGACCGCCACCCAGGTACCGGGCAAGCCTCATCGCGCCCCTCCGGACCGCCAAGCCATCCTCAAGGTTCGAACACGTACTTCACACCAAGGCCCTGGCGAAGTTCCTCGAACACCTTGGGACCGTCTTCCAGTGAGCGCCGGCCCGAAATGAGGGGTCCCAGATCGAACGCCGGATCGAGCAACCACTCTCGCGCCCGTAAGACCGAGTCCGTCCCAAAGTGAAACGGGCTCAAAATCGTGATCTGGTCGTAATGCACCTTCTTCGTGTCGAAACAGGCCGACGTCCCCACCCGGCACCCGCCGAACAACATCGCCGTCCCCCCTCGAACCAAGAAGTCGAGCGTCCTCTCCCACACCTCGACCGCTCCGGTGCACTCGATCGCATAGTCGAACCCCCGAAGGCGCTGGTCCTTCGGGTCGTACTTGGCCACCTGCGCGCCGAGTCGCTCCCCGATCTCCAACCGGCGGGCGTTCCGGCCGGCGAGCGTCACCTCGCCAACCCCCAGGTGCCGCAGGGCCGCCACGAACATCAGGCCGATCGCCCCGGGGCCGATCACCAGGATGCGGTCCTCCGGGCGAATCCGCAACATCGAGAGGCCCTGGATCACGCATGCGAGCGGTTCGAGCAGACTGGCCCGTTCGAACGACACCCCATCCGGCTTATGGAACAGGTGGTGGGAGGCCACGCGCGCCGGGATCAGCAGGTACTCGGCATAGCTCCCCAGCACCTTGGTCGCCATGATGCTCTCGCACAGGTTTTCCTGACCCTTTCGACACCATCGGCACTGCTTGCAGGGGGCCGAATGGACGCCCATCACCCCATCGCCGCTCTTGAACGTCGCCCCTTCGCCGACCGAGACGACCTCGCCGCTGTACTCGTGCCCAAACGTGCCCGGCATCGGTATCTGCGGGTGGCCGCGCAAATAGGCCTTCAGGTCGGTGCCGCAGGTCGTGGCCGCCCGCACCCGTAGCAGCACCTCTCCCGGACCGGGGTCCGGAACCCGCGTCTCGCGGAGAGTCACGCAACCGGGCCGTTCGAGGATCAGGGCTCGCATGGGTTCGTTCGGGTTGGCTCCACGGGCGGGAGGTAGACTACACAGTATATCGGATTCCGATCCGGACGGCGAATCCGAGCTGCCCGTCATGCCCATCGTCGCCAGTTCCATATGGATTGACGCCCCGCTTGAGATCGTCTACGAGATCGCCAAGGACAACGTTGCCTTCCCCGAGTTCATGTCCGACGTCAAATCCTTGACCGTCGTGGAGCGCGAGGGTTCGCGGGTCGTCAGCGACTGGGTCGGCCTCGTGCCCCAGTTCATGTTGAAGGTGCGGTGGCGTCAGGAGGACCTGTGGGACGACGAGAGCCATCGTTGCGAGTTCCGCCAGGTCTCCGGCGACTACGACCGTCTTTCCGGATTCTGGCGGTTCACCGAGGAGAACGGGGGCACCCGCTTCGTCTCCGAAGTCGACTACGAGTACAACGTCCCCGGCCTCGGCCCCCTTGTGAAGAAGGTGGTCCAGGGAATCGTCCAGAAGAACGTGGACAACGTTCTCGAGGCGATCAAGCGCCGCGCCGAAGCCCGCTAACGGGTACGCCACAATGCCGCCGTCCGCACCACCTCCGCGTGCGACCAAACCAGGGGTCCTACGCTCAGCGGCATCCCCGTGCGCGCGTCGAACTGCTCCGCCAGACCGCCCGTCTCGCCCGCTCGCGCCACCACCCACTCTAGCAAACCGATCGCTCGGTCGCGAAGACCGAACCGCAGATAGGACTGAGCAAGCCAGAGCGTCGTAATGACCCAGGGGTTCCCGGGCGCTTCTTCGGTGCGGCGAAAGTAATAGTCCCCCGGGTAACGCGCCATCCCTCCGATCCCTGGCACCCAGAGCGCCTCCCGGAGGACCCCCGCCCGTTCCTCGCCGAGGGACTCCGGGCGAAGACCCAGCGAGGCGAGCATCAGGAGCGATGCGTCGGGCGTTGGGTCACCCTCGCTTCGCATCGGAACGCGCCCCTCGCCGAACCGGTGCGCCCAGCCTCGTTCGATCGCGTGCGCGGCGTCCTCGCACTCTGCCGCCAGCGGCGCATCGTCCAACAGCACGGCAACCGTCCGCAACGCGGCGATCGTCGTCGCGACGGTGAAAGCGTGAACCCCGCGTCGTTCCTCCCAAAGGTCGTACCCCGGCGCCGGACTGCCGTCGGTTTCACGGTGGGAAAGTAGGAACCGTGCCAAGGGCCGCACCAGGGATTCGCCGACCTCGGCTCGGAACGCCGGATCCGGCTGGAGTCCGAGATGAGAACGAAGCGCGAGAAGGACAAGCGCCGATTCGTCCGGCTGAACGGGATCGGGAGCGTCCGGCCCGACGCCCCAGGGATGCCAGGTCGCTCCCAAGGTGCCGTCCACCCCGTACTTCTGCCAGAAGCCGCCCCTCGGCGAACGGGGCAACCGCGCGCAGAACTCGAAGAACGCGCGCGATTCCGGGTGTGCGCCCACCTCGTCCAGGACCATCGCCACGAGGGCTCCGTCGCGAGGCCACACGTAGCCGTAGTGCGCACGAGCCGTGTCAAGGATGTCGTTGTCGTAAGCCGCGAGGATGCCGCCGTCGCGGTCGCAGAAGGCCCGGATCAGGAGGAGGCTCCGTCGCACCAGACCGTCAAAGCCTGGAACACCGGTCTCCGGCACTCGCAGAACGCCCAGCCACTCTCGGTCACTGGCCAGGCGTCGCGCGATCAGACCCTCGGCGTCGGCAAACCGCTCTCCCCGAAGCGCCGCCGGCCAGTCCGGGCCCTCGATCGCCTGAATCACGAGGCTGGCGATCCTCGACTCGCCCGGTCCGAGTCGCATGCCGACCCCGATCGTCGCGTCCACCGCTCCCTGCGCGATGGCGTGGCCGCTTAGTTCTCCGTCCTCCGCGTCTCGGTAGGTGCCCTGCCGATCGCCAAAGCCGCCTTCGCCACAAGCGTACATCGGGACCGAACCGTCGGACGTCAGGATGATCGCGAGAGCGATTCGTTCCTTGAAGTGGATGACGCCTCCCAACCGCTCGTCCCATAGAACCGTATCGCCTACGTTCGTTTCGCGCAGGTTCAGATCTTCAGTAACGAACACTCGAATATCGCGCTCCGTGTCCCGCAAGTTGCGCACCGTCATCGTCCGGGCATAGAGGTCTTCCTCTCCCGCGACCGCCTCCCTCGTCTCGATCGCCACCCCAAGCCCGCGATGGGCGAGATGGACGCAACCCACCAGACCGTCCTGTTCGTACCGGAACGCTCGTTCCCACCCGTCGGCGTCGCACCAAACCAACGTGCCGTCCGCCCAAACCCCCGTTCGGATCCGGGCGTCCCGCGCGTGGTCGAAACGTCCCACTTTTGGGAACGTGAGTTCGCGAATGCGGTAGGCGGCGTCCACCCCGACGAAGAAGCGGCCGTTCGAGAACACGAGGGGGCGAGGCATCGCCCCGGATTGTAGCCGTCCGGACCGCCCGTCCCCCAACCCCGGGAAGTCGGGCCAAGAATCGTGCGATACTCTCTCCGTGTCGACGCCACATTCCGCCGGCAACCGGGGGCGCACGCTCGAATTGGAGGGCGTCACCTTCCAACACATCGCCGAACTTCTGCCCGATAGCGACCCGACCGGGCGGATCGACCGGTACACCGCCCATGACAAGTACCGGAACAGCAACGGGCTCGTCCTCAACCCCGAGGGCCTCGGGCCCTTCTGTCGGTTGCGCGTCCGTCACGCACCCAAAGCACCGGGGGTGTTCGCCCTGGTCCTGGAAGGACGCGTGGTGTTCCTCTCCAACACCGACGACCTTTACCACACCGTCAACCTTGAACTCGGTCTGATCGCCCCCCGAGCCTGCTACGAACGAGGCGACGAGAACGCTTGCCGCGTCAACAACCGCGTCCTGTTCGCCTCCGAGGAAGGTTCGAGCGTCTCCCTCTGGTTTCACCTCTCCTCCGCCGGGTCCATCGTGCTTCGTCGCATCCTTGCCGACATGGCGAATGCCGGTAGCCATCCGATCTGGAACCCGCCGCTGACCGTGATAACCGAGGGGGGCGGCTCGGGCGAGGAGCGACTCGCGCGCGCCCGGCTTCGTCTCGAAGCGGGTGACGAAGCCTCGGCGGGGTCGTAGGGCCATCGGTCACACTAAGGCCCCATGAGCCGGATTGCGAGCACCTTCGCCGCCTTGCGCGCCCGGAACGAGCGCGCCCTCGTGCTCTACGTCACGGCGGGCGATCCCGAACTCGCCGAGTTGCCCGCCATCGTGGACGCCCTCGTCGAGGGTGGCGCCGACCTCATCGAGATCGGACTCCCGTTCAGCGACCCGATCGCGGACGGCCCCACGATCCAGGCCGGCACCCAGCGGGCCCTCGACCGCGGTGTCACCCCGACGTCCGTCCTGCGAACCGTCGGCTCCCTGCGATCCGCCGTCCCCCTCGTGCTGATGGGATACTACAACCCGGTGCTCCGATTCGGCCACGACGCCTTCGCCAAGTCGGTCGCCGATGCCGGCTTCGACGCCACGATCGTGACCGACCTCACCGCCGAGGAAGCCGACGACTGGTTGCGCGCGTCGCGGGCCAATGGCCTGGACAACGTGTTGCTCGCCGCGCCCACGAGCACTGACGCTCGGCTCGACGAGGTCTGTCGACGTGCGACCGGCTTCGTGTACGCCGTCTCTCGCACCGGCGTCACCGGCGCGGGTCAAGAAGCGCCGATCGAGGTGCAGTTCCTGGTACGACGGCTGAAAGCCCGCACCCAAACCCCCGTGTGCGTCGGGTTCGGCGTCTCCACCCCTGAACACGTCCGGATGGTGTGCGAGGTGGCGGACGGGGCGGTCGTCGGGAGTTGGCTCGTCCGGGCTCTTGCCGAATCCTGGTACGGAGGCGCGGGACGCGCCGATCTCGTCCGTCGTATTCGTGACCTGAAGGACGCCACCCGAGGATGATCCTCCTCACCCCCGGACCGTGCATGACGTCCGACACGGTTCGGCGAGCCGCCGGCCAACCGGACCTCAACCACCGCGACCCCGCGTTCGCCGAACTCCAGGCCGAGGTCAAGGCGCGCCTGCTTCGCGTCTACCCGGGACTCGAATCCTTCGTCCCGTGCCTGATCGGCGGTTCCGGGACCGCCGCCGTCGAAGCCATGGTCGCGTCGTGCGTTCGCGAGGGACCGGTCCTCGTGATCGAAAACGGCTACTACAGCGCCCGGATTCGCGAACTGCTCGAGGTCCATCGGATCCCCCACGACACCCTTTCCTACCCTTGGCTCGGCGCCTGGGACCTGAACGAAATCCGGCGAACCCTCGACCGCCGGCGTTACGAGGCCGTCGTCGCGACCCACCATGAGACGACCACCGGGAGGCTGAACCCGATCGAAGCCCTTGCCGATGCCGCGCGTCCCTCGGGTTGCCGAGTCCTCGTGGACGCGATGAGCAGCTTCGGGGCGGACCCGCTGTCACCGATCGGTCTGTCGGCCATCGCCGCTTCCTCGAACAAGTGCCTTCACGGACTGCCGGGGGTGTCCTTCGTGTTCGTCGAACCGGGACTGGCCGAAGCGATGAGTCGGGGGACCGCCCGTACGTACTATCTGCACCTTCCGCGCTACTTCGGCGACCGCCCACCCATGACCCCGCCCGTATCGGCGTTGGCCGCCCTTCGGCAGGCCCTTCGGGAGATGCCGGAAGGTCAAGCGGCAAGCCGCCACCGCGACTATGCGCGTCGAGCCACCCTGATCCGCGCCGGACTCGACGACCTCGGCGCAACCTTCGCCGTCCCGGAGGCGGAATCCTCCTGTGCCCTCGTCGTGCCCACCCTCCCGTCCGGTTACCGGCTCGATGTATGGTTGGCCGCGAACCGACGACGGGGCTTCGCGCTGTATGAAACGAAGGGGGACTTGGCCACCGCGTACTACCAGGTCTCTCCAATGGGAGAGGTCCGCGACGACCAGATTCTGGCCTGGCTCGGGGCGGCCCGAGACCTCTATCGCGAGCCTCCGGACAGACCCACCCAATCTTTTTGAAAAAAGTCTGAAAAAGGCCTTGCGCTTTAGGGGAGGGCGTCGTACAATGGACACCGAGAGAACTCTCCGGTGACGGAAGGTCCGTTCAGCAGTGTTGGTTTCTGCGGCGGAACAAACCTTCGGCCAGGAGAGAGGAGGATAGTTGAATATGAACGCTTTCAAGAGAGGCGCTCTTGCCGCTGTTTGCGGTGTGAGTGCGTTGGTCGCCCAGGCTCAGCCCATCGTCTTGTACGACGCCACGTCGAACGTAACGCCGAACGACGCCATGTTCGGCTGGAACTACGCCAACCTTCCCCTCGGCTCTGCCCTTGTCACCGCCCCGAGCGGCAACGGTTTCACCCGGGTCAACACGAACGTCGATTACGGCGTCTACGCCGGGTACGGCATGGTCACCCCCGTCGCGCTGGACGCCACCGCCGGGTTCCGTGTCCGTTTCGACATGAGGGTTGTCAACGAGGATCATGGCGGACCGCTCGCCGACAAGGACGGTGACACGATCGCCGACCGAGCCGGTCTCAGCCTCATCATCCTCGACAACACCGCTCGAGGGGTCGAGATCGGCATCTGGGGCGACCGCATCTTCGCCCAGCAGGAAGTGCCCATCTTCACCTACCACAACGAGGATCACATGATGAACACCTCGGCTGCGGGGACGGGCATGGCGAACCTGACCCGTTACGACGTTCGCTTCGACGCGACCGACTATTTCGTTTCCGTCAACGGAACCGAGGTCCTCTCCGGGGCCAAGAAGGACTACTCCGCTTGGGTTGGTCCGATCGACCCTTACGAGACCCCGAACTTCCTCTTCTTTGGCGACGACACGACGTCTGCCCGTGGTGCGTTCGACATCAGCTATGCCGAGCTCGAGGTGGTCCCTGAGCCGGCGTCGTTCGGTGCCCTCGCCCTCGGTGCCATGGCGTTCTATCGTCGCCGCCGAAATCGACGCTAAGAGTCTCTCCCGTCCCTGGTTGCGCGGGGACGGCCTCCACACACTTGTGCTATCGATTGGGCCCGTCTCGATACCGAGACGGGTCCCTTTAGTCGTTTGCCCCTCCCTTCGGCTAGACTCAAAGTCATGCCCCACGACCGCGCCGCCGCCTGGGAACTGCTCTGCGCCCATACCCCGAGCGAGTCCCTTCGCCGCCACTGCCTGTGCGTCGAATCGGCCATGCGATTCTACGCCGAGCGGCTCGGCGAAAACGCCGAGACATGGGGCGTCACCGGGCTGCTGCACGACTTCGACTACGAGCAGCATCCCGACGAGCACCCCGCCTGGGGCATGCGGTTGCTCGAGGCGGAGGGTTGGGACCCGATGATCGTCCGCGCGATCGGATCCCACAACGACGCGCTCGGCATCCCGCGCGAGACCGCGATGGAAAGGCACCTCTTCGCCTGTGACGAGTTGTGCGGCTTCCTCACCGCCGTCACTTACGTGCGGCCGAGCCGCGACGTCCGCGACGTGGAGGTCAAGAGCGTCCTCAAGAAGCTTAAGCAACCCGCCTTCGCCGCCGGCGTCCACCGGGACGAGGTCTACGAGGGGGCCGCCCAGATCGGCCTGCCCCTGGAAGACCACGTCGCCAACCTCCTCGCCGCCCTGTCGCGCGACGCCGAGTCGCTCGGCTTGGCGGGAGCGTAGGCGAATCGGCATTCGCGCTTTGACCGGGCCTTTTGCCCCGCCCCATTGGCAGAAGGGTGTCGCTGCTGTACCGTGCGGCGATGGGACGCGCGAACAACTGGTTGGCGCTTTGGACTCTCGCCCTCGCTTCGTTCGCGCTGGCGGACACGCGCCACGCGATCGACGTCGGTAACGGGCAGGTTTGGTGCGACTTGGTCGGGAAGACCGAACAAGAAGTCGTCTCCGGCACCAAGGTCGAGTTCGGCCTCCGCTTTGGGCACGTGCCGACGCGCCCGGGACAGAGCGGGGCGACGTGGTCGCACATGCGGCTCGCCAATGTGCACATCGAGATCGGCCCCTGGTCCGCGTTCCAGCAAGCGGGCCCGTACGGCGATGGCCTGTCGCCGTTACCGACCCAAGACTATCGCTTCGCCTCGACCTTCTTCTCGCACGGGTCGAGCATTGGCGTTCGCGTACGCGCAACCTTCCAACTGGGCATCCTCATGCCCCCGATCCCCCCTTCTACGGAGTGTTCCTTCCCGTCGCGTCGCAGCCGATGGACCGGACGTTCCTGCTCAATGACTACAACCGACTCCAGTTGCTGGGAACCGAGCGCGACGAGGCGACGGGGGCGGTGGATTCGGTCTACACCGAGTTGGCGACATCGGGCTTGGCGCGGCCCAATCCTCGCTGGGCACCCACCAGGCGAGTCCGCCCGCCCCCGCGCTGAGCGAAACGAAGGCGGGGATTCTGGCGGGCAGCACCCTCTCGACCACCTTCGTGTCCACGACGCACGGCTACTACAACAGCCTTTCGCAGTCGGACCTCGCGGCGGTGGTCCCCTTCGTGCTCCTCGAGCCCGGCGAGGACTTGTACACCTACGTCGGCAACAAGACGTCGGCGCAACCACTTCACAACCTGGTCGCCGTTTGGTCCTGCAAGACCCTCGGCGGCGGCTCTTTGACCGCGCCGAGCGCCTTCCGGATTCTGGATCTCAACGGCGCGAACCCGCGCGTCAACTCGGCGTATCTGGGATTCACCCAGTCCATCAGTCCGCAGCTGTTCGCGGGGTCGGCATGGGTTGGTGTCCCGGAAGGAGGCGAGCCCCCTCTCGGTACATCGAAGGAGAGCTTGGCCTTGAACATTCAGTCGTTCTTCTCGGCTCTGGCCAGTGGAAAGACCGTCGAAGAGGCAAAGGAAGCTGCGTTTACCGCATTTCCACCTATGTACTCACAGGGCGTCTGGAAGACGCTGGACATGGAGATCAAAGGGGATCGCCTTGCGACCCTTTGTTGTGTCTACTTACATGCGGCTGAGTTGGTAGTCCTCGACGGCAATCGCTCACTGGTCAACCGCTGGTGGGTAAGGCTACCCGTCGCACTCTAGGAGGAACCTATGCATTCCGGTCTGTTGCTTTTGCTTCTGGGCACCCTCCAGATTCCGGAGGACGCATCGGCGGCTCGCGGTGTCCTCGTGCGCCTCATGCGAAGCCTCGACGGCCTTCCGGTTCGGCACGATCAGGTCTTCTACACGATCCCGGAGTCCCCCTTCTACGCGGGAGGAACGACCGTTCGGTACTACGGCTTCTATCCGTTCACGGTCCGCATTCGCAGTTCAACCGGGACCCTGTATGGAATACAGGTCGATCGGTACCCTCGTCCCGAGGGCTTTGACCGGACCACCGCCGAGCCCGTGCCCGACGCAGACCTGAAGGCGATCGCCCTCCACCTGACCCGAGAGTGCGTCCGCTTCCCCGAACGCTTGGAGGTGTCCGAGCTCCAGGTCAACGGGGAACGCGTGGATGTTAACCTCCGTCCGATGATTGGTGAGTACGAAGTATCTCGGACCATGTCCCTGATTGACGTGACGCTCGACCGGTTCTCCGGGCACCCAACCACCCTGCGCCTCCGTGAGCCTGCCGACCGCGTCACCGAACCCCGCTTCTCGACCCCCCGCCACAGTCGGTCGCTCTACGAGGAACGCGGTTTCGCCTCTCTTGCCAGCCTTGGCGCGTTCTCCGAGGGGCGACTCGAGCGAAGCGGCCTCTTTTGGTGGCGACCGAGCTCCGTCGGGCGCGTCCACGAGGTGCCGCCCGAGTTGGAGCAGGTCGGCGCCGAAAACAAACTGATCCTGTGCCACGCCCTTTACGTCCTGGGGCGGAGCACGGGAACAATCCGCCGACGCATCGGCGCCCACATCCTGGTGGACGCCACCACCGCCAAAACCCTTGCGATTCTCATCGAGCCGAGGAGCGTGGTGGGACCCGACGAGGCGGGTCGTGACCCAGTACTTGATCCCAAGGGCCGCCTTGTCACCCCCCTAGGACGACTCGCCCGAACCCTCACCTCCGCTCCCGACGAGGACGGACGGGCGTACCCGATCGACGCCCAATGGATTGGCAAGAACGGCGATCTCGTCGCGGTCTCGCTTGACGCGTCGGGCAGGTACCTAAGGCATCGCGATGCGACCTATCGCCTCGACCGCGCCGTATCGAAGCGCGACCTGACCGCCCCCGCCCTCCCCAGGTTCGGGGGTGGCGCCCCCGCCCGTAGCGAGCTCCCGTCGCTTAGGGTCGAGGGCCGGTAGACCCTTCCCGACGAGTCGCTTCGAGAACGCCGCCCCTTCCCGAGCCAGGACCGCTCCCAATTCGTCCAACCGCGACTGAAGCTGAGCGGAGAGCATCGCGAACACTTCGTAGCTCTGGTCGGTCGGGCGGTAGTCGCCCGTCAAAACCGTGCCCAGGAGCGCCGCGATCTTGTTGTTCAGCTTGATCGGGTAGTTGAGGGGGTCCTGACCGGAACGGTTCCTCACCTGGTAAATCTCCTCCTCAATCGCCGACAGCTTCGACTTCAGGGCCTCGCCGTCGCTCCGAAGGTCCGCGTGTTTCCCCACCGCTGCCTCGATCTGCGCGCGCAACGCCCGGATGTCCGCCACCGCGTTGTTGGCGTCGTCGGTTCGCTTGGCGATCTGGCGCGCGAAGAGGAACTGGGCCACCGTGTCCGCCTCCGTCGCCGACCCGCGCGGGTCGTTCCGCAACCGGAAGGTCTGCACGAACGAACGGTCGTCCACCTTGAGGGTGACGGTGTACAAGCCGGGGGGCGCGGGGATCGGCCTCGGACCCGCCGCCCACAGGATCATGCCGGGCAGGTTGCGAAACGAGGGGTACCGGAGGGTCGTCGCAACCCGCTGGCTGCCCGCCTTGGCGGCTCCGCTCATCGTCTGGAACGTCTCGCCCCACGGGTCGGTGAACTCGAGCGACACCTTGCCCGCGTCCTTCTCGAGGAAATAGGTCAGCACGACGCCACCGAGCGGATTCTCGCCGGATGGCGCGACCGGACCGCTCGCCCGACGTCGACCGCCGCCAAAGCCGCCCCCGAACGACACCCGATACGCGTCCTTCGGCGCGAAGAACGCGGTCCCCGTATCCCCCGCCTGAAGCTGGCGCAAGGGGGTGACGTCGTCCATGATCCAGAAACCGCGTCCATGGGTGGCGATCACAAGGTCGTCCTCCTTCACCGTCAGGTCGTGCACGGGCGTGACCGGCAGGTTTCGGCGCAGGCTTTGCCAGTGGTCCCCGTAGTCGAAGCTGACGTGAACCCCCGTCTCCGTCCCCGCGTAGATCATCCCGCGCCGAGTCGGGTCCTCGCGAACGACACGCACGAAATCGTTATCCGGTATCCCGGTCGTAACCCGTTGCCAAGAAGAACCGTAGTCGAAGGTTCGGTAGAGGTAGGGGGCGTGGTCGTCGTTCTCGTGATTGTCCACCGCCGCGAAGGCCACCGCCGGGTCGTGTGGAGAGGCCTCCAAAATGCTCACCAGAGCCCACTTGGGCATCGCCTTGGGCGTGACGTTCTTCCACGAGGCGCCGCCGTCGCGGCTCACGTGAATCAGCCCGTCGTCGGAACCCGCCCACAACACTCCCGGCAGAACGGGCGACTCGGCAAGCGTGAACACCGTGCCGTAGTACTCGACCCCGGTGTTGTCCTTCGTGATCGGCCCGCCGGAAGGACCGAGGGTCGTCGGGTCGTTGCGGGTCAGGTCGGGGCTGATCGCCTTCCAGGTCTGCCCGAGGTTGTCGCTCATCAACACGTGCTGCGAGCACGCGTACATCCGGTTCGGGTTGTGGGGCGAGAACAGGATGGGGAACGTCCATTGCATCCGGTGCTTCGAATCGCCCGCCCCGTGTCCCATCGGATTGTCGGGCCAAG
Source organism: Fimbriimonadaceae bacterium (assembly GCA_026129685.1). GTDB lineage: Bacteria > Armatimonadota > Fimbriimonadia > Fimbriimonadales > Fimbriimonadaceae > UBA2387. The sequence continues at coordinate 37,982 of JAHCHO010000006.1, forward strand.
GGTTGACGTCCCGGCTCTCCCCGGTTCGATGGTTCGTCATCTCAAGGACGCCGCTATAGTTGCCGCCGAAAACCACGTCGGGGTCGTCCGGCTTGACGGCGACGTAGCCGCTCTCGCCGCCCGCCGTTCCCGTCCAGTCCTCGGCGGTGATCCGACCCCGAAAAGAGCGGCTGGCGATCCGGATCGTGCTGTTGTCCTGCTGCGCCCCGTAAACGCGGTACGGGAAGGCGTTGTCGGTGGTGACGTGGTAGAACTGCCCGGTCGGAATGTCCTGCTCGGTCCAAGTGCGGCCGCCGTCGGTGCTGACGTTCGCCCCGCCGTCGTTGCTGTTGATCAGCCGTTTCGGGTCATCCGGCGCGATCCAGAGGTCGTGATTGTCGCTGTGCGGCGTCGAGAGTCCCTGCCACGTCTTGCCGGCGTCGGTGGAACGATAGGCGCCGACGTTGAGGACGTACACGGTGTCGCGTACCTTCGGGTCCGCGTAGATATGGGTGTAGTACCAGGCGCGCTGACGATAGTTCCGGTTGTCGGTGACGAGCTTCCACGTCGCCCCGGCATCTTCCGAGAGGAAGACGCCCCCATCCTCCGCTTCGACGATCGCCCATACGCGCTTCGAATCCGCCCCCGAAACGCTCACCCCGATCTTGCCGAGCATCCCCTTCGGCATCCCGGGATTCCGTGACAGATCCTTCCAGTTCTTGCCGCCGTCGGTTGTCTTCCAGAGCTTGGAGCCCTTGCCGCCCGAGGTCAGGCTGTAAGGGGTTCGGCCCATCTCCCACGTCGCGGCGTAGAGGGTCTCCGGGTCGTTTGGGTCCATCGAGAGATGAACCGCCCCCGCCCGATCGCTTTCGAACAGGACTCGAGTCCAGGTCCTGCCGCCGTCGGACGTCTTGTAGACGCCCCGTTCCTTGTTCGGCCCGTATACGTGCCCGAGCGCGGCCACGTACACCACATCCGGATTGGTCGGATGCACGACGATCCGCGCGGTCGTCTGGGTTTCCGCCAGTCCAACGTGGGTCCACGTCTTACCGCCGTCGGTCGTCTTGTAGATTCCGTCGCCGTGCGAGATGTTTCCTCGAACATCCCGCTCGCCTCCGCCCGCGTACACCACATCGGGGTTCGACGCGCTGACCGCGACCGCTCCCACCGAGGCCGTGCGGAAAAACCCGTCCGAAACGCACTCCCAGTTCTCGCCACCGTCGGTCGTCTTCCACAGCCCGCCTCCCGTCGCCCCAAAGTAATACTCTTTCGGACGCGCTTGACTGCCCGCGCACGCCACCGACCGACCACCCCGCCAGGGACCGATCAGCCGCCACTGAAGAGCGTCTACCCGCTTGAGGTCGACTCCTTGGGCAAACGAACCGGCGGGTACGCCCAAGCCGGACAGGACCGCCGCGCACAAGATCAGGAGGGGGACTCGCTTCACGATGCCGTAGGGGTTTCGGCGCCGATGGCACGAAGTCCTGCCAATCGATTCGTCGAGGGCGCCGATCCTGTGTCCGCCGTTAAGCACAACGACGACTCTTCACGCGCTGGCGCAACCGCCGAAGCAAGGTCAACCTTGGGCCGCGAACCGTCCCAGACAACGCGGCCCCCGGCGCGAACACGCGCCGGGGGCCGTCGTCGCTCGGCAGACCGCTTACTTGTCGCCAGGCGGGGTCGGCATACCTTCTCGACCCGCCGGAGGCTTGTCGTCGCCCTTCGGAATCTGGGCGTCGCCACACCCCACCAGCGCCGAGCATCCGCCGATCAGGACCACCAAAGCGAGCAGGCCCGAGATCAGTCTTGGACCCACGGTTTCCCCCAGAACGCCCAAGACTCCTGGCCGACTGCGCACCGCTGGGCGTAGGACCAACTCTCCGGGACAAACATCCCGCGACCGATCCGGCCCGCGTGCCCGTCGGCATAGCCGATCGGAATCTTGTTGCCGGGATAGATGAACGTCGTGTCGTAGACCTCGTTCCACCAGCTCCAGTAGTTCTGCGGGTTGTTGTACGGCCAGGCCGCGTACCACCCGAGGAACCGGAACCAGCCCACGTCGCTCTTGCCGCCCCAGACCGTCGGCGCGAGCGCCGCCCGCTTGGCGATGTCGCCGAACGAGGTCAGGCTCCGCACGTTCGCCGTCGTGTCGGACAGGGTCCCGTACGGATTCATGCAGTCCGAGCCGTTCCAGCTGGCCGCGTAGCCGTCGTGGTTGATGCCGAGGTTGTTGATCCAGGCCCACGTGTAGAGCGTGTTGTCGTCCGGATCCACAAAGGTGTCGGTCAGGCGCTTCGCGCGCATCGCGTCCCAGTAGATCTCACGGCTCTTCACGTACGGCAGGGTCAGACCAACCCACGTCTCGGTACCGCCGTAGCCGCCGGGCGGATAGACGCGCACCACCATATCGTCGTAGTCGGCGCCGTACATATGAAGGGCCAGGGCCACCTGCTTCATGTTGGACAGCGTCGTCGTCGCCTTGGCGGAAGCCTTGGCTTGGGCGAACACGGGGAACAGGATCGCCGCCAGAATGGCGATGATCGCGATGACGACCAGCAGTTCGATCAGCGTGAAACCGCGTCGGATTCTCATAGAAAGCCTCGTTGCGACTCGGGGAACCCTCTCCTCCCCACGCCAATTATACGTGAGGCCGCGTACGTCTGACACCCTAATCCGTGGGAACATGACCGCCCACGCCGTGCCGTAACCCAAGGCCGCTTCCCGGGACGACGGGTACCCTCCCCGAGCGTGAGAGTCCTCGTCTATGGCTCCGGAGGTCGCGAGCATGCGCTCGCCTGGAAAGTCGCCCAAGAGGCCGAAGTCGTGGTCATTCCCGGCAACCCCGGGATCGCCGCCGACGCCGAGTGCGTGCCCCTTCCCGAAGGGGGATTCCAGGGCGTTGCGGACCTGTGCCGGAGCCGGGACATCGACCTCGTCGTGGTCGGCCCGGAAAACCCGCTCATCGAGGGACTCGCCGACGTCTTGCGCGCCCAGGGGTGCCGCGTGTACGGCCCCGGGGCGGAAGGCGCGCGCCTCGAAGGGTCCAAGGCGCGTTCTAAGGAACTGATGGCGAGCGCGGGTGTGCCGACCGCCGAGTTTGAGTCCTTCAACGATCCTTCGGCCGCTCGGGAATATGCGGAACGATGCTTCGACGGTGGCGCGCCCGTCGTCGTCAAAGCCAGTGGCGCCGCCCTCGGCAAGGGCGTCATCGTGTGCCGATCGCTGGCGGAGGCCCATGAGTGGATCGACCGCCTGATGGTTCGGCGCGAGATGGGCGACGCCGGATCGACCCTCGTCCTCGAACGCCGTCTCGTTGGCCGCGAGTTCAGCCTTCTCACTATTTGCTCCGAAACCGGCCACCATTCCCTGCCCCTTGCACAGGATTACAAACGGGTCGGCGAGGGAGACACCGGGCCGAACACCGGGGGAATGGGCGCGATCTCGCCCGTCGATTGGGTTTCTCCCGATACCGTTCGCGAAGTCGAGGACCGCATGGTTACCCCGATCCTCGCCGAACTTGCCCGACGAGGAGTTCCCTTCCGCGGCACCCTCTTCACGGGCGTGATGGTCGAGGACGGAATCCCGTACTGCCTTGAGTACAACGTTCGCTTCGGCGACCCGGAGGCGCAGTGCCTATTCCCCATCTTGGGCAGCGGGTTCGTCGACGCGCTCAACGCGGCGGCCGCGGGCGAGCCGGTGCCCCCGGTGGAGCGTCTTCCGGCCGCCTCCTGCACCGTCGTGATCGCGAGCCCCGGTTACCCTGGGGAATACGCAAAGGGGTTGCCCATCCTCGTCGGCAATCCGGATCGGCACGTCAAAGTGTTCCACGCTGGAACCCGGCTCGAGAACGGAAGGCTGCTGACAAGCGGGGGCCGGGTCGCGGCGGTGACGGCAACTGGACCGACCCTCCCCGATGCCCGAACCCTCGCCTACGAGAACGTTGAACGGTTCGTCTTCGAAGGGGCGTACTATCGGCGCGACATCGGCCTTGAATGAACCGGCTCAGGCCCGTTTCCGTGTCGAGACGCCTTGCTCCAGCACAAACTCTGGAGAGGCGTCGATCGCCGGGTTCTGCGCCGCCCGGTTCAGCATCGAGCAGAACTCGTGGGGATGGTCCGGTAGAAGCCGCAGCGACACGCTGCCCGCCGCGTCCGTTCGGAAGCACTCAAGGCAGAACTCGAGTTCGAGCCACGCCGAATCGGTAACCCGGCACTCCAAGCACCGTAGCCCCGGATCGGTGACCCCAAGGTCCACCATCGGCCGACGTCCGACGCCGACCAGGAACCGCTCTTTGGTCGCCACCAGGTAACCCGCGGCGAGCGACACCTTGACCGACGAGTAGCGGCCCGGCGCGCGAACGTCCCGCAAAGTGATTCGCATCGGAACCCCCTCCTCCCGAAACAGGGAACCCTCCGCATCGATCTGCTCTGCCAAACGCCTCGGAATCCGGCCGAGGCGAAACAGACGGTAGAACCAACTCGTCGCCACTGCTACCTCCCTCCGAGGTTGCCGACCTTCTTCGCCCCGTACAACCGTCGGAGTTCGTCGTCCTTGACCGACGATGCCCCCAACGAACCAGTCCACGAGACGAAGTAAGACCATCTGACCCCGAACCGGAACATGCGTTCCACATCGGGCACCCCACCCACTTCGGTCAGGGCGATCAACTTCTTGCCATCGTAAGCCCTGAGGAGCGTCTCCCAAGTTCCGCTGAGGGCGTCGCGCCGATCGGACGGGTAGAGGTCGACTCCCACGACGTCCACGTACTTGTCACCGGGATACCAGTCGGGCTTGATCCCGGTGTGCACCCAGATCAGGTTATGAAGCCCGTGCCTCCCGTGGAGTCGGTCGAACATCAGACGCCAGAGGGCCTTGTAGGTTCCCGGACCTTTGGCGCCCCACCAGAACCAGCCGCCCTCCGCCTCGTGCAAGGGTCGCCACAAGACGGGGATTCCCGCCCGGTCCAGCTTCATAAGTTCCGTTGCGATCGCGTCGATGTCGCGCAGGATCAGCCGGTAGTCCTCGCCCTTCGGATCGGCCAAAGCACGGGCGGCGTCGAAAGTGGTGGCGTTCGCGTAGAAGCCCTTGTACCAACGCGCGTCCACCTTGTTGCCGTTGGCGTCGGTGATCTCCTTGTCGAGGAGGTCCTTCGGGGCGTTCCAATGCCACGAAAGGGTGAGAATCTGGCCCGTTTTGGCGCGCTTGATCCAACCTTCGGTCGCTCCCTTCGGGTCCGCCCCATGCTCGATGCGCGACGGCGAATACTCGATGAGGTCACTGCCGTAGATCGCGGGCACCAACCGGGTCACCTTCTTGATGTGGTCGGTGTCTCGGAGGTCGTACTGCCCGCTCAGGGTCTTTGCGCCGTAGGTCCTTCGCAACCGCGCAAAGAGTTCACGGGCCGGGGTCGAAGCGTGCCGGTCGGCGAGGTGTGCGGGCACGGGTCTTGGCACGGGAGTGGGAGCGGCCGGTCGAAACTCGAACCGGTCCACGTCGAACCAGCCCCAACCCTTTTCGAGAGCGACCTCGTTGACCCCGTTCCTCAGCTCGACCTTGCCCGCCGATTGGCTCCGCCACCCATTGGACGGCTCAAACATCCCGGAGGCGATAACACCGTTCACGCTTAGGCCGAAACCCTTCTCGCTCTCGGCGGCGTACCGGATTTGGGCCTCGTACAATCCGGCCCGCGCCTCGAACCGCACGACGACCCGGTCGCCCTCCTGACTAAAGTTGGTGACGTATCCTCTGCCCGAATACCCGGAGCGGTTTGCCGACACTTGTGTCCCGACCAGCGTGCCCTCCTCCGCCTCGACCAGAATCGCGGCCCGAGCCGGAAGCTGGGCCACCGCCAAAAGCATCAGGGACGTCATCGTCCCCGATGCTATCTCAGGTTCGGCGCGACCCTCAGGACCTTCGCCGACGCATCAGCCAAGGCAGAGCGAGCCCGACCATCGCGAGGGTCGCAGGCTCCGGCACGGCCTCGAACGTGAAGTCGTCCCCGACCCAATGTCCCGAGTCGGTGCCGAGTTCCCGGCGATCGATCCGGTAGCCCGCGATGCCGCTGAGCGACCCGAAAGCCGCCGAGGTGTCGAAGAAGGCGAGCGGTTCCGGCTGGCCCGCCGTGTTGTCCGGCAGGTCGAAGCTCGCCGAACCCAGGTCGCCGCTCGCGCCGAACGCCGTCACCGTAACCTGGTCGGCGCCGGCCCCAAAGCCGTAGTATTCGTTCTGTCCGAACCAAGCCCCCAAGAGCCGACGCGAGGTCGCGATCGTCACCCCGTTGAGCCCGTCCTGGTTCGACACGAAGTAGCTGCCCGAGTTGGGCAACCCGAACAGAGGACCGCTCGGCGGGTCCACCCGGTACTGATTCCCCACCACCGTGAAGCCGGTCCAAGCCATACCCCGGTACACGTTCGAGTCGCCGTTGGCGAAGAACAACCCGGTCGCGCCGTCGAGCGGAGGCGGAGACGCCAAGTCCTCGAACGTGACGACCTCTTGGGCGATGGCGGAAACCGCAACCGTGAACACGGCCGCAAAGGCAAGACGCTTCATTCTCTATCCTCCGACGCCTCGTTGGGCGTCACCAACCGAGTCCATCCTATCACGGAGTCGGCGGATTGCCAAGTGAAGGCGCAAAACCCGGTGAGATCTGCGCCACTCCGACCGGTTCCGGCCGGATCAGGCTTCGATGTCGATCAGCTGTCCCTTCCCCTCCAACTCGTTGGCGATGCGCTCGGCCTGCGCCTTCTGTGCGTCGAGCGATGCCTTGAGCATCCGCAACTGGACGGATGCGCGGACGTTGGCAACCGGAGCGGATTCGCGGGACGTGGCCGGGGTTGGGTTCGCGTCGATGCGCATACCGGTACAAACATCGGGTTTGGCGTGTGCAAACTGGAGGACCCGGACCATCCTCCCCAGTTCGTACTAGTCGAAGGACCACCCGTGGGACCTCGTCCCGACGTCAAGCGAGAGCATGGGTAGGCTTCCGCCATGCCCGAGGTCCGGTTCGATCGCTACTACAACCACGCCGAGATCGCCGCCATTCTCGAAGGGTACGGTCGGGAGTTCCCCGACCTCTTCCGCTTCGAGAGCATCGGGAAGTCGTTCGAGGGACGCGACATTTGGCTCGCGACGATCACCAACCGGAACACGGGCGACCATGCTGACAAACCCGCCTTCTACTGTGACGGCAACATCCACGCGAGCGAACTCAGCGCCTCGACGGCGGTGCTGCACCTGCTCCACAAGTTGCTCCATGGGCACGGCGCCAACCCTTCGATCACCCGCCTCCTAGACACCCGAACGATGTACCTGGTTCCCCGGCTGAACCCGGACGGAGCCGAATGGGCGCTCGAGACCCCGCCGCGCATCGTCCGCAGCTCGACCCGGCCCTACCCCTACGAGGAAGAGGACCCTTACGGCTTGGAGCGTCAAGACTTGGACGGCGACGGACGAATCCTCAGCATGCGCGTCCCCGATCCCAACGGCCCCTGGAAGGTGAGCGAGACCGAACCGCGACTTCTCGAGCGCCGCAAGCCCGGCGAATCCGGCGGAACCTACTACCGCCTCCTCGCTGAGGGACGGTTTCACCACTACGACGGCATGACCATGCGCGGCCGCAAGGTCAAGGAAGGGCTGGACCTCAACCGCAACTACCCCAGCGCGTGGCGACTCGAGTCCGAGCAATCGGGTGCGGGCGACTTTCCCACCTCCGAGCCCGAGGTTCGCGCCGGCGTCCAAGCCCTCATCGATCGGCCCAACGTATGCGGCGCCGTCGTGTTCCACACCTTCAGCGGCGTGAACCTGCGCGTCCCAAGCCGCTATCCGGACGATGAGATGGCGCCCGAGGACCTCTGGGTGTTCAAGGAGTTCGGCGCCATGGGTGAGAAGACCACCGGGTACCCCGCCATTAGCGTCTGGCACGATTTCAAATACCACCCCAAAGAGGTCATCACCGGCGACTTCGACGATTGGGCGTACGAGCATCGCGGCGTCTTCGCCTGGACCACCGAGATCTGGTCGCCACAACGCCAGGCGGGGATCACCGACTACAAGTACATCGACTGGTTCCGAGAGCACCCCTTCGCGGACGATAGGAAGCTCCTGAAGTGGTCGGACGAGAAGCTTGGCGGTAAGGGCTATGTGGACTGGTATCCCTTCGAGCACCCGCAACTGGGCGCGGTCGAACTTGGAGGATGGGACGGCATCTACGCCTTTCGCAATCCGCCGTCCGACTACCTCGAGGCGGAGGTCGCCCCCCTGGGCGACTGGGTTATCGAGATGGCGCTCTGCACCCCGCGCCTCGTTCTGAGGGAAACCCGGGTGGAAGCGATCGAGTCCGGGGTGTTCCGCATCCGGTTCGCCGTCCAGAACGAGGGCTGGCTCCCGACCAACGTCACCAAGTTGGCCGCAAAGAAAGGCCTCGTGCGCGGAGTCGTCGGCGAGATCGCGCGCGACGGCTGGTCACCGGGCGGAGCCGGTTCTGCCGCCCCCGACTGGCTGGTAGCCGGCGCCCTGCGTGAACAGGGTCCGCAACTCGTTGGTTGGAGCCACGTCGCGACCTCCGGCTTCGGCTGGCACAACGACCCCACCGATGACGTGCGCGTGTTCGACTGGGTCGTGCGCGGCTCCGGACGCTACGACTTGGTCGCACGCCACGATCGTGCGGGCGTGGTCCGGGCGAAGGTCGAGGTGTGATCAGCGGCCGTACGCGAACGCCGCCCCGAGCAATCCCAAGTAGGCCAGCGACGCGAGCCTACAGGCTCGCATGACCGCCGGCCGGTCCAGCCGGGCGTGTCGAGCCAGGATCGCCGCCGCGATCAGAAGCGTCGCGAACTTCGCCGCCGCGAAGACGACCTCACCGGAAGCCAGCAAGGGCCGCATCAGCGGATTGACCTCGACGATCAGCCCGTTCGCGTGGAGCCACACCGTCATCCCGAGATCGAACAGCCCGATCGCGAGAAGCACCGTGAAACTGCTGGGCAAGGTGATCCGCACGGCTCCAGAGTAGCGATCCCCCGTCCTCTTGCCATGTCCCTTTTTCCAGGTCCCCGATCAGGCGATCCTGCACCTCGCGTGCCTTGGCGGCCGAACACCCGTAGTGGTTCATGACGATGGACACGACGTAGCCTTTGCCGTCCGCCCCGGTGACGAACCCGCTCAGCGCCGAAACCATGTCCAAGGTGCCCGTCTTCCCCTGGAACCGGCTCCCCTGCAGTCGATTCGTCAGCGTGCCCTTCCCGGGCGCCGCCATGCCCTCGCGGTACTTCGAACCCCAGGGCTGGCGGGCGGTCCACTCCAGCAGTCCGACGAGCGCGCGCGACGTGACCAGGTTGTGCCGGCTCATTCCGCTCCCGTCCTGGGGCGACAGGTCGTTCGGGTCCAGGCCCGCCACTTCCGTCAAGAACGTCTTCAGCCGCTTTGCCGCTTCAGCGTAAGACCCCGTCCCCGCCGCCAGTAGCAGGAGATGCTCCGCAATCTGGTTGTCGCTCTTCACCAGGCATTCCGAGACGATTTCGCGCAAGGGCGGGCTCTCCAGAACGAGGTCCGGCCCCCGGCTCGGTACCTCGGTGACGAGCGTCATCGCCCCGCCTCCGAGGACGGTCGCCGCCGCCCGATCAGGCTCGTGCAACGCCAGGGTGTCGAGACGCGTCTTTGTCCGGGGCCACTGGCCCCGCACGATCGCCGTCTGCCGGAAGACGTCGAATTCCACCTTCGGCCCCCCGGGTGCGCCGAACCACTTTGCCGTCGCCCCGTAGCTCTCGGGCACGAAGAAGAGCCTTCCCGCATCCCCCCAAAGCTCGAACGAAGAACGATCCACCGTGAACGCGGTCACCGGCGCAGCGTACTTGTTCGCCAGGTCGTCCCACTCCCACGATGGCGGGGTGAGAGGTCGGTACGCTTGCCGCACCGCCACCGCCACCCTTCCCTTCAACCCCAGACGCTGCCGGGCCTCCAGCAGCCGAGCGTGCGTCATCGTGGGATCACCCTCAGAGTCGACGACGACCCGTCCCTTCTCCTTCCACAGACGGGTCTTCAAGGTCCGATCGGCGCCGAGCACGTGCATCGCAAACGTGGTCGAAAGCAGCTTCTGGTTGCTTGCCGGCACGACCCGCAGGTCCGGGCTGCGAGCATAGACCACCTCTCCGCCGAGTTCCTTCACCACAACCCCGACCACCGCGCCCTTCATCTCCGGGCCGGCGAGAATGGCGTCGAAGGAACTCGCGAGCGTCACAACCAGGAGCGGCCACACGCCGCCGACCTTACCCTTCGCCGCGCCGAGAGCGAAACTCCGCCGCCCGCTCTTGGAGATTCCTGAAGTAGTCCGTCTCGGTGATCTCCGCCACGTCCTTTGCCTTCTTCCCCGCGTCGATCTCGACCCGCAGTTCCCTAACTTGGCGCCGCAGGCTCTCTTCCCTGGCACGGACCTCGTCCGCCATCTGGGCGAACACCCTCGCCAATCCTCCGAGCGCGTCGTCGCGCCCTTTCACGCGGTCGAGCGAGCCTAACTGGAAAGCCCCTCGCTCCACCGCCCCCGCCGCCTCCGCGATCTGGGCCACCGCCTGCAGGTAGTCCAGTTCACGGTCCCGCGCCCGCTTTTTGCGCAGGGCCGCATCGAGCCGAGCCCGCAGGAGCACCGGGTTGAACGGCTTGGGTAGATAGTCTTCCGCCCCCGCCTCGATGCACCGGACCACGCTTGCTAGTTCGTCGAGCGCCGAAACCATCAGCACCGGCGTGTCCCGCGTCGCCGGATCTGCCTTCAGTCGCTCCAACGTGCCGTACCCGTCCAGATTCGGCATCATCACATCGAGCAGGATCGCGTCGAAATCGCCGCCCGCCGCGAGTTCGAGCGCCTCCAAACCGTCCTCGGCGGTCACGACCTCGTGGCCTTGGCGCACCAGGTGCCGGGCCAGCAGATCGCGGTTCTCGGCCAGGTCGTCCACCGCTAGCAACCTCCCCGTCTCGGAAGGCGCGCGTTCGCTCGATTGCGGTACGCGGAGGCGCTCGGTTGCCGGCCCCCTGGACCCGTCTTCCTTCCGCGCCGCTTCACCCCCAAGCAGCTCTTCGATCATCGCCAGCAGACGGTAACCCGCGTCACGAACGCGAACCACGTCGTCCGCCAGGACGTCGTGGCGTTCGCGCAACTCCTCCAGCACCATCTCGCTGTAGCCGAGGATGACGGTCAGGGGGGTCCGCAGTTCGTGGCGAAGGTTGGCAAGGTCCATTGCGGTCCGCCCAAGGGTAGCGCATTCAGCCCAGTCCGATCGCCACGATCCCCGCCAGAATCGCGGTCGCCGCGACGTACTTCGCCGCCCCCGAGGGTTCGCCGAACAACCGCGCCCCCGCGTACACGCTGAACACGACCGACGCTGCTCGCAAGGGCACGACTACCGACAACGGCGCCATCCCCATGGCGACCAGGATCAGCAGGTAGCCCCCCGCGCACGCCAGCCCCGCCCACCCTAGACGCGCCGGCGTCACCGCCGGGGGAGCGACCGCCCAACCCATTGCTCGCATCGCGAACGCTTGGAGGACAAAGCCCGCTCCGAACGAGAGGCTTAGGTACAGGGCTGGGTTTGCGTGCGCGATGCCCTGCTTGTCCACCACCAGATACCCGGCCGACGCGAAGCCGGCGACCACCGCCAACCAGGCCGCCCGGCCCGGCACGCGTCCCGTCCCCAACTCCAGACGCGCGATCGCCAACGTCGCCAGGATCACGACCAACATCCCGATCGAGGCGAGGGCGGAGGGTCGCTCGCCGTAGAGCCAGACCCCGGCCAGGCACGCCGCGGCCGGCGCCACGCCGCGCACGATCGGGTAGGCCCGCGAGATCTCCCCTAGCCGATAGCCGGTGCCCATCGCGCAGTAGTACAGCGCGTAGAAGATGCCGCTCCCCGTCGCGAAGAGAACCACCTTCGGATGAAACCGCCCTCCCAACACCAGCCCGATGGGCAGGGCCGCCAACGCCCCGACCCCCTGCATCCAGAGCGAAAAGCGCACTGGATCGTCTGCCGCCTTGACGAGACTGTTCCAGAGGAGATGCAACGCCGCCGAAACGAGCACCAACACGACGGCAACGGCCACGCGCCCGTGATACCCGTTCCCGGCCATGGGCGCGCTCTTCGTCACGTAATGGTCGCTTCGTCATCGCGCAGGTGACGGAAAGGCGACCCGTTTTCGATAGGCAGACGGTTACCTGCAAAAGCCACTCCATCATCACGGCGCCCGCGCGCGTTCTTTCGTCACCCAACGCGAGCGTTGGTTCCAAATCGCCGCCCCCCCCCACTCTCAGGGGGCGAACCGAGCCAGGGTCGACCAAGGATGCCGACCGGCACGGAGCGGCTCGAGTTGGGCCGGATAACGACCATCGGAACCACCCCAAAGGCGCTTACCGGTGGCTCGAACGAGTACGGGCAAGGCGTGTCCTTACGGCGGGAGGTGCTTCTCGAACCAGGTCACGGCCTCGTCCACCATCGCCGGCGTGACCTCGTGCCCGACGCCGGGGTAGGCGATGAACCGAAGGCGATCGGGGGCCACCATCGGGCGAAGCGCCTCGACCAGGGCGCGCGTCTGGCCGATGGGCAGCACCTCGTCGTCCTCGCCATTTTGCATCAGCAGCGCGCAGCGAGACAAACGATCTGGGTTCCGGAACGCGCAGCGAGCGGCGATTCGACTTCGATCGGGCTCGTCGACAAGGTCGGACCAGTAGCTGAAGGGCTGCGATATGACCGGGCAGGCGACGACGATCCGCGGGTCTTCCGAGGCCATGCGGTAGGCGATGAAACCGCCCATCGAGATTCCGAAGATGCCGGCGCGCTCCACGCCAAGGTGGTCGAGCAAGGCGGTCAACTCGCGCAGCGCCGTCTCGACCACGGCGCCCATCGTCCTCCCGAAGTCCGACGCGAACCGATCTTCGAAGTCCGCCGGCTTCCGGAGCCCGTGGAGATCGGCCTCGGTCACGACAGCCCTGAACCCAGCCTCGGCGAAGCGGACGCCGTAGGGCGTCTCGGTCTCCAGGCTGCCGGTGTAGCCGTGTTGGACAAGGATGACGGGCCCACCGGGGCGGGCCGCGTTCGTCACGATCCGGTACGGGAGGTCGCCGAGACGGCGCTCTTCCACGTGGATGCCACTCATCGCGGTCACGCTACCCGAGTGCCGCGCACGTTCGGCGCCTCCCTAAAGCGCCCGGTACTGGGCCGAGGATTCCGCCGGGCAGACGGTAGAATCTTGATGAAGATGGCCACGATCACCCCGGAGCGTCCGGCGGACCTCACGATCGAGCAGATCGCGGACAAGGTGTTCGCGGACGAGCGGATCACCCCCACAGAAGCGCGCTTCCTCTTCGATCATCCGAACCTGATCGAACTGGCGACCCTCGCCAACCATCGCCGGCAGCGCAAGGTCCCCGGCAACACCGTCACCTACATCGTCGGCCGCATCCTGAACTACACGAACGTGTGCTGGGTGCGGTGCAAGTTCTGCGCGTTCTACCGGACGCCCGGTCACGACGAGGGATACCTCCTGAGCGACGACGAGATCTTTGCCAAGGTGCAGGACACGGTGGACCAGGGCGGCGTCGAGATCCTCTTCCAAGGCGGCCTCAACCCCAAACTGAAGATCGACTACTACGAGGAGACCTTCGCCAAGCTGACGGAACGGTTCCCGACCATCATCCTGCACGCGCTCAGCCCGGCGGAGATCATCTACATCGCCCATATTTCGAAGCTGAGCCTGCGCGACTGCCTCGCGCGCCTTAAGGCCGCGGGTCTGCACTCGATCCCCGGGGCGGGCGGCGAGATTCTGGTGGACCGGGTGCGCAAAATCATCGCCCCGTACAAGGACACGACCGAAGAGTGGCTCGAATGCATGCGCACGGCGACCGAACTGGGCATCCGAAGCACCGCCTCGATGATGTTCGGGCACGTCGAGACCCTCGACGACCGCGTCGAGCACCTGACCCGCATCCGCGACCTCCAGGACGAGTGCGACCCGTTCCGGGCGTTTATCACCTGGAACTTCCAGCCCGAGGACACCAACCTGCCGATCCCGCGCAAGGCGAGCGGGGCGGACTACCTGCGGACCTTGGCGGTTTCGCGCATCTTCCTCGACAACGTCGACAACCTGCAGCTTTCGATCCTGACCCAGGGTCCGAAAATCGCTCAAGTCGGCCTCGGTTACGGGGCGAACGACTTCGGCTCCGTGATGATCGAGGAGCAAGTGGTCTCGGCGAAGGGCAACAAGTTCATCCTGAACGCGGAGGAGTTCGAGCGCCTCATCCGTGACGCGGGCTACGAACCGCGCCGACGCAACACCCGGTACGAGCTCGTTTGACCCATCTCCCGACGCGGCGGATCGGGTATGAACCTGCTTCCGTGACCAGGAATCTGACGGTCGCCATCGTAGGCGCGACGGGCGCGGTCGGCGTCGAACTGATCCGACTTCTCGAAGCGGGCGAGTTGCCCGTCGGTGAGCTTCGCTTGCTCGCCAGCGCCCGATCCGTCGGCAAAACGCTTCCGTTTCGGGGCCTTCTTCTGCCCGTGGACGCCACCTGTGACGGGGCGTTCGCCGGCGTAGACCTCGCCTTTTTCAGCGCGGGGGCAAGCCGCTCGCAAGCGTTCGCGCCCGTCGCGGTGAGGCACGGGGCGACGGTGGTGGACAACTCGAGCGCGTTCCGGATGGACCCGGACGTGCCCCTCGTCGTGCCCGAGATCAACTTCCACGCGATCCAGGATCGGCACCGTATCATCGCCAATCCGAACTGCAGCGCGATCATCCTCCTGATGGCGGTCGCTCCGTTGCGCGCCCTCGGCCGGATTCGACGGATCATCGTCAGCACCTACCAGAGCGCGAGCGGAGCCGGCGCGGCGGCGATGGAGGAACTTCGAAGCCAGACCGCTACCGTGCTGGCGGGCGGCGAGGCACGACCGGAAGTGTTCGACCAGCCGATCGCCTTCAACTTGTTCAGCCACAACACCCCCATCGGGGTCGACGGCTACAACGGCGAGGAGACCAAGGTGATCGAGGAGACTCGCAAGATCCTGGAGGCGCCCGACCTCGGCGTCAACGTAACTTGCGTCCGAGTGCCGGTGATGCGGGCGCACAGCGAATCGATCACGGTCGAGTTCGACGACGTCGCACCGAGCGTTGACGCGGTCCGCGAGGTCCTGGCGGGTTCGCCCGGCGTCCGGATCGTCGACGACCGCGTCGCCAATCGCTTTCCCACTCCGCTCGAGGCATCGGGCGGGCACGACGTTCTGGTGGGCCGAATTCGGCCCGATCTTTCCAGCCCGCGCGCGATCTGCCTGTTCGCGGCGGGGGATCAGCTCCTCAAGGGCGCGGCGCTGAACGCGGTGCAGATCGCCGAGCGGCTCATGCCGCTCCGGGTCGCGCCGGTATCCGTGTGAACCATCGGACGCCCACTGACGAGTGCCCTGGGCGGTTCCCGACGAAGGAGGACCGAATGACCACGATCTATCACGAGGACGACGCGAATCCCGCTTGGATCCGCTCTTCGAAGGTGGCCGTCATCGGCTACGGCAGTCAGGGCCACGCCCACGCGCTCAACCTGCGCGACAGCGGCGTCGACGTTCGGGTCGCCCTCCACGCCGAAAGCAAAAGCCGAGACAGGGCGCGAGAGGCGGGGTTCGAGGTCCCCACCGTCGCGGAGGCGGCCAGGTGGGCGGACGCGCTCATGTTCTGCACGCCGGACGTGACGATGGGAGACGTCTATCGCGAGTTCGTCGCGCCCAACCTGCGGCCCGGGCAACTTCTCCTGTTCGCCCACGGTTTCAGCGTCCACTACGGACTGATCGAAGCGCCCGCGTTCGTGGACGTGGCCATGGTCGCGCCGAAGGGCCCGGGGCATCGGTTGCGCGCGGAGTTCGCGCGCGGTTCGGGGCTGTTCGCCCTCGTCGCCGTCCAGCAAGACGCCTCGGGCCGGGCGCTGGAACGGACCCTGTCCTACGCCTGGGGCATCGGTTGCGCCCGACTGGGGATGCTCGAAACCACGTTCAAGGAGGAGACGGAGACCGACCTTTTCGGTGAACAAGCGGTGCTCTGCGGCGGCATTTCCGCCCTCGTCAAGGCGGGATTCGAGACGCTGGTCGAGGCCGGCTACCGGCCGGAGGCGGCCTACTTCGAGTGCTTGCACGAGACGAAGCTGATCGTCGACCTTCTGTACGAGGGTGGACTGAGCCACATGACCCGGGCGATCTCGGATACCGCCGAGTGGGGTGCCTATACGGCGGGACCCCGGGTGATCAACGACGAGTCGCGAAAGGCGATGCGAGAACTGCTGGCGGAGATTCAGAGCGGCGAGTTCACCCGCAAATGGATCGCGGAGGACCGGGCCGGACGACCCAACATGGCGCGCTGTCGAGAGCAAGACGCCGAGCATCCGGTCGAAGAGGTCGGGCGGCGCCTGAGGGTAATCATGCGCCTCGGGCATTCCCGGTAGCTCTGGTCATCGGAGCGCCTTGGGGGGCCGGATGCTGCCGGCCCCCCACCGACGCTCAGCGAGGTCCCTTGCCCGGGGGCGGCTCCGCCGGAGCCGGACCGCCATCCTTGGGGGCGCCGCTCGCCGCCGGAGCGGAGTTCATCCGTGCGACTTCCTCGGGCGTCAGTTCGCGGCTGAGGTTGTTGCGCAGGGCACGGTCCTCGTCCTTGCTAAGGGACGAGCCGCCCTGGTTGCATCCGCCCATCGCGGCGAGCACGGCGGCGAGCAGCCCCCATCGGACAAGGTCGCGGGTCACGGCTACGGAACCTCCGGGGCCGCGTAGGCGAGGTACTTGGCGCCGCTAGGCGCGGTGACGGACTTCGAGTGCATCGCGAGCCACAGTTGCGCCTTGGCGTGCCCGTCGGTGAAGACGCTCACGTTGGTGCCCTTGGGCCAAGTCTGGAGGGAGGCGACGCTGGTCGGATAGATGCCCGCGTCCTGTCCACCCGCCCCGATGCGGGCCGCCGGACCGGTCACCATGTTCATGTCGCCGTACAGGTTGAACACGCCGTCGCCCCAGTAGCGGAAACACTCGTCCGGGTTCCAGTCGTGGTGCCATTGGGCGCCCATCGCGTTCGACTGGGTGATCAGAACGGTCTCGGCGATGCGGGCCACCTGGGTCTGGGTCAAGGACGGGTACGAGTCCTTGAAGCCGTAGCTGGCCCAGCTCATCCACTGGGTGGTGTCCTTCCAGACGCCGCCGACGCCTTCGCGAACCCACCGCTCACCGTTGGTGATCTCGTTTCGCGTTCGAGCGTTGTAGGCGCCAAAAGCGCAACCGCTCGTGTCGGTATCGACCTGCGGGCACCAGCTGGAGGCGTTGCGGCGCGGCAGCATCGTCCACTGGCTGTTCAGCACCATGGGATTGTCCGTGATCTTCGCGGGGCTGAAGGTGTCCATCACGATGTCGATGTTCTTGATGTACGGCTCGATCAGGACCATGAAGGAAGGCATGTTCCAGCCACCGTTGAAACCGGCGGTGGGGCTGAACATATCGTCGTAATCGCTCGCGTACATGATCGCGCCAAGCCCCAACTGCTTGGCGTTCGAGATGATGGTGGCCTTCTTGGCGGCGACTTTCGCCTGGGCGAACACCGGGAAGAGGATGGCGGCGAGAATCGCGATGATCGCGATCACGACGAGCAGTTCGATCAGCGTAAACGCTCTTCGGTGAGCTTTCATTGAGTTTGTGCGTCTCCTTGCCGGCCGCAAGGGCTGGCGGTTCGGTCCGCCTTCGGCGGGGCGGTCGTCTCGCGAACGACGAGCGGCGCCTCGAGCAGAACATAGCGACGAGGTAGGTCCGGATCGCCCCTTTCAGCGATGCGGCGCAACAGAAGTTGGGCGGCAAGCTCGCCCATGCGGCGGAAATTCTGGTGGGCGCTGGTCAGGTGTCCGCCACCCGGCAACCAGCGCAACAGCCCGTCAAAACCTACGACCGAAACGTCTCCGGGAGTTACAATGCCGAGCCGAGTGAGCGCGTCCAGGGCACCCAGCGCGAGCGAGTCGTTGATGCAGAAGAGCGCCGTAGGACGGGTCGCCTCCGCGAAAACCGGCGCCAACGCCCGTCGGTAGGCGTCCGCGTCGGACTCGCCTTCCTGGGGCGAGAACACCGCGACCGGAACGTGGCCATCACCCGTCGCCCGCCGAAAGCCCTCGACCCGGTCCCGCACGCTCGACGCGGAGTCGCGGTTCGATAGGATCGCGGTGTGCCGGTGCCCAAGCCGCTTGAGGAACTCGGCCACCTCGGCCGCCGCCCCGACGTTGTCCGTACTGACGACGTCGCCGACCCAGCCCATGGGAGGCTCGCGATCTATGAAGACCACCGGGAGCCGGGCTTCCCGGCACTTGGCCAGGGGGGCCATGATCTCTTGCTCGCCGAGCGGCCAGACGAGGGCGCCGGCGCACGCGTCGTCTTGGGACAACGAATCGAGGAACCTGACTTCGTCGCTCAGCGCCCCGTCCCAGTCGTCATCGCGACGGGGCGTGCCGACGACCAGGCGATAGTCGGACCCCTGCAACCCGTCTTGGATTCCTCGGAACACCGCCGAGGCGACGTAGTCGCTGGTGGATGGCCAGAGCCAAACGTTGATATGGTCCGCTTTGGTACGATCCGCTGCCTTGGGGCGTCCGGCGACGATCGGGCGGCACCTTGGTTGTGCGACGACCCATCCTTCGCGTACGAGCACGTCGACGGCCTGCCGGGTGACCCCTCGGCTGACCCCAAAGCGAGCGGCAAGAGCGCGTTCCGCCTCGAGAGGCCGACCTTGAACAAGGCCGCCTTGGCGAATCTCCTTCCGAATGGACTCGGCGACCGAAGCGACGAGCGGACTGATTTTGTGTACCAACAAGGACCACACTGCCCGAATACGGGCCAACGACTGCATGTTACGACCTCCGTCATGACAAAGTCAAGCCTTCACGGACCGGAACCGTTACCCACAGACGCGATGGGTGGACCGAACCGGTCCAACAAGACCAAACGGCCCCCGTGGACCGTGGCGAGCCGTCTGCCGCGCTTGGGGTAGCGCAGGGCGACTCAACGAACCCACGGTCCGATTGGGTAAACCGCACGCGTTCACCGGAGGTTCGATGCCATGGACGTGCCGTCCGTACTGAAAGGCCAGTACCATGCCTCGCTCGCGATGTTGCGGCAGACGATCGAACGTTGCCCGGACGCGCTTTGGACCGAGGGCGCCGAGCGACGGGGGTTCTGGCGCATCGTCTACCACACGCTCTTCTTCACCGATCTCTACCTCCAGCCGAAAGAGTCCGACTTCCGGCCTTGGCCGAACCATCGTGCCGACGCTCCCGACCTTGGGGACGAGGGTCCTCCCGCCGTCTGCGACCCGTACACGAAGAAAGAGCTTCTGGATTACCTTGCGGACCTCGATGCGCGCATCGATGCGGGCGTCGATCGCCTAGACCTCGAAACGGCGGATTGCGGGTTCTATTGGTACGACATTCCAAAGCTCGACCATCAGGTGATGAACGTTCGCCACGTTCAGCAACACGTGGGCCAACTCACCGAGCGGCTGTTCGCGGCGGGGGTGGACCTGGACTGGATGGGTAAGCGCTGAGCCGGGGACGAATCCGTCCTCGACCCGGCTCGTCGATCGAGTCCTTTCGCGGGTAGATTCGATGGCGAGCCATGCGCATCGTCACGCTGTCCGTCCTCGCCCTTCTCGCCTCGATCACCCTCGGTCAGCCGCTCCCTCCCCCAAAGGAGGGACCGACGCTGGAACGGCTCTACAGCTACCCGATCGTGAACGGGCGTAGTCCCGCCGCTCCCGCGATGTCGCCGGACGGATCCAAGATCGTCTTCGGCTGGAACCAGACGGGCGAGCGCAAGCTGGACCTCTGGATCATGGACTTCCCGAGCGGGGAGAAGCGCGTATTGGTCAAGGCGGACGACATCGCCGAGCTTCCCCGCCAGGAAGACACGCGAACCGACCTCGAGAAGAAGGAAGCCAAGCTGTACGACGGGGGCATCGGCGGCGGCCAATGGTCGCCGGACGGTCACGAGATCTTGTTCGGGTACCGCGGCAGGTCCTGGCTGGTGCGTCCGGACGGGAAAGACCTGCGCCCGATCATCGACGCCAACGAAGGGATGGGCAACGTCTCGTTCTCGCCGGACGGCAAGTACATCGCTTACACCCGAGGCGCGAACCTCTACCGGATGGACCGCAAAACGGGAGCGATCAAGCAGCTCACGTTTATCGCCAAGCCTGGGCAGACCATCGACGGGTTTGAATGGTCTCGCGACGGCAAACGCGTGGCGATCTCGTGGACCGACAACTCGACGATGGGGCGTCACGTGATGATGGACTTCTCGAAGGATCGGGCCGAAGTCGTCAACATCACGCGCATGTGGCACGGCGAGAAGAGCGTGAACGTGAAGGTCGGCGTGGTCTCGAGCGACGGCGGCGTGATCGAATGGGTGTCGGGGCTCCCCACCTACATGTGGCTCTTGGACACCCAGTGGTCGCCCGATGGCTCCATGCTCGCCATCTCATGGTGCAAGGACGACTTCCAGGAATTCACCATCTCCGTGGTACCGGCGACCACGATGCGCAAGGCCGACGTGTACACCGAGAAGGCGCCCAAGAACTACATTCCCGACTGGCGTCCGATCGAGTGGTCGCGAGACTCGAAGAGCCTGTACTACGGGACCGACGTTCGCGACGGCAAGTTCGGCTACCGCTCGGTATACAAAATGCCCGCGAGCGGCGGCAAGGCAGAGACGGTCTACGCCGAGCAGCACGACGTGGCGTCTCTTGTTCGTCCTAGGAACAGCGACCGTCTGTTGCTTACCACGCTCTCCCGAAGCGGCCTCCGCAGCGAGATCACCGTCGTCGAACCGGACGGCAAACGCACGGTTCACGTCGTGGTCGAGGACGGTGTTTCGACGCCGGTGCAGTTCGACAATTGCGCCAACCCGATCTTCAGTTGGGACGGCACCAAGATCGCGACGATGGCGGCGTCGCGACACTTGAACCCAGAGCTCTACGCGGTGGAGCCGGTTCAGCGCCGTCTCACGGTCAGTCAACGGCCGGAGTTCGCCTCGATCCGATGGGCGAAGACGGAGGAGGTGACGTTCAAGGCGCCGGACGGCGCCACGATTCACGGGCTCCTTATCACGAGCCCCGATCTGGACAAAACCAAGAAGCACGGAGCGTTCATCAGCAGTCTCTACGCCAACAGCGCCAAGCAAGGCTGGGCGGGCTACCTTGAGAACTACGCGGCGATGAACCTGGACATGGTGGTGCTTCAGGTGGACTTCCGTGCGAGTTGGGGCTACGGCGGGGAGTTCAACAGCGGCTACTGGAAGTCCATGGGGATCGTCGACACCCAAGAGGCGGTATCGGCCAAGGAGTTCCTGGCCAATCTGGGTTACGTGGACAAGGATCGCGTCGGCGTCTGGGGTTGGAGCTATGGCGGTTACCTGACCTGCATGATCATGCTCACCGCACCGGACGTCTTTGCCGCCGGCGTCGCGGTGGCGAGCGTCACCGACTGGAAATCCTACAACGAGTGGTACACCCGGCGGCGACTCGGGATGGAGGCGGACGATCCCGAAATCTACAAGAAGACGTCCCCTGTGTACCAAGCCGCCGGCCTCAAGAACGATCTGCTCCTCGTCCACGGGATGCTCGACGACAACGTGCTCTTTCAGGATACGGCGCGACTGGCCCAGGCGTTGATCGAGAACAAGAAGTCCTTCGACATGATGAGCTACCCGCGAGACGACCACGGGATCGGGAAGGACACGAGCCGGCCGCACGTGTTCCAGACGATTCTGCGGTACTTGTACAACAAGCTTGGTCGCCGGTAGCGCCTGTTCGGTCGCTCAACGACGGCTCGGCCGATCCAGACGCTCCCTGGGGCGATGATCCGTCGGGCCATGTCGACCTCACATCGGTATGATATGATGCGAGTATGCGCGTTCGAACGACGGTTACGATTGAGGAGGGACTCCTGAAGCAGGCCAAGCGAATGGCCCTCGAGCAGGACACCAGCCTGTCCGAGGTGATCGAGCGATCCCTTCGACAGGGAATGATCGGAATGCGGCGGGAGGTCCCCGAACTGCCGAGCTTTGGTCGCGGCGGTCTTCTGCCCGGCGTAGACCTCACCTCCAACGCCTCCGTCGAGGCCTTGTTCGAGAACGACCAATGACCCTTTGCGACGTCAACGTTCTCGTCTACGCCATGCGTCGGGACCTTCCCCAGCATTGGGTCGCGCGGAACGTCCTTGGTCAACTCCTCGAGGAAGGGGGAACGATTGGGTGGCACCCGATGCTGGCGGCATCGATGGTCCGGGTTGTGACCTCAAGCCGCGTGTTCACCGAGCCGAGTTCGCTGGACGAATGTGCTCGGTTCGTGGCGGCTCTTCTCTCCTACCCGAATATGGAATCCTGCCGCGAGTCGGTCGGATTCGAAGACCGATTCGTTTCCCTGCTCGAAAGCACCGGTTGGCGGGGGCCAAAGGTCTCGGACGCCTACTGGGCCACCCTCGCGCTGCAGCACTCGGCGACTTGGGTCACGTTCGACCGAGACTTCCTCCAAGTCCCCAATCTAAAGCTGCGGCTCTTGCCCTAAGCTTCAAAGAGGAAGGGCGCGAACCGGCCGGTTCACGCCCTTCCTAGGACCCCGGGGCAAGCGCCCGAAAGCCTAGAGCTTGATCTCGATATCGATGCCGCTAGGCAGATCGAGGCGCATGAGGGCGTCGATCGTCTTGTTCGTGGGCTCGAGGATGTCGATCAGCCGGTTGTGAGTCCGGACCTCGAAATGCTCCATGGACTCCTTGTCGATGTGCGCAGCACGGATCACGCAGAACTTGCGGATGTTGGTCGGCAAAGGGATCGGGCCGGCCACGCTGGCGCCGGTTCGGCGGGCGGTGTCGGAGATCTTCTCGGCGGACTGGTCGAGCACACGATGGTCGTACGCACGGAGCCGGATTCTAACTTTGGGGGCTTGCATAGGGTGTTCCGTGAAAAAGCCTCCGGAGGATTCCGGAGGCTTCTTCTTCTGACGCTACTCGATCACCTCGGTGATCGCGCCCGCGCCGACGGTTCGACCACCCTCGCGAATCGCGAACTTGGAGCCTTGCTCCATCGCGATCGGGGCGATGAGTTCGACCGCCATCGTGATGTTGTCGCCGGGCATGCACATCTCGACGCCTTCCGGCAGGGAGAGGTTGCCCGTCACGTCCGTCGTGCGGAAGTAGAACTGGGGTCGGTAGCCGGTGACGAACGGCGTGTGTCGGCCACCCTCGTCCTTCGACAGGACGTAGACCTCGGCCTTGAACTTGGTGTGCGGCTTGATGGAGCCCGGCTTGCAGACGACCATGCCGCGTTCGATGTTGTTCCGGTCCACGCCGCGAAGGAGCAGGCCGACGTTGTCGCCCGCCTCGCAGTAGTCCAGGGTCTTGCGGAACATCTCGATCGCCGTACAGACGGTCTTGCGGGTCGGGGCGAGACCGACGATCTCGACCTCTTCCATGCTCTTGAGCTGGCCGCGCTCGACACGACCCGTCGCGACGGTGCCGCGACCGGTGATCGTGAAGACGTCCTCGACGGCCATCAGGAACGGGCGATCCTTCTGGCGCTCGGGGGTCGGGATGAACGAGTCGACCGCCGCCATCAGTTCGAAGATCGGCTTGAGCTCGTCGGCTTCGATGTTCGAAAGACCCTTGTCGAGGGCTTCCATCGCCTTGAAGGCGGAACCCTTGATGATGGGCGTGTCGTCACCGGGGAACTCGTACTTGCTGAGAAGCTCGCGCACCTCGAGTTCGACGAGGTCGATGAGTTCTTCGTCGTCCACCTGGTCCGTCTTGTTGATGAACACGACGATGTAGGGGACGCCGACCTGCCGGGCGAGCAGGATGTGCTCACGGGTTTGGGGCATCGGGCCGTCGGTCGCCGACACGACAAGGATCGCGCCGTCCATCTGGGCGGCGCCCGTGATCATGTTCTTGATGAAGTCGGCGTGACCGGGACAGTCCACGTGGGCGTAGTGCCGGGTGTCGGTCTCGTACTCCTGGTGGGAGATGTTGATCGTGATGCCGCGCGCCTTTTCCTCGGGGGCGTTGTCGATCTGGTCGTAGTTCACCTTCTTGGCGAAGCCCTTTAGGGCCAACGCACCCGTGATGGCGGACGTCAGCGTGGTCTTGCCATGGTCCACGTGACCGATGGTGCCGATGTTGACATGCGGCTTCTTGCGCTCAAACTTTGCTTTAGCCATGTTGGTCTAGTATTTCCTCCGTGCTATCGTCCGCCCTGGGACTTCGCGACAATCTCTTGCGCGATGTTCGTCGGCACTTCTTCATAGTGCGACGGGGTCACGTTCGGGGTCGCTCGGCCCTGGGTCAGGGACCGGAGCGTCGTCACGTAACCGAACATCTCGGATAGGGGCACGTGCGCGTTGACGACGGTGACGCCGCCCATCTGCGGTTCCATGCCCTCGATGCGTCCGCGTCGGCCGTTCAGGTCGCCCACCACGTCGCCCACGTTGCCTTCCGGCGTCGTGACCTCGACGTGCATGATCGGTTCCTTAAGGACCGGGTTGGCCTTCCTCATCGCCTCGCGAAAGGCGATCAGACCGGCCTGCTTGAACGCGTTTTCGTTCGAGTCCACCTCGTGGTAGCTCCCGTCGATGACGGTGACCTTGAGGTCGACGACCGGATACCCCGCGAGAACGCCGGACAGCAGTCCCTCGCGGCACCCTTTCTCGATCGCGGGGATGTACTCCTTGGGGATGGAGCCGCCCACGATCTTGTTCTCAAAAACGAACCCGGATCCCGGCGGGAGCGGTTCCATTTCGACCCAGCAGTGTCCGTACTGGCCCGAGCCACCCGTCTGACGGATGAACCTCCCCTCCGCTTTGACCTTGACGCGCACCGTTTCGCGGTAGGCGACCTGGGGCTTACCCTGGTTCGCCTGCACGCCAAACTCGCGGTTGAGGCGGTCCACGATGATTTCAAGGTGGAGTTCGCCCATCCCGCTGATGATCGTCTGGCCGGATTCCTGGTCGGTGTAGACGCGGAAGGTGGGGTCTTCCTGGGACAGCCGCTGCAGGCTGGTCCCGAGCTTCTCCTGGTCGGCGCGGCTCTTGGGCTCCACCGCGATCTGGATGACCGGCTCGGGGAACTTGATGCTTTCCAGCGCCACGGGATGGGCCTCCGTGCAGACCGTGTGCCCCGTGTTGACGTCGTTCAGACCGATCACGCCCACGATTTCGCCCGCGTACACCTCGTCGATGTCGTTGCGGCTGTTGGCGTGCATCTCGAGGATCCGGCCGATGCGCTCGTTGCGAACCCGAAACTCGTTGGTCTGCGGGTCGCGGTAGCACACGGCGACCTGCGAGCCCTTCTTGAGGGTGCCCGAATAGAGCCGGATATAGGTGAGGCGACCCACGAACTTGTCGCTCATGATCTTGAACGCCAGGGCCGCGAACGGGGCCTTGTCGTCCGGCGGGCAGACGACCTCTTCCTCGGTGTCCGGGTTCACGCCGCGCGCCGCGCCCACGTCAAGAGGCGAGGGCAGGTAGTCCACGACCGCGTCCACCATCGCTTGGACTCCCTTGTTTTTGAAGGAAGAGCCGCTGATCATCGGCACCACCTTGTTCGCGAGGGACCCCTTGCGAAGGGCGGCCCGAATTTCGAACTCGGTGATCTCCTCGCCCTCGAGGAACCGCTCCATGATCGTGTCGTCGAAGTCGGCGATCGACTCGATCATCTTCTCGCGCCATTGGGCGGCAAGCTCGCGGATGTCTTCGGGGCAGTCCACCTCGCGGAAGGTCTTGCCCTTGTCGTCGTCGGTGTCGTACAGCGCCGCCTTCATCGTGATGAGGTCGACGTAGCCAAGGTAGCCCGACTCCGCCCCGATGGGGAGTTGGATGGGGGCGACGTTGGCGCCGAGCCGCTCCTTGACCCGGTCGTAGACCGAGAAGAAGTCGGCTCCCAACCGGTCCATCTTGTTGACGTAGATGATCCGGGGGACCTTGTACTTGTTCATTTGCCGCCAGACGGTCTCCGTCTGGGGCTGGACGCCACCGACCGCGCACAGGACGCACACCGCGCCGTCGAGCACGCGCAGGCTTCGCTCAACCTCGACGGTGAAGTCGACGTGGCCCGGCGTATCGATGATGTTGATCTTGTGCTCGGCCTTGTCCTTTTTGGAGCCCGACCAGAAGCAACTCGTCGCGGCGGAGGTGATGGTGATGCCGCGCTCTTGCTCCTGCACCATCCAGTCCATGGTCGCCGCGCCCTCGTGGACTTCTCCCATCTTGTGGGTCTTGCCCGTGTAAAAGAGAATGCGCTCGGTCGTGGTCGTCTTGCCCGCGTCGATGTGCGCGGCAATGCCGATGTTCCGAACCAACTCTAGAGGATGCGAACGTGCCATGGGTCAGCTGTTGTTAGAAACGGTAGTGGGCGAAGGCCTTGTTGGCCTCCGCCATGCGGTGCGTGTCCTCGCGCTTTTTGATCGTCGGGCCGGTGCCGTTGAAGGCATCGGAGAATTCGCCGCTGAGTCGCTCCACCATCGACTTGCCCGAGCGCCGCCGGGCGGCCTCGATCATCCACCGCAAGGCAAGGGTGCGCCGTCGCTCCGGGCGGACCTCCATCGGAACCTGGTAGGTCTGGCCACCGACGCGGCGGGGCCGCACCTCGACCTGGGGCATGACGTTGTGCATCGCCTTCTCGAAGACGTTGAGCGGTTCGTCGTTAACCTTCTCGGCCGCCCTTTGGAGGGCGGTGTAGAAGATGTGTTCGGCCTTGGACTTCTTGCCGTCGAGCATCATCCGGTTGATGAACCGCTGGATGAGCTCGCTGCCGTAAACCGGGTCGGGAGCGATGACGCGCTTGGGGGCTTGGCCTTTCCGCGGCATTAGCGCTTCCCTCCCTTGGCGGGCGCGGCGCCCGGCTTCGGCCGCTTGGTGCCGTACTTGCTTCGGCCCTGCTTCCGGTTGCCGGTTCCCGATGTCTGCTGGGTTCCGCGCACGATGTGATAGCGCACACCCGGAAGATCCTTAACGCGACCGCCGCGCACGAGCACCACCGAGTGCTCCTGCAGGTTGTGCCCCTCGCCCGGAATGTACGCGGTGACCTCGACGCCGTTCACAAGGCGCACACGGGCGACCTTGCGGAGGGCGGAGTTCGGCTTCTTGGGGGTCTGAGTACGAACGACCGTACACACCCCGCGTTTCTGCGGGTTTCCTTTCAGCGCCGGAGACTTCGACTTGAGTTTCGTCTCCTTCCGGCCTTTGCGAACAAGCTGGTTGACTGTCGGCATGCGGTGTCTTCGCCTGATTTTCCTGACTTCGGAACCCGGCGGGCCCTCCGGTCCGTCTGTACGGACAACAAAAAACCCTTCGGGCTACTCGCACGAAGGGCGCGCACTCGCGGAATCTTTCATCCTGACAGTTTCGCTAATTCGAGCGAGCCTGTAACCTTGCGGGGCGGCGCCTCCTCGTAATCGAGATAGTTGGCACGATGGGACGCGCCCATCGGACCACGGGAAAGTATGAAGCCCCGGGGGCCCGCTTGTCAAGCCTCCCTTGAGTCGGAAGGCGAGTGCCGCGAGTCTATCCACCGTCTCGATGCACGGTCTCCGGGCTGAACGCCGGACAACAGACGGCCACATAGCGACACGGCCCGTGCGGGGTCCCGTATCGAACCCACTCGCCCGCCGCGACGGCGACCGCCTGCCCCGCCTCGACCTCGATCGTACGGGTCTTGGTCTCGACCCGCAGGACGCCCTCGAGCACGAGGCTGTACTCCGAGAACTCGGGGGTCTGGCCGGGCTCTTCCCAGCCCGCCGGGCTCTCCATCACCGCGAGGCTGATCTCATGGTCGCCCGTGTTGACGCGCCCGACGAACTCCTCGATGACCTTGGGGAGGCTCCCGGCGGCGCGAACGAGGGTCGGATCGGCGATGAGGCGCGCCATCAGGCCGGGAACTGCTCCAAGAATCGCAGGTCGTTCTCGAGGAAGTGGCGCAGGTCGTCCACCCCGTAGCGAAGCATCGGCAGCCTTTCGACGCCGAGCCCGAACGCGAAGCCGGAGTAGCGCTCACTGTCGATGCCGTAGTGCTCGAGGATGTTCGGGTGGACCAATCCCGCGCCCCCGAGTTCCAGCCATCTCCCGCCCGCGAACTTCGGCGTGCTGATCGCGTAGTCCACGCCCGGTTCGACGAACGGAAAGAAGTCGGGCCGAAACCGAATCTTGACCTCCGGGCCGAGCATCGCCCGGGCAAAGGTGCCCAAGGTCCATTTGAGGTGAGCCATGCTCACACCCTCGTCCACCATAAACACGTCCACTTGGTGGAAGGTGTGGCCGTGAGTCCGGTCCACCGCTTCGTTCCGAAACGTGCGCCCGACGGTGAACGCACGGATCGGTGGCTTTCGGTTCTCGAACACCCGCCCCTGCAGCGCCGTGCACTGCGTCCGGAGCAACAGGTCGCCCTCGACGTAGAAGGTGTCCTGCTCGTCCATCGCCGGATGATCCTCCGGGTAGTTCAGGGCGTCGAAGTTGTAGCGAAACTGCTCCAGTTCGGGCGACTCGAGGTACTCGAAGCCCAGCCCGACGAACACCTCTTTGATGCGGTCGGTCGTCTGCTGGAGGATGTGGGGGTTCCCGACGCGCCGACGGCGTCCGGGAAGGCTGACGTCGAGCCGCTCGGCGGCGAACTGGGCGACGCGCTCCCCCGCCCGCAACTCGCTCGCGCGGGCTTCCATCTCCGCCTGGACCCGGGCGGCCGCCTCGTTCACGCGTTGCCCGAACGCGGGACGCTCTTCCGCGGGCATCGCGCCGACCGACTTGAGAAGGCCGCGCAGCGCGCCGCTCTTCCCGAGGTACTTGCGTTCGACCTCGCGCAGATCCGCGGTGGTCGTCGCCCCCGCGATCTCGGCCCGCGCCTCGGACACCAATTCATCGATGGCTCGCATGGACGGGACTAGATTGGCGCAAGGGTGGAGCCGAAAGCAACCGAGTCCGAATGTCGGACCCCGTGAGAGACGTGGCTCTCGCTCAACCGGGGCTACAAGGCGCGAAAGGAGGACTTTTTCGCGGTTCCCCCTTGACACCGACCAAAGTCCCGTTTACAATGGTGTCAACGGAAAAAGCGCCTCTGCGTGCTGACCGTCGGACTGGAGTAGGACAAATGAAGAAGCTTCTCATCGCGGCGTTCGCCGCTTCCTTGTCGTCGGGCGTGTTCGCCCAGGCTCTCAACGAGGGATTCGACGATATCACGACCCTTACCGGTAGCGGTTGGGCGTTCCAGAACCTGAGCGTCGCGGGCGGCACCGCCACGTACTTCCAGGGCAACAGCACCGTCTTCGCCGCCAACTCCGGCGCGGCGACCTCCTACCTCGGGGTCAACTTCAACAGCACGACCGGCGCGAACACCATCAGCAACTGGGCGTTCATGCCGACCCGGGTCTGGAGCAACGGAGACCAGATCTCCTTCTTCACCCGGACCGTGACGGGCAACATCTTCCCAGATCGCCTTCAGCTTCGCCTGAGCCTCAACGGCAGCAGCGTGAACGCGGGCGCGACGCCGACCAGCGTGGGCGACTTCACGACGCTCTTGCTCGACATCAACCCGACCTACCAGACGGGCGCCGCGAACTACCCGGAGACTTGGACCCAGTTCTCCGCCACGATCTCCGGCCTCGGCGGACCGACGAGCGGTCGCGCCGCCTTCCGGTACTTCGTCGAGGACGGTGGCCCCGCCGGCAACAACTCGAACTACATTGGCATCGACGATGCCGCCGTCGTTCCCGAGCCCGCGAGCATGGCCGTTCTGGGCCTTGGCCTTCTGCCCCTCCTGAAGCGCCGCCGCAAGGCCTAAGCTTCCGGTCGTTCACCTCAAATGGCCCGCCTTCCGCCTGGAAGGCGGGCCATTTCGTACATGGCAGGAACCGAACCTTGGCCGGGTACTCCGCGACGATCGCCGGCCTCGCCGGGCCCTCCTCGGGCTTGCCCACTTCCCCTGTTGAGGAGCACGCCGCCGCCTCTGAGAGATCTCATCGCGTACCGCTTCCGAGTCGCCCCATCCGTAGGGGCGGGCCACTCAGGAGCGCTTGCTTGGCCGCTTCAACGAGCCTTCGGCCCGTCTGCGGACCGTGCAAAGCGAGGGACGCCTCGTAGCCGCCGCGAGCATAGTCGTCCTCCGCCAGCACGTAGCCGATCCACTCGTTCGCAAACCCGATCACGGTCGCCGCCGCCAGATCGCCGACCATCGCGCGTCCGATCTCGGCGGTCGGCTCGGCCGGGACGGCGATCAGTGCGACCTCGCCCAGGCGAATGACGAGCACCGTCGCCTCGGTGGGGGCGAACTTGCCGACGAGCAAAGCGGCAAGCGGTTCGGGCACCTTGTTCGTTTCGACGAAAGCCGGACTCGGGCTCGGCTTCTCGAGCCGCACGGGGGCGGTCGATACCGAGAGGCTCGGGCGCAGGATTGCCCGACGCCGCGCCTTGTCCATCGTCGCCTGCAAGGCATGCGCGAACGCCTCCACCTTGGCCGCGCCGTCGGCCGTCTCAACTTCTGGCGCGGGAGAAACGTCCCCGATCGCTCCGACGAAGGGCGCAAGCACCGAGCGACGAGCCCACTGGCCCGGCCAGTCCGTGCGACGCCGGTTCTCCTCGGCGCCATTGAGCGTCGGATGGGCCGGGAAGACGCCGAGCAGAGGGCGCCCCCCGATCCAAAGCCCGAACGCGGTGGGATCGGGCTTCGCTCCGGGTCGCCGGGCGCGGTTAAGCCAAGCGCCGGAGGCGTACCGGGGAGTCCACCGTGCCCACTCGAGAGGACCGGATTCCGGTCTCGCGACGAGCGCCTCACGGATGCCTTCCGCGATTCGGTCGGCGTACCACTCGAGCCAGCGAGGACGGTAGGTGGCGATCCCCGGAATCTTCATCGTCATCCGGTCGTTCAGCATCTGGCTGTCTGGCGCGCAGTGCGTGTGGGTCGCGGCGAGAACGAGGACGACGTCGGAAGGCAACCGGGCTCGTACTTCCCGGCTCAGGCTACCGGGAACGGTCAGGGAGTCGAGGCTCACCAAGGCCACCCGCGTGGTCCCTTGCTCGAGGACGATCGTTCGCGCGCGCAGATCGTCGCCCCCGGGGAGGGCGATCGCGTCGCGCCGCTCGGTGTATCCGCCGAGAGGAAGCGGCTCGGGAGGGACGATCGAGACGTCGCCGCGGCGGACGACGAGGGGGGGCGCCAGGAGCAGGACGGCTAGAATCGGGATCAACGGTGTGACTATACGCCCGCACCGACCCAAACCGTGTCGGTCAACTTGCATTGCCGCCCCGGGATCGGGCATGGTTCAAGGGAGCCGCGCCTCGTGCGGCGGAAGACCGATCTATGAAGTTCCCGTGTTCGATGCTCCGCGACTACGTCGAAACCTCCCTCGACGCCCACCAGATCGGCGACCTGCTGACGATGGCGGGGTTCGAGTTGGAAGGCGCCGAGCCGTTGGGCGATGACGTCGTGCTCGACGTCAAGGTGATGTCCAATCGGGGCGACGGGCTGTCGGTGTTCGGGCTCGCCCGGGAGGTGCTCGCCAAGGATCGGCAGAGCCGCCCGACCCCTCTCTACGAGCGGGCCTCCACCCGGTTTTCGCTCCCCGAGTCCGCCGGAACCGTGGCCGACCGAACCTCGGTCGCCATCGAAACCCCGGCCTGCCGACGCTATGCCTGCCGAATCTTCGACGAGCCGCCCTTGGAAGGAACCCCGGCCCTGATCCGCGAGCGGCTGGAAGCGTCCGGGATGCGTTCGATCAACCTCGTCGTCGACCTCACCAACTACGTGATGCTCGAACTCGGCCAGCCGCTCCACGCCTTCGACATGGACACCTTGGGCGGCGGCCGTATCGTCGTCCGCCAGGCTCGCGACAACGAGCGGCTCACGACCCTCGATGGGAAAGTGCACGCGCTCGCGCCGGAAATGATGATGATCTGCGACGCCGATCGGCCCGTCGCGGTCGCGGGGGTCATGGGCGGCGCGGAAACCGAGGTCTCGGCTTCCACCAAGACGGTGCTCCTGGAGTCGGCCAGCTTCGTCAACTTGTCCGTCCGCAAGACACGGAAACGGCTCGGTCTGAACACGGAGGCGTCGTACCGTTTCGAGCGAAGCGTCGACCCCGACGGCGTCGTCGCGGCGCTGAACCGCTTCGCCGAACTGCTGGCGGAGGTGGACGGAGGAGCCTCGCGCGTCCCCGGCGTCTTGGACGTCTACCCCGATCCCCCCAAGCCCGTCGCGATCCCGCTCCGTCACGCGCGCACCGAGCGACTCCTGGGGATGGCCGTCACGCCGGTGCAGATGGCGCACTACCTCGAGCGGCTCGGGTGCCGGGTGGAGAGTCCGCTCGACGACGCCGACTTCTCGATCACGCCTCCCTCGTGGCGCCCCGACCTGGTTCGCGAAGACGACCTCATCGAGGAGATCGGGAGAGTCCACGGGTTCGAGACGATCCCTGAGACCCCGATCCACGGTTCGGCCACCCCCGGCGGCGTGTTCGGCGTCTACCGGTTCATCGACCAGGTCCGCGAGGCGATGCTTCGGCTGGGCTACACCCAGGTCATCAGCCACACCCTTCGCGACGAGCATCCCCTCGACTTCGGCGGGTTGTTCAAGGCGCGGGTCAAGAACCCGGTCTCGCCGGAGACCGCGATGCTTCGCAACTCGCTCCTTCCCTGCCTCGCCGACGCCGCTCTGCGCAACGGGGGGCGCGACCTTCACCTTTTCGAGATCGGCAAGGTGTTCACCCGGGGCGAGTTCCAGTTCGACGAAAGCCCGGAACTCGCGATCTTGAGCACCGGACGCCTCGATCAAGTCCATTGGCGCGACGGCGCTTCGGCGGAAGCCGACTTCTACGAACTGAAGGGCGTCGTCGAGCAGATGGGTGAGATCGTCCGCACTGAACTGCACGTCGAGCCCGTCGTGACCCCGGACCCACGCTTCCACCCGACCCGACAGGCGGCTCTGCTCACGACCGACGACGTGCTGGTGGGCGGGTTCGGGGTGATCCACCCGGACGTGGCGGAGGCGGTCGGCCTCCCCACGAACACCCTGATGGCGGAGATGGATCTGCTGGCGTTCTACCGAGGCGACCACGACCACCTTCACCTGCGCTCGATCAGCCGAAACCCGGCCGTTCGCCGGGATATCGCCTTCCAGATCGCCAAGGACGTGCCTTGGTCGGCGGTCGAGACGACGATTCGCGAGGCGGCGGGCGAGGTGCTGGAGAAGCAGTGGCTTTTCGACGTCTACGAGGGAGCCGGTTTGCCGGAGGGCACCCACAGCCTCGCGGTGGCGATGCAATTGCGTAAGCCGTCGAACTTCACGGACGAGGAAGCGAACCAGGTGCGGGACGCGGTCGTGGCGGCGCTCGCCGGGTTGGGGGCGAAACCGCGCTAGCGACCGCCTCGAACGTCCCCCAGCCGAGCAGAACGACGAACAAGGCTCGCATCGCCATCGGCCAGTAGTGGTAATGGTCGAACGGCTTGAGCCAGGCCATCGGCAGGTAGGCCAGTACGGACATCGCCAGTGAGCCAAAGCCCAGCGCCCACCGCCGTCCCACGACCCAATATCCCGCCAGATTGGCGACGATTCCCAGAAGGGCGCCCATCGCGACACCGCCGAAAAGCAGCGCCTCCCAGCCGAGGTCCAGGCTGCCCAAGAGGATCGGAACGTACGCCCCCTCCGGGAACGCGTAGTCCAGAATCGCCAGTCCGACGCTCCCACTCGCCCGGAACTGCTGGCGCTGGTAGCCGGAAACCTCCGTCGGCACCAGTTGGTGGCGTAGCGCGACGTAGCCGAAGAGAATCCCCCAGAAGGCGAATTGCCAGAGCCACTGCGGGCGTGCGCCCCGACCACGGAAAGCCACCGCGACCGCGACGAGGCACGCGGGAACCATCACGGCCTGCTCGTACGCCCCGAGCGCGAGGCAAAGGCACAGGCAGGCGAGGACGGCCCACGGCCAAGCCGGACCCGACGCCTTCCCAAGCGTCGCGCTTTTGGTGTTCGGGACGTCGGTGGCGCTCAGGCCTTCGAAGGAAAGCGGCTTTGTGCGCGCCGTCCGACGGTGCTCGGACCTCAGACGCTCGAACCGGGCATAGGCACCAAGCGACCCGAGCGCGAACACCGTCATCGTGGTCGCGGTGCGACCGGGCAGCCAACCCACGTTTCGCATCCACAGCGGCGCGACGCCGTCGAGTTCGGACCCGAGGTACCGCAACGCGAGCCAAGCCAGGAGCGGGCCGCCCAAGGCCGCGTACCAACGCGGTCTCACCGCTCGGCCGGAGCTTGCCAACGTGTGCCAATAGCGAAGGGCGCCCGCGACGAGAACGAACCAACCCAGAAGACCGACGTAGCTCGAGAGCGAGTAACCGCCGTCCAGCGTCCACAGGGCGAACAGCGCCCCCCCGGCGGCCGACACGGCGGGCGAATCGGTGAATTCGCGCAGAAACCAGAAGAGAAGGAGGATGCCGAGGATGCAGAGGAGGGCGTTGGTGCGCCCGTAGCCGGCTGCGTTCCATCCGTACAGGGCGTGGTCGGCCTCGAACAACATCGTCGAAATCGGCCGATAGAAGTGGTTCTCGAGCGGCCAGTCGCCCCGAAACCAACTCAAGGGGTCGGCCCGCTCCTCCAACTTGGTGAGCAGCACCCGGGTATCGGTGTCGGAGAGCATCGCGGGCGACTCACTACGGCGGAGCCAGATCGGCAGACATGCCAGCAGAACCACCAGGAACGCCGGCCACCACCGTTTCACGCGATGATTCTATCCGTTCGAGCCTAGCCGAAGGTCTCGTTCAAGAACCGGAACGCGCCGGCTCCGTGGAACACGTGGTCTCCTTCGAATACCTCGTGGCCGAAGCGCTCGGGGACTCCAAGGTCCTCGTAGATCGTCCGGGCGCGCGCCACCGCTTTCTGGAACCCTGGCAGGGGGAAGATCGGGTCTCGCGTGCCGCTTTCGACGAACAACCGTCGGGGAGCGACGAGCGCGGCGAGATCGGGCATCTCCACGAGGGCGCCGAGACCGGGGGCAAAGTTGTCCACGCAGTGCTCCATCGCAAGGATCGAGTCGAGGAACGTGCAGAAGTAACCACTGACCGCGCAAGCCGACACGCGCTCGTCCAGGCAACCCGTGAACAACGAAACCGTTCCGCCCCCCGAGATCCCCATCGTCGCGAGTCGCGCCGAATCGACTTCGGGGATCGATGCAAGGATGTCGAGCCCGCGCCGAGCGTCGTGCACCCGTCGGCCGATCATCGTCTCCCCGAGCATCAGCAACGCCATCGCGTCCATCGTGCACGAGTAGTCCATCGGCGCGGCTACCGGCGAACTGCGACGGCCGAAACTGAGGTGCTCCACCGCCAGCGCCACGTACCCGTTCGCGACGCACTGCAGCGCAAAGTCGCTCGCGTACTCGTCGGGTTGACCGATGGGCCGCTGGCTTCCGTCCGCCGCGATCCCGACGACCGGGTCCACCCCTCGACCGTGGCCCGGCAGGCACAGCACCCCAGGGGCGGGAGATTTCAGTCCGTCTGGGACCAAGAGGAAGGCAAACGCGTCCAAGCCCGGTAGCGATTCGTACACCAACGCGTCCCGACGGTAGCCATCGAGTCGGACCGATTCCACGACCCTCGGTTGGGGCGGCGGGCCGGGTGGGCGAAGGCCGACGCACCGGGCGACCTCCTGGCGGAGGGCTGCCGTCCACTCGCCTCGAGGGAAATTCGGGCGGACGCCCCACTCGAAGGCTTTGGGACGCTCCAGCAGTTGCCGGGCGTGCGAGTGGCCGTCCATGCGCGAAGCGTCCATCGGCCCATATTAGCCCAGCCGAAACTGGAAGTTGCCGCACTCCGAAGGACATACTTCTCCGCCAACGAGACGGAATTGCCGCCTCTCGCGTTAGGAACGCTATGGTGAAAGTGGCTTCATGGTCGGTGGTCGTCCTCGCGTCGGGGCTTCTCCTCGGTTGGACGCCGTTCGGCCGCCCGGGCGGGGTTAGAGAGAGGGTCGCTGAGGTCGTGCTCGTCCTCAGCACGGACTGCCCGGTCGCCATGCGCTACACGCCACGGATCAACGCCCTCGTGAGGGAGTACGCCGAAAAGGGGGTGGCGTTCCGCGCGATCTTCCCGAACGACCTGGAGAGTCGGGACGGGGTCGCCCGCTACATGGCCGAGCGCGAATACGCTTTTCCCTACCGGCTGGATCTGGGTGCGGTCGAGGCCAAGCGGCTCGGAGTCACGCACGTCCCAACCGCCCTCGTCTTCGATGCCAAGGGGCGAAAGGTCTATCAGGGGGCGATCGACGACAACAAGGACTCCACCCTGGTACGGGACCATTACCTGCGGGACGTCCTCGCCGCGACGGTCGCGGGAACCTCGGCTCCGTTCACGAGGAACACGCCCGCCGGGTGCCTTCTGATGCCCGGCGAAGCGCCGCCCGCAGTCGGCAAGGTGACTTACGCGGAACACGCGGCCCCGATCCTTGACCGATCGTGCGTCGCCTGCCATCGCCCCGGCGAGGTCGCCCCGTTTTCGCTCTTCGGATACGAGAACGCGCGGAAGTGGGCGCCCATGATCGCCCAAGTCGCCGAGAACCGGCGGATGCCGCCTTGGAAGGCGGTGCATGGCTATGGCGAGTTCCTCGGCGAAAACCGACTCTCCGAACTGGAGATCGAGACGCTGCGCCGCTGGAACGAGGCGGGGGCCCCCCGGGGTGCGACGAAGAAGGCGCCCGCGCCCCCCAAGTTCGACTCGGAGTGGACTCTCGGCGAGCCCGATGCGATCGTGAGCGCCACCAAGCCCTTCGCCCTCGAGGCCGACGGGGCGGACGTCTACCGAAACTTCGTCGTCAAGACGGACTTCAAGGAGACGCGCTGGATTCGTGGCATCGACGTGCGGCCCGGCAACAAGCGGGTCGTTCACCACGTGATCGCGTTCTTGGACCAGGGAGAACGGGCGGCCAGGCTGGCGGCGGCGGAAAGCGACGGCCAAGAGGGCTATACGACCACCGGCGGGGGCGTTGGCTTCGTTCCAAGCGGCTCCTTGGGGGGATGGGCACCGGGCCTAAGGCCGAATCTCACCCCCGAGGACGTGGCGTTTGAGCTGAAACCGGGCACGACGATCGTACTCCAGGTGCACTACCACAAGTCCGGCAAGCCCGAGACCGACCTCACCAAGGTGGGGCTGTACTTCGCCGACAAGGCGCCCAAGCACCCGATGACCCTGGCTTGGATGGCGAACCCGCTGTTCCGCATCCCGGCGGGCGCATCGGCCCACAAGGTCGCGCTGAGCTATCCGATCCGATCCGACGTCGCCCTGCACACCGTCATGCCCCACATGCACCTGCTGGGCCGTTCGATGAAAGCGTGGGCGGAATTCCCCGACGGGAGTTCCCGGCCCCTCGTCTGGATCGACGACTGGGACTTCAACTGGCAACTGATGTACGTCCTCAAGGAGCCGATGTTCCTGCCGAAGGGTACGCGCGTTCGCATCGAAGGGGTGTACGACAACTCGACCGCCAACAAGAACAACCCCCACCGCCCGCCCAAGGACGTTACTTGGGGCGAGGAAACGACGGACGAGATGTTCCTCCTCGTCGCCGCCGTCACTCCCGGACGTCTGGACCGCTGATGGCGCGACAATTCGGAAGGGCGGAGCCTCCGGGGGCCCCGACCTTCCGGGTTGGAAGGCGCGACCGTTACTTCGAGGACACCAGCCGCTCGATCTCCTGGCGGAACTTGGCGAAACTGGACGGGCTGTACCCGATCTTGACCGAGTGCACCTTCCCGTCCCGCCCGATCACGGTCACGTGCGGAATGCCCGTCACCCCGTAGGCGTCGAGGTTGCCACGCTCGCCGTAGACGACGGGCCAAGGCAGTTTCTGCTCCGCGATGAATTCCTTCATCTTGTCGAACTCCACGTCGCGCGGCATGTCCCGCTTCTCGGTGTTCTCGCGCTTGTAGTAGCCGTAGTACGTCGTGACCCCCACGATCTCGAGTCCCAGCGGCCGGAAGTCCTCGTAAAGCTTGATCATCTCCGGGAAGGCGGCGATGCACGGACCGCACCAGTGCGCGAAGAAATCGAGCAACACCACCTTGCCCTTGAGGCTCTCAAGCCCGCCGAACTCGCCGTACCCTCGTTCGGTCGTGAGGGCGGGAGCGGTGGCACCGACCATATCGAGGCGAAGACCAAAGGCCTTGGCCCGCCGGACGTTGGGGTTGTTCGGTTCTGCGGTGGAGAGGAACGATTCGAGGATCGCCTTCGCTTCGGGCTTT
The DNA here is from genome assembly GCA_026129685.1 of Fimbriimonadaceae bacterium. Classification (GTDB taxonomy): domain Bacteria; phylum Armatimonadota; class Fimbriimonadia; order Fimbriimonadales; family Fimbriimonadaceae; genus UBA2387. Next base: position 76,234 of record JAHCHO010000006.1, read on the forward strand.
CGTCCCGCTTCGGCGAGCAGCTCCGCCTTGCGTTCGGCGAACGCGTACTCCAGGGCCGGACGTTGCGCCTGGGCGACGCCCAGGTACGTCTTCTTGAGGACCTCCTCGTCCGCGTTCGGGTTGTTCCGCTTTTGGGCGGCGGCCATGCGCTGGGCGTACGCCTCGGGATCCTCGAACAGGACCTGCGCCATCGCGGTATCGAGCGCCTTGAGGGCCGCGTCGATACCCATCGTCTTGGCGATCGTGTCGCTGAACTGGAAGGCGACCGTCTGCGCGAAAGCCTGGCTGGCCTGAGGGGTTGGGCCTTTGACCTGCGGAACCATCATCGCCAGCATGTGCCCCTCCTCGAGCGTGTCGCAACTGCGCATCATCAGCATCTGGGCATCGAACCGCTCCTGATCGCTCGGAGAGGTCTTCAGAAACTTGCCGCAAAGGTCGCAGGTCTCCTTGTGCCTGCCGGCGAGGCTGAACAATTGCGCCCAATCGTAGGCGTCCTTCGCCTCGACGCCATCCGCCTTCACGTCCTTGATCGCGGCGGCGGCTCTCTCGGCGACGGCAGCGGCGACCGCCTCAAAGCTCGCCGCCCCACCCCCCGCCTGCATCTCGGCGAAGGCCTTGCTGCGGTACCGGAAGATCTCGTCCAGCACCTGCTTGGGATCGGTCTGGGCCAAGGCGGCGAGGGACGAGAGCGTCAACAGAGCCAGGACCAGGAGGGGCTTTCGGATCGTTTTCATGGTGGATCGCTCGGTACGGGGGCACCCTAATCTTAACACGGCCGCACGGAAAGCGCGAAACCGAACCCCACAACGCAAGCGGCCCCCGGAAGATTCCAAGGGCCGCGGTAACTCGCTCGACGCAAAAGACGTGATGGTTAGCGGGCGTAGAATTCGGTGACTTGCTGCTCCTGGAAGAAGCGGGGGAAGTCCTCGCGCTCGGGAAGGGCGACGATCTTGCCGGAATAATCGGGGACGTTCGCCTCCATGTACGGGGGCACCGGGGCGCCCTCGTAGTGGTTCATGCGGGCGATGCTTCGGCTCGACTCGCGGTCGCGCACCGAGACCTCGTCGCCGACGCAGAGCCGATAGCTCGGAATGTTGACGACCTTGCCGTTCACGCAGATGTGGCAGTGGCTCACCATCTGGCGCGCCTGGTGAATCGTCCGCGCATAGCCCAACCGGTAGACGGCGGTCTGCAGACGAAGCTCGAGGAGGCGAAGGAAGTTCAGCGACGAGTTGCCGTGCATCTTCTGGGCCAACTCGAACGTGTTGCGGAACTGGCGCTCCATCACGTGGTAGTACTTGCGGATGACCTGCTTCGCGAGAAGCTGCTCACCGTACTCCGAGCGGTTCTTTCGGTCCTTGGTGGCGGGGCCGTGCTGACCCAGCGTGTAGGGCCGCTTGTTACTGGGGCACTTGCCGTTGCCCCAGATGTTGAAGCCGACGGTGCGGCAGATGTCGGTTTTTCGTCCTCGATACGTCGCCATGAGTTCGCAATGCGGTTCGGACGACAAGTGTCGCCGACGCAATCGCGCAGTATACCGTCTTGCGCGCGCTTGCGCTATCCTTGGCGGGTGCGCGACCGCACCGGCCCCGTACCCAACCTCCGAAGCGCCTTGCGTTTTGGCGTCCCGGTCCTGCTCGCGCTTGGTTCCGCGAACCTCGCCCCGACCCAGCCCATGAGACCCCGTCACCGAATGATTCTGCTCGATTCGCCCGCCCTGGCCCCGGTCGGGTCCGAACTCGTGGTCGAGGTCGGGGACGGACGGCCGTTCGACGAGGCGGTGCTTTCGTGGAACGCGGACACTCCCGAGGGGTCTTCCCTTGACTTCTACGCCTCGGCCCGGGCCCAAGGCCGCCGAACGAAGGAGTATCGGATGGGCCTGTGGACGCCCGACGATCGCCGCCAGAGCTTCAAGGGTGAGAAGGACGACGACGGTGACGTGGACACCGACACCCTTCGGTTGCGCCACGCGGGCGACCGATTGCGGATTCGGGTCAGGTTCGGCGGCTCGACGCCTCCCGTCTTGCGTCGGCTCAGCGTCTGCCTAACCGACACCCAGTCCCCGGCGATCGAACGCGAACCCAACCGGGCGGCCTGGGGCACCGTCCTCGAGGTCCCCCGGCGGTCGCAGATGAGTTACCCCGGCGGGAACGTGCTGTGCAGCCCGACCTCGGTCTCGATGGTGCTCGCCCATTGGGCTTCGGTGCTCGGCCGTCCAGACCTTGACCGCGACGTCCCGCTCGTGCAGCAGGGAGTCTACGACAAGGTTTGGATGGGGACCGGCAACTGGCCCTTCAACACCGCCTTCGCCGGCTCACTGCCAGGCATGGTCGGCGCGATCGCCCGCTTCGACGACGTTCGGACGCTCGAGGAGTGGATTCTCGCCGGATTGCCCGTCGTGACCTCGATCGCCTACAACCCCTTGCGCGGCCGACCGCCAGGGTCGAACGACGGGCACCTAGTGGTCCTCGTTGGCTTCACTGCCGAGGGCGACCCGGTGTTCAACGATCCCGGGCGAAGCACCGAGGTTCGCCAGGTGTACAAGCGGGAACACTTCCTCAAGGCCTGGGAAGAATCCAACCACACCGTCTACCTGATCCACCCCCGAGGAAAGGTCCTGCCCGAAGACGCGCTCGGACAATGGTCTTCGCCTGCAACGGGCCGCTAGGGTACTTTTCGGCCACGATGTCCGAAGAACAAGCTCAGGAGCAACGGCCGGTCGACGTGTACGAGGTCTTCACGATGATTCTTGGCCAACTCGCCGAGATCGCCTGGACCAAGTTGGGCCTGCGCCCCGATCTGGCGACGCGCCGCATCGAGAAAGACCTCGAGCAGGCCCGCGTCACGATCGACGTCATCGTCCAGCTCGCCCGCGTTCTCGAAGCCAAACTGGACGACGAGGACAAGCGCCAAGTGCGGAACCTCGTGAGCGACCTGAAAATGAACTTCGTCACCCAGTCGCAGGCCTAGTCGTCTTCCACGGTCGGGCGATAGTGCCGCTCCGGGAACGGGCGTCCCGGCATCGTCGAGAACCAGACCGCGCGCGTCGAAGCCTCGGGGTCCATCGCGTCCGGACTCTCGATGTCCAGCCGCTCCGAGGCGATCGCGTGCCGCAACGCTTCGCCCCGCAACGCCTGGCGCGGCGGGTTCATCTCGTCCAACGCGATGCGCGCGGGAAGGTGCGCATAGGGAGCAAGGTTCGCCTTCGTCGTGAAGCACTCGAACAGCGGACGACCCACCCGGTCGAACCGGTTCATCGGGGGCAACCCGAGGACAAGCCCGATCGTGCGGGCGAAGGACGTGTGGTCGTACATCTCGCTGACGGTGACGCCACGCTTCGTATAGGGCGAGACGACCAGGGCGAGCGACCTGTGGCCGTCCACATGGTCCACCCCCAACTGGCTGTCGTCCTGCACGATCAGGATCAGCGTATCCTTCCAGAACGCCGACTTCGTAATGCCCTCGACGATGCGACCCAAGGCGAGGTCGTTGTCGGCGGCCATCGCGCGGGGAGTCGGAAACGCCGGGTTCGTCCCCGCCGTATGGTCGTTTGGCAGCAGGAGCATCGTGAGAGCGGGCATCTCACCCTCCCGCTCCCATACGGCCAGTTGCTCGAGAAACACGTCGGCACGGACTTGGTCCGGCAGGTTCATCGGGAAGCCGATGTAGTTCGGCTGCAGGTGCGGACGCAGGGAGTGCTGGTCCGTCTTGGCTTCGACGACGATCTGTCGCCGACCCGAGACGTGGTCCTCCCAGCATTCCTTCCACGAGGGCGTCTTTCCGGTCCGCGGGTCGGTGAGTTTCGGTTCGTTCACGAACTCGCCGAAGATGCGGACCCGATGTCCCGCCCGGTGGGCGGCGTTCCACAGGAACCCCTTGGGCGAGTACGCCAGCGGGTCGCCGCCATCGTAGGGGTAGCTCCGGGCGTTCGAGGCGTAGTTTTGCTCCGAGTAGGCGTTCGCGATGGACGAGGAAACCCATTGATGGCCGTCCGCGCTGTTCGTCCCCGATATGTAGAAGTTGTCGAGCACCACGAACTCACGGGCAAGCCGGTGGGTGTTGGGGGTGACCTCCTCCGGGAACATGCACAGGGACGGGTCGCCATTGCCCTCCTTCAAGTCGCCGAGCACCGCATCGTAGGTTAGGTTCTCCTTGATGATGTAAACGACGCGCTTGAACAAGGACGGCTCCCCGACCCGGGCGGGAACGGGAACGGGGACGACGGCTTGACGCGCGGCGGGCGTGTCGGTCCAGCGGTTATTCTTGGCGACGCGAGCGGTCAGGCGTCGCAGATCCCGAACGTCGGCCGGGCCAAGCGCCACGAGGGCTCCGACGCTGTCGTGCACGCCGAACTTGGTCGTCTTGCTGGCGGGCCGAGAGCCGACGCCTTTTGCGCACGCCACGAACAGACGGTCTCCGGCTCGGGCGATCGAAAGCGGGTACCACCCCGTCGGCACGAACCCTTCGACCCGAGGGAGGTCGCCCAGCGAAACCACCGCGACCGCGTTCAAACCGCCGCAAGTGACATAGAGCCGCTTCCCGTCGGCGCCGGCCACCACGTCGGTCGGCATCTGGCCGAACTCGGGGTCCTGCTCTGGGCGAACGCTGAGATTGCCCAGAACCTTCTTCTGACCGACGTCCAAGAAGCTGAGCGAATCGGAGTCCGACTCCGTCACCACCAGGCGCGCGCCGCCGTCCAGAAAGCACATCCCGCTCGGCTGTCGTTGCACCGGAACCTCCGTTCCCTGCCAAGACCGTGTGTCGAGGAGCGTGACACTTCCCGTCAGCGCCGCGTCCGTCGCGCGCTCGATGCGGGCCGGGGTGCCGGCGGTTGGGGCCGAATCGAAATCGAGCATCGGGTAGCGGGCCCCACCCCGGTTCGCCACCGCCAAGGTCAGCCCGTCGGGCGAGAGAGCGACGTGGTAAGGCGCGACGCCGACCGGCACGTGGCGCTCGATCTTCCCGGACTCCAAGTCCAAGACCGCCACCGAGTTTCGGATTCCGAGCGCCACGTACAGCGTCTTGCCGTCCGGCGCGATGGCGAGGCCCGTCGGTTGGGGATCTGCGGGCTGGGGACGTCGCTCCGCTGCGGGAATCGTCGCGTCGTCGACGGTCAGGACCGGGCCGACCGTCCACTTCCCTTCGCTTGCCGAGAAGGTCGCCACTTTGCCCCCTTCGGCGGACGCATAGATCGTTCGCCCATCCGGCGCCCAAACGAGGCCCACGGGCGCCGCGTTCAGATCAAGGCTCGCGATCGGACCCAAGTCCGGGGTCAGGAGATGCAGCTTGTTGTGGGCGGCGACGGCGACGGTCGCACCGTCCGGCGACACGACAACCTGCTTCGGGCGCGAGTACTCGAACCGCGCGAGCTTGCCGACGGGGGTGACCGCCTGAAAACCGGAAGAGACGAGGAACGAACCGTCCGACTGGGGGCCGAGCTGCAGTCGGCGCCCGAGCATTGCCGCCCCGGCGAGGGCGGCGGCGAAAAGAACGATCAGGCCGAAGCGGCGAGTCATGTCCGTCCGGTTCGCCGCGCATCGTTACCATCCCTGCCCGCTTCGCGACGGGTCCGGTGGTCGGGCCGTTCCGGTACGGTTCGATTCCTTCGGGACCCTTGAGCGAGAGCAGGGTATCTTTGACGAACCCATGACCGAAGTGATCATGCCCAAGATGGGCGATGGAATGGAGGAAGGCACCCTCCTCGAGTGGCTCAAGAAAGACGGGGACAAGGTGAAGTCGGGCGAGGTCATCGGCACGATCCAAACCGATAAGGCCACCCTTGAACTTGCGTCGCCCGGCTCGGGTCGCCTCGGGGGCCTCCTTATCGAAGCGGGCATGACGGTTCCGGTGGGTCGCGCGATCGCGGCCATCCTCAAGGAGGGCGAGTCGTTGCCCGCCGATTGGGGCAGCGGGACGACGGTCGCCGAGCCGGTCGCCGAAGCGGCCGGTCCCGAGCCCGAAGCCGTTGCCGCGCCGGAAGACGATTCCCGCGTCAAGGCGAGCCCCTTGGCGAGGAAGATCGCGCGCGAGTTCGGGATCGCCCTTTCGACCATCACCGGTTCGGGGCCAGGAGGCCGCGTCGTCGAGAAGGACGTGCGCGCTGCGCTCGAGCAACGGGGAGAGGCTCTCGTCGAATCGGCTCCGACGCAAGCGCCCGTGGGCGCCGCCACGCCCGCCGCCGCCCCATCGGGGGAGGACGCGTTGGTGCCTCTGAACCGGCTACGGCAGATCACCGCACAGCGGACCGCCCAGTCGAAGCAACAGGTTCCCCACTTCTACGTCACCGTCGAGGTCGACCTCGAGAACATCGTCGATCTGCGCGAGCGGTTCAAGAAGGAAGAGGGGGGCAAGGTTTCCGTCAACGACTTCGTGATCCGGGCGTGCGCCCTCGCCCTGCGCCAGATGCCCGGGGTCAACAGTTCCTTCGACGGAACGACCCTCCGGCAGTACGGCGACGTGAACATTGGGATGGCCGTCGCGCTTGAAGACGGGCTGACCGTCCCCGTCCTTCACCAAGCGGATCGGCTGACCCTTCGTCAGATCGCCGAGGCGTCCCGCGACCTCGCCGCCAAGGCGCGCGAGAGCAAGCTTGGGCTCGACCAACTCACCGGGAGCACCTTCAGTGTCTCAAACATGGGCATGCTGAACGTCGACAACTTTGTCGCGATCATCAACCAGCCCAACGCGGCGATCTTGGCGGTGAGCAGCGCACAGAAAGTGGTAGCGGTCAACGACGACGGCGACCTCGAGGTGCGGACCCGGATGAACGTCACCGGCTCGTTCGACCACCGGGTGGTGGACGGGGCGGTCGGCGCACGGTTCATGAACCTGGTTCGGGACTACCTGCAGAACCCGACCCGCCTACTGAGCTGAGCCTCGGGTATCCTTTTCGCTTCGAGGTACAGCGAGCGCGTGGTCTTCTACAACATCGTCGTCGGTCTTTCGGTACTCGTCGCGTTGCTCTTCACGGGCATCGTGTTCTTCTTCGGCAAAGGAGACGCGATGTCGGGCGGGGGCGGCGTGCGCACGACGTTCAAAGGAAAGGCCGGCTTCGACGATTACGTGTCGAAACTCACCCTGATCCTGGGCGCCGCGTTCATGGTGCTGATGATCCTCCTCGATATCTGGAACAACCACCTGCCGACCTCCGGCACGTGATCCTGAGCCTCCTCCATACCGGCGACTTTCACGGTCGCCTCGACGCCGCGCGCTTCGCGCGGCTCGATCCGTGGCGCGCCCAATGCGACCTGTACTTCGACTCCGGTGATCTGATCGCCACGGGCAACCTCGCCGTGCCCCTGCGTCCCGATCCGGCCTGGCCCCTCCTCGCCCGTCTGCGCTGCGACGCGAGCGTGCCCGGCAACCGCGACGTGCACGTCCTCCGCGGCGTTCTCGATGCGAAGATGGCCGGGTCGTCCCACCCCATCCTCTGCGCGAACCTGCGCGACTCCGACCCCGACCGCCCCGCCCCCCTTCCCGGTAGCCGGATCATCGAAGCCGGCGGCGGACGGGTCGGCGTGTTCGGCGTGATGGTGCCGATGGTGACGGAGCGGATGGCGACGAAGGTGGCGAGCGCTTACCTGTGGGATTCGCCGGTGGAAACGGCGCGCCGCCTGGTCGAAGAACTCCGACCGAACGTGGACTGCCTGATCGCCCTCACCCACATCGGCGTCAAGCAGGACATCGCATTGGCGGAGACCGTCCCCGGCCTCGACCTGATCCTGGGAGGGCACTCGCACACCGTGCTCGATTCGCCCGTCCGCGTCGGCGACGCGTGGATCTGTCACACCGGCTCCCACGGTCGCTTCGCCGGCCGGTACCGTTGGCAGTCCGGACGAGGGGTCGAAGGGCGACTGCTCCCGCTCGACCGACCCGATGGGCTCTAGACCGCGATCCGGACGGTCAGAATCTCGAACGGGCGGTACGCGAACATCGCCAGTCCGTCCACCGTCTCCAACTCCATGATCGGGTTCTCCTCCAGGTCGCAGAGCCAAGCCGAGCGGATCGGCCGCGCCGAAGCCAGTTCGCCGTTGCCCCGCGAGTTGTGGCACTCGTACAACCGGACGATCAAGTCGTCGCCCGCCTCCGCCTTCTTGACCGCCTCGATCACCAGATTCGGGTTGTCGCAGGAGACGAACGGGGGCAACGCGGCGGCAAGTCCCTTCTGCGGTGTCAGCCGGACCGAACGAAGGGGCGCGTTCAGGGCGTAGGCCGCTTGCACCACGTTCGAGTACGGGAGGGTGCCGACGTGGGGCAAGAGCACGTAGGTGAATCGGTGTCGGCCCATATCGCATTCAGGGTCCGGGGCCTTTGGCGCGCGCAGCAGCGACAACCGAATCGTGTTGCCCTGGGCGTCATGGCCGTACTTTCCGTCGTTGAGCAGCGCCACGCCTTGGTCGCCCTCGCTGACGTCCACCCACTTCTGGGCACAGACCTCGAACTTGGCCAAGTCCCAACTCGTGTTCGTGTGCGTCGGCCGCTCCACGTGGCCAAACTGAATCTCGTAGGTGGCGCGACTCGCGTTGACGTTCAGCGGGAACGCGACCTTGAGCAACTTGTCCTCCTCGTGCCAGTCGATCTCGGTGTCGAAGCGCACCCCGGGGGTTGGGCCGAGGCTGATCCGCTGACGGATTCGGCTGTTGCCGAAACGCCGCACGACCTCTGCCGCCACCCGTACCGGGCCCTTTTCGACGACTTCAAAGCTCTCGGCTTTGAGCAGTTCGCGGCACGTCTCGTAGGCGAACACGTCGATGTCCCAAGCGGACCAGAACAACGGCTTGTCGTCGAACAACTGGAAGACGTTGGCGGGACGATCGGGCTGGACGTACTCGCGTCCGTCGCCCAGGCTCTGGACGCTCGTCAGGTTGCCGTTGGCGTCGAACCGAATCGAGAGCTCGTCGTTCTCGAGCCGGCGGCCGCTCGCCCGAAGGCGCGCCTTGACGTTGGGCGGCGCGCTCCCCAGGTCGCCCACCTGGACGGCGCCGAGCACGCTCGAAGGCGTGGCGAACACCAACTTGCTCTCGCCGAACTCCTCGACCAACTGGACCGGAAGCGCCTCGTCGCCGACGCGCAGGGACGACGGCGTTTCGCCGCCCTCCCAGTCGATCGCGCCTTGGGTCACGATTCCCGCGTTCTGGAACAGGGCGACGGGCCGCTCGTAACCGGCGGTATCGAGTCGGGCGGCGATGGCCCGCAGGCTGTCGCCCACCACCCGCTCCCCGATCTCCACGACCGTTCGGTAGTCGGCGGCGCTGTCCACATACACCTCGTTCACCGACGAGCCGGGAATGATGTCGTGGAACTGGTTCAGCAGGACGAGCTTCCAGGCCGCCTCGAGATCCTCCGCCGGGTAGGGCCGATCGGCGAACGCCGCCAACCACTCGGCGTCTCGCAACAGGAACTCGGTCACCCGGTTCATCTTCTTGTTCGCCGCCTGACTGGTGTAGGTGCCACGGTGAAGCTCGAGGTAAAGCTCGCCCACCCAGGTGGCAAGGTCCCGGCTTTTGGCCTTCGCCTCTTCGAAGAACGAAAGGGCGGTCTTGCTCCCCTCCACGTCCGGCAGGTTTGAGACCTTGCGCGCCCGACGCAGGAACTCGAGGTGTTGCTCGGTTGGGCCGCCGCCTCCGTCGCCGAACCCAAAGACGTAGAGCGATTGGCCCGAGCGGGCGTGATCCTTGAAGTTGGACACCGATCGGAGGAGTTCGGCCGGTTCGCCGTTCCCGCAGTAGGTGTCGGCGGGCGGGAAGTGCGACCAGACTTTGGTGCCGTCGATCCCCTGCCACCAGAACGTATGGTGCGGGAACTTGTTTAACTGGTTCCAACTGATCTTCTGGGTGAGGAAGTACCGGATGCCGAACTTCCCGAGAATCTGCGGCAGGGCGGCGGAGTAACCGAACACGTCCGGCAACCACATGTCCTCCGTCTGGTAGCCGAGTTTGTCCCGGAAGTACTTCCGACCGTAGAGGAACTGGCGAACGAGGGACTCCGCCCCCGTCAGGTTGCAGTCCGCCTCGATCCACATCGAACCGACCGGTTCCCATTGACCGGCGGCGATCGCCGCCTTCACGCGCTCGAACAGGACCGGATACTCCTTCTCGAGCCACTCGTACTGCGCGGCCTGGGAGTGCACGAACACGTACTCCGGATACTGGGAGATCAGATCGAGCTGGGTGGCCGTGGTGTGCGCCATCTTCAGCTTGGTCACCCGGATCGGCCAGAGCCACGCCGTGTCGAGGTGCGCGTGCCCCACCGGCGTCAGCGTGTGGCGCACGTCGGCGGTCAGTTGACCAAGCGCGTCGCGCACGATCTTGCGGCCCGTCGCGGCGGCCGCGATCCCATCGATCGCCCATACGTTGCACACCTCGTTCAGGCCGCGAAGGACGATGTGGAATTCGGGGGTGTCCTCCTTGAGCGCCCCCAGCAGACTCTGGGCAAAAGCCACGTCGTAATAGAGCGCCTTGACTCCCTCGCGGATCTCGACCAGCTCCGCGCCCTCGACGGTTGCGACGAGCGGCCGACGCGGCAGTTCACGCAGGTGAACTCGGTGTTCCGGGTTCCCGGCGTAGGCCTGGACGTACCGCTCCAGCGCCTCGCCGCCCGCCGCTTCGCGCAAGATCGGCCACACGTCGTGGGGGCCGTCGATGCCGCGCACGGGCGAGTTGTCGGCCCAGGCGGTCGCCTCCGCGCCGACCCGGACGTGGAGGCCGACGGCGCGTCCGGCCCAATCCTCGGGCACCCGGCCCTTCACCCGGAACCACGCTTCACGGTACGCCGGTCCCCACTCGAATCCGGGAGCGACGGCCGTGTACGCGCCCTTCCGAGCATGGGCCTCGTCCGGGTGCGCTTCGCCATCGTAGGCGAGATCCAGGGAGACGCGCTCGCCGTACACGCTCGGCTTCAGTTGATGCTCGAGAAACTGGGCAATTCGACGACGAGTCAGGTCCGGATGCTTGAGCATGGGGTGGGGTCCTTTGGGCGAACGCAACGCAGTCTACTTGGCGAGCCAAACCAAAGAGCGGGCACCGATAGGGTACTTTCGTACCATGCGGAACGTTGAATGTCGGCCGAGTGGTCTCGCGACGCCCGAACCCAACCGCGCCACGGCGGCTTGGTCGCCCGCTTCCGTCCTCGCCGCACTCTATCTGCCGGGATATCCCGGCCCGGTCCCCGCCCCGTCGAGGTGGCCCGCCGTCGCGAACGCGATTCGCGCTTCCGCGCCGGACGGGTGTCGCGACCTGAGCGAACGGTTGCGCCGAGGTGGGCTTTCGATGGAGGCGTTCTTGCTCGAAGACGAGGCGCGCCGACGGTGGGCGCAACGGGCCCTGGATGCGGGCGGCGCCCTGACGGCGATGGACGAGGCCTACCCCCGGACGTGGCTGGCCCGCCTCGGTTCGGCCGCGCCCCCGGCCCTGTGGGTCGAACCACGGACCGACGCCGGTCCTCTTCGCCCACCGCGCTTGCCCGGTTGGATCGGCGTGGTGGGCTCGCGGTCGCCCCACGAGGCGGACCTTCGATTCGCGGCGGGCGTCGCCCGGGAGGCGCACCGCCTCGGCTTCGGCGTCGTGTCCGGCGGGGCCCCGGGCGTCGATCGCGCGGCCATCCGGGGCGCCGGTCTCGCCGCCGACACGCTCGAGGTGCTGCCTTGCGGGATCGCGGTCGCGCGGGTCAACGGCTTTGGGTCGGCCGCGCGCTGGTCCGCTTCGATCGCGGCCCCAACGGCGGCTTTTGCGGGCGCGATGGCCATGCGCCGAAACGTCCTCGTCTACGGGCTCGGGGTCGCCACGGTGGTGGTGCGGGCGCGGTTCAAGATGGGCGGCACGTGGAACGGCGCGCTCGAGGCCCGGCGTCGGCGGCTCGGCCCGATCCTCGTCCAACGAGACGAAGGCGATCTCGCCCACCGTGCCCTCGTGGCTCTCGGCGCGGTTCCGGTCGAAACGCCCGAGGCCCTCGAGGAGGCGTTGCGCGCGGCCCCCCGCCAGCCGTCCCTGTTCTCCTCGCTCGGATGATCGGGTCCGACGTCAGGCGGCGCGGGCGACGTCCGGTTCGTCCTCCACGACCCGGTTCCTTCCGGCGCGTTTCGCGGCGTAAAGCGATCGGTCGGCGCCCTCGACAAGTCCGGCGCGATCGTGGCCGCCGTCCGGCAGGGAGGCCACACCCACGCTGCAGGTGACGTTCCGCCCCGGCCAAGGCGACTTCTCGACCGCCTCGCGGATTCGCTCGGCGGTCGCCCGCGCGCGGGCCCGATCGGTGCTCGGAAGGATCACGGAAAACTCCTCGCCGCCGACGCGGGCGACGAAATCCTCTTCTCGTACCGTTTCCACCAAGAGGCGTCCCAGCCGCCGCAACACTTCGTCCCCCGCCGGGTGTCCGAACGCGTCGTTGAACTGCTTGAAGAGGTCCACGTCGATCGCGAGCAAGGAGGTGACCGTGCGACCTTCGGCCGCGCGCGCCAGTTCCTCGTCCAGGCGGCGGTCGAAGGCCCGCCGGTTGGCCACGCCTGTGAGGGGATCCCGGGTGGCGAGACGCTCCAGTTTCGTGTTGGCGATTTCGAGTTCGCGCGTGCGCACCTCGAGTTCGCCCTGAACCCGCGTGAGTTGGGCCATGTGCTCGGCCAGACGCGCCTCCATCGTCTTGCGCTCCGTCACGTCCTCGGCGATGCCAAGGATGCGGTTCGGCACCCCTCGAACGGACCGCTCGAAGACGACCTCGCGCGTCCGCAACCAGCGATAGTCGCCATCGAAGTGGCGGACCCGGTACTCCACGTCGTGGACTTCGCCGTCGCGCGCCGCCATCACGCGCTGAAAGTGAAGGCCCGCCGTCATGCGGTCGTCGGCGTGCACCAGATCGGACACAAGTCGGGCGCCCATGTTCTTAACCGCGTCGGGCGAGTAGCCCAGGGCGTCCTCGATGGCTTGGTTCACGTAGGCGTGGGAGTTCGCATCGAGATCGTAGATGTAGACGATGTGCGGGATCGTCTGCTCCATCTTGTCCGAGAAACGCTGCCGCTCCGCGAGTTCGCGCAGGGCGTTCTCGCGTTGCGTCACGTCGCGGGAGGTCAAGTGTAGGCGACCGGCCGTGCCCTCCTCCGCCACCGGATGGACGGACGTCTCGAGCCAGAGCAAATCGCCCTCCCGGTTGCGGGCGCGGAACGTGAGGCGGGTCGGCGTCGCCGTGCGTTGGGCCCGACGGACGAGAGCGGCACAGCGCGCGCGATCGACCGGCTCGACGAAAAACAGGTCGCCTCGGCCCACCAACTCGCTTGGCTCGTAGCCGAGCACGACGCGGCTCGAAGGCGAGGCGTACAGGCACGTCCCGTCCGCCTCGTGAACCGTGACCATGTCGGTCGCGTGCTCCGCGACGAACCGGTACCGCACCTCGCTCTCCGCCAAGGCGCGTTCGGTCGTGGCGAAGCGCCTCAGCTGAACACGCATGAGGATGGCAAGAGCGACCCCTGCGAGGACGGAGACGGCGAGGACGCAATCGGCGACGACCGTGTCGTACCAGAGGTGCGCGACGTAGGCGGAGACCTGGGTTGCCACGAACGCGAGGAACGCGACGCAAGACCCCCGAAGCGTTCGGGTTGTGGTCGATCGATAGTTCCCAAAGGCCGTGCTCATGCGCCGATCCAACCTAATCTTTCGGCACGAACGGACGCGGGAACCGGCAGTCTTTCAGGGTGTTTTCGGCATTCCGGCGATCTTGCGGGGGACCTCACTTGTCGTCGCCCGGAAGCACGATGCCCCGCATGATAACCCGCTGGGCGAGGAGGAACACGACGAGGGTCGGCAACGCCGCCAAGGCCACCGCCGCCATCATGACCGCCTTCGGGGCGGTTGCCTGGAGTTGGTAGATCCAGACCATCAGCGTCCACATCCTCTGGTCCTGAACGACGAGGAAGGCGTAGAGAAACGCTCCGTACGCCCCCATAAACGCCAGGAGCGCGAGGTATCCGAGCACGGGCTTGCTGAGGGGAAGGGCGATCCGCAGCATCATCGTCGTCTCCTTCGCCCCGTCGATCTGCGCGCTCTCGTAGAGCTCGCTCGGAAGGGAATCGAAGAAGCCTTTGAGGAGGAAGATCATGTAGCCGCTCGCCATCCCGGGAAGCACCAGGGCGGCGAACGTGTTCAGGAGGCCAAGGTCCTTCAAAAGCAGGAATGAAGGAATCATCGCGACCTCGGCGGGAAACGCCATCGTCGCGAGGAGGAACATCAGAATCTTCCAAGACGCCCGGACCGGGTACCGGGACAAGGCGTACGCGGCGACCGGGTTGACCAGAAGCTGCGTCCCGATGGCCAGCAGGCAGAAGATCGCGGTGTTCAGAAGGGCGCGCCCGTTCAGAAGGATGTAGTCGAGGACGAAGAGGTAGTTGCGCGTCGAGAACTCGCGCCGCAAGCCCGCTTCGTTCCGCGCGACGACGGCCCGCTCGAACGCCTCGATCGGCATCGGGCCGGACGAGACCCTTGCCCATCGGCGTTCCACGTCGTTCTCGACGAAGCGGCGATTGGGCCAATCGGCCTCGAACTCGTCCACGTCGTTCGAAGGGGCTAGGCGTATCTGCTCGAAGGCGGTCGCCTCGCCCCGAACGCCGATGGGAACGGCGGCGAGTTGGTTCTGGTACTTGCTGCGCAACCACTCCTGGTAGAGACGCTCCTTTCGAACCGGGATGCGAAACTCGGCGGGCAACGTTCGCTTGAACTCCTGCCACTCGTCCCACTTCCGCCCGGGAAGCGGCCGCCAGACGCGACGCTCGTACTGCTCGTTCGGCGGGGAGACGGTCTGGAAGGCGAGGTTCTCCTCGATGTAGGCGTCGTTCAGGTCCTTGATCGTGGCGAAGCGACGCTGGACCCACGCCTGGTACCGGGTCTTGAGGCGGCTCGTGACCTGGTTCGGGGCGACGACGTACCCCGCGACCCAGGCCTCGTTGGGCAGGTCCATCAGGAACCGCTCGTAGGCTTTCAACGTGGCGGCGTCCGCTTCCCTTCCGATGCGGGTGCTGGCGATCGCGCTCGCGTTGCCGGCGTACTTGTCCTCGACCGCCTTCTTGTACAGCTCCTCCGGGTCGCTCCAGAAACTCGGGACGAGACGGTTGTCGTTCTGGTCGGTCGGTCCTTTGAAGCCGGTCGAGATCATCAGCAGGAACGGGTAGACGGTGGTGACGGCGCCGACGATGAGGAGCGCGTACAGCGCCGTCATCGCCAGTCGCGCCCGAAAGCGCCGTCGCCCAACTCGGCCGACCAAGCTCATTGCGCACCATTATGGGACCCGAACCAGGCAACCGAACGGACGATGATCATCGCCGGTGACCAAAATCGGGGGGCGATCGCGACAGGTTTCGCCCCAGGAAAGGACAAAGATCATCGAATGATCGTCGGGGGGCGCGCGCGTTTGCGGTCAAGGGTCGGGTGGCGTCGGCCCGACGCGTCCTCCAAGATGGTCGGCGGCGAACGTCAAACGCTCACGGACCTTGGCTCAAGGAGATCGGGAGCAAGATTCGGATCGGATCGCGCAATAGGGCAAACAAAATCGGCACGATGAAGCACGGGGTGTTACAATCGCTCAAGCCAAACGGGACCAACGGGCGCGAAGGGAGTTCTGGCGCGGGTTCCGGGAATGGCTTGGGAGTCAGCTATGAACAAGAGAGTCGATGTGCCCGAAGCCAACTTTCGGGCGACGCCGGGGACGTCGCAGGCGCCGCTGGGTCGGATGCCGATCGGACACCTGGTCGTGACGTCGGGCGCCGCTCAGGGCGGATGGCAACCGTGTACCACGACCCTGGACGGCCATGGGCTGCAGGGTTTTGTGAGCGCGTCGCTTCTACGCGACGAGATCAACCCCTTCGTGGACAAGTTGGTCGAGGCGGCGGGGATCGAGTACAAGGCGTTTCTCTTCGGGACGAGACACGAGAACCACCCCGATTCGGTGCCGCGCATCGCGCAGTACTGGCGTTCGTTTCAGGCCACGGCGGAGCCCGTTTCCACCGCTTGGTCGGCGGCGTTCATCAGTTTCGTCGTCCGCAAGGCGGCGCTCACTAAGTCGTTCCAGTTCGCCGGAAGGCACACGACCTATCTCAGCGACTCGAAGCGCGCGCGCCAGGCGAACGACGCGACCCGAGCCTACTGGGCGGTGCGTTTGAGCGAGCGGGCGCTGCAGATCGGAGACTTGGTCGGCGCGTATCGTACCGGGGACGGTTGCGGAAGCGCGGTTCGCACCTACGACAGCCTTCCCGGGGACTTCTGCGCCCATTGCGACCTCGTCGTGGCGATCCGCGGGGGCAAGGCCCTCACCATCGGTGGCAACGTGAGCAACACGGTGAAGGTGACGGAGGTGCCGCTCACGCCACAGGGGTTCGCCCAAACCGGATCGAGGCGGATCGCGATCATGGCGAGAAACTTTTGACCGCACGCGCAAAGGGTCTGAGCAGGGCGCGATGGACCGCGCCCTGCTCACGGAGGAACCCACCCGACGGCTCGTCTGGTGCTTGGCCCCAGGATGGTTTCAACCCTCTATGCCGGGCATCCTCGACCGTCTGGCGGCGCGGGCGGGCGACGCGGAAACCGTCAAGCCACGATGATTCGGATCGGACCGGTCAGACCGATCCGTCGGCCAGTTCGACGGGGTGGCGCTTGCGCCGAAGGGAGTCCTGGCGCCGGCGGGCGAACCACGCGACGCCGACCCCGAGCAACAGGGCCGCCCCCGAACCAAGCCGCGCGTAACGTCCGACCGTGTCGACCGACTTAAGTTGTAGCGGGTAGACCCCGTGCGCCCGCATGTAGTCGTCGTCCGCCAGGAGCGCGCCGCCTTCGCCGATGCCGGGCAGGAACGCCTTGGGGTCCTCGACGATCATGAGTTCGGGAGGCCCGATGAAGGCGCCCACCTCGCCCGTCATCGCCGCCAAGTCCGCATCGTGCGGTTTGACGCGCTGGACGAGGCGCGCCCGCGAGGCGTAGTTCGCGGGTACGGCCCAACTCGCGACCAACCCGAGCAGACCGAGCAAGGCGACGGCGAGACCGATACGGGTGAGCGCTTTCATCGTGTTCCCTCCGGGAATTCCGCCGGAACTAGCCAGACGCCCCAAAGGCGGTCAGCTTGACGGTCACCGAGTCGTTGACCTTGCCCTGGGCGGGGGCGGGGATCGTGACGTTGTAGTCGCTGAGCTTGATGCGGAAACTCGTCTTCACCTGGAGCACGTCGCCTTTGAAGCCCGCCTTCTGGGTGGCCTCGCTCTGCTTGATGTGCTTCACGGTCACCGGGGCCGTGACCGTCCTGGTGACGCCCTTCAGCGTAAGCTTGCCCGTCACGGTGTAGGTGTCGCCGACCTTGTGGCGAACCGATTCCGTCGCGAAAACCGCTCGCGGGTTGTTGGCGGTGTCGAGCCACTGGGCGCTCCGCATGTGCTCGTTCCGGAGGGGTATGCCGGTGTCGAGTCCGGTCAGATCGATCTCGATGCGGCCCGAGCCCTTCTTGGTGGCGGGGTCGAAGACGACGTTTCCGGTCACCGCGTGCGTGATGCCGGTGAAGTCCTCGAGTTCGGCCTCGCTGTCCACCGTGAACACCTGGGCGGCGGCCCGTCCGGAGGCGCCGATGGCGAACTTGATCGGGGCGGCCTGCGCGGTCAGGGCGAGGACGGCGAGAGAAGAGAGGGCGAGGGTCGTGCGTAGGTGCTTCATGGTGCGATAGTTGCGTTGCGAACTATTCCTGTGATCCTTTCTAGCGCCGCCCGCCCCGACAAGTTCCACGATTCCCCTGGGAATCTCTGAAAAATGAAAACGGCCGGGGGAATTTGGCCCCGGCCGTTTCGACGTTGCCCGCCTGGTCCTACTTGGACTCTTTGAACTCGGCGTCGATGACGTCGTCCGAACCGCCCGCCGGAGGTTCTTCCGACCCCTCGGGCGGGGTGGCGGAACTCGCCTCGTAGAGCTTTTGGGCGATGGCGTGGGTTTCGGACTCGAGGTCGGAGAACGCCTGCTGGAGGGCGTCACGGTCGTCTCCGTGGATGTGCTTGCGCAGGGTGGCGATCTTCTCCTGCACCCGCGTTTTGGTCGCCTCGTCGATCTTGTCGCCCGCATCGCGGAGGGTCTTTTCCGTGTTGTAGGCCATGTGGTCGGCGTTGTTCTTGAGTTCGGCGAACTCCTGGGCCTGCCGATCGGCCTCCGCGTTGGCCTCCGCCTCGCGCACCATGTTCTCGATCTCGTTGCGGTTCAGGTTGCCGGAGCCGGTGATCGTGATGCTCTGCTTCGTGCCGGTGGCCTTGTCCTGGGCGCTCACGTGGAGGATGCCGTTGGCGTCGATGTCGAAGGTGACCTCGATCTGCGGAATGCGGGCGGGCGCGGGGGGAATGCCGCCAAGATGGAACCGGCCCAGGCTCTTGTTGTCGCGGGCCAGCGGACGCTCGCCCTGGAGAATGTGAATCTCCACTTCCGGCTGATTGTCCTGGGCCGTCGTGTAGACGCGGCTCTTCTTGGTCGGAATGGTGGTGTTGCGCTCGATAAGCTTGTCGAAAATACCCCCCTGGGTTTCGACGCCGAGGGAGAGCGGGGTGACGTCGAGGAGGACGATATCCTTGACCTCGCCGCCGAGCACCCCCGCCTGGATCGCCGCGCCGACGGCGACGACCTCGTCCGGGTTGACGGATCGGTTGGGTTCCTTGCCCGTCATTTGCTTGACGAGTTCCTGGACCATCGGCATCCGGGTCGAACCGCCGACGAGAATCACCTCGTCCACCTGGCCCGTCTTGAGACCGGCATCCTCGAGGGCTTGGAAGAAGGGCTTCTTGACCCGCTCCATCAGGTCGGCGCAGAGCTCGACGAAGCGGGCGCGAGTGAGGTTGTAGTCAAGATGCTTCGGCTCGTTGTCCACCGCAGTGACGTACGGCAGGTTGATCTGGGTCGTCATCTGGGTGCTGAGTTCGATCTTGGCGCGCTCGGCGGCCTCGCGGAGTCGCTGGAGGGCGCTCCGGTCTTTGGTGAGGTCCACTCCCTGATCCTTCTTGAACTCGGTGACGAGCCACTCGACGATCTTCTGGTCGAAGTCGTCGCCGCCCAGATGGGAGTCTCCGCTCGTGGATTTGACCTCGAAAACGCCTTCGCCGACGTCGAGGATGGACACGTCGAAGGTGCCGCCGCCGAGGTCGAAGACGAGGATCGTCTCATTGGCCTTCTTGTCCAGCCCGTAGGCGAGGGAGGCGGCGGTGGGCTCGTTGATGATGCGCAACACCTTGAGGCCGGCGATCTCGCCCGCGTTCTTGGTGGCGGTGCGCTGCGAGTCGTTGAAGTAGGCGGGAACGGTGATCACGGCCTGATCCACCGTCTCGCCCAGGTACGCCTCGGCGTCCTTCTTGAGCTTCTGGAGGATCATCGCGCTGATCTCCTCGGGGGTGAAGTCCTTGCCTGCGGCGGGGACGACCGCGATGACGTTGCCCTTCGAGTCCGCCTTGACCTTGTACGAGACGCGCTCGGATTCGGCGCGGACCTCGCTGAGTTTGTGGCCCATGAAGCGCTTGATGCTGGAAACCGTGTTCTCCGGGTTGACGACCGCTTGCCGCTTCGCCGTCACCCCGACCAAGCGCTCGCCGTTCTGCTTGAACGCCACGACGCTGGGACAGGTGCGCGAACCTTCGGCGGTGCTGATCACCACCGGCTCGCCACCTTCCATCACCGCGACCACCGAGTTGGTCGTTCCTAAGTCGATTCCTACCGTCTTGCCCATTGCTTGCCTATCTTACCCGCCCTTCCGCTCTCGGTGACAAGCCACTTGAGCGTATAGGACTCATGTTGAAGACGACAAGAGTCTAGCACAGCGGGTTCCCGGGTCTCGGGACCTTCGGCGGTACGGGCGGGGGCCTACTTCTTGACGGCGGACTTCTTGGGCGGCTCGGCAGGCGCCTCGCCGTCTACGGGCAGTTCAGCCGGGAACTTCGCGTGGGCGATGTTCTGGTAGTCCCGGTTCGGGCAGTTGTTGCAGACGAAGGTGACGGTGACGCCTTCGAGCCACTTGGGGACCTTATCGAGGGGTTTGCCGCAGGAACAGTAGACCATGTTGTTCAAACCTGGGAGGGCGTCATTCCTCGCCCGTTTCCTCGCGGTAGTGCTTGAGGGTCAAGGTGTGGCTGATCCAGCCGTTCACGACCATCACCGCCGCCGCGACGAAGTACAAGACCGCCAACCCGCCTTCCCGCCGCTGACCGGGGTCGCGAATGGCCTCTTCGCCCGCCACAAAGGGCAGACCGACGACGCCGATCACGAAGAGGAACGCCGCCAGCCAGAAGTACGTGTTCTTCCACCAAGCGGGCTTGGGGTGAGGCTTCTTGCTCACAGGAGCGCATTATACCCGTCGCCGGGTCCGGGAGGCCCCGACGTCCGTGGGTACCCTCCGAGCATGGCGAAGCGAGCGATTCTGGTCGGTGCGGGCGGGATGGGACGGGCGTGGGCGCGCAACCTCTTGAAGCACCCCGACACCGAGATTGCGGCCTGGGTGGACCTCTCGGAAGAGACGGTTCGCAAAGCGGCGGACGAGGAGGAGGTGGCGGGGGCGTTGATCGCGACCGACCTTGGCAAGGCCCTTGCGGAAGCGAACGGCGATTTCGTGGTGGACGTGACGGTGCCGGAGGCGCACCGGGAGGTGACCGTTCAATCGCTGGAAGCGGGGCTGCCCGTGCTGGGCGAAAAGCCGATGGCCGCCTCGATGGACGACGCCCGGGCGATGGTCGCGGCGGCCGAGGCCGCCGGCCGGTTGTACATGGTGAGCCAAAGCCGAAGGTACGACGGACGCCTGACGGGCTACCGCGACCTGATCCGCGACGTTTGCGGCGCGCCCGAAATCCTCAATTCGGACTTCTACATCGGGGCGCACTTCGGCGGCTTCCGGGACGCCATGCCGAGCCCGCTTCTGCTCGATATGGCTATCCACACGGTGGACGCGGCGCGGTACCTGACGGGCGCGGACGCGGTGACGGTGTACTGCGAGGAGTTCAACCCCTCGTGGAGCTGGTACGCGGGCAACGCCTGCACGGTGGCCTTGTACGAGATGACGGGTGGGTTGCGGTACACCTACCGAGGGAGTTGGTGCGCGGAAGGCATGCACACCTCGTGGGAGTCGGAATGGAGAGCGGTCGGGCGCGGGGGGACGGCCTGCTGGGACGGCCACCGGGCCCCACGAGCCGAGAAGGTGACGGGTCCGGGAGGCTTCCATTCGATCACGAAAGCGATCGAGGGGGACGTGCCGACCGTGGCGGGCGGGATCGAGGGATCGCTGATCGAGTTCCTGCGGGCGCTGGAGACCGGGGCGACGCCGAACGGGGAGTGCCACGACAACATCAAGAGCCTGGCGATGGTGTTCGCGGCGTACGAATCGGCGACGACGGGTCGGCGGGTTACGGTCGGCTGAGCGGGGCCGCCCCCGGCGCCTCGTTTCTAACGAACGAGTCTTGCATTCTCGCGCGGTCTCCGCTACCATCGTTCCATGGCGAGGTCCCCAATGCGCCTCCTAAGCCCAGGACGCTCCGACCGGCTGGCGGCGTGCGCTTGCTTGCTGCTGGGCAGCGGCATCGCGGGAGGCCAATCGGCGATCACCGCCGACCTCGAGCTTTCGGCGGGCGCCCAAAACAACACGTTGGGCTACCCGTTCCTGCCGCCGACGCGATTCCACGATCAGAAGAGCCTGGAGGGCGAGGTCGCGTCGGTGGGCTTCTCCTGGACGAACGATTGGCCGCTGTTCTCCCTTCTCACCCAGGGCGGCGCCTCCGCCATGTTCGCCCATCAGTCGGTCAACGCGGAGGTCGGCAACGTCAGCCCGAGCGAGGGGTCCAACTGCGAGGCGTCGACCGGAGTGGTCGACCGCATCGAGGTGCTGGGCCCAAGCGGTGCCGAAGCCACGATCCGGGTTCGGGTGGTCGCCACGTGGGACTTTCATTTCACGCGGTACAACATCGGTCGGCTCCCAGACATCTCGGCGGGGCTGAACCAGTACACCTCCCTGACACCCGGGTCGGGCGCCGGGTTCACGGCCGCGTATTCCGAGGGTGAGAACAGTCTGACGCGCCCGTGGAAGGACGCCCGCCAAGGCGAGGTTCTCTACGAGGGAACGGTCGTCGTGCCGTCCGGAGGCCACCTCAACCTCGACATGCACTACTCCGTGGTGACGACGGCCGGCCCGGGAGACGGAGTCCACTATCGGTTCATGGGGTTGTCCGGGAGCCAACGGATGGGCCTGCGCATCGTCCCCGAGGCGAACGGCACCACGCCCTTCAGCCTGCGCGCGGATTCGGGTCACGACTACACCCGGGCGTTCGACGACCTCTCTCGAGCCGTCCTCCGCTTCACACCAAAGCCCGGAGGGCACGCCGGTGCATCACGAGTCCCGCTGACGATCGCGCTGCAAGTGGCCGGCGGCGGACCCGATCGGACCGTGCTCGTCCCGTGGTGCACCCCGTGGACCGTGAACGAGGTGCTCGCGCCCGGCTATGGCCCGAGCGACCTGTGGATCAAGGGCGAGAACTGGCTGGCGGTGCGCGTGCGCGGGGTCAACCTGGTGGGAGGGGTCGCCACAGACTTGGGAGACCTGGCGATCCGGGCGGGCGACGTAACGAACGACAACACCGTGAACATCGCCGACTTTGTTGCCCTCCGGGCGGCCTTTGGTTCGGCCTCGACGGACCCCAACTGGAACCCGAACGCCGACCTCAACGGGGACGGGGCCGTCGGCATTCCCGATTTCCTGCTTCTGCGGGCCAACTTCGGTCGCTCGGGCGACCCCCGCTGATCCCTTTCACCAATCGTCCGGCGATCGCGCGGCGCGTCCGATACAATGGAGGCATGCGCACGGTCTCCTTTCTCATCGCTTCGCTCGTCGTCGTCTGCCTCGTTGGGTGCAGCGGCGGGGGCGCCACCAAAGATGAAGCCACCGCCAAGACCGAGGTGAAGGCGGGAGACGTGAACGCGAAGACCGAAACAAAGTCGGACGGCACCCAAGTGACGACCGCCGAAACCCCCGAAGGCAAGACCACCGTCGAGCAAAAGGGCGACGAGTTCAAGATGAAGGTCGAGGGCAAAGACGGGGAGCAGACGTGGGAGGCGGGAAAAAACGCCGACCTCTCTGGCATGACGGTGCCCCTCTACCCCGGCGCCGCCCGCAAGGACGGAGGAAAAGTGACGATGGGCGACCAGACGCAGTTTGGCGTCATGCTGGAAACCGGCGACGCGGTGGACAAGGTCGCCGATTACTACAAGGCACAACTCAAGGACCCGACGGTGACGTCGACGGCTGGAACGACGGCGGTGATCGGCACGGCGAAGGGCGGCGGCCAGGCGATGATCGGCGTCACGCGCGAAGGCAACGTGACGAAGGTCAGCGTCGCCGAGACCGTCACGAAGAAGCCGTGACGCCGGGCACGAGGGCGGGCCGAAGGAAGCGGGCATACCCCCGTCGTCGAAGGCGCGCCTCGAGGTCTTCCGGGTTTTCGGTCAACGCGATGACGGTGCCGCCGAGCCCGGCGCCCGCCAGTTTGGCGGCAACCGCCCCTTCCGCGCGGCAGGCGGCAATGAGCGCGTCGATCGCCTCGCCCGATCCGCCGAGGGCGGCGACGAGCGCATGGTTCTCGGTCATCGCCTCCCCAAGCGCCGGCCAGTCACCGTTCTGAAGGGCGCGGGCGCCCAGTCTGCCAAGTTCGGTGACCCGATTCATCCGATCGACGACCTCCCGATCGCCGCGCAACCAGCGCTCGCGAATCGGACCGTGGACCGACCCGCTCAGGCGCTCGACTCCGGTCGAGACGAGGAGGAAGGGCAACGAGGGCGGTTCCAGGGCGGTCACCCGGGGCGGGGGCCCAGGATGCGCGGGGTGCTTGCCGGCAAAGTCCATCGCCTGAAGTCCCCCGTGCGCGATCATTTGGGAGTCCTGGTAGCCGCCGACGATGCCCGCCTGAACGCACTCGACGTCGCGCAACTCCTCGCCGAAGGCGGTGCGGCCCTCGACCGAGCCAAGATCGGGCGGGTTCCCGTGAACCGAGCGCAAGCAGACCAGGGTCGCGGCAAGAAGGGCGGTGGAGCCGGACAAGCCCTGGGATCGGGGGATGGCGGTCTCCCACATCACGCGAACCCCGGAGGCCGGGTAGCGCGCGGTCGCAGCGTCCCACAGAAGCCGATCCTCCGGAAGAACGTCCTCGGCGACGGGCTCGAGGCGACAGACGGCGCGGTCGGGAACCGAGCAGGAGACGACGAAACCGCCGTAGATATCGCTCGGGTTGCCGACGATGCCGCATCGGCCGGGTGCGGAGGCGGAGACGGGCGACTGGAGGCGCGGCATGAGCGAACGTTACCGCGCCTCAGCCGAGGATGGTGCCGCCCATCGCCAAAGTCTGGCCGCGATAGGCGACCGCGATCTGGCCGGGAGTGACGGCGCTGACCGGCTCGTCGAAAACCAGACGCGCGGGGTTCTCGGGGTGCAGGGTGGCGCGACGGGCCGGCATGTTGTAGCGGATCTTGGCCTCGACGCGAATGGGTCTTTCCGGGGCGCGAAGGCCCCAGGCGACGTCCCCAACACGGACCTCGCGACGCAGAAGTTCGTCCCGCGAACCCACCGCCACCGTGCGCCGCACGGGGTCAAGGCCGATCACGTACAGTGGCCGGCCCGTCGAAACCCCGATGCCTCGTCGTTGTCCGATGGTGAAGTCTGCGACCCCTTCGTGATGGGCGACGACCCGGCCCGTGGAGTCCACCACGTCTCCGCCCTCGAACATCTCGGGGCGACGCTTGCGAAGGAACTCGCGGTAGCCGCCGGCCTCGTTCACGAAGCAGATTTCCTGCGACTCCGGCTTCTCGGCCACCGCCAAGCCCAGGTCGCGGGCGACTTGGCGCGCTTCGTCCTTGCTCGAGAGCTCCCCGAGGGGGAACCACACCTGGGACAACTGCTCCTGATCGAGCATGTACAGCACGTAGCTCTGGTCCTTGGTCCCCGCACGAGAGCGAAGCAGGCGGAAGCGGCCCGTCGAGCGGTCGTGCCGAATGCGGGCGTAGTGGCCGGTGACAAGGCGCGCGCAACCCAGTTCGCGCATTTTGCCCAGCAACATGTCGAACTTGATGTGCTTGTTGCACTGGACGCACGGGTTGGGCGTACGGCCCCGTTCGTACTCGGCGACGAAGTCCTCGATCACCTTGGCGCGAAACTCCTCCCGGAAGTTCAGCACGTAGTACGGGATGCCGAGCGAACGGGCCACGCGGCGCGCGTCCTCGACCGCGCCGAGCGAACAACACCCGGCGTGCCGAGGATCGGTCTGCGACTCCTGCCAGATCTGGAGGGTCACGCCGACGACGTCGTAGCCGCGCCGGACCAAGAGCCCGGCGGCGACGCTGCTGTCCACCCCGCCGGACATGGCGACGAGAACGGGACCGTCCGCCGGGCTATGAGCCATTCTTCAAGGCGGCGACCTTGCGGTCCACGATCTCCTTGAGGGTCAGGGGCGTCGCCGCCTCCGGCTTCTGTCCCGGCGCGAACACGAGGTAGGTGGGGGTGCTCTGGATGCCCGCCAGGTTCCCCAACTCGATGTCCCGGTAGACCAGATCAAAGGCGGCGCCCTCGGCCTGCCCGGCGATCTTGCGCGCTTCCGTCCGGTCGAGTCCGATCATCTCGACCACCTTGAGCAACCCTTCGTCCGACTTGACCTGCTCGGTCTCGGCCTGCATCACGACGTCCATGTAGTCCCAGAACTTGCCCTGTCTCCCGCACCATTCGGCGATGATCGCGGCGGGGAGGCTGAGTTCGTGCCCTTCGGTGTTGAAGAGGGGGAAGTGACGGTAGACCAGCCGCACCTTGCCGTCGCTCTTGACGGCGAGGTCCTTCGTCTCGGCGTAGTGGTCGCGGCAGTGGGGGCAGAAGATGTCGGCGAACTCGACGATCGTCACCGGCGCGTCCGCGTTGCCCGCCACGTGCAGGCTCGTCTTGCCGTCCTCCGGCGCGGTCTGCGGGGCGATGAGCGAGAGATCGAGCTTCTCGAGAGCGGCGCTGGAAAGGCCGGTCTTGCCCGCCTTGTCGCGCATGCCGCCCGCTTCGACGCCCACCCCGCCGAGGGCGACGATGAGGAGGGCGAGGAAGGCGTAGCGGTCGAACTTCGATTCCGCCGGGACCTCGTCCGCCCCCCGAGCGTAGCGTTGCATCGCGATCGCGTAGACCACGAAGGTAAGGGACATGATCGCGGCGGAGGACAGGCACCAGGGGCACGTCGCCTTGATTTCCGTTAGGGCGACATAGGAGAGCCATAGGCTGACCAGGGTGCCGACGCCGGAGGCGGCGAGCCCGAGGCCGCCGAGGCGGGGGCCGTTGTCGGGGCGCAAAATCCGCAACAGGGCGAGCACGGCGAAGAACGCGTACCCGGCCAGCCCGACGAAGGCGACGGGGACGCCGAACCACTTGGAGGTCGGGTGCATTGCCACCGTCTCGCAACCGTGGGAGTTGACGCCGCAGGGGACGGACGCGTTCAGCACGTGGCCGAGGCTCAGGACCCCCGCCACAAAAATCCCCGCGAACGCGAGGAGCATGAGAATACGATTGAGGAGCGTTTGGCTCACGGCTTGTGATTATACGTGCCCGCGTCCGGGCCGCCTCCGTTCGAGGTGCTAAACACCGGGCCGGGGCTTCGGGTTCCCCGCTAACCGGCGGCCGATCCGACTACTTCTTGCGCGCGCGCCAGACTTCCTCGGACGGCCAACGCTTGGCCCACTCCGCCTTCACGAAGAACTTGGTTTCCGAAGCCTCCGGCGGGGCCTGCAGTTCGATAAGGGCGTCGATCTCGAACCCGTTCGACCGCAGGACGCGGATCATCTCGCCGGTTGGGACGTGGAACTCGACCGAACCGTCGTCCTCCCAATCGAGGCGGCGCAGACCGAACCAGTCCCGCACCAGCCGTTCCGAGACCTCGCCGGAGTCGGGCATGCACAAGGTCTGGATCGTGCTGTTGCGGAGAAAGACCAGCCAGCCGCCCGGGCGAAGAAGGCGGGACGCCTCCGCGATCCAGCGGTCGGGATCGCACCAGAGGCTCGCCCCGTATTCGCTGATCGCGACGTCGAAGCTCGCGTCGGGGTAAGGCACCGCTTCCGCGTTGCCCTCGAGCAAGGGAAACTCCAACCCGAACTCCGCCTGGTACGCGCGCGCGTTCGCGAGCTGGGCGGGGGTCACGTCGATGCCGACCGGGCGTGCGCCCGCGCGGGCCATCCAGGCGGAGAAGTAGGCGGTGCCGCAGCCCAGCTCGATCACGTCCTTTCCCGCAAGATCGATGCCCTCGAACGCGCGGGCCTTCGTCTCGGGCACCTCCCACACGCCCCAGGTGATCTCGGGCTGGGTCCAAGCGCGCCGACCGGGTTCGGCGAAGCCGACGCTGAACGAGGTCCAGGCCTCACGGTTCTTGACCGCGTACTCGGGAAGGGCGTCCATTCGGGCAGTGTGGCACGAAGCGCGAACGTCGGTCCGACAAACGGCGACCGGGCGACGGACGAGGGTCCGTCGCCCGGCGACGAGCACGCGCCCGACGGCGAGTTACTTGATCTCGATCTTCGCGCCAACCTCTTCGAGCTTCGCCTTGACGGACTCGGCGTCGGCCTTGTTGGTGCCTTCCTTGACCTTGTTGGGCGCGCCGTCCACGAGGTCCTTCGCTTCCTTGAGGCCGAGGCCCGTGAGTTCGCGGACGACCTTGATGACCTGGAGCTTCTGCGCGCCGGCCTCGACGAGGACGACGTCGAACTCGGTCTTCTCCTCTTCGACGGGGGCTTCGGCGGCGGCGCCCGGCATCATCATGGGCATGCCCATCATCGGAGCGGCGGCGGTGACGCCGAACTTCTCCTCAAGGGCGGTTTTGAGTTCGGACAGTTCGAGCGCGGTAAGCCCGGCGATCGATTCAACGATATCGGCGATCTTCGACATGGTGTTGGGGAATCTCCTGAGGGTTCAAATCTTGGGTCGGGGGCCGATCACTCGGCCGGAGCGGTTCCTTCGTTCGCCTTGTCGGCGGCGGCGTAGATGGTCCGGATGGGTTGGGCGTAGATCGCCTCGACGGTTCCGACCAGGGCGGAGAGCGGCGCGGCGACCGCACCGATGACCTGGGCGATAAGCTGATCCCGCGGGGGCAGCTTGGAGAGGCTCTCGACGTCCGCGCCGGTGAAGCTACGTCCGCTGAAGAAACCGCCTTTGACGACGAGCTTCTTGCTCGATTTGGCGAAATCGACCAGCGTCTTGGCGCATTCGGTTTCGTTCTTGTGAACGAAGGCGACGGCGGTGGGCCCGTGGAAGAGGTCGCTGGGCATCTTGGCGGCGTCGTCCCCCGCCGCGATGCGGAACAGCGTGTTCTTCAGCACGTGAATCTCGCCGCCTTTGTCCCGAAGCTGCGCGCGAAGGGCCTGGACCTCGTGGACTTTCAGACCGCGGTAGTCGGCAAAGACGACCCCCACGGAACCCGAGTACCACGCTTTCGCTTGCTCGATGACTTTCGCTTTTTCTGAAGTCGGCATTGCGGTTCTTCCGACCGCAGGCAACGAGGCGCCGACCTCGGAACGACGATGGGACTCGCGCCGAAGGTCGCGCGAGTCCCATCGCAAAGCGTTGAAACCTGTTTGTCGCGCCCCTCGGCAGGCCGATCCCGTCTGGGAACCGTTTAGGCTGGCCACCCGCTGTCTACGGAGTTGACGTTGATTGTACCAGATCCAGGGAGATGGGACGTCAGGTGCCGCTTCTGCCGAAGTTCTTCCGCAAGATGAGGAAGTCCTGAACGTTCACCGTTCCGCTTCGGTTGAAGTCGGCACGGACGTCCCAGTTCCATGAACCGGCCGAAGAACCAAACGCCCCCCGCAGAATCAGGAAGTCCTGGATGTTCACCGAATTGTCCCCGTTCGCGTCGCCGTTGAAGAGGTCGAACGATAGTCCGGAGATCCCCGTCGCCGTGACGTTGAACGGACCATCGGTTCGACCCAGCCACGACGGGCCCCTCGCCGTGAAGGTGTACGAACCGGGCGGCAAGATCGAAGGCGTGGCAAACTCGCCCAGAGGGTCCAACGGCAGAAGATAGGGACCATACTCCTCGCCGGACGAAGCGTTCTTCGCGACGATCGTCACGAAGATCCCGTTCGGATCGGCCACATCCTGAAGCGAGACCGAGCCGGACATCAAAGGTCCTTGGGTCGCAAGACTGTGCCAGTAGCCGGCCGCGATGGTCACGGCGCCCCGGAGTCCATGGGCTCTGACGGGCAGCAACCTCGTCGTCGCCGTCCCGTCCCCGAGTTGGTGCCCGGAGTTGGCTCCCCACCCCCAGACCGTCCCGTCACCAGCCAAGGCCAGACTGTGGTACGCGCCCGCCGCCACGGTAACGGCACCCGTCAACCCTGCGGTCTGGGTCGGGATCGCGCGATTGGTGCCCGAGCCGTCTCCCAGTTGACCTTCGCTGTTTCGGCCCCAGGCCCAGACCGTGCCGTCCGACCTCACGGCAAGGCTATGGGACACTCCCGCCGAAATCGCAATGACTTCGGCCAGCGACTGCGTCGGCACGGGAGTCGGTCGGCGGACACTGGTGCCGTCACCAAGTTGTCCGAAACCGTTGATTCCCCAGGCCGACACTGTACCGTCCTTTAGCAGGGCCAGACTGTGGGCGTAACCGGCTGCGAGGGCGGTCACATCGACGAGGCCTTGGACCTGAACCGGGGTGGCGCGGTAGGTCTCGCCCGACCCGTCTCCAAGTTGGCCCTCTTCGTTCCAGCCCCACGCCCATACGGTGCCATCGCCCCTCAAGGCAAGGCTGTGCGACCCGCCTGCAGCGATCGCGACCACATCGGCCAGACCCTGAGTCTGCACGGGGATCAGGCTGTTCGTCGTGGTACCGTCGCCGAGCTGGCCGTAGTCGTTGGACCCCCAGGCCCAGACGGTGCCGTCCCTTTTCAGGGCCAGACTGTGCGTGCCCCCGGCCGCGATCGCGACCACGTCGATGAGGCCTTGAGTTTGCACCGGCACCTCGCCGGCGGCGATCGAGCCGTTTCCGAGTTGGCCCGCTTCGTTCCGTCCCCAAGCCCACACCGTCCCGTCGTCCCGCAGCGCGAGGCTGTGCCCGCCTCCGCCGGAAACGGCGGTCTTATCGGCAAGACCCGTGGTCAGGACGGGGGTTTCGCGATTCTGAAGCGTGCCGTCCCCAAGTTGGTAGTCGCCGTTCATGCCCCAGGCCCACGCGTAACTCGGCGGGGGTGGTCCAGCAACGGCAAGGCTGCTTACGTCACCTGCGGAAATCGAGGCAAACCTCACAGGGGTTTGGACCCGAACGGGGGTTAGCCGGTGGGTTGACGTGCCGTCTCCGAGTTGACCGAAGTTGTTCAAGCCCCACGCCCAGAACGTGCCATCGCTCCGCAATGCGAGGCCGTGCAACTTACCGCCATCGACCTCGACCACGTTCCTCAGCGACCGAATCTTGACTGGTATACGATCTCGCACGGCCAGATAATTGTCGCCCCACGCCGAAACGCTGCCATCGCTGTGCACGGCGAAGGAGTTGTACTCATTTGCCCGAACTTTGGCCACGCTCGCCAAATTCTGGACCTGGACGGGTAACGATCGGTCGGTGGTCGTGCCGTCTCCGAGTTGACCGAAGATGTTCCAGCCCCACGCCCATACGGTGCCGTCGCGGCGCAGGACGAGGTTATGAAAGGTTCCCGCACTGATCGCGACCACGTCGGTCAGATTCTGGACTTGGACGGGTAGCGATCGGTCGGTGGTCGTGCCGTCTCCGAGTTGACCGTAACCGTTATAGCCCCACGCACATACGGTGCCGTCGCTCCGCAACGCCAGACCGTGGTACCCACCCGCCGCTATCGCGACCACATTGGTCAGGTTCGCGGTCCGAACGGGCGCTAAGCGAATATCGGTCGTCCCGTCTCCGAGTTGAGCGTAGCCGTTGATACCCCACGTCCATACGGTACCGTCGCTCCGCAGAGCATGCTAAAGGAAAACCCTCTATCGACGGAAACCACGTTGGCCATCCCGGGAACCGGTCCCGGAACCAAGCGGAATCCGAAGGTGGTACCGTCGCCGAGCTGACCGCAATCGTTGGCCCCCCATGCCCAGACGGTGCCATCGCGGCGGAGTGCCAGGCTATGGCTGTCCCCCACGCGGACGGCGACCACGTCCTGCAATTCGGCCGCTTGAGCCGGCAAGCGGTATACCAAGCCGAGGCCGACCCCGAGTTGGTACCAGTAGTTGTTGCCCCACCCCCACACACGACCCGACTGCGACTCGCCACAAGCCGTCATCACACAGCAGAACACGGCCAGGAGCAGACGGACCACACCCAGCCGTGTCCCGTGCCCCACCGTCGGCGTCTCGTTTCGCATGCGCGCGATTATATCGCTCGGCACTTTCGGGGTGTCAAGGGTGCGAGCCCGTGCTGAACAGCGGCGCTCGGACACGCTCGGCATTCGCTAGAGTCGCACCGACTTCCAGTCGCCCCGCCTGAACAGGACGACCGTGAGGACGCCTTGGACCGCCTGGGTCGCGCTCATCGCGAGCCAGGCGCCGGACGCGCCCATCCGAAGTCCGAGGGCGAAGAAGAACGCCAGGGGCACGCGCAGTCCCCACATGGCGATGATCGCGATCCACATTGGGCGTACGGTGTCGCCTGCCCCCTGCATCGCGCCGATCAGCACCATCGCGTAACCGAACAGAATCTCGGTGACGCAGATGTAGCGAAGGAAGTCGACGATAATCCCCGCCGTCACCCGGTCCTTCGGCACGAGGGTCCCCGCGATCCACGGCGCCCCAAGGAAGACGAAGACCGAAACGACGCCGATCACGACGCCCGCGCTGTGCGACGCCACCCACGCCAGCCTTTGCGCCCGGTCCGGACGCCGCATCCCGAGGCTCTGCCCGACCAGTGCTCCCGCCGCGACGGAAAGCCCAAAGGCGGGCATGAACATGATGGACTCGATGCGAAAGCCGGCGCTCATCGCCCCGATCGCCGCGTCGCCGTTCGGAACCAGTTTGAGCGCATAGGTGAACATCCAGAGCGAGGCGACCCGGATGACGGACATCAGGGCGGCGGGCGCCCCGATCGCCACGATGCGGTGGGTCCAGCGCCGTCGCGGCCAGACGGGCAGCCAAGCGCGGTCCAAGGGCGTCCGAAGGGTCCACAGAAGGTAGATGGCGGCGGCGACCCAAGCGCTGATCGTCAGCGCGTAGGCGGCCCCCACCAGGCCCAGGTTCGCACCGGGAACGGCGAACGTGCGCCCGGCGAACTCGACCGCGCGGGCCGGGAAGATCAGCGTGACATTGAGGGCGATGTGAAGGAGAATCTGCAGACCGGACACCACCATCGGGCTCTTCGTGTCTCCGATCCCCCGAAGCGACCCGGCGAGGGCCTGGATGAAGGCGATCGCGGGGAGCCCGAAGGCGTAGACCGTGAGGTAGCGGACCATCAGGTCGATGGCGGGTTTCGCGTCGGGTGGCAAGAGGAGGTTGGCGGCCAGCGGGGCCAGGACGAGAGCGACCCCCATGGAGATCAGTCCCGCCAACCACGCCACGCTGAGGCACTGCCGGTTCGCGGCGTTCAGGCGCATCGTCTTCTCCGCCCCGTAGGACCGGCTGACGATGGCGGTCGAACTGGTTCCGACCGCCATCGCAACGGAGAACATGAGGAACATCACGTTCGTCGAGCCGCCGACGGCGGTGAGCGAGGCCCGGCCTAGGCGCCCGACGAACGCCGTATCGAGCAGCATGTTCACCACCTGGAGGGAGTTCAGAGCGACGGCGGGCCACGCGAGCGCCCAAACGGTTCGGAGGTGGTTCTCCGGCTTCTCGTGAGGGGCGTCGGTCGATCTCATGGGGCGTTCGGCGACAATAAAGCGATGCTATGGCGGGCGCGGTACGAAACGCTCATCTTGCACGATATCCCCGCTCCGGACTGGGACATCGAGGACGCGGAGGGCCATTCCCTGCAAACGAACGACCCCTCGGTGTTGCTCGTCGGACGAGGGATCGCCGACCTCGGAGACGTCGAACGGTGGCGTCGGCTCGTCTGGCCGCACTGGAGCGGCTACCGGCGGGCGATCTTCGTGGCGTACGGCGCGGAGCGGGACCGGATCCTGAAGGCGACCCCACCCTCCCGGCGGCACGAGGTCGGGTTCGCCGATCGGCCGTTGCCGGTCCGCTTGGAGGGATCCGACCGGGTCGCGGCGATGGTCGTACACGCCGGACGCGCCGTCGTCGCGATGTTCGGTCCGCCGACGGAGTCGGCGCTCGAGACGTTCACGAAGACACTTGCCCGCCTGCGTGAGTGAGAGCTTCGGGCGTACAATCGGGTCGATGCCGCTGGACGTGTACCGCGCCCCCGCTTTCAACCCCGACGACGAAGGGCTGCTCGCGCTCGACATCCCGACGGTGGTCGAGTGGCTGACCGATTTCGTGTACGACGAGATGGTGCGGCGGCGCGGCATCCAGCGGGCGGTGATCGGCCTCAGCGGGGGGGTGGATTCGGCGGTTTCGACCTACCTGGCGGTACGCGCGCTCGGCGCGGAGAACGTCCACGCGATCCGCATGCCCTACCGCATCAGTTCGCGCGAGAGCCTGGATCACGCCCGCATGGTGGTGGACGACCTCGGCATCCCCGAACGGACGATCTCGATCACCGGCATGGTGGACGGCTACTTGGCGGAGGAACCGGACACGCCGGCGCATCGGCTCGGAAACGTCTGCGCGCGCAGCCGAATGATCGTGCTGTTCGACCAATCGGCGAAGCTGGGGGCCTTGCCGATCGGCACGGGCAACAAGTCCGAGCGGTTGCTGGGCTACTACACCTGGCACGCGGACGACTCGCCTCCCATCAATCCCTTGGGCGACCTCTTCAAAACGCAGGTCTGGGACTTGGCGCGCGCCCTGGGGGTTCCGAGCCAGATCGTGGAGAAACCCGCCACCGCCGACCTCGCGCAGGGCCAGACCGACGAAGGCGACTTCGGCATCACCTACCATCGAGCCGACCGAATCCTGCACTTTCTGACCCGGGGCTATCCGCCCCGCAAGGTGGTGGAACTTGGGTTCCCCGAGAGCGAGGTCGAGATCGTATGGAAGCGTCTCGCAGGGTCCCATTGGAAGCGACGGCCGCCGACGGTGGCGATGCTGAGCAACAGCGCGATCGGCGAATACTACCTTCGCCCCGTGGACTACTAGGCTCTCGGTTCGGACGCCTCGTCGAACGCCTTTACCGCCTCTTTCGGGGCTTTGCAGCGCCACGCTTCGATCACCAGGTCCTCCAGCACGTCGGGCGGGACCTCTTCCAACCGTACGAGCACGGCGGCGTAGCCGTCGTAGTGCGGTTCCGTGAACAGCCCGGGGACGCCAGAATTCAGCCACATCTCCTTGACCCCGAGATGCGGCACGACCACCGCCAAGACGCCCGGATTCAGGACCTTGGGCTTCTTGGGGTGCGCGCGCTCCGCCCACTCCCACAGGAAGCCCTTGGCCTTACCCTTGACCGGCACGGAGAACCCGAACCGGCCTTCTCCCTCGATCGCGCCGGGAAGGCGGGAGGCGATGCGTCGAACGTCGTCTTGGCTGGGCATGGGAACCACCGTGGGGCGAGGCCGGCGTCCGGCGCCTCAATACTAGCGGAGAACGTAGCCGTCGTGGATCGTTTCGATCTCCCGGGTCACGCCGTCGAAGGCGAGGTCGAGCAGAGCCTTGCCCTTCTCGGGCGAAGACCCCGTCGCGTACCCCAACACCCCGTTCTCGGTGCACTCGTCGAAGTGATGGACCACGCCCTGCACGGCCGGTTCCGAGGTAAGGCCGTCGTCGACCCGCCGGTCCAGGCGGACCAGATCCGGCCGAAGGTGCTGGATCATGCTCGTCTCGGCCTCGCAAGCGTGGCGCATCTTCTTGGCCGGACCCTCGAGGATTCTCGCGGACGCGTCCTCCGGGATGAACGCGAAGTAGCCGGAGTGGCCGAAGGTGGCCTCCAAGTGACGGGCTTTCAGCGCGCGCATCGCGATGTCGTTCGGACTCGTGTTGCCCCCGTGCCCGTTGAGGACGTAGAAGCGATGGAAGCCGTGGGGAATCAGAGACTCGACGACGGCGCTCACGGCGGCGACATAGCCCTCGAACGAGGCGGAAAGGCTGCCCGGAAACGCGAGGTGGTGGCCGGACGCGCCAAGCCAAAGCGTGGGGGTCAGCAACACCTTCTCGGGCAGGCGACGCTCGACCCCTTCCGCCACGGCGGTCACCAGAATCGAGTCGGTGAACAACGGCAGGTGGGGACCGTGTTGCTCGAGCGATCCGGTTGGGATCAGCACGACCAACGATCGGCTCAGGTCGCGAACGTCGGTCCAGGTCATGTCCCGGAGGATCATGCTTTCATTGTATCCGGGTTGGTTCGATCGCCCTGCGCCGCGCCACCCGGCGTCGGTCCGGCGTCGCGGGTATGGTCGGCTGTGTCCGAACCTCCGCGCGATCTCGTCCTGCTGGTGAACGGTCGGTCGCGGTCTGGCGCGCGAAGCGCGTCGGAAGCCAGGGCGGCCTTGGAGTCCGTCGGGTTCACCGTTCGCGACTTTCGCATCACCGGCAAGCGCCGGGAGTTCGAGCGGGTGCTGGACGATCACCTCGCGCAGGCGGCTCCCCTGATCGCCATCGGCGGCGGCGACGGCACCCAGCGGCTCGCCGCCGAGCGGATCGCCGGATCGTCCTCGGTGATGGCGGTCATCCCTTTGGGAACCGGGAACGCGTGGGCCACCGACCTCGGAATCCCGCCGGGTACCCAGCGGATGGCTCGGGCGTTGGCCTCCGCCACCGTCGAACCGATCGACATGGGGATGGCCAACGGCCGGGGCTTCGTGAACGTCGCCACGATCGGGCTGACCGCGCTGATCGTCAAGTATCTCCCGAGGCGGATGAAGAGTCATTGGGGTCGAGTGGCCTACCTGCCGGCCGTCCTTCGGTCCCTTCGCGAGCTTCGTCCCTTCGCGCTCGAGGTAACGGTCGAGAGGGTCGGCTACTCCGGGTCGGCGCTTCTGTTCGTGGCGGCGGCAGGGCGCGCCCACGCCGGGCCGTTTCGAGTGAGCCGCACGTCGTCCAACTCGGACGGCATGCTCTCGCTGTACGCCCTGGACGAAACGGATCGGGTCGGCCTGGTTCGATTCGGCTTCGGGCTTCTGACGGGTCGGCACACCCTGCTCGACGAGGTCTGGTCCTGCGACGCGGCGTGGGCCAAGGTGACGTCCCTCCCGCAGAAGCGGATCATCGTGGACGGCGAGCCGCTGGGCCGGACCCCGCTCGATCTGGAAATCCGGGGTCAGGTCCTCCGAGTGCTCGTACCGGGCGACCCAACCGTGACAGACTGAGTCCGGCCGGGTTTCGGGACTTTGCGCACACGGCCGTACCGAACCCAACCTATCTTAGAGTGCTTCGCGGAGGTTCCTATGGTCGTTTCCGGTGACGTGCTCGCGGTGATCGCCGCGATCTTCCTGATCTCGCTCTCGACATGGGCGGCGATGGTCGCTTTGGCCGCCCTCTTCCCTCGGCGCGTGCGGCAGGGGCAGGACGCGCTCTCGGCCGCCCCGGGCCGAACCCTGGTGGTGGGATTGATCGAAACGGTGACGACGGTGGCGCTCGCGCTCGTCTTGGCCAACGCCACCGCGCCCCTGGCCAAGGTCCTTGGCGCGGTCCTTCTCTTCGGGCTGTTCTTCGTCGCCTCCTTCGGATTGGCTTCGGTCGCGAGCTTGGTGGGAGCCCACCTCCAAGAGGTCGACACGGTGAACGCGTACCAGGCGTTTTCGCGCGGCGCGGCGGTACTGATCGTCGCCTGTTGGCTTCCCTTCCTCGGCTGGTTCTTGTTCACCCCGATTCTTCTGAGCGTCGCGGTCGGCGCCGGCTGGAAGGCCGTTCGCGGCCCCCGGAAGGTCACCGTACGGGTGGAAACGGCCTAGTCCCGATGGACATCGATCACACGACCGGACTCAAGCGGCGCGACCTCCTAACGATCGGGCTCGCGGCGGCCGGGGTTTCTGCCCTGAGCGGCTGCAATCAGGCGATCGACCGGGTGGTGGGGGTTCGCCCCCCGAACGAGCCGACGCCCGCCGTCAGAGGGCCCGATCGACGTCTGTTCGATCGCATCGCCTTCGGCGCGACGGCGCCCGAGCAATCCCGCCTTGCCGCGTTGGGTCGAGACGGCTACGTCGAGGAGCAACTGCGGGCGGATCGGGAGGAACCGTGGGTCTTGCGAGCCAAGCTGAACCGCCTCGACGTGGTGCGCCTGGACGGTTACGAGTTGGGCGACCTCCCGGAACCTCGCATTCTCGAGCAACTTCAACAGTCGGCGTTGCTCCGCGCCGTGTACAGCCCCAACCAGTTGCGCGAGCGCATGGTGGACCTCTGGACCAACCACTTCAGCATCTACGTCCCCAAGGCGCGGGGCAAGTTCCTCAAGGGTAGGGACGACCTCGAGGTGATCCGCACCCATGCTCTCGGCTCCTTTCCCGACCTGGTGAAGGCGAGCGCCAGGAGCCCAGCGATGCTCGGCTATCTGGACAATCAGGTCAATCGCAAGGGCGTACCCAACGAGAACTACGCGCGCGAGTTGATGGAGCTCCATACCCTCGGGGTGGACGGTGGCTACACCCAACGAGACGTGATGGAGGTCGCCCGATGCTTCACCGGCTGGACCTACGAGCAGGCGCCGCCGCTGGTTCAGATCGCCACAGGCAAGACGCCGGTGGCGCGCGGTCACTTCCGTTTCGATCCCAACGTTCACGACGACGGCCCCAAAGTCGTGCTCGGACAGCGCATACCCGCCAAGGGCGGCATGGCGGACGGAGAAAGGGTGCTGGACATCCTGACGTCGCACCCGTCCTGCGCGCGTTTCGTGGCGCGGAAGATCGGGCGCTACTTCCTGGGCGAGGCGGCGGCGCAGGTCGAAGACGAGGCGGCGCGAGCCTATCGTAGAACCGGTGGCGACATCAAGGCCGTCCTACGCCCCGTCCTGTCTTCCGACGCGATCCTCGACGGACCGCCGATCGTAAAGCGTCCGTTCGATCTGGTGGTCTCCTCGTTGCGGGCGCTCTACGCCGACACGGACGGCCGGGCGGTCGGAGGCCACCTGCGGGAGATGGGGCAACCCCTCCACGAATGGCCGATGCCGGACGGCTATCCGGACCGGACGGCGGCCTGGACGGGAACCTTCCTTGCGCGATGGAACTATGCGCTTGCCTTGGCGGGCGACCAGATCGCGGGCACCACGATCGAATGGGAAGGGCTGGAACAGGCCTGGCCGGGCGGCCCGGCCGCCGTCTGGGAGCAGATCACCGGGACCCCCGCGCCCGCCTGGCTCCGGGGGCACGACACCCGGCAGGCCGTGGCGATGGCCCTGTCCGCACCGGAGTACCAATGGCGATGAGCGAACGGCGCGACTGCGAGGGCTACCGAACGTGGGAGCGAGGCCGAACGTTCGACGACGAGGCGAGTTGCTCGGTGAGCCGACGCGGGGTGCTCATTGTAACCGCGATCGGAGCCCTCGGGTGGCTGGGCCGGCGCTCGGCCTTGGCGCAGTTGGCGGTCGCCGGCGGACCGCGCGAGGGCAACGCGTTCGTGATGCTGTTCCTGCGCGGCGGGGCGGACGGGCTGAACCTCGTCGCCCCTTATGGCGAAGACGCATACTACCGCGAACGACCCTCCTTGGCGATCGCGCCGCCCCGAGACGGGCGAACGGCGACGGCGAATCGGTTGCTCGACCTCGATGGTTTCTTTGGACTGCACCCTTCGATGGGGGCGATCCTGCCGCTCTACGAAGCCGGAACGTTGGCCGTGCTGCACGCCGTCGGGTCGGGAGATCGGTCCCGATCGCATTTCGAGGCGATGGCGGCGATGGAGCGTGGCCTGTACCGAAACCCGCACTCCCTGCCCTCGGGTTGGATGGCGCGCTTCCTCGAGGCGACGCCCGCCCGCTCCAACAGCCCGTTGCGGGCGGTGGCGATGGGCGCGACCACTCCGGACATCGTCCGGGGGGCGAGCCACGCGACGACGATCCCGTCGCTCGACCGCTATCGCATCTCGTCCCCGTTGAAGGACCTGTCCTCGGACGCCTTCGTCGAGGCGCTCGGGCGGTTGTACGCGAACGGACCGGACGAGGTCGGCCAAGCGGGGGCGGAGACGCTGCACGTGCTCAAGGCTCTCAACCGACTCGATCCCGCCGCGTACCGACCCGAGGGCGGGGCCGACTACCCGCCCACGGACGTCGGCCAAGCCATGCGCCAGGTCGCCATGCTCCTCAAGGCGGACGTCGGCGTCGAGACGGCGTTCGTGGACAAGGACGGCTGGGACACCCACGTTGCCCAAGGCGCGACGGAAGGCTGGATGACGGGGTTGTCGTCCGAGTTGGCCCTCACCCTTCGGGCGTTCGTGGACGACCTGGGTCCCGCGCGGATGCAACGCGTCAACGTGGTGGTCATGACCGAGTTCGGACGACGCTTGCGCGAAAACCAGGGATTGGGCACCGACCACGGGCGCGGGTCCTTCGCGTTCGTGCTGGGAGGCGGCGTGCGCGGCGGCCGCGTGATCGCGGATTGGCCCGGCTTGGAGCCGACTCAACTCGAGGAGCCGGGCGACCTGCGCGTGACGACCGACTATCGCGAGGTGCTCGCCGAAGTGCTGGAGACCCGGATGGGGTTGGCCGACCCTTCCAGCGTCTTCCCTGGAGTCGGCAGAGCTCGGCGCGGGCTCATCGGATAAGGCGAAACGGCCCCGCCAGACTTGGCGGGGCCGTTTCCTTGGGGCAAGACCGACGTCAGCCCTGCGGGGACGCGGTGATCATGAAGCCCTGCGCGGTCAGTTCTTGGCCGATATGGCGCAGCTTCTTCATGGCTCGCAGCTCGATTTGGCGGACCCGCTCACGGGTGACGTTGAGCTCGGAACCGACCTCCTCGAGCGTTCGCGAGCGACCGTCGTCCAGACCGAACCGCAAGCGGACCACGTCGCGCTCGCGCGAGGTCAGCCGCCCGAGAATGCCGTCGATCTCCTCGCGCCGGATGAGGTTCCAGGTGACGTCGGTCGGGTTCGGCATGTTTTTCGACTGCACGAAATCCCCGATCGAGCTGTTGTCCTTCTCGCCGACGGGCGTCTCAAGGGAGATCGGTTCGACGGCGACGCGCATCATCTCGCGGACGCGGTCCACCGTCAAATCCACTTCGCTCGAAATCTCTTCCTCGGTCGCTTCGCGCTGAAGCTCTTGCTGGAGACGAGAGGCCGTCTTGACAACCTTGTTGATGAGTTCGGCGACGTAGACCGGGATGCGGATCGTGCGGCCCTGGTTGATGATGGCGCGGGCGATCGCGCGACGAATCCACCACGTGGCATAGGTCGAAAAGCGAAAACCCTTGCGCCAGTCGAACTTCTCGACGGCGCGAATTAGGCCCAGGTTGCCCTCTTGAATAAGGTCCGCGAGCGGGATGCCGCGGGCGTTGTACTTCTTGGCGATGCTGACGACGAGGCGAAGGTTGGATTCGATCAGAATCCGCTTGGCCTCCATGTCGCCCTCCTGCACGCGGCGGGCAAGGTGGACCTCCTGCTCGGGGGTCAGCAATTGGGCGCGGCGCGTCTGCCGCATCCACATTTCGAGTTCTTCCGAATCGTCGTGAACCCGTTCCTCTTCGACCTCGTCTTCGACTTCCAGAAGATCGTCTTCTTCCGGTTCGACGGCGTCGTCAATCAGCACGGCGGCGTTCGGATCGACGTACGGAGCGCGACCAGGGGTGCGGACCGTGATGGCACGGCCGCGGCGCGTCTGCGGAGCGACTCCGTTTTCAGGCATCGTAATCATCCTCGTTCATATCCGAAATACGGCCACCATCGGCTTGGAAGAGGAAGTTCGTCTCTGAACGTCGCTTCCGGTACGCCGCCTCGCCTTCGTCATGAAAGCCGGGCGGCCCCAAACCGTCTATTATGCACAGATTGTCCAACCGACTTCAAGGTAACACAGGTTTGGTCGGTTGTCAAGGACAATATCGCTGCTCGGCGCAAGATTCAGCCTCGACATTCATGAGAGTTCCCGTGAACGCGAAACGATTCGCGGAGCATATCCCTTCCCTACGCCGACTCCGCTCTCGCGTTGCGGCCCCGATGCGAGATTCGTGAATTCGCCTTCGGTCGCGAACTTCCTGCCTGCTAACGAGCACGCGCCCGGGCTTTCCCGCCGGCCGGCGCTTGGGTCTATACTCTCGGAGTAATGCTCGGTTCAGGCGATCACCCGAAGGAAGAGTGCGGCGTCCTTGGGGTCTACGCGCCGGACCGTGAGGCCGCCCGGCTGGCCTTCTTCGGTCTCTTCGCCCTTCAGCACCGGGGCCAAGAGTCGGCGGGCATCGCGGTGGCGAACGGCCATCGGGTGCGCATGCACAAGGACATGGGGCTGGTCAGCCACGTGTTCAACGAGGACGTGCTGCGCGTCATGGACGGCGACATGGCCATCGGGCACACCCGCTACAGCACGACGGGCGCGAGCGTGCTGCGCAACGCCCAACCCGTGTTCTGCCAGAGTCTCGTCGGGGACATCGCGGTCGCCCACAACGGCAACCTGATCAACACCCGCGAACTCCGCGCGGAACTCGAAGACGAAGGCGAGGTCTTCGACAGCTCGAGCGACAGCGAGATCATTGCGCGCCTGGTCGTTCGAAACATCCAGCATGGGCCGGAGGAAGCGGTAAAGACCGCGATGCGCCGGTTGCGCGGGGCCTACAGCTGCACCGTCCTGACCCCAAAAACCCTGATCGGCTTTCGCGATCCTCACGGCATCCGTCCGTTGGTCGTCGGCCGTCTCGAGCACGGTGGAGCGGTGATCGCGAGCGAGACGTGCGCCTTCGGGCCGCTCGACGCCCAGTTCGAGCGCGAACTCGCCCCCGGCGAGATGGTCATCGTGGGACACGACGGAATCCGTTACGCCCAAGGCGCTCCGTCCCCTCGGCCCGCGATGTGCCTCTTCGAGTTCATCTATTTCGCTCGCCCGGACAGCCAGATGTACGGCCGGCTGCTCTACTCCGTCCGTGAGCGCATGGGCGAAAACCTGGCGAGCGAATACCCCATCGATGCCGACATCGTGGTACCCGTACCGGACAGCGGCATTCCGGCGGCGCTCGGATACAGCCGCCGGTCGGGCATCCCCTATCGCGAGGGCATGACCAAGAGCCGGTACATCCACCGGACCTTCATCCAGCCCGACCAACCGATGCGCGAGTTGGGCGTAAGGATGAAACTGACCCCTCTCGTCGAGCACATTCAGGGCAAGCGCATCATCCTCGTCGACGACTCCATCGTCCGAGCGACCACCACCACGCAGATCGTCAAGCTCATGTTCGAGGCGGGGGC
Source organism: Fimbriimonadaceae bacterium (assembly GCA_026129685.1). Taxonomy (GTDB): domain Bacteria; phylum Armatimonadota; class Fimbriimonadia; order Fimbriimonadales; family Fimbriimonadaceae; genus UBA2387. The sequence goes on from JAHCHO010000006.1 coordinate 118,573, forward strand.
CAAGGAGGTCCACGTTCGCATCACCGCGCCGCCGATCACCCACCCCTGTTTCTACGGGATCGACATGGCCTCACGCGGCGAGCTCGCCGCCGCGCGCATGACCGTCAAGGAGATCGAGCGCCATCTGGGCGCAACCTCCCTCGGATACCTGTCCATCGACGGGGCGGTGCAGGCGACGGGGCGCGACCGAGACCACTTTTGCCTGGCCTGCTTCAACGGGGACTACCCCATCGCCGTGCCGTCGGACGTCGAAGCACGACGCTCCGAGAAGCGGCAGGACGTCGGCCAACTCGCGGCGGTCGCCTCCGCTCAGCGTTCCCTGTTCGACGAGTGACCGCCCTGCTCGCTCAGGCGGGTGAGGGCCTCCTCGTTGTACTTCAGGTTGCCGCATCCCCCTTCCCCGCTGGGACGAACGTGGGGGCCGTGCCTCTGCTCGGTGCCCTTCCAAGCGTAGGGATCCTCGCCCGCGATCATTACGATGTCGCGATGGTCGGCGATCGAAACGTGCTGTCCTTCCGGCAACGTGCCGCCGTACCAGGGGAGAAGCGATGCGGCGCTCATGTAGTGGTTCACCAGGGCGCGGCGATACCCCGCGTTCGCGTAGTTGGGCAACGAACGATGCAGCAGGTAGCCGTTAAAGAACACGATGCTCCCGGCCCTAACTTCGACCGGAACAGCGTCGGCGTCCGTCCACGGATACCGTCGGGCTTCGAACGCGCAGTCGAAGCGGGGGTCGGCGTGCCACTCTTGGTAGTAGAGGACACCCGGGCGATGCGACCCGGGGATCACCCATAGGCATCCGTTCTCGACGGTTGCGTCGTCCATCGCGATCCAACCTCCGGTGAGCGACCGGTCCCGGGTGGGAATGTAGATTTCGTCCTGGTGCCAGGCCTGGCCGGGCTTCCCGGCCGACTTGATGAAGAGCATGGACTGCATGCACTTCACGTTGGGACCGATCACCGTCGTCAGGGTTTCGACGATCGCCGGATGGGCGAGTTGCCGCTCCATGACAGGCGACACCTTGTGCGGAAAGTGGATGCAGAGGATGCGGCGCATCGCCTCGTCGTCGGACTCGCCGGCGGGTCCGGGATCGGTCCCGGGCAGGTCGCCTCGCTCTCCGCGACAAATCGCGACCGCCTCGCGTCGGAGTTCGTCGACTTCGTCGGAACTCAGCGCGTTCTCGACGACCAAGAAGCCCTGCTCGTCGAAGAAACGGGAGGCCTCGTCGTCCAGTGGTCGCCGAACGTACCCGGCCGGAGACGCTCCGCCGGGCCAACTCTCGAAAGGCCGGAGTTCGCGCGCTTCCGCGCGACCGTTGAGGCTTGCGTGGGTGACCGCCATAGACCCTATTATTGTCACCAGGGCCGGGCGGCGCACGCGCCTACCAAGGAAAAGTGGTTGAGCCAAAACGGCGGCGCCCCGGAGCTGGAGCACCGGGGCGCCGAGTCGAACCGCGCGGCGGACTACTTCTTCAGGCTCAGGCCCTGCCCAACGTGGGGGGTGATGAGCATGATGACCTCGGTGGTCTTCTTCTCGGTCGTCGTCTGCCGGAAAAGCTCGCCGATGAGCGGGATGTCGCCAAGGATCGGGAGCTTCGTGACGCGGCGCTTGTCGCTGTCCTGCATCATGCCGCCGATGGCGATGGTCTCGCCGCTGCGCACGCGGACCTGCGTGTTCGCCCGCCGAATCGTGGTGGTGGGATTGCCGGCGTTGTTCGCGACGGCGTCGCTCACTTCAGGCTGAAGGTCCAGCGTGATCCAGCCGTCGTCGCCCACCAGCGCGGTGAACTTCAGCTTAACGCCGGAGTCGATCTTCTGAATCTGGGCGGTCGGGAAGTTCACGTTGCCGGACAGGATCGAGAAGTACGTCTCCTGGCCGACGAAGAACTCGGACATGCGCCCTTCGAACGCGGCCAGCCTAGGCTGGGCGCGAAGGCGGGCCTTGTTGGCGATGATGAGGGCCTTCAGCTTGGCGACGTCCTCAAAGGTCGCCTTCGAATACTGGGCGATCAACCCGTTGTCCACCGCAAAGTTCTTCCAGCTCCAGGAAAACCCGGTTTCGGAACCGTTCACCACTTCGAGCTCGGTGATCATCGCTTCCACGACGATCTGCCGCGCCGGGCGATCGATCATCTCGATCTGTTTCATGATGACGGTCAGGAGCGCTTTCGGCGCGGTGACCATCAGGGTGCTCGTCTCGTTGCGGACGGTGACGAAATCCTGAACCTGCTTCGAAAGGAGCGGGAAGACGTTCTCCGCCTTTTCGTTCTTGGTGCGGTACACCTGACTCTCGGCGTACTGGAAGAACAAGGGCGAATCCTTCTTTAGCAGCGTGATCAGGAAGGTGCGCGCATCGATGCGAATCACCTCGGCGCCTCCCGCGGCGAGCGCGAGTTTCTTCAGGACGCCCTCGAGCGTTTCCTCGGCGTGGGCGAAGGAAATGGTCTGTTCGCTCGAAATGGAGGTGTCGGCAATGACGGTGACGTTCGAGACCAGCGACAACTGGGCGGCGATCGTCGGGATCGACATGTCCTCGAAGGTGTTCGGGGCCAGAATCTGTTGTCCGGGATCCACCGATTGGTTTCCGCCGGGTTGAGACGTGTTGGTCTGGTTGCCGGGCGTCGCGGGTCCGGCCGGGTTGGTCGGCGGGGTCGCGGGGGTCTTCGTGGCTCCGCCGGACCCCAGGCCCGCCTTCGCGCCTCGCCAAACGGCGACCGACTCCTGTCCGAATCCGGGACTCGCGAACACGAGAACAATCGCGATAGCGAGGATTGCCTGAGAAGTCCTTCCCATCATATGAGCCAATCCGTGGACGTGGCGACGCGGGCGTCGGACCGTAACCCGAACCCGGCACTTTACCCAGGTCAGGATATCACCTCGGGGGCTCCCGGCGCTACGGGCACGTGCCCTCGCGTGATCCTCAACCTTGGGTCGAACCGAGTTTCGCATGGCCGTCCTTTGTCCAAAACATGGGAGCTACCGAAGTCGGCAGCTCCCATTGAAGGTTCGGCATCTCGCGAGCGGTCCTTTAGTCCAGCCTCGCGACTAACGATTAGCCACCGCCCTTTCCGCCCGCTTTGGAACCCGTTTTGACGGGCGGTTTGGGCTTACCGCTCGTTGCGTTCGGTTTGGCCGCCGGGGGCTTCGGCGCCGCTTTCGCCTCGGGCACCTTGATGGGAACGCTGAGGGTGGCGGACAGGTCGTCGCCATAGCGGTAGACGACGTCGACGGTGTAGCTTCCGGGCTTGAGGTCCGGTGGCAACATCACGAGGTTGGGGATGCGCGCGCCGGGAATCATGCCTCCGTCCCCCTTCAAGGGTACTTCAAGGGCGGCGACGCGGCGCAGACCTCCTTCCAGGACGATCGCTTCCGCCTGAGGACGAAGCGCCATGTTCCCGGAATTCGTAACCATGTAGCGGACGGTGACCGGCCGACCGTTGTTGTCGGTCACCAGTTCCGGCGAATCCACCGTCATGCCGGGCTGGGTCGTGCCTTTCACGACGATGTTGGCCATCATCACTTCGGCAAGGCCCTTCGGGTCCTCTCGGTCTTTCACTTCGACCCCGAACCAGTAGTCGCCCTTGGCGTTACGATCCAGCCTCGCGGTCAGGATGACGACGCCGGTCCGACCCGGCGCGAGAGAGAGCTCGGTCGGCCGGATGTCGAGGGCGAGACCGGCCGCCACGGGCGCCTCGCCGATGCCGATCGAACCGCCCGACGACTGCTCGAGGCATCGAGTGCTGAGCGCGAGACTGATCGGCTTGTTCGACTGGTTGATGATCTTCATCGCCTGGACGCGCTGCCCGCCCGCCGCGACCTCGCCGAACGGCTTGGCCTCCGGATCGATGATGACGGGAATCTGTTTTGTGATCACCGCTTCGGACGCGGGCACGGGCTTGCCCTGCTGAACGACGTAATCCGCGACCAAGGGCGGGATGCGCCGCCGTCCGAGGTCCACGCGCACCGTCAATCGGTACCGACCGTCGTTGATGCCCCCCATGACCACCGCAAGGTGGCGTTTGGTGCCGGGAAGCAGGTTGCGGTCTTCGATCGATTCCTCGTCCACCACGCGCCCGTTGCGGTTCAGGTCGCGAACGGTCGCCGTCATGCCGATCGGCACGAAGGTGTTGCCGACCGAGGTCATGGCGATGCGAGCCTGGAAACGGCCGGGGCCGCCCGGAACGGGCATCAGTTCGGGCGTCGAAAAGGTCACTTCCGGCTTCTGGGCACGCTTGACGGTGAGGATGATCGGGATTTCGTAGATGACGGCCGCGCCTTGGTCGGCGCCGACGGGACGCGGGCGGAACTGGATCATCGCCCAGTAGGTGCCCTCCGCCTCCCGGGGGACGACGTAGTTCAACTGCAGTTCGCGCTTCTCGGTGGGACGCAGGGTCATGTCCTCGTAGCGCTTGGTGAACCACTGCGAGCAGTCACGGTCGTGCTTGACGTCGAGTTTGGTCTTGTAGGTCCAGTCGTCCGGCATGAACGACTTGATGTCGAGTTTGCCCTCGGTCGCCGTGGCGGTGGCGTTGTTCGGGCACTCGACCTTGAGTTTGAGGGTGCGCTTCGTTCCGGGAAGGTTGACGAACTCGCGGAAGATGGTGGGCGAGACGAGGAGACCGCCGATCGCGGACCGGGGGTCGCTCTCTTGCCGGGGCTGTTTGGTCGCTTGGCCGAGCGCGGAAGACGCGAGGGCGATCGCGAGGGCCGCGCCAAGGGCGGGGATTCGAGAGAGGTTCATGGCCATGGTTCCGTTCTTGTATGCCTACGGCAAGTATAGTCGGCGCGTTCGTCGCCGCCTTGACCCCAAGAAGGGGCGCGCGGAGTTGCGGGGTCCTGACAAACGTTCGGCCCGCTCTGCAAGAGAGCGGGCCGTGGACGCCTCCGAAACCGAAGTGGTTCTCGGATTGGCCGCCGCTTAGAGGCGGTAGAGCACGAGGTCGGCCGAGAGGTTCACGTACTGCCCGGGACCGTGGTCCGGAGCGACGTTGATCCGTCGGTAGACTTCGACGCTGGCCTTGCCGCCGGTGAGCCAAGGCGCCAGGAAGCTGCTCGGGCTCCACACCGTGTTGAAGTAGAAGCCGTTGCCCCAGTTGGAGTCGAACGGGATGCCGCCGCCGCTGAACATCGGAAGATTCGCGATGTTCTTGACGACCGCCCGATACTGCATCGGGATGTTGAGGTTCGTCAGCGGGCCGCTGGGGCCGGTGCCGGGAACCTTCGTCAGGTCGCCGAAGCCTTCGAAGTCGAGGGCGAGGATCTCGTTGTGATAGATGTTGATGGGCGTGAACATCTCGTCGGAGCCGGAGCCCCAACCGTCCACGGTCCAGACCACCTGCATGAAGCCGTTGACGTAGAGGTACGGGTTGACGTACGCCACCGTCGGCATGTGGAAGTAGATGATGTTCGTCAGGCCGTAGTACGGGCCGTTCACGTCGCTGTTCACGACGTAGTTGAACACGCGACCACCGAGGGGCTGGGCCATGGCCATTCCCGCGGTCGCCGCGATTCCGAGAGTCAGAGCGAGTTTGCGCATATTGTCCGAGAACTCCTATGGTTCTTCAGCCTCGCCCACGGATCGCGGGCCGAAGCCACCGTCATTCTTACCAGGTCGATTGTACCAGGCAAGTCCCCAGAGTGGGGGACAGGCGCAACATTTGGGGGGAAATTCAGATTGTCGGCGAGCCGGCGGACAATCCCCAGGGTCCTCTGGCAAAGACCCCGTCGGACCGATCATCGGGAAGCGGGCGACCGCCCTCGACGTTACCCCCGGGCCTAAAGGCCGGGTCCAAAGGACCCAGGCCCGAAACCTCCGACCGTCCGAAAGGGTCGCATTGGTATCCCAATGGGGCCGGCAGGTTCACCGGGATTGCCGTCGAAGCGCTCGTCGCGAGACGGCGAGCCCTGAGCGAACCGCGGATCGAGGCCAAAGGAAGGAACAGCGTGATCGGTGACTTCGAAAACTCGTTGCAGGAAGAACCACAGACCCGTGAGCAGCAGGTGCTGTTCTACGCGGCGCAAGGCATGACCGACAAGGAGATCGCTCACCGCCTGGGGATCAGCCGGGAAACCGTGCTCACCTACTGGCGGCGCATCCGCCTGCGGCACGGGTCGGCGAGCCGGACCGAGGTCGTCGCCAAGTCCCTCCAGATCAAGGCGAGCGAGAAGATCAACGAGGTCGAGGACCACAACCAGCGCCTGCTCTTCGAAATCGCCGAACGCAAGCGCATGGAGCTCCTCCTCGTCCAGGCGTCCTCCCGTCTGCGAACCCTTATGGACGCCCTCCACTCGGGCGTGCTGTTCGAGGACGACGCTGGCCGCGTCTCCTTCGTCAACCACGCCTTCTGCACGATGTTCGACATCCCCTTCCGACCGAAGGAGTACGTCGGGCAGGAGCACAAGAACCTGATTCAGCGCGCCAAGAAGGTGTTCACCGACGGCAACGCCTTCGCCGACCGGGTCACTGAACTGGAGCGGCTCGGCGAGCCCGTACGCGAGGAGCGCTTTGAGCTAATCGACGGCCGCGTCTTCGCCCTCGACTACCTGCCGATCGATCCCAGCGCTTCCGTCCAAGGCCACCTCTGGCACTTCCGCGACGTCACCGACACCGCCCACATCCATCGGCGGCTCGACGAGCACCGCGAGAAGCGCCGCTTCGTCTCCGAGATGGGCGCCGAACTCATCCTCGTGACGAACGACGCCGCCCGAAGCACCGTCGCCGCCTACTTGGAGCGGCTCGGCACGTCGGCGGGGGCGGACCGGGCCTATGTCAGCCTGGCCGGGCCGGACGGACGCGAGGCGGACGCCATCCAATGGTGCGCCCCGGGAATCGAGCCGAAGGAAAGCTGCGTGCCCAAGTACAAAGGCTCGCAGAAGGCTTGGTGGCTCCAGCGGTTGCACGATTCCAGCGTCGTCAACGTGGACGCCATCGAGAACATGCCGGGCGACGCCACCGACGAGAAAGCGGCCCTCGACCAATCGCACGTGCGCTCGCTCATGCTGGTGCCCGTGTCGGCGGAGGGCCGATTCGTCGGCTACATCGGTTTGGAGGCGGTCCGGGAGCCCCAACGCTGGGACGAAGAGGTGTCTTCCCTGCTCGAGGACACCGGACGACTCGTGTCGGCCCTGTTCCGTCGCCCGGAGGCGACCCGAACCGAGCGCAGCGCGTAAGGCAAGCGTTGGGCCGCCGCCTGTCACAATGGGGCGGCATGCCCGAAGCCAAGCCCATCGTCCGCATCGTCACCCTCGGGTGCGCCAAGAACGACGTCGACAGCGAGGAGATCGCGGGAGTCCTGCAAGGCGACGGCTTCCGCGTGGACGGCCTCGCGCCTCGCACGGAGGTAACGGTGATCAACACCTGCGGCTTCCTCGAGGCCAGCAAACAGGAGTCCATCGAGGCCATCCGGGAAGCGGTCAAGGCGAAAGCCGACGGTCGGACCGGCCGCGTCATCGTCGCCGGTTGCCTGGCCCAACGGCTCGGCGCGGAAATGGAGGTCTTGGCCCCGGGCGCGGACGCCTACGTCGGCGTCGGGCAGATGGGGCGGTTCCACGAGATCGTGCGCGGCGCCCTCGTGACGCGGGAGCCTATGATCGAGATCGGTCCGCCCCACCACCGATGGGCGGACGTGCCGACGCGCGCCCGCGCAGGGCACCCTTGGTCGGCCTACCTCAAGGTCAGCGAGGGCTGCGACCACACCTGCACCTTCTGCACGATCCCCAGCTTCCGTGGACGGCACGTCAGCAAGCCGATCGAGCGGGTCGTGGCGGAGGCTCGCCACCTTGCCTCGCAGGGGGCCAAGGAGATCAACCTGATCGCGCAGGACGTGACCCAATACGGCTACGACCTGTACCGTAAGTTCACCTTGCCACAACTCCTTCGCGACCTGAACGGCGTCGAGGGGATCGAGTGGATCCGGCTTCTCTACTTCTATCCCAACCGCTTGACCGACGAAGTGATCGAGGCGATGGCGACCCTCGACAAAGTGCTTCCGTACATCGACATCCCACTCCAGCACGTCCACCCGGACACGCTCCGCCGGATGAAGCGCCCGTGGGACGGAGACCGTTACCTCAGCGTCCTCGGAAAGGTGCGCGAGGCGATGCCCGACGTCGCGATTAGAACGACCTTCATCGTCGGGTTCCCGGGGGAGACGGAGGGGGAGTTCCAGGCGCTGCTCGACTTTGTGGAAGCCGCCCGTCTCGACCGGGTTGGCGCCTTCGTCTACAGTCGTGAACCGGGCACGCCGAGCCACGACATGCCCTGCCAGGTTCCTTTTCGCACAAAGCGTGCTCGCTACGACCGGCTGATGCGCGCCCAGCAGGCGATCTCGCTGGCCAAAAACGAGTCGTGGATCGGTCGGTCGCTCAAGGTCCTTGTCGAAGAGAATCGCGAGGGCTGGGCCGTCGGTCGGTCCTTCCGCGACGCGCCCGAGATCGACGGGCTGGTGTGCGCGCAGGGCGAGGCCGCGCAGGGAACGATGTTGGAGGTCGTCGTCGAGTCCGCCGAGCCTTACGACCTGTTCGGTCGACCCTTGGGCGCCGCCCCGACGGTGTCGCGAACCCCACTTCGCATGGCCTCACCCGCCGCGCCTCGTTGATCGCACCGGCTTGACGAGTCTGCGAACGACCCTGGAGCGGCCCGCGGCCCATCGTCAGCGAGACTGTCGGCAAATCCATAGACAGCAAAGGCACGACTTGCTGACGCGGGTCATACCCCGGACAATGGGGGCATGAGACTTGCGCGCGCATCGCTCTTCGTCGCCGCTCTCGGCATCGGAACCATTGGGCTGTGCCTGCCGAACTTCATCAAGGACTTCGGAAGCACCTACGGCGTAAAGAAGGAGAGCTAGATCGGCAAGGCGTCGTGCTCCCTCTGCCACGTAGGCAAGACCACCAAGCTCAACCCTTACGGAACGGACTTGGTCGCCGCGCTGAAGCAGGAGAACACGAAGGTCCTCACCGGCAGCGTCCTGAAGAAGGTCGAAGGCCTAGACTCGGACAAGGACGGTGTCAAGAACATCGACGAGATCAACGCCGACAAAATGCCAGGGGACCCCAAGAGTAAGTAGGCAAGCCGCTCGAACGCCGCCCGCAGAGGAGCCCATGAACACTCGTACCAGCCCGATCCTTGTGGCGTCCGTCGCCATCGTCGCCTCTTTGGCGAGCTCGGCCAAGGCCGACTCCGTTCTCGAACAGATCGCGATCCAGCTTCTGGCCTCCAAGTTCGGCGTCAATACCGCCGATATCACGCGGGTTCAGTCGCTGACTGGGCTCTCGACCACCGAAGTCGCCCCCATCTTCTCGGCGAGCAAACTCGGCAACACTCAGGTGGACACCATCGTGCGGCTGCGAAAAGAAGGACTCGGTTGGGGAGAGGTCGCGCACCGCATCGGGATGGATCCGGGCACCTTCAACAAACTTCGGAGCGTCGGCGCCTTCGACTCCGGACCGATCTGGAACAACACGTTGGCGAACCGTTTCGCCGTGCCCCGCGCCGATGTCTGGGCCACCCAGCGACGCGGAGCGAGCCTGCAAGACCAGATCGCGGCGATCCTGATCGCCAGATCCAGTGGTCGCACGCCGCTCGTCGTCTACGAGGAGTACCGGAAGGTGAAGGACTGGGAGCCGATCCGCACCAAATCCAAGGTCGTCTACAGCGACTGGAAGAAGTACGCCACCCGCCCCGCCTATTCGGCGCCCGTCGGCCAGAAGCACCGCGGCAAGGTCAAGAAGAACTCATCCCACCCATCGGGCAAAGCGGTGGGTCACCGTACCGCCCCGGGCCAGAACAAGAATCGCCGTGACGACCCCAAAAAGGAGAGGGGCAACGGCAAGAACGATGACAAGGGTCGGCACAAGGGCAAGGGACACGGCGGCAACTGATGCGCCGCGCTCCCGGCTCGACCCGCTCCCGATTGACCGCGTTTCCTACACCCACCTTCCCTAGGAGGAACACAACATGAAGACTTTGGCGTGCCTTGCCGCTTTCGCCGCGTTCGCCGGCCCCTTCTTCGGAGCCTCGTCTCCCGAAATGAAAACCGAAGCCGGACGCGATCTCATTGATACCGCGATGCAGGTCCATCGCTTCGACACCTTTCTGATGCTCGTGCGCGATGCGGACCTCATGTTCAACCTCAAGGGAGGGGGACCGTACACGATCTTCGCACCGACCGACGACGCGTTCGACAAGATGCCGGGCGGCCTCCTCGATCACCTTCACGGCAACGCGCCTCGCCTCAAGCAGTTCCTCCTGCATCACGTGGTGCGCGGAAACATGACCGCCGAGCAGGTCGTCCGCGCTCGTCGGCTCACCGCGCTGGACGGTCGGGTGTTGATCGCCCGCAACCTGGGCGGACACGGGACGGTCGGCGGCGCGGGCTTCACGATCGGGAACATCCGAACGAGCAATGGTACGTTGCACGCGATGGACGCGGTGATCATGTCCGCGTCAGACTAGCTTCATGCTCATCGGTTCCCTTCAACATCCCGACGTGCTCCGCGCGCTGGCCGCGGCGGGCCACGGGTCGCGCATCGCGATCACCGACGGGAACTTCCCCGTCGCCACCGAGCACGGCCCGCACGCCACCGTCGTGTATCTCAACCTCGCCCGGGGGGCCATGAACGTGACGCAGGTTCTGCAAGCCCTCGTCCAGGCCGTCCCGATCGAACGCGCCACCGGCATGACTCCCTCGGACGGGACCATTCCGGAGATATTCAACGAATACCGGGCGATCCTGGGCGACACCCCGCTCGACCCGCGTCCGCACGCCGAGTTCAAGCGTCTCGTCGCCAGTCCGGACGTCTGCCTGCACATCGCGACGGGAGAGACCCGGCTCTACGCTTGCGTCCTCCTCACGATCGGCGTCGTGAACCATCCCGCCTAGGAACGAAGTCCCGCTCTGCCCCGATCGCCGAGGGCCATGCTCGGGCCGATGACGCCCGTCATGGCCCTCGTTCTGGCCGTTCTCGCCCCCCAAGCGAACTACGAGGCGGAGGCGCTCCGGGCGTTGCCCGTCCCCGGCGTCCGCCTGATCGAGACCGAAACGAGAACCCTGACGCTTCCCACCGGCGCGACGATCGTACCGACCGACCGGCCCTTCGGCGACGTGGTGCGTATGGTCGTCGCCGCCGGTTCTGCGCGCCCCTACGACCTCCAGGTCTTCGCCACGCCGAGCGTGGCGGCGGTCGGCGAAGGGGACACCGTGTACGCCACCTTCTGGGCGAGGCGCACCGATTCCGACCAGCCCGGCGTCGTGAGCGTCCACCTCCAGGAATCGACCGAACCCTGGACCCAGGTCGCGACCACCTCCCTGCAACTGGGCCCAGACTGGCGACGCTATCACGTGTCGGGGGTCTCGAGGGGCAAACACCCGGTCGGCGGCCTGAACTTGGCCTTCCACCTCGCCCGGCAGCGCCAGACGATCGAGTTGGGCGGTCTCTTGGCTCGCAACCTCGGGCCGAACGTCGATCCCAACTCGATCCCCTTCAACGCGTTGCGCTACGCGGGCGAAGAGCCGAACGCCGCCTGGCGCGCGGAAGCCGCCGAACGTATACGACGTACCCGGATGGCGAACCTGGACGTGCGGGTTCTCGACGCCCAAGGAAAGCCCGTCCGCAACGCGAACGTCCGCGTCGCGCTGCGCCGCCACGCCTTCGAGTTCGGCTCGTTCGTCGAAGAGCCGCTGCTCGAGACCGGCCCCGACGGCGACCGCTACCGCGCGACGTTCGACCGGCTCTTCAACAAGGCGACCGTCCCGATGTACTGGGCGGACTGGGGTTGGGAGTACGAGGGGTCGCGCAAGCGCTACCTCGCCTTCGCCGACTACTTCTGGCGAAAGCGCGTGCCGACCAAGGCCCACGTCCTGATCTACCCCGGCTGGAACTTCCTGCCCGGTTCGTTGCGGGCGCTCGAGACGAACCCCGCCGAACTTCGCCGACGCATCGACGGGCACGTGGACGAGATCCTCGCCGCAACCAAGAAGTATGGGTTTGTGTCGTGGGACGTGATCAACGAGACCCGCGACCTTCAGGTGCTTCCCCCCTTGCTCGGGCCGGAGTTCTACGCCGACCTGTTCCGCGCCGCCCACGCGGCCCAGCCTAAGGCGACCCTCTACATCAACGAGTACGCGATCCTCAGCGACGGAGGCACGAACGTGGCGAACCACGACCACTACGAAGGGATGATCCGCGACCTTCTCGCCCGCAAGGCGCCGCTGGGAGGGATCGGGATGCAAGGGCACTTCGGCGAGTCCCTCACCCCGCCGACCCAGGTGTGGAAGGTGCTCGACCGGTTCGCCAAGTTCGGATTGCCGATCCAAGTGACGGAGTTCGACATCGCCACCCGCGACGAGGCGGGCCAAGCCGCGTACACGCGCGACTTCCTCACCGCCCTGTTCGCCCACCCGTCGGTCACCGGCTTCACCGTGTGGGGCTTCTGGGAGAAGAGCATGTGGACGAAGAACGGGGCGATGTTCCGCCCCGACTGGCGGCCCAAGCCCAACGCCTCCGCCTTCGAAAGCCTCACCCGCAAAACCTGGTGGACGGACGCCACCGCCAAGTCCGACCGAGGCGGCAAGTGCCGGGTGCGCGGATTCAAGGGAACCTACGAGGTCACCGTCCGAGCCGGGGGAGCAGTCGTGCGCCGAACGGTCGATCTCGACCGGGACCGAGCCCTGGACGTGAGGCTCGCAGCGAGGGAGACGGCCTCCGCGAAGAAGGGAACGCGCACCAAGGCGAAGGTATAATCGGGCTCCCGCCGGTTTGTGCCGGCCCTGCGTTTCAGCGTCGAAATCAGAGGACCTTCATGCAGACCGTTACTTCCCAGTACAACAAACTCGACCTCTTGCGCCTCATGGTCCTGAGCCGAGAGGGCGATCGCCGCGAGGGCATTCTCCTTCGCCAGAGCAAGGGCTGGTTCCAGGTGAGCGGCCACGGCCACGAGGCCATCGCCGCCCTGGTGCATCACCTGCGTCCCGACGACTTTCTGTTCCCGTATTACCGCGACCGGGCGATGCTCCTTCAGCGGGGTGTGACGAATTTCGAGTTGGCGCTCGCCTACTTCGCCAAGCGCGACTCTTCTTCCGGCGGCCGCCAGATGCCGGCCCACTTCTCCTGCCGTCGGCACAACATTTTCAGCGTCGCGACGCCCACGGCGACGAGCCTCTTGCCCGCCGCCGGGGCCGCCTGGGGCATGAAGCTCAGCGGAACGGACACCGTCGCGATCGCCAGCGTGGGCGACGCGTCGTCCCGGCAGGGCGAGTTTTACGAAGCGATCGCCTTCGCCTTCCAAGAAAAACTGCCCGTCGTGTTCCTGGTCGAGGACAACAAGTTCGGCATTTCGACGCCGACCGAGAAGTTTCTGCCGTTCCACCTGGATATCCTCAGCGAACACGCCTTCACCCACGTCGACGCCCGCCATCCCGACAACGTGTACGAGGCGACGGGCAAGGCGATCGCCAAGGCTCGGCGGGGCGAGGGACCCAGCCTCCTGTGGTGCGACGTGGATCGCCTCGGCAGCCACACCAGTTCCGACGACCACCGGGTTTACCGCACGGCGGACGATATCGACCGGATGTTCAAGCGCGACCCGATCGTCCTTCTGGCCCAGGAGCTCATCGCGGCGGGCGAGCTCACCCAGGAAGCCTTCGACCGGATGCAGGACGAGGTGAAAGACGAGGTGGACGCCGATTACCTTCGCGCCGAAAGGGAGGAGGACCCGCGCGCTTCCGAACTCGAACTGCACAACTTCAGCGGCGAAGAGGACCGGGTGGAGGCCCCGCCCCTCCAACCCGCCGAACGCGTCACGATGGTCCAGGCCATCAACCAGACCTTCCGCAAAGCCCTCGAGGACGACCCCAAAGTCATCTTCTTCGGCGAGGACATCGAGGACCCTAAGGGCGGCGTCTTCGGCATGACCAAAGGGCTGTCCGAGGCGTTCCCCCGCCAGGTGTTCAACTCGCCCCTCGCCGAAGCCACCATCTTCGGCGTGGCGGTTGGGCTTGCCGCCTACGGGATGAAACCGGTCTTCGAACTCCAGTTCATCGATTTCATCTCGCCGGCCTGGAACCAACTCGTCACCAACATCTCGACCCTTCGCTGGCGCACGTTCGGCACCTGGAAATGCCCCATGACGATCTATGCGCCCTGCGGCGCCTACCTGCCCGGCGGTTCGCTTTGGCACAGCCAGACGAACGAGGGCGGCCTCGCCCATGTGAGCGGCATACGGGTGGCCGTTCCCTCGACCCCCGAGGACGCTTCCGGCCTGCTCTGGACGGCGATGCACGGCGACGATCCCACCTTTGTCCTGGTTCCGAAGCACGTCTTCCGAAAGCCGGTCGCGGTGGTCCAGGCGGAGCCGGTGCCGCTGGGCAAGGCTCGCTTGGTGAAGGAGGGCCGCGATTGCACCGTCGTCGTCTGGGGCAACTGCGTCGAACTCGCGGAGGAGGCCGCCGCCAAACTGGCGGGCGAGTGCGACGTCGAGATCTTGGACCTGCGCTCGATCGTGCCGTGCGACTACGAGGCGATCGTGCGCTCGGTGGACAAGACCGGACGCTTGGTCGTGATCCACGAGGACACCCGGACCTGCGGCTTCGGCCAAGCGATCGTCTCGGAGATGACCACCGACCCCGATCGTTTCCAGCTGTTCCTCGCCGCGCCCCAGTTGGTGACTCGGCCGGACGTTCCCATCGGCTACAACCCGATCTACGAATACGCCTCGTTGCCCGACCTCGACCAGGTCGTCGCCGCGATTCGTACGACCATGGCCTAGGCGGTTCGCTCGGACGATGCGATGGCGCGAATCCGTGGCGATTCGTTGCGCCTCGGCGTGTCGGGGGAGTAGAGTGCCGCAAAGCCGCTCCTTGCCGAACCAGAGTCCGAGCCCATGCGAACCAAAACGACCTCCTGCCGACGCATCGCGTTCCTCATTGCCCTGGGGATCGCCCTGATCGGCGGCCGACTCGGAGGAGACCGGACCCTCGCGGTCCACGCGGCAGGGCCTCGTCACGACCTCGAATCGGTGTTCGGGCGGCTGTCGTCGGTCTACCTCTGCGGCCCGGCGACCCATGAGACGCGGCTCTGTCTAGACCTGCCCGATGGGCGACGCCTCGCGGTCAAACCGGATCGAGCGGTTTTCGGGCCGGTGGGTGGCATGGAGGAACTTGAGGGGCGTTTCGTCCGCCTGACCGGCGCCTTCGACCCGTTTGAGCGTCGCTTCGTCGCCCATCGCGTCGACGCGCTGCGCCGCGAGGTCGTGGACGGTCCCTACGCCGACGAGTCGCTGAAGGAACTGGTCCCGGCGGGCGAGTTCCGCAACGAGGGCAAGGGCCGACGAAACCTCGCCCCGACGGCGAAGAAGTACCTGAGCCTTCTGGTGAAGTTCGCCGACACCGGCGACGCCGAGCCGCAACTGCGCACGTGGTACGACCGCGTGATGTCCAACGAGTACCCCGGGATCGACCACTACTCGCGGAACGGCTCGTACCAGACCATCGGCAACGAAGGCTCCCGGTCCATCGGATGGATCCAGTTGCCGGGTAACGCCTCCCAGTACAAGGACACCTCGCTGGGTGGACGGCCGTTTCCCGGCGGGGTTTGGTCGACCACGAAGATCATGGACGTCCTGGTCCCGCTGCTCGATGGCCAGGTCGACTTCACCCAATACTTCGGGTTTCAGGTCTTCCCCCACGTCGACGACAACAGCGGCGTTTCCTACGCGGTGGGATACCACCTACAAGCCGACGGCCGAGACGAGTGGGTCCCGATCGCGATGGAAAACGTCTGGGCAACCTCGCACACCCTCGCGCACGAGATCGGGCACAACTATGGCTTCGATCACGCGTCGGTTCAGGGAAGCGCCGACGAGTACGCTTCGAAGTGGTCGCCGATGGGCAACGGCGCGGGTCAGGCGGCAGCCCCGTTTCACTGGGTTCAGAACCAGCAGAACATGTACCACAAGATTCTCGCGGGCTGGGTCGAGCGGGACAAGATCCTCTTCGCGTCGGCGGGCGCCAACCAAACGATCGATCTGAAGCAGAGCGAACGGGCGCCCGGTCCCGGTTACCAAGCCATCAAAGTATATCGGGGCGCCCGGGCTTCGAGGTACTACCTGGTGGAGAGCCGGCGCGCGAATACGGTGTACGATCGCTCCAACTCCATTCCGGGGAGCGGAGTCGTCATCCACGATGTCGATCGCCTCGACGCCAACCGCAAGACGACCTCGCTGGTCGTCGACGCCGACGGCAACGGCGACAGCGGCGACGCGGGCGCCATCTGGTTGCCGGGAGAAACCTTCACAGACGCGGCGAGCGGCATTACCATCAGCGTGTTGAGCGCCAACGCGGACGGCCACCGCGTGAGGGTGCAGGTGGCGGCCAACCAGCCGGTGCCTTGGGAAGTCACCTCGGGAGCGGATACCGGACCCGGCACGCTGCGCGAGGCCATCTGGTACGCGAACGACCATCCGGGCACCACCGTTCGCTTCAAAATGCCGATCAGCGATCCCCGATACTCGGCCGGGGTCTTTCGTATCGCGCTCGGTTCTCCCCTGCCCGACGTCACCGCGGACGGCACGATCGTCGACGGGCGCTCGCAGACCCAGTTCACCGGGAACACCAACGCCAACGGGCCGGAGGTCTTCGTGGATGGCACGAACGCCGGCGAGTGGTCGCACGGGTTCGCGATCAGGGCTTCCGGTTGCCGCGTGCTGGGCCTCGCCGTCGGCAACTTTCGATTGAGCGGAATCTGGATCGAGGGTCCCGGCGTTTCGAACGTGCAGGTCCTGGGCTGCATGTCCGGTCTTTCGCCCGACGGAACGGCGGCGGCAAAGAACAACTGGGACGGCGTGACGCTCTATCGCGGGGCCCGCAACTGCTCGATCGGCGGCCCTGGGGGCGACCGCAACGTGGTGTCCGGGAACGGCTCCGTGGGAATCAGCCTGATCGAGGCGGGCACCGATGCGAACACCATCGCGAACAACCACTGCGGCACCAACGCGGCGGGCACCGCCGCCGTCCCCAACGCCTACGACGGAATCTGGTTCGGGCGCGGCCCCAAGTCGAACACCGTCTCCGGCAACCTGATCTCGGGGAACGCCCGCTACGGCGTGACCTTGCTGGACGTCGGGACCGACGCGAACAAGATCCAGAACAACCGGTGCGGCACCGACGTCACCGGGACGGCCCCCATTGGGAATGGCAGCGAGGGCATTTTGGTGTACGGTGGCCCCAAACAGACCTTGGTCGCCGACAACGTCGTTTCCGGCAACGGAGGCAGTGGCATCTGGGTCGCGGGGGCCGAGACCCTCTCGAACACGGTCACGCGCAATCGTTGCGGCACCAACGCCAATGGAACGGGCGCGATTCCCAACACCTACTCCGGGATCGTGCTGCACACGGGAACGAGGCTGAACTCGGTCGTGGACAACCTCTGTTCCGGGAACGGCGAGTTCGGCGTGTACCTGGGGGGCGCGAACACGAGCGGCAATATCGTCCAGAGCAACCGGTGCGGCACCAACGCGTCCGGGACGGCCGCCCTTCCGAACGGTCGAGACGGCATCCTGGTGAGCGAAGGCACGACTCAAAACACGATCGGCGGCGTGAGCGCGGGCGGGGCCTCGCTCGGCAATCTGCTGTCGGGCAACCTCGGCACCGGGCTCGTCCTCTACAAGAGCACCGAGAACGTCGCCCGGTCCAACTTCGTGGGCACCGACGCGACCGGACGGGCCACGCTCCCCAACGGCGGTAACGGGATCTATCTCCTCGGCCAGGCGAACCGTAACGTCATCGGGGGGGCCGGATTGCGCGAAGGAAACCTCGTGTCGGGAAACGGCGCCCACGGCATCGTGCTTGGGGACGCGTCGAACCAAAACACGATCCAGGGCAACCTCGTCGGCGTCGACGTGGACGGGTCGAAGCCCCTCGGCAACGGGTATCAGGGCATCCTGCTCTTCAACGGTTCGAGCGCGAACACGATCGGTGGAACCGGCGCCGGGCAAGCCAACCGCGTCTCGGCATGCGTGTACCACGGAGTGCTCCTGACGGACGACTCGACCGTCGGCAACTCCGTCCGAGGCAACATGATCTGGCGAAACGGGGGACTGGGGATCCTGCTCAACAAGAACAACGGTGGCTGGGGGGTGACGCCGAACGACAACCTCGATGCCGACACGGGACCCAACAACCTCCAGAACTACCCCGTCCTAAACGCGCCGACGAGGTCCGGGGGCAACACCACCGTCTCCGGGTCGCTCCACTCGACCCCGTCCGCCGCCTACGACCTCGACTTCTACGCCGTCTTCGACGGCGAGCCGAGCGGGTACGGCGAAGGGTTCGTCCATCTCGGCACCCACCGCGTCACGACCGACGCGGCCGGCAACGCCTCCTTCAACCGGACGTTCTCCTCTGCGGCGGGGGTCGGGGTGAGCGCCACCGCAACCCGCGCGACCACCGGGGACACCTCGGAATTCGGCCAGACCCGGCTGTTCGCCAATGCCCGAACCGTCTCGGGATCCGTCGCGTTCGAGGACCTGGCGTCCGGCGCCCCGAAACCTTCGGGCTTGACGGTCGAGTTCTACGATTCCGCCGCGAGCGCGCCTTTCGCGACCTGGCCCGTCGAGCTCGGCGCGGATGGGGCCTTCGTCCTGCCCGCTCCGGGACCCCTGGTCGAGATCGGCTTCCGAACCGGCACTTGGCTCCGAAAGCGGGTGGCCGCGAACACGACCAACGGCAACGTCACGGGTCTGAACGTAAGCCTGAGCAACGGCGACGTCAACGGGGACAACAGCGTGAACGTGAGCGATTTCCTCCTGTTGCGGGCCGCCTACGGGAGTACTGCGGGTACCCCCAGCTTCCGTCCGGAAGCCGACCTGAACCGCGACGGCTCCGTCGGGGTGGCCGACTTCCTGATTCTGCGGAGGAACTTCGGCCGAAGCGGCCAATAGCGCTCAGTAGCCGGCGGCCCCCGCATCGCCAAGGCGGGGATCGACGCCCGCCACGCGCAGGCCCGTGCCCGGTTCGATCAGGACCGCGTGGCACGATCCCATGTTGGCGGCGCGCGCGGCGAACCGGTGGCCCAGCGCCGCCAGCGCCGCCCGGACGTCCGGGTTGACCGCGCCCTCCTCGTACCGAACCTCGTCGGGCATCCACTGGTGGTGGATTCTGGGCGCGGTGACCGCCTGCCGAACGCTCATCCGATGATCCACGACGTTGACGATCGTCTGCAGGACGGTGTTGATGATCGTCGGTCCACCCGGCGAACCCAACACGAGGTACGGCTTGCCGTCGCGGAGGACGACCGTGGGGGTCATAGAACTGAGGGGCCGCTTGCCGGGGGCGATCGCGTTGCGCTCCCCCTGCATCAGCCCGTAGCCGTTGGGCTTGCCCAAAACGGTGGCAAAGTCGTCCATTTCGTTGTTCATCAGGAAACCGAGCCCCTTCGGAACGTAGGCCGATCCATAGCCCGTGTTGAGGGTCGTGGTGCAGGCGACGACGTTTCCCGCCTTGTCCACCACCGTGAAATGGGTCGTGTGCTCGCCTTCGCGAAGACCCTCTCCGGTCCGGATCTCGCCGGCGGGGGTCGCCCGGTTGGCTTGGATCGAGGCGCGCATGGCGGCGATGTGGGCGGGATCGAGGAGCCGCGCCACCGGCACTTCGGCGAAATCCGGGTCGCCAAGGAACTCCGCCCGGTCGGCGAAGGCGCGCTTCATCCCCTCCACCGTACGGTGGATCGTCGCGGCGGTTCCGAACCCGGACGCGCGAACGTCGGTCGCTTCGAGCATCCCGAGCATCTGGAGGAGGGCGATCCCGCCCGAACTTGGGGGCGGCATCGTCACGACTTCGTCGCCACGGTAGCTTCCGACCAGCGGCTCGCGGGCGATCACCCGATAGTTCCTAAGATCGTCCATCGTGATCAGGCCCCCGTCCTCGCGCATGGCGGCGCTCAGACGGCGCGCCGTCTCCCCCTCGTAGAACTCCCGTGGCCCTTTGTCGCGCAGACGAAGAAGCGTACGGGCTAGGTCGGGTTGGCGGAAGGTGTCGCCCTCGCGCAAGCCCGCCCCAAAGATGCGGTTCGCCTCGGGGTCGAGGGCGAGGCGCTTCGCCTCCTGGTGGAGATCGCTTTCGAAGAAGCGGCTCACCGCAAAGCCGCGCGCGGCCAGACGCTGGGCGGGCCCGACGAGCCGCGCCCAGGGCAACGACCCGAACCGACGGTGCGCTTCCCCCATCCCCGCCACGCTCCCCGGCACCCCGGAGGCGAGCGGACCGTCGAGCGACGCGCGAGGCTTCGGCTCGCCGTTGGCGCCCAGGTACATGTCGCGGGTCGCGGCGGCGGGCGCGGTCTCGCGGTAGTCCAGGGCGACGGTCCTGCCGTCCGCCATCCGAACGAGCATGAACCCGCCGCCCCCCAGGTTTCCCGCCGTCGGATGGGTCACCGCCAGGGCAAAGTGAGTGGCGACGGCGGCGTCGACCGCGTTGCCCCCCTGACGCAGGATGTCCCGCCCGACCTCGGAGGCGATCATGCTGTCCGACACGACGGCGCCGGCGGAGTACTTTGGCAGAGGCAGGCTCTGGCCCAAAACGAGGCCGACGAGAAGGCTCGCGAGCATGAATCGGTGGATTCGACGGAGGCGCGCCAAGCCCTTCCGAAGCCATAATCAGAGGCCGTGAACGTCGTCGTGTTCGGGGCGTCGGGCCGGGTGGGCCGGAAACTGATCGAGGAGGCGCTGGCCGCCGGTCACCACGTGCGAGCAGTGGACCGGGGCGCCGGCGCCCTGGCCGACCATCCGGAGCATGGCCGGTTCGAATCGTGGTGGGCGGACGTGCTCGATCCCGCCATGGTGCGGGAGGCGATGGTCGGGCAGGACGCCGTCCTCGGCGCCCTCGGCGTTCGCGACATTTCCCGGCCCTTCACGTTTCTCTCGGACGCGATGCGGGTGATCGTCGGCGCGATGGAACGACAGGGGATTCGCCGCATCGTCGCCGTGGGCAACAGCGGCGCCCTCGACGGCCCGGACGGACGGCCCGTCGTCGAGCAGCGGGACTTCCCCGCCGACTACGTCCACGTCGCGACCGATCACTTGCGGGCGTTGCGGGTGCTGGAAGCCTCGGACCGTGACTGGACCTACGTCTGCCCGCCGATGATGCCGAGCGGCGAGGCGACCGGCCGGTACGTGCTCGAACCGGACCGACTCCCCGCCGGGGAGGACCGGATCACCGTGGGCGACGTGGCCCGGGCGCTCGTTTCGTGCCTGAACGACGGGCGGTTCGTGGGCTCGAAGGTCGGGATCAACACGCCGTCCTGACGCGCCCCGCAGATTGTCCGACTTTTTTCGCGGGTCCCCTTGACAGGACCTTCGACCCCTGCTAAGATTCTCATATCTTCTGCGATCACGCCCGTTAGAGGCAGGCGCTCCCGTAAAGCGACCGGATCGGCAGAGGGGTAGGAGTACGTACAAGTGAAGAAACTCGCATTTGCGCTCATCGGCGCTTCCTCGCTCGTTGCCACCGCTTCGGCCGAAGTCATTTACGACGCGATCTACACCAACGCGTCGCAAACCACGTTCCAGACCTTGACCGATACCGGCTCAACGCCGCGCACGTTCAAGGCCGACTTCTTCTCGGTCGCGAACTACACCGGGATCAACGACCGCTACAACATCACGGGCTTGTCCTTCTGGCAGATCAACTGGACGAACGCGCTGACCGCAAACGTCAAGGCCGACATCACGATCTACCAGAACGCGAGCGGCGCCACCTCGGGCACGACCGCCGCCTTCGACACCCCCCTGTACAGCGCGACCGTCGACTTCGGCACGCAGGTGATGGCCGCCAACACCGGGTACCTCCGCAACGTGGACCTCACCGGAGCCGGGATCGTGTTTAATCAGCCGAACGGCCACCTCTACGGCATTTCGATCCGCACCCGAGCCGACAACGTTGAGAACACCCTCGTCACCCCCGGCTTGGTCAACGACACGACCGGGCTCTCCGCGCCCGTCAACTACGTCGGTGCCTCACCCAACGGCTGGTACCGCGACGCGGACAGTAGCGGCACCTTCACCGGCGCGGATTACCGCACGTTCGCGTCCCCGAGCATGTCGAATCTCGGCATTCACCTCGAAGGCACGGCGGTTCCCGAGCCGACCTCGATGATCGCCCTCGCCGTCGGCGCCTGTGGGTTGCTCGCCCGCCGACGCCGCGCGAAGTAAGCGGTTCGCCCCACCCTTCTGCAATCGGCCCGATCCCCATGGGATCGGGCCAATTCGTTTTGGCGGGCCGAGCGACCCCGATCAGCCCTCGAGGTGCAACTTGATCTGTTGCGCCAGTTGCCGCGTGAGGGTCGGGACGGCAGCGATTTCTTCGACGGTCGCCCGCCGAATCCCTTCGACCGAACCGAAGTTGCGCAACAGCAACCGACGACGGCGCGGCCCGACCCCGGGGACCTCCTCCAACGCCGTCCCCACCATCCGCTTGTCCCGAAGCTTGCGGTGGTAGCTGAGGGCGAACCGGTGCGCCTCGTCCCGCAATCGCCGCAACAGCAGCAGGCCGGGCGAGTTGAGCGGCAACTCGACCGCCCGGTAGGCGTAGCGGCGGGTCGGCTTGGCGTCGTAGGTGTAGGCCTCGGCGCGGTAGTTCCGGCGCACCTGGCCGACGCCGGCGGGCGCGACCTCCGGGATGACCTCGTCGAGTTCCTGCCAGTCGCCGGTCAGCGGCGCTCCCTCGTCGAGCGGGATCGGCACGAACACGATCTCCTGCTTCTTGGCCAAGCCGACCATCGGCACGTCCACCCCGACCTCGTCCCGCGCCTTCAGAGCGGCCATCAACTGGCCCCGTCCGCCGTCGATCATGATTAGGTCGGGAAGCTTTGCGAACTTCTCGTCGCCGTCGGCATAGGCGCGAAGCCGGCGGGTGATGACCTCGTGCATCATCGCGAAGTCGTTCGGCCCCTCCGGATGGAAGCGGATGCGAAAGCGACGGTACTCCGCCTTGGCGGGCTTGGCGTCCTCGGTCACGACCATCGAACCCGTCGGGGCGGTGCCCTGGGTGTTCGAGATGTCGTACCCCTCCACCCGCTTCGGCGGCGCCGGCAGACCCAGCTGCTCCTGGAGCATCGCCATCGCCTGCTCGGCCCAGTCCTCTTCCCGCTCGAGTTCGAGGGCAAGGGTCTTGAGCGCCTGTTCGGCGTTCGTCGCCGCCATCTCGACCAACCTCAGCTTCTCGCCCCCCTGCGGCACGTCGATCGTGACCGCCGCGCCGCGCCGGTTCCGAAGCCACGACTGGACGATGTTGCGCTCCTCGATCTCGACGGGCAGGAGGATTTCGCGGGGCACGTCGGTGGCGGTGGCGTAGTACTGCTTGACGAACTCCTGAACCGCCGTCGCGGGCGATTCCTCGTTCGCGCCGTCGAGGAAGAACTGGTGCTGGCCGATCAGCTTCCCGCTGCGCACGTAGAGCATCTGGATCGCGGAGCCGCGCTCGTCCTTCACGACGGCGATCACGTCACGGTCGGTTTCCTCGACGCTCAAGACCTTCTGCCGCTCGAGCACGCTCTGGATCGAGGCGATCCGGTCCCGCAGGGCGGCGGCGTCCTCGAAGCGCAGCTCGTCTGCCGCCTTCTCCATCTCCCGCTTCATCTCGGGAACGACGTCGTCCACCTTGCCGGAGAGGAACCGCTCGACGTTGTGGATCACCTTCGCGTACTCGGACGGGTCGGCCAAGCCCGCGCACGGGGCGAGGCACTGCTTCAGGTGGTAGTACAGGCAGGGGCGCTGTTCTCGCTTCCCCGACCACGACTTGCCGCAGGGGATCAGCGGGAACACCTGGTGCAACACGCCCAGGGTCTCGCGAACCGCCCACGCGCTCGAATAGGGACCGAAGCACTTCCCCAACTCCGGCCGGGGCCGGCGGACGAACAGCACCCGGGGGTACGCCTCGCGGGTGATCGCGATGTACGGGTAGCTCTTGTCGTCGCGAAGCCGAACGTTGAAGGGGGGCCGATGCTCCTTGATCAGGGTGCATTCGAGGACGAGCGCCTCGAGTTCGCTGTCCACCACGATCCACTCGATGCGCCGCACTTTTCGAACGAGCCGGTCGATGCGGGGGCCGTGGCGTGCCGACTTCTGGAAGTAGCTGCGAACCCGGTTCTTGAGCGAGAGCGCCTTGCCGACGTAGAGCACGGCGTCGTTCTCGTCGTGATAGATGTAGCAACCCGGGTTGTTCGGGAGCTTGCCGAGGAACTCGACGACGTGGGGATTGGTGGACGAGACGGCCATGGGTCGCGCGGATCTTCAGTGTACGCCGAGCACGGCCTTGGCCACCGAGCGTTCCTGGCGCATACTCGAAACATGAAGGGTTCCTCGGTGTGGACGTTCCTCTTCCTCGGCGTCGCCGGTTTTGCCCATTCGTCGCCGCTGGCCGCTTTCCCGGGACAAGAGAGGACTTTGTTTCAGCAGGTGTTCCGCGTACCTCCCAAGGAGACGAACGGTTACGCCGACTACGTGCGCGCGGCGGACGCCGTGCAGGCCAATGCGGTCCTCGGTTCGCTCCTGGCGGGGGAAGGGGACTTGACGCCCCTCGAGCGCAACCGCCGCATCGCCCAAGAGGGCAAAGTCGCCCTCGACCTCGTCCGGGCCGGCAATCGGAAGCCGGTCGAGGACCCGCGCACCGCCGTCGAAATCGACACCCTGTTCCCCGAACTCGCCGGATTCAAGAGCGTGGCCAAGGTCGCCATGGCCGACCTCTCCTACCGCTTCGCCATCGGCGATTCTCGCGGCGCGACCGACACCTTCGTGGAGGCCTCCAAGTTCGTCTCCCGCATTCCCAGTACGCCCACCTTGATCAGCGGCCTGGTCATGGTCGCCTGCGACTCGATCCTCCTGGCCCCCCTCGAACAGAACATCGGGCGGGTCGCCTTGCTCGACCTGGATCGGCTGGAGCAGGTCGCGAAGGACCGGGTCGCCTCCGTCGAGGTCATGCAGCGGATGATGGCGGGCGAGGCACGCTACCTCGACAAGGTCACGGTCGAGTCGCTCGGTCCTCTCCTCGCGGTGGACGACGACGAAGAGGAGGCCGACGAGGCGCGGGCGATAAAGGCGGCGTTCGACGCTCTGGCGCCCGCCGATCGCGAACGGTTGCTGCTCGACGTCAAGAAGCGGGCTCGCTCGACGATCGCTCGCGTGATCGCCACCTTGGCCGAGCCCGAGTCCAGTTGGAGGCTCGTCCAAGCCCCCGAAACCCCCGCTAAGCCGTCGCTCGCCGACTACCTCGTCGAGACGCTGATTCCCATTCACACCCAAGCCCTGACCGCGTTCGCCAAGAACCGCACCCAGTGGCGCCTGTTGCGGCTGCACACCCGTCTCGAACGCTTCCGCCTGGTCTACGGGCGATTGCCGTACCGCCTTTACGAGGCCGCTCCGGCCGACCTGATCACCGACCCGTGGAACGACGGGCCGTTCGACTACAAAGTCGTCAGCGTCCGCGACTACGAGTTGACCAGCAAGGGCGACGAGTTCACCGGGCCGATCGCCATCCGCTACCGCCGACAACCGCCGCCCGACGACGCCAAGAGCGAACCCCCTCCCCGGTGACTTCTCGGAAATCACTCGCTTTGCCCAACGGGAAACCCGCCGGCGTGGAAACCGGCGAAGAATGAGCCGATCCGGGAACTCGGCGCGGCGGCGACCGGGTAGGTGCCAACAACGATGACGCCGAGGGACGATCGCAACTTTGCCGGTGGCCGCCTCATGCGGGCGACCGACCTCGCGCCCGGCGCGTCGCGCGTGGCGATGCCGAAGCCGTGGCGGGTTCACTCGCCGAGTCCCGACTCCAACGTCGAGTTGCGCGACTGCGTCGTCGCGGGCACCGTGCGGTCGTTCGATTGGGAAGGTTCCGCGCCGCTCTCCCTCAAGTTCGTTTTCGAGGGCGAGGCCCTGTTCGAATCGGGCGGCTCGGCGCATCGGGTGGATTCCTCCGCGTTCCTTGCGTTGAACGCGGGATCGTCTTACCGGGTACGCGTCGGACCTCCCGCTGGGGCGGACGCTCTATCGGTGTTCTTTTCGCAGGCCTTCGCCGAGTCGGTGCTGCGGGAGATCGGTCGCTCGGCCCGCCAAAAGCTGGACGATCCGTTCGGCCCTGGCGTGCCTTCCGGCGGGGTGTTCGAGCGTCTGTACCCGGACGCGGGCGGACTCGCCCTCGCGCGCCGACTGAAGAACGGCCTCCCGCTCCTGAAGTACGACCCGATGTGGCTGGAGGAGCACGCCCGCGCGCTCCTCGTGCTTCTGTTCGAGGCTCAGGCGGAGGCCCGGCGCGAGGCGACCGCCATCCAAGCCGCCCGGAGCGCGACCCGCGAAGAGCTGTACAGGCGGCTCTACCTCGCGCGCGACTACGCGGAGGCGAAACTGGCCGACCCGCTGACCCTCGACGAACTCGCGTTCGTCGCCTGCCTTTCGACCAACTACTTCCTCCGCACCTTCCGGGAGTTGTTCGGGACCAGCCCGCACCAGTTCCTGATCGAGATGCGCCTCCAGAAGGCGCAACGTCTGCTGGTGGAGACCGACCTGACGGTCGGCGACGTGTGCCTGCGCGTGGGCTTCCAGAGCCTTGGGTCGTTCAGTTGGCTGTTCAAGCGCCGAATCGGAGTCTCGCCGGACGCCTATCGGAGGGCGGCCCGATCGGTGGCGCCCCCGCTCTAGGGCTCAACCCAGGCGACTCCCAGCAGCTCGAGCATCGCCCGACGAGACTCATCAAGCTCGTCCAGCAAACGCACGGCCTGCCTCGAGAGGCCCGGATGGGCGGGCACCATCGCCGCGACCGTCTCCAACCGAACGACCGCGTCCTGGTGGGCGCCCAGCCGATCTTGCAGGTCCCGATGGTAGCGAACCCGCCGCTTCAGGTCGCGGGCGGCAAGCGGGAGCGGGTTCAGGTCGCGCACCGATTCGAGCAGGTAGCGGAAGCGCTTGTGCACGATGCGCAGGAGGTGCAGGCTGGGGTCGCTCGGATCGCCGGCCAACCGGTCGCAGGCGGCCGACTCGACGCGCGCCAGGCGCGCCTCCGCCTCGCGAAACGCTTCGAGCGCCGTCGGACCGGCCAAGGATTCCGGTTCGGCGGACGACAAGGTGGCGAGCAGATCCGAGAATCCGCTCCGCGCGAGGTAGCGGCGCAAGGCCCTCCGCTCTTTCGCCTCCCTCTCGGTCAACTCTCGAATCACCAGTTCGAACTCGACGGCGTCGGGACGGGCGGTGAAGGCCGCCACGAGCACGTCGAGGTCCCGAACCACGCCCAACCGCCGTCCCGCCTTCTTCAGGCCGCCAATCTTCGCCCGAATCGTCGCGGGAACGTAGGGGTCGAACTCGATCAGGAGGGCCCGCAAACGGCGGGTCGCCACGCGGGCCTTGTGAACCGCTTCCGGGTCGTCCGAGCCCAGCGCATCGGTCGAACGGGCCTCCAACTCCCGCGCCAAGTCCCGCACTCTTCGGGCGATGAACTCGGCCGCCCCCTCGTCGGGCGCAGCCTCGGACGCAACGTCCTCGCGATCCTCCGCCTCGACCGCCCGCGTTCCCGGCAACGCGACCTCTTGTCCGGGCACGTCCGACCGGACCGTACTGGGTTGCGGACAAGACGGGAGACGCCTGCGCGGGGGGCGCTTCGGACGGTACGTGGGCACTACGGCCCCTCGTCGGGAAAGGTCGGCTCGACGATGTGATCGAGCCGCTCGGCCTCGATGTCGCGCGCCATCGCCTCCGCGTAGACGCGCAAGGCGGGCTCGGCTTCTTGGGCGGCGGCCCGGCGCAACGCCCCGACCACCTCGCCGCGACGTTCGGGCTGCCACTCCACGACGTGGAACAGACCATGCGTCGCGCTCCGGCGGCCAATACGGGACGGCGCGCGGAGGCACTCGATCAGGGCGTCGCCGCCCTCCGAAAGCGGGACCTGGCCCCCGAGCACGACCCCCGCCTTGTACACCGTCCGGCAGTAGTCGTCTTCCGCGTCCCAGAGGAGGCTCTTCATCGCCGCGACCGCCCGCAACTCCTCGACCCGCGAGTCACAGAAGCTCGGCAGGTCTTCGAAGAGGTCGAGAACGGCCCACTGGGCGGCCCGGCGGAAGGGGTGGGAACGGTCCCTCAGGATCGAGAGCAACGCGGGAAACAGGGCGCGCCGCTCGTGCAGCGTCTCGATCGCCACCTGGGCCTCGTGTCCAATGTCTCGGTCCTCGCAGTAAAGCAACTTGAGATGCTCGAGCGGACCGAGTTCGGAGATCGGTCCGGCGTGCCGCCCCTCTAGACCCAACATCCGGGCGACCAACCTTTGGCGTCGGAGCAACGGCTCCGCCCGATCCGCGAGTTCGGCGAGCGCTTCGTCGACCGAGGGCCCGTGCGCGTCCAACCATAGCGCGTCGCAACGAGCGACGACGGCGGCGGGCGTCTCCACGACCTCGACCTCGAACGGCTCCTCACCCATCGCGACGACGACCTCGGTCCGCGCGTCCTCGTCCCGAACCGGAAAACGGTGGAGCACCGAAGGTGGCGGCCATCGGAACGGCACCCGGTGTCCCGGGTCGAGCGAGACGGCGTCTCCGCCCCTTGCCCGGCGCAACGCGGCGACGAAGGCCTGGAGATCGGCCTCGAGGCGTTGCGGATCGAGCGGGGACGTGGTCGGCATCGTCGGGTTTCCTATTCTACGGCACGACGCGCGGCGTTCGGGATGGCCGACGTGGACTCACGACCTCCGTCCACGCGCCGAGCGCTTCGGTATACTGCCTCTCGCTTAACACGGCCAGAGGCCGGGAGGCGTTTCGCGCCTGTGAAGAACGTCTATTTTCTCCTCATTGTCATCGCCCTGACCGCTCTTGCCGCGTTCGGCTTCTACAAGACTCCGTTCCACCTCGGCCTCGACATCGAGGGCGGCGTACGGATCGTCTATCGGATGAAGTCGGAAGACCTCACCGCCGATCAGCGCCAGAACATCGATTCGATCCGATCGAACATCCAGCGCATCATGACCAGCCGCGTCGCCGCGAACCTGGGCGTGGTCGAGGGCAACGTCGTGACGAAGTTGCCGGACCAGTTCATCGTCGAGATTCCCGGCTTCAAGGACATCGACCAGGCCAAACAGGTGCTCAGCACGACGGCGAGCATTCGCATGTACCACGCGAAGAACGTCTCGACGAGCAAGCGAGACCGCCTCTTCCGCATCTCGGACGACCGCAAGATGGTCGCCGGACAGCCCCAGGTCGAGTTCGAAAAGCTGGACGGCACCAAGGTCAAGCCCGGCACCGTCGCCTACAAACAGATGATCGACGGCTGGCGGCTCATCCTTCAGGGCGGCGACCTCGCGCGCGCTTCGCTGCTTCAGACCGGCCAGGGCTACCAGCCGCAGATGTTCTTCCAGGGCAAGGGGGCCGAGGAACTGGAGCGCTGGTCTCGTACCTACCGCGACGACGGCGAGCAGTTGGCCTTCGTTTTGGACGGCGTCGTGCTCAGCATCGCCCCCTTGAAAGAGGGCTCGGTCCTGAGAGACAGCGCCTTCATCGACGGGCAGTTCGAGACGAACTACGTCCGAAACCTTGTGGACCTTCTGAACGCGGGCGCCCTCCCGGTGGACCTCGTCGAACTCAGTTCCCAGCAGGTGGACCCGTCGATCGGCAAGGGCGCGCTCCAGAAGATCATTCTGGCGGGCGAGATCGCCTTTGGCGTGATCTCCGTCTTCCTGATCGGCTATTACGCTTTTCCCGGGTTCGTCGCGTTCCTCGCGCTCATCCTTTACTCGCTGTTCACGCTGGCCGCCCTGAAGCTGCTCAACGCCACCTTCTCGCTGGCCTCCATCGCCGGCTTCATCCTGTCGGTCGGCATGGCGGTGGACGCCAACGTCCTCGTCTTCGAACGCCTGAAGGAGGAGCTACGCTCTGGCAAGTCGCTGATGAAGTCGGTGGATCTCGGCTTCCGGAGGGCGCTTCCCGCCATCGTCGACTCGAACGCCTGTACGATCCTCACCTCGTTGGTGCTGTTCAATTTCGGCGACGGGCCCGTCAAGGGCTTCGCCACGACCCTGATCATCGGCGTCGCGATTTCGCTGTTCACCGCCGTCACCGTTACCCGGTCGCTCCTGTTCCTGTTTTCGAGCTGGGGCATCGGCCACGACGTCAAGAACTATGCGTTGGGCCGTAACTGGTTCGGCGAGGGCATGGAGAAGAACGCCGAGACCAAGCCGATGCCGGTCGTCGAAAAGTCCGGCCGCTACTTCCTCATTTCCGCCGCGATCATGGTCGTGGGCCTGATCTTCGTCGCGATGGGCGGCATCAAGCCCAACGTCGAGTTCACGGGCGGCGTCCAGGCCGAGTACCTCGTGAAAGGCGACGACCCCATGACCGCCGCGCAGGTCGAGAGCAACCTCGAGAAAGCCGGATTCCAGGGCGCGACCGTCACGATCGCCCGCAGTCCCGCCGGCGACCAGAAGGTGATCGGAGTCACCGTCGCCGAGTCGGCAAAGGTCAAGCTGGACGACCCGACCCTCGACAAGACCCTCCTCGACGCCACCGGTATCCAGTCGCAGGGCCGGGCGTCCCTCGCCAAAATCGGACCCTCGGTGCGCCAGGAAACGATCAACAACGCGATCAACGGCATCGTCTTCAGCACCTTGCTGATCGTCGTCTATCTCGCCATCCGCTTCGGCATGGGCCTTGGCGGCATGAAGGTCGGTTTCCGATTCGGGATGTCGACCGTCGCCGCTCTGCTGCACGACGTCGTCGTGGTGATCGGCTTTGCGGGCATCGTGGGCTACCTTTTCAACTGGCAGATCAGCGCCCTCTTCATCACCTCGATGTTGACGGTTGCCGGCTTCTCGACCCACGACACGATCGTCATTTTCGACCGGATTCGGGAAAACCTCCGCAAGTACCGGGGGTCGCGCGACTTCAAAGACACGGTCAACATCTCGATCACCCAGTCCTTCGCCCGTTCGATCAACACCTCGTTCACCGTCATCCTCTCCCTGGTGCTGATGCTGACCGTCGGCGCCTCGACGATCGAGCTATCGTTCTTCAACGCCGTCATGCTCGTCGGCATCGTGATCGGCACCTACTCGTCGATCTTCAACGCCTCGCCCATCCTCTACCTGTGGGACCGGGCGATCCTGAAGCGGAAGGGCGAGGGCGAGACGCTCGTCGGTCACGCGCGAGCCGAGTTGCTCCACGCGCACCAGGTCGCCCAGGCCCCTGGCGCGCCGGCGCCGACAGAACGCGTCTACCGGGACGCGCAAGGGAACGTGTACGGCCAGGTCAAGCGCCGCGACGCCGCCGCGCCCACGAAGCGGTCGACGACGAACGACGACGACGAGTGACGCAACCCGTATACTGACGCCCATGCGGATCGCGGCGTGGCTCTGCGCGGTGCCGGCCCTTCTCGGGTCGGTGGCGTTCGCGCAAGAGCGGACGCTTGTCCGCATGATGGGAGGCGCCGGCTACGGCATCCCGGGAAAGGAACTCGCCGACCCCCGTTCGCTCGCTCGCCGCGCCGTGTTCGAGGAATTCCATCGCCAGAACCCGGACGTCCAGGTGGTCAACGCGGGCGGCCTCGAGTTCACCCCCGGGCCGCAGATGGAGAGCATGTTCCTCATGTCCATGGCGGGCTCGACCGCCCCGGACGTGTTCTACGTCAACTTCCGCCAGTACTACAACTACATCGACCAAGGGTTCTGCCGCCCCCTCGACGACCTGATCGCCGCCGATCCCGACGCCATCGCGAGAGTGAGCCCGATCATCCTCGACGTGCTCAAATCCTACGACGGTCACGTCTACGCCGTCCCTTGGATGCAGGTGGCCCAGGGCCTGTACTTCCGCAAAGACCACTTTCTGGAGGCCGGCCTCGACCCCAGCAAGCCGCCACGAACCTGGGACGAGTTCTATCGCTACGCCCAACGCCTGACCGAGAGCAAGCCCGGGCGGTCCGGGTTCGCCTTCTCGCTCGGACCGGGCTACCATTGGTCGAACTTCGTCTGGCAGGCGGGCGGCGAGATCGTCGTTCCCGGCGACCGTGGCTACTGGAAGTCGGCGATCGACTCGCCCGAGGCGGCCAAGGCGGTCGACTTCTTCCGCAGGCTCACGCTCGACAAGTGGACGAAAGGGGGCAAGACGTACGGTCCCGCCGCCTACGTCGCCTCGCGCTGGTTCGACGACATTCGCGACGGAAAGGTCTCCATGTGGTTCACCTACACGAACGACGTGGTGCTGAACATGTCCGACCTGAACCCGGCCCTTCTCGGCGTGTCGCAGATGCCGGCCGGACCCGGGGGGCACCGCAACGAGATCAACGCCGGGATGTGGGCGATCAACCCGAACGTGACCGACCCGAAGAAGCTCGCCGCGTGCTGGCGGTTCATCAAGTACTTCTCCGGAGACGAGGCCGCCCGGGTCAGCACCGCCCAATACGTGGATCTTGGCCTCGGCGCGCTCGTCAACCCGGTCGCCCTCCGCAAGTTCGGCTACGAGGACCTCGTCCGTTCCGTCGACCCGATGTTCGTGCGCGCGAACGAAGAGCTCTTCGCGACCGGGCATCCCGAACCGTACGGACGCAACTGCCAGCAGGTGTACCTCGTCCTCGACAACGCGCTCGACCGAGCACGGCTCGAGCCGAACGTCCCCGCCCGCGACATCCTCCGGGCGGCCGCCCGGGAGATGGACGAGAAGCTCCTCGGCTACACCCCAAGCGACGTTCTCGCCAAGCAGCGCGCCTGGGCGATGGGGATTCTCGTCTCGTTCGCCGCCGTCGTCTTCGGCCTCGTTCTCGCTTGGGTACGACGGGCACGCTCCCGTCCCGACACGTTCGTGGAACGTTTGCCGGCGGGGACGAACCGGCGCACGATGTGGCGCTTCCTCGCCGTCTGTCTCCTACCCGCCGGACTCACCCTTCTCGTCTGGAACTACTACCCGCTCTTCAAGGGGCTGCAGATCGCCTTCCAGGACTATCGGATCATGAAGGGGACGGTCTGGGTCGGCCTCGACAACTTCATCGCGGTGTTCACCGCCCCGGTTTTCTACAAGTCGCTCGTCAACAGCTTTGTCTTCGTCGGACTGACGGTCCTTATCGGCTTCCTCATGCCGATCTTTCTGGCCCTCGCCCTGAACGAAATTCCCCGGTTCAAGGTGTTCTTTCGGACGGTGTTCTACCTGCCCGCGATGACCTCGCCCGTCGTGATCGCCTTCCTGTGGC
Source organism: Fimbriimonadaceae bacterium (assembly GCA_026129685.1). Lineage (GTDB taxonomy): Bacteria > Armatimonadota > Fimbriimonadia > Fimbriimonadales > Fimbriimonadaceae > UBA2387. The sequence goes on from JAHCHO010000006.1 coordinate 151,765, forward strand.
GGCAGTTCTACGAGAAGGACGAGACGGGCCTTCTGAACACGGTCCTCGCCCCCTTCACCCAGGCGTTGAACCAGTTGCTGGGAGCGGTCGGCAAGGGTCCGATCCCGCTGACCCACGACTGGCTCGGCGACCCCTCGCTCGCCATGTTCGCCGTCGTCCTTCCCGGCATATGGGCGGGCGCGGGTCCCGGATCGATCCTCTATCTCGCCGCCCTCAAGAACATCCCTCTCGAGCGCTACGAGGCGGCCGACCTGGACGGGGCGACCTGGCTCCAGAAGGTCCGTTACATCGTGTTCCCGGGCCTCAAGCCGCTCATCCTCATCAATCTCCTCGGCGTGTTCATTGCCGGGTTCAAGGCGATGGAGAGCGTGTTCATCCTCACCGGCGGCGGCCCCCTTTACGCCACCCACACGATCGGACTCGAAGTCTGGACCAACGCCTTCATGTTCCTGAAGTTCGGCTACGCGACGGCGGCGGCCTGGGTGATGGGCACCATCCTGATCGGTTTCACCCTGATCCAGATCCGGAATCTGCTGCGGATGCGCTTTACCGCCGCCCGGGTCTAGGAAGGGCGCTCGGACAGCCATTGTTCGCCGACGTGGCGAATGACCTGGATGAACTCGTCGTAGTCCACCGGCTTGCGGATGTAGCCGTTCGCGCCCAGGCGGTAGCTCTGGGAGACGTCGCTCTCTTCATCGGAAGAGGAGCAGACCACGATCGGGACCTCGCGCAACACCGCGCTCTTTCGAAATCGGCGAAGCACGTCCAGGCCGCTGACCTTCGGCAATTTGAGGTCGAGCAACACGAGTCTGGGCAACCCAAACTCCGGGTCGGACGCCTCAAGGCGCTCGAGGTACTCGATCGCCTCGTGCCCGTCGCGAACGACGTGCACATGGTCGGCATGGCCGCCTTGGCGAAGCGCCCTCAGGGCCAGTTTTTCCTCATCGGGATTGTCCTCGACGAGCAGAATCCTGTTCAAATTGCGTTACCCCTCGATCGCGCGGACCCGGCCCGCGCGCGGAACACGCCCTTCCCACCATAGGCATCGGCGAATAGCCCCGCGTTCGACAGAGAACCGAAGGGCTATCTTCGACTAACGTTTCCGCCATTCTACCGTCCGCCCACGCCGCCCGCGTCCGAACGTCGAATCGAACCCTTCGGGCGCGATTGCCGTATCCTAAGGAAACCCGCACATGGAACCTTCCGGGCATCTCGCATCCATCGTCCAGCCGACCGACCTGCACCGCCTCAACGCGAAGGAGCTTCGCGAGGTCGTCCACGAGGTTCGCCAGGCGATCCTCGACAACGTGAGCCGGACGGGGGGCCACTTCAGCTCGAATCTGGGCACCGTCGAACTGACCGTCGCAATGTACGCCGCCTATTCGATCCCGCCCGACGTCGTCGTCTGGGACACCGGCCACCAGGCGTACCCGCACAAGCTGCTCACCGGGAGGTTGCCCCGCTTCGACACCCTGCGCAAGCACAAGGGCATCAGCGGGTTCTTGCGGCGCGAGGAGCACGAACTCGACTATTTCGGGGCTGGACACGCCGGAACCGCCATTTCGGCGGCGGTCGGATTCGCGCTCGGGCGAGACCGCAAGGGCACCTCCGAGCGGGTGGTCGCCGTGACCGGCGACGCCGCGATCTGCGCCGGCATGAGTTGGGAGGCCCTGAACCACGCCGGCGACGCCCAGACCGATGTCACCGTCGTCCTGAACGACAACCGCATGTCGATCGCGCCGAACGTCGGGGCCCTCACCCGCTACTTCACCCGGTTGCGATCGCGTCCGCATCTCCAGGACGCCGCCCAGCACGCTCGCCAGATGGCCGAAAGGCTCCCCTCCCCCGTGCACCGCGTCGCCGCCGGACTCCGGCACGGCATCACCCACTACTTCGCGCCGGAGGACACGGGCACCGTTTTCGAAGAGCTGGGATTCGAGTACATCGGCCCGGTGGACGGGCACGACTTCGACACCCTGCTCGAGATTTTCCGCAACGTGCGGGAACTGCACGGACCGACCTTCGTCCACGCCCTGACCGTTAAGGGCAAGGGGTATCAGGTCGCCGAGGAGGACGCCCGCAAGTGGCACGGCGTCGTTCCTTTCGATCTGGGTAGCCAGGAAATGGCGAAGTCGGGTGGCCCGGTCACCTACACCCAGGCCTTCGGCGACGTGGCGATCGAGTGCGCCGAGGACGACCCGCGCGTGGTCGCCATCACCGCCGCGATGCCGGACGGCACCGGCCTAACGGGCTTTGCCAAGAAATTTCCGGATCGGTACCACGACGTGGGCATCGCCGAGCAGCACGCCGTCACCTTTGCCGCCGGCCTCGCCGCAGCCGGGTCGCGGCCCTTCTGCGCGATCTACTCGACGTTCCTCCAGCGGGGGTTCGACCAGGTGCTCCATGACGTGTGCATCCAAAGCCTGCCGGTGCGCTTCTTCCTCGACCGGGCCGGTCTGGTCGGCGACGACGGCCCCACCCATCACGGCGCCTTCGACGTCAGCTACCTGGCCCTGATGCCGAACCTGGCGCTGATGGCGCCTCGCGACACCACCGAACTGCGCGAGATGACCTGGTTCGCGAAGGATTTCGACCAAGGACCGATCGCCGTCCGCTACCCTCGGGGCGCGGGCCCTTCCGATCTGCCGGAGGCGCGGCGACCCATCGTCCTCGGGCGCTCGGAAACCCTTCGCACGGGAAGCGACGTCACCCTGCTCGCCGTTGGCTCGATGGTGGAAGCGGCGTGGGACGCCGCCCGGACCTTGGCGGAGGAAGGCGTCTCCGCCGAGGTGATCAACGCCCGGTTCCTCAAGCCCTTCGACGCCGACGCTTTCGCCGAATCCCTCGCGCGCACCGGCGCGATGCTCGTCATCGAGGAAAACGTTCGGACCGGCGGATTCGGGCAACAGGTGCGCGATGCGATGGGCGACCGCAACCTTGGCGCCCTTCCCTTTGCCATCGTCGCCTTGCCCGACGCCTTTGTCGAGCACGGGTCGGTGCCCGTCCTCCGCGCCCAGTGCGGCCTGGATCGAGACGGCATCGTGACCCGTGTCCGGAGTCTCCTCGCCTCGCGCCGACGACGCTGAGCGCGTCGAATGTGACCCGGCGCGTCTCGCGCGCGTCCGGTATGGGTGCGTCGTCTTGACGTCGGCCCGTTGATCGTGCTTGTCCTCGCCATCCTTGTCGGATGCCAAAAGTCCGAGCCGACGTCGGTCGTCCCACCAAAGGGGACGTCGGCGAGCCAAAGCGCCCCCGCGACCGCCGCCGACGACGTTACGGCGAAGCAGATCTCCTTCGAGGCCACCGACGGCGCAACGGCCTTCGCCGATCTGTACACGGCGCGCCGAGGTTCACGCACCGTCGCGTTGCTCTTCCATCAGGCGGGCTCCAACGCCGGCGAGTACGCGACCCTTGCCCCTCTGCTGTGCGGAGTCGGTATGGACTGCCTCGCGGTGGATCAGCGCAGCGGCGGAACGATGTGGGGCCGCGACAATCGCACCGTCCAAGCGTCGGGCCGGTCGGCCGAATACGTCGACGCCTACGCCGACCTTGAGGGGGCGCTCCGCTGGGCGCGCTCGCAGGGCAAGTACGGGCGCGTTTTGGTCGCGGGTAGCAGTTACTCCGCGTCGCTTTGCTTTCGGTTGGGGGTCGAGCACCCGGGGATCGCCGCGATCCTTGCGTTCTCTCCCGGCGAATACCTGCCGGAACCGGGCACGGTCGAGCGCTGGGCAAAGGCCTGGCGAGGTCCCCTGTTCGTGTCGTGCTCGCCGGAGGAGGCCATCGGTGACGCCAAACGTCTGTTCGACGCCTGCGCCGGCACGAGCGATGCGCCGACGAGGCTCGCCACCCACCCCGGCGGCGTCCACGGGGCGAGCGCCTTCCGGTCCGACAAGTGCCAAGTGGCCAAGGAATACGCCGACGACCTCTTCGGCTTCCTGAACTCCCTGCGACCAAAGCGGACCACCGTCGGCGCGATCACGGAGCCGACCACCGAGTGAGCGTCCCGTTCTTTCTGGTGGACGCGTTCGCCGACGAGCCGTTCACAGGCAACCCGGCGGGCGTCGTGCTGGTGGACGGCGACGGGGACGACCGCTGGATGGCCGCCTTCGCCGCCGAGGTCAACCAGGCGGAAACCGCTTTCGTCGAACTCCAAGACGAAGGCTTTGGGTTGCGCTGGTTCACGCCCACCGTCGAGGTGGATCTCTGTGGCCACGCCACCCTCGCCGCCGCCCACGTCCTGTACGAGGTTGGCAGGACGAAGGCGGACCAGCCGATCCACTTCTCGACCAGGAGCGGGGACTTGTCCGCCCGGCGCACCCGGAACGGAATCGAACTCGACTTCCCTGCCGAGCGGGCGTGGCCGTGTGCGCCTCCCGAAGGGCTCACCCCCCTCGTCCCCGATCCCGTCTGGGTGGGCCGCAATCGGTTCGACTGGTTTGTCGAACTGAAGGACGAGGCGTCGGTGAGGTCGTTCGCTCCCGACATGGCCGGGATCGCGGACCTGGGCCTCCGGGGCTTGATCCTCACCGCAAAGAGCGAGACGAACCAGAGGGACTTTGTCTCGAGGTTCTTCGCGCCTCAGTCCGGGGTGCCCGAGGACGCGGTCACCGGCTCGGCGCACTGCTGCCTCGGACCCTACTGGTCGGATCGCCTCCGCAAGGCAAACGTGATCGGTTACCAGGCCTCCGCGCGGGGCGGGACGGTAGCGGTCGAGGTGCGCGGCGACCGGGTCGGCCTCTTCGGCGAAGCGCGTATAGTCGTCCGAGGCTGGGCGCAACGCTAGGAAAGTCCTCATTCGAGCAAATTCGGGACTACAATGCAGGAGGACGCGGACCCTGTTCGGCCCCGCCCAGGAGACTTCACGATGCGACGCTTGGCTCTCGTCATCTTGCCGTTCGCGGCGTTCGCCCTTCTCTGCCCGGCGCCGGTTGTCGGCCAGGCGAAGAAACCCGACCCCAAGACCATCGCCGCCCTGCCCCCGTACAAGGGACCTAAGAAGCGCATCGCCGTGATGAACATGGAGGTGCCGTCGAACAACGACGAGCGCTTCCGCGAGTTCGCCGAGATCTTCAAGTCGGTCAGCGGAGTCAGCACGCCGAGCGACGTGGGCAAGCGACTGACCGAAATGCTCACGACCGCCCTCGATTCGACCGGCCGTTTCGTCTTGCTCGAGCGGGCGGCGATCGGCGACATCCGGGGCGAGATGGCGATCGGCGAGGAACTCGGCAACGAGAAAACGGCCGTGAAGAAGGGCAACGTCCTCGGTGCGCAGATGCTCATCCGGGCGGCCGTCACCGAGTTCACCGCGAGCAAGAAGGCACGGGGCGGGGGGATCAGCCTGGGCAACCTGAGGCTCGGCGGAGCCGACAACGAGGCGGCCGTCGTGCTGGACATCCGTTTCATCGACCCGAACACCTCGCAGGTCCTCTACACCGCCAAGGCGGAAGGCTCGTCGAAAGCCACGGCGGTGGCGGCGGGCATCACCATCGGCGGGGTCGGGCTCGGCGGCGGCCAAGCCGAACGGCAACCGATCGAGCGGGCCACCCGCAACGCGATCGAGAAGGCCGTCCTTCTTGTGATCGAAAAAATGGACCCGTTGCCCTGGGAGGCTCGGATCGCCAAGGTCAACGAGGACGGCACCCTCGTCCTGAACCGTGGCCTGAACGACGGCCTCAAGATCGGCGACGTTCTGCGCGTCTACAAGCCCGGCGAGACGATCAAGGACCCGGAGACCGACGAAGTGCTGGGGCGCGACGAGGACGTCCTGGTCGGCGAGGCGACGGTGAACTGGGTCAGCGACCGGCTCGCCCGGGCAACCTTCAGCGGCAGCGGCGCCCCCGGCGCGAACTACGTGCTGAAGCTGTTCGTCAAGTAGCGCCCTCCGGTTTCCGTACCAAACCGATCGAGAGTTGGAGGTTGCGGGTCGCAACCTCCTTCATCTTCTCCAGACTCACCGTGCGCAGTCCGTCAAGAACGCCTTGGGGGTCCCAGACCTCCCCCGTCTTGAGGAACCACCATCCCGCCAAGCGGGTGCGGCCCGCCAGGTTCTCGGTTTCGGCGTGATCCCTCGCCGAAAGCCGGATCGGCAGGTACGGCGCGTCGCGCAGGAGGACGGCTTCGGCGATCCCCAGCGCCCGGGCGCGGGTCGCCTCGCCCCACCCGGCGACGTCCGCGATAAGGGCCTTCTTCGCCTCCTCCGGACTCGGCGACACGGCTCTGGCCTCGGAGAGGATCACCGTGCGCAGTCGCACCCCCTCCCGGTCGGGCCACAAGAACGCCTCCTGGCGGTAGCTCCATCCGTTCGCTTCGCGCAACACCCGAAACACCGACGATCCCTTGCCGGAACCCAACGCGAAGGCGGCCAGAAGCGGGGCGTAGGGCTCGGCGCGCAAGGAGATCGGCGGACCGACCAGCGAAACAACCCGCAGTCCGGGGTTCCACGACCTCGTCTCGCGCTCGTAGTCGAAGCGTCCGACGACCTTGCGCGGGTTCCAGCCCGAGAATCGCCCCGCCACCACCTCCGCCAGGACCTTCGGATCGAACTTCCCGCCCACGCACAGGAACGTGGATTCGGGTCGGACGATCGACTCATGCAGGTCAAGCAGGTCAGACCGCCGGATCGCGCGAAAGTCGAGCCGCAAGGGGTCCAGCGCGATGGACCAGTCGGAAGGCGTGGTGGTCGACCGCGCCAGGACCGAGTCCTCGATCGCCTCGTTGCTCAAGGTCGGCGCCCGCAGCACGCTCGCCAGAATCCCAAGAACCGTTGCGAGTTGGTCCGGCGGGCAGCTCGCCTCGAGTCGCAAGTAGTCGGGCCCGACGGTCGCGCGCAACGGCCGGCCCACGATGCCCGTGTACCGGCGAATCTGCGCCTCCGTGTAGTTGTCCGCCCCCTTCGGAAGCGTGTCGGCCAGCACCTCAAGTTGGGCGCGAAAAGGGGCGCTCAGCGCCGGAAGCACGACGAAAGCCTGAACGCACACCGTATCGGCGCCAGACTCCGGCATCGGGAGGGTGGTGATCGGGGACACCTGGGCCAACCAAATCCCAACGGCGGCGGCGATCATCGCCGCACCCCCACCACGATCGTCGCTCGATCGCGGCCGAACGCGGCGAGACCCTCTTTGAACTCGTCGAACGTCATCTTCTTGGCGAGCCCGACCGCGTCCTCGGGGCGGGCGCCGAGCTCCTGCACCTGGAGGAAGCCCCGCAGGTAGGCGACCCCGGACGGACTCGTCAAGTAACGGTCGATCCAACGTCGCAACAGGTCGTAGCCCGACCGATAGAGGGTCGCCTTGTCCGCCTCGGTGAGGGCGTCCAACCTTGCCCCGAGCCCGCCGACCTGCTCCTCGCGACCGAGCGTCACCACCCCCGGACCGAGGGACGGGGTGTAGGCGACGAAGCAGTCCCCCATTTCTGAGGCCACCGCGAGGGCGGCTCCGAGGGTCGCCAGCGTGCCGGGGCGCAAAAATCCGTTGACGAATCCGGTCCGCGCCTCGCCCACCGCTTGCTCGATCTCGACCCGGCCGGCGACGGGTGCGGGGAGCGGATCGCCGGCAGACGGCCCACCGTCCGGCGCCGTCGCCACGAGTTCGGCGATCCTCGCCGTGGTTCGATCCAAGTCGACCGGCCCCACCACGACGACGCAGAGGTTCGGCTTGGCGAACTGACGCGCGTGGAGATCGCGCAACGAATCCGGGGTCGCCCCCTCGAGGGCGGCGAGGGTGCCGAAGGGGTCGAGCCCCTTGCCCCCGAAAGACGCCACCCAACCGGCGGCGGCCAGCCGGTCGGCGTCCGCGACCGAAGCGAACTCGTGACGCATCACGGCAACCTCCCGGCGGATCGCCTCCGGCGTCGTCGCGAACGGCCGGAGTATTTCCGCGAGGGCCGCGAGCCCCGTCGCCTCCTTGCCAACCGGGCAAGAAAGCTGGATATGGGTGGCATCGCGGTAGGTGGAAGCGGTCAGCGTGATGCCTTCGCTCTCCAGGCGCGCGTCGAGCGTACCGTCCCTTCCCTTCGCCACAAGGTGTTCGAGGAGGTGTCGGAAACCGTGGGTCGTGGGCGTTTCCCGCGCCGACCGCGACGATGCCCACAGACTGATCGCCACCTCCCGGGCGTCCGGCATCCGCTCGACGAGGCACGACGCCCCGGACTCGAACAAGGTACGAAGGCGAGGGGCGTCTCCTTGGGCCGACGACACGAAGGGAGCGAGGGCGATCGCCGCTCCAAGAATCGGCGCGATGGACCTAGTGGAAATAGCTCGCCCCGTTGATGTCGATGATGTGCCCGCTCAGGTAGCTCGCCTCGTCCGAAAGCAGGAAGGCGACGGCGGTCGCGCAGTCCTCCGGCGTCGCCATCCGCCCCATCGGGATGGTCGAGAGGATTTCGGGCAGTCGCTGGTCCATTCCCTCGCGCACCATCGCCGTATCCACCCATCCGGGCGCGATCCCGAACACCTGGACGTTTTTCGGCGCGAGTTCGACGGCGAGCGATCGCACCATGTTCGCCAGCGCCGCCTTGGACGCCGCGTAAAGCGAGGCGCCCGCCTCGCCCTTGAAGCCGACGCGGCTCGCGACGTTCAGGATCTTGCCTCCCCCGTTGGCCGCGAAGTGCCTTGCCGCCACCCGCATGGCGTTCACGGGAGCCTCGAAATTGACCGCGAACGTCTTGTGGAGGTTGGCGGCGAACACCGCCTCGCTTTCTTCGAGGATGCTCATGGGCAGGTAGACGCCGGCGTTGTTGACGAGCGCATGGACCGGACCGTCGGCAAGGGCTCGCTCGAAAAGCGTCCCCGCCGTCGCCGGGTTGCTGAGGTCGGCCCGGTAGACGCCCGCCGCCGCCTCGCCGAGCTCGTCCGCGATCGTGGGACCCGTCCGGTCCCGGGTGCTGAAATGCACGGCGACCCTCCAGCCACGGTCGGCCAGACGCAACGCGATGGCGCGGCCGATGCCGCGGGAAGAGCCGGTGACGAGGACGCGCTTCTGCTCCACGATCCTCATTCTAGACGGACGGACACCCTCGCTGGTACCTTCAGCCGAGGGCGGGCGCGAGGTCGGCGCGAAGCATCGCCCGGGCGCGGAACAACCAGGACTTGATCGTCCCCTCCGGCTTCCCGAGCGCGGCGGCGATCTCGCTCACGTCCATATGCCGGAAGTGGCGCATCATCACGATCTCCTGGTACCGCTTCGGCAACCGAGCGATCGCCTGCATGAGCTGGGTCGTCCGCCAGCCGCGCGCCGAAGCCTCCTCGCCGCCCTCCGACGGGTCGGCGAGCATGAACTCGTGCGGCTCGAGCGATTCGGCGCTCTTGCGGCGCAACCTCACCGAATCGACGCACACGTTGCTGCAGATCCGGGTGAGCCAAGGGCGCAGGGGACGATCCGCGTCGAACTCCTCCAAGGCGCGAAACGCTTTGACGAACGACTCCTGAACCGCGTCGTGCGCGTCCTCGGGATTGCGCAACATGCGCAGTGCCAAGTTGTACAGCACCGGACGGTAGGCGTCCGCGATGAGTTCAAAAGCGACCCGCTCCCCTGCGCGGGCCCGATAGACCAAGTGGGCTTCCCAAGACCGAACCGGCGTGCCTTTCATTCCGCGACCTCCGACGACGCGCTCCATTGTAAGGGAGGGGTCTCGGCACGGTGCGCCCAAATCCCCAATCCGGGGCGCGTCGGGCGCTCCGCGACCGTAACCGGTGCAACGTTAGTCCTACGGCGGAGGTTCCTTCGAGCCTCGCGGTACGAACCGGGCGAGCGTATAGGGTCCGAGCGTCGCCGCCCCCTCCTTCTCGTCGCCGGAGGTGGCGAACCCTTTCTCGAGCGCCTCCTCGTCCAACCCACCTTGGCGCCGGTGACCGGGGACGACGACGGGCAACTCCCAGGGGGTGAGGTTGACGACCCATAGGGCGGGCCGCTCCCCCCGAACCCCGAACGCCACCGCGCGCAAAGGGCTCGACGTCGTCACCGCGTCCCACCAGGGCTCGTTCCCGATCGCCTCGAAGGCCATGGCGAGCGGGGTTGGTCTCCCGCCATCGAGCAAATCGGCATCGTGACACACCGTCACCGCGCCGGCCTCGGACACACGAGCGAGGCTCGCGACCGTCCAGGCCGCCTCCAGAAGCGTCCCGCGTCGCGGATCGCCGGTCGGGCCGATTGAAATCGGACCGACCGCGATGGCCTTTCCGGGGTACAGCCGGCGCGCGCTGTAGACCTGTGCCCCGTGGGTCAGGCACGTCTCGAGGATGTCCACGTTCTCGAACGCGTGGACTTGGGCGTTCACCGGGTAACCGACGTAGTCCATCCGGCTTGGCGAGGGGGGTCGGCGATTCAGTTCCGTGAAGTTCCCGGACGATCCGGCGCCCCAACGCACCACCCCGAAGAAGGGCTCGAGCCGACTTCGCGCAACCAGGAAATCCTCCGCATCGGTCGTCGGCGCTCCGTCGGAGAGCACCGTCACGCCCCGAACCTCCGATCGAATGACGGCGTCCGCGATCTCGCTCCCCCGGCCCGCCATCGCGTGATGCACGGCGATCTCGAGCGGGATCGATGCCCTCGCCGCCACGCCCGCCGCCTCGCGCAGGATCGCCAGGTCCTCCGGTGCCGCGACTTCGACGCGCACGAACCCGATGCCGCAACGCCCGAGCACGTCGTGGTCGCGCCCAAGACCGCGACGAAACACCAACCCCCGTCGAGCGACGGGATGAACGCCGCCGGGTTCACCGATCGTCACCGTCTCGTCGCTCGAAGCCACCGCGCCCTCCGAACCGGCCCGGAGCGTCACCGACTGGCGAACCGACCCGCCCTTCCGGAACCTCGAACCCACCGAGAGATGCAGCGGGGTGCAGTAGGTCTTGAAACTGGCGTCCGACCAGTTCCTCTGGTCCTCCATTTCGAACGTGTCGCCCTCGAACGACGCCTCGCACCAGACGCCCGGCGCGGCAAGGTGGCGGATGCTCTTGATGTCGCAGAACGGCTGGTGCGGGGCGATCGCCTCGGGGAACTCCGCGTCCTGCGCCGAACCGTCCACGTGCTCCACCCGACACGCGCGACCCGCCGCCTCCGCCGGGTGCAACAGGCAGAACCCCACCCGGTTGGCCACGAACGACTCGAGGACGAGCCCCTCGATGGCGAACCGGATTTCGCCCGAAGGAAGACCGAGAACCGACGCCCGCCACTCCATCCGGTGGGGCGACCGATCGTGCCGGGCGACGAAATCGATCGTGAAGTCGTCCGAGCCTGCCCTCAGGGTTACGTCCGTGACCTGAAGCGGGACCGTCCCCCAGCGATCGTCGCGGAGCGCGAAGTACACCCGCCGGATCAGTTCGTGCGCGCCCAGACGCAGGTAGCGCAGGTCCCCGCGCCACCACTCGACGCTCAACGGCCCCGCGCGGAGAACAACGGGACGCGCGGGAGGCTCGGCTCGCCCGTGGACACGGAGGGCGAGATGAGGGTTCATCGGGGTCCGCTTCGACCCCCGGGGCGCCGATTCCTCGCCCACTGGGTCTCTTTGCGCGAAACGGACCCGGGTCCCTTGCAGGAATCGTCCGTGGTGGGGCGTAATGGAGGTTCCAGGCGGGTCGCAATTCGCCCGCCTCCTTAAGGGAGGGGTTTCGTCAACGGAGCTATCGCGTGAAGGAATACACCACCGACAAGATTCGCAACGTCGCCATTGTAGGCCACGGCGGGTCGGGCAAGACCATGCTCGTCGAGCACTTGCTCTACACCGCCGGCGCCACCGACCGGCTCGGCAGCGTCGACGCCGGAAACACATCGAGCGACTTCGACCCTCTGGAGATACGGCGCAAGATCAGCCTCAGCGCTTCGGTTCTCCCCATCGAGTGGCACGGCCATAAGATCAACCTGATCGACGTGCCCGGATACCCCGATTTCATCGGCGACCTGTACGGCGTCGCCAGCGTCGTCGAAGCGATGATCCTGGTCTGCGAGGCCAAGCGCGACCTGGACGTCGGCTTCGAGATCGCATGGGAGGTCGCCGAAAAGCACGGCCTCGCCAAGTGCATCTTCGTCAACAAACTGGAAAAGGACAACGCCGACTACGAGGGCCTCCTCAACACCCTCCACGAGCGCTACGGCCGCAAGGTGGTCAGCGTCCAGATTCCGATCGGCCACCAGGCCGCCTTCAGCGGCGTTCTCGACCTGCTCAACATGAAGGTCTACAAGGGCCGGGATCGAGGCGTCGACATGGAGGACATCCCGACCGGGTACCTCGAAGACGCTCAGTACCGTCGCGAGAAGATGATGGACGCCGCCGCCGAAGGCGACGACGAACTCGCGATGAAGTACCTCGAGGGAGAGGAACTCACCCCTGAAGAGGTCGAGCACGGTCTGCTCGTCGGCGTCGAAACGGGCAAGGTCGTGCCCGTGTTGCTGGGTTCGGCCATGAGCGGCATCGGCGTCGCCACCCTGTTGGATCGCATCATCCATGAGTTGCCCGGACCCCACGAACTGCCCAAAACGTTCGGCGACCTTACGTTGACCGCCAACGCCAACGGCCCCCTCGCCGCCTACGTTTTCAAGACGAGCGCTGACCCGTACGTCGGCCGCATCAACTACCTTCGCGTATTCAGCGGATCCCTCACGATCGACCAGCACGTCCAGAACGCGAACCAGGACAAGGACGAGCGGCTGCACAACCTCTTCTTCGCGCACGGAAAGGGCCAGGAACCGGCCTCCAAGGTGATCGCGGGCGACATTTGCGCGGTGGCCAAGCTCCAGTACACCCATACGGGCGATACCCTCACCACCGTCAAGGACAAGATTCAGATCCCGCCGATCGCCGCGCCCGAGCCGATCTATCGGGTCGCGATCCGCCCCGTCGCGAAGTCCGACGAAGACAAGCTCGGCGAGGCGGTTAACCGCATCCGCGAGGAGGACCCCACTTTCCACTACCGGCGGGACCCGGTCGTGCACCAGGAGATCATCGAGGGGATGGGCGACATCCACCTCGAGACGGTGATCGAGAAGCTGAAATCCAAGTTCGGCGTCAACGTGACGATCGAGGACGCCAAGGTGCCCTACCTCGAAACGGTGCGCGGGTCCGCCAAAGCCCAGGGCCGCCACAAACGGCAGACCGGCGGCAAGGGCCAGTTCGGCGACTGCTGGCTCGAACTGAACCCCCTCCCGCGCGGGGGCGGATTCGAATTCGAGAACAAGGTCGTGGGGGGCGCCATCCCTAAGAACTTCATCCCCGCCATCGAAAAGGGCGTTCGCGAAGCGATGGAACGCGGCTACGTCGCGGGCTACCCCATCGTGGACATCAAGTTGACCGTGTACGACGGCAGTTACCACGATGTGGACTCGAGCGAAATGGCGTTCAAGACGGCGGGCGCCCTCGCGTTGGCGGCCTGCATGGAAAAGTCGCAACCGACCATCCTCGAGCCGATTCTCGACCTTGAGGTGGAGGTCCCCGACGAAAACGTCGGCGACGTGGTCGGCGACCTGAACACCCGGCGCGGACGACTCCAAGGCATGGACTCTATCGGCGCCGGCAAGCAGGTGGTGCGCGCCCAGGTCCCGATGGCGACGATGATGCGCTACGCCCTCGACCTCCGCTCGATCACGAAAGGCCGCGGACGGTTCCGCCAGACTTTCGCCCACTACGACGAGGTCCCCTTCAACGAGCAGCAAACCCTGATCGAAGAGTACAAGAAGCGTCGGGCCGCCGAAGAAGGATAGCCGTCCAAGTCCGTCACCGCCAAGGGGCGTTCGCACGTTGCGGGCGCCCCCTTTTGCACCCCTCGCTCCCCCTGAGGAATTTGCCGGGCTGCCCGATACTTGAGGCGTCGCTCGAAGTTTTCCCCTTCGGAACGCTCGCGCGGAGCCTCAGGGATGGTCACCAGAAGCCTCGTCTGCCAACTCGTCGAAACGCAGGTCGTCCGCTACCTTGCGGGAGACTCGCTGTCCGACGAGGCCCTGCGACAACTCGACGCCCACATTGCCGGGTGTCGCGAATGCCAGTCCTTCCTCGAAGCCAAAAAGGCGGAGTTGACCGGCGCCTTGCGTCCGGCGGACGCCAGCCCCACGGACCCCAAGGAGCGGGTCTTGCGCGCCATCGTGGACGCGCGCCGCGTCAACGAGTCCGGTCCCGTCGCGCGCGAGCCGTTGGCGCCGGTGGTCCATCCCCAGCCGAAGGCCGCCCCCAAGCCCGCCCGCGCGGCACTGGTCCAATGGAAACCTCTCGTCCTGTCGGCCGCCCTTGCCCTGGTGCTCGTCGCGATGAGCGCCCTCACGAACAACCCGGCGACCGTGTTTGGACGCAAGGCCTCCGAAGCGCTCGCGGCGGGGGCCGCGAACGCCCCCGTCGAAACCAAGTCCCCCGCCGAGAAGGCGCCCTCGTCCCCCGTAGATCCGACCGTTGAGGGCGAGCCTTCCACCGAAGCGCCCGAAACCCTCCCCTACGCCGAAGGCTGGACGCCACCGCTCACCGCGTCGATCCCCGGCGATCCCGAGTTCGTCGGCCCCGCCGCTCCCGCTCCGGGGCTGGACGAGTCCGCGAAGGTCGAGCCGTCCCCACCCGACACGCCGGTCCCAACCCCCACCGTCCGAGCCGAGGCGCCGCGCGTCGTCGTACGATCGAAAGCCCGCGCGACGCGCAAGCGGGCACGCCCCGCCCCCCGGCCCCCGGTGGCGCAACCCACCATCCGCGTCTACGATCCCAACGGACGACCCCTTTGAGAACCTCTGTGAGCCGAACCATGCGCAAAACCCTCAGCCTTATCGCCGCCTTCGCCTTCCTGGTTTCGCCGGCTCTTGCCGACGACGACGTGAAGACCTCGCCGCTCGGAACGGTCTCCGTATCCGCCAAAGGGACCGACGTCCGCTCCGTGCTGCACGATCTCTTCACCCAGGGCAAGAAGAACTATGTCCTGGACCTGGACCTGCGCAAATCGCTCTACCTGAACCTGACCGACGTCGGATTCGACGAGGCCTTCGCCACGATTCTGCACCTGTCCGGCCTCGATTACGACCTCCAGAACGGCATCTACTTCCTGAAGAAGGCGGTCGAGAAGAAGGCGACCGTGGATCCTGCGGCCTCCAACCCGGAACCGCCCAAGGCGATCGAAGCGCCCAAGAAGTCGGGCCGCCTCCCCGATGCCGTGCTCGCCAAGACCGTCACGACCCGTCTGCAGAAGGCGGACCTTCGTGAGGTGCTCAAGACCCTCAGCGACCAGACGGGCGTCCCGATCGAACTCGACATCAGCGTTCCCCTCTACAAGATCGACGCCTTCCTCATCAAAACCTCCCTCAAGTACGCCCTCGACAACATTTGTCGCGCCGCGAACCTCGAGTACGCGTTCACCACCGAGCTCTCTCTGCGCGTCGCCTCGAAGGACCGGCCTGCCGTCGCCGAGGCGCCCGTCAAGGTCTACAAGGAAGGCTAGCCCGATTTTAAGACCCGCTTCACGAACAGCGCCTCCTACTCCGGAACCCCACCGCCCACACCTGGGCGGTGGGTTCTTTCCCACTTGTCGGCGCCCCTCCCGTGCGCTACAATCGTGGAGACGCGACTTCGGGTCGCGCCAACCACCATGGACGGCATCTGGACGCTCATCGCCCCGCTGACCTCGGGTCTTGCCCAAGTGGCCGACTTCGAGGAGGTCATCATCCTGCCCGCCATCTTCGGGGTCTTCGGCACGATCGTCTGGTTGGCGGCACTCGGTAACCGCACCGCCGGCGCCCAGAAGATTCGGTACATCGCCTACGGTCTGCTCGCCCTCGCCTTCCTCTTCGGATTCCGGCACACGCTCAACATGCTTGACGGCGTCTACCGCGTGATGATCAACCAGCGTCGCGTGGCCTATGCCCACTGGGCGGCCGGACTCGGGCCGTTGATCGCCCTTGCCGCCTTCTTCGCCATCGACTTCTTCCGCAACAAGGGCGCGCGCACGGGCGCCAACTTGCCCGAATAGGTCCCTTTGTCGAAGGACCCGGTCGCCGGTTGGCGAAGTGGGAGGATGGCCGCGTGCGGCCACGAGACTTCACCGTGCCCCAACCTTCGCTCACTTTCCTCGGCGCCGCCCAGACCGTCACCGGCTCCCGCCACCTATTGCGCCACCAAGGGCGAACGATCCTCGTCGACTGCGGGATGTTCCAGGGAGGGCGCGAACTGCGCGAGCGGAACCGAGGCGAGTGGGGTTTCGACCCCCGCGAACTCGACGCGGTGATCGTGACCCACGCCCACATGGACCACATCGGCCTCATTCCTCGCCTGGTGCGCGAGGGGTACGCCGGCCCGGTCTTTGCGACGCGGGCGACGGTGGCCCTGGCCCGGGTGAGCCTTCCCGACTCCGGACGCATCCAGGAAGAGGAGGCGAGGAGCGCGAACAAGCACGGCTGGAGCCGCCACTCCCCCGCCGAACCCCTCTACACGGAACGCGACACCTACGAGGCGCTGAAGCACTTCCGGCCGTTGCGGTACTTCGAGTTCCACGACCTGCCCGGAGGCGGCACGTGGCGGTTCCTTCCCGCCGGGCACATCCTCGGCGCGGCCTTCGCCGAGATCTACTTCAAGAACGGCGAGCGCGTCCTCATGTCCGGCGATCTCGGCCGACGGGATCGGCCCATCATCAAGGACCCGACCCCGGTGGACTTCGCCGAGTACCTGGTGCTCGAAAGCACCTACGGCGACCGCGACCACTCGGACGAGGACCCCGAGGTCGTCCTGGAGCGGACGATCAAGGAGGTCTGGCACGGCGGCGGGGCGCTCATCGTGCCGAGTTTCGCCATCGGCCGAACCCAGGAACTGCTCTACTACGTCCGCAAGCTCCAAGACGAAGAGCGCATCCCGCGCATTCCCATCTTCGTCGACAGCCCAATGGCGTCGCGAACGACCCTCCTCACCATGGAGCACGACGAAGAGCACGACCACGACATGAAACTCGCCCTGGACCAGGGCGTGAGCCCGATCGAACCCGCCCATCTCACCATGGTGCGGGACCGCAACCAGTCGAAGGCCCTCAACAGCCACCCCGGTCCGCTCATGATTATCGCGGGGAGCGGCATGGCGAACGGCGGCCGCGTCGTCCACCACCTCCTCGCCCGCCTCGACGACCCCCGGACGATCGTGCTCTTCACCGGGTTCCAAGCTCAAGGAACGGCCGGCCGCGCCCTCCTCGAGGGCGCGGAGACATGGCGCGCGATGGGACGCTCCGTGCCCGTGCGCGCCTCCGTCCGCACCCTCACCTCCCTCTCCGCCCACGCCGACCGAAAGGAGATCTTGGCCTGGCTCCATGGCTTCAAAGCGCCCCCCAAGCGCACCTTCCTGGTTCATGGCGAACCGGAAGCCCAGGCCTCTCTCCGCGAGCGGATCGTGGCCGAACTCGGCTGGGACGTCACGATCCCCGCGCCCGGCGAGACGCACGTCCTTGGAAGCGTCGTATAATCCACCCATCAACTTCCCGAGGTGATGCGACGTGGCAACGCTGCGTGAGGAAATCGACCGCTTCAAACCGGGGCTGACGACGACGGAAGCCCCTTTCATCGAGGAGGCCAAGGCGCGCGGCCAACTCTACATCCACCAACCCTACGACCTGTATTCGGAGCTCAACCACGAGGCGTGGAAGAAGCTGTTCGCCCGCATTCGGCCCCGCTGGGAACGCTACGCCAATCCCGCCTTCCAACGAGGGATCGAGAGCCTTTGCTTCGACCCGGACCGCATCCCCCGGCTCGACGACGTCAACCGGTTTCTGAATCCCCTTACCGGATTCCGGGCGAAAGCGGTCAGCGGCTACGTGGCCGCCTACCTGTTCTTCGACTGCCTCCGGAACCGGGAGTTTCCCACCACGATCACCATCCGCCGGGCCGACAAACTCGACTACCTCCCCGAACCGGACCTGTTCCACGATATTGCCGGCCACGTGCCCATGCACACCGATAAGGCGTTCGCCGACACCCTCGTGCAGTTCGGCGAGTGCGCGCGAACGGCGGCGGCCATCGCCCGCGAAGAGAAAGACCCCGCCGATCGCGTGCGCCGCCTCTCCTCCGTCATTCAGGCTCTCGCCCGCTTCTTCTGGTTCACGATCGAGTTCGGCCTCATGAAGGACGGCAAGGGAGGCCTTTCCGTCTACGGAAGCGGTCTGCTCAGTTCCTTCGGCGAGATCGCCCACTCCATCGAATCCCCCGACGTCCAGCGCTACCCGATCCAACTGGAGTGGGTCGTCAACCAATCGTTCGAGATCGACCGGTACCAGCCGCTTCTGTTCGTCGTCGACTCCTTCGACCACCTTTTCGCCCTCGTCTCCGAACTCGAAACCTGGATGAAAGAGGGCCGGCTGAACAACGTCGCGCCGGGGGAGCCGGGTGTGAACGAGGCCGATCTCGCGAGTTTCCTCGAAGCCGAGTCCTGACCCGGTCCCGCGCAAGACGCTTTTGCGCGACCGGGAAGGAACCAGAGCGCTTCGGGGCGTATCCGATGATCAGTGGGCGCTCCCCGGTTTCCCCTCTCCGCGTTCGCCGACGAGATCGATCGGTCGGTGGACGTCCAGTTGGCGTGCCTCCGGGCCAACGGCGTCGAAATGCTCGACGTGCGCGGCGCGGAGGGTTACAACGTGATGGACTTCTCGCCGGCCCTGCTGGCGAAGGTGAAGCGTCGTGCCGCCGAAGAGGGGATCGGCATCCACGGCGTGGGGTCGCCCGTGAACAAGATTCGGCTCGAGCCGAAAGCGGCGAGGATGGAGGTGGCCAAGTTCGCCAAAGCCTGCGACATCGCGAATCGCTTCGGGACCCGAAAGGTTCGTGTCTTCACCCCCGAAGCGGAGGGCGGCCTCAACGAAGGCGCCTGGCCCGAGGTTCGGGCGCAGCTGCGGGACATGATCGCCATCGCGGACGAGAAGGGCATCGTGATCCTCCACGAAAACGACGCCAAGTTCTACGGCGCCTACCCTTCCCAGGCTCGTCGCATCTTCGAGGAACTGGGGTCGCCGGCGTTCCGAGCCGTGTTCGATTTCGCGAACACCGTCTTGCTCGGATATCGCGCGTTCGACGACTGGTTCCCGTGGATTCTGCCCCACCTCGACAGCCTGCACATCAAGGACGCGATCTTCGAGGGGCAACGCATCGTCCCGTCCGGCGAGGGCGAAGGCCAAATGGTCGAGACGTTTCGGTTTCTCATCGAGAGCGGATGGGTGGGCACCCTGAGTCTGGAACCCCACCTTTCCGCCGCCGGTCCCTTCAGCGGCTTTACGGGACCCGAATTGTTCGGTTCGGCGGTCCGCGCCTTGCGGAACGCCGTCGAGAAAGCAGGAGGCACATGTTGATTCGATTCGGAGTCGTCGGTTGTGGCGCGATTCACGGCACCCACTGCGACGCGATCGGTAAGATCGCGGGCGCGACCTTGGCGGGCGTCTATGATGTGGTTCCCGAACGATCGGGCGCGGCGGGCGAGAAGTTCGGGGTCAAAGCACACCGCTCGTTCGGCTCCCTATTGAACGCCGTGGACGCGGTCTGCGTTTGTGTGCCCAGCGGACTGCACGCCCAACTTGCGCTCAAGGCCGTCCGGGCCGGCAAGCACGTCGTCGTCGAGAAGCCGGTGGACGTCAAGGTGGCGCCCGCGACCAAGCTTGTTCGCGCCGCGCGCGACGCCGGGGTGAAACTCACCGTCATCAGCCAGCACCGCTTTGCGGCCGACATCCGCCGCGTGCGCGACGCCGTCCAGTCCGGCGAACTGGGAAGGCCCCTCATCGGCGACAGCTTCACCAAGTGGTACCGCACCCAGGCTTACTACGACAGCGGCGCCTGGCGCGGCACCTGGAAGCTTGACGGCGGATCGCTCATGAACCAGTCCGTCCACTACATCGACATGATCCAGTGGATCATGGGCGGGGTCGCGGCGGTCCGGGCGATCATGCGGACCGCCGCGCACGACATCGAGGCGGAGGACGTCGCCTACGCCCTCGTCGAATACCGCAACGGCGCGATCGGCGTGATTCACGGCGCGACGGTGGCCTATCCCGGGTTCGCGGAGCGACTCGAAGTAAGCGGCACGTACGGGTCGATGATCGTCGAGGGCGATCGCCTCAAGTTCTGCGAACTGGACCCGAACGCCCCCTCCGATCCCTCGCCCTACGGCAAAGGGGTTCAGAAGCAACCCACCCCCAAAGTGACCTCGCAGGACGACGGCCCCCCCGTCCTGGGCGGCGCCAACGACCCGACCGCGATCTGGGGCGAGCAGCACCGGCTGCAGATCGAGGACTTCGTCCGAGCGATCCACGACGATCGAGACCCCTTCATCACCGGCGAGGACGCCCTGGAACCCCTGAAGGTCCTGGAAGCGATCTACCGGAGCGGGCGCAACGGCGGAAAGAAGGTGACGATCGCCTCGTGAGGTTCGGCCTCTGCTGTTCGCTCGAGGACGCCGCCGAAGCGGTAAGGCTCGGCGCCGAGTTCGTCGAGCTCCCCATTTCCGCTTTCGCCGAGCCGGACCTGTTCGACCCCAAACCGTACCACGACCTCCCCGTCCTCGCCGGCAACCTGTTCTTCCCCGGCTCGATCGTGCTGGTCGGCCCGGAGGCGACCGAGTACCGCGACTACGCCAAGCGCGCGATGGACCGCGCGTCGCGGATCGGCATGAGTATCGCGGTGATCGGTAGCGGAGGGTCCCGGCGCGCCCCGTTTGGCACGACCGTTTCGCGCGCGGGACGGCGCTTCGTCGAAATCGCCCAGGACGTCTCCGAGATCGCGGCCGCGGCCGGCGTCGTCGTGGCGCCCGAGTCGCTCAACCGATCCGAGACCAACGTGGGCAACGACCTCGCTTGGATGAGCCGCGCCCTCAACGTTCGTGGGGTCGCCTACACCGCCGACAGCTACCACGTCCTCTACGAGTGGGACGCCAACATGCGCGAACGGGACCCCGAGCGGCTTGTGCCCACGACCTATTATCTCGGCGACCAGATTCCCTACCCGCCGGCGCACGTTCACCTCTCGAACCTGTTTCGGGAGGCCGCCGACCCGAACGACCCGATGATGCTCGCGTTCGCCGCGCGCGTGAGGGAGACCGGCTTCGACGGCGGCGTGAGTCTCGAGTGCCGGTGGCCCGGCCCCCTCCGACGTTGGCTCCCCAAGGCGCTCGACCAGGCGCGCGCCTTGATGGAGGGCTGAGATGGTCGGAATCGTGCCGGCCGCGGGGCTGGGTAAACGAATGGTCGAGGTCACGGGCGGCGCACCCAAAGAGTTGCTGCCCGTCGGCGACCGACCGGTGCTCGCTTGGGTCCTCGACGAAGCGTTTCGGGCGGGTTGCCACCGCGTCGTCGTGGTCTCTTCACCTAAAAAGCCGGACCTGGACCGGTACCTCACCTCGCTCAACGACCGGCGCGTTTCGGTGGCCCACCAAACCTCGTGCCGTGGATTGGCGCACGCCGTTGCCTGCGCCGGCGTCCAAGGCGAGCCGTCGGTCGTCCTGATGGCGGACGTCTTCATGGTGCCGGGCACGTCCCTCGGCCACCTCGTCAGGGCGCTCTTGAAGGGCGCCTGGGCGGGCGCCCTCGTTCGCCCCGTGCCCGAGGCGGACGTGCGACGGTACGGGATCGTCGAACGCACTCCCGCCGGATCGGTCTCTCGCCTCCTGGAAAAGCCGAATCCCGAGGAGACCGAAAGCCGCTGGGCGGTTTCCGGCCGGTACGGGATCGGGGCCGAGGCGATGGACGCCGTCCACCGAGCCTGCCTCGACCTCGCCGACGATGGGCCCGAGTTGTACCTCGCACCCATTCTCTCGGCCGGAATCGCGGCCGGAAGGCCCTTCGCCGCGGTGGAATTGGGCCAAGACCTGCTCTTCGACTGCGGGTCGCCCGAGGGTTACCGGTCGGCGGTCTCCGCCCTCGACGGCGCTTAGGCGATCACCCGGTTGTCCCCCAGCCGTTGGGTGAACCCGATCGAGTCGAAGTACTCCAGCAAGGGGATCGCGTATTTCCGGCTCGAGCCCACCGCGTCGCGAAAGTCCGCCGCGGTGAACGGCCTCCCCGCCGCCATCTCCCGCAACCGAACCTTGAGCGCCTCGAGACCCGCCGGAGTGTAATAGACGCCCTCTTCGATCCGCAACACCTCGTTGGCCTCGATTCCGATCCGTAGGATCTCCTCCACCGCTTGCGGGGGGACCCCCGCCCGCTTCGCGAGTTCGGGCGGCGGCGGGACGTTCACTCCCGCCTCGTCGAGCAATTCGGTCACGCGCGTGAGCAACTCGCGTTGGCGAGCGTTCAGCCTCAGTCGGAACTCGGGGTGACGAAGGCCTGTCCCTTGCGCGTACACGCGCCCCTCGGCGACCAGTCGCGCCACGATCCGGTCAAGAGGCTTGCCCGCCCACATCAGGCCGGCGGCGAGCACCGCTCGCTCGCGGGGAACGTAGGCTTTGGTCGGGTTCAGGTCGTGGAGCGGTCGAAGCGCATTGAGGAGCCGCGCCGCGCACCGGTCGTACGCCTCCGGCGTCAGCCATAACCCGGCGAAGCCGACCAAGCGGCCCTCCCCCAGAAGAGACTCGAACACCGGGCCGAGCGTCTGCGGGGTCTTGCCCAGCAACCGGCAGACCTCGGCCGTCTCGACGCCGATCTTCATTCCCTCGACGATGGTGAGAACCCCGTAGGCATCGCCTTGCTCGTCCTTCGGTTGAACCAGGACCTCCGTCCGCCGCCGCTTGGTCGCCACGGGCACGACCACCCGGCCGCCGCCCAGCAGGTCCGGAGGGCTGTACCGACGCACCACCAGCGGTTGGTCGAGGGCGCAAGCGACGCTCGACTCCAGGCGAAGCTGGACCAGATCGGGCTCGGCGTCCGCCAGAAACACCTTGCCGATCGCCTCCGCCGCTCCGAGCGAAACCCGCACCCGCTGGCCGTGTTTCGGCTCCCGTCGCCAACGCACGCGGGCGTCGAACATCGTCGTTTCAAAGAGGGCCCCCGGTTCGCCGACCGCCATTCCCCGATAAACGTTCTCCAACTTCACCCCGCCCAGGTTCACCGCCACGCGCCGGCCGTACTCGGCTTCGGAAACCGGCTCGTCGTGGCACTGCAGACCACGGACCCGTGTCTCGGTATGACCGGGCTCGAGGATGGCCGCCTCGCCCACCCGCATCGTGCCCCGCGCCAACGTTCCGGTGACCACCGTTCCGTGTCCTTTCACCGCGAAAGCGCGATCGATCGGCAAATACCAAGGCCCGGAACGCACCGCTTCCGGGCCCGACAGAGCCTCGGCGAGAACGTCCCGGAGACGTTCGATCCCTTCGCCCGTCGTCGCCGACACCTCGACGACCGGAACCGTGCCAAAGCGGCTCGACCCGACCAGTTCTTCGACGTCTTGCCGCACCAGACCGCGCAGTTCGCCGTCGGCAAGGTCGCTGCGCGTCAACGCGACCACGAGCCTCTCCACGGGCAACACCTCCAAAATCTCAAGGTGCTCGAGCGTCTGGGGCATTGCCCCTTCGTCGGCGGCGACGCACAGGAGTCCCACGTCGATTCCGAGCGCGCCGACGAGCATGTTCGTCACGAACCGCTCGTGCCCGGGCACGTCCACGATCGAAACGCGGCCGTACCCCGGCAGATCGAGGTAGGCGAACCCGATATCGATCGTCAACCCCCGTTGCTTCTCTTCGGGCAAGCGGTCGGCGTCGATTCCCGTGAGCGCCTTGAGTAGGGTCGTCTTGCCGTGATCGACGTGTCCGGCGGTACCGATCAGGCGTGCCATGGGGTCGCTCGGAAGGGACCGATCAGGCTCACAGCTTGATCTGGTAGTTGAGGTAGATCGTCCAGTTGTTCCTGTGGAAGCCTTCGGCGATCGAATGCTCGTAAGCGACGTTCCCGGCGAAGATGCTGAACATCTGGTTCGGCCCCGGCTTCTGGTCGAAGCGCAGGTGGTACCGGTGTTGGGTCTGGCGCTTGCCGTTCTGGTCCTTCTGTTCGACGCCGTAGAAAAGGCTGAGCGGGGAGCCGCTCTTGGCGAAGAGCTGGAGGTCCATGCCTCCGATTCGAGACATGAACTTCTTGTCGCGATCCAGCAGTTCTTCCCAACTGAAGCCGAACTTCGTGTTCGGATTGCGCTCGAATCCGAGGCGCCACTTCAGGGACTGGGACGCCTTCACGACCGAACCGAGGATGGCGTCGCCCTTGGCGATCTCCGGGTTGGTCTGAACCTGGTGCGACAGCTCGATGCCCGCCGCCGGCCGGTAGGTCAGATTGAAGTTTCGGACGATGATCTGGTTCCCGTCCGGCATCGTCCGTATCTTGTACTCGACCCCTCCGGCCAACGGGGCCTTGGGGTTCGGGTCGGTAATGAAGAAGTACTTCCGATCGATGGCGCGGTACCCGCTCTGGTG
This sequence comes from Fimbriimonadaceae bacterium, assembly GCA_026129685.1. Classification (GTDB taxonomy): domain Bacteria; phylum Armatimonadota; class Fimbriimonadia; order Fimbriimonadales; family Fimbriimonadaceae; genus UBA2387. The sequence goes on from JAHCHO010000006.1 coordinate 176,068, forward strand.
GACCTGGCTCTTGTAGGAGAAGCCAAGGGCGTTCGAGCCGAGTTTCCAGGCGGTCGACACGTCGCGGTTTTCCTTCAGCCAGTGGAACTGGTTGCGGTCCGTGTCGGCGGCGAAGCGGAACGTGAGGTCGCGGAACGGCCCGAAGCTCAACGGCTTTACGGTCCCGAACTGGACGTTCCCGACGTGCCGATCCTGCAACGTATCGTCCACCCGGTCCCGGTTGTAGGTCGCGGAATCGATCTGAATTCCGCCCGCCTGCCCGGGCGAGATCGAGAGGTCGGACTTCATCGTCGCGCCGCCGGCATCGCCCTTCAGATGCCGATCCACCCCGTACTTCAGGCGGATGTTCTTGCCGAAGTCGTACCAGAATCCGTACGTTCGTTTGCGCTCGTCCTTGTCCTCGCCCTGCCGGTCGATGCTCACGTCGGAAACCGTCACCCCGACCCGCTTGCTCAACTCCTTGCTCACGGTGTTCGCGCTGACGTTCTCCTTGTCGCCGTTCTCGTAGTCGGTGCGAATCTGCTCCGTCTTGAAGCCGGTGGACTTGTCGAGCTTGGTTTCCCAGCCGACGTAGGTCTTGCGCACGTCCGGTTGCTTCGCGTCCTTCCCTTCGTAGTCGATCGTGTCGGAAACGTAGCTGAGCGAACCCAGCCGACCAAGATCGCGCTTGAGCGAGAAGATCTGTTGGTCCTGGGCGTACAACAGAGTCGAGGGGTCGTCGTCCCTCCGCTGAAGGTGCGTGTAGCCGAATTGCGTCTTCTTGTCGATCGCGTACTCGAGCTTCGTGGAGCGGAAGTAGCGCTGTTGCTCCAGGGTCTCGTTCTTCGCGTCGAACCAGTAGGCGGCCAGCGTCAGGTTCGGCAGAATCTTCCAGTTGGCAACGATGTCGCGCTGGTTGAACCCGCGGATCGCGTAGAGCAGGTCCTTCTCCGGGTCCACCAGCTGGCGCAAATTGTCGAAGCCGGGGTCCACGTCCCGCGTGATCACCTTGACGTCGAGGGTCTTGCCCTGAAGCGAGGTCTCGGTGCGATGGACGTCGCCCTGCGCCGAGGACACCACCGTCGAGGCGTAACCGACCTTGCCGAACCGTCGCAGGTTCGCCGCGAACGCCAGGTCGAGCCGGTCGAGGCCGGAAATCGCGCCGAGCTGAATCCGTTCCTGATCCGTCAACCGCGCGAACTCGGCGAAGCCGTCACCCGAGCGTTGGTTCCGGTAGCTGAACGTCGTGTCCTTGTTGCCGACCGCGAGCGTTCCGACCGTCGCCCCGTCCTTCTTACCCTTGAGTTCGAGGGCGTCGAAGCGCAGGTTCCATCCCTTGAACGGCTCGCCGCTGATCCGGGTCATCTGCCGATCCAGCCCAAATCCGCCGACGAGCTGACCCGGCTCGTTGCCCTTGAACGGGAGGCCGCCCGGCTGGTACATCTTGCCGACCTTCTGGAGGTTGGCGGCGACCTCGTCGGGCCGCATCGACCCGCCCTGCTTGAACCCATCGTCCATTTTCATGGTCGAGGTTTCCAGACTGAACGGCCCGACCTTCGCGAGCAATTCGGCGGTCTGGAACTCGCCGCCATCAGACTTGATCTTGTTGAGGGCGTACTTGATCGGCGCGCCCGTCCCGAACATCGCTGTCTCGACGCCGATCCACTGGCGGCGGAGTCCTTGCTCCCGCGCCCACTGGCCCTTCTCCGCGTCCATCAGCCCGCCGAACTTGGTGAACCCCTTCTCGACGTGCTGGTCGCCGATCCGGAAGTTCGACTTCGCCACGTTCAACTCAAAGTCGCGCCGGAAGATACCGTTACCGGAGAAGTCCTCGATCTTGCGGGCGTTGTACTTGAGCCCGGAGGTCTTGTCCTTGAACTCGAGGCCCAGGTTCTCGCGTTCGATCCCGCGCTCGTTCTGGAGTACCGCCCGGTCGGCTTCGGCGATGTCCTTGAAGGAGGCGAACTTTTCGTCCACCTTGCGCGCGTCCCAGTTGAGCGTCAACCCGCCGCTCTGGAAGCCGAGGGTCCGCCATTCCAGGGCGCCCTTGTCGTCGGTCACCGTGCGGTAGGACTGGCTGAACTTGCCGAACCCGAGGGCAACGTCTTTGAGGCTGTAGCCCTGGCGCGTGAGGCCCTTCTCCTTCGCCAACTGGTCGACGTTGGCGTTCGGGTTGTTGCCGCGCACCGACTGGAAGCCCGCGAAGTTCTTGCTGATGTCCTGGTAATCGACTTCGAAGGTTCCGCCCTGGACCTTTGTGCCGAAAGTCTGCTGGATGAAGTGCGCGCGGCCGGTATCGGTCGCCTGCTTCTGCCCCTCCACCTCGTAGCCGGACCGGGCGTCCGTGCGCTGCCGGTCGCCCACCAGGTACATGCCGGTCAGCTTGGAACTCCCCCCGAAGCTGAAGGCGTTGTTCAGCCCGTACACGTTCGAGCGTACGACCGACCCGTCCTGAAGGCGCTCCGTCATCCCGAGGCCGAGCACCATGCTCATCGAGCCGGGTACCAAATCGAACCGGATGCCGTTGAGGGCGGTCGCGATCTTGTCCTTGCCGGTGGGTTTCGCCTGGGGGTCGTAGCGGTAGACGGCGCGAAGCGAATCGCCCTGCCGAACCGGGACCATCAGAAACACGACGCCGGATTCGGCGTCCAGATGGTAGTCCCGGCCGCGTTTCAGGACCCGCCCGGACAGCTCAACCTGCTCGGAGCCCAGGACAACGTTGCCGTGCCGCAGGGCGACGCCCGGAACCGAGCCGTCCACGGGGACGAGGTCGATGGACTGGAGCCCGCCCACGCTGGGGGTCAGCTTCTCGGTGGCGGCCCCGTCAAGCTCGAACAGCGACTGGCCGTGGCTCCACGCTCCAAGCGTGGCCACTAGACCCATCGCGCAAATTCGTAGCTTCGGCACTTGCATGGCCTCCATGCTGAGTATAGGCCCATCCGTGGGCGAAAAACCCGTTGTCCGGCATATTCTATGACGAACCTGGCTTGAATCTGGTTTCGCCTTGTCGCAGGGACGTCCGATACGGCCCGAAACGAGCCGTTCCGCACGCCCGGACATCCCTCTTTACGGCGCCAAATCGCCCGTCGCGGGTAGAAAGTCCCAAGCCCACCGACCGACCTTCGAAGGAGCTAGCTCCAGTGCCAGGCGTCGTCCCCGCGCAAGGTCTGAATGTAGTTCAGTTGGCCGCTGTGGTACCAAAGGTGCATCGCCACGAACTGGAAGCGCTCGAATCGGGTGGTCTCGCCCCGCTCCGTCCGTACGGTCGCTTCGATCGCCTCGGCGGAAAGCGCTTCCGCCGTCGCCACGATCGCCTGGCACGATCGGTCGAACGCTGCGATCACCGCCTCCTTCGACCGGAAGCCCTCCGGTGCCTTGATCCACCCGCCCTCCGGCCAAGGTAACGGCGCCTCGCCGCGCAACGTCATCCCGATGTGGTCGTTCGCCAGGTTGACCTCGTACACGATGTCCGCCACCGTCCGCGTCCGGTCGCCGAACCGTTGACCGAACGCCTCGTCCGGGAGCGCTTCCAGATCCTGCCGAAACATCTTGCACGCGTCTTGAACAATGCGTACGGCGATCGCCTTGGTGTCCATCGGTGGGACGTTACCCAGCCGAAACTCCCGAATCGGCGGCAGCGTCCGTAATGGTGCGACCGTAAGAACCAACGACGAACGGACAACCATGAACAAAGGACGTACACGCGCCGCGTTGTGGGTAGGGGGACTCGCGATCCTGGCGGTCGGAGTATGGGTCGCTTGGCCCTCCGCCCGGTGCCCCGTTTCGATGCCGGCAGCCTACACCTACCTCGGCTATACCCCCCCGCCCACGACGCTGGCGTTCGCCGAGATGGCCCAAAGAGACCCCGCCGACGCGGGAGGCGCCGCGAACTGGCTCTTCGAGGGCACGGGTTCGGCGGAGGTCGCGGCCCAGAGGCTCGCCGCTTACCTGAGCGCCCAAGGAACCTGGCGGCCGATTCGTTCCCGACCGAACGCGATGCACGTTTTGCGGAGTTCGGACGGCTCCTGCCTCATCGCCGTGTTTCCGAAGCGGGATGATCGCGGCGCCCCGTCGGCCGAGGCGCATCGCGTACGGGTGAACGGGTACTGGCGCGGCCCGAACGTCCTAGAGCGCGCCTTGGCCGGCCTACCGCCGCCGCTCCTCCGGTCTCTATCCGGTCGCTGACCCCTCAAGAGCAGGAGTCGGGCCGACGATCGCCGAACTCGGAACGTTGGGACCGTGGCCCGCTTTGGGCACGACCGCCCCGGGGGTCCGAATGCGCCAACTGTTCTCGCACGCCGATTTCGACCAACTCGCCGACCTCTGGAATCGGGTCTGCCCCCCGAAGTACGGGACGGACGCCTCCCTGCTTCGCGACAACACCGTCGAGTCGCCGCTCTTCGACTGGGGAGCGTCCTTTATCGAGACGGAGGGCGAGCGGCCGACCGGCTTCGTGACCGTCAAGAGGTCCGCCAACCCTTCGCTCTTTCGTGGGCCGGACCCCGACGGTGCGCACATTAACGCGATCGTCTTCGAACGCCCCGAAGTCGGCGTCGACCTCCTCGCCGCCGCCAAGCGCGTCCTCCGCGAGCGCGGCGTTTACCGATTGGCCTTCGGCCAGGACTCGCGCCACTTCTTCCCCGGTTGCCCGATGGACTGCCACAACCTGCGCGACTTCCTCATTATCGAGGGCTTCGACGAGGGTCACGAGGAAGTGGACCTGGAGCGCGACCTGCGCGACTACGTTCCGCCCGCCGGTTCGCTCGACCCGCTCGGCGGCTTTGAGGCGGTCGCCGAGGCGTTCGGCACCGTCCGCCCGATCGGCGAGCGAGGCAATCCCGCCCCGATGGCCTGTATCGTTCACGACGCCGATGTCCCGTTGCTCGAGGAGTTCCTGGAGCGGGAGTTCCCCGGTCGGTGGCGGCACGACGTGATCGACAAGGTCCACCGCGAGGGCTCCTCGGCCGGCATCGTCGGTCTTTTCGAACACGGCCACTGCCAGGGTTTCGCCCTGACCCAGACCTGGACCGACCGACATCCCATCGGCGGCGCAGTATGGCGAAAAGACCTTGGCGAGCACTGGGGCAGCCTCGGCCCGATCGGGGTCTCGAAGGGCGTGCGCGGGCGAGGGCTCGGGAACGCCCTCCTCGGCGCCGGCCTCGTCAGTCTCAAGCAACGGGGCGCCCGTCGCACCATTATCGACTGGACCACGCTCGTCGATTTCTACGGCGGCCACGGGTTCGCCGTCAACCGGCGCTACAAGACCTTCGCCCTGCGGCTGGACCGCGAGTCGCCCGGGCCTTCCGGGTCTTGACAAAGTAGACGCCCGTCTGCTATACTCGACGCGACGTGGCGTTCTGGAAAGGACTGAAAGAGAGTCGGCCGGGCCTGAAGGTCCTGCGCCAAGGTTCGTTCAAAGAGGACGACCTGCCCCGGTTCTCGTCCGACCCCAACGCGGAAGACCCCCCGATGGTGGGCGACGAGACCCCCGAGGGCAAACCCGTTCCGCCGGCCCTCGAGAGCGGCTTCACCCACTTCATGGACGGGGCGCAGAAGGTCCGTGCGATCGCCGAGTACGAAGGCGCGACGATCTACCTGGCCCACCTTTCGGCGGCGCTGGCGAAGCGCGAGGAGCGCACGATGCTCACGCCCTCCCCCGATTGGTACCGCGGTGGCCTCTTCCTGTTCGTTCCCAGCGTGATCGAGGACCGGCACGAGTTCGGGCGACCGGGCACATGGGTCTCGGAGTCGGTGGTCGTCCGGGACGAGGATGCCGCGCGTGGCTTCGAAAGGGTGCGCGAGGTGACCGTCAAGGCGATCGACGAGCACCGCAACGGACTCGAGACCCAGTTGCTTCAACTCTTTCGCGACGGAGCGCTGTTGACCGACGGGACCCTCGTGAACGCAAAGCCGAGGAGCGGGGACTACCCCTTCGTCGTCGGCATCGTGAAGAGCCACTCCCACCAATACTTCAACTCCCACGAACGCCGAAGGGCGATCCTCGGCCTCCGAACCGGCGAGCGGAGCGGCGTGTTCGAGGTCGCTCGCGGCAAGGATCGGGACACGGTCTACAGCTTCTACCTTCGCCTCGTCGAAGCGGACGACCGGCCGGCGCTCTTTGGCATGATCCGCGTCGAGATCCCTCCCGAACGCAAGTACCTGGATAGGGTGGACGAGATCGCGAGTTGGATTCTCGCCGAACGGGCGCCGACGAGCCGGCCCGACCCTCGCCACGACAAGCTCCTCTATCCCATTCATTGGATCGAGGAGTACCTTCGCTCGCGACAACCGACCGACGCGGGCATGTCCCTTTACACCGCCTGACTTACCGCGCACATCACCATGAGAGAAATCGGACGCGTCATCGGAACGGAGCGCAAGCCCAGCACCGCTTACACCTTTCAGTTCTGGGCGAGACCCGAGGAGAACCTCGGCATCGGCTCCATTGTCAAGGTCGCGGCGACGGTGGGCGACCACGACGTCACCGTCTACGGCGTCGTCGTCGAGGCGCAAGGGTTCAACGACCTCGAGAGCCCCCTCCACGAGTACCTCTCCGTCGGCGGAGACGCCGGCGCCGAACCCCCGACCCTCCGCCACGAGATTCGCGTCTTCCAGGCCGCCGTCCTGCGCCGCGAACCGGAGGAACCTGTCGGTGCCGTCCCCCTCGGCCGGGTCTACGCCGCCGAGGACGACGACGTCCGCATCGCCCTCCGCACGGAGAAGTACGCCGAGGAGTACGGGATTGTCTGCGGCGTCTACGGCCCAAAGGACGCCCAGGTGCCCGTCCATCTGCACCGCGACTTCCTCCTCGGCCCGGAATCCGGACACCTCAACATGACCGGCACGAGCGGACTTGCCGCCAAGACCAGTTACATCTTGTTCCTGCTCAAGGCCATCTTCGAGCACTACGAAAGCGGTAAGCCCGGCGACCAAAACGGGGTCGCCGCCCTCTTGTTCAATACGAAGGGTGGCGATCTCCTCTACATCGACCGTGAGCCGAAGGAGACGCTTCCCAAGGAGCACCTCGAGCTGTACGAGCGGTGCGGCATCGACCCGACCCCCTTCAAAAAGGTGGTCTACTTTGCGCCTTACGACGCCCGTAACTGGACGACCCTCGACTCGATCCGCCAGCACCCGGAACTGGAAAAGGACAACCCAACCTGGCCTTTCGCCTTCGGACTCGAGAACATCATCGACCATTTTGAGGTGCTCGTCGGCCGTGACGACTTGGACGCCAAAGCGTCCGGTTACATCACCTACCTGCGCGACGAGTACGTTCAAGGAAAGGGGCGCGCGATCGAGCCGGGTGGTCCCGTCGAAACCGCCAAGACGCTCGGAGAACTGACCACGATCATCCGAAAGGAACTCCAGCGGGCGGACGAGTCCTCGGGGACCGGGAAGTTCGGCGTGCACCATCCACTCACGATGCGCAAGGTGCTGAACCGCTTGCAGAACCTGGAGCACCGTTACTCCGGCCTCATCTCCCGCGACGGCGTAACCGAGGGTCCGCTGGTGAAGCCTCTCGAGCCCGGCACCATCTACGTGGTGGACGTCAACGAACTCGACAGCGACGCCAAAGACCTCGTGTTCGCCTCCTTCGTCAGCCAGCTCAAGGACAAGATGGAGCAACGCCAGCTCGGCGTGGACCGACTGATCGTGATGGTGGACGAAATGAACAAGTACGCCCCCACCGGCGGCGGCGACAGCCACGTCTCGCGCGCTCTGCGCGAAATTTCCGCCCGTGGACGCTACATGGGCCTGACTCTCTTCGGCGCTCAGCAGTTCCGTAGCCGCGTGGACAAGGAGATCGTCGGCAACGCGGCGACCCATGCCTTCGGGCACATCGAGGCCGAAGAGCTCGCCCAGCCGGGGTACAGCTACTTCACCCCCGCCGTCAAGGAGAAGCTCGCGACCCTGCCCACCGGCGACGTGCTCATCAAGCACCCCCACTTCGCCCAGCCCATCTTCGTGCGATTCCCCCTGCCGCCCTGCATGAAGGGGTCCGACGGCATGCGCGACTTCCCCGCCCAACGGGGCGTCTCGGCCAAGGAGGCGCTCACGAAGCAGGCCCTCGCGATGGGGGGCAACGCCAACCGGGTCGCCGACGCGATCGAGAGCCTCGGCGAGGGCGAGACCGACCTCATGCGCCTCCTCACCGAGTTGCGCCGTGCCGCGCCCGGAGCCGACCCGATCGCGATTCTCGGGACCGGGAAGAAGAAGGCCTTTCGCGCCGAGCCGCGCCCGACGATCGAAGAGTCCGACCCGTTCGAAAAAGAGTGAGGCCTAGCCCCGACCCGGGTCGATCTTGGCCGCGACGGCTTTGACCATTGGGTCCGGATCGCTTCGAAGAGCCAGCAGGTCCGTGCGAAACTCCGCCGGGCATCGGCCGTTCAACGCCTGCATGGCCTGGACCTTGACCCCCGGGCGAACGTCTTTCAGATACTTCGCCGCCGCTCGCAGGCAGTCCGCATCGCCGAGGCGACCGAGCAGTTCGAGGCCGACCCTCACCGATCGCTCGTCCGCGACCCGCGTGTACCGATCCGCCGTCTGCTTCGCCAAAGCCGGCGACTGCGCGACCAGTTCGAGCGCCGCCTTACGGATCGGAAGCTCGGGGCTCAGGAGCAACGCCTCGCCGGTCGAGTAGGCGGCCGGATCGGCGATCTCCGAGAGTGAGATCACCGCGTTCTGCGCCGTCAGCCGGTCCGGTTGTCCCGCCAGCAGCATGAGTTCTTGCACCACCGACGAAACCGTGGCGGGCGGAACCTGGGCCTTCCCTTCGCCGCCGATCACCGCCCCCGCCGCTCGTGCCGCCGCCCGACGGTGAACCGGATTGCGCAGCGCCGCGCTCAGGTACGGGGCCGCCGCCGAGACCTTCGAGGTGACCACGAGCGACAGCGCGTTCCGTGCCTCCCCCACGTTCGGGCTCGCGATCTTGGGGGCGAGCGCCTTGCGCGCGTCCTCCCCCAGCGCCGAAACCATCGCCGTGAAAGCCCGCAACTGGAGTCGGTCCGCCGTGCCGAGCTTTCGATCCAGCATCCACTCGAAGGCCGGCATCCCGATCCCGATCAGACGGTCGGTGTTGGCCTGCACGTCCTTCTGCGCCGTCCCCACCCCCCACTGGGTCGCCAGCGCGTACACACGCTCCAGTTCTCCGTCCGTTGGACGGGCCAGGCTCCCCGGATGGGGCTGCACCCGGTTCACCGGTTCCGTCGCCCCGACGGGACCGGGCTGGGTGGTCGCCGCGTCGTAGGCCACCCCCCACACCCCGCCGAGCGCGGCTTGCCCGTCCCCGACCCCGCCTCGATACAGGTCGGGGCCGTTCAGGTCGACGAAGACCCCCAACGAACCGCTCGACCTCGATGGATTGCCGAAGCCGGCGGGTCCGTTGTATCGGTCCTCGCCCTCCGCATCGATGAAGATCCCCAGTCCGTTGGCGTTGCCCAAGCCCGGGCGGGAGTCACGGGCCGAGTAGAGGTCCGAGCCCGCTCGGTCGAGCAGAAAGGCCACCCCATAGTCGTGGCCGATCGCGTGGGCCGCGCCGAACTTGGTCGAATACGCGTCGTCCCCCGCCAGGTCGAAGAGGTACGCCCCCGTCATGTGCATCGCGCTCGCCTGGGCGTAGTGGTAGGCCGAGTACGTGTCGTGCCCGGCTTGGTCGTAGAGCGTGCCCAGCGAAAACCAGTAGGACGCCGCCTGGCAGTACGTCTCGCCTAGGTAGGCGTCGTCGCCCTCCCCGTCCGTCACGAGACCGATGCCTCCGCTCACCCCGCCCGTGTCCTCGCGATAGCCGCTTCCGAACCCCTGCGCGAACGAGTAGTGAACGTCGGCGAAAAGAGGCGAGTTGAGGATCAGGCCCCCCGCGCGATAGACGTCCGCGCCCTTCGTGTCTACCAGCCACCCGACGCCCTGGGTCCGTGCCGCCCCCTGGGCGTAGAGTTCGGCGTCGTAGCGGTCGCTTCCGCCCGCATCCACCAATAGGCCGATCCCAAACTGGCCGAAGCCCTGGCACAACGTGTCCGAAACGCGGTCGTCCTGTCCGGACTCGTCCACGAAGAGCCCCACCCCCGCGAGGCCCGCGCCCATGGCGAGCGATCGGGTCCGGTAGGTGTCGTTCCCGCCGCCGTCATAGGCGATGCCCACCCCGACCAGACCCGCGCCCAGATTGAGGTCCCCAACTTCGTACACGTCGTTCCCGTCGAGATCGATGAGCACCGAGCAGTAGCCGACGCCCGCCCCGTGTCGGCCCACGTACCGGTCGTCTCCACCCAGGTCGAGCGTCAGCATCGCGTTCGTGTCGGTGTGCAGTTCGGCGTCCTTCCCCCCCACCACGATCGGGATGCCGTCCACCACGAAGCGAGTCGCCCTGATCTCGGAGAACTGGTTGGTCATCCGCCGGAGATCCGTGACGCAAGCCTCCACGACCGACGCGAGCGAGGCCGCCGCGCCCGCAATCCGGGCCAAGTCCACCTTCGCCACCAGCCCGAACACCCGCGCTCGGTCCTTGCTCGCGTTCTTCACGAACGAAAACGTGACGCCCGCCTCCTCGACCGCCAGGCCGGGAAGGCTGTCGATCAAGAGTCTTCGCTCTTCCGGCGTCAGCGTCGCCGTCGCCCGCTTCACCTCCTCGTTCCCCGCCTTGATGGCGGCGACCAAGCGCGCCACGACCGGCCTAACGGGCCCCAAGTTCGCGGGAACCGCGTTGAGCATCGTGGATGACGCCTCCGGATAGACCCCCGGCGACCCGGTGCCTCCGAGGAGAGTGCGCGCGGTCGCCAGAATCCGGGAAGGCCGCTGGCTCAGCGCCTCGCGATGAAGCGCCATCAAGCGATCCGCCGCGTCGAGCGGCTTGTCGAGCGACAGATTTACCAGATCGAGGCGCCCCGGATCGGCGAAGGGCTTCCGCTCGAACTCAAGGTCCTTGAGCGTCATGTTCCCCACGAATAACGCCCGCTCGACCCCGCGCCGCTCCGCTTCGCTCAACTGGGCGGACCCCAGGGGAACGAGGGCCACGAGCGCGACCAAACCGACGATCCTCAATCGAGTTGCCATAAGCATCCAGCTTCCACCGTATCCGAAACGGTGCGACGAGCCACGCGCCGATCCTCGAGGCCACGCTCGTCGAACGGAATCGCGTTGCGCTCGCGGCCTGGGCTTTCGTACCACAATGCCAGCCCGTCGTGCCCCGCCTCTTGGTTCGCAGGGGCCACGACTAACAGACGGATCGGCTCGGCCAAAGAACGCTCGAAGATGGGCGCCAGCCACTCACGATCCCATTCCTGCACCCACCGCTCCAACTCGTCCCGTTTCGATTCCGCCCGAAGCGCCGCCGGCATCTCGTCCACGACGAAAGTCAGGGACCGCTCGAGGCACCCCTGGGCGGACGACCTCAACGTCGCCGACAGCCCGCGCCCCGAGGTCAACGGCACCGGCCGGTAGCCTACGAGCCGCGACAGGCCCCGCGTTCGTAAGGACCTGGATTCCACCCAAGCCGGCTCTCCCCGTTCGATCGCCAGATTCGGCAACCGTCCGCGAACCCCCTGGCCCCACGGCCACAACACGTTCAGCGGCGGCAACCCCTCTTCGCGGCGACGCCGGTTGAACTCGAGTTCGTCCAGCAGGTTGACCGAGTCGTCGATGAAGCGTCGCAACAGCGTCGCCCCGTCCCCTTCCGGAAAACGTCCCTCGATCCGGCCGCCCGCCAACGCGTCCGGGCGGGTCGTCGCCAATTCGAGCGAACCGTCCTCCCAGACCAGTCCGTGGTCCAAGCCGCTTCCCGCCACGAACGTGAGCGTCCGCGTGTTCAACCGTCCTGCCGCCGCGACGATCGCCGTCCGCTCCGCCTCGCTCGGCGACCCGGCGGGTCTCGCGGCGCACCCGTCGTGCAGCGAGAGCACCGACGCGTGGAAATGCACCGAACGATCCGGCGGGTCCGCCCCCATCGCGGCCACGACCAAGGGACCCTGCGCGATCACGATCCGCGCGGGGTCGACGCCCAGCCACGCCGCTTCCGGGGTGGTCGCCTCCGGTTCGGGAACAAGCCGCGACACCTCCCCACGAGCGGCCAATTTCGCCAGCGTCTCCGCTCGCGCCGTCGCGCGCTCCTCGGCATCGGGCGATCCGATCAGACCCGGGGCCACGAAGACGATGCGTCGCATTGCCCTCGATTATGGACGCCCGTCCGAAGGCACCGCCGTCCGCCGCTCCGGCACCGAGAGCGCGCCGGCCTCGTAGAGCCGCGTGACCGCCGTGAACATCGCCGTCACCAGCACGCTGAGGGCAAGAAGCCCGAAGGCGGCCTCGAGCCAACGCAACCCGACGCGTAGCGCGAACCGATCTTGCCGGCTCATGCTCCTGCGAACCCGCGCCCGCCAAGGCGACGGCACCAGCGCCACGCTGCCTCGCCGCAAACGCTTCATCGAGGGCCGGCGCATAAGCCACAACATCGCCGCCCACACGCCTCGCGCGAGCGGTCGCGCCACGAACCTCAACGCCCCCTTCCTCGCAACGGTCTTCGAGATCCTTTCACGGGTACCCCCCTTCTACGGCGGATACACTGGGCGCGTGAGCCCGCGCCTCCTTCTCTCCCTCGTCCCCGTCGTGTTGCTGGCGCTTCCCACTGGTCGCCAAGACCTCAAGCCGTTCGCCCAGATCGCCCACCCGCCGATCGACGAGACCTCCGGCATGGTGAAGAGTCGAAGGTATCACGACGTGTACTGGGTCCACAACGACAGCGGCGACGTGGCCCGCGTCTTCGCCCTTCGTCCGGACGGCAGCCTGATCGTCCCCGAGTACCTCCGCAAGGACTTCCGCGCCGACCACGAAAAGAGCGACCTTGCCCCCTATGCCGGAATCGCTATCGAGGGGGCGTCGAACATCGACTAGGAGGACGTCACAATCTTGGGCGACGACCTCGTGCTGGCCGACACCGGGAACAACGGCAACGGGCGAAGGGACTTGGGCGTCTACCTCGTCCGCGAACCCAACCCCCTCGCCGTGGACCGGGCGCGGGCTTGGCGTTGGGTGCCGATCGCTTACCCGGACCAAACCGAGTTCCCCGGCACGAAGCGCTGGGAGTTCGACTGCGAGGCCGTCTTCGCCTTCCGGGGCAAGCTCTGGTTCCTCACCAAGCACCGTGCCAACGGCAGCATTCTCTTCCCCGCCAACGGAACCAATCTCTATCGCCTCGACGGGCTGCGATCGGACCGCGTGAACGTCCTTGCCCGAACCGACGGCAAGACCGACCTTGGCGGCTGGGTCACCGCCGCCGACGTTTCCCCCGATGGGCGAACGCTGGCCGTCCTCTGCCAGGCCCCCGTCGCCTCCGCGTGGCTGTTCGAACTTCCCAGAACCGGGGACAAACTCCTCTCCGGCCCATCGCGGCGGCTGGTTCTCCATGGCGCCCGGCAGGCCGAAGCCATCGCCTGGGAGTCGAACACCCACGTTCGCGTCGCCAACGAGCAACGAGACATCTTCCGCCTGAACGTCGCCGATTTCGCCCCGGCCGTCGCTCGATAGCCTTGACGAGTCGGTCCGGTTTTGCTAGACTAACGCACCGAACGGCCCACTGGCCTCGTTCGGCAAGGATTCCCTCCATGGTCCATTCCGCGTTTCGGTCTCTTTCGGTCGTCGGCGCACTCGCCGGGTCGGCCCTCGTCATGTCCCAAACGGCGGGAGGGTCCGAGAGGCTGATCAACCTCGATCCCTCCGGTCCCCTTGGCGTCGGCAAGGTCCGTGCCGACGCGTCGTTCGCCTTTCACAAAGGGGACGAGGGTCGAACGTACATGAGCGCCTCTGCCGGGTTCGGGCTCTCGCCTGGGTGGGAAGTCGGCCTGCGCACCTCGGGTGCCCGCCGAGGCAGCTTCGCCGGCCCTGGCTTCACCATCGACACCGGCGGCCGCGATTTCGAGATTTACGCGAAGTACGCCATCACCGCCCTTCCCGGATTGACGGTGACCGGAGGGGTGAGCTTCCCGGACACCCCCGCCCAGGACAAGCAGTTCGTGACGGCCGCCGCGATGTACGCCGTCCCCAACCCGGGACAGAGCCACCGTCTCTACGTCGGCGCCAAGGCCGCCATGCGCGCCGACAGCAACATCTGGGCGCTCTGCGGCGGGTTCGCCGCTCCCGTCGGCAACGGCGTCGAAATCGTCGGCGACGTGACCGGCATCCTGCGCGGCAACAACACGATCGGCACCGACTCCGGCAACCGCACGAAACGCGCCGTCTTCGGTCTCGGCCTTCGCTACACGCCCAAGCTGGCGGAAGGGACTCCCACGGCGTCGGTCACCCTGGGCCTGAGCAACGGCCTCGGCTCGACCACCGGCTTCAGCATGACCCCCGCCCTCGGCGGCTCGATGGCGTTGACGCTCGGCGTCTCAGTGAGGAACTGACGATGAAGCGAACCGTTCTCCTTCTCTTTGTCTCCGCCTGCCTCGTCTGGGCCGCCCTCGGTTGCGGCGGCGCGGGGCGAACCTACGTTCCAGACGTGACGGGCGGCGTCGGCTTCACCCTCGCCGGCGGAGGCACCTCGACCGTCGCCCCCGGCGCTTCCGCCACCTATACCTTTACCGTCGCCCTCGCCTCGTCGGGAGGGAGAACGGCGGATTCCGTTGCCATGGCGATCGCCGGCCTGCCCGCCGGAGCGACTGCGAGTTTCAACCCGAATCCGGTTCCCCTTCGGTCCTCGGGGCACGACACCCTCCTCACCGTCGTCACGTCCGCGGCGACCCCGGCGGGCACCTACCCGCTGACCGTCTCCGCGACCGGCGGCAATGTCACGCGCACCCGACCCGCCACGCTCGTCGTCTCCGCCGTCGCCCCCGGCTTCAACCTGCGTGGGGGCGGCCAAGCCGCCGTCGCGCCGGGAGGCACCGCGGTGTTCGACATCGGGGTCTCCCGCTCGAACCCCCAGGACGTTCGAAGCGGCGACCAGGTGTCCCTGCGCGTGTTGAGCGGCGCTCACCCCTCGATGACGACGTCCTTCGACACGAACCCCGTGACCCTCGGGGCCACCGAGTTCGTCAGCCACCTCACCGTCGTCACGGGCAGTACGACCCCGCCCGGCGCCTACACCCTCGTGATAGAAGGCACGAACGGAACCGAGACGAAAACGACGTCCGTGTCCCTGACCGTCGCCGATCCCGGCGCGTTCGAACTCATCGTCACCCCGGTGGACCCCTTCGTCGCCGACGAGGACGGTGTCCCGTTCGGAGCCGACAAGGAAGCGTCGTACACCGTCACGATGAAGACGCCCACTGCCTTCGTGGGAACGGTCGACCTGTCATGGACCCTGGAAGCCGGCAAAGCCCCGAGCGGCAACGGCGGCGTCCTTTTCGGCGTGTTCCAGCGGGGCGCCGAGACCGCGGTGAACCCCCTCACCCTCACCTTCCCCGGAGGCGCGCCGAGCCAAACGGTGACCCTCTTCGTGCGCCGCGCCGGGTCGCTGAACTTCACGGGCGTGCGGACGTTCCGGGTGGTCGCCACCCCGAGCGCCGGAAGCGCCCCGCTTTCGACGACCGACACGGTGACGATTCGCGACAACACCCCCGGCGGCGGCTAAAACAAAGGACGGGGCCACCGAAGGGTGGCCCCGTCCGGAACGCTATACCGGAACCTAGTGACCGCGCGCCAACAGGGCGTCCAACTGCACGTTCGTCGATCGGATGCGAGCGCTGAGGATGCGAGCGATGTTTCGGTAGATCACCATCGCCATCATCGGACTGGAATCCATTAGCTCCCGGAAACGGTCCGCCGGAATCCGCGCGACTCGCGTCTGTCCGACGCTCGTCACCGTCGCCGAGCGCGGCGCGTCGTCGACCAGCGAAATCTCGCCCAACAGGCTGCCCTCGCCCAGCTCGGCGATCACCTCGCCGGAGAACGACTTGATCTTCACCGAGCCTTCCAGCACGATGAATAGGTCGGAGTTGCGGTCGAACTGGCGGACGATCGTCGCCCCGCCGTCGAAGGATTCTTCCTCCGCGATGCGCCAAACCCCCTCGATCACGTCATCGGGAAGGTCCTTGACGAGGTAGCTCGAAAAGACGGCCTGGCGGGTGTTCATGGGCATGGCTCACCGTGATTGTGACCGCAACGGCGAGACCGTCGCAAGGAAATCAGGACCCGGGCAGAAACGGGTTGACCCGCTCCTTCATCGCCTCTTCCGCGAGGCGCTCCTGTTCGGCGTACAAGGCCGGCGGCAACTCGATCCGACCGTACGTGCACACGCTCTCCTCGGTCCGCACCGCCCAGCCCGCGTCCCCGAAACTGTAGTGCCACCACTCGTCGCGGCAGTTGGAGAATCCCGCCGCCAGCATCGCCTCGACGAGCAGAAACCGACGACGACGAGCTTCCTCGGTCAAGCCGATCGCATAGGTCGCCGCCGCCTCGAATCGCTCGTAAGGCGCCGAGACGTCGACGACCTCACCCGCCGGGTCGCACAGGTGAACGTCCACCGCCCCTCCCGTGCAGTGACCGGGCGGCGCCTTCTGGTCGGTGGGAGCGATCCAGCGCAGAATCGTCCTTCGAATCGAACCACGGGTTCGGTCCGGCCAAGCCTCCCGCGCGCATTCGTGGAAGAAGTCGTAAATGCGCTGTTGCCGCGCCAGGGGTCGCCAGGCGTCCACCACGCCGATCCGGTACTCGTCCGGCAACGCGCGCGCGGCGCGTTCGAGCATCGCCGCCACCCCGGCGCGCAGGTACGGGATCACCGTGGGCCGAAGGATCAGAACGCTCGGGCACGCCTTGCGAAGGTCCACGAGGGGCTCCCCGTTATCGCGCTCGATCACGCGGTTCAGCGCCCGGATCGGCTCGGGCCGACCTTTCGTGCGATCCCACCGCGCGCGAGCCACCCCCTAGGGTCGTCCCCCCGGCCATCGAAACCGTCGCAGCAGTTCGTCGAGTTGCATCCGGACGACGCCCGGCTTTCCTTCCGGCACCAGCACCGTGTCGCCCGCCTTCAGCGGCACATCGGCGGCGAGGCCGCGCATGATCGTCTGCAGGTCGTGCGTCGTGCGAACTTGCTGGGCTCCGTTGATCCGAATCAGCACCACGCGGCTCAGGTCGCCCTTTTCGAGGGCGCCGCCCACCGCGTTCACCGCCTTAAGCAACGTCGGCGCGTCCTCCAGGTCGAGGATCGAGGGACGGCGCACCATCCCGTCCACCCCGACGAAGGAGCGCCGCTCCGCCATCGCGACCCGGACCACATCGCCCGGCTCCAAGGCGAAGGCCACCGTTTCCGTCGGATGGTTGAGCCGCGCCACCGTCCGGTCGCCCCGACTCACCTCGACGCCGTCGGTTCGACCGACCGACGTGAGGCCTCCCGCCCCCGCGATCAGGTCGGCCACGCTCATGCCCCGCACAAACCGAATTGCTCCTGGCCGGGCGACCGCCCCAAACGCGAACACCTCGCGCACACGAGTCGAGACCGGAAACCGTACGTCGTCGCCCGCGCGCAACTCGGGGTCGTGCCCCGGTTCGCCCATCTGGGCGCGCTCGTAGTCCACGACCAAGGTCTCGCCCGTCTGGGCGACGATCTCGATCTTGCCCAGGTCGCACGCCTCGGAAGGACGCGCCAACCGAACCAGGTCCCCGAGCCGCATGCCTTCCGTAAGCCAGACCTCGCCCGGCTTCTCCACCGCTCCCGAAAACCGGATCGGCAGGTCGTCCCGAACGAGGACTTGCCCCGTGAGGCCGTCGGCGAGCGCCAACCCCTGTTCGCGCAACGAGGCGAGGATTCGTGCGACCGCTTCCTCGACCGGGAGCCCCGCGACCACGACCGGCGCGAAAGGCTCGAGCCGAACCGTTCCCGTCGCCTCGATGGCATAGTCGCGGCTTACCGAAGGTTCGTCGGGGGCGTTCAGCCGAATGCGGTCGCCGACCGCCAAGCGCCGCTGGCCCAGCGCCACCGTCGCCAAGCAGACCACCAACACGAGGCACGTCGCGAGACGCGCCCAAGCTCCAGGGCGTTCCGGGTTCATTGCCACTCCATACGACGGGTCAGCGCCGACGATCGGTTCAACCGTGCAACCGTCGCTCGAAGATGTCCATGTCGTCGCGATCCACGTAACCGTCGTAGTTCGCGTCCAGGATATACCGCCAGCCCGCCAGCAAGCGACCCCGCACGCTCTTGCCCGAGAACTGGAGGTACCGCATGATCGTGTCCATGTCCGCCATGTCGAACACGCCGTCCATATTGACGTCGCCCTTGACGTACAAGACGACCGCCCCGGGTGCGTACCTCCCGAAGGTGGACCCGCCGTCGCTCGCCTTCAGAAAGACGTACCACAGCCCGCGCGTCAAAGACGCCGTGTTCACGTTCGCTCGGCCGTCGGTTCCCGGCAATCGGTCGTAACCGGGGACCGGAACCGAGGTGTTCTTGTCGAACACCGTCGGATTCGTGTGCAGGAAGACCCCCACCGTCACCGGGTCGCCGTCCGGATCGGACGAAGTCCAAGCGATTGGGAACGCCTCGCGATGAAGCTCGACGTAGTGGACGCCTGAGACCGGCTCCTGAACGTTGATCACCGGCGGGTTGTTGCCGGCAGGCTCGATCGTCAGCGTGTATTTGGGATTCGTTCCCGAATAGGGGAAAACCCGGATGTAGTAGGTCCCGGCGGGTCGACCGCTGAGGGAGACCTGCTCCGTGTTCGTCGCGCTCGCGCTGCTCGCGAGGCGCGTTCCGCTCGAGTTGTACAACTCGAGGTCGATGTCGCCGTCCGGCAACGCCGACTCCATGCGGATGTAGTCCCCCGACGAGCCCGCATTGTTCATCCGGAACTTGTACCAGTCGTTCGCGTCCTCCACCGACAAGTTGGGGATGACCCGCAGCGCGTTCACCAGCCCCAGGTTCGGGCTCTGCTTCACCCCCTCCGGACGGGCGTCCGTGATGGCGCGCGTGTCGTTGTCCTCGTAGGCGTCCGGAACCAAGGGGGGAGGCGCCTCGATCGTGACCTGGATGCGCTTGATGTTGTTCGTCTCGTCCGACTCGACCAGGTTGTTGTTCGGATCCACCTCGACCTCGAGCCAGTACGTTCCGTCCGGGATGCTCGTGATGTCGATCCACTGGTCGGCGAGGTACTTCGAGTACACGTCCGCCCAGCCCGGGGTCAGGCCCTGCACTATCGCGCCGCAGGATCGGTAATTGCCGTTCGGGTCGTAGCTCGGGTTCGACGTGTCGTAGATGTGGAGATCGAGGATGCAGAAGCTCGTCTTCGAGCCCTCCGCCAGCGTCACGCCGACCCCGCCGCCGGGGAGCACCGGCTTCAACCGATAGTGGCACCAGTCGTCGAAGTGGATGTGGCTGTGCCCCGCGTGGTAGGTGAAGGTTCCCGCCTGCCGCTCCCACCAAGTCCCGTCCGTGCGGTAGATGCGCTGGTTGACCTGTTGCGTGTTGCCGTTGACCGCCCCGCCGCGAATCTCCAATCGCCCCAGTCCGATGTTGGGCGTCCCCGTGCTGAAGCGCAGCAGCTTGTGGCCCGCGATCTCCGTCGTGTCGATCACGCGATCGTAGAGTTGATCCTCCCAGATCGTGATGTCCGGAAGCAGATCCTGTGCGGCCATCCCGATGGCCGCGCCGAAGAGCAGGGTGGTGAGCATGGGCGTTGGAGCCTCCGGACCGACGGCCCAGGAGTGCGCTATAGTGTAACACCGCTTTGGGGCGCCAACCCTCGGTTTCTCACGCCATGTTCATGTTCGCCGCCGCCACCTTGGTCTCTTCCGCCGACGCCGATCTGGGCCCGATCGAACCGCTGAAGACGGTGGCCTCCGGTCTCAGGTTCACCGAGGGGCCCGCCTCCGACGCCGCCGGCAACCTCTACTTCACCGACATCCCCGCCAACCGGATCATGGTCCTCCGACCCGACGGGAAGCTCGAGGTGTTCCTCGAGGACAGCAAGGCCGCGAACGGCCTGCTCTACCGCTTCGGCAAGCTCTACGCCTGCCAGGGCGGCGCGCCCGCCGTCAGCACTGTGGATCTCCTGACCAAAGCCGTGACCCCGCTCGTTCAGGCCTACGACGGCAAGCCGCTCAACGCCCCCAACGACCTCACGGTGGACGCCCACGGCGGCGTCTACTTCACCGATCCCCTCTTCGGCGAAGGACCCCTCTCCCAAGGCCTGATGGGCGTGTACTACACCTCCGCCAAAGGCGAGACCAACCGCCTCGTCGGCAACCTCCCATGGCCCAACGGCATTGCCCTCTCCCGGGACGAAAAGACCCTCTACGTCCTCCCTACCGGCGACCCCTACCTGCGCGCTTACGACGTCCTGAAGCCGGGGGTCCTTGGCCCCGAGCGACGACTCTACGAGTTCGAGAACCCCAACAAGAGCGACTTCCCCGGGGGGGATGGGATGACGATCGACGAGCAGGGCAACCTCTACCTCACCGCCGTCAACCTGAAGCAGGTGGTCGTCGTCTCGCCCGAGGGCAAACGCCTCGCCGCCCTCGACGTGCCGGTGAGCCCGACCAACTGCGTCTTCGGCGGCAAGGACCTCCGCACCCTCTACGTCACCGGCGCCGACTCCCTGTTCGCCACGCGCCTCAAGGTGCGGGGCTGGCGGCCGAAGTAGTCGGCACCCGATCCGGAATCAGCCGGGTCGCCAGGAACGCCGCGATCGCCACGAACACCCCGATCCAGAACGGCGTCTGGTAGTGCTGGAGGCCCTGCGCCTGCCACAGCCAGGCCCCAAGCACGGGCACCGTCACCGCCGCGACGTGGTTCATCGTCACCCCCATCGCCGTGCTCGGCGTGAACTCCCCCGGCCGCACGATCCGGTGCAGAAACGTGTTGAACCCGATGCTGAACCCGAACGCCACCCGATCCAGCACGAACAGGACGCACAGCACCTCGCGGTTCGGGATGAGGGCGTAGCCGACGAACACCCCGATCAGGAACAGCGAGTAGAACGTGAGCGGTCCCCGCTCGCCCACCCGGTCGAACAGCCGTCCGATCCTCGGCGCCGTCATCGTCACGAGGATCGTGCTCGCGAACTGCAGCCCGAGCATCGTGCTCAGGTCCACCTTGTAGACCAAGATCAGCGTGAGGGCGGCGAACGTGCCCACGATCTGCCGGCGACACCCGTCCAAGAACGACAGCAGGTAGTACAGCCCGTACTCCCGTCGAAACAGAAATGGCTGCCGCCTCGCCCCCGAAGCGTGGTGCGAGAGGCCAAGGCAAAGAAACCCGCCCGCCGCGATGCACACCCCCGCCCCGACGAAGTACACCTCGTACGGTAGCTTCTTGAAGGCCAGCGACAGCCCATAGGCCACGCTGAGCGCGAGCAGATTGCCCAGACCGCCGACCGAGCCCATCCGCCCCAGGTGCCGTCCCCCCTCCTTCCCCTTCGCCAGGCTCAGGGTGATCGCCGGCGACACCGTCGCCCAGACGTGGAACCCCACCGACCAGACGATGCTGATCCCGACGAGCGGCCAGTATTGGAGGAACCGCCCCGTCAGGCCCATCCCGAGCGCCATCACGAGCAACCCGACCGCCGCCACCCGCGCCTCCGCCAAGGCGACGAGCGACCCCGCCAGAACCGCCGCCAACAGCCCGGGAATCTCGCGAAACGACTCGAGCGCCCCCGCATGCAGGGGGGTCGCGTGCATCCCGTCCCGGAGGTAGTTCTGGAACACCCCGTTGTAGATCGCGAACCCGAACGAGTACAGGAACGTGAGCGCGATGAGCAACCGCCAATCCCGCGCGAGCGTCGGATCCTGGTTCGGTTCGTCGCTCCGCGAGACGGGCGGTGGGTCGGCGGTCATCGGTGGGGCAGGTTACCCGCCCTCGATCGCCTCACCGGCTGGGGCGCCGGCCGCAGCGACTTTGGCTAGCGAGCAGTCTCGTCTTTCGGCTTCGGCGGCTTGCGCCAGTCTTTGCGCACGTCCGTGTCGAAGTCGTTGGGCACGTACATCACGGAGCCGTCGAAGCACAGCAGCGTGGTGCTGTCGCCGTGCGCCGTCCTGTACGCTCGTTGATCTACCGGATGCTCGTAGTACGTGATGTCGCTCGCGTAGCCGTCGCGCGGGTGGATGACTTGAGAGAGGTTGAGGGTCACAAAACCTTCAGTACTGATCAACTCCGATATCGCCCTGTCGCCGCGGCCCACCGCTCCCAGAAAGTGCCTGGTAGAGTAGTTTGTGAATCGATAGTCATCGCCGAACACGGCGACCATGGGCCCTAGCTTCTTCGCCTCTTCGCACCAGAACGCGGCCTCGGGCACGCCCCCGATCGACTTGAGGCTCTCCTTCCACTTGAGCGGCTCGGCTTTCGCCTTGCGCTTCGTGATGAACGTCGTATCGTCGTTGGTGCGGTAGGGTGGTATCCAGCCGTCGTTCGCCTCCGCGTAAACGAGCAACCCTACGCCGATCTTGCGCAGGTTGCCCAGGCACGAATCGACCGGGTTCGGCGCCGACGCCACCGCGACACAACCCGCGAGCACCGCCACCACCCCAAGCGCCAAAGACGACCGACCAGAGTTGGAACGTCGGGGCTTCACGAGCACGCCTCGTTACAGCGAAAGGTCGTCGTCGAGGTCCCCGTCTCCGAACTCCCCGTGCAGTCCGAGTACTGCCACCAGATCGGGTGGCAGGTGTGAACCATGGGCTGCTCCAAGCACGGGACGTACTTCTTGCATCCGGTGGCGGGCACGGTTCGGTGCTTACCGAGGATCGTCGCACAGGCCCGGTAGCACGCGTCCTGATTGGCACAACACGGATTGTCGCCCGACAAGGTCTCCTGATTGCTCGCGTAGGCGAGCACTCCCACAAGGATCATCGGTGCGACCGACGTCGCCATCGCGATCCGAATCCAGACACTCGGTCTTCGACCGCTCATTTCGATACCTCCGTGATTCCCGCCTCAACCCTGCGCACGGGTCCCCTGCTTGGCTACCCCAATCATCCGCGCCTTGTCAAGACCCGTCCGAAAGTCCCGTTCGCGGATTAGGGCGTGGACCCGTCTTTCGGCTTCGGCGGCTTGCGCCACTCCTTGCGCACGTCCGAGTCGAAGTCCAGGGGCACGTAGGCCACGCTGCCGTCGAACATCACCATCGAGTAGCCTTTCCCGTGCGCCGTATTGAACACGTTGGGGTCTTGCGGCGCCTCGCTGTACGCGATATCGCACGCATAACCGTCGCGCGGGTTGACAACGCTTGCCAGGTTAAGAGTCACGAAACCCTGCGGGCTGATCAGTTCCGAAATCGCTTTGTCGCCCCGGCCCACCGCTCCGAGGAACCCCATAGTCGAATAGCTCGTGTGCGCGTAGTCGTCGCCGAAGAGCGACTTCTTGGGGCCCAGCCTCTTAGCCTCGTCGCACCAGAACGCGGCCTCCGCCACTCCCCCGACCGATTTCAAGCTCTCCTTCCACTTTAGCGGCTCGGCTTTTGCCTTGCGTTTCGTGATGAACGTCGTCTCGTCGTTGGTGCGGTACGGCGGGATCCAGCCGTCGTTCGCCTCCGCGTACACGAGAAGGCCGACGCCGATCTTGCGCAGGTTGCCCAGGCAAGCGTCAACCGGGTTCGGGGCCGACGCGACGGCGACGCAACCGGCGAGCGCCGCCACCACCCCGAGCAACATGGGCGACCGATTCGAGCCCGAGCATCGGGGCTTCACGAGCACGCCTCGCTGCAGCGGAACGTCGTTTCGGCGACCCCGTTCTCCGAACTCCCCGTGCAGTCCGAGTACTGCCACCAGATCGGATTGCAGGTGTGCACCATGGGTTGCTCCAGGCACGGGACGTACTTCTTGCATCCGGTGGCGGGCACGGTTCGGTGCTTACCGAGGATCGTCGCACAGGCCCGGTAGCACGCGTCCTGATTGGCACAACACGGATTGTCGCCCGACAAGGTCTCCTGATTGCTCGCGTAGGCGAGGACGCCAACCAAGAACGCAACGACGACCGACATCGCCATCGCGACCTTGGTCCACCGATTCGAATTCGGTCTGTTCATCTCGGAGCCTCCTGGTGCACTCTACCCCCCCCCCCCCGGCCAATTCCCAATCGGACTGAGCAGAAAGTCCCAGGCTGCCGCTTCCAGACGCGCGCCCGAAATGCTCAATCGCCCGTTCCCTTGGGCTCAGCCGTGTGAAGCGATCGGGATCGCCGGAAGACGGGGCGGACCCGTCGTATGATAGGGGACTGATGATCCCCGTTCTTGCCTTCGCTCTCTGGGCCTCCGCGCAGACCCCGCCCGAGCCTGTATACCGCTCGCGCGGCGACTACGACCCGAAGAACGCCCTCACCGCCCTCGAGATCACCAAAATCGAGGGCGACTACGTGCCCTTCTACCACGAGCCCGCCAAGCCCGACCTCTGCCCTGGTTCGCGCATCACGGTGCGCATCACCGTGCGCAACACGGGCAAAACCCCGTTGCGAATGCCGGACTTCGTCCTCTACGAGGCGAACATGAAGCGGCCGTGGATGACGACGAACGCCGTTGTGGACGGGCCCCGGTCGAATCGCGTTCAAACGGGCGGCAACATTCACCTGCGCGGCAACGAGCGTGTCCTGCTCAAGCCGGGCGAGGCGATCACCCTCAGTCACTCGCCGCCCATTCCGGAAGGGCCCTGGAATCCGCTCAAGATCGAGGCGCGGTTGGCCCTCCGCGCGGTGGACGACCTGATCTTCGTCGGTCACCGCACACCCTTCCGCGCCACCCTCGCCCTGAACGCGCCGAACTACCACGCCGTCCAAGGCTCGGGCGTCTTCAAGGGTCTGCAGGGCCGTCCCCTGGACCAGACCACCCAGTGGCGCGGCGTCATGATGTACGTGTGCGAGGGCCCCGTGGTGGGCGGTCCCGTCAGCGTCCAGTGCCGCATCAAGCGCAAGAACTCGAACTCCCCCGCGATCATGGGAGGCACCGGGCACGACACGCACGACGGCCGGTTCTACCTCGACACCACGACCGAATCGCGAGGCGAGATCGACTGGGCGCGCGGCGAGTTTTCCGTCAAGGTCGGATGCCCGACGCACGGCATGTCCCGGTTGCTCACCGACGCGAATCCCTCCGACGACACCATGATCCTGTCGGCGACCGCCGAAGGGGGGTCCGCGCCATAATTCCCTCGGTATGATCGCCTGCGCCGTCTCCTTGCTGCTCCTCCAGAAGGCCGACTTCGCCCTCCCCTCCTTGGCCGCGTTCGACGGAACGAGATGGGGCGAGATCGCGCTCGGCGAGTCCACCGACGGCTCCCTCAAGCGGCGGTTCGCAACCGCCAAGGCCAAGGTCCGGCCCGAGGCGATCGCCCTTCGCGCCGACAAGCCGGACGTCGAGGTCGAGGTCCTCCTCGACGGACGCGGCGACAAAGCGCGCGCCGGCGGGGTGCACCTCAAGTACGAGACCCCCCGACTCCTGCGCGACCTCGTGGCCGAACTCGGCCCCTCCGAACCCCGGTTCCTGCCCGATCGCTGGGAGGACTGGCAGGTCGCCGTCTTCCCATCGAAGGGGGTCCTCGCCCAGGTGGCCGGCGGCGAGAGCGTGCTCCGGGTCCTTCTCTGTGCCCCCGAACGCGTCGGCGCCTCCCTCCGCATCCTCTCCCCGGACCGAACCAACCTCGTGCGAAGACCCGACCCCGGCGAGGACTGGGATCGCGTGGTCCGCTTCGGCCGTGTGACCGTCAACGTGGACGTGCCCCGCAAGAACCGTCCCGCCGAAATCGCGAACCGCGACCTCGACCGCCTCCAGGAGGACGCCGCCTACGACGCCCGGCGCACCCGCGGACGGGGCTCGATCGCCTACGAGCGTGGTGAGGACGGCGTGTACGACCTCACCATCCGCGCCGGCGAGTGGAACGACAAGGGCAAGGCCTCGATCACCGTGAGCGCCAACTTCCGTGGCGAGACCCCCTACGGACCGGTGATCGCCTACGGCACCGCCACCGACACCGTGAGCTACGACTACCGCAACCGCATCTACCGAGTCGTCGAACGGGCGCTGGACGCCCTGGACCAGGACGTTTCGAACAAGGTCAAGAAGCTCGGCCCGCCCCCGCTGGACAGCCAGCGCCATGAAGCCTGGCGTCAGATTCTCGCCGACGCCGCCCCCTTCCGCTCGTAACCGGCAGGAAGCGCGCGCCAAGCCCCGAAGCCAGGGACCGTGAAGCGCCGTCGCGTGGGATGGCTGTTCGTCGCCCCTTGGCTGGTCGGCTTCGTCGTCTTCACCCTCTATCCGTTCCTGACGAGCGTCTACCTCTCGTTCACCCGCTACGACGTGGTTTCCCCCGCCAAGTGGGTCGGGCTCGCGAACTACCGGGCCCTCTTCACCGACGACGACCTCTTCGGGAAGTCGCTCTTGGTCACGTTCAAGTACGCCTGCATCGCCGTGCCCGTCGGGATCGTGGCAGGGGTCGCCCTCGCCCTCCTGCTCAACGTGGACATCAAGGGCCAGTCCGTCTTCCGCACCCTCTTCTTCCTCCCCTCCATCGTGCCGGGAGTAGCCACCGCGACGGTGTTCGTTTGGATCCTCAACCCGGAGATCGGCCTCGTGAACGGGTTGCTGAAGAACGCCGGGGTCATCGGCCCCAACTGGCTCGGCGACAGCTTTTGGGCGTTCTACAGCCTGATCTTCATGGGCCTCTGGGGCGTCGGCGGAAGCATGGTGATCTACCTTGCCGGCCTCAAGGACGTGCCCGTGCAACTCTACGAGGCGGCCCTCCTCGACGGGGCCGGCCCTTGGGAGCGAACCCGCCGCGTCACCCTTCCGCTCCTCACCCCCGTCATCTTCTTCAACCTGGTGATGGGGGTGATCGGCGCGTTTCAGTACTTCGACGGCGCTTTCATCATGACCCGGGGCGGCCCCGAGGACAGCACTCTGTTCTACGCCCTCTACATGTTCTACCGGGCCTGGCGCTACATGGATATGGGCTACGCCAGCGCGATGGCCTGGATTCTGTTCGCCCTCGTCGTCGGGCTGACCGGTCTCGTCTTCGCGACCCAGAGAAGGTGGGTCCACTATGGCGCTTAGGAGCCTCCGCGCGAAGGGGCTGCTGCTCGCCCTGGCCTTCGTCGCGCTGATGGCGTTCGTCGTGTGGCCGAAGGCGACCCCCCGCAAATACCCCGACCGAATCCCCGTCCGTTACTGGCACATGTGGACCGCCGAATGGGCGGACGTGATCCAGCGCATCTGCGACGCCTTCAACGAGAGCCAATCGACCTACGAGGTGATCCCCCTGATCATCCCCGGAAGCGTCGGCGACACCAAGCCCCTCCTCGGCGTTGCCGGCGGCGACCCGCCCGACGTGATGACCCACTGGGCGAGCGTGATCCCGAGCTGGGCGGCTGCGGACTGGCTCGTCCCCCTCGACGCCTTCATGTCGAAGGAGGAGCTCGCCGACTTCGAGCGCGAAACCTACCCCGTCGCCCGCCAGATCGGCATGTACCGAGGAAGGCTGTTCGCGATCGGCGTCGGACTGAACGCCTTCGGCCTCTACTACCTGCCCGACCAACTCGCGGAGGTCGGCGTCACCCCCAAGACCTTCCCCCGAACCCTTGAGGAGTTGGCCGATCTGGGGACCAAGCTCAACCAATGGGACAAGCGCGGCAATCTGACGCGCCTTGGCTTCCAACCCTCCTGGTTCTCCAGCCTCTGCGAGAGCTACGGCGGCGGCCTATACGATTGGAGCACCGGCCGACTCACGCTGAACACGCCCGAAAACCTCCGCGCGCTCGAGTTCATCACCGCCGAGCGAAAGAAGGTCGGCTTCGAAACGGTGAACCGCTTCAACGCCGGCCTGGACACCGGTTCCTTCGCCGGCGGATGGCCCTTCATCGGCGGCGCTCTGTCCATTACTTACGACGGCCAATGGCGCGTGGAGCAGATCGGGAAGTACGCGCCAACCCTGAACTACCGCACGATCCCTTTGCCCCCGCCAAAGGGTGGGGTTCCCCTTGCCGGCACGACCAACGGCAACTTCATGATTATCCCTCGCGGCGCCAAGCAGCCCCAGGGCGCCTGGGAGTTCATCAAGTTCTGGTCGGGACTTTCCGACCCGGCGCGTGCGGCCAAGTTCTACACCTGGGGCGGGTGGCTTCCGATCAACGACCGCATCGCCCAATCGCCCGACTACCGGGCCTACCTGCGCCGGTACCCCCAGTTCCAGACCTTTGTGGACGTCCTCCGCAGTCCGCACTACACCACGCTGCCCCCCGTCGCCTACCAGCAGTTCCTCAGCGATCGCGCCACCCGCGCCGAGGATCTCTCGGTTCGCGGAACGCTCGCTCCCAGGGAGGCCCTGCGCCGTTTCGAACAAGAGGTCGCCCACGAGATTCGTCGGCGCAAGGAGTTGGGCTATGTCGAATAGCCTAACCGGCCCGACTCTCGCCCAGAAAGCGACCGTTTGGGCGGCCCTCGCCATCCTCGCCGTCCCCGCCGCCCTTCCCCTGGTCTGGATGGTGTCCACCTCGCTGAAGGCCGATACCCAGATCTACAACGCCGTCGGCTCGGGCGCGGGCGCGGTCTCCCTCCGGAGCCTGATCCCGGACCCGGTTCGGTGGGACAATTACCCGGCCGCCCTCCAGACGGTCCCGCTGGTGGACTACCTAAGGAACACGATCCTTCTCTGCGTCGTCTCGATCCTCGGCGCGGTGGGCAGCAGCGCGATCGTGGCTTACGGATTCGCGCGGACCGAGTTCCGCGGTAGGCACGCGTTGTTCTTGCTGATGATCTCGACGATGGCCCTTCCCGGCCAAGTGACGATGATCCCTCGCTTCGCGATGTTCAAGGAGTTCGGTTGGTACGGCACCTACCTGCCCCTCCTCGTCCCGGTGTTCTTCGCGTCTCCCTTCTTGGTCTTCCTCTTGACGCAGTTCTTCAAGACCCTCCCCAACGAGATGTCCGAAGCGGCGGTCGTCGACGGCGCGACCGACTGGGCGATCTTCACCCGTATCGTGTTGCCGCTCTCGAAGCCCGCCCTCGCCACCTGCTCCTTGTTCACCTTCTTGGGCGCCTGGAACGACTTCTTCGGCCCGTTGCTCTACATCAACGACCCCGCCAAGTACACGCTCGCCTACGGCCTCCAGCAGTTCCTGTCCGCCTACGGCGGCAAATGGGCTCAACTGATGGCCGCTTCGACCCTCTTCACGCTGCCGATCGTGGTGCTGTTCTTCCTGGCCCAGAAGACCTTCATCCAGGGAATCGCGACCACCGGCGGCAAGGGATAGCGCTTAGGTGCCGTCGACCCCGGGCGTGTAGCCGGGTCCGCCCGCACTGGCCGCGTCGTCGTGGTCCGGGACCGTGCAGTGGATCGTGAACGGCGGCGTCGAGAGGTCGACGTAATACTCGCCCCCCGCCGGGCAAAGAGGCTCGATCGGTAGGTCGAGCAGCGATTCGTGGACCGGCGCCGCGATCGGGCCGTACGGTTCGCCCGAGTAAACCCGCTTCGCCTCGACCGCGTTCGCGATCGTCTGCATGTTGTGGCGGCACGTCTTCTTCTCCGAGTCGCGGACCGCACTCATGTAAAGGGGCAAAGCAATCGCCATGAGGACCGCCATGATCAGCGTGACGATCAGAAGCTCCACCAAGGTGAACGCGCGGCGACGGGCAAGGGCTCGATTGGTCGGCACAAGGGTCCTCAACCGGATTGTCGGCACGCGAACCGGGATTCCGTCCTCCCATTTCGACGGGGACGCGTACGGCCCGACCCCCAAACGAGCCTGTGCCATAATCCGCCCAATGCCCCACCCTGGTTCGGACGATCGTTTTCGCCTCACGGAGAGCCAGGCGCGCGACCTCGCCGAGGCGTTTGGAACCCCCCTGTACGTCGTGGACGAGGGCCATTTCCGCGCGAGAATCCGCCGCTACCGAGCCGCCTTCGCCGCCGCCGAGCCGAACGGCGAGATCACCTTCGCCTCGAAGGCCAACAGCACCCTCGCGATCCTCGCCATCGCCCACCATGAAGGATGCCTGATCGACGTCGCGAGCGAAGGCGAGTTCCGCGCGGCGCTCCTCGCGGGTGTTCCCCCCGGTCGTTGCCACCTCCATGGCAACAACAAGTCCGCCCACGAACTCCGGTTCGCGTTCGAGACGGGCATCGGCCAGATCGTGGTCGACAACTTCGCCGAGATCGAGACGATCGCCGAACTCGCCCACCACCACCCCTGCCCCGAACTCGTCCTTCGCCTCGCCCCTGGCGTCGACCCGATCACCCACGCCAAGATCTCCACCGGCCAGGCGGACACCAAGTTCGGCTTCAACGTGAGCGACGGTTCCGCCGAACGAGCCACCCGCCGCATCCTCGACCACGGACTGCCCCTTGCGGGCTTCCACTGCCACGTCGGCTCCCAACTCCTCGATCCCGAGGCGCAGGTCACGGGCGGGCAGATCATCGCCGAATTCGCCGTCAGGATGCGTCACGAGACCGGGTTCGCCGCGAAAGTCCTGAACGTGGGCGGCGGACTCGGCATCCGCTATACCGACGCCGACCAACCGATGGCGGTCGAGGACTATTGCGCGGCGATCGTGCGTTCGGTTCGCGGAGCCCTCGAAGGCACCGGTCTGACCCCGCGCTTGGTCCAAGAACCGGGTCGGTCCCTGGTCGGCGAGTCCGGAGTGACTCTCTACACGGTGGGGGTGATCAAACGCGTGCCCGCCAAGGAGATCGGCACCCGAACCTACGTCTCGGTGGACGGTGGCCTGAGCGACAACCCCCGCCCCGCCCTCTACGGCTCGCCGTACCCGGTCGAGCGCGTCTCCCCCGCCAACGACGCCCCGGCGATGACCGTCACCGTCAGCGGCAAGCACTGCGAGACCGACCGCCTCTTTCCCGATATCGGCCTCCCGAACGACCTTCGTGAAGGCGACCTGCTCCAGGTCCTCTGCACGGGCGCCTACAACAGCGCGATGGCGAGCAACTACAACCGATACCCGCGCCCGGCCACCGTCCTGCTGACCGGCGAAGGACCCGCGCTCGTCCAACGTAGGGAATCTTGGGAAGAGCTGTTTTCCCGCGAAGCGATCCCCGCCTCGCTCGCCCGGGAGACCGTGACCGCCTGATGGAAATCCCCCCGATCGAGCAACTGATCCCCCTCGCCATCGTGATCTTCCTCGCGATCGGCCTGCACGAGTACGCCCACTGCAAGATGGCGGACGCGGCCGGCGACCCCACCCCCGGCATCCACGGGCGCGTCACCCTGAACCTCACCAAGCACTTCGAACTCGTCGGCACCCTGGTGATCTGCTTCACGATGCTCTCGGGCTACGGGATCGGCTGGGGCAAACCCGCTCCGATGGACCCGCGCAAAATGCGCAACCCAAGGTGGGACTTCTTCGCCGCCGTCGCCGCCGGCCCGATCACGAACCTGCTCCAGGCGAGCGTGTACGCCATGGGCATTCGGCTGCTCTTGGCGGGAGGCAACCCGCACTCTGTTCCCACGATGCTGTACTTCCTGCTCCTGTACGGCGTGCTCTGCAATCTAGGGCTCTTCGTCTTCAACCTGATACCCCTCGGCCCGCTCGACGGACACTGGTTGGTCGGCCTCTTGATGCCCGACCGGATGCAACTCGCCTGGTACCGCTTCAACCGGCAGGTGGGCACCTTCCTTCTCCTTGGCTTGGTCCTTCTCGGCCGACCCCTGATCGAAGGGCTGAAGTCGGCCGGCATCGTACCGCTCACTGCTCCCGAGTCCGTGTTCGGCATCATTCTGGGGGCGCCGATCGACTTCCTCTTCCGCTTCCTGACCGGTTTCGCCCTGTGACCCGACGACGATGAGAGAACCCGAACCGACCGAAGCGCCGTCGCCCGAGCCGTCCGCGCCCCTCGCCGGCGTGCGCGCCGTCTACTTCGACCTCGACGACACCCTCTGCGGCTACTGGGACGCCGCCAAAGAGGGACTCCTGTCCGCCTTCGAGAAGCACCGGCCCGGCGACGCGCCGCAGGAGTGGGTCCTCGACTGGGGTCGCGCCTTCCACGAGTTCAGCCCGACCGTCAAGAAGGAGCCATGGCGCGAGCACTACCTTCGCTCCGGCCAGGAGACTCGCACCGAGTTGATGCGCCGCACGCTCGCGCGGCGAGGCATCCGCGACGAAGCCCTCGCCCAGTCGCTCAGCACCACCTACGCCGAGGAAAGAAACGAAAGGCTCAGCCTCTTCCCCGAGGCCCTCGGCGTGCTCCAAGCCCTCCACGGTCGTTACCCCTTGGGACTGATCACCAACGGACCCGCCGACGTCCAGCGCGAGGAAATAGAAACCCTCGGCATCGGGGAGTACTTCGAGAACGTGTTCATCGAGGGCGAACTCGGAGAGGGCAAGCCTCACCTGAGCGTCTTCCGGCTCGCGGAAGAGGCGGTCGGCGAAACCCCGGATCGTCTGCTTTTCGTCGGCAACAGCTACGGCCACGACATCGCCCCCGCCAACGCCGCCGGTTGGCATACCGTGTGGGTCCGCCGCCCCTCCGACGTCGCTCCGAGCTCCAAAACCGGCCGCCCCGAAGAGGTCCCGGAGGGCAGCCCCCGTCCCGAGTACGTGATCGCCGACCTCCGCGAGTTGCTCCCCCTCCTCGGACCCTCTCCCGTACCGGGCGGGTAGGATTCGGCGGCATGACGACGCGAGAGAGACTCGACCGGCTTCGCGAGGAGTTCTGGAAGCTCGCCGACGAAGCGCGCGCTCTGGATCTCAGTCCGGCCCAACTGGCTTGGAAACCGCAACCCGACCGGTGGAGCGTCGGCCAGATTTTCGAGCACCTTGCTCTCACCGGAGACCCCTACCTCCCCAAAATGCGCTCCCTCCTCGACGCCCACGCCGGAGAGGGCGACCCGGACCTTCCCTACCGAAACACCTTCCTCGGACGATTCATCATCAAGGCGGCCGGCCCGGACGGCAACGCGCCCGTCCCCAAGATCTTCCTCCCCACCCGCAACGACCACGACGCGCGCGTCGTGGACGCCTTCGTGGCCCAACAGGAAACCATCCTCGACCTCATCGCCCGGTCCTACGACGCGCCGATCCTGCGCCTCAAAGTCGCCAGCCCCGCCGCCAAGTTCCTCAAATTCACCTTCGCCGACGTCTATATGCTCCTGGCCGGACACGGACGCCACCACCTGAACCAGGTGCGCGCCCTGACGGCAGACCCCGGCTTCCCCGCCGCCTGACCGTCCCCAAAAGGCCCACCCGCCAACCGCCCCTCGTAGGGCGAAGGACCGGCTTTGCGGCCCGGGCCTTGGCTTGCGGGGCTCGATCCCCTATCCTATCCGGTATGTTCGGCGGCCACCCGCCGTCGGAAGAACTGATTGTCGCAGGAAAACCATGAGAACCGTTACCGCCATCCTCGTCGCGATCGTCGCGCTGTTCGTCGGCTTCAAGATCGTCCTGCCTCTGGTGGGCGCCGCCCTGAACCTCCTGTCCGGCCTCGTCACCCTGGCCGTCGTCGCGGGCATCCTCTACGTCGTCTACGCGATCGTGGCCCGCAAGCCCCTCGGCCGCGGCGGACGAAGCCTGCCCTGAGGGCTCAGCGCGCGAGGTTCTCCCCCGGGATCGGCCCTTTGGCGATCCCGGGTCCCTGCCACGACACCTCGAGTCCTAAGCCGCCCGTCGCGTTGAAGTACTCCACCCGTATCCGGTGGTAGCCGGCCCGCAGGGGCGCGGATCCCGACTTCTCCTCCATCCCGTGGAGGCCGTCGTTCTCCACGATCTGCCGGTCGTCCACGTACAGACGGCTCCCATCGTCGCTCCTCGTGAAGAACGTGTAGACCCCGTCCTTCGGCGCGAGCACGACCCCCTCGAACGTGAACGCGATGTGATCGTCGCGCTTTCGCAACCCAATGTCGAACCCCGGCGAGGTCCCCGACCCCGTCGCCACCGCCTCCTTCATCTGGTCCAGCGTCTGCCAACCTCGCTCGTAATACGTGTAGCGGAGACCCGGGTCCGGCTTGCGCACGAACGTGGTCGCCGGCCAAAGGTCGGCCGTCTCGAACCGCCGCAAAGCCCGGGTTGCGGGCCGGAAACTCGTCCGCCCGTCGAACCAGGCCGCCGCCTTCACCGTCGCCGTCTTGCCGACCAAGAACGGACCCCGGTACCGCGTCGAACTCGGCGTCGGCTCCGACCCGTCCAGGGTGTACCGAACCTGGGCTCCGGGCACCGTGCATTCGAGCGTGACCGTGGTCTCTCCCACGAACGCGTCCCCGTCCGTCGCGATCGTCGCTTCCGGCGTCCCCAAGTACACCGAGACCGTTGACAGCGTCGGGCACGCCCGGGCGTCCACGATCCGAACCGTCAGCCGGCGCGCCCGTGCCGCCGGGAACCGCACGATCCGCTTGTAGCCGATCGTCGTCCCCTTCCCGACCGGACGGCCGTCCGCGAGCAGTTCGAAAGCCCGTACCCGCTGACCGAGCGCGATGTGCTCCTGCAAGACGACGTGGTCGAAGGTCGTCGGGCGACCGAAGTCCAGCGTCACCTCCCCGCCCGTCGTTCCGTCCGCCGTGGCCCAGTACGTGTCGGCCTTCCCGTCGCAAACCCGTTCCGGCCCGAACCCGGCGCCCCGGGAAACGCCCGTGGCCGCCACCCCGAACGCAAGGTCCTTCGCGAAAGTCGCCTCGCGCCAGGCCCGAAACTCCTTCAGCGCGGCGATGTCGTTCGCATGAATCAGTCCCCGCGTGTCCGGTGGAACGTTGAGCAGCGAGGTTCCCCCGTGTCCTGTCGAGCGGTAGAAGATCTCCTTGAGTTGTTCGAGCGACTTGACCTTGTCGTTTTCGCTCGCCCGCCAGAACCAACCTGGACGGATCGACGTGTTGCACTCGCTCGGCGCGTAGATCGTGCCGTTTTCGTCGCCCTCGTACAGCACCGTCTTGTCCCCTGCATAGCCCGGTTCGATGCCCGTCGGCAGAAAGGACCAGTTCGTCTCGCCGACGTATCCGCCCTCGTTCCCCACCCACCGAACGTCGCCGCCGTCGTGGAAGATCACCGCCCGAGGCGCGCACTCCCGCACCGTCGCGATGAACCGCGGCCAATCGTAGACTTGGCGCTTCCCGTTCGGCCCTTCCCCGTTCGCGCCGTCGAACCAAACTTCCTTCACTTCCCCATAGTTCGTCAACACCTCCCGCAAGGTCTTGACGAACACGTCGTTGTACTCCGGCGTGCCGTAGGTGGGGTGGTTGCGGTCCCAGGGCGAAAGGTAGACCCCTAGCCACAGACCCGCCTCCCGGCACGCGTCGCTCAGTTCCCGCAACACGTCGCCCTTTCCGCCCTTCCACGGGCTCGCCTTCACGCTGTGTTCGGTGTACGCGCTCGGGAACAGCGCGAATCCGTCGTGGTGCTTCGCGGTGAGGATCACGCCCGTCATCCCCGCCTCCTTGAACGCGCGCACCCACTGCCGCGCGTCGAGTTCGGTCGGATTGAAGACGCGGGGATCTTCCGTGCCGTGCCCCCACTCCAAGCCCGTGAAGGTGTTCGGCCCAAAGTGGACGAAGGCGTAGTACTGCCGGTCGTGCCAGGCCAGTTGGTTCGCGGACGGAAGAGGGCCGATCGGCTTGGGCGGAGGGACGGTCTGCGCGAGCGTCATGAGCGAAATCACCAGCGGAAGCATGGTGACCTCATTATGCCGCCAAACCGAACCTACGGCGTCCCGCCGACAGGCTGGCTCCAACCCCGGCCCCCTTGTCATTCTGAGCGGAGTGAAGAATCCCGAAAAGCGCCCGGCCCTGTCATTCTGAGCGAAGCGAGGAATCCCGAATGGCGCCCGCCCGACGGACCCCCGGCCTCCAACCTGGTGGTCAGCCCTTCTTCTTCACGTACGTGATGGTGACCAGCGTCGACCCGTTCTCCGCCACCGCGTTCACGTTCACCTCGTGGCCCGACTTCGTCTTCCCCACCACGTAGGCCACCGCGTCGTCGGCGTACTGGTCCTCGACCGTCAGCTGCTTCGCGAAGTGCTCGATCACCAGCTTCGGCGCGTCGGGCGTCTTTCGTCCGAAGGTGAACTCCTCCGTACCCGCCGTGTCCGCCTTCGCCCCCGACCCGGCGTCCGGCTTCGCGCCCGGGTATTCCGTGATCTCGAGGCCGCTCATCGCCGACGTGGTCTTCACCGCGTCCACTTTCGGAGCGGGTTTCTTGGGTTCGGGCGTCGGCTCCGCCATGGCCACGGGCGACTCGCCGGACGGCGCGGGTTGCTCCGTGGTCGCCTCCGGGCCACTCACCGGCTTGGGCGACTCCTCCGGCTTGCTTGGGCCACAGCCGGCCAACCCGAAACTCACGACGAACACCCAGGCGAGCGCAAAGCGGCGAACCATCGTTAGCATTGTCGGTCGGAACCCCACTGGATACAATACTCGAATGCGCTTTGAGGCGGACGCCGCCGAGAGACTCGACAAGTTCCTCGCCCGCGTTCTGCCCCAGCATTCGCGCACCCGGCTCAAGAAGGTTATCGAGGAAGGCGGCGTCCTCGTGGACGGCGTCGTCCGCCTCCCCGCCCACAAGCTCGACGCCGGCATGGTCGTCGAGATCGGCGAGGTCCCCCCCACCCCGCCCCACGACGCCGAACCTTTCGCGATGGACCTTCGCGTCCTCTACGAGGACGACTTCCTCCTCGTCATCGACAAGCCGCGCGGCCTCGCCGTCCACCCCACCCGATCCCAGAAGGCGCCCACCCTCGTCAACGCCCTCCTCGCCCGGCCGCACTCCCTCAGCACCGCCGGCGGAGGGTATCGGCCGGGCATCGTCCATCGTCTCGACAAGGAGACCACCGGCCTCATCGTCGTCGCTAAAACGGACGGCGCGCACGTCCTCCTCGCCAAGC
The DNA here is from genome assembly GCA_026129685.1 of Fimbriimonadaceae bacterium. GTDB lineage: Bacteria > Armatimonadota > Fimbriimonadia > Fimbriimonadales > Fimbriimonadaceae > UBA2387. The sequence goes on from JAHCHO010000006.1 coordinate 212,758, forward strand.
AGTTCGCCGCCAAGACCGCCGAACGACGCTACGTCGCCGCCGTCAAAGGATGCCCCGCCGAGGAGCGCTTCACCGTGAACGCGCCGATCGGCCGCGATCCCCACAGCCCCATCAAGATGGTGGTCCTCGAAGGCGGCAAGGACGCCGTCACCCACGTGCGTCTCCTCCGCCGTCTCGACCAAGGCGCCCTTGTCGGTTGCCGGCTCGAAACCGGCCGAACCCACCAGATACGCGTCCACCTGGCCGCCGTGGGCCACCCCGTCTTGGGCGACCACCTCTATGCCCCCCGGGAGTATCGGGACGGGCCGATGCAGCTTCACGCCGCCCTCCTACGGTTCGTCCACCCCGCGACCGGTGAGACCCTCTCCTTCTTCACGCCCGCTCCCGAAGACTTTCTCGCGCCCGACTTCCTCGAGTCCGACCTCGCCGACCTTTGAGGCCCTCGCCGGTACCATAGGACCCGCATGGAGCCCATCCGATCTGTCGCGAACGTCCACGACGACGAGCATCGCGCCAACCGCGAAGCGATGAACGGCGTGATGGCCGAGTTCCGCGCCAAACTCGCCGAGGCGATGCTGGGAGGCGGAGAGAAGGCGGTCGCCCGGCACAAGGGCCGCGGCAAACTCCTCGCCCGTGAACGGATCGAGGTCCTCCTCGACCCCGCCGCGCCCTTCCTCGAGTTCAGCGCCCTCGCCGCCAACGGCATGTACGACGGCGGCGCCCCCGGCGCTGGCATCGTCACCGGCATCGGCCGCATCCACGGTCGCGAGTGCGTCCTTGTCGCCAACGACGCGACCGTCAAGGGCGGCACCTACTTCCCGATCACCGTCAAAAAGCACCTTCGAGCCCAGGAGATCGCCCTCGAAAACCGGCTTCCCTGCGTGTACCTGGTGGACTCCGGCGGTGCCTTCCTCCCCCTCCAAAGCGAGGTCTTCCCCGACCGCGACCACTTCGGACGCATCTTCTACAACCAGGCCAACCTCTCCGCCCGAGGCATCCCCCAGATCTCCGCCGTCCTCGGCTCCTGCACCGCCGGCGGCGCCTACGTGCCCGCGATGAGCGACGAGACCGTCATCGTCCGCAACCAGGGCACCATCTTCCTCGGCGGCCCGCCTCTCGTCAAGGCCGCCACCGGCGAGGAGGTCACCGCCGAGGACCTCGGCGGCGGCGACGTCCACACCCGCCTGAGCGGCGTCGCCGACCACCTCGCCGAAAGCGACGAGGACGCCCTCCGCATCGTCCGCAACATCGTCGAGAACCTCGGCGCTCCCCCCGAACGGTCCCGCGCCGACGACGTCGAACCCGAGGACCCCCTCTACGACCCCGAGGACCTCTATGCCCTCGTTCCCTCCGAATCCCGCCGTCCGATGGCGATGCGCGAGGTCCTCGCCCGCATCCTCGACGGTTCACGCTTCCACGAGTTCAAGGCCAACTACGGCGTGACCCTCCTTTGCGGCTTCGGTCGGTTCTACGGCCGCCTCGCCGGGGTGCTCGCCAACGACGGCATCCTCTTCAGTGAGTCGGCCCTCAAGGGCGCGCACTTCATCGAACTCTGCAACCAAAGGGGGATCCCCCTGGTGTTCGTCCAGAACATCGCCGGATTCATGGTCGGCCGCAAGTACGAGGCCGAGGGCATCGCCAAGAACGGCGCGAAACTCGTGACCGCCGTCAGCACCGCGAACGTGCCCAAGTTCACCGTCATCGTCGGCGGTTCCTACGGAGCGGGCAACTACGGCATGTGCGGGCGCGCCTACGGCCCCCGGCAGCTCTGGATGTGGCCGAACGCCCGCATCTCCGTGATGGGCGGCGAACAGGCGTCGAACGTGTTGCTGACGGTGAAGATGGAGCAACTCGCCGCCCAAGGCCGCACGATGACGCCCGAGGAGCAGGACGCCTTCCGCGCCCCGATCCTGCAGACCTACGCCGACGAATCCTCCGCCTACTTCTCCACCGCCCGCCTCTGGGACGACGGCATCCTCGACCCCCTCGACACCCGCCGCGTCCTCGCCCTCGGCATCGAGGCCGCCCGCAACGCCCCCTCTCCCCCGGCCGGATTCAGCCTATACCGGATGTGAGGACCGATGACGAATAGGGATGAAGCGTCGCCGATTGCAGAATCCCGCTTCACGGGCGGAACCGATCCTCAGAGCTCGTCAGTAGGCGACCAAACCCTGGAGCCGACCCGCTTGCCCCCCCGGGAAGGGCGATTCGCGCTAGATTCAGGCGGTTGCGATGGACTATGAACTGACCCAGCACGCCCGCGATGCGCTGGAAAAGCGCGAGATCGACGTCGTGTGGATGGAGCGAACGGTGGCTCGACCGGAATGGACTGAGTCCGACCCCGTGGATTCCGACCTGGAACACCGCCTTGCCGCGATTCCTGAATTCGGCGATCGCGTGTTGCGGGTCATTGTGAACCGCAAGGCCTCGCCTTTGCGGGTCGTCACGGCATACTTTGATCGCAGAAGGAACAAACCATGAAGCTGAAAGTGGACGGGCAAGCGGACGCCCTGTACCTGACCCTGAGCGAGGCGCCGACAAGTCGCTCCGAAGAGGTATCGCCGGGGATCATCCTGGACTATGACGATCAGGGCCGGGTCGTTGGCATCGAGATGCTGTACTTGTCGAAACGTGCGCCGCAGACCGACATCGGGCGGCTGTTGTTCGAGTCCGTGCCACGGGTGGCATGAATCCACCCGTCGATGTTTCGAGCAAGTCACCAGGTTGGGCCCTGCCCCGACTACGGGTGGCGGCCATTGGGCGGAAGGCGCTCAATGCAACCATGGCCGCTCGCGACAGTTTCTCGCGTCGGTTGACCGTTCGTCCTTTCAATCCCTAGAACGTCGAGAGATCGGCAGCCGTGACCCTTCGATGCTTGGGAAGACTCGCGCCGCGCGCGAGAGGATGAATGACGGGAATGACGGGAACGCCCGTCCGCGCGACGAACCAAAACGGCCAAGCGCGCGACAACGCGGTGCGCGCAACAATGGAAATGACGGGAATGACGGGAACGCCCGTCGGCGCGACGAACCAAAGCGGCCAAGCGTGCGACAACACGGTGCGCGCAACAATGGAAATGACGGGAATGATGGGAGCGCCCGCCGGCGCCGACCCTACACTTCGGGGCCGAACGGCCACGTGGGCAACGTGTGTTTGAGCGGCCGATCCTCCCGGTAGCCGAGTTCGTACTCCGCCTGCATCAGGGTGTGAATCTCGCGAGTGCCCTCGTAGATCACTGCCCCCCGCGAGTTGCGGAAGTGACGCTCGACCGGGAACTCGTCGCAGAAGCCGTACGCCCCGTGGATCTCGATCGCGTCGTTCGCCGACTCGAACGCCGCGTTGCAGTTCTGCCACTTGGCCAGGCTCACCTCGCGGGTGTGGCGCTGCCCGGTGTTCTTCATCCAGCCGACCTTGTAGTACAGGAGCCGACCGATGTCCCGACTCGCCACCATCTTCGCGATCATCTGCTGGACGAGCTGCTTCTTGCCGATCTCTTCGCCCCCGACCTTCCGATCGTGGCAGTACTTCACGCTCGCCTCGAGGCACGCCGTCACGATTCCGACCGCGCCGCTGGCCACCGTGTACCGGCCGTGGTCGAGCGCCGACATCGCCACCCGGAACCCGTCTCCCTCGTCGCCGAGCCGGTTCTCCGCCGGTACCCGCAGGTTGTCGAAGAAGATTTCGCCCGTGTTGCCCGCCCGCACCCCGAGCTTTCCCTTGATCGCCCGGCTGCTGAACCCGGGCCGATCCCGCTCCACGATGAACGCCGTCAGGCCGTTCGCCTTGGACTTGGCGTTCGGGTCGGTCACCGCCACCACCAAGAACCGGTCCGCATAGTCCGCCAGGCTGATCCACGTCTTCTGGCCGTTCAGCACGTACTCGTCTCCGGAACGCTCCGCCCGGGTCTTGATGTTCACCGCGTCCGACCCCGCGTTCGGTTCCGTCAAGGCGAACCCGCCGACCGCCTGGCCGGTGGCAAGCGAAGGAAGCCACCGTTGCTTCTGCTCCGCCGTTCCCCACTGCAGAACGGTCAAGCTATGAAGGCCGCTGTGGACGCTCATCACGACCCGCGCGCTCGTGTCGCCCCGCTCCAACTCCTCGCACACGATGCCGAGGCTGACGTAATCGGTGTCCATCCCGTCGTACTTCGCCGGAATCGAGACGCCGAGCAGGCCCGCCGCCGCCATCTTCTTGAGTTGGGAGGCGTCGCTGACGTGCTCCCGGTCCCGCTCGCGCAACCCGGGCACGATCTCTTGATCGGCGAACTTGCGTGCGGTCTCGCGAACGAGATCGTGTTCCGGGGAAAGGGCGAAATCCATGGCTTCGATTGTACCGGGGACCCCTCGGCCCGGGCCGGAAGGGACCCCGCCTCGTACTCCGCCGCCCCACGTCCGCGAGCTTGGTCCCAGATTGGACTCCAGACCTTGCTTTCGGTCGGTCCGCCTGCCATAATCTCGAATCGCCGCGCGGGTGTAGCTCAGTGGTTAGAGCGCCGGCCTGTCACGCCGGAGGCCGCGGGTTCAAGTCCCGTCATCCGCGCCAGTTTTGAACCCGTTTCCGCGTGCCGCGGTAGCTCAGTTGGTAGAGCAAAGGACTGAAAATCCTTGGGTCGCCGGTTCGAGTCCGGCCTGCGGCACCACCCCACCCACCGGACCGACCGTGTCCCCTCCGCAACCGTTGGGACCCAACTTGACAGAACCTGGTGAACTTGCTATGCTGGGTCCATGAGGGTCGCGAGCGTGGGTGCCCCAAGCTTCACCGGCGAAGCGGGACGTTGGACGGAGTTGGCGGATGTTCGGGTGGATTTGGCGACGCCGATGCTGGGCGGGGGTTCCCGGGCGGGCCATCCCGACCTGGATCAGCCGTTTCGCCCGAGTGCGATTCGCGGGGCTTTGCGACGTTGGTGGCGGGCGACCAACGTCTTCGCCAGTCCGGCGGACCTGCGGAGCCGGGAACGCGCCCTCTGGGGGATGGCGGACGCGGAAGGCCCTTCGTCGAGCCTTGTGCGGGTCGAGGTCGATCAAACGTCTTCCAGCGAACTCCGCATCCTGCGCGACGCGGGCAACCTCGTCCCGGATTACGCGAAGGGCATCCTGATCGAACCGAGGACGGGCATCCGCGCCGTATCCGACGAGCATGCGATCCGCATCCTCCCCACCGGCTCGTTTCGGCTGGTCGTTTCGGTTCGGTCCGATCGGTTCGCGACCGACGACTCGCCCGCGATAACCGGGGCGCAGAAGAGCGAGGTCCTTCGCGCCCTCGCCGCGTGGCTGCTCTTCGGCGGCATCGGAGCGCGGACCCGGCGCGGGTTCGGGGCGCTTCGGTGGGAGGGCTTCGGCGCGCAAGCCCACCTCACCGGGCTGGCGGGTCCGCAGAACCCGAACTTCCTGGTCAGCGGCTTCACTTCGTTGGTCGGCGCCTGGCTCTTCCTGAAGAGCGCTCAGGATTCGAACCGGGCCTGGCACCAGGCGATCGAGACCCTCCGCGATTTCCGCAAGGGCCAGGTGGGGGCTCAGCGGCAGGGGCACGGTCCAAACAGCCACTCGCCCTGGCCGGAGGCCGACTCGATTAGGCAGGCCCAAGGCGTACCCACGCTCCGGCCCCTTCCCAGACAGACTTTTCCGCGCGCGGAGTTGGGGCTCCCCCTCCAGTTTCGGAGCGCGCGACCGGGCAGACAGAACAACTTCGGGCCCATCGCGGGCGAGTTCGTCGAGAGTTGGGTGCCGACGACCAACGGGCAAACGCGTTTGGCCTCGCCGGTACTCGTCAAGCCGATCCTGTGGAACGGCCAATGGTGGGCGGGGCTGGTCCTCCTAACCCGGGGTCGCATCCGTCGACCGGGTCTCACAACCGACGCGAGAGGCTATCCGGACAATCTGCTCGGAGTTCCCGGGTACGCGGGGGCAAGACAACCAAAGGACGACATCCTGGACGTGCTGAGATTCATGCTCGGACAACCGACGCTCTATGGATACACGGCGGTGACGCTGCCGTGAAGTACCTCGTGCAAATCTCGCTCGGGCCGGTGCAGGGGTTCATCGCCGCGAGCCGCAAGACGCGGGACCTGGCGGTCGGGTCGGCCCTCCTCGCCAAACTGTCGCAGGTGGCGGCAGAGGAGTTGGGGCGTCAGGGCGCGAGCCTGATTTTCCCGCCGGACGCGAGTCAACCGGCGGCGAACATCCTTCTCGCGACGCTCGAAAGCGACCCGAAATCGGCGGCGGAAGGCGCAAAGGCGAAGGTGCTCGCCCGGTTGAAGGAAGAGGTCGCCACAGGGGCCAGGGATGCCGGCGTCCTCGTCGATCCCTCGGCGGACCTGACCGAGCAGGCCGAAAAGCTCCTCGAGTGGTTCGCCGCCTGGGCGCCGATCACGAACGACGACTTTGCGGCGGCGCGGAAGCGCGTCGGCGCGCTCATGGCCGGGCGCAAAGCGACGCGCGACTTCCCTCCCGCGCCGGCGGACGACGGCCGGCCGAAGAGCCCACTCGATCCCTCGTTCCCGGGCGTGCTGCGGGTCGACGGTCGAACCTACCAAGTCCGCACGGAGACCGACGTTCGGGTCAAACCCCGCGAGCACCTGGACGCGGTTGGGCTCGTGAAGCGGTTCGGAACGTTCGAGGGCGTCGCCAAACGGTACGCCTCGACGCGCGAAATCGCGGTCGGCATGGGCGCCCTCAGCCCGGAAGAGACCAACCCGTTACTGGAGTTGGAGAGAATGCTGAAGGGGCACGAGGGTCTCTGCGACGTGGACGAGGCCCTTTTTGGCGAGACCGACGGCTTGCCCCCGGAACTCAAGGCACAGGTCGACGCGGAGGTGAAAGCGATCCGATTCGACCGCAAGCCAAGGCCCTACTACTGCGTCCTTCACGGCGACGGCGACGCGATGGGCAAGTTGCTGGACCACTTGTCCCAACAAGGCGAAACCGCGTTGCGGGGTTTCAGCGTCGCGCTGAGCGGGTTCGCCAGCAAAGTGCACGGCATCGTGACGCAGCATCACGGCGTGTGCGTCTACGCGGGCGGCGACGACGTGGTGGCCCTCGCGCCGATGGACACGGCGGTGGAACTGGCGAAGGCGGTTCAACAAGCCTTCGACGCGACGATGAAGACGTGGGCCGACGGGTTGACGCCCAAGCCGGACCTGCTGCCCACCTTTACGATGGGCGTCGCGGCGGTCCACGTGATGGACAACCTGCAGGAGTCGGTGAAGTTCGCCCAACTGCTCGAAAAGCGGGGCAAGAAGGAGGACTTTGGAGACAACAGGAAGAAGAACGCGCTCGTCGTCGGGGCCAAGCCCCGGTCCGGCGGCGAAGTTTGCGTGGCGGGACGGTGGGACGATCAGTTCGCCGACCGCTTCGTCGCCCACCGGGAGCACCTCAGAGAAGGCCGGCTACCGCGCGGCTTCCCCTACGAGATGCGGGCACTCGCCCAGGAACTGACGGACTTTGCCAAGGAGCCCACGATGGTGGCGATGGCCGACGAACTGGCCGCCATGGAGGTCGCGCGCATCCTGCGCAAGAAGCAAGCCGACCGGGACTACGCGCCACCGCCGATCGCTTCGGTGGCGGAACTCCGGCGCTATGCGGACATGCTCCTCGTGGCGCACTTCTTCACCCGGGAGGGCGAATGAACCACTACACGATTCAGCCGCTGGACCCGCTCGTCTTGGGCGACGGACGGCCGTTCAGCACCGATCCGGGTGCGCTGGCGGCGGGCGGGCTCTTGTTGCCGATGCCGAGCACCTTGGCCGGCGCGGTCCGTACCGCGATAGGACGCGCTCAGACCCCGCCGGATTGGGCGACCCTGCGCACGGTGCCCGTCCACGGGCCGCTGTTCACGGCGAACGGCACCGTCCGCGTCCCCATGCCGGCGGACGCGGTCCTGATGTCGGAAGGCGACGAACTCCGCCTCGCGCGCGCCCGACCCACCGAGTTGGGCGACGGTGAGGGGACGGACCTACCGGAAGGCCTGACGCCGGTCGGACTGCCCTCTGGGACGAATGAACTCGAACCCAGCAAGCACGACCCGCCCCGGTGGATGAGCCTCGACCAACTGGCCGCCTGGTACGCCGATGGGAAGTTGTTCGACACCGAGGGGCAATACGGAGTCTGGAAGGTCCCCCTCAAGGACGGCAAGCCGCCGTGGGACGACGACTCGGCCGTCCATATCGAGAAGGACCTGCGCGTGCACGTCGGCATCAGCCACGCGACGCAAGCCGCCGAGAAGGGCATGCTGTACCAGACCACCGGAGCGGCCTACCGGCAAGGTCAGGCGCTGTTGGTCCGCACGGATGGCTCGGTGCCGTCCGGGGCGATGCCGCTCGGGGGCGAGCGTCGGCTTGGGTGCCTTTCCGAAGGCGGCGCGAACGCTTGGACATGCCCCGACGGGGTCCGGGAAGGGCTGAAGACCGCCACCAAAGTCGCCATGGTTCTCGCGACGCCCGCCGTCTTCGAACTTGGGTTCGGGCCGCAGGACCTCCCGAACACCCTTAACGCGACGGTCGCTCTGGTTGCCGCCGCGATGTCGCGCCGCGAGGCGGTCTCCGGCTGGGACCTCGCCAAGGGCGGCCCGAAGCCCGTCCGCTGGCTGGCGCCCGCCGGCTCCGTCTACTGGCTCGAGATCCCAAGCGGTGAGGGCGAGAAACTCGCCGATCGCTGGCTCCAACCCGTGTCCGACCATCCCGACGATCGTCGGGACGGCTTCGGCCTCGCCGTCTTCTTTCCGACCACCTGGGGAACGCACTGATGCACCACCGAATCTTGACCCTACGAACGATCACACCGCTTCACGTCGGCACCGGCCAGTCGGTCGGCACCACGGACCTTCCGATCGCCCGCGAGAGAACGACCGGCTGGCCGATGGTGCCCGGCTCGAGCGTCAAGGGCGCGCTCAAGGAGGTGGCTCGCGAGGGGCGAGTCACTAGCCGCGACAAAGCGTCAGGCGACCAGGCGGACAAGGACCTCGCTTACCTGTTCGGGTCGCCGGACAGCAGGAACGCGGCGGCGGGCGCCCTGGCGATCACCGACCTCCGGTGCCTGCTGTTTCCGGTACGGTCGGTGGCGGGGACTTTTGCCTACGCGACCTCAAGCGGTGCCATCCAGCGTGCCAACGAGCTCCTGGCGGCGGCGGGCAAGGCGACGGTTGGCGTGGAAGCCGCACCTGACGGGACCGCCATCGTCTCGGCGACGACGGTTCTGAAGGTGGCGACGCTCGGCAGGGTGGTCCTGGAGGACCTCGACCTCACGCCCCGGGACCTAGGCGGAGCCGACCCGACAAGCCGTCTCGCCGCGCTGACCGGCATCGCCGAAGCCGAGTTGGGCAAGCGCCTCGCGGTGTTGCCCGACGATATCTTCACCTACCTGACGAAGACGGCCACCGAGGTCACAACCCACGTGACGCTCGACTTCGTGACCCGAACGGCCTCCCCCGGGATGCTCCGGAGCGAGGAACGGGTCCCCTCGGAAGCGATGTTTCTCGGACTGGCCATGGTGGACGGGCTGTCCAAAGACAAGGACAAGGCGACTCAACACCTTGACGCGTTGAACGGCAAGTACTGCCAGTTCGGCGGCAAGGGCAGCGTCGGCAACGGCCTCTGCCGCGTGGGGGTGACCTCGTGAGGACGGTGGACCAGAAACTGCTCGAATGGGCGCACAAGTCGGTGAACGATGCGATCGGCAACTCCGACTGCAAGCGCAAAGAGTTCAAGACGGCGGTCAAGGGGGCGCCCGCCTTCGTGCAGGGATGCGGCCTCGCCCAAGCGGTGGCCTTCTGGCGGGCCAAAAAGGGCGAGATGGGTCGGATGCTGACCTACCTGGAAGGCGCACCTGAGCTTACGAATCTTGCGGAGCGGGCGCGAACCAAGGGGCTCGAGGAGTACGCGTTCCTGACCTTGCGAACCCAGCACGCCCTCGTCTTCCTCAAGCGGATGGTGGACGCCCACATCGAGGGGGAGGAGGAAGCGAGGGACTCATGAGAACGTGTCTGAAGGCCCTGGTTGAGGCGGGACAACTCGACCAGCCTGGTCTATTGATCGAGCGCTTCTTCCCGATCGGCGATAAGAACGAAGACGAGAAGGCGAGGTTCCGCTATCGGGTCGCTTCAGCGGGGGCTCCCGAAGCGTATCGAAGCGCGTACACACGCTGGAACCAGGCTCTTGCGGAGGCGTCCTTCTGGACCTTCGAGGCGACCCTCAAGACCCGGCTCACGATCGGCCTCGGCGTCGCCAACCCGAGCGAAAACGGGATCGCGCTCCAACGCACCTTTGGCGTGCCCGTCATCCCCGGCTCGACGATCAAGGGCGCGCTCCGGTCGTGCGCGTTCGAGTTGTGCGGGTTGCACGACAACGTCAAGCCCCAGTGGAAGCGGGAAGAGGCGCCCGTAGCGGCCCGGCCGGCCCTCGAGGTCTTTGGCGCGGCGGACGCGATGGCGGCCGTGACCTGTTTCGACGCCTGGTGGGTCCCGACCGGGAAGCCGTTCTGCGTCGAGACGTGGACGCCTCACCACCAGAAGTATATGACCCAGGGGGCGGACCTGCCGCTCGAGTCCGACGATCCGAACCCGATCGGCCTGTTCGCGGTGCCCAAGGGGGCCAAGTTCCGGTTCGCCTTCCAGGTTCCCGATCCGCAAGCCGAGTGGATCGCCGCCCTCGCAGATGTGGTCCGATTGGCGCTCGAGCGTGGGTTGGGCGCAAAGCACTCTCAAGGGTACGGCCGGTTCACGGTTCCGGAACTGGTCCCGGGCGGGCCGGTCCGAGATGATCGCGGACAAAGGCCCCAAGAGGTCGTCGTCCTGACGGACGGCCAACACCATGTTGCGGGCATGTTCCGCGTGCGCGGAAAAAGCCGCGAGGTGGAGTTTCCGGGGGGCCAAACTCGACCCGTTCTCGATCCGCCGAACCTGGAAGATGGGACCCCCGTCACCGTGCGCGTGAACGTCACCAAAGGCCAGATCCAACGCGAGATTCAGGGAAAAAACGTGCGGCCCCGGTAGGTCCGAGGTGGAGCGTGCCGCGTTTCGTGGTCGGGGCGGCGGGATTCGAACCCACGACCCTCTGCTCCCAAAGCAGATGCGCTACCAGGCTGCGCTACGCCCCGACAGAAGCCGAACTGTACCCGGACCCGACCGATGCGGGCGGGAGCGTCAACCCCGGAACAGGGACTTCAGAATGAAGAACAGGTTCGCCGGACGCTCGGCGAGTCGACGGCTGAAGTACGGGTACCAACTGTCCCCATAGGGAACGTACACGCGCACCCGGTAGCCGGCGTCTTTCAGCGACTGCTGGAGGTCCCGTCGGATGCCGAACAGCATCTGGAACTCGAAGCTCGCCCGGTCAAGGCCCTTCTCCTTCTCGAAAGCCCGGAGCGAGTCGATGATCCGCTCGTCGTGGGTGGCGATCGCCGGGTAATTGCCGCTCTCCATCAGCCGTTTCGACTGGGCAACGTAGGCGCGATCGGTATCCGCCTTGTCCTTGTAGGCGACGGACTCGGGTTCCAGGTACGCGCCTTTGACCAGGCGGATGCGGATGCCCGCGCGCACGGCCTCCTCGACGTCGTCGGTCGTTCGGAACAGGTAGCTCTGGAGCACGGTGCCCGTGTTGCGATGGTCTTCGAAGGCCCGGTAGACGATGTCGAGGGTGCGCTGCGTGTACGCGGAGGCTTCCATATCGACGCGCACGAAGTTGCCAACCTCCTCGGCCGCCGCGAGTACCTCGCGGTAGTTGCGCTCGGCAAAAGCAACGCCCTGGTCGAGACCGCACTGGGTGAGTTTGATCGAGATGTTGATCCGGTCCGCCTGGGGTGACCGGGCGATGCGACGCAGCATCTCGATGTAGGTGTTTTTGGCCAGCAGGGCCTCGGCCTCGGACTTGGTGTTCTCGCCGAGGTTGTCGAGGGTGACTAGGTAGCCCGACGCCGCGAGCGTCTCGGCCACGGCGAGGGACTCCTCCAGGGTGTCTCCGGCGATGAAGCGCTTGACGACGCCCCGGAACAACCGTGATCGGCGGACCATGCGCTTGACGAACGACAACTCAGAGGCACGGATGATCGCCGACCGGAGCAACATTGCGGGTTCGATTCTACTCAGCGGGCATGGAGCCGCACCGGGAAGGCCCGGCAAGGGGTGCCAGACATTGACTTATGGTTCGCCGCCCTGCGACGATAGCGAAGAGTGATCCCAATTCGCGACAACCTGATGAGCCGAACCACGCCGATCATCACGTGGACGCTCGTCGTGTTGAACGCGGTGCTGTACTTCTGGGACCGAATGGGAGGCTGGTTCGGGCCTGGATTGGTGTTCGCCGACCTCCAAATGCGGCCCATCGAGGTCGTGTCGGGGTTGACGGGCGGGGATCGCTTCGGGCTGGTGACGGTCTTTACCTCGATGTTCCTTCACGGGACGCTATGGCATCTCATCGGCAACCTCATCTTTCTGACCGCGTTCGGCCAGGCGGTCGAAGCGGCTCTCGGTCCGGTGCGGTACACCCTCTACTACCTTTTTTGGGGAGTGTGCGCGGCGGCGGCCCACATCCTGATGGGGCCGACGAGCGATATCCCGACCCTTGGGGCTTCGGGGGCGATCGGGGGAGTCCTTGGCTGTTACTTCTTGCTCTTCCCGGGCAGCCAAGTCCAGTTCATGGTGCCGCCCGTGTTCTTTTTCACCTTCGTGGTTCGGGCGTGGGTGTTGTTGGGCTTCTGGTTTCTCTGGCAGATTCTCTTCCCCCAGGAAGGTGTGGCGAACTGGGCTCACGCAGGGGGGTTCCTTGCGGGCATGGTAACCGTCCTCATACTTGGCGGTCGTGAGCGCGTGTTGCGCGGCCGTCCCACCACCGAAGACGATGACTTCGACGTCTAGATTCCCACGCTGGCTCCTGCCCGCCTCGTTGGTCGCCACGGCGCTGCTTTCGTGCGTTTCGCTTTCCTACCGGTACCGAATCGAACAGCGGAACCGGGCGACGGGCATCGCGGTCGAGATGGACGCGGTGCGGGAGATCGCGGCCAGCCAGGGTGTCCTGCCCGACGACGCTCTCTCCGGACTCCGTGATGCCGGCCTGACGGCGGTGGTCTTGTCCGAGCAAACGGTCGAGGATCTCAGCAAGTCCGGCCAACTCCGCATGGATGCCGAGGGAACGATTCTCGCGCCGAAGGCGATTTTGGATCGAATCGACCAAGGCGTCCGGCGCCGGTTTCCGCTTGCTCAGGTCGAGCGAACCGACGACGGTCTCTCGCTGAACCTGCCCAACGACTTGGCCTTGCGAGCCTCCGTCGGCATCGACCCCTTGGAGGCGGCCCGGGTTGGGCGCAACGGGTTGGAGGTGATCGCTCGCCACTCGAACGTGCTCGGGGTGCAAGACTCCTACGTGAAGGGCATGATCGAGGACTCGTCCTCCAAGGGTGCAAGGTATTTTCTGCCCCAGGGCGAGCAAGTTCTCGGTCGACGCGACGCGATCAAGTCCCTGGTGGAGGCCCTCCGCGTCCATGACACCCGCTATCTCTCGCCCGAGTTCGCCAAGATCACCGGCGACGCGAACGTCAAGCTCGACGCACCGGAGTTGGTCGTGCGGCTGCACGCCGCTCAAGCGGCCGAGTTGGACCGGATGACCGAATCCGAGATCGTCGAGCGGTACGTCAAGGCGGCGAGAGAACGGAACATCCGCATGTTGCTGGTTCGTCCGGCGGGGGGTGCGGGCGACGCGGCCCTGCGCGAGTTCGGCGACCTCCTTGCCCAGATCAAGGTCGAGGTGCTCAAGGAAGGTGGCGGGGTCGGGGAGGGTAAGCCGTTCGAAGACCCGCGGGTGCCCAAAGCGCTCTTTGTCCTGATCGCGCTTGCGTCGGCTCCCACGCTGCTTTCGGTGGGGTTCGCCTTCGTGTCTTCCTCCCGGGGCCGATGGGCCGGGTCGTTGCTCGTCGCGCTGTTGGCCTTGGGCGCCTATGCCGACTCGATCCGACCCTACTCGGCCCTCGCGATCGCGACCCTTCTGCCGATCGCGGCGTTCCTGTGGGTCGACGAATACAGGCCACGCTTCTGGGCACTGGGCTACCTGACGGCCAGCATGATCAGCCTCGTCGGCGGACTGGCGGTCGCGGGCCTCATGAACAGCCTGGAGTACACCATCCAGGCGGACATGTTTACCGGCGTCAAGGTAGCGCACTTCCTGCCGATCGCCGTCGTGGCCGCCTGGGCGATCGGGAAGCTGACCTCGTTCCGTTCGCTATTCGGCCAACCGATGGTCTGGGGTCCCACCCTCCTCATCGTTTTGGGGCTCGGATTCCTCGTCTTCATGCAGAGCCGCACCGGGAACGACAACCCGGCGGGCGTTTCCAGCCTGGAACTCCGGATTCGGTCGATGCTCGAGGCGTTCCTCGTGGTGCGCCCACGCACCAAGGAGTTTCTAATCGGCCACCCGGCGATGGCGTTCGGGATGGCGCTCCTGACCGCTACTCGGCCCGCCAAGCCAGGATGGGGCGCGCACGGAACGACGATCGCCGCGTTGCTCGTCGTCGGTTCGATCGGCCAGACCAGCGTGGTGAACACCATGTGCCACTTCCACACGCCGCTCACGGTCAGCCTGACGCGCATCGGGATCGGACTCCTGCTCGGCGGTATACTCGGTGGGCTCATTTGGGTCGCCGCGCGAGGGCGCATCCTGAGAAACGTGAACTAGGCGTGCCCCTACTTGTTCTGGCCGGTTACTTCGGGTGCGGGAACCTCGGTGACGAAGCGGTTCTGCTCGGTTTCGTTCACGGCCTAGAAGGGTCGGGGTACGACGTCACCGTACTGAGCGAGTCTCCGGAAGAAACCCAGCGCCGCTTTGGTCTTCGCGCGGTCGCCCGGCGAAACTTCGGCGAGGTCGGCAAGGCCCTCGAAGGCTGCGACGCCCTCGTCTTCCCCGGCGGCTCCATCTTCCAGGACGCCACTTCCGTCAAGTCGGTCGCCTACTATGCTTCCCTGGTCAAGATGGCCAAGAAGGCGGGCAAGAGGGTGTTTCTGGTGGGCCAAGGGGTCGGACCACTCGGCTCGTTCTTCGGTCGGCGCATGGCGGCGAGCGCCTTCAATCAGGCCGACTTTGTGGCGGTTCGCGACCCGGAATCGTTGCAGACCTTAAAGGACCTCGGCGTGAAGACCCGGATGAAGATCACGGCCGACACTGCCCTGCTCATCCCGAACGCCGACCCAGGGCCGGACAACGCGAGTTTCACCGTCGGCGATATGAAGACGGTCGGCATCGCGCCGCGTCCCCTGCCCGGCGTGAAGCCAACGGTCGCGGTCAAGATGTTCGGGGACTTGGCGCGGCTGATGGTCCAATCGGGCATCATGCCCGTCTTCCTCGAGATGGACGCCAAGAGCGACGGGCCGATGATCGTGGCGATCGGGCAGGCTCAGGGCGGCAAGGTCCCCGAGATTCGCAAACTCACCTCGCCGATCGAGGCGGAGGGACGGATCGCGCGGATGGAGGCGCTCATCGCCGTTCGACTGCACGCGGGCATCCTCGCGGCAAAGGTTGGCGTCCCTCCCTTCATGGTCGGTTACGATCCGAAGGTAACGTCCTTTGCCAAGTTGATGGGGCTTCCCCGCATCCCCTCGCTGGACGGCTTGACCGCGTCGCGGCTCTTCGACCAGTTTCAGGCCTTCTACAAGGAACGGGCTCACCATTCGCGCGTCCTAGAGTCGAAGATGCCCGAGTTGATCGCCCTTGCCCGCGAAAACGTCTCGCTCGTCCTCGAATCCTTGGGCGGGGCGCGCGCTTAGCGTATGTCGGGCCGGTTCTTTCGCCCCTGGCTGATCCTCGCGCTGGCGGCGGTCGGCTTTCCGGTTCAAGCAGCGCACCGGATCGACTTGCCCAGTTGGATTCGGGCTAAGGTTCTGAGCCGCGTCGAGGTGAGCGGATACCGAACATTTGGCTTGCACTCGCACCAGGTGGACGGGGACGTCGAGTCCTTCAATTCGCTCAACTACTCGGGTCAGGGTGGACGACGGTACACCGATATCGGCAACGTCAATATTGTCGGCCGTAAGGTCCTCGACGTGCTGAACTTCAACCTCTTCCTGACGGACAGCCGGTTCCGCGACCCTCAGGCCCG
Source organism: Fimbriimonadaceae bacterium (assembly GCA_026129685.1). Classification (GTDB taxonomy): domain Bacteria; phylum Armatimonadota; class Fimbriimonadia; order Fimbriimonadales; family Fimbriimonadaceae; genus UBA2387. Next base: position 228,828 of record JAHCHO010000006.1, read on the forward strand.
AAACGTCAGCCTCGACTATGTCCGCGGACCATTGGAGATCAACGCAGGCGACATCCGGGGTCGACTGACGAACTCGAACCGCTTCACTCCTTTCGCCAAGACGCTCCAGGGGGTTCAAGCGGGCTTCCGAAGAGGACGCGTCGAACTCCGGGCGGTACGCAGCGAGGCCAAGGGCAGTCCTCGCACCGTTTCCTTGCAGGGGAACAATTCGGCGGGACCGTACTACCTCCAAACCAGCCAGGTCATCGCGGGTTCGGAGAGCGTCGAGGTGGACGGGGTTGCGCAGGTCCTTGGCTCGGACTACACGATCAGCTACGAGATCGGGGCGATCACCTTTGTGGGCAAGATCGTCGCCCCGACGAGTACGATCGTGGTCACCTTCGAGGCGTTCGGCTTCAACGCGCCGCGCGGCACGGTACAGGGCTTTGGTGGAACCTACGACTTTGGCCGAGCGGGCCGACTCGGCGTGACGCTCCTGTCCCAGAAGACGGCCGGGGCGGGTGCGCTGAGCACGCGCAGCGAGCTTTTCCAGGGATTTGGCGCGCCTTCGACGCCCTACGTTCTCGAGTTCGAACCGCTCCCCGGCCGTCCAATCGCGATCCGGGTGGACGGCGTTCTGCAGTTGTTGGGAGTGGACTACACCTTTTCCCCGGACAACCCCGCCGTGTTCTTCTTCACGCGGTTCGTGCCTTCAACGAGCACGATCGAGGTGGTTTACACGCCGAAGCCGACGACCACGGTTGACGGGGATCGCGAGGTGCTCGGACTGGACTACCGTCTTCCTTTGGGGACCCGAGGTCAGAACGGCACCATCACCTTGACCCAAGCTCGGGGGCGCCTCAAGAGTGACGTGAACCCCCTGAGCGGTACCGCTCGTGGCATCGACCTCGACTACCGAGCCAAGCAATGGAGCCTACGCACCTCGCTTCGCGACGTGCCGGAGGGGTTCGTGTCGGTCGAATCCCGGACGTTCAACCGAAATGAAAAGGCGTGGGACACCCAGCTTCAGTACCAACCCGGAAGCGGTTGGGTGTTCGCGGCGACGCAGCGCAACGCGAGCATCGCCAACCGAAGGACCGACGCCCAGGGCAATGTGATCGTAGACCAAGCGCGGGTCACCGAGTTGAGAACGTCGGCCAACTACGGCAAGGACGGATCGGGTCCCGCTTGGCGCATCGAGCACGTTCGGACCGCGAGCCGACTCCGTGGCGACGAGACTCGCCTCGACAACACGGAACTCAGCGGGAGCCGAACCTTCGGCAAGCTGGCCACCACCTTCGGCCTGGGACATCAGGGCGGGCGGGGCCCGGTCACCACCGGTGCGACCACCAAGGAGGGCACCGTCGCCCTGGACACGGTTCGGCTGGGCGCGCGCTACAACCCGTCGCCCGAGACCGCTCTTTCGGCCCGCGCAAGCCTCAGCACGATACGAAGCGACGGTAAGACGGGCAAGGGCAACGATGTCACCCTGGCGGGATCGTACAACCCGTCCGGACGCCTGTCCGCGAACGTCGGCTATGGAATCAGCCGTAGCGGCGAACTTGCCACTCTGGGTCGCCTGCAGAATGGGAACGGGTTCGGGTACGGCGGCAACGGATTCACCGGCGGCGCGGAGGGCAACGGGTTTGCCGTCGGCCCAACCGACCTGGTGTACTGGACGAGTTCCCTGTCGTGCCGCCTGAGCGAACGCGCCGGTATCGAAGGTTACGCCTACACGCGGCGACAGACCGGCTCGGTGACGTCGAACACGGAGAACACGACGATCGGCATGGCGTTCGACTACGATCTCGGGCGGCAGACGAACCTGTTCCTTTCTTTCGACGACAGCCGAACGCGCTTCCTCGACTCACCGTCCAAATCGGACGCCCGAACCCTTAGCGCCTCCGTCACGGGAGTGCCGCCCGGCCGGCTGAGCTATCGGCTCGGGATCAGCGCCCTGCTCTCGGGAGGATCCTCGAACTTGGGTCAGGACGCGACCACGTACGGGCTGAACCTGGTCTACCGTCTGAACGCCCGCCAGCGGTTGCTCTTCGACGCCCAGATCGGTCAGACGCGCCTGTATTTGCCTCAAGACGACGCCTCGCTCGCTTTGGGCTGGACGTACCAAATCTATAAGAGCGTCGGCATTACAGGGTGGTACCGTTACCGCAACCTAAGGAACCTCGACCCAACGGTTCAGACCGGCGCCTACCGGTCACGGGGCTTCGACCTGGAGCTTACCTTCAACTTTCGTTAGCGCCCTTACCCTAGCGCATTGTGCCATAAATCAAAAGAGGCCACAGGGATAGTGGGAGCCGACCTGCTGGGACACTTCTCAGCCGTTTCAGGATCGGAGGCCCGCTGAGGAGCTATTGGTTACGATCCTTGTTGTCTTGGTCGGGCCCTATCCGAGTGGCCTTCGGGTTGCTTTCGCTACTCTATTATAGGCGGGATTTCGGGCCGACGCAAGGCCCGGGCGAAAAGTCCTGCGAGTTCATCTTTCGCCTCCGACTCTGGCCTCTTTCGGCACTGACGACTCGTCCGCAGGGTTTGCCCCTCGTGTAATTTGGGTCACCGGCCGGGCCGAGCCCTACGGACGAGTACCGGGCCGCCGATCACGATCGGGCGCGCGGTTCAGTATCATGGACGAGCATGCACACGATCACGGTTCAGGGATTCGGCGCGTTCGAAGTCGCCGAAGGCACGCGGCTCGTTCGGGCCCTCGAGGAGAACGGGGTCGACGTCAGCCACCGTTGCGGCGGTCAGGCCCGTTGCACGACTTGTCGGGTCAAGTTCGTTTCCGAGGAGCCACCGATGCGTACCGAGGAGAAGCAGTGTCTGGCGGAGGACGGGGTGCTCGGGGCCTTTCGACTGAGTTGCCAGATTCTGGTGGACCGCGATATGGAGTTCGACGTGCTGATGCGCGCGAGCGTAGAGGGCTGGGAGCCAGGACCCACCCCCGCCGCCCACTTGGAGCCCTGAACGATGATCTGGATTCCGGTCGTTGCCCTCGCCTTGGTTCTCGGGGTCTTCATCCTTCAGTACAACAAGCTGATCGGGATGCGCCAACTCGTCCGCAACGGCTGGGCGGACGTGGACGTCTACCTGAAACGGCGCGCCGACCTCGTGCCTCAGATCGCAGAGGCCGTGCGAGGTTATGCGAGCCACGAGCGGGCTTTGCTCGAGGCGGTCGCCACCGCCCGCAACCAGGCGATCGCGAGCGGCTCCAACCTGGCCTTGCGGGCCCCCGCGGAAAGTGACCTCACGACGGGTCTGGCGCGCATCGTCATGCTTAAGGAGGCGTACCCCGAGTTGAAGGCGAGCGAAAACTTCCTCGGCCTCCAGAACGACCTGCGCGAGACCGAGAAGCTGATCGCGAGCGCCCGGCAGTACTACAACGCCTGCGTGCGCGACCTCAACACGGCGATCGAAGCGTTCCCCAGCAACCTGGTAGCGGGAGTCGCCGGGGTCCGGCCGCAGGAGTTCTTCGAACTCGACGACGCCGTCGAGCGCGAGGCACCAAAGGTATGATCGAAGCCAGATGAGCGACCTCCTGGCGAAGTCCCTGATTCGGGACGTGCCCGACTTTCCCAAACCCGGAATCCTCTTCAAGGACATCACGCCCGTGTTGCACAGCCCGGCGGCGATGGCCGAGGTAACCCGGTTGCTGGCCGACGACGCCCGCGAGCACCATGCCGACCTCATCATTGGGATCGAGAGCCGGGGCTTCATCTTCGGATTGCCGGTGGCGATGGAACTCGGTCTCCCCTTCGCTCCGGTTCGCAAGCACGGCAAGTTGCCGTACGAGCGGATCGCGGAGGAGTACGCACTCGAGTACGGGACCAACATCGTCGAGATGCACATCGACGCGGTGGACCCAGGCCAAAGGGCTTACATCGTGGACGATCTGCTCGCCACCGGCGGAACGGCGGCGGCGGCCGCGCGTCTAGTGGAACGACAGAACGGGAAGGTGTGCGGATTCGGCTTTGTCGTCGAGCTCTGCTTCCTGAACGGTCGCAAGGCGATCGAGGACTACCCGGTTTGCGCCCTGATCGGATATTGAACCAGCACCCATGAAAGCTCTTCGCCCCATTCTGGCCCTCGGTCTCTACTTCTCGATCGTGCCCGTCGCGTCCGTCGCGCAGCTGGCCGAAGCGACCACGGAACTCACGGTGGATCAGGTGCTCGCCGAAGCGGACAAGCACGACAAGGCCGACAGCGTGACCGTCAAGGGCACCGTCGTGGAGTTTGTCCAGAAAACCTCTCGCCTGGGGCACCCGTACTTCACCTTCAAACTGAAGGGCGACAAGGGCGAGGTCAACGTTTACTCGCGGGGCAAGGCCGACGAAAAGGTCAAGGACAAGGCGAAGGTGGTCGTAACGGGCAAGTTCCGCAAGTCCAAGCAGGTCGCCGACTTCACCGTCAAGAACGAGATCGACGCAACGGTTCCCGACCCCAAACAAACGCCTACCGGGTCCCGTGCCAAGTACGGGATCAAGGTTGTCGGCTGAGACGCGAAGCGGCCTTTCCGGCGCGAGGGTAACCTTCGCGCCGTGATTCGCAAGCTCCCTGCATCGCCAGGTCGCGCGTTGCGCGACCTAATGGCTCAGGACATCGTCGTGCTTCCTGGCGTGTTCAACGCGCTGAGCGCGAAGGTCGCCTTCGACCAGGGCGCGAAGGCGCTTTACATCACGGGCGCGGGAGTGACCAACGCGAATCTCGGCGTGCCGGACATCGCCCTGATCACTTTGGGCGAGATGGCGGAGCAGGCCAACCGGGTCACCCAGGTTGCCCCGATCCCGGCGATCGCCGACGCGGATACCGGTTACGGCGCCTCCCTGAGCGTCATGCGCACGGTGCGCGAGTTCGAAAGGGCGGGGGTCGCGGGCCTACACCTCGAGGACCAGGCGAGTCCGAAGCGTTGCGGCCATCTCGACGGCAAGGAACTGGTATCGCCTTCGGAGATGGCAAAGAAGGTTCTGGCGGCCAGCGAGACCAAATCCGACCCGGACTTCCTGATCGTCGCACGGACCGATGCGCGCGGGGTCGAGGGAATCCACGCGGCGATCGAACGAGCCAAGCGGTACGTGGACGTCGGGGCGGACGCGGTCTTCCCGGAAGGGCTGACCACGGAAGCCGAATTCGAGGCCTTCCGACGGGCGTTGGACGTCCCGCTCTTGGCGAACATGACCGAGTTCGGAAAGACGCCGATCATCCCGGTTTCCAGGTTCCGCGAGCTTGGGTACAATCTCGTAATCTTCCCCATGACCGCGTTCCGGGTCATGTTGAAGGCGATTTCCGAGGCCTATGGCGAGTTGCTCGCGGCCGGGACGCAGGAAGGACTGCTCCCTCGGATGCACACGCGGGCACAGCTCTACGAGACGGTCGACTACCCGGCGTTCGAGCGCCTTGATTCGGACTGGTCCAACCGGGTGGATCGCCGATCGACCTAGGGTCGCCGTTGGCCAGTCTGGCAGAGCGAGGACACGGACGCAATGAGCGCAACGACTTATCCGAATTACAGCCCCGGCCTCGAAGGCGTGGTCGCGGGCGTCACGAGCATCAGCGAGATCGACAGCGACCGAAGCAGTCTGGTCTACCGAGGGATCAACGTCCACGAACTGGCGGAGCACGGCTCCTACGAGGAAACGTGCTACCTGCTCCTCAACCGTCGCATGCCCCGGCGGGAAGAACTGGACCAGTTCCGGATGCTCGTGGGCGACGAGCGCGACGTTCCGTCGGGCGTGTACGAAGCGATCAAGCAACTGCCTCCCAGCACCCATCCCATGGACATGCTGAAGGTGGCGTACGCCGTCCTCGCGCCGTACGACCCGGACTATGAGAACAACGACCACGATGCGAACGTCCGCAAGGCGATCCGCATCAACGCCAAGGCGGGGACGATCGCGGCGAACGGCTACCGGATTCTGCACGGATTGCACCCGATCGCGCCGGATTCCTCGCTGGGGACCGCGGCCAACTTCCTTTACTGCCTTTCGGGGGAGAAGCCAGACCCGTACACCGAGAAGGTGATGGATGCCTCGCTCACACTCTACGCCGAACACGGATACAACGCTTCGACGTTCGCTTGCCGGGTGACGGTCGCGACCCTCAGCGACCTTTACAGCGGGATGGTCAGCGGCATCGGCACCCTCAAGGGTCCCCTTCATGGCGGCGCCAACGAGGAGGCGATGCGGATGATCCTCGAAATTGGCGACCCGTCGAACGCCGAGTCTTGGTTGCGCAACGCGATGGCCCACAAGAAGAAGATCATGGGCTTTGGGCACCGCGAGTACAAGAAGGGGGATAGCCGGGCCTTCTACCTCAGTCGCGTCGCGAAAGAGATCGGCATTCGCAAAGGCATCACGACGTACGGCGAGATCGCGGACACCCTGGAGCGGATCATGCTCGAGGAAAAGGGCATCTATCCGAACGTCGACTTCCCCGCCGCCTACGCCTACTATCTCCTGGGTATTCCGATCGAGCTCTATACTCCCATTTTCGTGGTCGCTCGGACCGCCGGTTGGTGCGCCCACGCGATCGAGCAGCTCGACAACAACCGCCTGATCCGGCCGACCTGCATCTACGACGGACCGGCCAACGTGGCCTACGTTCCCGTCGACGAGCGCTAAGAACCGACGGTCCGGACGAGCCAATTGGTCCGGACCGTTTGTTCCTAGACAACCCGGAAGCGGCCCCGCCGCTTGGCGAGGTACATGCTCCGATCGGCCGCACCCAGAAGCTCCTGGAGACTCGCGGGCCGCTCCGGGTCGAGGATGGCCCAGCCGACCGACGTCTCGACCGACTCCGCCACGGTCTCCGAAAGGCGTCGCCGCAGGCGAGCCTCCATCAGGAGCGTATCGGCGCGCGAAGCGTCTTCGGCCAGTGCCACGAACTCGTCGCCGCCGATGCGCCCCAGGACGTCGCTCGCGCGAAACGACCGGCGCATCGCGTCGGCCAGTGTTACAAGAGCACGGTCGCCGGCCTCGTGGCCAAAGGTGTCGTTGATGCGCTTCATGCCGTCCAGGTCGAGGTAGGCCAAGACGGCGGGCGCCTTGCGGCGCAACAACGAGGCAAGACGTTCCTGGGCCACGAGGAGGAAGCCCCGTCGGTTGTAGAGGCGGGTCAGTTCGTCGACCAGGGCCATACGGCGCAGCTCTCGTTCGCGGCGACTTCGGACGAGTCCAAGCCGGACGGCCCGGCCGAAGTCCTCGCCTTCGATGGAGGAGAAGGGCAACACGTCCTGAATCCCCCACTCGACGAAGCGGCGGGCCGACTCCTCGGACGCGTCGGCCAGCAAGAGCATGGCCGTATCGCGGGCCAACCGGGTCACCACCGAACGCTCGGAGACCCCCAGTTGGGTCAGCACGACGAGATCGGCCCCGTGTTCCGACTCCAATTCGGCGAGCGACACCTTGGCGAGGATCACTGGCGCGGGCGTGAGAACCAAGGACGCGGCGTGCGCCAGAGCGCGCGCGCGGCGGGCGTCGCGTTCGACGATCGCAACCCGCACGGGTTCGGCGTTCTTGGGGACCGGTCGATTCAGGCTCATGGACGAAAGGAACGCACGAACGGCGCGTCCCTGCATCGGTAGACGAACCAGGCGCGCCGGCCGTTCCTGGCGGCGGGACCCAATGCCCTTTGGTCAGTAGGCGCCGACGCCACGGATGGCGGCGACGGGGGTCAGGGCCAGGATCTTCAGGTCGAGCCAGAAGCTCATCTCCGCGATATAGCGGAGGTCGAGGTCGATCCACTCTTCGAAGCTGAGTTCACATCGGCCCATGATCTGCCAGTAGCAGGTCATGCCGGGGCAGACGCTGAGCCGCTCGAGGGCGCGCTCGTCGTACTGCTCGACCTCGTTCGGGAGGGGCGGGCGCGGTCCGACCAGGCTCATCTGCCCGACTAGGACGTTGACAAGCTGAGGCAGTTCGTCGAGGCTGTATCGCCGCAGAAATCGGCCGACGGGGGTGATCCGAGGGTCTTCCCTGATCTTGAAGATGGGGCCGTCCTTCTCGTTGCGCTCCTTGATCCGCTGGAGCTCCCGGTCGGCGTCTTGGCGCATCGAGCGGAACTTCATGAAACCAAAGGTGCGACCGCCGAGGCCACACCGACGGGAGACGTACAGCACCGGGCCAGGACTCGATAGCTTGACGGCGATGGCGCAGGCGACGAGGATCGGGCTGAACAAGGCGATCAGAACCGAAGAAGCGACGATATCGAAGATTCGCTTGGCGGTCGCGTAGGCGACTCGGCGCGGTTCGACCAGGAGGGGCTCTTCGCCTCCCGTACGGCGCGCCTCAACCCAGGCGCTCATGAGCGCCGAACGTTCGGATCGTTCGCTGGAAACCTGGGTTTGGGCGTCGGACATACCTCTATCAGTCGGCGCAACGACACGTCGGACGCACGGCGTAACACGACGGACCCCTGGCCACGCACCGACCTTGCTAACGTACCCGCTTTCAGGTTCGCGCCGCCGCGATCGAGTCTCCTCGTCCGGTTCAGACGCCGGCCATGTAGGTTCTGATAGGGCCGGTCGAGCCCTATGGGGCCATCGCGGTTCTCGTCGAGGTCCCGAATTGGACGGTCTGAGAGGGAATCCGCACTTTTATCACGGCCAGTGACGGAACCCTACGGCGATGTGTACACGTTTACGCCTTGGGACCGGCATTGCTACAGAAATGTTCAGCGGGGCGCGCGCACAGCGATGTTCTTGCGCGAGAGGACCTCATAGCCTCCTATCTTGGCGAGAGGGTATGGGTCAGCCGGCCCGGCACTTTGTTGGGCAGGCGGATGGCAGGCAGACGAAGAGACGCTCCACCCGCCCAGCGTCTCAAGGCCAGGGCCACACCCCGCGCTATAGCGCTTGCCCCAGATCCTGGGTCACGGCGTGATCGTCCGGAACGGTCGTCGGCACCCGGGCGAGACGTTCGCGAAGGGCAGCGGACTCGTCGGCGATCTTCGTCTCGAGCCTGTCGGTGAGCGCGCGGGCGGCTTTGTGGTTCATGCGTAGCATCGCCCGGAAGCCGATCGCACCGGTGGCCAGAAGGCACGCGGCGACGCCAAGGCCCTGAGCGACAAGGCCCCTCTCCCCCATGGCGCTCGCCGCGATGACGCTGCCGATAATCGCCGGATACAGGCTCACGAAGAAGGCGACAAAGGCGTTCGACTTCACGCTCAAGCGGGTCCGGCCATTGCGCGAGGCGACGGCGATGCTCGCCATACCCCACCCGGTATAGGTGTTCCCTTTCAGCATCCGACCGATCTGCATCACCTGGCTGTTGCGCCCTCCGGTATGGAGGTGCTCCATCACCACGTCAAAGTCCTCAGGAGCAAGTTCGCCCTCTATAACGCGTTCGAAGGTCTCGGTGAAGTGAAGGAGGCCGCGATGGCTGACGGGCGCGTTGCCCTCGCGGACGGCCTGATCGAGAAACCGCGAGTCGATGCCCGCCTCTTCGGCAATGCGGCGCAACTCGTCGTAGGTGATGCCGGGGACGTAGCCCCGCCCTTCCGACGCCGACTCCTGCAGGTGGACCGCCCGTTGGACGATCTGGGCCGCTTCCTGTTCGCTGAAGACCTTCTTGGGACCGTCCATGGGGATCGGCCCTCATTGTAGGCCGGTGCCACGTCACCGCGTGACGCCCGGAGCCTGGTGGGGACGTCGGTGACGAACCGGGCGACGGGGACGGAGATCAAGATCTCCGGCTACGCCGTCAAGAAGAAGACCGAAGGCCCCAAATCCAAGTCGCCCTGCTTCTGGCGATTCAGCCCATTCTGTCCGAGATGGTTCCGTTCGGCGAACCAGTTCCGGACAAGAAGAACAGGCCGAACGTGAAGGCGTTCCACTACTACACGCTTCCCCTGCTCGCGTCGGGCGTGGAAGACACGCTCGTGGTGCAGGTGCGAGAAGATTTGAACGGCCACCTGTTCTACGACTGGGGTCTGGACGACACAAAGACCCGCCAGGCTCCGGTGCTTGGGCGCGTGGCCCCAGACGGTCCGGTCGTTGGCCTTGGCGGGCCTCTGGAGAAGATCATAGCCCAACTCACGGAAGACTGGACCCCGCCACGGCCCAAAGTCTTCTTTCTCTCGTCGCTCGGCGCGTCGAAGGACCTGTACCGGGCGCAAGTCCTGCGCTGCGGGCACTGGGACTACCCCGGTTTCGAGGGCGGGTTCGAGGGGACCCCGACGGTGCTCCGCGAGATGAAGGCGCACTTCGACGACGGCGCCAAGGGGTACGAGGTGCCGTTGAACGTGGAGCACGACGACGAGCGTCCGGCCGGTTGGGTGAAGGGCGTCGAGTTGACGCCGGACGGCACGGCGCTGTTCGCGCTGTTCGAGATCACGGACGGGGACGCGCGGCGCCGGGTGGAGGAAGGGAGCCTGGCGTACGTGTCGAGCGAGCTCGACTTCGCCTGGTTCGACCCGGAGGACAAGCGCGAGAAGAAGGTCTTCGAAGGGCTGGCGCTCACGAACCGCCCCTATATCAAGCGGATGCCCCCGATCGACAAGAAGGAGTTCGGCGCTCCCGCCACGGTTCCGCTGTTGCTCGCGATGGAGCCGATCCTGGCGGAGATGACTCTCCTCAAGTCGGAACCGGATCGCATGGGTCGCCACGGAGTCAAGGCGTTCCACTATTACGCGCTTCCCCTGCTCGCGTCGGGCGTGGAAGACGCGCTCGTGGTGCAGGTGCGAGAAGACCAGAACGGTCACCTCTTCTACGACTGGGGCTTGGACAACGCTAAGGCCCAGCTGGCTCCGGCGCATGACCCCGAGGGGTTCAGACGACCCGGTTTGGCCAGTGGGCCTATGGAGAAGATCATAGCCCAACTCACGGAGGACTGGACCCCGCCCCGGCCCAAAGTCTTCTTTCTCTCGGCGCTCGGCGCGTCGACGAAGGACATGTACCGGGCGCACGTTCTGCGCTGCGGTCACTGGGACTACCCCGGTTTCGAGGGCGGCTTCGAGGTGACGCCGGCGGTGCTTCGCGAGATGGCGGCGCACTTCGACGACGGCGCCAAGGGGTACGAGGTGCCGTTGAACGTGGAGCACGACGACGAGCGGCCGGCGGGTTGGGTGAAGGGCGTCGAGTTGACGCCGGACGGCACGTCGCTGTTTGCGCGGTTCGGGATCACGGACGGGGACGCGGGTAACAACCGGTCCCGACGGGCAGGTGGTGCCGGACAAGGCGTCGAGCCAGACGGCGGAGACGGGGACGTACAACCTGGGGGAGACGCAGATCGAGCTGTTCCTGGAGAACGCGGAGGCGATCCTGGACGATCTGAAGGGCGCGATCGAGGAGCAGGTGCTGCGGGACTTCGTGGACTACAACTTCGGGGCTTCGGCGCCTCGTCTGGAGATCGTGTTCCAGCCGCTCGACGCGAAGATCAAGCGGATGCTGCTCTCGGCGCTGATCGGTCTGCTGGCGCAGGGCCCGGTGGGTCTGGCGGACGGCCGGGAGGTGGAGGCGGACTGGGAGGGCCTGGCGAAGGACGCGGGGGTTCCGCTGACGGTCGTGGACGCGCGGGACCGGGCTCGACGGCTTGTGCAGGCGGCGCGGGAGCGCCTGGCGGGGCTGGGGGACGAGGGGGAGGCTCCGAAGGGGGCGGATCTCTCGGAGCGAGCGCGGCTGATCGGCGGCAACTGGCGAGAGGAGGACCATCCGCGCGCCGACGATGGGAAGTTCGGCGACGGGCCGGGCGGGGACGAAGCGAAGGACGACGCGCGCACTTACGAGCCGCGCATCGAGGAGCATCCGGAGTTCACGCCGGAGCACGTGGTGGACGGGGTGAACCCGACGGGGTATGGGGTGTTCGGCCCACAGTACGGGTCGCTGAGCGGAGATGGGCACGCGGCGGTCGCCCACTTGGCGAAGACGAAGGGCGGAGAGGTGCCCGGGGCATTGTCCAACCCAGCGGTCGGCTCGATCGACTTGGTCTGGGGGAACGAACAAGCCGGTCTGTGCAAGATCATGCACAAGCACCCCGAGGTGATCACGGAGCTGCCCGAGATTGTCGCAGTTCTCGAACCGATGAGGTCTGGACGAGACCGCGTTCAGTTGGGCGACGATCGCTACACCGCCGTCGTCAAGTTGGTCTATCGAGCAGGGGCCGAGGAGACCACCAAGACCTGGTTGCTGACCGCCTTTGAGGACACGAAGCGGACGGGCGGAAGCTGAACGCGGACGACGGACCGGCGCTCTGTTTCGCGGAGCGAATCAAGGTGACGGACTCCTCACCTCGCCTCCGCCCATGAATCCAGTATACGACAAGGATCGTCGTTTTGGGTTCGGATGCGACTTTCGCACCTTGCGGGCGCGTCTTTGGGCGCGATGGTCACGCAAGCCGATCTCGACAACCGATTCGTCTATCACGCGCCGTTGCCGGGTCAAACGGAGCGCTACCGGTCCCTGCGGGATCAGGCCAAGAGCCTGGCGGAGGCGATCGTGGCGGGCACGCCCGAATCCCGCGAGCAGTCTCTGGCATTGACCAACCTCGAGCAGGCGATCATGTGGGCCAACGCGGCGATCGCGAGGAACGAGCGGTGAGGCGACGCTGGGCTGCGGCGGTCGGGATGCTCGCCCTGGTGGCGGCGACGGCGGTGCTCTCGCAGGAGGCGCGGCGGGATCCGCCGCCGGTGCTACTGCGGAACTACGAGGAGGCGGCGCTGCACATGGACGCGCACGGGATCGAGGTCCATCGGGTCGAGTGGTCGGGGCGTTGGCTGTACGTCGCGGGCGGGGTGGTGCTCGTTCGCGACGAGGACGGGGTCTCGCGTCCGTTCTCGCCCTCGGTGGGCGACCTGGGCCGGGTGTGGGTCGGAGGTCGCTCGTAAATGGCCAACGCCCTGTACGACAAGGCACGGGAGTCCTTCCTGAAGGGGGAGATCTCCTGGAGCGGGGACAACGTGAAGGTCGTGCTCCTGGACCTGGCGGACTACGCGCCGGACCTGGCGAACGACCAGTACCTTTCGGACATCCCGGCGGGGGCGCGGGCGGCGACGAGCGGGAACCTCTCGGGCAAGACGACTTCGGCGGGGGTGGCGGACGCGGACAACGTCACGTTCGCCACGGTGACGGGGGACCCGAGCGAGGGCTTCAGGCGTCGGGGTAGATCTCGCGGGTGAGACGCTGGATCGAGTCCCTCAGTTCTTGGTCGGCGGCGATCATCTCGTTCGCCCGCTGGAAGCTGTGCATGACCGAGGTGTGGTCGCGGTTACCGAACCGGCGGCCGATCTGCTTCCAACTGTCGCCGGTGATCTTCCGCATAAGATAGACGGCCATGTGGCGAGCGTGGGCGATTGGGGCCTTGCGACTCGGGCCGACGATCTCGTCGTAAGGGATACCGTAGTAGCGGCTCACAGCGGCGACGATCTGCTCGATGCCCGGTTTCTGCGATCCGTTGCGGTAGTCGCGCTCGATAACCTGGTGCGCGAGGTCGAGGTCGACGATGGCGCCATCGAGGCTCGCATGGGCGACGATCTTGGTGAGGGCGCCCTCCAGAGTGCGGATGTTGCCGGGGACGACCTCGGCCAGGTACATCGCCACGGCCGGCTCGAGGAGGATGCCCTCGCGCTCGGCCTTCTTCAGGACGATCGCGCAACGAGTTTCGGTGTCGGGCGGCTGGATGTCGGCGAGGAGGCCGGCCTCGAACCGCGACTTTAGGCGCTCGTCCAGGCCGTACAACTCGCGCGGAGGCTGGTCGCTCGTGATGACGATCTGCTTGCCGTGGACCTGGAGGTAGTTGAACATGTGGAACACCTCCTCTTGGGTCTTGGCCTTACCGACGATGAACTGGACGTCATCGAGCAACCAGACGGCGAGGCCTTTGATCGCCTTGCGAAACTGCTCGGTACGGTTAGCCTGGAGCGACTGGACGAACGACTCGACGAACTGCTGGGCGGACACGTACTGGATGGGCATCGCCGGGTGGTTCTGCCGGATTTCCCGCGCGATCGCGTGCAAGAGGTGGGTTTTGCCAACGCCCGACACCCCATAGATGAAGAGGGGGTTGTACTTCGATCCGGGCTCCTCGGCGACGGCGCGCGCGCCGGCGAGGGCGAGGCGGTTGCTCTGCCCCTTGACGAACGAGTCGAAGGTGTAGCGCTCGTCCAGGACGAAGGCGGGCGACGGTTCGGCTTCGGGGGCGGCAAGGGTCACCGTTTCGGACTTGGCGGCGGCCTTCTTATCGCGGGTTTCGCTGACGAACTCGATCTTAACGGTCTCGCCAAGTTCGTCGGAGAGCATGGCGGCCATCGTGTTGCCGTACTTCTCGCGAACCCAGTCGGCGACGAAACGACCGGGGGACTCGAACGAGGCGACGCCGTCGTCGAGGGCTCGGGGCTTGAGGGGACGGATGAAGCGGGCCAGCCAAGCGGGCGGGAGGTCGGGCGCGATGCGACGAACCACCTGTTCCCATGCGGCTCGCAATCGGATGCGATCTTGCGGGTCTTCGAGGCTGTATTGGTCCATCGGCGCGTTCAGTCCAGGTTCAGTCACGCTCTCCCAAGGGCAAACGATGCCGCCACCGAGCGGTGGGGGGGGGGGATGAGAGCGACGTCTATAAGATAGCCCTTTTCGTGGGGCGTCGGGAGGAATATTTGGGGCGATTATCGTTCGTCGGTACGGGCGGCTACCGAGGGGTAGACGACCGTTCGCCCATCGGCATCGCAGTACACTCGGGGGGTGACACTGCGCGAAGTGATGCATGCGCACCTGCCCACGCTCACGCGCCACAGCACGGTTCGGGACGCGGTGGACAAGATGGACATCTACCAGTTTCCAGCCCTAGTGGTGGTCGGCGACGACATGGAGCCGATCGGGGTGGTGACGGAGGGGGACCTGTGCCGCGCGGCCTTCGACCGAGGGAACGCGACGACGATGGCGGGGGAGCCGGCGAGCAAGTTCGGCACGACGGGACCCACGACGATGGGGCTCGACGCGGAGATTGGGGACGCTTTCCACCGCATGCTTATGAGCGGCCTGACGATTCTGCCGGTGGTGGACGGCGGTCGCTTGGCGGGGGTCGTTCTGCGGGTGGATCTGATGCAGGCGATGATGATGGACATCGCGCAGTAGAAACAGGAGCGATGGTGAACACACGATGATCGACGTTGGCGACGCCTTTCCCGAGTTCCGACTACCCGACCAGGACGGCCATCTGGTCTCGTCGAGCGATCTGCTCGGCGGACGGACGGTGGTGTACTTCTATCCGAAGGACGACACCTCGGGTTGTACGACGGAGGCCTGTGAGTTCCGGGACCGACTTCCCTCGTTCGCGGGCGTCCGGGTGCTCGGGGTGAGTCCGGACTCGCCCCGGTCGCACCGCAAGTTCGCCGACAAGCTCGGCCTCGGCTTCACGCTCTTGGCGGACGAGGAACGGACTTTGGCGGAAGCGTGCGGCGTCTGGGTCGAGAAGAGCCTGTACGGCAAGAAGTACATGGGGGTCGAGCGGACGACGTTCTTGCTCGACGAACAGGGAACGGTCACCCATGTTTGGCGCAAAGTGAAGCCTGCGGGCCATGCGGACGAGGTTCGCCGGGTCCTTGCCTGACCTGGGTCTCCGAGGTTCCGGGTGGTATGTTCGGCTACCGGGGCCGTTCCCAAGCGTCCTCTCACGGCAGATTCTATGAAGAAGACCGCGCCCTTGATTCGCAACATGAAGGCCTCCGGGGAGAAGGTCGTTTGCGTCACCGCCTACGACCTCCCCACCGGCTTGGCGGCGGAGCGCGCGGGCGTCGATCTCGTTCTGGTCGGCGACTCGCTGGGCAACGTGGTGCTGGGGTTGGACAGCACGTTGCCGGTCACGCTGGAAGATATGGCCAGGCATACGGCGGCGGTTCGACGGGCGGTACGCACCCCGATGCTGGTCTCGGACATGCCTTTTGGCACCTACGAGGGAGACCCTAGCGCGGCGCTGGCGAGCGCGGTGACGCTGATGCGGGCCGGGGCGGAGGGGATCAAGTTGGAGGGCGTGCACGAAGCGGCGATACGCACGATCGCGCGGGCGGGGATACCGGTCATGGGGCATCTCGGATTCACGCCGCAACACGTTCACGAGTTTGGGGGCCATAGGGTCCAGGGACGGGAGGATGGGGCGCGAGTCGTCGAGGAGGCGCTTCGTCTGGCTTCGCTCGGCGTTTTCGCGATCGTTCTCGAACTGATTCCGGCGACGTTGGCGGAAGAGGTCACGCGCCAAGTGGCCTGCCCGACGATCGGGATCGGGGCGGGACCCGGTTGCGACGGGCAGATTCAGGTGTTCCACGACCTAGTCGGGCTGGCGGACAAGCAGTATCGGCACGCAAGACGTTATGCGGAGTGCGGAGAAGCTTTCCAGCGCGCGCTCGAGGGCTATCGCGACGACGTCAAGCAAGGGGGATTTCCGACGGAGGATCACGGCTTCTGAAGGTCGTCCGGTACCCCAACGAACTCGAGCGTCCCCTGAGGGGGTCGGTCGGCTTCGTACCGACGATGGGGGCGTTTCACGAGGGGCATCTGGAGCTAATGCGGCGTGCCCGCGCCGAATGCGATCACGTGGTGGTATCGCTTTTCGTCAATCCGACGCAGTTCGCGCCTCACGAGGATTTGGCGCGTTACCCGCGAGACTTCGATCGCGACCGGGGGCTAGCGGAGGCGGTAGGGGTGGACGAGTTGTTCGCGCCTGACGAAAGGACGATGTACCCCCGCAAGACCACGGTGGTTACCGTATCGGAGGTTTCGGACGACTTCGAAGGAGCGGTGCGTCCCGGGCACTTCGCGGGGGTCGCCACGGTCGTGCTGAAGCTCTTTAACATGGTGCGTCCGGATTTGGCCTACTTCGGCCTAAAGGACCTTCAACAGTGTGCGGTCATCCGTCGCATGGTGGAAGACTTGAACGTGCCGGTACGGCTCTCGTTCGTCGAGACCCACCGCGAAGAAAACGGACTCGCCATGTCGAGCCGGAACGTCTACCTTTCTCCGGAGGAGCGAATGGTCGCGCCGACGTTGTACCGGTCCTTGGCCGTTTGCGCGACAGCCGTGGCGGAGGCGAGGGACGCTTCTTCGGTGGCGGAAAAGCTTAGAGAATGCCGCGAGGGGATCGAGACGGCAGGGATGGCCGTCCAGTACTTAGCGCTGGTAGATCCGGATACCATGCGAGAAGTCTCGCTCCCAAGGTCGCATTCGCGATTGATCGTCGCGGCAAAGTTGGGTAGCATACGGTTGATAGACAACGTGGCCGTCGCGCCTTAGCGCGCAGTTCGGGTTTGTGCGAGCGACTCGTGGGCGATACGGTCTCGGTGTTTCCGGTAGACGAGGCAAAATCGATGTCGACGAAAAACGTCAAAAGCGTCAAGAACTCCTTGAAATTCAAGGCGGTACCCCGGGAAGGGGCGCTCACGGTGCGGGTCGGGGTTAAGAAGTTCGTGCTTCCCCTCGAGGCCCGAATCCTAAGCGGCGATGGCTACCTGTTCCTTTCCTTCTCCGCTCTCTCCGAGTTGTTCCGCGTGAGCGAGCGCGGTCTGACCGCGATGGCCCAAGACGCGGACGCGACCGAGGCCTACGAAAAGCTGAACCCGGGTCGTCGCCGATCGCGGCGCAAGGGCGCGGCTCCTGCCGAACTCCCCGAGGACCTCGCGAAGGCGCTGTCGGCGATTCCCGAGGGCTTCCGCCTGGGCTTCGACGCCAACGGGGCACCTCGGCTCGTGAAGACCCGGAATCGACGCAAGAAGAACGCTTAGGCGGCTTCTTGGCGCATTGAAGACGGGGCGATGGCCATGCCATCGCCCCGTCTTCGCCGCATCTGGACTCACATTTTGTGGATGGCGTGCCCGGCGGCGTCCTCAAAGGCCTCGAGGACGGCTTCGGACATCGTCGGATGGGCATGGATCGTGTCGGTCATGTACTCCAAGGTCGCTTCGAGTTTGATCGCGACGACTCCCTCGTGGATCATATCGGTCACGTGCGCCCCGATCATGTGAACGCCAAGGACCTCGCCGTACTTCTTGTCGGCCACGACCTTGACGAATCCGTCCTGTTCGGTGCTGGCCATGGCCTTGCCAAGAGGCCGAAACAGGAACTTGCCAATGGTGACATCGTGCCCCTGGCCGCGGGCGTCCTCTTCGCTGAGGCCGACGGAGGCGACTTCGGGGACAGTGTACACGCAGGCGGGGAGGGCGCGGTAGTCCACCTTCTTGTCGGCGCCGGTGATGGCGTTCGTAACGGCCACGATGCCTTCGTGGGACGCCATGTGGGCGAGGGCGAGGTGGCCGGGTAGGTTGCTGACGATATCGCCGATCGCGTAGATGTGGGGGGCATGGGTCCTCATGCTGCCGTCCACGACGTGGACTCCGCGACGATCGGTCTCGACCCCAGCCTTGTCGAGATTCACGCCCTCGATGTTGGCTTTGCGCCCGACGCCCAAAAGCACGACCTCGACCTCGACCTCTTCGGTCTCGACGCCCTTCTTCACGAAACACTTCCAGCCGTTCGCGGTCTTCTCGCACTTTTCGAGGGTCGCGCCGGTCTTGACCTGGATGCCCTTGCGAGCCAGGAGTTTGCCAAGTTCGACGCCGAGATCGGCGTCCATGCCGGGGATCAGGTTCGGCATCATTTCGACGACGGTGACCTTGGATCCAAGTCCGTTGAACACGTAGGAGAACTCCGCGCCGACGGCGCCGCCACCGAGGATGAGCATGCTCTTGGGCACGAAGGGGGCGTTGACGGCGTCGTCGGAGGTCCACACGTTCGCCTCGGCTTTTCCCTCGAGACCGGGAATGCTCAGGTGGATGACGGACGAGCCCATGGCGAGGACGAAATGCTTGGCACGGATCGTGCGGGTGTCGCCGTCCTTCTTGACCTCGATGGTATGAGGATCGACGAAGGAGGCGAAACCCTCGACGTGCTGGACTCCGTTCTTCTTGAACAGCATGCCGACGCCGCCGCGTTGGGTCTGCACGATCTTGTCCTTCCGGGCGATCATCGCGGCGAAGTCCATCTTGGATTCGCCGGCGACCTTGACACCGAGTTTGTCGGCGTGCCGGACGTGCTCCAACCGTTCGACGGAAGCGATCAGGGCCTTGCTCGGAATGCAGCCCCAGTTGAGGCACGTGCCGCCGAGGTACTCCTTCTCGACGCAAATCACTTTGGCTCCGAGTTGGGCGGCGCGGATCGCGGCGACGTAACCGCCAGGCCCGGCGCCAATGACGACAAGGTCGGCATCGAATTGCTCGTTCGGCATAGGGAATTCCTTGGGGGAGGGGGCCTCGATCTCGGAGATGTCGCGAATCAGCGACTCAACCGGGGCGGGCGGCGCGGTGGCAGGTCCGTTGGTGGGGGTCGCCGACATCGGGGATGGCTCGCGGGTCATGGTCGAGGCGACCCCGATTCTACCTTTCCGGGTGGAATCCAGGGTCGTCAGGACCGGTCGCGCTCGCTCGGCGTCGAGGCGAAGGCCGAAAGGATGAAATAGCACCCGACGGGAACGGTAACGCAGGCCGAGAGGAACGCCATGATGCCGGCGCCGGCGGAGCCGCGAAAGCGATCCATTTCCATCAGCCAGGCGACGAGCCACGGCACCGCGATCAGGAAGACGCCGGAGGCAAGGTAGGCCCAGCGATGGCCGCCGTCCGATCGGCGGCGAAGGAACGTTCCGGGCATCACGGTAAAGCGCAGTGCGAACCCAACGATCAGGGCGCACACCCCGAGGTTCAAGAACCCACCGCGCCAAGTCACGAGCGCAAACCGCTGACCGAACAAGGGGAGCACGAAGAGAACTCCCGCGACGATCAGCGAGAACAGGCCAAGGGCCACCAAGGCGGCGGCCAACCGATCGATCGCCGAGCGCGCGGGGTTCATTGGTTTTACTCCTCGGCCTTCGGAACAATTAGCGCATGTTCACGACGCCTTGCCCAGCATTATGGCGTTCCTCTCGCGGTCCAACGCCCCCGTACCCGGCGACAGACCGGTCCTTGCCCCACAGCCGAGTCCCAGCGGCGAAAGTCCGTCTCCCAAGGCTCAGGACGCGTCCCGTTCCTTGCGGCGGAACAGAAGGTCGGGATCGGCGTTCGCTCTTTTGTCGGTCGGGACCGCCTTGAGGGTCTTGCCTCCGTCCTGAACCAGCAGTTCGAGTTCGTTTCGGTCTCCTCCGAAACTCAGATGGAACTCGCCTTTGGGATCGTCTTTGCTTTCGGTATAAGTGGCGTCGGGCTTGAGAACGATTCGATCTCCCTGGATCGTGTAGGTGCCGGTCACGGGAAAGATCATCGTGAGCACGAAGGTGCGGTCCGGCTTCAGTTCCAGAGCGATGGCCTGAGCGATGCCCTTGGCGAGGGCCCGACCAAACTCCTCGGCGGGGTTCCGGCTCGACTCGGCGCTTGACCCGCCCGTGCCGTCGGCAAAGCCGAAGTCGGCCCGATACTCTCCGGCCAAGCGCTCGGGAGTGTAGCCGCTCGCGAACAGGTTCATTTTCTGGCACCCGGACAGGGCGACCACCAATCCGATCAGCCCTGCGCAGACGGTTCGCATGCGACCATTGTAGGGGAGATCGGTGGCTCGAGTGGGCCTTACGGCGCCAGCCCGCCTCGAACCGGGGACCCCTTTGTACCTACGCCTCTTCGCGCCTCCCGCTAAACTGCCCGTTCATGGTCCTTACCGAGGGTATCGCCAAGCACTTCCGTGACCCCAAGCGGGGAACGGTGAAGGCGGTCGACGGCGTTTCGTTCCGCGCCGAACCCGGTCAGATCTTCGGCCTGCTGGGGGTCAACGGCGCCGGGAAGACCACGTTGTTGCGGTTGCTCTCGACGGTGCTTCGCCCCACCTCGGGGCGCGCCAGCGTCGCCGGATACGACGTTTCGACGCATGGAGAGGACGTACGAAGGTCGATCGGGTTCATGTCCACGTCGACCGCCCTGTACGGTCGGCTCACCGTCCGCGAACAGCTGGAGTACTTCGCCGGACTCTACGGCCTGAAGGGGGCGTACGCGCGGAACCGGGTGGAGGCGGCGATCGAGAAGCTGAACATCGGCCCGTTCGCGGACGGGCTCTGCGACAAGTTCTCGACGGGACAGAAGCAGCGGGTCAGCATCGCGCGCACGATCCTTCACGATCCTCCGGTTCTGTTCTTCGACGAACCGACGACGGGGCTGGACGTGGTCACGAGCCAGATCGTTCTCGGCTTCATCGAGGCGGAGCGGCGTTCGGGCAAGACGGTCGTGTTCTGCACCCACATCATGAGCGAGGCGGAACGTCTGTGCGACCGCATCGCGGTGATCCACGACGGGGTCGTGCGGGGGGAGGGAAACCTCGCCGAACTGCTCGAGCGAACTCAGAAGCCGACCCTCGAGGGCGCGTTCCTTCGGCTCGTCGGGGCCGAGGAGGCTATGGCTTGATCAAACACATCTTCATCAAAGAGATTCGTGAGACGTTCCGCGACCGGCGGGTGATCTCGGGCGCGTTCGTGGGACCGATCTTCCTCATGTTCCTGTTCGTGTTCGCGTTCGGGACGATCGAGACCACCCTCAAGAAACCCAAAGCACCGGTGATCCACGTGGTGCGCTCGGCGAACGAGCCGGCGTTCCTCACCGAACTTCGGTCGAACCACGCCCTTCGGATCCAAGAGGTCTCGTCCGAGGAGGTCGGTCAGAAGCTGCTTCGCGAGGGAAAGGCCAAACTGATCCTCAAGCTCTCCCCGACGTTCGACGAGGACCTAGCCGGCCGCAAGGCGGCGACCATCCAGGCCCTCTACGATCCCGGAGAGGTCCTCTCGACGATCGCGCTTCGGACCTTCCAGGAAATGGTGAACCTCAAGAACCGTTCGGCCCTGGACCAGACGCTGCGCGTGGCGGGCATCCCGGTGGAGGCTGCCCAACCGATCGTCCTGAAGACGACCGAGCTGACCCGCGACGAAGCGTTGGGGGGCTCGATGTTGATCGGAATGTTGCCATACCTCATCGTCATTTGGGCGTTTTACGGCGGCTTCTCGGCGGTCTCGGACCTCGTGGCGGGGGAGAAGGAGCGCACCACTTTGGAGACGCTGTTGATCACGCCGGTCAAGCGCTTCCACGTGGCGATGGGCAAGTTCCTGGCGCTCTCGCTGATCTGCCTCGCCTCGTCGTTGTCCTCGCTCGTGACGGTGTTGCTCATCGGCGCCTCGGGGACTTCCCTTGCCCGGTCGGTGTTTCCGAACGGGATGAACCTTACACCGCTGGCGGTGGTCGCGATTCTGGCGGTGCTCGTGCCGTTGGTGGCGTTCTTCGCAGGGACGATGTTGGCGATCAGCGCCTTCGCCAAGAACACACGGGAGGCCCAGACACACCTCACGCTCCTCAGCTTCATCGTTCTGGTGCCGGCGATGGCGAGCCAGTTCATCGGATTCACCGACTGGGCCAAGGATCGGTGGGTGAGCTTCGTTCCGATTCTGAACAGCTCGAACGCGATCCGATCGGCGCTTCTCGGGCGAGTCGATCCGACCGATCTCGCGGCGACGGTGACGACCAGCCTGTTGCTCGGGGCGGTCGGCATCTTTCTCGCGGTACGGCTGTTCGAGCGCGAGGAGGTCCTCGCTCGCATCTGATCGAGGTCGGCGAATGGCGAAGATCGGAGAAACCGGGAGACGGGGCGAGACGTACCCTGATCGTGTTCGACGGAGGCGGGAATCGCGTAACCGTCGCGACAAGCACGAGTCTATAGAGACGGAAAGGCAAACGACCATGGCACTCCTCGTTGCCCGAATCGCCCGAAACGCCGCGATGGCGTGTGCGCTCTTGTCGGTCGCGTCGGCGGGACTGGCGGATACGATGACGATGAGCCGTCCCATCGGTCTGGCCGGGCGAAGCGACGACTCGGGCGCGTGGGGGACGCTGATCAAAGGTCTGGGCAACCCCAACCCGCGCACGCGGATCGCGGTGGTCGAAAGCCTATCGGAGGTGCGCCTGCCTCAGAACACGGCGGCGCTGGTGGGCGCGTTGAACGATCCGGACGGTGGCGTCCGCTCGGCGGCGCGAGGGGCGCTGCGGCTTAGGACGAGCGATCAGACGCTCAAAATCCTGGTGGCGGGAGCGAAAGAAGCCAATGGGCACGGGGTTCGGGAGATCGCGGAAGCGCTGGCCGAGTACGAAGCGGCCCGGAACCTCTCGTTGTTGGTCGCCTCCCTCGGCGACAGCTCGGAGCGCGTACGGGTCGTGGTGGTTCAGGCGATGGGCGCGTCAGCCGATTCGGCGTTCTTCTGGCCGCTCGTGCGATGTCTGCGGGACGGGGTTCCGAACGTCCGGTACGAGGCGGCGATCGCGCTGGGGGCCTTCGGCGGCGCCCGATACGGCAAGGAACTCACCAGGCTCACGCGGCACACCGAGCCGATGGTCCGGGAGGGGGCGGCGACGGCGCTGGGGCGTTCGGGGGATCGGGCAGCGGTCCCGCACCTGCGCAAGGCGCTGGGCGATCCGAGCCTGCGCGTACGAATGGCGGCGCAGGACGCGTTGCGACGACTCGCGGGCGATCCGCCGGAACCGAGGCCGAGTCCATTGTTCAGCGCCTGACGGGCGGAACGCGGGGGAACCGCTCGCGGGTGCTACCAGCGTGGCTCACGACCGCCGCGATTGCCGCCTCGCCCGCCCTTGCCGCCGCGAGTTCCGCCGCCGTAGCCGCCGCGATCATAGCCGCCACCACGGTCCTCGCCGCCCCCATAGCCGCCACCGTACCCGCCGCCCTGACCACCGCCCCCTCCGTTCCCGCGGAAAGAGGCGCCCTCGCCGCCGCCCGGACGAGGACCGCGCTCCTTCGGTCTCGCTTCGCTCACGCGGATACGCCGGCCGAGCAGTTCGGTTCCGTCCATCCCTTCGATGGCCCGGGTCACGTCGCCGGCGTCGATATCGAGGAACGCGAAACCTTTGCCCTCGATGATGCGAATGTTGTCCGCCCCAAACGCGGCAAAATGAGCCGAAAGATGCTCTTCGTTGGCCGAATACGATAGGTTTCCGATAAACAGCGACGCTTTGGGCAACCCGCCCCTCCTGGAGTCTCGTGATGTCACGGACGCATCGAACGCGAGAGAATCCAGGCGATTCTGGGAAACCGTCTCCGCAACCGAGGCGAACCGAATCCGGATTATTGTACACCGACTTTTTCGAACCGGGCGACCGAACTGACCGGACTTCGCGAGACCGATCCGGCACCGGCGCGGGCGCGCGACCGGAGTCATCACGCATCGAGCCAATGGAACGTCATCCGAGGGTCCGCCATCCGTTATAGTAGGGCGTGCCAGATGGGCCGCCCGACCGCACGGTGTTCGTCGAAGCGCTGACCGAGACACGGTTGGCGCAGATTCGCCACGACTTGCGGACCCCCCTGAACGCGATCATCGGCTATAGCGAGATGCTCATCGAGGAGCTGGTGGACCGGGGGGCGGGGGATCTTGCGGGCGACTTGGAGAAGGTCCGCTCCTCGGGCACGCGCCTGCTCGGGCTGATCGACCGGTATCTCCGTCCGCAGCAACCGGCGGAGCAGCCCGTCGAGGCCGAAGCGGTCTCGGCGGCCAAGGGGGCGGACGACGCGATTCGTCCGGTCGCTCCCGCCGAGGTCACGGGCGAGGTGCTCGTGGTGGACGACGTCGCGGAGAACCGCGAAGTGTTGGCTCGCTACCTGCGCCGCATGGGACACCGGGTGAGAGGAGCCGCCGGGGGGCGGGAGGCGCTGGAGATGGTCGGAGAGGCGCCGCCGGACGTCGTCCTGCTCGACGTGATGATGCCGGAGATGGACGGCTTCGAGGTGTTGAAGCGCCTCAAGGGGGACGAAACCACGCGCGAGGTTCCGGTCCTGATGGTGTCGGCGCTGGACCAACTTGAAACGGTGGTCGCGTGCATCCAGGCGGGGGCGGAGGACTACCTCCCGAAGCCGTTCAACCCGATCGTGCTGCGCGCCCGCATCGGCGCATGCCTGGACAAGAAGCGGATGCGGCAACGCGAACTGGAGTACCTCGCGGAGATTCGCGCCGAGCGGGAGAAGTCGGATCGACTGTTGCTGAACATCTTGCCGCAGGCGGTGGCGGACCGACTCAAGTTGGGGGAGGGGATCATCGCGGACAGCGTGCTGGAGGCGGCGGTGCTGTTCGCGGATCTCGTGGGGTTCACGGAGTTCGCGGGGGCCCACTCGCCCAAGGAGGTCGTGGGCTCGCTGGACGAGATCTTCTCCACGTTCGACCGGATCGCGGAACGGCACGGCCTCGAGAAGATCAAGACGATCGGGGACGCTTACATGGTGGTCGGCGGATTGCCGCCCATTGGGGATCCGCGCCTGGAATCGATGGTGCTGTTCGCGCGAGAGATCGTGTCGGCGCTCGACGAGATCAACGATCGGCGGGGGACGGCGTTTCGGTTACGGACGGGCATCCACGCCGGCCCGGTCGTGGCGGGCGTTATCGGCCGGACGAAGTTCGCCTACGACCTTTGGGGCGATACGGTGAACGTGGCGCAGAGGATGGAGGCGACGGGCATCGCGGGCCGGATTCAAGTTTCGGACGGGGTCCGGAGTCGCTTGGGGAATCGGTTCTCGTGGATTCCACGGGGTGAGATCGAGGTCAAGGGCAAGGGCCTGATGAGCGTCTGGCTGCTGGACGACGGGAGGTGACGCGATCAGGCGGCCCGCTCGAATTCCTCAAGGGGGATGCGAAGCGTGATCTTGCTGCCATGTAACGGTTCGGAGGCGATCTCTGCGGAGCCGCCAATGGCCTCGATGCGATCGCGGACGGCGGCCAGACCGACTCCTCGACCGCTGAGCTCGGTGACCACGTCTCGGGTCGTGAGTCCGTCCATGAACGCGAGTTGCAGTGGGTCCGCTTTTGGCGCGCGTCGCGAGGCCACGGCGCGGCGACGGAGCGCGGCCTGGTCGAATCCGCGACCGTCGTCCGCCAGCGAGACCGCTAAACCGCGCGGCTCCCGAAGGACGGCGAGGCACAAGCGGCCCGTTGCGGGTTTGCCCTGTCTTTGACGCTCCTCGGGGGTTTCGATTCCGTGGTCGGCGGCGTTCCGAACCAGGTGGACGAGAGCGTCACGGACGGCGGCGAAAAGCGGATGCGGGAGCTCGGCCAGGTCGGACCTTGCGGAGAGCGCGAGTTCCTTGCCGGTCTGGAGCGCCAAGTCCTCGACAAGTCCGCCAAGGAAAGAGAGGAGGGCGCTCAGGGGGACGGGGGGGTGTTCCTTCGTGGAAGCGAGCACAGCGCGCACCTCCGGCTCCGTCCGTAACGCTCGAGCGACCGCCTGAACCGCTTCCCGGTCCACCCAGAAGGTCAGAACGCGAGAGAAGCCTGGTTCTTGCCAGGTGGCCGGAGGGGGAGAAACGACGAGACGGCAAGCGATCGTCGAAACGCGCGCCATGAGCAGCATGGCCCGCGCGGCGGGCATCCGGCAGTCGGGCGCGATGACGACCCGCACCCAAGCGGCGCCCTCCTCTCCGAGCGGGGGTTTCGGCTCGGCCTCGTCCAGTACGGGAGGCAACGAAGGGCGGTCCACGTCCGGGGACTTCAGTTGGCGTCCGGCGCGTCGCCGGCGGCAACACCCCAGTTCAATGGCCACATCGCGGATTCGGTCGCGGAGGTCGTCGTTCGGGTCGGCCGCGCCGAAGGCGGACTCAAGTTCGTGAACAAGACGGGCCAACTTGCGGTAGCCCATGCAGGCGGCGTGCGCCTTGAGGGTATGGGTGGCGCGCCGCGCGCGCTCAAGGGACCCGGGATCGGATTCGGCGCCGAGTCCGCCCGAAACCAACTTCAGCGCGCCGAGCAGCTCGTCGGCCTCGGCGAAGAAGAGGTCGCGATACGCCCGGCGGTCCTCGTGGTCTGCGTCGGTCCACTCCGCCGTTTGCGGTTGTCCATCCATTCCCACTTGGTATCTTTGGCGGGCCGCGACAAATCCTCTCCATGGACGATCGTCACCAAACCGAATCCGTCGAACTTCTGGCCATCGATCTCGACGGAACCTTGCTGAACGAGGATCGCGAGATCCCCGATGAAAACGTCCGGGCGGTGCGTCGGGCTTCGGAAGCAGGGATTCGGGTCGTGATCGCGACCGGAAGGGTCCTCAGCGCGGTTCGG
The DNA here is from genome assembly GCA_026129685.1 of Fimbriimonadaceae bacterium. Classification (GTDB taxonomy): domain Bacteria; phylum Armatimonadota; class Fimbriimonadia; order Fimbriimonadales; family Fimbriimonadaceae; genus UBA2387. The sequence continues at coordinate 255,857 of JAHCHO010000006.1, forward strand.
CGGTACGTCGAGCGTCTGGGACTCGCGGGTCCGGTCGTTTGCTCGAACGGGGCCTACGTCGTCGACGGCGACGGCTCGGAGATCGCCCACACGGGTCTTCTTCCGGCAGGGAGGGACGCGCTCTTGGACTACGGCGAGCGCTCGGGGGCACACCTCAATCTCTATTCACGGGAGGCGCTGTACTTCTTGCGGGAGTCTCGCTGGTGCTCGGTGTACCGCCGGAGGGCGGGATTCGAGCGCACGACGACGCTGGACGGCCGGGATGCGCGCAGGATCGAGGCGACGAAGATGCTCCTGATCGACGACCCTTCGAACCTGCCCGGGCACGTGGAGGCGCTTAGGGAGCCGATCGATGCCGGCCTGATCGCCGTCGTTTACTCGGAGCCGGAGTACGTCGAGTTTCTGAGACCGGGGGTTCACAAGGGGCGGGGCGTCGCGACGGTCGCGCGGCACCTGGGCGTTCCGGCCAACCGAGTGGCGGCGATCGGCGACTACCTCAACGACTTGGAGATGATCCGCTGGGCCGGGATCTCGGGAGCGGTGGCGAACGCCCACCCGACGGTTTTGGGGGCGGCGGATCGCGTGGTTCCTTCAAACAACGAGGCGGGGGTCGCACGATTCATTGACTCCCTGCTCCATAATGGGCAAGAATAGATGGGTCGTCCTTTACGGTCGTCCTGAACAGAGGATTAATGAGGCTGCAGAGGTTGCTTTCCGGGTTCGCGTTCGTCTTGCTGGCGGGGTTTGCGTCGGCCCAGACGTTCAACGTCACCGCCCCGACGGAGGGAGCCTATCTCGGGCAGACGAACGAGGTGAAGTTCACGATCCGCGGCGCCGAACAAGAGGTGCGCGTCCGCGTGAAGGTCACCGGTCCGATCGGCGTGACGGAAAAGGAAGAGCGGTTTTCGCCCAACGTCGACGGTGAGATCGACAAGTCGATCCAACTGAACTTCAGCGAATCGACCCCGGAAGGCAACTACGTGGTCGAGGTTTCGGCGACCGAACCGGGCAAGACGTACACGACGATCACGCGAAACGTGGTGATCGACGTCACGAAGCCGAAGTTCCTCACGTTCAGCCCGTTGCCGAACACTTTCCAGAGCGGCATCGTCCCGATCCGCGTTCGGTTGGACGAACCGAACGTGGAGGAGTGGCGGGTCCAGGTGAACAACCAGGACATTCCCAACAACACGGGTACGACGCAAGAATTCGTGGTCAATTGGGACACGAGCCTCGTCCTTAACGATGGCAGCCAGACGATCACGATCAAGGTGAAGGACAAGGCCACGAACGAATCCACCCAGAACATCACCGTCACGGTCGACCGAGTGCCGCCGGTGATCACGATTCAGTATCCGCGCCAGGACAGCGACATTCAGCCCGGCGCGGATTTTCCGGTCGTGGTGGACATTGTCGATGGGGCGCAGGGCTCGGTGGACGTGACCGGAATCGACGTGGTGTTGCGCAGCCTCAGCGGGAACTTCATCGCCCGGGTGACGCGGACCTCGTACCGGACGATCGGCAACACGGTTCGTTGGAGCGGTCGGGTCCGCAGTGGGCGGGTGACGCTGCCGTCCCAGTTCAAACTGGTGATCACGGCGGTGGACCGGGCCGGGAACGTCGCGACGCCGCAAGAGGTCGTGCTGAGTTCGGGTCGGGGCAGGGGACGGGGTCGCTAGAACCAGGAAGTCGAAAGGAATCATGCTAGTCAACGCAAGGAAGCTTAAGTCGTACGCCTTGATCGCCGCCATCGCGCCGACGGCGGCGTTGGCGCAAGTGCCCGACCTGCTGACCGCGCTCGACGCGGGCGGACGGGGCATGGGGATGGGCGGCGGGGTCAACATGACGGGCTCCGACACCTTGGCGGCCTACTACAACCCGGCCGGATTGGGATTTGTCGATTCGCCAAGGGTTGGCCTGGCGTTCCGCAACCTGCCGCAGTCCACCACTCGGGTATCGGGCAACTTCTCGACCCCGATCATGACCTCGGAGGGGGGGCGAGGCGCCAACACGATGAGCCACGCGGGGGTCGCCTTCCCGATGGGAGGCAAGTCCGAAGGACCCCGCCGCGTTCTCGCGGTCGCCTACACCCTCGGCGGCTACCTGTTCGACCGGCAACAGGGCACCAACCTCACGAACGGGGCGCTTCTGGTGCGGAACTACAAGAAGGACTTGCGTCTACGGACGGACTACTTCACCGTCGCCTACGCCCAGGCCAACCGTGATCAGTCGTTCAACTGGGGCGTCGGGCTGAACTACGTTCGCCAAGCGGTGACGAAGGACATCGCCGGTCAACTGGTCGACAACACGAACAACGTCGTCGGCAACATCGACAGCCGAAACTCGGAGACCGGGAACGGGCTGGGAGCCACGCTCGGGGTCCAGTTCTCGCCGAAGGGTTCTGGCAACGCGACGGTCGGCTTGAGCTACCGCACCGAAGTGAACCTTCGGAACAACACGAACACCGCCGCCGTGTACGACACGATTCCGGCGCGCCTCGCGGGGGGGATCACCTTCCGTCGCGACGGTCTGCGGGGCGGGCGTGACTTCCTCCTCTTTGGGGGCCAGATCCAGCACTTCTTCAGCGGGAAGAACGGGAGCGACTTCGATCGGGGAACCCAGACGGTGTTCGGCGGCGGGTTCGAGTACAACTATTTTAGGGGCGCGACGCGCATCCCCTTCCGAGTGGGCTATGCGTTCGTGCCGAAGAGCTCGAGCGACTTTCTCAGCCGCAACGGCTTCAACCTGGGCGTCGGCTACGAACCGGCGTCGGGGAACTACGGACTCGACCTGAACATGGGCTTCCCCGAACGGGGAGGCTTCGATCTCGGACTCAGCGTCTCCTACCGAATCGGTAAGTGACGGGGCAAGGAAAACACGGAATGTTGCGCTCTTTGACGACCATAGGAATCCTCGCCATCGCGACCGCGTCGGCGCTCGCCCAATCGTGGAGCGACGCCTACGAACGGGGTCTCGAAGCCGCCCGACTCCAGCAGTGGGACAAGGCGCGGACCGAGTTTCAGTCGGCGATCGCGTTTCGGCCGGAGGATCAGAGTCGCCCGACCCGTCTGCCCGGTTCGATCACGGAAAGCCGCCAGTGGCGGAACGGCTCGGCCTACTCGCCGAACTTCCTGGCGGCGTATTGCGCCTACCGTTCGGGACTCGGCGCGGCGACCCGCAGCGCGGGCGAGGAGTTGCACACCACGGCGGCCAAGGAATTCGAGACCCTGATCGCCAAGGGGCAGGTGAGCGCGGAATCGGTCTACTTCCTCACGGTTTTGTACGATCGGCTCGACCAGAAAGCCAAGCGGGAGGCTTTGCTCGAGAAATACGGCGAGGCCGTTGCCCGGGGCACCTGGAAAGTGGATCGGGAAGTGATGATGCCGGAAGACGCTGCGGTGATCGCGCAAGCGATCGAGGCCAATCGTCCGGTCAAAGCGACCGATCCGGGATCGCCGGTCACGCCAGAGCGGACGAACGTCGGCAGCATGCCCGCCGTCCGACCTCAGAATCTCGCAACGGGAGTCGGGCCGACGCCGGCACCGCTCGCCGGGCGGATTCCGGCGGCTTACGACAAGTACGCCTTGATCGTTGGCAACGGCCAGTCGAAGATCGATTCGCACTCGGTGCCCTTCGCGGCGGAAGATGCGAACTCCTTGAAGGACGCGCTGGTGACCCATGGCGGGTACGCGGAAAATCAGGTCATGGTGCTGACCAACGTCAGCGCGCAGACGATTCTGGAGAAGGCGAACGAACTGGCGGCGCAGATTCCGGAGAACGCCACCGTCCTGCTGTACTTCAGCGGCGTCGGCGTGAACTTGGACGGGAAGGACTATCTCGCCGGGGTCGACTCGGCGGGACTCAACGATTCGACGACCATGGTGAAGAAGGGCGACGTGTTCCGGGCGTTCATGAGCAAGGGCGCCAAACTCTTCGCCTTCTTCCAGGTCAATCGAACCATGAAGGACGGTCGGTATTTCGGAATGGAGATTCCGATCGTCGGATCGATCTCTCAGGCGCAGGCCACGATGCCGGGCGCCACGGTGAGCGAGATCGTGCGCAACGGAAAGCGGGTGGGGCTGTACACGAACGCGGTGATCGAGACCCTGGCAAAGTTCCGATCGAACCGCGTTCCGATCATTGACTTCGGCTGGCAGGTGTTCTACTCGATGCGGACGGGCGGCGCGGGAAGCAGCGGCGGCAGTTCGTACCAAGTTCCCACCTTGCCGGTGCTGACGAACCTCGCATCCGACGCGCGCTTCTAGAAATCGGGACCCGTCAAAACTGAAGCGATTTTGGTCGCGGCCGAACTTCCCTGACACTGGTTCGGTGCGGCTAAGGACATCGATGCGAACCCATCTACCCGTCACTATTCCGCCGGGGTCTCGACTGTTGATGAAGATCATGTCGAGCGAGCGAGCGGATCGCTACATCTCCGAAATGATGCTTCCCTCCCTCGCGAAGGCAACGCGGGCGTTCGAGGTGAAGTTGGACGAAGTCGCCGAGCGGATGATGAATCCGTATCTCTGCCTACGCGCGGTGTTCGCGCACTACGCGTTCGCGCGTCGCGGGAAGGACCGATTCGAACTCTCCGAGCTCGCCCTGATGGCGATGGACGCGACGTTCGACAACGTGACCTACAAGCAGTTTCTGAAGAAGGACGACGCGGTCGAGCTCTGGGAAAACTTCAAGGCGATCTGCCACAAGCGTCGCCGCAAGGCGATGGAGCAGCTCAACCGGGGCATCATCCAAGGCTTGGCGGAACTCGCCCAGGAGATCTACAAGCAAGATGGAGTGGGCAGTATCGCCGGCTGGGTCGTGGACGGCATCGAGAAGACGGAAGGCCGGGTGGAGCCGCAGTTCCTCCGGATGGTGGACGTTCGCGGGGTTGGACCGAAACTCGCCAGCGTGTTTCTTCGCGACGTGGTCTATATGTTCGGTCTCGAGGATTCGGTCGAGCCGATGGACCTTCTGTACATCCAACCGATCGACAAGTGGCTTCGCCTCATCGGTCCGTACATCGCCGCCGAGGTTTCGGAGAAGACCGCGGACTGGGTGTTGGCGGGCAAACTCGTGAAGTACACGCGACGCGCGGAGGTGAGCGGGATTCGGTTCAACATGGGCGCCACGTACTTCGGCATGCGCGAAGTCAAGGACCCGGAAATCTACACCGAGAAGCTGGCCGAACTGCCCGAGTTGCTCGACCTGCTGGGCAATCGCTGAGGCGTCCGACTCCGCTGCGCGGCGACGTCCCCACTAATGAGGGGCGGTCGGCGCGGAGACACTAGGTTCATTGGCTTGACAGTCGAACCTGGCTTGGGTATCCTCTGCGTTGGCGTCACGGGTGGCCGTGGGTCGGATTCGGCCTTTCGCAAGGAAGGCTGGGTCGCGTCGGCAGAGGCCGGTACGCGACTTGTCGGACTAAACGCGAACGCGCCTTCGAGGCGAAACGGTCAGCGTGGACCGCTCGTCGTAAGAGGTTCGTTGGTGCCGAAGATTCGAACTCGATCCCGAAAGCGCGATCAGCGGGTCATTCCGTCCCAACGGTGGGCGGAAACAACGGTCATTTGTGAGGTTGGTTTGATTGTCGAACACGATCTATATCGCTTGTAGCGCACTTCTCGTCTTCGCGGCCTTGGCCGCTCCTGCTCCCATTGGGTTCTTGGACCGCCTTCGCGCGCGCTTGCGGCGCGGCGCGGAACGCGTCGAGGCCGTCGCCACCCCGCCCCGCATCCTACGGGACAGCGGTTGGCAAGTGGTTCAGTGCGACGACGTCGCGTCGTTCGAGGACTGGCTCGGGCGAGACGCGGACGGTTTGCCGCCCGGTCCCGGCGAGGAACCATCTCTTGGCTCGCATCTCCTGATCGAGCTTTTCGGGTGCGACCAGGAGACTCTCGAACTCGAGTCCGGCGTCGCTTCGGCGATGCGTCAGGCAGCGGTGGACAGCGAGGCGACGATCGTCGAGCAGTCGTTCCACGAGTTCAAGCCCTATGGCGTTTCCGGGGCGGTGATCATCCAGGAATCCCACTACACGATCCACACCTGGCCGGAGCACGGCTACGCGGCGGTGGACCTGTTCTACTGCGGCGGAACGGTGAAGGTGCATCGGGCGGTCGAAGCGTTGCGGCGCCGGTTCAACCCGAAGCGGATCAAGTTCCTGATCGTTCGCCGAGGCATCCGAAGCGAAGTCCTCAAGTAAGGTGAGCCCGGTCGGCGTCAGTTCGACCGGGTTCGCTCGTGCCCGACCCGTCTCCCGTCCTCCCATTCAACCATGTCACTCATCACCCTCAACACCGGAATGTTCATCGCGGAGACGCACACGGAAGCGGCCGTGTGGCAGTTCACCGTCGAAGAAATGCTCGTCGCGGGCAAGACGCAGTACCAGGAGTACCAAATCTGCAACATTCCGCGCTTCGGCAAGACGCTCTTCCTCGACTTCAAGATTCAGAGCTCGATCTTAGACGAGTATGTTTTCCACGAGTGCATGGCGCAACCCGCCATGACCCTCCATCCCAACCCGAGGAAGGTCATGGTGGCGGGCGGGGGCGAGGGTGCGACCTTGCGCGAGGCTTTGCGCCACAACACGGTGGATGAGGCGGTCATGGTGGATATCGACGAGGAACTCGTCGATATGGTGAAGGAGCACATGCCCGAATGGCACCAGGGGGCGTTCGACGACCCTCGGACGACCCTCCTCCACACGGACGCCCGAAAGTACCTGCAAGAGAACCGAGGCGCCGGGTTCGACGTGGTCCTTAGCGACCTTCCCGATCCGCTCGAAGGTGGCCCCGCGATCTACCTCTTCACGAAGGAGTACTTCCAGATCGCCGCCGATGCAATGAGCGACGATGGGGTGTTCGCGATGCAGGCCGGCTGCGCGAACTGCAACTATCCGTACCTCTTCGCCTCGTGCATGAAGACGCTGCAGGATATGAAGGAGACCTTCCCTTACGTCGCCGGGTATTTCGGGATCGTGAGCACATTCTTCATGCCCTGGGGCTTCATCGTCGCGAGCAAGAAGGAGAATCCGTTGAACTTGACGGTCGAGGAGATCGCCCGCCGTCACGCGGCCCGAGGCGTGCAGAACCGTTACTACACCCCGCGCTTCCACCAAGGCGCGTTCACCCTGCCGGAATACCTCTTGGAGGCGGTCGAAGAGCACGGGCGGGTTCTGACGGACGCAGAACCCTACATCTGGACGGCCTAGCAACCTCCCGATTCCGGTCCTTGGCCGAGGGTAGGCTTCGGTCGTGTTGCAGTGGATTCCGATCTTGGCGCTCGTCGCGATCGGTCCGACGTTGGGAACGACGATGCCTGCGCTCTCCGCTTCCAGTTTCTCGCTTGTGGCGGTCGATGAACTCGCGCCGCTCTACCCCGACTCGGCGGTCGACTCGGTCGCTCCGTTGACGACGCTTGACGCCGCGCGAGGCACGATCGCAGGCTTCCACGTCTTGGCGACGGGCCTTGAGCCGGACAAGGCGATCTCGGTTCGAGCGTCGGTCGACGGCCGCCGTCCAGCGGGATTGCGCTTATACCGGCTCATCGACGTCCCCGTCGAACGTAACACGGGTCTCGGCGAGCGGACCGAAGCGCTGGACGGGCGAACCAACCCGTTCGTCATACGCCGGGCGCCGTTTCGGGTGTACGAGGCGCTTCGTCCCTGGGACGGCGATGCGAAGCTCGGGTCCGCAACGGCGGCGTTCCGGGTCGAGTTCGTCGTGGACGTCCGTGCCGCGACGGGACGGAGAGCCCTGCGGTTCGAGATGAGCCAAGCCGCCGCCAAGCAGAGCGTGAGCGTCGGGATCGAGGTTCATGCGGTGGTCGTACCCAAGGTAGGGCGGGACAGCGTTCGCTACACGAACTGGTTCAGCGTGCACAACATCGCCCGGGACCACCGAGTGGCGTTGTGGAGCGAGGGGTTCTGGAAGGTGCTGGACGCCTATGCGGCGATGATGGCGCGCGGTCGGCAAAACACGTTCTGGTTCGTCTGCGGCGACTTCTTCGAAAGGCGGGGGGACGCGTTCGTGCTCGACGAGACTCGACTCGACCGATACGTCGCCACGTTCTCGCGGCACGGACTCTGGTGGATCGAAGGGGCGCCGATCGCGGGCCGCAAGGACGGCCAGTGGGAAGCGACGACCTTTGAGATCGGACTGAACAAAGCCCCGGCGACCTCGCCGCAAGGGGTGGAGACGATCGCTTCGGTGTGCGGCCAGATCCGTCGATTCCTTGCGAAGAAGGGCTGGCTGGATCGGCTTCTGCAACACGCCGCCGACGAACCGACCACGGTGAACTCGACCGACTATCGCCTCCTTGTCGGACAGATCCGCAAGTACCTCCCGGGCGTACCGATTCTTGAGGCGACGATGTGCCTTCAGGTCGTGGGTTCGGTGGACGTGTGGTGCCCGCAACTGCAGGAGTTTCAGAAGCACCGTGAGTTCTTCGAGGTTCAGCGGCGACTTGGCGACCGAGTGATGGTCTACACGTGCCTCGCACCGGGCGGTCCCTGGGTGAACCGGCTGCTGGATCAAGAAAGGCTGCGACCGGTGATGCTTGGGTGGGGCATCGCCGCCTTCGGACTGGAGGGGTTCCTGCACTGGGGGCTCAACCATCACGGCGACAGACCATTCGAGCAGAGCGTCGTGCCGCACCCTGATCAACCGGACAACTACGCCGACAGCCTTCCGGCCGGCGATACGAACGTGCTCTACCCAGGCGCGGACGTCCCATGGAGCGGCACGCGTTTCGAGGCGCATCGCATCGGGATGGAGGATGTAGAGATGCTAAGGATGCTGGAACGCCACGACCCGGCGGCCTTCCGGGTCGTAACCGGTACCGCGTTCCGGGGCTTCGACGACTACGAGAAGGACCCGGCTCGCTACCGTCTGGCGAGAAAAGCGCTTCTTATCGCCCTTCGCTCGAAGCCGGGTTAGGTTCGACTCGGGGTCCGGGCTGGGCAAGCATCGCGGCGGTGGCCCGAAGGTCCATCCACCACTGCTTCTTGGGCCGCTCGTTTTCGACGTCGTACGCGCGCACGATGTCCTCCAAGGGGCTCACGCGCGACTCGCTTCCGATCTGGCCGACGCAGACGGCTTCGATCTCTCCCTGTAGGGCCAGGTCCTCGAGCGTGGCCATCGCTCGGTAGACGTAACGGGTGGCCAGGATACGGTCGAACGGCGTCGGGTCGCCACCTTGTTGCAGGTGTCCCAGGACGGACCTTCGCACCTCGTAGAGGTCACCACCCTCCGCTTCGAGGAGGTCGGCGATGAACTGGGTGGTGTAGATCGGGTGGGCGCGTTCGGAGCGGATCATGACACCGAGACGCTTTCCGCGCGCAAAGCCATCGTTGAGCATCGCCACGTCTTGGTGAAGGCCGTCGAGGGTGATGCCTTCCTCGTGAAGGTAGGCCCGCTCCGCCCCCCCGGCGAGCATCGCCATCAAGGCCAGGTAGCCGCACCGGCGGCCCATGACCTCGACGACAAAGCATCGTCGGGAGGCGACCGCCGACTGCTTGATCTTGTTCAGAGCGTCCACGATGCTGTTGAGCGCGGTATCGGCCCCGATGCTCACCTCGCTGCCGGGCAGGTTGTTGTTGATCGATGCGGGGACGCAGACGATCGGGATCGCGAAGGCCGGGAAGTTCCCTCGCTCCCGCACCAGGGTGAGGGCGGCGTCGTAGCCCGACCATCCTCCGACCACGAGCAACCCGTCAAGGGCGCGCTCTTCTAGGGTGCGAGCGATCGCGTACAGGTCCTTGCCGCTGGGGCGGACGCGGCCGGTGCCGAGTTCGGCACCCCCCAGGGAGGCCCAGTGGTCCACGTCCATCCAAGCGAAGGACCGCATCCGGTTCTCGATCAGCCCACGGAACCCGCCCTCGATGCCGAGGACGTCGTGACCGTGATCCAGTCCGAGTCGCACGGCGACACGGACGGCGGCGTTCATGCCGGGGGCGGGCGCGCCCGCGTTCAGGACCCCAATTCGGAGCCGGCGCCGCTCGGGATCGGGCGCGTGAGGCAGCGACCGGACCAAGGTCCTCTGGATGGCGAAGGACTGGGCGAACCCTCGACCCCGCAAGTCCATCGCACGGGCGAAGTCGCGCTCTTGGATCGCTCGGTTGATGTCTTGGGTGCGCGCGACGCACTCCATGAGGGGTCGCCCGATCACGCGGTTGCGGCGCATCCCGATAACCTGGGGGACCGAGTCGGCGGCCGCTCCGAGGAGCTCTTCGACGGCGGCGACGCCGACGAGGGTGCTCATCGTGCGATCGTACGCGCTCGGTGCGCCGCCCCGTTGCACGTGGCCGAGGATCGTGAGGCGCACATCCTCACCCAGACGGTCGGCGAGGACCTGACGGACGTGTTCGGCGCCGATGCGATTGCCGTTCCGGTCGATCGCGCCCTCGGCGACGATAACGATGCTGTCGCGCTTGCCCGCTTTTCGGCCGGCGCTCAGCACCTCGCACATCTTCCCTTCCCAGTCGTCGACGTCGGGCGGGCTCTCGGGGATGAGGACCCAGTCGGCCCCGGTTGCGAGGGCGCTCATCAGGGCCAGGTAACCCGAGTTTCGTCCCATCACCTCGACGACGAACGAGCGCTGGTGACTGGCGGCAGTGCTACCGATCGCGTCGATGGCGTCCACGATGCGGTGGAGGGCGCTGTCGGCGCCGATGGTGATGTCGGTACCCCAGAAGTCGTTATCGATCGAGCCGACGAGACCGACGACGGCGAGGTGGGGGTAGCGGTCGGCTTCATCGGGTTCGATGCGCCCGGTACCGCGCAGTTCGGCCACAAGTTCGGACCATTCCGCACGGAGGGTGTCGGCGCCGGTCAGACTTCCGTCGCCGCCGATGACCACCAGGCCATCGATCCCGAACCGGATCAAGTTTTCGACCGCCCGGAGTCGGCCCTCTCGAGTACGAAACTCTTTGCTGCGCGCCGTTCCGATGACGGTGCCCCCTCGCTGAAGGATTCCTCCGACGGAGCCCCATTCCATCGGGCGGATGGCCTCACCGCCCTGCACGAGACCCTGGTAGCCCTCCATGATGGCGAACACGTCGGCACCGTGGTCCAGGCCGGCTCGGACAACGGCCCGGAGCGCCGCATTCATGCCCTGGGCGTCGCCGCCGCTCGTCAAGACTCCAATCCGTTTCATAGGCTTGAACCAGGATGGGTCCGACCGCGAAGCCGGACCCACTCGATTGTCGGTCGTTCTGGGCTCAGTCGCTCAGGCCAAGGTCGTCGCCGACTTCCCTACCCGACTTGGGCTTGGGCCGGTGGCACTCGACAACGGTGACGATCGAGTCGATCAGCGATCGGGTGTCCACCACGTTGAGTTGGCGGAAGAAGAAGGCGAACTTCTCCTCCAGGGCGCCGTAGAGGGCCTCTCTTACCTCGCAAGGCAGACCCCACATCTCGGGCTTGAACGGACCGATGGCCTTCTTGCGCGTCTTGTAGTAGAACTGCGCGTCGGTCATGTTTGGCTTGCGCTCGTCCTGCGCCGAGGCGTCGAGGAACTTGTGGATGGTGTCCTTGAGCCTTGCCGGGAACTTGGGCGCGTCGAGGAACATGTTCATGAAGCCGGTCGCGAGGTGAATTTCGAGGGTCTGGATCGCCGGGAACCGGTGGAACATCTCCTCGGGCAGGGTGCTCGCCCCGTGCTGGACGGCGCCGCCCGCCCCGTACCGCCAGGCCTCGCGGCCAAGCACTTCGAGGGTGTCGAAATCGACGGCGACCTCCTTGATGGATCCGTCGGGCAAGACCACGCCGCCGTGGCTCGTCCCGGTCTGGACACTGATCTTGCTTAGGCCGACAAAGTCGCCAAGGGCGCGCAGCGTTTCGACGTACCCATCCATGTAGGCTCTGAGCTCTTCGGGGGTGGAGTTCTTCTCGCCCACCTCGCCGATCTCTCCACCCAGACTCACGGTGACGCCCCTCGGCTCAAGGTCTCGAACGTGCTTCGTCAACTCCGCCGATCGGTGGTAGTTGTGGAACTGCTGCTCCTTGAGGGTTGGTGGATCCAACGTCACAAGGGTACTGGTATCGATGTCGATGTTCCAGAAGCCCGCGGGAATCGCCTGGGTGATCAGGTCCTTGACCTCTTGGATCGCGCCCTCGGGGTCCGTCTTGTACTTGGACGCCTTCACCTGGAAGTGGTCGCCCTGAATGAAAAGCGGATGGAAGTAGCCTTCCTTGATCGCCGCCGCGATCACCATCGCGCTGTACTCCACGGGCGGCTGTTCGGTGTAGCTCATTTCGCTACGGGCCAGTTCGAACACGATCGCACCCGCGTTCGTCTTCTTCGCGGCTCGAAAGGCCGCGCGGCATGTGTCGTAGGTCGTGAAGCGAATGTTCATCGCGGGCACGGTCCGGTCGGACCATAGCCCTTTCGCGCGTCCGACGTAGAACTCGTGGATGCTCGCCGGTCGAGCCCCCAAAACCTGGCCCAGCTCCCATATCATCCAACGCGCGTAGTCCTTGACCGATTCGGTCCCAAAGGCGGCCGTGCGCGCCAGTCGGTCGATGCCGCTTCCCTGCAGCTTATCCAGATCGATCACGGTCACCGTGTCACCGGAGACCGTCGCGGCGGACTTTAGGTCCTGCCGCAACTCATAGATTGACTCGTAGATCATTGGTTGTTCGTCCTTGGTAACGACGAGACGGGTACGGGGCGAGGGTCGCTCGGTGCGAGCCCTCGCCCGCTTTTCGAGGTAGCTCAGTACAGGAACATCGGTTTGCCAAGCACATGCCGCACTTTCGGCCGATACTCGTTGACGTCGTAGAGTTCTCCAACGTCCACACGCTTGAGCCCGCTGGTCACCGTGCTCATGGCGATGTGGGTGTAGGATCCATCGCGCAGGGCGACCATTCGCCCGCTCACGCCGCTCGTCATTAGGGAAACGGCGAGGTTCGCGTAGTTGACGCCGACCATCAGGTCGAGAGCGTCGGGGGCACCCGAGCGCATGAGGTAGCTGACCTGCTGGTAGATGATATGCTCACCCGTGAGTTTCTTCAGCGCCTCGCCGGTCAGTTCGCCGATACCTCCGAGCTTCTTGTGTCCGTACGCGTCTGCCTCTCCGTATTCCACGACCTGGCCGCCCTGAAAGTGCGCGCCCTCGCTGATCGTTACCATCGCATAGTTGCTCGGATTGTCCTTCTTGTCGCGCATCACCAGGTCGGCCAGTTTCTCAACGTCGAAAGGCACCTCTGAGATGAGCGCGCGGTCCACGCTCGCGAGATATGAACTGATGAGGCTGGTCTCTCCGCTGTTGCGTCCGAACAGCTCGATGACGGCGATGCGCTCGTGCGAGCCCGTACTCGTGCGGAGTTGGTGGATGAACTGAACGCTACGCGTGACGGCGGTGCCGAACCCAATACAGTAGTCGGTACCGTACACGTCGTTGTCCATGGTCTTAGGAATCGCGACGACCGGAAAGTTCTCACGGTGCAGTCGCTCTCCGAAACTCAGGGTGTCGTCGCCGCCGATCGGGATCAGACGATCGATGCCCAACCACTCGAGATTCTTAAGGACGTGGGGGGTGAAGTCGAGGATGGAGTTCGGGTCCGGAGCCGGGGCGTTCGGATCCATCAGGAACACAGGAGCGTCCTTGGGCCGGACCTTCTGGGGGTTGGTGCGGCTCGTGTGAAGGAAGGTGCCACCGGTACGGTCGATGGTCCGGACCTTTCCCTTGTCAAGGGGAATGAAGCACGCGTCGTGGGTGTCGGGATCGTCAGGGTTAAGGTGGAGAAGGCCCCACCATCCCCGGCGGATTCCGACCACCTCGTGTCCCTCTTCGACCGCGCGATCGACGACCGCTTTGATGCAAGGGTTGAGTCCTGGGACGTCACCGCCACCTGTCAATACGCCAATTCTCATGCTGTTCTCCGTCGGCTCGAAGCGCGCGACCGCAACGGGGCCCATTGGCCGGGCTTCGGCGTTCCTTCGGATCGCGTCGACCGCCTGCCCCGATTCCACCGGTAGCCGACTCCGAGGTCACTATAGCATCCGTTCCCGGCGGGGTTTTCGGCCCTTCGGGACCCTCGTCGGACCGAACCGGCAAGACCGCAGGGGGCCTGGGGGGTGCTACGAAGCCAGGGGCGTTCGCCCCGGTCATTCCGAAACCAGTCGTCGACCTGCCGCCTCATGCGCGCCTCTCTTGGACGCCAGGGCACCCGAGGGGTCCGTCTGGCGTAAACTTAGCGCGGCGGCGTAACGAGAGGGCGTCGTCGACCTTGGAGCGGCCGCACCGCGATCATTATGCCGAATCCGGAATTCACCGCCGACGACCGGTCCCAAAGGACGCCTTTCGGGCAGGACCCGTTCACGGCCCCCGTGGGCCGGTTGGCGCAGCCGATCGTCGCGCTCAACGCTTCGGACTCGATCGAGCGGGCGGCTTCGCGCCTCTCTCAGTCGGCGTTGCCCGCGATTCCGGTGGTCGAGGACGGGCGCTATTGCGGCGTGTTCGGGCAGCGTGCGATCTTGGCGCGTCTCGGCGAGGGCACCGAGCCCTTCCTACCGATCAAGGAGTTCGTCCAGGTGGGGGTAACGGTGCCTTCGACCGCCTCCGGCGCGGCCGCGTTGCGTGAGTTCGACGACCGCGGAACCGAGTTCATGGTCGTGCTCGACGGCGAAGGAGCGGTCGTCGGGGTGCTGACGCCCGCCGACCTCGCGAGTCCGACGGTTCGCCAGCCCCGGCCGCGGGCGATCGGCGGGATGGCGACCCCGTTCGGGGTCTACTTGACGAACGGCTCGGTGCGAGCGGGGGCGGGCGACCTCGCCCTCATGTCCACCGGAGCGCTGCTGTTCACCATTCTGGCGGGAGCGGCGATCGCCACCGACCTGCTCGTTCCTTGGTTGTCCGACCGAGGATTGCCGGAGCCGGCCATACCGTACTTCGTGGACCTCGCACCGTTGGTGGTGTTTCTTGTGGCGATGCGAGCGATGCCCCTGGCGGGCATTCACGCGGCGGAGCATCAGGTGGTGCACGCGATCGAGCGTGGCGAGCGCCTTGTCCCGGCGATCGTCCGGCGAATGCCTCGGGTCCATCCCCGGTGCGGCACGAACTTCGCGGTCGGGATCAGCCTCTTCTTGGCGCTGGCGGGATGGACCTTCGTTCCGGAGCCCCGCCTCCGTCTGATCTTGGCGGCGGCGGCGACCCTCTTGCTCTGGCGCCCGGTCGGCGGCCTGTTCCAGTACTGGGTGACGACGCGACCGCCGAGCGACAAACACCTGGCGATGGGGATTCGCTCCGGCGAGGAACTGCTCGAGATCCTGCGGACGCAGGCCGACCAGCGAACCACGATCCCAAGGCGGATTCTGGCGAGCGGGATGCTTCAGGTCATGGCGGGCGCGCTGATCGTCTACGGAATCGTTTCGCTCGTCGCTCACCTTCTCGGCTACCCTTTGCAGTAGGCGATGCGCATTCCCTTCGACAATCTGTGCTTGGCGGCGGTAGTCCGCGAGGTGTCGCCGATGGTCGGGGCGAGGGTGCAGAAGGTGCAGCAGGTCAACGAGCACACCTTGTGCCTGAACCTGTACGCCGGTGAGAGTCGCTGGCTGTTGTTCTCTTGGGACGCGCTCCACGCGCGATCGCACTTCGTCTCGCGACCGGCGACCAAGGTCCCGCTCGGCAAACTGGGGGAGGCCCTTCGGTCGAGGGTGGTGGACGGTCGGCTGATCGCGGTGCGGCAGATCGCTTGGGACCGGATGCTGGAGTTGGACTTCGGCGGGGAGAAGGGGGAGCACCGTCTCATCGTGGAGCTGATGGGCAAGCACTCGAACGTCGTGCTGACGGAGCCCGGGGGGCGCATGGTCGCCGCCGCGAAGTGGGTCGGCGCCTCGAAGTCGGTGCGGCCGATCCTTCCCGGACAGAGCTACCGCCTCCCACCGGTCGTGGAAGACGCGGGCGAACCCCGTTTTGGTCCGTTCTTGCGGAAGTGGATCGAGGCGGCCGGGGCCGGGGGGGCCGCCCGGGCACGCCGAGCACTTTTGGAGGGGGCGATCGAGCCTTGCCTAGCGCCCGGCGTCGGCGCCTATCCCCTTCCGCTCGACGTTCTGCGGCTCGCCTCCGTGCCGATCGCCTCCTACTCGCAGGGCGCGGAGGAGGGGTTCGGCCACGAGGTCGAGGTCGATCAGGCAGAAGCCTTGCGCCATCGCCTGCTGGGCAGACTGGAGAGGGTCGTGCTGGCGCGGGAAGTGGCGTTGCGAGAACTCAGCGAGGCTCGGTCCGCCCTGGACAGGGCGGGAGAGCATCAGCGGACGGGCGAACTGCTGCTCACCTATGCCCACACAATCCCGTCGGGAGCCGCCGTCGCGGACTTGTTCGACTATGATGGCAACGCGCGTCGGATTCCCCTGGACCCAGAGCGGACGGTGATTCAGAACGCCCAGGCGCTCTTCGACCGGGCGAAGCGCACCCGCGCCAATGCGGGCCACGTCGAAGAACGCCGCCGGGTGCTGCAAGAGGGCCTCGAGGAGTTGCGCGCGTTCTTCAGCCAGGTTCGCCACGCCGCGACTCTCGACCAGTTAGCCGACCTTGAGAGCGACGCGTTGCGGCGCAGATGGCTCCACCCGCTCGGCGTCCCCAATCGGCCCGAGGATCGGCCCTACGAGGGTCACCGGGTGCGCGAGTTGGAGGGACCGGGGGGGGTACGGGTGCTCTACGGGGAGAACGCGACGGCCAACGACTACCTGACCACCCGGGTTGCGCGCCCGAACGACTGGTGGCTTCACGTGCGGGGGGGCGTGTCGGCCCATGTGATCATCCAGACGGGGAACAAACCCGAGCGGGTCGGACCGGAAGCGTTGCGCTACGCGGCCGAGGTCGCCGTGCGCAACAGCCCCCTCAAGCACTCGACGATGGTGCCGGTCGACTACACGCTCAAGAAGCACGTGCGTCGTCCGCGCGGAGCGGCACCGGGCACGGCGCTTTACACACACGAGAAGACGTTGCACGTGGACGGCGAGTTCAGTCGAACACGATGACGCCGCGGGTCGCCGTCCCGGACAGCATGTCGGCGTAGGCCTCGTTGATCGACTCGAGCGGGTACCGCCGGCCGATGAGACGGTCGAGCGGGAGTCGACCCGCGCGCCAGTGCGCGGCGTACAGCGGGAAGTCGCGGTCGGGGCGGCAGGTTCCGTAGTAACTGCCGAGGATCGCCTTCTCCTGGCGCACGATCTCGGCGCCGGGGAGGTTGGTAGCGGACCCCATGGGCGCGAGGCCGGCAAGGACCAACTTTCCGCCCGGACGGGTGGCTCGGAACGCATGCTCCTGAACTTCCGGAAGGCCGACGCACTCGATGCAGACGTCCGCACCACGACCGTCGCAAAGGGATCG
Source organism: Fimbriimonadaceae bacterium (assembly GCA_026129685.1). Lineage (GTDB taxonomy): Bacteria > Armatimonadota > Fimbriimonadia > Fimbriimonadales > Fimbriimonadaceae > UBA2387. Next base: position 273,189 of record JAHCHO010000006.1, read on the forward strand.
AACGGTCTCATCCACCCCGGGGCCGGCTTCCACGAACCGGTCGGCGCCGAAGTCGGCCACCATGCCGCGTTTCACATCTCGGTCCACCGCGATGAGGGGCCGTGCTCCGGCCAGTTTCGCCCCGAGGAGGGCGCTGAGTCCGACGCCGCCGGCTCCGAAGACCGCGACCGATTCCCCATCTTGAACATGCGCCGTGTTCAGGACGGCACCCACTCCGGTCGTGACGGCGCATCCGATCACCGCCGCGATCTCGAAGGGGACCTCCGGGAGGGGAACGCAGCATACGGCTGGAACCACGGTTCGCTCGGCGAAACAGGCGAGGGCACTGAAATGGTAGACGGGGGACCCGCGCCGCGAGAGGCGAGTCGTGCCGTCCAGCATCGTCCCTGCCCAGATCGGCCCAACGTAGGCACGGCAGATGCCGGTTCGGCCGTGTCGGCAGTAGAAGCAATCGCCGCAATAAGGCGCCCAGTTCAGCGCCACGGCATCGCCGACCCGGACCGACGAGACGCCAGAACCAACGGCCTCGACGACGCCCGCTCCTTCGTGGCCCGGAACGACGGGGACCGGGTGGCGCGTCGCGCCGGTCATCAGGTGCCAGTCGCTGTGGCAAACGCCCGCCGCGCGGACCTTCACCAGGACTTCGCCTTTGGCGGGCGGCGCCAGATCGAGCGTTTCGATGCGAAACGGGAGCCCCGGCCCCTCGAAAACGGCGGCGCGAACCTTCATCGAACGGAGTATGGCTGGACCATCCTCATCGATTTTCGACCGTCCATCTTGACCAAAGAGTCCATATGCCTTATAGTGACGGTGTCTTGCCGGAGGTAACTACCATGCGTCGTGCGTTTACCCTCATCGAACTGCTCGTCGTGATCGCGATCATCGCCATCCTTGCCGCCATCCTGTTCCCGGTGTTCGCCCAGGCGAAGGAGTCCGCCCAGAAGACCTCGACCCTGTCGAGCGCGAAGCAGACGGGGTTGGCCCTGCTTCTTTACGCGGGCGATAACGACGACGGCCTTCCGATGGGCCATCCGGTGGACGACCGATTTGGGAGCCAGACAGGCAACCCGGGCGCGCCGCTCTGGAACTACTACCCGGCGGTGCCGGCCGGTTGGGACGGCTTCCCCGAAGACGACACGATGGTGTGGCAGAACTCGACCGAGCCATACCGCAAGAACTACAAGATTCTCGAGGCGAGTGGGATGGGGGTCACGGACGTTCCCGGGACGAACTATGCGAACCCGATCGGCGGCGTGATCCACAACACGAACTTCACGCTCAACGGTCTTCTCAGCACCTTCACGCTGAGCGCGATCGCCCAGCCTTCGCGACTCACCATGCTCTGGCAGGGCGAGTTCAAGATGAACGTGCGCGGGTACGGCGACCAGAACCCGGCGCTACGCTGCAACGCGCTCACGGCGGCGCCCTGCCGATTCAACCCGGGCGGCGTGCCTCAGGCCGGGGCGACGATGAACGCGGGCCGAAGCGACGCGGTTTGGGCGGCGTACGTGGATGCCCTCGACACAGTGTGGGTCCACGGGCGCGGGATGATCTTCGTGGCGTCCGATTCTTCGGCTCGGTACCGCCAACTGAACCCCGGCGGTTCTCTCAGCGACGTCAACAGCTACGACGACCCGGCACGACGCTACGAGGCGGACGGGACGCAGATCGCCTACCATCGATGTCGAACCAGCCCGACGTCTCCCTATTACTTGAGCTTCTTCCGGCCGGATTCGGAGTTCAACTATCGGTTCGGTTCGACGGTCGAAGGGTGCGGTCCGTAGTGAAGCGTCTCTGGGTCGTTCTGCTCCTTCTCGTCGCGTCCTTCCCGATAGTGGGTTGCCGCCAAGACCCGCCGAACGTGGCACCGGTCACGGACTCGGCGTCGCCGGGAAAGGGCGGCAAGGCCCGCGCCGAGCGCTGAGGCTTCCTAGACTCGATCGTGGCTCGCCCCTTGGCCGGGCGGGCTATGATCGTTTGTCGTGAAGCGCGCGCTTTCGGGACCCCTCGCCCTGTTCGCCGCCGGCCTATGCCTGGCGGTGGCGTTCTCGGTCGTAAACGCCGCGCGCTACCAGGGCCTGGCGACCGCGCCGCTCGCCCTTGCGGTCTTGGGGACGGGGTGCGCCTTGGCGATTGTTTCGGACAGGAAACGGTCCGCGAGCGCCTGGGGGTTGTTCGCCGCCGTCATGGGCCTCGCGGTGTTCGGCTGGGCGGTGTCCGAAGTTGGTCGATCGAACTTGGGCCAACTGCCAGGGGCGGTGCCAACCTTCGTGCTGGCGGTCGGGTGCGCCTCCTCCCTGGTCGCGGCTCGTCCGTCGGTCCCGGTGCCCACGATCGCCACGGTCGTCGTCCTGACGCTGGCGGTGGCGTATTTTAGCGGCGGCAAGGGTGGGGCGAGCCCGTTCGTGCAGTGGCTGTTGGATCGTGGCCTAGACCCGCAGACGGCGGAGGTCGTGGTCGTGGCGACCCGAAAGTCGGTTCACGTCGCGTTCTACGGGTGCCTTGCGCTCGCGGCGACGTCCGCGTTGCGGGCGGTCGCCGCCTCACCTTACGCGCACCGTTGGCCCGCCGCGACCCTCGCTTGGGTGGCGGGGTTCGCGACGTTCGACGAGGCGCGCCAGTCCATGTCCGCCGGCCGAAACGCGCAACCGCTCGATGTGGCGATCGACCTGGCGGGGGCGGCGCTGTTCATCCTGGCCGCAGACCGAACACTTCGACGTCGACGCCCGGACTGAAGCAGACGTGATCCCACGGTCGAGCCGGGAAACCCACTGCATCGGTCAAATTCTGGTGTCCGCCCAGTACGCGCGCGTTGCGCAGGGGGTACGGCGGGTGGGCGACGCGCCCGGAACACAGCCGTCCGCGACGAACGGAGTAGAGGAGGTACCGCTCGACCAGAAAGAACTCGAGCGAATCGGGCGGAGCGGCAACGGGTGCACCGACAAAGGCATCGAGGGACAGCTGGGCGCAGGGCGGTCCCTCCGTTTCGGATCGGTAGCGAACGAGGTTGCCGGCCGACGACGTCTTCATCGTCGAATGAACGTAGGGCAGGCCGAAGGCGAGGCGGGCGAACGCGCACGCGGGCCATCGAGCGGCGTCGAGGCGGTAGAACCATACGCCGGGCGCGCCGCCGTTTCGCGTCACGTAGGTACGGACGTTGGTCTCGGGGAAGGCGGACAGCCAAGGCAACGGAAACCCGAGGGTTGGGCGGATTCCCTGCATGCGGAAAGCGACCAGCCCGACCCAAGCGTGCTCGCGACCGCCCGAGTCGGGGAACGTGTCGACCGTAAAGCCCAAGGGCAACGAAGCTTGGACGACGGCGGGGTCGGCACGAAAGTGGAGGAAGAGCAGGTCGCGCCAGGACTGGCGCATGACCGCTCGCCCAGGGGGTCGGGCGCGGAGTTTCTCGTACCGGTCCAACTCGAGCATGGTTCAGACGACGCTTGGCCGGGTCGGCCAACCAGACGACCCGGCCAAAACGCTTTCCTCCGAACAGCCCGACTTACTTGCGGTTGCGGCGTCGGCGCGCGGCAAGGGCGCCGAAACCAAGGGCGAGCGAGGCCATGCTGGCCGGCTCGGGAACGGCGTCGGCGTTGAAGGTCCAGTTGCTGAACCCGCCGGTGTCACCGCCGGCCCAGTCGCTTGCGGTCAGGGTCCAGTTGCCGCCCAGCGTCTGACCAGTGAGGGTCGCGAACGAGTTGGTCGTGTTGAACGGGGCGCCCGCGATGGGGTGGTTCTGGCGGTTGTAGGTGCCGGCGGCAATGCCAACGGTGGCACCGGCGGCGGTGGCGGCGGTCAGAAGGTCGAGTCCGCCGGAATCCACGAAGGTGTAGGTTCGACCGGTGAGGGGGGCGGCCCCGTCGCTGCCATAGTTGGAGCTGTCGCCGAAGCCGGAGAGGGAGACCGTCTGGCCGACCCGGTTTACGAGCGTGACCACCGTACCGGTGGGGCTGGTGAGGGTCATCACGACGTCGCCGGCCCACGTGTGGAACAGGCCGTTGACGGTGACGCTGTTGAAACTGGTGATCGTGGCGCCCGAGGCGACGTTGATCGTGCTGGTGATGGTGCCCTGGCTGCCGAGAGTGTTGTCGGCGCTGGCGTCGGGGATGTTTCCACCCGAACCGGGGCCATAGTCGGCGGCGAAAGCGAACGACGAAGCGGCAAGCGCCGCGATCAATAGCGTGTTTCGTACCAAGGTTCTGTCCTCCTTCGAGCCTCTAGCGGGCTCTAAAACCGCGAACGAGTGCGCGAGGCCTCGATTCGTCGGTTGGGAGTACTCTATCACACGCGGCGCGATTTGCCAAGAGGTTTTTTGACTTTTTTCGGCAGAAGCGGCAAATCGGGAACTTCCGGATCAACCGAGGGCCGCGTCGCCCCTTTCGCCGGTGCGAATGCGCACCGCCTCGACGATCTCGCTCACGAAGATCTTGCCGTCACCGATCTCGCCGGTGGCGGACGCCGCCTGAATCGCCTCCAGGGCCGGCTCTAGGTCCTCGTCCTTGACGACGACCTCGATGCGCATCTTGGGCAGGAGGTTGACGGCGTAGGTGCTACCCCGGTATTTGTCCGTCCTGCCGAACTGGCGTCCGTAGCCGCGCACCTGTTCGCAACTCAGGCCGGCGACCCCGGCTTCGTCGAGCGCCGCCATTACGGCCTCGAGTTTGCTCACGCGGACGATCGCCTCGATGCGTTTCATCGAGCAAACCCCCGGTGGACGACGCATGAGTTCATGCGGGAACGTTACCCGGCGACGTTACGCCGAATCGGGTTTCCCATCCGTCCCTAAGGTCGGTGACTTCACGGCTCCTGCATCCGACGGGCGTTCGCACGACCGCATGGATTGTCGCTGGAATCCTGTTCTTGGCGACGGTGACGGCCTTCGCTACCGGACGACCGAACCTCGGAGCGGGTTGCCTGATGGGACTGCTGGTCGTCGCTTCCTTGGGTTGGCAGGCCGTCCGGACCGGGGACCTCATGCTCGCGGAGACTTTCGTGGAGCGGAGCCGGGTGGAGTCGTTGAGGGCCGAACTTGCCAAGCGCGAGTTGGCGGTGGACGCGATGGCGGACGGGTTGGAGGTCGCCGTGATGATCTGCGACGAACGCGCCTCCCTGCAGTTCGCAAACCGGGCCGCCCGCGAAGCGTTCCGAATCCAGGACGGAATGGGACGCGGGATTCTCGAGGTCACGCTGTCCTACGAGTTGCAGGGATTGGTGCAAACGGCGCTCCGGGAAGGCGGGGTCCACCGCGCCGAACTGCCGTTTCGCTTCCCGGAGGACCGAATCGCCCAGGTGGTGGTCTGGCGGGACCTGTTGGATCCGGCGCGATGCGTCTTGTCCCTGACGGACATCACCAACTTGCGTCGCCTCGAGCGCATGCGTACGGACTTCGTCGCCAACGTTTCGCACGAGTTGCGCACCCCCCTCACGATTATCCGCACGATGGCCGAAACGTTGCACGACGACCCGGATTTGGACGCCGGGACGACGTCGCGCTATCTCGAACGCATCGTCAGCGAGGTGGATCGGCTGTCGATGATCTCGAACGACCTCCTGATCCTGAGCGCTGCCGAGTCGAGTCCCATCCGAAAGCAGGACTGCGATCTGGCGGAGGTGGTGCGGTCGGTGGTCACCCAGCTTTCGTTCAAGGCGCGCGAGAAAGGCCTCGATCTGGTCTACGAGGGGCCGGAGGAACTCGTCCTGACCGCCAACTCGGCGCAAATGACACAAGTTGCGCTCAACCTGGTCGACAACGCGATCAAGTACACGAACGAGGGGAGTGTTCACGTGAGCTTAGCCTCGGACGGCCGGGAAGCGGTTTTGCGGGTCCGCGATACCGGGGTGGGTATCGCCAGCGAGCACTTGGCGCGAATCTTCGAGCGGTTCTACCGCGTCGACCGAGCTCGTAGTCGGGCAAGCGGGGGCACGGGTCTGGGACTCAGCATCGTCAAGCACCTGGTCGAATCGCACGGTGGGCAGGTGCGAGTGACGAGCGAGCTGAATACCGGCAGCACTTTCGAAGCGGTCATCCCGCTCCAGGACTAACTTGGGCTGACCGTCTCGATGACGGACTCGCTCTTCGCGCGCTCGATCTCGTACCTCCAACCGGCCTCGGTCGCGCGTAGGACCTCGTTCGTCCGGATCTCTACGGTGACCGCCCACAGGTAAGAGACCGAAGCGAACGCCATCGTCAGTCCAATTGCCATGTGGGTGCGCTCCCTCCTCGAGTTTGCGGTCAGGCCAAGCAGGGCTGGCACGAACAGGACGGCGAAGGCCGACCGGATTTCGGGCGGCGCGGCGGCCGATTCGTTTAGCACCCACGTGCCGACCACCAGGATCGAGACCAGCGGCATGGCGATCGCGGGCGAACAACGCGCCGATGGCAGGGCGTTGGCGACAAGGGCGAGGACCAGGACGAGGGTCGGGGCGAGCGAGACGGGAACGGCTCCGACCGCCCAGATCGCGCTCGACAAAGCGATGGCGGAGACCGCCCAGCGCGGCGTACCCTTCAGGCCAGGGAGGCTCAGCAGGACAGACAAGGCGGCGGGAACCAGGGGAACAACCATGTTCGCCGCGACCCACGATGCCAGGAAGAAGCCTGCACCGGCGGCGGCGAATGGCGTCCAGTCGCGGCCGGTGCGCCGTCGTTTCGTCAGGACGAGGAGACCACCGGCGAGGGCAGACACAATCACCAGGCCAAGCACAGAAGACCGTGCTACGATGCCCATCGACAGGTCCTGGCGATTCAGCCGGGGTAGGTTCAGCCGGTCTCGGAGCTGGTTGAGAGTCCCGTCGATTTCCGCCAGGTACGCGTTGTAGCCGGCGACGCGACGCTCCTTTTCGTGCTTCACGTAGGACGAGTCGCCAGGAAGCACTGGAAGCGAGTCTCTCAACGTCCGCAACGCGGAAGCCACGGGCGCCAGTTCCCTGCCCGTTCGGGTGGCAACGAACGCTCGGCGGATGGTCTCGGCGGCGGCGTCGCCGATCGGGCTGTTCGCGAGCCCGCGTTGGGCGACCCAACCGGCGACGCTGGTGAACACCGCGTCCGAGGTGGACGGTAGTGAATCGGGCAACACCGATTGCTCGACGAACTCGCCTCGATAGCCGCGGGCGCGCAGGAAAGCGCCGGTGACCGTCTCCGCCTCGTAGACGATGTAGTCGCTGTATTCGGCAAGGGAGGCCGCGTGCCGGATGACCTCGCACACGTCGCCATCCTCGGCGTTCGAACTTACGAGGGCATAGGCCATGGCGAGCCACACGAAGGCGTTGCCCGGGTCCAGGAGGATGGCACGACGGCAAGCCTCAACGAGGGCTTCGGCCCGCCCGGGCGCTTGGCCCTGCGCGGTCCAGGCGGCCCGATGCCGAACCACGATCACGGCCCGCGCGGCGTCGTGATCGTTCTGAACCGCGGCCTCCATGGCGTCGATGGCGGCGAGTCGCTCGCGGGGGTTTGCGGCGCGAGTCGCACGGACCAACTGGGACACAAACGGCCCAGCCCCGGATCGTTCGACGAGTTCCCGATTCCAAAGCCTGGTGGGCTCACCGCCGATCGGTCTGTTCGGGCCGAGAGGCGTGAGCCGCCACTCGTTGGTCAGAACCCCGACGTGCAACCTGACGACCCAGTACGACGAGGGAGTGACGAGCAACCCCAAGAGGCACGCGAGGGCCACCCCCAACGCGTAATGACCGATGCGCCCACTCATCCTCTCCGCCTGGTGCGGGCGCCCTCTATGGCGCCAGACCGGGAGGAAGGGCGCGCAGGGGCGGCTCGGGTCCGGTGCCGACACGCAACAGGATGGCCGCCGCGAACGCGAAAAGGACCATGACCACGGCCAGCCGAAGGGCGAAACGCACTCGCTCGAAGTTCCGCGTCAGGCGAACGACGGCGACCCTTCCGCCGCGTCGGCGTTCGCGCGCGCTTTCGAGATTCCGGTACGCCCTCGACGCCTCGTCGAAGGGTTCATGTTCATGCATCGGGTTCCCCCCATCGATCACGAAACTCGGCGCGGGCCGCACTGAGCCGCGAGGCGACGGTTCCCTCCGGGATGCCCAGAACGAGGGCCGCCTCCCGATAGGAGAGCCCCTCGAACAGACAGAGGGCAATGACCGCTCTCTGCTCCGGGTCCAGTCCCGCCATCACGCGCCGGACGGCCACCCCCTCCGAATCGTCGTCAACGGACGCGACGGTGTCCTCGAGGGCCTGATGATGGCGCTTGCGGCATCGGACGTTGAGGGAGGCACGGAGGGTCACGGCACGGACCCACGCTTCCGGTTCGGGCAACCGGGAGACGACTTGGTACTCCCGGACGACCTTGAGCAACACCTCTTGGGTCAGGTCTTGGGCGGCTTCGCGATCCAAGACGATCGCGTAGGCGAGCCGGTAGACCAGGTCGCGATATCTTTCGACGGCCTTTCCGACGCGAAGACGGAAGGTCGGGTTTGCCCGCAACTCCTTCGAGATATCGAGAGTCGTCTCGGTGCTCGTCCTCAAACCGGTTGCCTCACGCCTCACATCCCGATCCCGGTGTAGTGTCGCAGGCCGTACCGCCAGAACACGCGACCGAGTCCGTAAAGAAAGACTACCCAAACAAGTTGGCCGATGATCGCCGTGGAGACGGCTGGACCCACCAGGCGGCCGGTCAGGATCTCGGTCGGGACAGCGGTCGTGTAGTAGAACGGAAAGAGGTGGGCGAGCGCTCTCGCCCAAGCGGGAAGCAGGGCGACCGGGAAGAGTTGGCCCGACAAGAAGAGCATGGGCAAGTAATACAGCTCGAACACCGACTGTGCTTCCTGCAGGAACAGAGCCAGCATCGCCATGGTGAACACAAAGTTGAAACTGACCAGGTGGCCAAGCACCAGGGAGGCCCAAAACTCGGGACTTGGGTGAAGACGGACGTCGACGAGGTGTCCCTGATAGGCGACGACGAGCAGGAGAAAGAACGGGAGGAAGAGGAGCGGCCGGATCAGTCGCCACGACAGGTTGCGGAAGAAGGTGTACTGGGCGAAGCTGATCGGGCGCACCAGGTTCGTCGAAAACTGCCCCTCCCGTATCTCCATCGCGATCTCCCACATGATGTGGCTCGTGACGAAACCGCTCAGCAGGAGGATGCAGAGGTAGTAGAGGACGAAGTCGGACGCGGCGAACCCGCGGATCGCGCCACCTTGGCTCGCCGCCGCCCAGACGAGGGGCATCGTGACGGCGGTGACCACGTCGGTGGTCACCCAGATCAAGCCGGACGCGCGATAGGCCAGCCCGTCCTGGACGTAGACGTTGAAAATCGCCCGCCACTTGCGGAGAGTCGAACGCCAAGTCGGCTGGGCGATCGCGATCATCGGCAGTCCGGGGGCTTCCGAGCCATTCACGGCATTCTACATCAGGGTTCGGACAGGACTTGGAGGAAAGCTTCGTGGGCGGCCAGACGCATGCCGGCGACCGATACCCAGTAGCGATGGAGGAGGACCAGGGCCTCGTCCGACCGCTTCAGGTTCGCGGGAGGTTCTTCGAGGTCGCCAATCCGAGCAAGGCCCAGAAGGGTTTCGGCCGACACGAGGAACCGATCGGCGCAGCCGGCGGCTAACTCGGCGCTCACGTAGCCCCCGGCTTGGGGGGAGAACCATGCCGGGTTCTCACCGATGGGTCCGGACGACTGCGCACAACGGTCGAACTGAGGCGCGAATCCGGCGGTCTCGAGGAGCCGAACCTCGGCCCAGATTGCGGCCACGGTGGGTCGCGGGTGGTCGGCCAATGCGCGCAAAGATAGGAGAAGCAGGTCGTAGGCCTCGGGATCGGGCTGATCAAAGGGCAATACGGCGGCGTAAAGCTCGCAGAGGGCGAGGGCTCCGTGCAAGCGTTGGTAGTCGCCTCGCACGGCGCTGAACGAACCCAGCGGCTTCACTTGCGAGACGTACCGTCGCTTGGGGCCAACGCTGACCTGGGCACACACATGGGCGAGGGGCTCGCTCGCCGCGCCAAGGCGCGATCCGGCCTTACGCGCCCCCTTTGCCGTGGCCTCGATCTTGCCCTGTTCGAGGGTCATCAGAGTCAGGGAGCGGTCGTTCTCGCCGCTGTCGCGGCGCCGCAACACGACGGCATGCAGGGTTTCCTCCGGCAACTAGGCTCCCCCGATACGGGAACCGCCGCCGCCCGGAGTCGGGGCGACGGCGGTCGTCGTGAGCGAGCCGATCAGGGTCGGCGAAGCAGGCCTTGCCACATGAACTCGATGAACACGTAGTACATTCGGTCGATCATGAGCGTGAAGCGCGTCATGACGGTGGAGCCGAAGATCGCGCCGAAGCCGATCATAAGCAACCAGCGGCCCCAAAGGGTCATCTTGTTGAAGAACTTCGACTTGGTCTCGAAACTGAACAGGAAGTAGCTCATCGCGCTGATGAGCGTGATGAGGAACACGATGTTGCCGATGGCTTGCGACGGATAAAGAGCGCCCGGTTCGGGGTCCGCGGGCACGATGAAGGAGGACCACGTGTTGGGCACGATGGGCTTCATCGAGTTCTCCATCTGCGCTCCGTAGCGGGTGAACCAGACCTGGACCTGCTGACCCGACCATAGGCCGAGGATGATCCCGATCGGGACGCGGCTGATCCAGTTGTGCTTCTTGCTGAAGACGAAGTACGCCATGATGCCGATCGGCAACAGGAACGCCCAAGCCCAGTAGCCCGGGACTTCGGGGTTGGTGCCTTCGGCGACGGTACCGACCAGTCGGTCCCACCAGGTGGGCTTCAGCGTTTCGCCCCAGAGGAAGTACAGCGCCCAGCCCGAGGCAAGCCCGAGAAAGATGTGCTCGAAGAAACGGTAGAGCTTCGTTTCCTTATAGAGCACGCTGTACAAGCCGATGGTGCAGAGCGCGCCGACGGTGAGTTTGATCAGAGGATACGAACCCGTCGTGTCCATGCTTACTTCTTCCTCCGGGTCACAACCATCGCGACGTTCCCGATCACGATCGCGAGGATCATGAGGGTGAGGCACGCGTGCAAGGCGAGGTAATAACCGGTTCCCCGGCCCAGGTTGATTTGGCCCTCGAATCCGGCGACGGCCGGATGGCCGTTCTCGGCTTTGAGGCCCTTGTCCATAAGGGTCTCGATTTCGGCGACGCCGTTGAGTCCGATGACGACGCCCTTGACTTGACCGGACGCATAGTAGTTCAGCGTCTCCGGTCCCATGACGCCCGTGACCATCGCCAGGAAGGGGACCTTCTTTCCGAGGCGCTCGATCAGGATGTTCGAGGTCTTGGAGCCCGTCACGTTGATGTAGGCGGGCACGTCCTGCACGGCGCGTATGCCTTGGAGAACCGGCGACTGGAAGACGTCGGTCGGGCCTTTCCCGGGGGCGTTCTCGCGCCGACCGGCCATCGCGGTGGTCAGGTTGGACGCCATCGAGTTCGCGGTGCCTTCGGCGTTCGGGAAGTAGCCGAGGTTCACGAAGTCCTCCCAGGCCACGTAGGTGCGCTCGCCCTTTGCCTTTCGCTCCTGATTGATGGCGCGGATGACGTTCAGGGCCACCAAAGGCGCCTGCGGGTCCGCGACCGAGAGGAGGGCGAACTTCACGTTCTTTCGCATGAGGATTCGGAGCAACGCTTCCATCTGCCCCGAACTCTCGCCGCGCGTGGATTGGGTGAAGTCGGACTGGAGGATGACGGTCTTCCCTTCCGGGATGTCCATCACCGACCGATAGAAGTCCTTGACCGGCTCTCCGGGCTTCGTCGGCACGGTGACCTTGAAGAACAAGGAGACGGTGGCGAAGACGATAAGCAGGAGGTAGAGGATGCGACGGTCGACCGTCTGTAGCTTGTCCCAAACGCCGGTGTTGGCCATTAGTTCGCTCCCGCCCGCTCAAGGCTGAGCCAGAGTCGCAGACCCATCGCGAGCGCCCCAAGGCCGATCCCGAAGTCGATCGCCCGGATGCCGGGGGTCTGTAGGTTGTCGCGGATGAACCCGCTCACCGAGGAGAGGGTGAAGTTCGTGAGAAACGGGTCCTTGTTCGTGACCTGTTCGATCCAGCCGTCCCACCCGACGACGACGGCGCCCATCAGGCTGAGCATGGCGATCATCGCCGCCGCCAGTAGGATGGTGGCCTCGACGGACCGGATTCGGAACGCTCGGTAGGCCGCCGACAGAATGAAGAACGCGATCAGGGAGAACATCGCGGCCTCCATGACCTGGAGCATGCCGTCGAAGAGCAGGTCTTTGCCGTACGCCGTCAGCGGCCAACTCTCCTCGATCTTCTGCGCGTTGGGACCGAGTCGGCTGTACCAGTCGGCGTACCCGAAGAAGGCCATCGCGACGATGCTCACCAGAAGAACGACGCTAAACGGCCAGTCCCGCTGCTTCTTCGTGACGCGAAGCAGGTGGATGCGGACGAGCGAGAACACGCCCAGACCGAGGATGAAGGCGGTGAGGATGTTCGCGAAGGTGCCGACCACCGGAATCGCGTCGGCGAGCCAGAAAGAGATTCCCTGGACGAAGCCGGGAGGACGCTGCTCGACCTTGACCTGGGTGTCGATCGGTTGCGGGAAGAGGAAGACCAGCACCCAGAACAGACCGGCGAGGAATATGGCGGCCGAGGCGATCGGTTTTCGCATCCGCGTCGGGGCGTAGAGCATCGCGACCATGATGGCGAACCCAACGACCATCGCGATGGCGATCGCCATCCACAACTGGGGGGTCCCCGGTTTCGCGTTCCACATGTTGTACTCGGGCGCTTCAACCTGAGCGAGGAAGGGGATCATTCGCCACCTCCCGTCGCGTTGGTGGCGTCCGGAGTGCCCGCCGGTTTCCATTCGGGCTTTTCAGGGTTGAGGAACTTCGTGATCATCCGTTCGTCCTTTGTCTGAAATCGCAGTTCGGTCGCGCCCTCTTCTTTTGGAACCCTCTTGAACCCGTCCACCAGGTTGACGCCCATGCCGACCAGGACGGAGGCGGCGATCAGAAGCTTGCACCAGTCCTGGCCGACGAGCGACCCGACCAACACGGGCTGGCGGCTGAGGTAGGCGCTGGCCGCGTAGAACTCGTCACCGATGAGGACGTAGTCGCAGGCGGCGACGAAGAACGGCGTTTGGGTGATTTCCGTCGAACTGGCGACCTGGATCGCGCCGATCGAGTTGAGGGTCTCGGCGAGGATGAGCGACTCGGCGAAGAACTCACCCATGAGGAAGGCAGCGGCCGTCTTCTCGCGAAGGATGATGCCGGAGACGCCGGCCGCAAACGCGAACTGGCGGTCGGAGATGAAGCGCACCGAGTCCGGATCGTAGTTCTCGGGGACGCCTTCCGCCTGGTACACGTCGCGAATGATCTCTTGCGCGACGGTGTAAACCGCCGGGTCCAAGCAACAGAGTCGGATGGGGTTGGCGAACTTCGCGGCGGTCTTGGTCACGTAGGCGAAAATCTGCAGCGCCTGAACCGAGATCGCGTTGAGGCCACCGATGCCGGGGACCATCAGAACCGGCTTGCCCATCTCGGTCGCGCGTCCGATCGAATCGTCGATCGCGTTCAGACCGGGAATCCTCCGGATGAAGAGGGTCCGGTTCGACTTTGCGCGCGCGATGTTGTACAGGATGAACGTGCAAACCAGAATCGTGTAGACGAGACCGAGCCAGCCTTTTTCGTAATAGACTCCGTCCATTAGACCTCCGTATTCGCGGCGATCGAAGAACCCTCCTCCCGAATCGGAGGATCGTCCTTCGCCTCGATCGCGCAGAGCAACCGTTCGACGTACTCGCGCTTGGCGAAGAGCCGCGAATAGTCGTTCACCTTGTCAAACCCAAGGATGGGCACCAGGAAAGGGGCGAACGCCACCGCCGCCTGGCTGCCGACGTAACTCAGGGGCTTGTGCATCTCAAGAAACAGCACCGCCGGGACCTCCAGACGCCTTCGCCGAATCTCCGTGGCCATCTTCGCGATCAGCCCCTCCGCTTCCGCGTCCGTCAAGTCGTCCGCCCAAAAACCTCGCATCGCTAGGCACCCGCTCCCGGACGGCGGACAGCACTTGGTCGGCGTTGCCCGCAAAGCGCAACGTAACGCCTCGAAAGGGCGCGGTACGGGTTTCCGATTCGAGCGGCGAGAGTTTGGCCTCGGCCTCGTCCACGAGCACTCGTCGGACTTTGCTCCATTCGATCTCGGTGACGCTGATCCCGCATCGCACCCGCGCGACCGACGACGAGAGTCGGTAGTGCAAGGGCAACAGGAACTCCTGGGTGCTTCCCAAGACGACCAAGGTGCCGAGCAAGCCGAGGAGGGGCTGGCCGGTCAGAACGGCTCCGAACGCACCGGCGACGACCGCGAGCGCGATCACGACCCACCGTTTGTAAGAGTTCGCCTCGTACAGCCTGACCGTCCATGTCAGCTCGTCTTGACTTGTTGCTACCGGTTCCACGTTCGGCGCGGTTCCTGTGAGCCTAGCATTATGACGAAGCGGTTTGCCCGGAAGCACCGTCTGGGAGCAGCGGGGACGGTCAGGCGGTCACAAAATCGAGGAGTCGGTTGGCCCGCGACGGGTTCTTCAGCTTGCGCAAGATCTTCTGCTCGATTTGGCGGACGCGCTCACGGGTGATCTCCAATTCCTGAGCGACCTCTTCGAGCGTGCGGCTGCGACCGTCGTGGAGTCCATACCGAAGGACAATGACGGCCCTCTCCCGTTCGGGGAGTCCCGAGAGCATGGCCTTGATCAGGTCTCGCACCATGGCGCGCGCGGTGGCGTCGTGCGGGCTTTCTCCGGACGCGTCGGTGATGAAGTCGCCAAGCGCGCTGTCGTCGGATTCCCGAAAGGGCGTGTCGAGCGAGATCGGCTCGGCAAGGGCGCCGACGAAGTCGCCCACCCGTTCCGCCGCGAGGCCGGTGGCAAGCGCGATCTCCTGAATGGTGGGTTCGCGCCGCAACTCCTGCTGCAAACGGGCGGTCGCCTTGAAGACGCGCGCGGCGATCTCGAGGGTGTGAACGGGAACGCGGATCGTACGCCCGTGGTCGCTGATGGACCGGGCGATCGCCTGACGGATCCACCACGTGGCGTAGGTACTGAAGCGGTACCCGCGTTGGAAGTCGAACTTCTCGACGGCGCGAATGAGGCCGATGTTGCCGTCCTGCATGAGGTCCTGGATGGAAAGGCCCCTTCCGACGTAACGCTTGGCGATGCTGACGACGAGGCGCAGGTTGGCTTCGATCAGGACACGCTTGCTTCGGGCGCATCCGCCTTGGGCGGCGGCGGCGAGGACACACTCCTGCTCGGCGGTCAGCAAGGGGATGCGACCGATTCGACGCAACCACGTACGGACGGAGTCCTCAAGATAGAGGCCGTCCAAGCCGGCCTCCGGGGACTCCGAGAGATCGGGCACTGCGATTCCATCCGGGTCGAAGCCATCCTCGGGCAACTCGGAATCAAGGGCGTAGGAAGGCCCTTCGATCACGGAGGAGTCCGCACGTTCCGCTCCGTGCAAACTCGGCGCATTGCCTCCAGATTCCGCCACGACCGCCAAACCCCCGCGGTGTGTCATGTTGTATCGATATATCAGAGCGAGAACCGAGCCCGAAGGCCCAGGTTCCGAACTCTAATCTACAACAGGTTTGGCGATTTGCCAACCGCTTTTTTACGCATCGCTCTCGGAACCGTCGCGAGTCGGACGCACGTCGGCCTGCCGGACGTCGCGTCGCCCCCGAAGTCGCGCTTGGAGGGCGGCGAGTTGGGCGTCCTCGGCTTGGTCCAGACCGGCTTCGGCGAGGCGAAGGCGCTCTCGCCGGTCCCGCGCGTCGCGCAAGCGTTGGAGGCAGTCGGCCAGCCACGACTCGGAAAGCGTCGGATCTTCTTCGAACGACAGGTCGGCAAGTTGGCCCGCCACGTCGGGATCGGACACTTGGGCCAGCCAGTCACCCGCGCTACCGATGGGCGCATCCTGCGCGAAGGCCTGGCTCAGTTCCCTTTGGACCGCGACCGCGGCGGGGGTGTAGACGAGCCCGTCTTCTCCAAGAGCCCGCCACGCGGCCGGCCTCAGCGCGGGATCGAACAACGCTCGGAACACGGCCTTCTCCTCCGGCGCGTATTTGGCCGGCGCGGCAACCCGCGGACGAACTACGGGACCGTCGAGGGGGCCGGGCGCCATCCTCGCCTGACGACGACGCCGAACGACCTCCGACTTCAGGGCGCGCTGAGCCGAGAGTTGGTCCACCGATCCGGGATAGCGCTTGGCCATCGCGACGAGGTAACGGTCCAGTTCCATCGCGTTGCCGATGGCGGAGAGGGCGTCGACGACCTCGGTCCAATACTCGGGTTCGGCGGCGGTGTGCTTCTGGTCGATCGACCTCAACCGGAACTCGATCGGGAACACCCCTTGGGCCACGGCCCTCGCGACGGCGGCCGCTCCCTTGCCGCGCAGGAGGGTGTCCGGGTCCTCGCCTTCCGCCATCAGGGCCACCCGGACGTCGAGGCCGACTTCGCCAAGGATCTCGGTCGCCCGCAAGGCGGCCTTCTCGCCCGCCGCGTCCGCGTCGTACAGCACGGTGACCCGCTTGCACCAGCGCTTTAGGAGTTTGGCGTGTTCCTCGGAGAGGGCGGTGCCGAGCGAGGCCACCGCATTGGCAACGTCGGCTCGGTGGCACGCGATCGCATCGAGGTAGCCCTCCACCAAGACGGCTTCCCCGCTCTTGGCGATAGCGTCGCGCGCCTGATGGAAGCCGTAGAGGACTCGGCTCTTGCGGTAGAGCGGCGTGTCGGACGAGTTGATGTACTTGGGAATCCCATCCCCGATGATCCGGCCCCCGAACGCGACCAGTTCACCCCGGTCGTCGCGGATCGGAAACATGAGCCGCCCCCGGAAGCGATCGTAGTAGCCTCCCGAAGAGTCTTGCTCCACCAGGAACAGGTCACGCGCCTCGCCGAGTTTGATGCCTTTCCGTTTGAGGAACCCGCCGAGGGCGTCACCGGCGTCGGGGGCGTAACCGATCTCCCACTTGACAAGGGTTTCGGCGTCGAGTCCCCGGTTCTGGCAGTACGACTTGGCTTCGGCCCCGATATCCAACTGCTGACGGAAGAACTCCTGGGCCGCCCGCATGATCGTCCGGTGGTCGGAGAGATCCTCTCGCTTCTCCCGCTTGTGAGTGAGTTTGACTCCTGCCAGGTCGGCGAGGATGCGGAGCGCCTCGGGGAACTCGACGCGTTGGGTCTTCATCACCCAGGTGAACACGTCGCCGGATTCTCCGCACGCCCAGCATCGGTAGCGCTGGACGTCCTGGCTAACAGAAAAGGAAGGGTTCGAGTCCTCGTGAAAAGGACACAAACCCTTCCAATGCTTGCCGGCCCGCTTGAGGGCGACTTGGCGACCGACGAGATCGACGAGGTCCACCCGGCTACGGATTTCCGACAGGTCGTCGGCCACGATCGGAGCGGGGGCTTAGACCTTGCCCGCCGAGACGACGACGCCGGTCACCTGAAAGGCCCCGTCTCTCTTAAGCTTGTTGAACCGGAAAGCGACCTTGTCGTTCTTGAGATAGCGGACGATAATGGTGTCGCTGCTGATCTCGTAGCCGTCGGGATCGCCGTGCTTCTTCAGGACGGAAGCGAAAGTCGCGCCGAACCGGACGTTGCGCCGCGTGTTGACCTTGGGATCGGTCAGGCCAACCGCCTCGATCTGGACGATCTGGTTCTGCTTGTTGACGATGAAGCCGTACCGGCTGCCGGATCGGTTGTAGACCCAACGGGTGAACTCGGCGGGTTCGACCGCACCGCCACCGCCGCCCATGGCCGCGCCGGGACCGCCCATGCCGCCGCCCGCCCGGCCCATCCCGCCGAAGCCGGGGATTCCGCCGGGAGGGCCGCCCATACCGCCGCCGGGGATGGACGAACCCTCGGCGTCCTGTCGGAGGCGATCGCCCTGGGAGAGGCCGGACTGCTGGAGAATCGCGTCTCCGAAGCCGGGACCCATGTCCGCCGCCGCGCCCATCGGACCTTTCTTGCCGCCCGTGGAGCCCGGAACGCCGGGGATGCCGGCGGGAGGTCCGCCAAAGCCGCCCGGAACGCCACCCGGGATGCCGATTCCCGCGGGAGGGCCGCCAAAGCCGGATCGATTCATGCCGGCTCCGGCACCGCGTCCTGCGCCGATGCCCGCTCCGCCGCCACCACCGATCGTGACGACTTGGATTTCGTTCGGGTTGCCGAAGACGTTGACCAGTTTCAGGCCAGAATCATAGAGCTTAACGCCGACCAGACCCGTCTCGGCTTTGGTCGAAGTGCCCTGCGAGGACACGCCCGTAACGAGACTGGCGGTAGCGATGGTGATTGCGATCGTGCGTAATCTCAAAGAAACCTTCCTCCGATCAGATGCCGGTTGTTCGTCTCAATCAGACGCCGTACGGGGCGTTCGGGTCACACCGGCGGGGCGCATTTGGGTATCCGCGTCCCATGGAGAGAGTGACCGAGCGGGCGCCTCGGGTATACCCAACGCATCGTCGGGCGGGGTTGCGTCGCCAGAGGTCGCCGATGCGTCCAAAGTCCCGTTCGCGGGAACCAACCCGGTCGGCGGCGGCTTCTTGGCGTCGTAACCCCGCTTGGAGGAACCCCAACAACCCATGGCTTCAGAACTTGCCGTCACCGGCGCAGACTTCCCCACCAAAGTGCTTCAATCGGACGTTCCCGTCCTCGTCGATTTCTGGGCGGCCTGGTGCGGCCCGTGCCTCGCCATCGGCCCCACGGTCGAGGAGATCGCCACCGGTTACGCCGGAAAGGCCAAGGTGTTCAAGGTGGACGTGGACTCGGAACAGGATTTGGCGATCGAGCACGGCATTCAGAGCATTCCCGCCCTCTTGCTGTTCAAGGACGGTAAGGTGGTGGATCGCATTGTCGGTTCGGTCCCCAAGAAGCGGATCACCGAGATGATCGACAAGGCGCTCTGATCGGCCGAAGGCCCACGACCCAAGCCTCGCGGCCGACCGTCGCGGGGCTTTTTCGTACTCCTCCATGCGTACCGTTCGGACCCGGCTCTTCGTGATGATGCTGTTGGAGTACGCCGTCTGGGGGGCTTGGGCGGCGGTCGCGGGCAAGTACCTCACCGACCCGAGGCCGGTCGGGCTCGGGTTCACGGGTTCGTATTCGGGCTTCCTCTTCAGCCTGTTGCCTCTGGGCGCGATCCTCTCGCCCTTGCTCTTCGGACAGCTCGCGGATCGGTACCTTCGGGCGGAGCGACTCCAGGGGGTGCTGTCGTTGCTGTGCGCGGGGGTGTTGTTCGCGCTTGGGAGGACAACGGATGCGACCCCGTTCCTATGGTGGATGGTGGCGTACTCGTTTCTGTTCGCACCGACGGTGACGCTGACGAACGCGATCGCTTTCGCCCATCTGAGCGACCCGACGCGCGAGTTCGGTTCGGTGCGGGTCGGGGGCACCTTCGGCTGGTTCCTGGCGCTGGGGTGCCTGGCAGGATGGCGGGCGATGGTCGGTGGCCCGGTGCCGGGAGACCTGTTCTTCGCCGCCGCCGCCTTCTCGGCCGTACTCGGGCTCTACTCGTTTCTTCTGCCCGCGACTCCTCCCGCCCACCGGGGTGGCAAGGCGCTGGCCTTCCTGGAGGCGCTCGCGCTCCTCAAAGACCGGAACTTCGCGGTGTTCTTCGGCCTGTGCTTCGTCATCGGCGCCCAGTTGGACTTCTACTACATCTTCGTCAGCGCGTTCCTAGGAACCCCGCAGAGTCTGGGAGGAGCGGGTGCGACGGCGCGAGACGTGCCGCTCCTGCTCATGATCGCGCCGATCTCGGAGTTGTTCGTGATGGGCTTCCTCGGGAAGTTGATGCCGAAGCTTGGGATCAAGCGCGCCTTGGCGCTCGGGTTCGCGGCTTGGATCGTTCGCTTCGCGGTCTTCGCCACCGCCGGTTCGGTCGGCGCCTCGGTGTTGGGCTTGGCGGTCCACGGGGTTTGCTTCACCTTCGTGTTCGCGGTCGCCTCGCTTTATGTGAATCGCATCGCTCCGCCGGCGATCCGGGCCTCCGGGCAAGCCCTGGTCACGCTGTCGCTCGTCGGGTTGGGCCGGTACGCGGGAACCTTCCTCGCGGGTTGGGTTCACAGCGGGTTCACGCGGCCGCTCGCGCGGCCGGTCTCGTCGGGGGGGCTGATCTACTCGACCACGACCGATTGGACCCGTTTCTTCGCCGTTCCACTCGGGATGACGGTGGTGGCGACGCTGCTCCTTATGGCGTTCTTCCGCGAACCTCAGTCTCCCAAGTTCGCGGCAGCGGGCTAGAGTCCGGACCCTACGCGCACCGACAATCCTGGTGAAGATGTCGGACACTCCCAAGAAGAAGGGCGGCAAACTGCCCATCGTCGTCGCGGTCGTGCTCGTGCTCGCCGGCGGAGGCTACTTCGCGATGAAGGGCACGGGCGGGAAAGCCGCAGAGGAAGAGGTCAAGGAGGCGAAGCTCGGCCACATCGCTCCGGTGGGCGAGTTCCTCGTGAACATGGCGGACGGCCGGACCTATCTCCGCACCAACATCTCGCTCCACTTCGACGAGACGTTCGACACCCACGCGATCGAGGAGACGCAGGCGGCCATTCAGGACGCGATCGTGAACAAGCTCTCGTCCCAATCGCTCGAAGACGTCCGCACTTTGGAGGGCAAGCGAACCCTCAAGTGGCAGTTGGCGGCGGTGATCAACGCGGCGATGGAATCGGCACACGGCCACGAGAAGAAGGGGAAGACGAAGACGAAGGACGAGAAGGGACACGCTGCGCCCAGCCCACCGACCAACGAGGAAGGCTGGGATTCGGACGAAGGCCCGGTACTGAAGGTCTACTTCACGAGCTTTGTGACCCAGTAGCCGGTCAGGCGAGGTCCCGCTCGATCGCCTGGTCGTGATCGGACCGGGCGGGAGCGCTCGCTCGGGACAGCCCCTCCCGGTCGATTCGGTCGGCGTCGGGCAACGACCTCACCCGCAGGTCGTCGATCTCGAAGAACGTCTCGCGACGCAACGCCATGGCGTTGGCGACGATCGAACTCGGGAACGAGTCCAGAGCGGTGTTGAACTCCCGTACGTTGGCGTTGAAGAACCTGCGCGCGGCGGCGATGCGGTCCTCGGTGTCGGCCAGTTCGCGTTGGAGTTCGAGGAAGTGGCGCGACGCGCGAAGCTCCGGGTAGCCCTCGATTCGGCCGAGCAGGGTGTTGATGCCATGCACTAACTCGTTCTCGTCCCGGGCTTGCTCGCCCGCCGACCCGGCGGAGCGAAGGGCGGCCTCGCGGGCGCGGGCGATCCGTTCGAAGAGGTCCCTTTCGTGGTCGGCGTAAGCGCGCACGGTTCGCACCAACTCGAGAATGAGATCGTACCGCCGCTTGAGTTGAACGTCCACGTTGGCCCAACTCTCGCGGATCATGTTTTTCAGTCGAACGAGGCGATTCTGGGTTCCGATCCAGAACACCAGCGGCAGGACGACGAGCGCGACCAGCACCCAAGGCATCACACGCGACCTCCCGGGCGCGAGAGCGCATAGTCCTGTCGCACGTAGCGCGGAACCCGGGCAAAGAACTCCTCGGTGGAACCCACGATCCGCTCGATCTCCATGGGTCCGTACCGTCCGGCGGCGTTCACCGCGCACCACATACCGGCGATCTGAACCTGGAACCCCTCGGCGGCCTGAAGCCACTCCATCATCGTTGGGTCGATGAGGGCATAGGCGAACCGAGGGTCGTCGGCCACGACGTGGTAGCGCCGGTTGAACTCGTCGCTTTCGAACTGGAGATCACGGATGCCGACCCATCCGGCCATGTCGTCGCCGAAGTGCTGGCGCCGAATCCGCACTCGAGGGAAGGAGAAGGGCACCGCGCAGAGGGCGATTCCGTAGTGGTGCGTGGTCTGGTGCTTGCCAGACCCGGTGGTGTAGCGGTAGTCGAAGATGAACCAGCGCCCTTCTCCCGCGTCTCCGCACAGCAGGTTGCACGCCCGCTGGCTATGGCCGATGCCGAAGGGGTGGAAGGCCTGCGCGGCCGCCCAGACGTCGCCGGGCACTTCGCGGGAGAAGATCCATCCTCGGCCCTGGGCGTAGGCTTCGAGGGCCGCTCGACGCCGGTTCTCAGAGACGATCCCCCAGACGACCAGGCCGATCAGGGCCAAGGCGATGACGGGAAGGAGCCAAGTCACAACGCCCTGATTCTAGCTCCGACCCGTAGCCGCTACCGGGTCGCTGCCCCTCGACGGATCAGCCAAGTCGGAGCGGCACAAAACGGGCGTCCAAACGCCAAGAGGGCTCCCGCCGGGTGCGGGAGCCCTCTGAAAGGTCGGGGCGGTGTTTGCCCCTAGCCGCCGCCACCGCCGCGCGGCATCTCGGCGAACTTGAAGGGCTTGCCCTTCAGTTCCTCGAGCTTGGTCTTCTGCTCGGCGGTAAGGACCTTGGCGATTTCCTCGTCCATCACCTTGGTGGCCTTTTGCATGGTCGACTGCATCTCCTCGCGGTCCATTTCGCCGTTGCGCATCCGCTCGAACATGCCCTGCATGGCTTCCTGCTGCTTGCGCTGCAGTTCCTCGAGCTTGGATTTCTGTTCGGAGGTGATGCCGAGAGCCTTCTGGCCTTCGGGTGTCATCGCGTAGCGGGATCCCGCCATTTGGACGGCGAGTTCCGAGACCCGCTTCTTCTGGTCGGGGGTGAGGACTTCGTTGATGGCCTTGTCCTGCGCCGTCTGCATCGTGCGCATCTTCTCCATTATCGCGTCGCGGTCGCCGCCACCGCCGCGCATCTCTTCCATCATCGCGCGACGGTCGTCGCGAGACTTCTGGGAGATCGCCTCGAGCTTCTTCTTCTGGTCGTCGGTGAGTTTGAGCTCGGTCTGGACGTCAGGTCGGTTGACGAGCATCCCGATGCCGCCGCCGCCGGGGCCCATCATCATGCCTTGCCGTCCACCGAAGCCGCCGCCGCCCTGGCCGCGGCCGCCTTGGGCCATCGCCGGCAACGTCATCGCGATGACCGCGACGATCGCAACCGTCTTGAGAATCATTGAGTTCTTCATCTTGTTGTAGCTACCTCGTACTCGAATGAGGGAATTCGTGGAGTTCAGCGTCCTCCGCCACCCGTCTTGGGCGGGTCTCCCGCCTTCGTGGGGTCCCCGGCCTTTCCGTTCGTCTGGGTCGAGTGGCCACCACCCATCGCGGCGCCGGACATCGCGCGCTCGAGCACCTTCCTGGTCGTCGGGCTCATTTTGCCCTCCAGGTCTTGGCGCAGGTGCGAGGCGTCGTCAGGGTTGCGGACGACCCGGGGGGTCAGGAAGACGAGCAGTTCGGTCTTCTGGTTCGACTTGCTCGTGGACTTGAAGAGGTTCCCGAGGATCGGGATGTCGCCGAGCAACGGAATCTTCTTCGTCGTGGACGTGACGGTGTTGCGGATGATGCCGCCGAGGATGATCGTCTCGCCGTCCTTGACGGTTACGGTCGTATCGGCCTGGCGCTGGTTTACGATCGGGGCGTTGAAGTCAGTGAAGCCTTGGAGGTCGTTCGCCGTCTGGACCACGTCCATCGTCACGTAGCCGTTGGCGGTGATGCGCGGGGTGACGGTGAGGACGATGCCAACGTCTTGGAAGGCATAGGTGAACGTGAGGTTTCCGTTGGCGTCTTCCCGCGACGAGAGGACGTACGGGACGCTCTGGCTGATGTTGATCTCGGCCTGGACGTTGTTCGAGGTGAAGATGCGGGGGGTCGAGAGCACCTCGAAGCGGGTGTCCGACTTGAGGGCGTTCATGAACAGGTCCAGGTTGCCGCCGGTCAGGGAGTATTTGAACCCCTGGGGCGGATCCTGGGTGTTGCCCTGGATGTTGAAGTCCGAGCCGATCGTGCCGTTGGTACCGGTGTTGCCGAACGCCTTGCCCTGCAGGAATGTCCACTCGACGCCGAGTTTCGAGGAGCTGTCGAGGGTGGCTTCGACGATAATCGTCTCGATCATCACCTGTTCGGGAATCTTGTCGAGCTGACCGAGGATGCTCTGGACGAGTTCGGCGTTCTCCGGGGTGGTGACGACGATCAGGCTGTTGGTGTTGGTGTCCGGGATGACGGTGATCTGGTTTTGAAGGTCGCGAATGTTGATCAGGCGGCCCTGCTCGTCGCGACCGGTCTGGCTGGATCGGTTCTGGTTGGTGCGGTTCTGGTTCTGGCCGCCGAACCCGCCGAATCCCCCGAAACCGCCGACCTGGGCGTAGACCTCGGTGGCCAGTTCGCCGCCGTCGCCGTTCGGGTCGCCGATCGGGACGTCGAGGCTCTTGCCGTCGGCCGTGGGGGCGAAGCCCCGGTTGCCGCCACCGCCCGCACCCCCACCGGTGTTACGGTTGTTGTTCTGGTTGTTGCGGTTGTTCGTGTTGCCGGTGTTGCGGCTGGTCTGCCCGCCCGTGTTGCGTCCACCGGCTCCGGATCGGCTGCCGAAGGCCTGCTGGAAGAGGGTGGCGACCTGGTCGGCGCGCGCGTTCTGTAACGGCATCACGAAGGTCGTGTTCTGGATCGTGACCTCTTGGTCGAGCTCCTGCAACACGCGAGACACGAGCTTGTGGTTCTCCTCGGTGGCGGTCACGATGAGGGAGTTCGTGCGGGCTTCGGAGATGACGGAGCCGATGCCGGTCTGGGCGGTGCCACCACCACCGCCGCCGAACCGGAAGCCACCCATGAAGGGGTTCTGGAACGGGTTTCCGCCGCCGGTCGTGCCGCCGCCGCGGGCGCCGTTGCGACCGAGGGGCGCGTTGGCCTGAAGGACGTTCTGGACGACGGGCTGGAGTTCGTCGGAGGAGGCGTAGGTCAAGGGGTAGACGATCGGGCGCTGGGTCTCGTCTACCTGCTTGTCGATCTCCTTAATCAGTTTCTCGACTTCGCCCTGTTGCTTGCTCGGAGCGTTGACAATGACCGAGTTGCTGTAGTCGTCCGCCGAGGCGCGGACGTTCATGCCGCTCTGGTTCCCGCCCATCCCTCCGGGCCGCATGCCGCCGCGTCCCGGCTGGAACATCGAAATCATCTGCTGGAGCGGGTTCTGCGGTTGCTGGTTCGACTGGAAGACGTCGTTCACGACCCGGGCCACCGCGCTGGCGTTGGCATACTTAATCGGATAGACCTTGAGTTCGACCTGAGGTTCCTGATTGCCGGCGAACATGCCGGCGAAGGCTGCCGGGTCGAAGCCGCCCATGCGTCCGCCCTGGTTCTGGCGCTTCTTGATCACCAAGGAGTTGTCCTCTTTCGAGAGGTCGAACTGCATCACTCCGAGGGTGGACTTGAAGATCGAGAACGCGGCGTCCAGTTTGAGGGGGTTCGGATTGGTGATCGTCATCGGCTGGACGAGGGCCGGGTCTTTGATGATCGTGATGCCGGACGCCTTCGACAGGACCTGGATGACCAGATCCGGACTCGCGTTGCGGAAGTCCAGCTTGACGGTCTTGTTCTTGTCGAGTTTGAAGTCGGCCCACGGCTTGCTGGACTGGCCTCCTCCTCCTCCCATGAACTCGAACTGGGCGACCGCGGGGGTGACCGCCGAAAGGGCGATCGTCACTGCCAACAGATATGCTCCGTACTTCACGTTGTTCGTTCTCCTAACCACCGCGTCCTCTTCGGCCGCCGAAAGTTCGACCGCCGAATCGTCCGTTCATGGGCGCAACCGCCACGTCGGGCGCCGCGCTTGTTGCGCCGAACCCGGTCGTCCCGCCCGAGAAGGCATTGGGATTCCCGAAACCCGGTTGCCCGCCTTGGGGCTGACCAAACTGCCCAAACCCGCCCTGTCCGCCGATCGGGCCGCTCAGTCCCCCCGGAGGCGCGACGGCCAAGGGCCGAACGCCGCCCGCCGAGGCGAGGTACGCGTCGCCGGAGGGGAACTCCGGAATATCGATCTTGCGGACGAGACCCATCGTCGAAGTCAGCGTCAGACCGGACTCGCCCAAGGCCGACACGGACGAGCGCTTCCAACTCTGGCCCCTAATGAGGAGAACGGTTTCTCCGGTCGCGCTGTTCTGTAGTCCCGCGTAGAGTTTGCCGTCGATCTCGGCGTTACCGGTGTAGGACCAGCCCGTCTCGCCGCCCGCGAACTCGGGCGGGATGCCGTTGGTGGCGACGAACTTGCCCGACCCGGATCGGGCGGTCGCCTTGGCGACAATGGGCAGAAACACGTTCTTGCCGTTCCCGTCGGCGCGAACGAACTTGCCGCGCGCGGTGCGGTCCTCCTCGGTGAAGCCGGACGCGTCCTTTGCGGACGCCTTGGCGGCCGGCTTACGCCGCGACGCGGTTCCGACGCCGCCGCCCTCGGGCTGCGTCAGGTAGAAGGCGGCGACCGCCACCGCGAAGAGCCCGGTGTAGAGCACGGGGCGGGAGATTTTAGCCACGGTTGTTCGCCTCGCTTCTGGCCGCCATCGGCTTTGCCGGGACGGGCTTCTTTTCGACGGGGGTCACTTGGATCGCGGGGCCGTCCTTGGGGTTCTTTTTGGCGGGCGCCGACTTCTTCAGTTCTTGGATGAACGCGGTCAGGCCGATCGTCGCGTTCACCATGTCGTTGCTCGCGTCGGCGGACGCCATCTGGAGGAGGGTGACCGCCATCTTGGTCTCCGGCTTCTCCAAGTTCCGCAGGAGCGAAACCACGTTCGGGTACCGGCCCTCGACGGTGACTAGGAACGCCATCTGGGGCAGACCTCCATCGTCCTGTATGCGCTGGGGGCGGAAGGCGGTCGCGGTGACTTGGGCGGCCTGCGCGAGGCGCGTCACCGTGCCCAGGGCCTGGGGTCCGATCTCGTCGGCAGAGCCCTTCCAGGTGAGGCTCGCCAAACTCGTCTCGATCTGCTTGGCCTTTTCGGACGCCTTCTCGGCGGTCGACCGGTCTTCTCGCCGCGCCTTCCGGACCTCCTTGAGGTTCCCCACGTTGGCGGAAGGCGGGTGAAGAGCCATCCAGAACAGCGCGACGATCGCGACGATCGCGATCACGGACACCACGTTCCACGCCTGCTCGGGCTTCAGTTTCAGTTCTTTCATCGGGCGGTCGAGGCGGTCGTCGTCGGGGTCGTCTTGCCCTTGGTCTTCTTCGTTCGTTCGATCACGGGCAGGTTGCCGACGATGTGCATCGTGATGGAAAACTGCACGACGGGCGTTTCTTCGATTTTGCCATTGTTGGCGAAGAGCAGCTTGACGTCTCGAAACCGCGATTCCACCGCCAGGGCCGCCAAGAACGACTCGACGGCGGCGTTGGTCATCGCCGTTCCTCTAAGGATAAACGGTTTGCCGCGCTCGAAGTTCGCCCCGGTGAGCCATAGGCCGGGGGGGGCGAGGCTGGAGACCACCGCCATCACGTCACCGATCGGTTGCGCGGGATCGAAGGCCTGGTCGAGCACGACCTGCCGCTTTTCGAGCGCCGCCAGTTTGGCGGTGGCGTCCTTGCGCGCTCGTTCGGCGTCCTGGACGTCGCGGTTGATGAGTGCCTGTTGCCGGGTGCGCTCTTCCTTGGCGTCCTCGTGGTCGAGGTAGACCATCACGGCCAGACACAAGGCCGCAAGGCAAAGCAGGAGCGCGAACCGCGATCTTCCCTGCATCGCCTGCTTGGCGCGCTTTTCGAGGACCTCCGGCAACTCCAGGTTGAACCCGGGCGTCGCGTGCCGCGAAAGGGCGTCGAGGGTGTCCGTTGGGACCAATCGTCCGGCTCCCGCGAGGTCGAACCCGCCCGCGGCGATGGTGTAGACGGGGGTGCCACCAACCAGGGCGCAGGTCCGGTGGATTTCGGAATGGAGGTCGAGATCGCCGGAGTCAGGGATCAGGCGAGCACAGATCGTGACGCCTCCTCGAACCACGTCGATCGCGAGTCCCTCCAGGGTGCGTTGGACGACCTCGCAATCGGGGTGGCCGACCTCGACCGCCATGGCGGCGGCGCCGAAGGCAGACGGGAAGACCGCTTTCGCAGAAGCGCCGACCGCCGCCAGTTCGAGGAGGAGGTTGCGCAGGTGGGTCGTCCTTACCGCGCCGATCACGGTGAGGCGACCTTCCGCATCGGTGTCGGCGGTGGGGACAGTGTCGTAGGCCGTTTCGGAGGCTTCGAGCGGCACGTGTTGAGGAATCGAAAAGCGGAGGGCTTGTCGGAGCTCGGGCTTGGCGAGAGCCGGGAGTCGGACGGCTTTGACGAACGCGGTCCGGCGGCTCAGCGCGACCAGAAGGTGCTTTCGACCCTGGACGACCCCGCCGAGGGCCTGGATGCTCTCCGCCGTCACGGTCTTGCCCGTCGTAGGGTCGTGGAAGGCCACCCCGGTGGGCGACCATTCGAGGACGGGTCCGGCAAGGTTGGGGTGTCGGCTCATCGTTGACTCTCGAGAAGAACGGTTCTGGTCGCCGGCTCGGGGTTCCAGCCCCAGCGTTGCGCGACCTGGCCAAAGGCGGGACGACGCGTTTTGAGGACGACGGGGCGGTTGTCGCGGTACCCCACGATCGCCTCGAACGGGTAGACGCTGCGTCCCGCACGTCCGATCACGCGGACCAGGAAGGTCTGCGTGTTCAGCGTCATCGCGTCCACGGCGTCGTACACGACTTGGTCGCTGAAACCGGGAAGGGTGAGAAGCTCGCTCAGTTCTTGGAACCCACCGCTGTCCTGGCGGGCGAGGATCGCTTGGGTGACGTCGTTCGTCATTCCCGGAATGGAGTTCAGAACGGCTTCCGACGCGGTGTTGACGTTGATCTTGCCCTCGACGTTCGTGGAGGCGACCGTCCCCAGGTTGTCGAGGATGGGTCCGGCCTGCATCGTCGGGATGTTGGCCTCGCGCAAGAGCCTACCGAGAGAGGTGACGTTGCCGAGGCGCTGGCGCGCCTGGAACAGCGCGGTCGCGGTCGCCTGATCGATCCCGCGCTGGACCATCTGCTGAACCTGGATCGTGTTGACGTTCAGCCGCGTTTCGCCCGCCCCGTTGATGTTGCGGGACGAGGAATCGACGCCGAAGAGGTCGATCAAGGCCGGCTGAAGGGTGGCGTCGCCCGAAACCAGGGGGGTGGTCGAGACGATGTCGGTCTGCGGTTCAAGAAGAGCGAGCGGGGAGAACCCCCTGACGAGCAAGAGCTCCTCGACGGAGTCGAATCGCCCGAGCTTGGCGTTGTACGGGTTCGCGAGGCCGTTGTAGTATTCGTCCTTCGCGCCTTCGGCCCGGGGGGTCTGACCGGTTTCGCGCCAGTCGAGCAGGGAGTCGATCTGTTCGTTGGTCATCGGCAGCCGCCGGAGATGGTCCTCGGTGACGGTGTTCAGGTTGATGAAGCCGGAGTCGTCCAGAATCTGGAATCGGAAGCTCTCGTTCCCGATCGCGAACTCCTCGTCGCCGAGTTGTCCAAGGTTCGCCCAGTCGTCCAGTTTGGACGCGGTGTTGGTGTCGAGAACGGTGGTGAGGTTCGCGAGGGCGTATTCGACGCCGGCTTCGGCGGCAAGGCGCGCGCGGGCGCCTTCCATGCGGTTGGACCGGGCTAAGAACTGGGTGCGCTGGGTCGCCGCCGTGATCGCGAGGACCGCCGTCAGCGACGTCACGACGAAAAGGGTCAGCACCAGGGAGGCGCCGCGCCGGGTGCGTCTCACGGCGTCGCGCCCCCAGTGGCCGCCTGGTTGTCGAGTTCGGCGACGTCGCTCAGGGGCGGGCGAACGAGCAGGGTCCGTTGACGTCCGTTTTCGTTCGCCAAGGAATAGGTGATTCGGACGAGGAAGGGCAGGGTCCGCAGAGCGGCCTCGCGTGAATCCCATTCGGTGGTCCAGTTCGAGCCGTCGAAGAACTCGAAGGAGATGGACTCGACGTTGGCGTTGAGCGTCCGTTCGACACCGCCCTGGGTCGGGTCGCCGTCGGCGGGGGTCTGCACGCGCAGGAACAGGCCCTGGTCGCCGTTGACGCCGCCGAAGGACGAGGTGCTCAGGGAGATTTCGCGAACGCCACCTTGCGGCCCATAGGTCTGGTTGACCTCCTCGAACGTTCCCTGGGCTTCGACGAGGCTTCCGGGGAGGTTTTCGGTCAGGGCGGTGAAGGCAACGCCGCCACCCGCGCCCCCGATGCCCTGCAGGGCGGTTCCCGCGATGAAGTAGCTCGCCAGGTCGTCCTGCAACGGGGTGAGGTAGGCCGACTGGAAGAGCCGGCGCAACTCATCCTCGAACACGAGGCGCGCGGTCTCCTCTTGTTCACCCCGTTCGATGTCGAGGTTGAAGTCAACGCCCGCCGAGAACGCTCGAGAGAGGCCGACGGTGAGGATGCCGACCATGACCATCACGACCAACAGCTCGATAAGGCTGAAGCCGGCGCGGGTCCTCACGGGGTGTCTCCATTGGTGGTGGTCAGGTTGTCGTAGCGGAAGACGAGGCGGGTTACCTCGGCGGAGGCGATGTTGGGGTTTCGCGGATCCTCGACGATCACGGCAACGGCGTCGAGGTTCGCCACTCCCGAGGGTTGGCTGGTCGCCTCCCAGTTCCAGTTTTCGCGCCCGTACTCGGCGAGGTTTCCGGAGGACGGAAGCACGGAGAAGTCCCCCGTGGCGAGCAGTTCGTCGATCTTGGCGACGGCGTAGCGCTGGGCTTCTTCGCGCAAACGGTTCTTGTACTCGGTGCGCGCGATTTCGCCAAAAGCGCCGAGGCACGCGACGATCCCGACGGCGAGAAGCACCACCGAGGCGAGGACCTCGAGAAGGGTGAATCCGTTCTTAGCCACGCCGCTCGAATTCTCCGGCCGCCCAACGGTCCTGCGAAAGGTCCGGCAAATTTCCGTCGATCAGCCGGGGCTGGCCGATCTCGTTGTCGAGAACCAGCGCGTACACGCGCTGTCCCTCGGTGATTTCGATGCCGCCACGGTCGCTCGAGCCGTCCGGGTAGAAGGTCAGCTGCCACTCCGAACCGGGGGCGATCGCGTCCTCGATCCGGGTCTGCCCGGTGCTGAATCCATCCGGGAATCGCCGCGTCCGCAGGGTTCGTTCGTCCCCGGAATCGACGTCGGTCGTCACGATCTCGAGCGAGTTGTCGCCGTCGCCGAGGCGCATGCGCACCGATTGTCCTCCGGAGATGGCCTCTTCCCTCGCCTGCCGAGCGAACGTGGCAAGGCCGCTCACGAAGTCGCGCTTTTCCTGGGCATCACGCAACCGCGCAAGATTCGGATAGACCATCGCCGCCATAAAGACGAGCAACGTGAGCACCACCATCATCTCGATGAGGGTGAACCCGTTGCTCGTTCGGGGGCGGCGTGAGGTCGTCATGGTTCGGTCGAGAGCGTTGTCGGGGTCGGCTAATTGAGATACGGGGAAATGTCCGCCGCGTTGCCCTCGCCACCCGGTTGACCGTCGGAGCCGTAGGATTCGAGGATGAAGCTGTCGTCGCCGTCGGGACCGGGGTACTCGTAGACGTACGGGAATCCCCAAGGGTCGTTGGGAATCGCCTTGTCCGCATAGGGACCGCGCCAACCGTCGACGTCCGCCGGGGCGGTGCGCAACGCGTCCAGCCCCTCTTCGGTGGTCGGATACCGGCTCGTGTCGAGTCGGAACTGCTGCAGAAGCTGGCTCATCGCGGCGATGTCGCTCGCCGCTTTGGCCCGCTTGGTGTCGTCCGTGCGCCCGATGACTCGGGGAACGACCAGCGCCGCCAAGATGGCCAAGATCAGGATGACCACCAGCAACTCGATTAGGGTGAAGCCCCGTCTGTTTCGTCGCATATCTGTCCTCACGCTGTTCACTAGGTTTTGTTCGCTCAATTGGGTCGAATGGGGAGTCTGACCATGGCGCGCTTCGAACCGATGGGTCCTACTTCACGAGCTCTTGCGCCTGGAAGATCGGCAAGACCACCGAAAGCACGACGAAGCCGACGAAGACGGCCATCAGAAGCACGATGATGGGCTCCACCATCGTCGTCAGGCGCCGCAGCCCGGTATCCACCTCGAAGTCCAACGAGTCGGACACCCGGTTCAACATTTTGGGAAGGTCGCCGGTTTCCTCGCCGATCGCGACCATGTGCGTCAGCACGGGCGGGAAGGCGCCGGAATCGTGCATGGCCTGTGCGATCGGCCGCCCTTCTCGCACATCCTCCTCGACCTGGACGCTGCTGTCGAGAAAGACCCGGTTGCCCGCCGCCATTCCGGCCAGCCGGAGGGACTCGAGAATCGGGACGCCGCCGAACACGAGGGTACCGAGGACCCGGGCGTATCGGGAAACGACCGCCTTTTGGACGACGGGTCCGACGAGGGGCAGTCCCATCAGGGCGCGGTCGCGAACCTTCGCCCCCGCGTCGGTGGCGATCCATGCGCGGTACGCGATGAAGGAGCCGGCGAGGACCCCAAGGATCAGAAGCCCGTTCTGGGTCAGGAATCCGGTGAACCCAAGGAGCATCTTGGTCGTAAGGGGCAGGTCGCTTCCGAGGTCCTTGAATACCCCCGAGAGCCGTGGGACGACAAAGGTCAGCAGGAAGACGACCACGAGGACGGCGACGGTGCTGAGGATGCCCGGGTACACGAGCGCGGAGACCACCTGGCTGCGTCGCGCCACTTCCCGTTCCTGGAAGTCGGCCAGGCGCGTGGCGACTTCGGGGAACTGGCCGGACGCTTCGCCCGCTTTGAGGGTCTCGGTGAAGATGGCGTTGAAGTACCGGGGATGCTTGGCGAGGGCGTCGCTGACGGGCAGGCCGCCGCGAACGTCCTCGAGGGCCTGTTCGGCGATGTGGGTGAGCCGCCCGCTCTCCGACTGCTCGGCGACGACCTGGAGAACACGGTCCAGCGGCAAGCCCGCATCGGCAAGGTCGGCGAGTCGCCTTGTGAAGAGGGCGAGATCCGAGCGGGTGATCCGACCGGAGCGTCCGCCCTGTTTCGGGCCTGAAACCGCCGCCTTGGTTTCGTCGATCTCGAGGACGACCTGACCCTGGGCGCTCAGCGTGCTGACGGCGGCGTCTCGCGACGCGGCTTCTATGAATCCCGTGCGCCTCTTCCCGGAGGGCTCGACGGCAACGTAGGCGTACGTGGTCATCGGCTCAAATCTCTTCGCGCTGGCACACGCGCATGACTTCTTCGGGGGTGGCCTGACCCGCCGCGACCCGGACGCGACCATCGCCCAGGAGCGTCCTCATCCCTTGATGCTCGATCGCGTAGGCTTTGAGTTCGTTGGACGACTTGTGTTCGACGGTCATGCGCCGGATCGGCTCGTCCACCCCCATCAGTTCGTAAAGGCCGGAACGCCTTCGGTAGCCGGAGCCACCGCATTTGTCGCAGCCACGGCCGCGCCGCAACATTCCGTTCGTGAGTTGGTCACGGGTGAGGCCAATCCCGATCAGTTCATCCTCGTGGGGCTCCACCCACTCGGCGCAGTCCGAACAAACCTGGCGGATCAAGCGCTGGGCCACCACTCCGAGCAGCGAGCTAGCGACAAGGAAGGGCTCGACGCCCATATCGACGAGTCGGGTGACGGCGCCGGGCGCGTCGTTCGTGTGCAGGGTGCTGAAGACGAGGTGGCCGGTGAGAGAGGCGTGGATCGCGATTTCCGCCGTTTCCCGGTCGCGGATTTCGCCGACCATCACGATGTCAGGGTCCTGGCGAACGATGCTGCGAAGGCCGTTGGCGAACGTGAGCCCGATGTTGGCGCGCACGGGAATCTGCCCGATGCCGGGGAGTTGGTATTCAACCGGGTCCTCGATCGTGAGGATGTTTGTGGACGACGAGTAGATCTCGGAGAGGGACGCGTAGAGCGTGGTGGACTTGCCCGAACCCGTCGGCCCCGTGACCAAGATGATGCCGTAGGGTTGCGAGATCAGGCGTCGGTACTTGAGCAGCGTATCCGCGTGCATTCCGAGCTCTTCGAGACCGAGGAGCGCGGTCGTTTTGTCGAGGATGCGCATGACCACGCGTTCGCCATAGACGGTGGGCACGATCGAGCAGCGGACGTCGATCTGACGGCCGGCGATCTGGAGCTTGATGCGCCCGTCTTGGGGCAAGCGCCGCTCGGCGATGTTCATCTCGCCGAGAATCTTGATGCGGGAGACGAGGGCGGCGTGCATCCGCTTAGGCGGGCGCATGATCTCCTGGAGCATGCCGTCGCGGCGGTACCGAATCTTGACCTCGCGCTCGTAGGGTTCGACGTGGATGTCGCTCGCCCCGTCCCGCACCGCCGTCGCAAAGATGAGGTTGACCATCTGGACGACGGCCGACTCGGCGGCCATCTTCTGGAGATCGGCGAGGTCGGTCGTGTCGTCGATCTCGGTGAAGCCCGAGTCGTCGGCGGGCAGCCCGCTCAGAATCTCTTCAAGGAAGTGCTCCTCGATCCGCTCTCGAATCAGGGACGTGTCCGCGTAGATAGTCCGGACGGGGCGACCGATCAGGATGCCGAGTTCATCGACCGCGGCGAGGTTGTCGTCCGACCCGATCGCCACCACGACGACGTCCCCATCAAGCGCCATCGGGAGGACCTGGCGTCGAAGGGCGAAGTCTCCCGGAGCGAGGCGCAACGCCTGCGGATCCGGCTTGACGACCGAAAGGTCGACGAATCCGTTGAGGGGAGGGGCGGGAGAAGTGGTTTCGGCGTTCATTCAGAGGCTAGCCACGTAGCATGACGCAACGAGGGGGGTGTTGTTCAATCACACTACGCCCCTGACCGGGCCTGCGTACCGCGCACCCCGCACGAGCGACCTCCTCAAGCGGTCGGAGACGTTCGACATGGGACCGAAGACCCATGTCGTCCCTGATCGGGATCGCCGCTCGGGGTCCTCGGGAGAGCGACCCGACCCGGTTCGGAGTCGCCCGGGGCACAGCCGCGCAGGTTCTGGCACGAAGGTGGGCCGATGGGTTATGCGAAACGTTTTCGGCGAACCCCTTGCATCGGAGCGACAAGGCAGATATATTGTTGATATATCGTTAAATGCCATGGGAAAGACACCGACGTCCCGAGCCCGTAGCACCAGAGCAAGGACCGCCTCGGCCCTGGTTCTGGGTGTCCGAGAACCCTCGTCCTGCCGTTCCGTCGGAGACATCGCCGTCACCCCCGTGCTCCAGCGAAGATTTTCAGCCAGGCTCATGGACCGTCAAGGAGCGGTCCACGACCCTTGTCCCACCGTCGGCGCCTGCTCGAAAGAAGCCGCGCCAGGGACCCACTCAGCGAAGAGGCAATCCATGAAGAAAAGCGCGTTCACGCTCATCGAACTGCTCGTGGTAATCGCGATCATCGCCATCTTGGCGGCGATCCTGTTCCCGGTTTTCGCCCAGGCGAAGGAGGCCGCGAAGAAGACCACCGACCTCTCCAACTCCAAGCAACACTCCGTCGCGATTCTGATGTACAGCGCCGACTGGGACGACTACTTCCCGCGCCAGGTCTACAAGCGACCCGGCTACGCGGTGTGGGGCTGGAACACGCCCTTCACGTGGCGAGAAGCGACGATGCCGTACAACAAGTCCGGCGGTCGAATCTACGACGACGGCACGAACAAGGTTATGCTCGCCGAAGGCGGCATCTGGGACACCCCGGCCAAGACGGGCGCCCGCGGCGTCTACAACAGCAACCGCATCGTGATGCCGGCGTTCTGCTACTGGAACGGTCCAGCCTCGGCTTGGTGGTGCGACTCGTCGGACGACGGGATTCCTAACGGGAACCCGGTGATGCCCTCGGTCCCGCAGACGGCGCTCGACGCTCCGGCGTCCATCGTGACGACCTGGACGGTCGGCATCAACCCGGACTGGAACGCTTCCGGCGACTTCTCGGAGAGCGCCTGGTGGTGGTTCGGCGGCGCCCAGTGGCCGCCGGTGTTCACCGGCCCGACCTCCGGCGAGCAGTGGGACGCGGACAGCAACGTCTCCCCGAACTGGTCGATGCCCCGCTACCGCTACTCGGGCGGCCTGAACAACGCCTACGCGGACGGCCACGCACGCTACCTGAAGAAGGGTTCCTTCAACTGGTGCAAGTACGTGTACGTGAAGGGCTTCACCACCGACTACGGCGAGAACTGGGAGTGGATCTTCGATCCGGGCCAGCCCTGCGCCGCCTTTGCCCGATGAAGACGCTCGTTCCT
Organism: Fimbriimonadaceae bacterium; assembly: GCA_026129685.1. GTDB lineage: Bacteria > Armatimonadota > Fimbriimonadia > Fimbriimonadales > Fimbriimonadaceae > UBA2387. The sequence continues at coordinate 309,117 of JAHCHO010000006.1, forward strand.
TTCCTGATCGGTTGCGCGCTCGTTCTTGCGGGTTGCTCCGGGTCGGACCAGGGCGACGTCAAGAAGGCGGAAGAAGCGGCCGCGCGTGCTCCGAAGTCGGTGGACCAACTCCCCGCCGACATGCCACCGGAAGCCAAGCGCGGCGCGGAAGCCGCCATGGGCCAGCAGCAAGCCATGAAACAGCAAATGGACGCTCAGGCCGAGGCGATGAAGCGCGCGGCAAACCAGGGCCGCTAGGCCCGTTCGAGAACGCACGGAGGGGTCGCTCGCGACCCCTCCGTAACTAGTGATCGCGATGATCCGAAAACTTGGTCTTCTCATTCTGCTCGTCGCTCTCGTGACGGGGTGTTCGCCCGGCGAGAAGGATGCGGGTCCTGCCGCCAAGACCCTCGAGGGTAAGCCGGACGCCCGGTTCGCCGGAGTCTGGAAGACCGAGAACGGCGCCTCGACCTATACGTTCGCCGAGAACGGAGACTACGACCTGAAGGCCAAGATCACGACCCCCGGCGGGGCGATGGACACAGAATCGCAGGGATCCTGGTCGGTGAAGGGCGACACGTTGTTCATCAAGGACCCGGCGGGCAACATCGTGCCTTACGAGCACGACCTTCAGGGGGATCGACTGTCCTTGACGCTGGCCGGAAGCAGCCTGCAGAACAAGACGGTTCTCTTGCGGCAGAAGGGTCAGTAAGCGCGCTTCCAGAACCGCTTGCTCACGATCGTCGCGGGTTCGTGCTTGCCGCGAATCTCGACGGTTGCGGGAGTCCCGAGCTTGACGTCGGACGCGATGAAGGCGAAGGCGATGCCCGCTTCAAGGATGGGCGAATACACGCCGCTGGTGATCACTCCAACCTCTCGCCCGTCGACGAACACTCTCATGCCCGGCTGGGGCAATCGCTTCCCTTCCAAGCGAACGCCTTGGAGTTTGGTCGGCGTGCCGTTCGTTCGGGCTTCGTTGATGGGACCACACCCGATAAACGCCTTCTCCTTCCCGACTACCCAGCCGAGTCCCGCCGAGATGGGATTGACGTCATCGTTCAACTCGTGACCGTAGAGAGGCAGGCCCGCCTCAACCCGTAGCAGGTCGCGCGCGCCCAGGCCGCAAGAGACCACCCCGGCGGCGGCGAGGGCGTTCCAGAGTTCGATGCCACGCTCGGCCGCACAAACGAGTTCGTAGCCGTCCTCGCCCGTATATCCGGACCGCATGCAGAAGCATGGGACGCCGTGAATGTCGGTTTCGACGATGCCAAAGGTCGGGGCTTCGCGCAGAGCCTGACCGTCCGTGGCGCCTTTCGCGAGGACCCCGGTTGCGTCTGGGCCCTGGACGGCGATCATGACGGTCGCGTCGGTATCGTCGGTCACCGTGACGTGGAACCGGTTCTGACTCGAGATCCAGGCAACGTCCTTGGCATGGTTCGCGGCGTTGACCACCATGCGGAACGCGCCTTCGGCCACCCGGTAGACGATGATGTCGTCGACCACGCCACCCGTTGCGTTGGGGAGGAGCGAGTACTGCCCGCGCCCGTCGGCCAAGGCGGCGACGTCGTTGGTCGTGATCCACTCGAGGAACTCGAGCACCCGCTCGCCCCGGAACCACAGCCGGGCCATGTGGCTCACGTCGAACATCCCCGCTCCTTCCCGCACCGCCTTGGCCTCGGCGAGAACGCCGGCGTACTGAACGGGCATGAGGTACCCGGCGAAGGGGACGATGCGCGCGCCGAACGCAACGTGGGCGTCGTGGAGAGGGGTCGTGAGGTCGGCCATGGACCGGAGTATACGGTCTTGGCGGATTCGAGGCACACGACCGAGAGCTGAAGGGCCGCAGGAGCGGGTACCTGCGGCCCTCGATTCCGATCCGGCCGGCCGTTGTTAGGCGATCGCTTGTTCGACGACCTTACGGAAGGCGTCCATGTCGTGGATCGCCAACTCGCTGAGCATCTTCCGGTTGACCTGCATGCCCTTCTTGTTCATGCCGTCGATCAGCACGTTGTACTTCGTGTCGCATTGTCGGCAGGCGGCGGAGAGGCGGACGATCCAGAGACGGCGGAAGTCGCGCTTGCGTCGTCGTCGGTCCCGGAAGGCGTACTGCCCGGACTTCATGACCTGTTCATGAGCCCGTTTGAAGACGTTCTTTTTGCGGCCCCAATATCCGGAAGCCTTGGCGATGATCTTCTTGTGGCGCTTGTGGCGCATTAAGCCGCGTTTGACGCGTGCCATGGTGTCGTTACCTCGTTTTCAGTCGGACCGGGTCCCAGCCGGGCGGTCGGCGCGGCGGTAGCGGTAGAGCGGGGCGGACGGGCGTCCGCAGACGACGAAATCAGATTCCGAGAAGCTTCTTCACGCGCTTGGCGTCGCCGCTGGCCAACGTGGGCTCCTGCTCAAGGCGTCGCTTCTGGGACGTGCTCTTGTGCAGGAACATGTGGTTGTTGCACGACTTCCGCCGGGTGATCTTGCCCTTTCCGGTGATCTTGAACCTCTTTGAGGCCGTCTTGTTTGTCTTTAGTTTTGGCATCTTTGGTCTTCGCTTGGTGTCGGACCTCGGCCTTGGGCATCAGCACCAGAACCATCTGGTTGGCCTCCATGGTGGGGGGCCGTTCGATTTGCGCCAAGTCCGCCGTTCGGTCGATGAAAATCTGAAGCTTGTTGCGCCCGATCTCAGGGTGGGTGATCTCGCGGGCCCGGAACTGGCACACGATGCGCACCTTATCTCCTTCCTCGAGAAAGCCCCGGGCCTTCTTGAGGTTGGTCATGATGTCGTGTTCGGCGATGCGCGGCTTGATTTTGAGTCCCTTGACCTCCTGGGTCTTCTTCTTGTGCTCCTTCTCGCGTTTCTCCGTTTCGTACTTGTGCCGACCGTAGTCGATGATCCGGCAGACGGGAGGGGTCGCGGTCGCGGAGACGAGGACCAGGTCAAGACCTTGGTCGCGCGCCATCTGGAGCGCCTGACGGGACTGCACGATGCCGATCTGTTCGCCTTCGGGGCCGATGACGCGTATGTCCCGGAACCGCAACACCCTTTCGTTGATCATCGGGCCGGGTTCGGGCCGGGGCGGTCGTCTAAAACGGCGTATCGCTTGTCACCTCGAGATGGATTTGGGGCATCATAACCCCCGCATTATAGCTTCGCGCCGACCCGCCTGTCAAACGCGGTTCCGCACGGAAGGGCCCGGCACGGTCGCCGGGACCTTTGGAGGATCGCCAACGGCGGTTTTTCCCGTCCTCAAAGGGGCGCGCTCCCGTCCCGTCGAAACGGAAGTCCGTGTTGGAACCCCTGCGCATCGGAATCGTCGGCTGCGGAAACATCAGCGGCATCTATTTTCAGAACGGGGCGAAGTTCCGCCCCCTCGAAGTGGTGGCCTGCGCCGACCTGGACCTGGACCGGGCGAAGGCCAAAGCGGCGGAGCACGGCGTCGCGAAGGCGCTGACGACCGATGCGCTCCTCGCCGATCCGGAGGTCGAACTCGTACTGAACCTGACGGTGCCAAACGCCCACCACGCCGTGGCGAAGGCGGCCCTTGAAGCGGGCAAACACGTCTACAACGAAAAGCCACTCTCGATCGCCCGGGCCGACGGCAAGGAGTTGCTCGACCTTGCCAAGTCGAAGGGCTTGCTCGTCGGTTGTGCGCCCGACACCTTCCTCGGGGCCGGCATTCAGACCTGCCGCCGGGTGATCGACTCGGGGATGATCGGCGAGCCGATCGCGGCGGAGGGCTTCATGCTGTGCCACGGGCACGAAAGCTGGCACCCCTCGCCGGAGTTCTACTACGAAAAGGGCGGCGGGCCGATGTTCGACATGGGACCCTACTACTTGACGGCACTCGTCAACCTCGTGGGGCCGATGAAGCGGGTGGCGGCGAGCGCCCGGATCACGTTCCCGACGCGAACGATTACCAGCCAACCCAAGCGCGGCAAGGTCGTGACGGTCGAGACGCCGACCCATCTCTCATGCCTGATCGAGTTCGCGAACGGCGCGGTCGGGACCGTGATCACGAGTTTCGACGTCTGGGGCCACAAGTTGCCGAACATTCAGGTCCACGGCACGGAAGGCTCGATGCTGGTGCCCGACCCGAACGGGTTCGGTGGGCAGGTTCTCGTCACCAAACCCGGCGACCGCGACTGGAGAGAGATTCCGCTCGTGAATGGCTACCCCGATAACGGGCGGGGACTGGGGGTGATGGACATGGCCTACGCCATCCGGACGGGGCGTCCGCACCGCGCGAGCGGCGACCTTGCGTACCACGTGCTGGATGCGTTCCACGCCTTTCACGAGTCGTCCGACACGGGGCGCTTCGTGGACTTGGCGGGACTAGGCGAACGACCCGCGGCCTTGCCGGAAACCGTCGCCCCCGCCGACCTGGGATCCTAGGGGTGTTCGGGTCCTCCGAAGCAGACGCTCCGGAGGACCCAAACGCCTCAGCCGTTGACGTAGACCGTGTAGTCGTAGGTCAGTCGCTTCTTTTCCCGGGGACCGACGGTCACCTTCCACTCAAGGTGCTGGCGCGGGTTGATCGCCGTGAGGCCTTTGCCGAGCGCCTTGACGGTGGGAGAGCCTTCGGTCGCGGTGATCTCGCCCGTTACGGTTTTCGCGATCGCCAACGTGACGGACTCCGTCTTGCGGTTCTCGATCTCCAGCGTTCCCTTGACCTTCACGCGGTCATAGGCAATGCCCCGGCGGACCATGCCCTCCCGGTCGCGGGCGATCTCCTCCTCGCTGTCCTCGGCCTGGACGTCTAGGGCCTTCGTGATCTTAACCGCCGTCTCGCCACCCACGCTCGTGTACTTCAGCATGTCCTGGCCGAGCATTTCACCATTCTTCATGGTGAGGGCGGGACCGGTGGTCAGGGGTTGTCCGCTGTCGTTCTTGAACCGGATGGTGTGCCAGACGTCGCCTTGGCCTCCTCCGCCGCCCGCATAGCGATCCTGCTGGACGTAGTCGGGAATGTCCCACTCGTAAAGGTGCTCGAAGGCGGTCTGGGCGGTGAACAAGAAGAAGTACCCGCGATCACCCTTGGCGAGGGTGACGTTGGGGATTCGATAGAAGAACAGGTCCTCGGCGGCGACCCCAGGAATCGGGCTGGGCTGGAATCCCGCGTCGAAGTCGCCCCGGAAGGCGGCCTGGTTCATCATCGGCGCGTTCATCTCTCGACGACCCGCGAAGGTGGCTCCTACCATCGTTTGGAGCCACTGCTCGGCGGAGGCGCGCATCGAGAACGGGTCCAGGACGCCGAGGTTCGGCATGTTGGGGAAACCGGTCACGAGCCTCAGTTCGGTTCCCTCGATCGAATCCAGTTCGTTGACGAGGGTGGCCTTCGCGACGAGTTTCAGCTTCTTGGGGTCGCTGATGTCGAGCGCATAGGCAGGCGCCCAGGTGAGGCCACGCTCCAGGGTCATCACCATGAGCCGACCGTCCTTCGGCGCCTCGAGGCGGACTCGAACCACCCGCTCGGTCTTCGGTTCGGGGACCTGCCAGACCATCTCCCCATCGGATTCGACACGCTCGATCGTCGCCTTGCGGAGGCCGACCGACTCGCGGGCCTTGACGACGACGAGGTCACCCGTCGCCGAGACCAACTCGCCCGTGTAGGATTTGCCTCCCGAGAGGAACACGGTCACCGAGCGCTTGAGGTTGGCGCGGAGTAGTTCGTCCAGGTTCGTCGCATCGCGCTTGCCCGGCGACACGACGTTCGTGGACACGATGGACTCGAACCGGACCCCCACGCTGGCGGTGATCCAGAGGGTGCCAAGGACGGATTCCGGGAGGTCGGCGATCAGGTACTCGCCGGGAGCCGCCACGCCGGCCTCCCGAACGACCACGGCGTAGCCGTTTTTGAACAGAGACGCGCCGGTGATCTTGAGGTCCAGTTTGGTGGGCGCGACGATCAGGGCCGAAGCGAGAGCGAGGCTAGCGATCATTGTGGTTTCACCTATCCTAAGGTACCGAGAAGGTGGCGAGCGCGACGCTCATCGAGCCAGGACGCGTTCTTTGCACCATCGTTCACAAGCGGGCCGGACCGAACGACGCTCTCGCTCCGGCGCGAACCCGCTAGAACCCGCGGCGCCCCGCCTTGCTCAGACCCGCCGACGCGGGCGCTTTGCGAAGCGCGTCCCGGAGGTACAGGTCGCACACGGGCTGTTGAAGGAAATCCTGACCCATCAGCCGGCGAAGGCGTTCGACCGCGACTTCCCGGCGCACGCCGGTGTCGGCCTCATAGCGGGACCAGAAGTCGCGCCACCATCCGGCTGGCTGGACCTTCGCGCCATCGTACTCGGTCGGTCGCCCGGTGCGACCCTCGGTGACGAGCGACCCGACATAGTCGGCGTCCTCATAGACGCGGTCGATATCACGCCTAATCGCGCGAACGTCTTCGGCATCGATTTGCCCGTCGTCGGTCGCCTTGTAGTACTGGACGGTGACGCGTACCGGGAAGCGCGGGTCCCGTTCCACCGCCAAGCCACCGATCTCGGTGAACGGGCCTTCGAGGTCACCGTGGCCGATGACGGCGTTCTCCACGCCGGAAGAGCGCTTGGCCACCGCGCCCCCGAACCCGGCGGACGGGGAGGCCAACGCCTCGTCGACGTCGCGTCGAACCTCGCGGTACTTCAGGGGAACTTGGATCAGCAGCACCATGTTCAGGGCCGAATCGGCGACTTGGACGCCACCGGGTCCCTCGTTCCGTCCACCGCGGGCGATGAAGTCGCTCATCCGTTCGCCGGTGAGGCTCGCGCGCATGCCGTTCTGGTTGTGAAACAGGCTCTGTCCCCATCCCCATTCGCTCGAGAAGGCATCCCGATGGTTGTCGACCACGGTCATGCTCGTCCCCTCGCGGGTCGCCAGAATGGTCAGTACCGCAGGATTGTCTTTCGTGGACTGGTAGTTGAAGAGGACCGGGTTGAAGGTCGCCTTGCCGCGCGAAGGGACGGGAAGGAAGCAGGCCTGGGCACTGACCAACAAGTGCTCGTCACGGTCGGACCACAGCGTGCGGTTTCGCGACCGCCACGAATCGGGGTCGCTCATGAACCGGTCGGGGTTCTTCAAGAACTCCTCGAGAGAAACCCGTCGCAGGGGTCGGCCCTTCTGGTTGCCGATCAGAAGCGTGAAATCGCCCGCCCCGATGTCCGCCGTCTTGTCGCTGAAGTTCGGGTGGCGGATGACGGGCATGAGTTTGACGTCCATCCGTCCGTTTCGCCCGGGGGACGCGACCTGGATCGTCATGTCGCTGATGTTGGGACCGACCGCCGAGTTCTTGTATCGCCCGGTGTCCTCCCAGGTCAGGTTGAGCAGATTCAGACCGGCGCGCTGGACCAAGCGCTGCGCCTCCGGGTTCTGCACCATGTCGGCGGTCCGTCGGATCGCCTCCTGGTACGGAGTTCCCTGGCCCAGCATCGAGAATAGGTCGGCGGCGGGGCTCGCAAATCCGGCGAAGGCCACCATGCCGGCGGCGGCCATCGCGCGGCGGCCCCAGGTTTGACGTCGTTTCATTGGTGTTCGACTCCTATTGGACGAGATGTCCGTGTGCGAGTCAAACGTTCAGCGGGCGAACCCATTTCGTTATACGGTTCATCCAATGGGTCCGTCGGCTCAGGCCGGAGGATGAGCCTGTTCCGGATGGACGGCCCGCACGGGCAGCCGCTCTTCCCCGATCTTGACCCCGTTGAACGTCACGTCCAAACGGTGGTCGCCCTCTCTTTCCAGGCGAAGAGACGGAATCGGGAACACGCACTGCAACCGAGCGGGACCGGCGAACTGAGCCCGGGGAACGGTCCCCGTCGTTTGGATACGAAACACCTCGTGCCCGTCCTCGTCCACGAGCACCGACACGAGGTCCATGGGGCGATCCGCTTCGACCGGATCGAACTCGAGTTCGAGGCACAAGAAGAATGGGGGGTGGTCGATCGGCATCTCGGGGGCGCGAATGTCGTCGAAGATGCCGACGAGGGTGCGCCGCCCGTTCATCTGTTGGGTGGTGTACTCGCAGAACTTGCTGTAGAGAACCCTCACGCGTCGATGATAGCGGGTTTGGTCAGAAGGCCCGGGTGGCGACCCGCAAGGGGACCATTGCCTTCAGGATCGGATAGGGCTTGCCGGCCTCGAGCTTGCCTTCGAGGAAGTCCCATGCCGCCAGGCCGTCGAGGCTGCGCGGCTCGGCAAGGTGGAACAGCAGGATTCCGAGCGGTTGCGCGGTACGGGCCAGGATCGTCCCGGCAGGGACCGCCCGGGTTTCATCGAGGTAGGCGCCTTCCAGGGTTTTGAGCTTGTGCCCCTGGAACGCGGCCCGCGCTTCTTCAATCCCGCTCACCTCGAACGTCTGGCACGGCCCGGTCCAACTCTCTTCCAGCCTCTCAAGGAGGATGCCGTGGCGCCGAAGGAGGTCGAGGGCGGCGGCGCAGTCCGCCGGGATCAAGTAGCCGGCAGGAAAGCGCTCGCTCTCCGTCGCTCTGAACCGGTCGAGCACCTCGGACCGGACCTTCTCGAGGTTGATCGGCTTCTTGACGGTGCGCGGCGAGCCTTGCGGGTCGGACTTCTCGACGAGCACGTCCTCGAACCCGCGGGAGGCCATCGCGAAGCGCACCCCCATTTTCGGGGCGGAAGCAGGGTCGTTGCCCCACGCGATCGCGCGGTCGTCCGCCGTCCGGGTGAGCCTCACAATGCGCGGAGCGTCCTTGGCGACCTTTGCGAGAATCGCGTCCACGAACCGCCGGGTGACCTCGACCCGCTCTTGGAACGAGCAGTAGCTCAGGGCCTCGCTCAGGATCCCGATCCGGTTTCGCAGGCCTGCGTAGTTGGTCACGTAGCGGCCCTCCGCGCCGAACACCTCCCAGCGGGGTCCCTCGTTCGCGCGCACAAGGTTGCCATAGTCGAACGTTTCGAGGCCGTGCTTCGCCCGCAGTTCATTGCGCACCGAGGTCACCAGTTCATCCCGGGCGTAGGCCAAAACCCCGGCTTCGGTGTCCGGCGTGAGGGGCGGCGAATACGTGAGGGGGTATCCGTGGCGGGTTCCGTCGGTGGTGTGGAGGTCCATAATCACGTCGGGGTCCCAGCCCCGGTACACCTGGTCGAGAACCGCGCGCATCTCGTTCGACTCGGCCTTCATACAGTCGCGGTTGAGGTCGAAGCCTTGGCCGTTCGCCCGTTGGCCGACCATTTCGGGGCCGTCTTGCGCGCCCCGGTTCCGGCTTTGGGGACCAAACGCGTCATTGCCGTCGATGTTGTAGATCGGCGTCGCGACAAGGACGATCTTGTCCAGCACGCTTCCCTTCGGCCGCTTCGCAAGGTCTCGCAGGAGCATGAGGAGCGCTTCTTTGCCCTCGACCTCTCCCGCGTGGATGTTGGCCTGAACGTAGACCACGGGCTTGCCGAGACGTCGCGCCTGCTCCGGACCGGTGACGGGAGGGTTGCTCGCGACGACGAGGGGGATTCCCTTACCCGACGGGCTCTTGCCGATCTCGCGGACCACGAACGGCGCTCCCTTGCGCTGGAGTCCGTCGAGGAACGCGACCACGTCGGCATAGTGGGACGTTTCGCGGTACTCGGTGGCCTCGGCGCGCGTCTGGGGCCACCCGTCGGCTTGGGTCGCGAAGAGCAGCAGGAGTCCGGTGGCGATGACCATGGGGGCTATTCTGGCCCGATCACGGAGCGGGCCGCCCGCTTGGGTACAACTGGAGGGCTCCCATGAAGAAACGCGTGTTCACCGCCGCGCAGCCGAGCGGCAACGTCCATATCGGCAACTACCTCGGCGCGTTTCGGCAGTGGGCCGCGGTGCAGGACGACTATGAGTGCATCTTCGGCATCGTGGACATGCACGCGATCACGGTCTACCAAGACCCGAAGGACCTGAGCTATCGCACCCGCGAGTTCGCGGCCATCCTCTTGGCCCTCGGGATCGACCCGGCCAAGTCGGCGATCATGGTTCAGTCGGCGGTGCCCGAGCACGCCGAACTCGCGTGGCTCCTCACCTGCGTCACCCCCATCGGCTGGCTCCAGCGGATGACCCAGTTCAAGACGAAAGCGGCGCGGTACGAGGAGGTGCTCGACGGGTTGCTTCAGTACCCGGTTCTGATGGCGGCGGACATTCTGCTCTACAACGCCTCGATCGTGCCCGTGGGCGACGACCAGACCCAGCATCTTGAGCTGACGCGCGACGTCGCGGACCGGTTCAACCGCTTGTACGGCGAAACGTTCGTGTTGCCCGCAACGAAGCTGCCGACGGTGGGCGCCCGCATCATGGGCCTCGACGACCCGACGAAGAAGATGAGCAAGTCGGAGGACGTCGGCGGCCACGCGGTCACCCTGCTCGACCCGCCCGAAGTGGCCCGTAAGAAGATCATGCGCGCGCAGACGGACTCGCACCCCGAGGTGGACTTCCAATTGTCCGGCCCGGGCGTGAAGAACCTCCTTCAGATCTACCAGGCTTTCGAGGGACTTTCGGACGACGCCATGAAGGCCGAGTTCGCGGGAATGCGCTACGGGGACCTGAAGAAGCGGGTGGCGGAATGCGTGGTTGCCCGCCTCCAGCCCATCCAGGCAAGGTTCAAGGAGGTTATGGCGGACGAGGCGGGTCTGCACCGGGTGCTTGACGAGGGCAACGCTCGCGCCCGCACGATCGCGATGGAGACGGTCCGGGTCGCCAAGGAACGCATGGGTCTCTTCGTCTGAACTCGGCCCCTTCCGTGCGGGACGTGTAAACTGCGAAAGTGATGCGCGGTTTGTCCATTTTGACGGTATTGGCACTCGGCGGGCTCTTCGCGGCCGGTTGCGGCCAAGGAGGATTCTCCAAGCGGGCGAGCGAGGGCAAGGAGAACGTTTTCCGCTACCCGATCGTGACCAACCCGACGACGCTCGATCCCGGACTCGTCCGCGACGGCGACACGATCGACTTGCTCCAGCAGGTGTACGAAGGGCTGGTCACGTGGAGCGAGCAGAACGAGGTGGTTCCTTTGCTGGCGGAGTCGTGGACGCTCGAGGACGGCGGGCGGAGCTATGTTTTCAAGATCAAGAAGGGCGTTAAGTTCCACAACGGGCAGGAACTGAAGGCGGCCGATTTCAAGTGGACGTGGGAGCGGAACTGCGATCCCAAGCTCAAGTCCCCGACGGCCGACCAGTATATGACGGAGATCGTCGGCGTCCAGGACGTGGTCACGGGCAAATCCAAGGAGATCAGCGGGGTTCAGGTGTTGGACGACTACACCCTCAAGGTCACGATCGACAAGCCACGGCCTTACTTCCTCGGCAAGATGACCTACTCGGTGTATTTCGTGCTGCCGAGCGGCTCGGTGTCCGCCACCACCGAGATCTCGAAGCCGGAGCAGATGATCGGAACCGGCGCGTTCAAGGCGGGTTCGTTCACGCCGGAACAGCTGTTCGTGCTGAACGCGAACCCCGACTATCACGGCGGCGCGCCCAAGGTGGACCGGGTCGAGCGCCCGGTGATCAAGGATCCGGTCACGCGGCTGAACAAATACAAGAACGGCGAAGTGGACCTGGTCATGCTGGAGCGCCAGGACATTCCGGCGATCGAGAAGGACCCCGCCCTGAAGGACCACCTTGTGTTCTTCGATCGCCCCTCGATCTACTACGTGGGGATGGCTCCGCAGAAGTACGCGCCTTTCAAGGACGTCCGTGTGCGTCAGGCGTTCGCGATGGCGGTGGATCGCGACTTCATCGTCAACAAGGCGCTCGGCGGCATCAACCACATCGCCAACAGCATCGTGCCGAAAGGCGTGCTCGGCTATCGGGAGAGCGCCCGGCCCCTTCCCTATGATCCGACACGAGCCAAGGCCCTTCTGGCCGAGGCGGGCTACCCCGGCGGCAAGGGGATGCCCCCGATCGAACTGACCTACCGTGAGGACCGGCCGGACATCCGGATCGTTGCCGAAGCGGTGGCGACCCAGATCAAGGAGACGCTCGGGGTCAACGTCAGCCAGAAGACGATGGAGTGGCGCGCCTTCCTCGAAAGGCAGGACGCGGGCGAACTGCAGTTCTTCCACATGCGGTGGGCGGCCGACTACCTTGATCCGCAGAACTTCCTGAGCTTCATGCTCGCAACCTTCCCCTACGGTCCGGAGAACAAGATGGGCTACAGCAACCCGACCTTCGACGCCCTCGTGAAGCAGGCGGACGAGGAACTGGACAAGGGGAAGCGACTCGCCCTCTACGCCCAGGCGGAGGACCTGGTGCTGAAAGACGGTCCCTGGATTCCTATCTACTTCCAGCGGGACGCCGAACTGATCAACCCGAAGGTGAAGGGGCTCCGTGAGTCCCTCTTCGGTCACCTGCCGCATACGACGGTCGAACTCGTTCAGAAGCCGTGAAACTCGAGGCCAAGCGACCGGGCAAGCGTGCCGGGCGGCCGCCCAAGGCCGGACGGCTGGTCGCGGTCGAGCGCGTCGCCATTCCCTTTGCCACCCCTGCGGATGGCCCGGTCTGGGAGGGTAAGCGCGCGTGGCGCAGCAACGGCGGTCCCGGGCGGGGGCACCCCGCGCGCAGTCGCCCGTATTTGCTGGAGATTCCGATCCACGCGCCGGACGCGGTGGTGCACCGGTTCGAGTTGATCGGCGTGTTCGCGCAGTGGTCGTCGGCGGAGTACGAGGCGCCGGGGATCATGGGGGCGACCCTCGAGTTGGTGGGCGAGGGTGGTCCCGTGCGGTACGAACTGCTGAACGGGCGCCACTATCGGGACGCGCACGACCTGCGGGACCTCGACGTTTCGGCCGGGGACGGCACGTCGGTCCGCAAGGTGGGCGAGTGCGTGGTCGAGTCGGAGACCCTTCGTGTGGACGCGGTCACGTTCGACGTTCCCGATACCTTCTACCCGCATTCCGCCAAATTTCGCGACAACGGGAGCCCGGCCTCGTTCTTGCTCTTCGAGGCGAACGTCGACGTGTTGCCGGTACCCGTGTGCCCGTTTCGGGGGCACGCGGGCCGGGTCTCGCTCGCGGACGTCGCGTCCGCCGTCCGCATCGGTGATCGGGTGATGCTAGCCCGGGCGGTGGACCAGATGGAAACCGGAGTGAGAGAGGCCAACGACCTCGACGAGGCGCGAGGGCAGTGCCTGACCTTTCTGGCGATGGTGACGGCGGGCCTCCTTGAGATGGGGGGCACGCGGGACACCCATCGTCTTCTTCTCGAAGCGGCGCGCGAGTTCGAGTCTCTTCAGGACCCGGCGTTGCTCGCTGAGCGGACGCGCGAACTGGTGGAGGAGGCGACGGTAAACCTGCTTCAGGCGCCCGACTCGGCCACCGATCGGCTGATCGACCGGGCTCTGGCGATTTTGGAGCGCAACTTCGCGAAGCGGCTTTCGGACGAGGAACTCGCCGCGCAACTCGGGCTCAGCACTTCCCACTTCCGGTACCTGTTCAAGGCCGCGACGGGCAAGCCGTTCCACAAGTACCTCGTGGGGCTTCGCCTCGAGCGGGCGCGCGAAATGCTGATGACGCAGGCGATGCCCGTATCGGAAGTGGCGGGCGCGGTCGGCTTCACCGGACTAGCCCACTTCAGCCGCGCCTTCTCCCAGCGCTTCAAGGTGGCCCCGAGCGCCGTGCGCGACGCCGCCCGATAGAAGCGGCAACGCAGGAGACCCTCCGGACGTACCGAATCGGCGTAACACCATGCGCCATCGCCTGTTCTGGCTCGGTTCCTTCGCCGCCCTGTCCGGATTAGTGGCGGCCCAGAACATCGGGAATCCCGGCAACCGTCGGTTCACCGCAAAGGAACCCGCAACGAGCGACGAGAGCCACTCGGCGATGGGCGGCGCGTTCGACTTTGGGCCTCGCTTCCGCGCACCGCTGCGCGCCGGAGTCGGGAACGTTCGGTTCGCCATCACGACAAAGAACCCGAAGGCTCAGCAGTTCTTCGACCAAGGCTTGAACTACGTGTACACGTTCGAGTGGGTCGAAGCGGAGCGGTCTTTCCGCGAAGCGGCCCTTCTCGACCCCAAGGCCCCAATGCCCTACTGGGGCCTCGCCCTCTGCGACAATGGGCGCTCCAAGGAGTTCCTCGCCCTCGCCGTCGCTAGGCGGGATAACGGCGGCGACCGAGAGCGTCGCTACATCGACGCCTTCCAGAATCTGCTCTCCGACACGGGCGACCGGGCCGCACGGATTGATGCGAACTGCCAAGCGTTTCGCGAGATCGTGAAGGCCTACCCGGACGACCTCGAGGCGCGGGCGTTCCTCGCCTGGCAACTGATCAACGTCGACTCGGGCGGCTATCAGCACTACGACGAGATCGAGCGCCTCTTCAACGAGATCTTCTCGAAGAACCCCGACCACCCCGGCGCCCACCACTACCGGATCCATATGTACGACAACCGGGGCGAGCCGGAGAAGGCGCTCGAGAACGCCCGCGGTTACCTTCGCGCCGTTCCCAACATCGGCCACGGGCAACATATGCCGGGGCACATCTTCGCATCGGTGGGGCGCTGGTACGATGCGGCCGAGGCTCAAGACAAGGCCACGCGGGTGGAGCGCAAGCACATGGGCGCATTGGGCACCCTTCCCTTCCAATCCTGGAACTATCCTCACAACCAGGACTACCTCATCTCGAATCTGGGTTACCTCGGGCGCATCCGGGAGGGGACCCGGCTTGCGCAGGAACTCCTGGACGGGCCGCGCGATCCACGGTTCAACACGGGCACGGGTTACTCGCCCGCAGGCACGGGCCGCACGAACCGCCTGCGCATGCTCCTGCGAGGGGATCTTTGGGCCGACATCGTCGAGGGATACGCGCAAGAGGATCCCCGGCTCCCCGATTCCAAGTTCTGGCGGTACTACGCCCTCGGCCACGCCTACCTGGGTCTCGGCGACCTGCCGAAGGCGAACGAACAGGCGGCCCTTCTCGCCGAGGCCGCCAGCGGCAAGATGGGCGAGGTCGCGAATCTCGACCTTAGGGGCCGGATCGCGGTCGCCGAGGGCCGACTCGAGGCCGGGTTCGCCGATCTCGAGCGAGCGGTCTCGATGGAGCGCGACGGCTTTCTTTGGGGCGACCCGCCGTCGTTCCTCAAGCCGGTGTACGAGTCGCTCGCGGAAGCCTATCTCCAGCACGGCATGAACGAGGTCGCCGAGCGGCTTTTGATCAGGGCCCTCGACCGTCAGCCCGAGAACGCCTTCGCATTGGCCCAACTCGTCCGCGCCCAACTCGCGCAGAAGGAGGTGGACGAGGCGGTGAAGACCGACCGGGAGCTTCGTCGATTGCGCCCGTTTGACCGTCCCTTGCCCGCGTTGGACCGGCTGATCGCCGCTTGGGTCACCCACGCCCCCGGTCGGTCACCGTACCGGAAGGAGTCCGGGATCTTCGTCTGGGACACGCCGCCCGAAGGCAAGGGCCCTTCGGCCGCCTCGCTCGAGGCCTATGGCCCGGACACCTATCGGCCCTTCACCATGCCCAACGTCGCGCTCACCCGATCCGACGGCAAGCGGATCGAAACCAGGAGCCTCGCCGGCAAGCCGGCCGTCCTGATCTTCTATCTGGGGGGCAAGTGCCTCCACTGCGTCGCTCAACTTCAGGCCCTGAACAAGCTTGCGCCCAGATTCGGCAGCGCCGGAGCCGCGATCGTCGCCGCCTGCCCGGACCCTCCCTCGGACCTTGCGGCGTTTCAGAAGACGGCGAAGTTCGCCTTTCCCCTCGCCCACGATCCAGGATTCCGGGGGGCGCGGGCGTTTCACGCTTACGACGAGTACGAGGACCGACCGCTCCACGCGACGATCCTCCTCGACCCTCGGGGGCGCGTGTGGTGGTACGACGTCGGCGTCGAGCCGTTCGACAAGTTCGACTGGTTGCTCACCGAGGTCAAGCGCATGGCCGAGGTGCTGGCTCGACCCGACGCCCCGTAGGTTGTTTCGGACGCTACTCCCCGATCGCCTTGACGACCACGCGCTTTGGCCGCAATCCGTCGAACTCGGCGTAGAACACCTGTTGCCAGGGGCCGAGGTCGAGGCGGCCGGCGGTGATCGGGAGGATGACCTGATGGTGGAGGATCAGGTTCTTCAGGTGCGCACTGCCGTTGTCCTCGCCCGTCCGGTGGTGTCGGTAGTCCTTGTCGGGCGCGATGTCCCTGAGCCAATCCTTGATGTCCTCGATCAACCCGTCCTCAAGGTCGTTCACGTACACCGCCGACGTGATGTGCATCGCGCTCACGAGGGCGAAACCCTCCTGGATTCCCGAGGATCGGACGACCTTCGCCACTTCCTCGGTGATGCACACGAACTCCTCGCGACGTTCGGTTCGGAACGTCAGGTACTCGGTCGCGGACTTCATGCCCCGAGCTTAGCCGAACCTGTGTTAAGCTGGAGGCAAGATGCCCAAGAACCTCTGGATTCGGATCGGCGTGCTGGTCGCCGTCGCCTCGGCGCTCATGTGGGTCGCTCAGGAGTTGCTGCAGAAGGTCGCCCAGATCCTGATTTGGACCGGTTGTGCCGGGGTCGCCCTTATGGCGATCGGGATGGTCCTCGAATTGCGCGGCAACAAAGCCAAGGCCATCGCAGGAAGCGACGCGAAGGCGGTGTCCGGAGGCGACAAGCCGGTCGAGTAAGATACGCCGCATGGCGCTCACCGACGACCTGCCCGCCCTCGACTCCGAGTACCCTTTGACTTCGGACGCGATCGCCGCCTATGCGCGGGACGGCCACGTTCGGCTCGACGGAGTCGTCAGCGAGGCGGAGCTTGCGCCCTACCGCGAGGCGATTCGCCGCATCGTCGCCGAGCGAAACCGAGAGACGCGACCGATGGAGGAGCGCGACACCTACGCCAAGGCGTTCATCCAGATCATCAACCTGTGGGTGAACGACGAAACGGTTCGGCGATACGTGCTCGCCCGCCGATTCGGCAAGATCGCCTGCGACCTGATGGGATGCCGCGCGGTGCGGATTTACCACGACCAGGCGCTTTTCAAGGAGGTCGGGGGCGGACCGACCCCGTGGCACCAGGACCAGTATTACTGGCCGCTCAGCACCCCGAACACCGTCACGATGTGGATGCCGCTCGTTGACGTGACCTCCGACATGGGGACCATGCGCTTCGCGAGCGGATCGCAGGTCGAGGGCTTCATCGGCCAGCTCAAGATTTCCGACGAGAGCGAGGCGTTCTTCGACCGGTACGTCGCCGAGAAGGGCTACCCCCTCGTCGGTTGCGGCGACATGAAGGCGGGCGACGCCAGCTTCCACACCGGCTGGACCCTGCACAAGGCCCCCGGCAACGCGGGCGCCTACCCTCGCGAGGCGATGACGATCATCTACGTGGACGCGGACGCCACGATCGCCGAACCCGACAACGAGAACCGGGTCAACGATATGCGCGGGTTCTTCCCGGGTCTCGGCCCGGGCGATCCGGTCGCGAGCCCGCTCAACCCGATCGTATACGCGCGCTCTTGACGGTCACCGCTTGAGTTCGTCCACCAACCACTGCACCGCGCGAACGACCGCCTTCACGCCGTCTTCCTGATCCACGAGGCCGTGGTGCGCGTTCTCGACAACGACTGCCTCGTAGCGGACTTCGGCCGCCTTGTACTTCTGAACGATGCGGTCGAGCTGGGCGAACGGCACGATCTCGTCGGCGGTGCCCTGGACCAGGAACGCCGGCGCGGAGCGCTTGTCCACGAAGTTGACGGGGCTGGCGGACCGGATCTGGTCGGCGGCCTCTTCACGCTTCTTGCCCAGGACCATGAGGTAGATCGGGTCTAGGCTTTTCGGGAAGTCTTGCGACATGTCGACCGGCCCGGAGAGGCTGACGACCGCTTTCACGCGCGACGACGCGCCCGCAAAGGGCTCGGACTTCGGGTCGCTGTCGGTGCTTCCGAGGAGGAGGGCGAGGTGCGCTCCAGCAGAGACCCCGATGGCACCGATGCGGTCCTTGTCGAGTCCGTACTTCGCGGCGTTCGCCCGTAGCCAACGCGTCGCCGCCTTGGCGTCGTCGATCATGGCCGGCCACTTGTGTTTCGGGGCCAGTCGATACTGCGGGGCGGCGACGAACACGCCACGCTTGGCGAGTTCGATGGAGAGGGGGTCCATGTCGGTCCGCTTGCCGGAGATCCACGCGCCTCCGTGGAGGGCGACGGCCGCCGGGATCGGGGTGCGGAGCGGCTTGTCCGGCACGAACAGGTCCACCTTGAGTTCCTCACCCGCAACGCTCGCGTAGACCACGTCGCGCTGGACGGTGTAGCCGGGCGACTGGAGGACGAGGAGGGCGAGGAGGGCGGTCATGGGTCGCATTGTAGCCCTTTGCGCCTGCCAACCTCGCCCCGTCGTCTTCCAAGTCATTGTATGGTCCGGGGTGCGGCGCCGTCGGTAGCATGTGAGGCGGCGCGGGCGGAGGACGTCTTTGTCATTTCCGGCTTTCCGCAGGATCGCACGGTTCTTCAGGAGAGTGTCCCCGCCCCGGGAGTCCAAAGCGTCGATTGAGAATCTTCCCGCCGAACGAACGGACGGTCGATGATCGCAAAGACCCGCTCGGGTTCTCGGGCCGCCCGGCGCCGCACTCAGGAGGGATCGTACCGAAAATGAACGCGCGCATCGTCGGAATCGACGTGGCCAAGGACACGCTGAGCTGTTGGAGCCAGGGCCGGGCGGTGGAGATCGCCAACCGCCGGACGGAGATCCGCCGCTTTCTCAAAGGACCGCCTCCGGACTCCGTCGTCGGCGTCGAGGTCACGAGCTCGTACCACCGGACGGCGGTGGACCTGGCCTTCGAAACGGGGTTCGAGGTTTACGCGCTGAACCCGGTGGACTGCGCCCGATACCGTCAGGCTCTTCACGGTCGCGGCAAGACCGACGAGATCGACGCCCGGTTGATCGCCCGCTTCGTGGAGCGCGAGCGCGACTCCCTGCGTCGCTACGCGCCCTTGCCGGAGAACGTCCGAAGGCTCAAGGACCTGCTCTCCCGAAGGGAGACCATGGTCAAGGCCAGAGCGATGATGGGCCAATCGCTCGAGGGGGTTCCCGATCTGGCCAAGCCGGCCAAAGGCGCGCTCGAGGGCGTGGACCGGCTGATCCGATCCCTGGGCGAGGCCATCTCGTCGCTGACGGACGAGATGGAGGGGAAGGACCTGCTCCCGAGCGTTCCGGCGGTGGGACCGCTGGGCGCGGCCCAGGCGCTGAGCGTTCCGACCACGGGAGGGTTCAAGTCGGCCCGACGCGTTCGTCGCCTACGCCGGGCTGGACTGCCGTCCGCAGGACTCGGGACCGCGCGTGGGCAGGCGCGTCCTGAGCAAGCGAGGGAACCGGTACTTGCGCAAGCTTCTGTTCCTCTCCGCGCTCTGCGCCTGTCGAACGACCGCCTGGAAGCCCTACTACCAGAGACAACTGGCCAAGGGTCTGGCCAAGACCCAGGCCCTCGTGGTCCTGGCCCGCAAGATCGCCCGCACCGTCTGGAGCGTGTACACCCACCGCGCGCCCTTCGATCCGGCGCGCCTCTACTCACAAAAACCAACCGCACCTTGACACGACACCATAGAATCTCCTGAGGAACGATGGATCCTGGTCGTCATCGAGAAGGCTTATCGGGATTCTTCGCGAAGCTCAGAATGACATGGGCCCAAGCGGGATTCAGTCGTCCAGGACGACTTTGGGACGGCGGACCTCGATGTTGACGACGGGGAGGCGGGTGTCGTCGCGTCGGATGGGGACGTTGCTGTTGGTCTGCATCGTCTGGAGGCGACGCTCGACCTCGCCCACGTAGTCAGCGAGCTGGCGCTCCATGTCGCGGCGCATCTCCTCGATGTCGTCCAAAAGGCGAAGGATGACGTCCACGCCGGCGAGGTTGACGCCGAGTTCCTGGGTCAGGCGCTGGATTCGCTTGATGCGTCGGATGTCCGCCTCGCTGAACAGGCGGTTCTTGGCGCCGGCACGGGCGGGCACGACGAGACCGAGGCGCTCGTACTGGCGCAAGGTCTGGGGGTGGACGTTGCAGAGCTGGGCCGCCACCCCGATCATGTAGACGGGTTGGTTTTCCGCTCTCACGCCTTCACCGCCTCGAGTTCGGCGAGCTGCTCGACGAGCCGCTTCTGTTCGGGCGAGAGGTGCTTGGGAACGGTGATTTTGATGCGGGCGTAGAGGTCGCCCGTTCCGCCGCCGTGCTTGGCGACCCCCTGGCCCGAGAGTCGGAAGGACTGTCCGCCTTGTGTCCCGGCCGGAATGCGCATCGTGACGGTTGAGCGAAGCGTCGGAATCTTGACCTCGCCGCCAAGGGCGGCGGTGGTGAAGGGAACGGAGACTTCGACCTCGAGGCTGTCGTTCTTGGGAGTGAAGCGCTCGTGGGGAGCCCACTTCACCACCACGTACAGGTCGCCGGCGCGGCCGTTCGCCCCCGCCTGCCCTTTGCCGGGGACTCGGAGCTTCTTGCCGTCGCTGATGCCTTTCGGGATGGTGACCTCGACCTTCTTTGTGGTCGGCACGCTGGTCACCCGCTGGCTGGTGCGGACGGCGTCGGCGGTCTGGTAGGTGAGGGTGCGCTTGGTGCCGGTATCGATTTCCTCGAGAGGGATTTCGACTACTTTCTCTACGTCGAGCGGCTCAAAGGAGACGTCGTCGTGCTCGAAGCCGCCACGTCCTCCGGTGAAGAACTGCTCGAAGATGGTCTCGAAGGGACTGCCTCCTCCCCCGCCAAAGCGGAAGTCGGCCCCCGCTCCGCCGAAGGGTCCGCCCCCGGCCCCAAAATCCTGGAAGTTGCCGCCGAACTTCTGGGCGGTCTCCCAGTTCGCGCCGAAGCGGTCGTAGAGTTTGCGCTTCTCGGGGTCTCCGAGGACGTCGTAGGCCTCGCTGATCTGCTTGAACTTGGCCTCGGCCTGGGGGTCGGTCCGGTTCACGTCGGGGTGGTACTTTCGGGCGAGCTTACGGTAGGCGGACTTGACCTCCTTTTCGTCCGCACCCCGAGGGATTCCGAGAACCGCATAGTAGTCTTGGGCCATAGTCGCTCACGCTCAATTATATGAGTATAGAACGCTCAAGTGTGTCGGGGTGTTCCGCGCGCGGAGAATGAGTCCGACGACCCTTCGCGTTCCGGTTCGGCGAGGGCGGCGAGCGTTGAGTAAGATAGCAGAAGGCCCATGCCGACCAAGATTCGCCTCAAGATTCTGCGCCAGCCGAGCAAGGACGCCAAGCCGTACTGGGAGTCGTACGAGATTCCCTACCGGGAGCGGATGAACGTGGTCTCCTGCCTGATGGAGATTCGGAAGAAACCGGTCACGACCGAGGGTCGAGAGGTCGCCCCTCCCGCATGGGAGGCCGCGTGCCTCGAGGAGGTTTGCGGCAGTTGCACGATGAACGTGAACGGCGGTGTGCGGCAGGCCTGCACGGCGTTGGTGGACCAGGTCGGGGAGATCAAGGGCGAAGTGGTCGAGATTCGGCTTGAGCCGATGAAGAAGTTCCCACTGGTGCGCGACCTGATCGTGGACCGCTCGAAGATGTTCGAGAACCTGAAGAAGGTTCGGGGCTGGGTGCCGATCGACGGTTCTTTCGACCTTGGGATGGCTCCCGCCCAGGACGATCACGTCCGACAGCTTCGGTACGCGCTTTCGCGTTGCATGACGTGCGGTTGTTGCCTCGAGGCGTGCCCTCAAATCAACGAAAAGACCTCGTTCGTCGGTCCCCAGGCGATTGGCCAGGCGCTGCTCTTCAACCTCCACCCGGTCGGCAAGACCCTTGAGGAGGAACGGCTCGACTATCTCACGAGCGAAGAGGGCATCACGGGTTGCGGCAACGCGCAGAACTGCGTTCAGGTTTGCCCGAAGGAAGTGCCGCTGACCTACGCGATCGCGCGGTTGAACCGCGACACGACGATCTACAAGATCAAGCAGTGGATCGGGATTGCGCCCTCGCAACACAAGTGAGCGATGGCGATTCGTTAAATTTCAGGTAGCGTTACTTCTCCCGATTCGACGAGACGCTCTGCTTCGCGCCAGTCCTCGGGCCGGTTGACGTCGAACCCCTCGTAGCCGTCGGTCAGGAACGGCATCACGTCCCACCCGGAGATCGTGCCGGTTTCCCATACGACGCGCGTCCAGGCGATCTCCAGGCTGGCGTTCTGAACGTAGACCTGGGGAAGGAACTGGGTTTGGCACGAGTGCCAGGGCTGCTCGGGCGGGGTCAGTGGGAGGAGGGGGGTCATTCGTCGTCCGCGCACGACCCACATTTTTCCAGGGTGTTGCTTCGTTGGCTCGACGGCGCGAAGCGAGTCCACGCCCGCTTCCGCGACAAAGGCGGCCCACGCTCGGCGGACCGTGTCGGGCGTTCGGAACGGGCTGGTCGGGCGGAGGATCGAGAAGGCATCGTACTCGCGGCCCGACTCTCTCAGACGTTGGAGGGCGTCGCGCACCCACTCGATATCGGGGGACGCGTCTCCCGCATAGGACGCGGGTCGGAGGAAGGGCACTTCGGCACCATACCGCCGGGCAATCTCGGCGTAGTCGGCGGAGTCGGTCGAGACGACAACGTCGGCGAACGCGCCGGAAGCGCAGGCGGCATGGATACTGTAGGCGATGACCGGATGCCCGGCGAGCAGCCTGACGTTCTTCCCGGGCACCCGCTTGGACCCGGCGCGGGCAGGGATCAGGGCGACCGCGCGGGGGGTCATACGGCCTCGGGCCTCGTGTTGATGAGCACGTTCTTGAGTTCTGAGTACACATCGAGCGCCTCGGTGCCCGGTTCTCGCGTGCCGTTTCCGGAGTCGCCGACGCCGCCGAAGGGCATGTGCGGCTCGCTTCCGAAGGTCCCGGCATTGATGACGGCAACGCCCGCGCGGACGCGCAAGCAAAACTCCATTGCCCGGTCCAGGGAAGCGGTGTGAATCGCGGCCGTTAGGCCATAGGGGGTGTCATTGGCGAGCGAGAGTGCCTCCTCGAAGCTGTTCACGCGATAGACGCTCGCGATGGGACCGAACAGCTCGCAGTTCGAGATCTCCGCACCCGGCGGGACGTCGGCGAGAAGCGTGGGGGTCATGTAGTATCCGGGACGGAGCGCCCTCGACCCACCGATTATCACGTTCGCCCCCTCTCTCCTAGCGGTCTCGACGGATCGGACCATTCGGTTCAACTGGCGCTCGTTGATCACGGGCCCAAGGTCGTCGGAGTCGCCCGTGCCGAGCCGGAGGCTCTCGGCCTTGGTCCGCATTTTCTCTAAGAAAGAACGATACACCTTATCGTCAACGATGATACGACTGCCTGCGGCGCATCGTTGACCGGCGTTGCTGAAGGCCGAGAGCGTCGCCCAATGGACGGCCAAGTCGAGGTCGGCATCGTCGCACACGACGAAGGGGTTCTTGCCGCCGAGTTCCAGACTCACGCGCGCCAGCCGACGTCCGCCGACCTCGGCGATCCACTTTCCGACGGCGGTCGAACCGGTAAAGCTGATCACGCCCACGCGGGGGTCCTCGACCAACGGCGCTCCCGCCTCGACGCCCAGGCCCTGGACGACCTGTAGCGCACCGGGCGGCAGTCCTGCTTCGTGGGCGATTCGGGCGAACGTCCAAGCGGTGCCGGGGGCGTCTTCGGGCGCTTTGAGGACGGCGGTGTTCCCACAGACCAGCGCGGGAAACACCTTCCAGGCAACGTTGGCGATCGGCGTGTTGGCGGCGACGATCAGTCCGGCGACGCCGATCGGCCTTCGTAAGGTCATCGGGTAACGGTTCGGAACCGCGCTGGGCAAGGTTCGTCCGAACAGGCGTTGCCCTTCGCCGGCGAAGAAGTGCGCCAGGTCGATCGCTCCGTCGGTCTCGCCGCGAGCGTCCTTCATGGACTTGCCGGTCTCTACGTGAACCACCATCGCAAGGGTCTCGCGTTCGGCGCGCATGGCCTCGGCAATGGCGCGCAGGGTTCTTCCTCGGACGACGGCGGGTAGGTTGGACCATCGGGGCTGAGCGGCAACGGCCCCTTCCACGGCCCGTTGGACGTCCTCCGCGCGCGAGCGGCTCACTCGACTAAGCGCTTCGTCACTGGCGGGACTACGCTTGACGAAGGTCTCGGCAGCCTCTGCGGGACGCTCCTGGCCGTCGATCCAGTTGAGAACCTCGTGGTCGAACATGGCGTCACGAATCTACCCGTCCCGAGTCGCGGGACGCGGACTATCGGGCCGGGGGACGGGGGTCGGGTTTGCGAATCCGAATCGTCGACGGCACCTTCCCACGGTCGGTTCCGGACCTCCACAACTCGTTGGCGGCGCTGGTTGGATCGGCCTGAGAGGACACGGCCAGGCACAGGCGTCGCTTCGCCCGGGTCATGCCGACGTACAGAACGCGCAACTCCTCTTGATGGTCGCGGGCGGCCGCCTCTTCCGCCAAGAGGGCGGCCATCGGCGCCCTTTGGGGGTCGAAGCATGTCGCCAGGAGGCCGCTTTGGCGCGATACGTAGACCTTGTCGGTGCTTTTGCCGGTCTTATCGTAAGTTCCGGGAAGTACCACGACCGGGAACTCCAACCCCTTGGCCTTGTGGATCGTCATGATGCGAACGGCGTCGGCCTCTTCGTCCAGAATTGGGGCGTTTCCCTCGCGATGGCGGATGCGCTGGATTTCGCGGATCAACTCGGCGAACTCGATCGGTCCCAGGTCGGATTCGGCGGTGGCCATCGCGAGTAGCTTGCGGACGTTCATGATGGCCTGCCGCCAGAAGGGCCGGGTCGCGGTGCGCTCCAGGTACGGACTGGCGGCGAGGAACCTCGAGAGGGTTTCCCATGCCGGAAGCCGGTCTGCCACCTGCCGGAGGGGCTCGAACCATCGCAACGTTTGGCGCAACTTGAGGTCGTCCTCCGGAAGGGGCGCGTCAAACGTGGCCAGTTGCTCGTAGACGTTGCCCCTGAGCCCAAGAAGCGCGATGGAATCCACGCTCAGATCGACCGCCGGCCCGCGGAGGAAGGCGAGCATTGTGAAGTCGTCGAGGGGGTCGGCGAGCGCGCGCAAGGCGTTCGCGAGGTCCCGGACTTCCAGCCGGGTGTAGAAGTCCTCGGCCCCGCCCACGACCACGACCGGGACGCCGGCGCGCTTCAGGTCGTCCTCCAGCTTGATGCCGACCTTGATCTTTCGGACCAGCACGGCGATGTCGCGGGGGCGCTCTCCCTCCCCAATCAGGTCCTTGATCCACTGCGCAAACACGGCGGGCTGGAAACCCGAGGCGTTCCAGAACTCAACCCCGGTGTAGTCGGGGGCCTCGGTCGCGTCCAGATTGACCTCCTTCCCCACCAGCATCGGCGAGTACGGGTTCCACTTCTGTGCGAAGACCCGATCGACAAAGGCGAGAATGCCTGGCACGGCGCGGTGGTTCTTGGCCAGCCGACGATGGGCCCTCTGCTCTTGGAGGTCCGTGAAGAGGCGAAGGTCGGCGTGCCGGAACCCATAGATGGACTGCTGGCTGTCGCCGACCAACATCGAGGAGGAAGGTCTGAGCGCGCGGACCAAGCGATGCTGAAGGGGGTTCAGGTCTTGCGCCTCGTCGATCAGCATCACCCGGTACCGATCGGCCAAGCGTTCCTGGACCTCCTCTCGCGACTCCAGCAGTTCGATCGCCCAAGCCTCGAGCGCCGAGAAGTCGAGCGCCCGATCCGCGCGCATGCACGCCTCGAGGGCGCGCCACACGGGCGCCACCAAGGCGGCCAATCCGACCGCGTCCACGGCGGCGCGGAGTTCGTCCCCGGTTGCCCTCTTGAGCCACAGAGGAACCTTGTGGGCTCGGACCGATTGGATCGCGTCGATCAGCCGAGCTTGGACGGGCAGTCCGGGGTCGGAAAAGGCCAAGAAGCGCCGCTCATCCTCGTCCAGGACACGCTCGGCGAGTTCCTCCCGCCACCGAGCCACGAGGTCGGCCGGGTCTCGATGCGCCCCCTCGAATTCCGAGACGAGCAGCCCAGAGGTGCGCAGGTGCGCGATCGCTCTGGCGACAGACTCCTCGAGTTCACCGTAAGCGCTCATCTGCCCATACTGCCGCTGGCCCGCGAGCTTCCGCGCCAAGTCACGGGCTCCTTCCGACTCGTCGAGGCACCAGGCCATGACCTCGCGCAACGAGGCTCTTTGCATTCGGCGGCCTTGGGCCTCGTCCAAAACCCGGAACTCGGGGTCGAGTCCGGCCAGGATCGCGTTTTCGCGCAGTAGACGCTCGCAGAAACTATGGATCGTCTGGATAGGTCCGGTTTCGGCGAGTTGCGCCTCGTAGGCGAAGCCGCGCGATCTCAGTCTCGCTACAATGCGACGCTTCATCTCGGCCGCGGCCTTTCGGGTGAAGGTGATGGTCAGGATATGGTCGGGAGATAACGCTTCGTGTTCTACAAATCGCAGGTACCGCTCTGTCAGGACCCGGGTCTTGCCGGCACCGGCGGCGGCGCTCACGACGAGTTCCGGTTCGTTGGACTCCACCACCCGCCGCTGTTCCTTGGTCAGATCGACTTCTTTCACGGTCCGTCCGCTTCCTCGTAGAAGGTCGACCTTTGTTCGCCGAACAACTGAGACGACCGGCACAGTTCACCGTACGCGCAGCCAGTGCAGCGGTCGCTCGGCGTCGGCGTCACGGCGGCGGTTCGAATCGCGCCCACCGTGGCCAAGGCGCTCTGCTTGACCCTGGGGAGGAGGTTCGCATGCGGTTCAAGTCGCGTCACCATCAGTCCCTCGGCAGGGCGGCTATGGTAGGACTCGGCGTCGCCGAAGACGAACAGGCGCCTCCCGCCGTCGAAGGTGTCTATCTCGACGGTGGATCGGCGACCGGGCGCGTTCGACGCCAGCAGGAAGAGACCCACGTAGAGCTCGTCGCCGGGGTCGGTGATGCGACCCTCGGATGACTCAATGGAGCGTGCTTCGAAGAGATGCACGCGAGGGTTGCCTCGATCGTCCGACAAACCCGAGATCGTTCCATATAAGATGAAAGGCGTCGCCTTATCGGGAATCTCCGCTCGGAGCCCCTGATCTCCAAACCGAGCGTGCCCGCGCAGGGTCGTTCGCGGCCAAAGCGCGCGTGCGCCGATCTCGCGATCGACCCATTGCTCGATCAGCCTGCGGCCCCCCACTTCGAGCAGCCGCAGTTCCCAAGGATCGGCTGACCCCGCCAGGTCCAATAGCGCCTCGCTCAAGGCAACCTCCAGGTCCCGTTGCGCCCGTTCGCGATCCGGGGACTCCAGCAAGCCCGCGCGGTCGGGGAGGCTGGCCAGGGCCATCCATCGCTCCCGCGTGCCGGTTGGCCGAAGGCCGAGCCGATGCCTTACTAGCCATCGGAACGGACACTGGCGCGCGTCGCGCAGGGCGCTGACCGAGACCGGTTCGGCGGCGGGCCAAGCGACCCGTAGGGCGACCTCCGGACTCGCGAGTCCCGTCGGCACCACCTCGGACTTCGTGATTGCCAGGGCTTGCGCCAGAAGGCGATCGGCGGTCGCGAGCGGCGCGGCAGGAACGAGGGCCGTTCGCGAATACACGATCCGCTCGACGCCCGGATCGGCCGCTCCGACTTCGTCCAAGTAGAAGGCGGGAACGTTGTCACGATCGTCCGAAGTCTGCGGGTAACTGAGTTGCAGACGGTCCGAGGCGGTGACGCAAGCTCGGTAGAACGCCTCGCGTTCCTGCCTCGCCTGCCGTTCGGACTTTGGCAACGGCACGCAACCCGGCCTCAGCCGATCCATCTGCTCGCGGTCCGCGTCGCTCAGAATCGCATCCTCTCGTCGCCGGCGCGGAAAGACGCCTTCGAGCACACCCAGCACGTAGCCGATCTTCCCAAGTCCGACATCCGTGGCGTCTCTCACCACCCGGATTCCGTCGGAGCCGAACGGGACCGAGGTATCGGCTTCGGACCACGCTTGCCGACAAGCCTGGACGAAGCGAAGGAAGCCCGCCGGTCTTTCCTTTCGGACCCGGCCGACGCTCGCGGCATGGGCCAAGGCTCGTTGCATGGCGGTCATGCAGCGCTTGTCACGTTCTTCGGTGCGGCCCGACCCGAAAAGGCAGGACTCGGACCAAGGCATGTCGCCCACCCAGTCCACGAAGGCCCGTTGCCATTCGTACAGGGGGTGCACCTGGGCGGATCTCTCCATTCGCCACGCGATCGTGAGCGAGAGCCAACCGAGGTCGGGGCGGGACGCGGCGTAAGCGGCGCAAGCGTCCCATGCGAATACCGGACCCTGGAACTGACGAATCCTGTCGAGCACCTCGGCCTGTACTACTCGACTCAGGTTCAAGTAGCTGGACCGCACGACAGGGACTAAACGATTAGTCTTCGCCTCGGCGCAGAACTCGAGTACCGAAAGGGTCAGTCGGCAGAAGGCGTTTTCCAGCAAGGGACGACGAAGGTCCAGCCGGAGAGGAATACCAAGGCGGTCGGCGGCCACGCGAAGCAACGGACCATAGGTATCAAGGTCCCGGGCAACGATGAACATCCGGTCGAACGGCACCCCTTCCTCGTGCCGCTCAAGAGCGTCACGGAGAGTCCATTCGGCTTCGGCGAGCGGGTCGCAGGCGTTCGCGATCCTGAGCCGGCGACCGCTCGGTTCGTACGGCGTCTCGGTGTTTTGCGGCGCCGAGGGCGAGGAGACCGACCCCGGGCGGTTCGCGAACAGCCGTCGGGCAAAGCCATCACTGGGCCCGGCGGGTTCCACCTCGATGCCAAGAGCCTCGGACACGAGGAGGCCGGCCTCGAAAAGCGTTCGGTTCACGGGGTGGGATTCGACGACGACGGTGAGGTCGAGGGGCACGCCAGCCGCCCATCGCAACCAGCGAAGTCGGTGCGGCTCGGCATCGGGGCCAACCACCAGCAGAACCCTTGGGAACGCCACACCATCGGACAACACCGTTTCTTCGAGTCGGGCGATCCGCCAGGCGTTTCGAACCAGCCCGAGTCCCTCGAGGAGAGCGTCGGTCGCCGTCGCAACCTCGGCCAACGACCTGAGCCTCCTTTCGAGGGAGCCCTCGGCAAGATCGGCGAGGCGTTCGAGTTCACCCGCGTCGACACCCCAACAGGCGAGTTCGTCAAGTGCCCGGGCGATGACCCGGTGCAGCCCTGGCAGACGGGCCGTGGGCTGAAAGAGCGAGTTCGGCGCCAGGTTACGGCAGGCCGACGCAACGGCCTCGAGCGCGATGCCGGTCGGCACCAACGGCCGGGGCGACTCTCCAAGAAGGGTCAGACACGTTCCGACCAGCGAAGCGAAGGGGACCACGTCAAGTTCCTCGTCCTCGCACAACTCGTGGCAGACGCGGACGAGCGAATCGGAGAACGAAGTGACGATGCCCGAGCCACCCTTCGCGAACTTGCGAAGGAGGGGAACCAGCGGGGCCGCCCCGGGGACGACGCCCACGAGCCGACATCGAGGCCTGCCCATACCTGCCCCAGAGTGTATCATCCTGCCGTGCCCGAAACGGTGTGGACGGCCCGGCGCAAGTGGATGGGTAACGTCTTGCCGACGCTCGTGTCCCTGCCGTTCCTCGCATCAGGGTCAGCGTTGGCCCTTGTGGACGGGGAATCGGTGATCGTCGGCGGCGGGATTGTGACGCTCGGCCTCCTGGCCGGTCTCGTCACGCTGAACAAGTTTGGGCTTTACGACAACGCAACGATGCGGGCCGAACTCCGCCGAAAACTGGGGAACCCCGAGGGTCGCTTCGTGGGCTTCGCCAGGCCTGGTTACCGTTCGTTGCTCGATCCCCATCAGGACCTCGGTTTTTTCATGGTTCGTGCTGAAGAACTTGCCTTTTTAGGAGAAGCCCTGACGGTTCAGTTGCCGCGTGCCGCCGTGGTGCGGATCGGCAAGCGGGCCAATCCCCACTCATGGGTCGGACTTGGCGGTTGGATCTCGATCGAAGCGATACTCGAGGGGAGGCCCGTTCGGATGCTGATCGAACCGCGCGATAGGCCGACGCTTCTTGGGAACAAGCGCGTCGCACGGACGTTGCGAGCCGAGTTGGAAACCTGGTTAGCGGGCGGACCGGGCCTATTTCGCGACGACAGAGCCGGTTCGCTGTAGAATGAGTCATGGCTCAAAGTCGTTCCCGAACCGCTTTGGCGGCCGCCCTCGTTCTTGGCGCCTGCGCCCACTCCTCGGGCCAGAGCGCCGTGACCCTTCGCATGAAGCCGACCGTCGGCCAGAAGTACGCCTATACGATGGTGATGGACAACAAGACGACCGGAATGGGCGGCACCGGTAGCATGTCCATGAAGATCGCCACCGACATGGTCTACACGATCAAGGCGCGCAAGGGCACCAACACCACGATGGAGACGGCGACCACGGGCGCGAAGGTCACGGCACCACAGGGATCTCCGATGGCGGGCATGGCGCAGCAACTCGAGAAGCAACTGAAGGGTCAGACCATGACGGTGACGCTGGACGAGTTCGGCAAGATGGTGTCTTCGCCGGGAGCGAACCCCGCACTCGGAGCAGGCGCCAACACCTCGGTGGAGTACCCGAAGAACCCGGTCTCGGTCGGATCAACCTGGTCGGCGGTAGTCGATATGGGCAAGATACTGGCCGCGCAAGGCTTGCGGGTGACGGGAGGCAGAATCCCGTTCAACTACCGCGTGACGAAGATCGAGGCGGTCGGCGGAAAGACGCTGGTCCATCTCACTCAGGCGGCCACGGGCAAGTTCAGCGCTTCGGGGGCGGCGGCCGGTGGCGGCGCGATGGCGATCGGGCTGGACAGCGCTACCACGATGGTCGTGGACGCGGGTTCCGGGATGATCCGAACCAGCAAGGGCACGATGACGATGACGATGGCGGCGGGCCAGATGAAAATGACCCAAACCATGATCGTCGACATGCGCCTGAGATAGGCCGATGGCCTTCGACGATCTGCAGACGGACGAACCGCTTAGTCATAGGGCGAAGCCCCCGATGGATATGGACGCAGCCATGCTCATGGGTTGCACGGGCTTCGTGGTGGCCTCCTTGGCGACCTACCTACTCGCGGTCTGGCCGTACTTCGCGGTGATTCGGGAGCAGCACACGCTGTCCGGATTGGGCAAGGCTTTGGCGCTCGGCGGAGTCCCCGCGTTTGGGTTGGGGTTCCTTCTGGTGCGTCGTTACGGTCTGCCGGCTGCCTGCGGGGCGGTCGGGGGCGCCATGGCGACGGCGATCTTCATCTACGTCCGCCTCCAACAGGTGATGCTCGGCTTCGATGTTCCCGAGATACCCGACCCCGAGTACCCGCGATTCGTCGCCTGGCTTCTGCCGCTCGTCTGGCTCACGACGGCGGTGTTCGTGGAACTGGTCGCGATGCTGGTATGGCCCGAACGGTCGCCCGACGACGGAGACTAAAACTTGACGTTCGCTCTCTTCCTCGCCGCCCACACGGGTACCCGCCCGAGCCTGCTGGACCACGCTTGGACGGCTTTTCGTGCCGATCCCGCCGTACGGATCGAGGATGCCTACAAGTGGCTGTACCATGCGACGATGGGGGGCGAGCACGCGATCACGTCCGACGATGCACCGCGAACTTGGTTTCAAAACGAGTGGAACTCTCTTTCGGATATTCCGAACGCGGAACCGCTCGTGGTCTCCCTTCGACCGGACGGAGGCGTCCTTCGGGTCAACCTTCGATCTTACAAGCGGGCCGGGCGGGACCCGGAGATGTTGTTCGAGATCTTCGTAGCTTCAGCCCGAGCCTTCCGTTCGGATCGCACGGGCTTCCTCGACGAGTGGCGGGGACTGGGAGAGCGTCTTCGTCGCACGCCCCTCGGACATCTTACGCACGGCGAGTGGTTCCGGCTCGAACGCGCAACCGCTCCCCGGGGATACCCGGCGATCCACCACTCGGCGCCCTACGAGTCGATTCGGCGACCCGCGTATCGGGTGATCGTCGGCGCGCTATGGCAGTAACGACCCGATTCGTCCGATATCCGACCGTAAGGTACACTCGAGTTTGAGTTTAGGCTCACCAACGGACTCCGGAGAGAACGAAACTTGACCCCTCCCTCCCACGGCGCGGCCGCCGTCCAAAAACGCATCGAGAAGACAGGCGACCAGGCCCTGCCCCGCCAGGCACTGACACCCGCCGACAACCAGGAGTTGCTGCGACAGCTGTACCTAGCCCGCTACTTCGACGTACGCCTGATCAAGGAGAAGAAGCGGGGCAGGTTGCGCGGCACCCTATACTCCTCCCACAACCAGGAGGCGATCATCGTCGGTTCGCTCTTCGGCCTCGAACCGACGGACTGGATCAGCCCGATCCATCGCGACATGCCCGCCTTCTTCCTGAAGGACGCCCGCCGAGGTTGGCGCAACCCGGAACGCAACGGGATGAGCATCGAAGAGGTGTGCAGCCAGGTTTGGTGCAAGGCCACTTCGCCCGGGCGCGCACGGGACAACTGGTCTCACATTGGGAGCAAGACTAAGCGCATCATCCACTCCACATCCATGCTCGCGGGCACAATTCCCGTCGCTTGTGGAGTCGCATACGCCGACCGACTCAACGGGGGGAACGCCGTCGTACTCACGTACAACGGCGAAGGATCGACCGCCCAAGGCGTGTTCCACGAATCGATCAACTTCGCGAGCGTGCACAAACTGCCGGTGATCACGATCGTGGAGAATAACCAGTGGGCTTACGGAACGCCGGTTGAACTCGGCTCGCCGTCTCCGGACATCGCCGACCGAGCCAAAGGCTACAACATCCCGGGCCTTATCGCAGACGGTCAAGACGTGCTGGACGTGTACGACAAGGTGATGGCGGCGGTTGCCCGAGCCCGCGCCGGTTTGGGGCCCAGCATCGTCGAGTGCAAAACGTTCCGCGCTTACGGCCATGGCGACCACGACGACGACCGGGCGGCGAAGTACCGCCCGGAAGAAGAGGTCGAACGGGGACGGAGCCGCGACCCGATCGCAGTGTTTAAACGCTGGCTCGTCGAGCACAACCAGATGTCGGCGGACGAGGCTCAACGCTTTTCGCCCGAGGGTCTCTCGGCCAGCGAGGTCACGGACGACGATTTCCCGCCCGAAGTGGTGCAGTACCTCAAGGAAGGGATCGAGTTTGCGATCCAGGCTCCGGTCCCGCCGGCCGAGGAAGGCTCTCGGTGGGTCTTCGCGGAGGGTCCTCGATGAGTATCGTCTTGGAACATAAAACCGGTACAAAGCGTAATTTCCTGACCGCCATCAAGGAAGCGATCCGGGAAGAGATGGCGCTCAATCCGGACATGGTCTGCATGGGCGAGGACATTGGTCTGCTGGGCGGCGCGTTCGGCGTCACCGAGGGGTTGCTCGCGGAGTTCGGTCGGGCGCGGGTGATCGACGCGCCGATCAGCGAGGCCCTGATCGCCGGGGCGGCGACGGGGATGGCCCTGAACGGCAAAACCGTGATGATGGAGTTGCAGTTCATCGATTTCATCTCGTGCGGTTTCGACCAGATCGTTAACACGATGGCGACCTTTTCCTACCGCACGGCGGGCGAAGTGAACCTGCCGATCGTGATGAGGGGACCGGCGGGCGCGTACGGCGGAGGCGCCCTCTACCACTCACAGATGAACGAGGCGTGGTTCTGCAACT
Organism: Fimbriimonadaceae bacterium; assembly: GCA_026129685.1. Classification (GTDB taxonomy): domain Bacteria; phylum Armatimonadota; class Fimbriimonadia; order Fimbriimonadales; family Fimbriimonadaceae; genus UBA2387. The sequence goes on from JAHCHO010000006.1 coordinate 342,528, forward strand.
CGCCCGGACTCAAGGTGCTCTGCCCATCCACCCCTTACGACGCCAAGGGCCTGCTACGGTCGGCCCTGCGAGACGGAAACCCGGTGCTGATCTACGAGATCAAGGAGCTCTACCGGAAGCGCGACATCGAGCAGGAGTTGCCGGACGACTATACGGTGCCGATCGGGAAAGCGGTCGTTCGACGCGAAGGTGCAGACCTTACGCTCGTCTCCTACGGCCAGAATGTCTACCATTGCCTCGAAGCGGCCGAGGTTCTCGCCAAAGAAGGATCGTCGGTCGAAGTCATCGATTTGCGGTCCCTGGTGCCCCTTGACATGGATGCGATCCGAGCCTCGATCGCAAAGACCGGCCGGGTGGTGGTGGTGAACGAGGCCCCAATGACCTGCGGTTTCGCGGGCGAGGTGGTCGCGCGCATCAGCACGGACTGTTTCGAACTGCTCGACGCCCCTCCTCTGCGCGTGACGCGCCTCGATACGCCCGTGCCGTGGGCCAAGACGCTCGAAACCTACGTACTCCCCAACACGGAGAAGGTCGTCGCGGCCGCGCGCAAAGTCTTGGAGTTTTAGGCTCCTAGAGCGGAGCGCCCGCCGCGTAGACGGCGTCCGACAGTTCGTCGATCGATGCCGTCGGTGGCGAGGGTAACCCAACGGTCTCGCCGGTGACGGTCTGGAACGCCACGGCCGCAAAGGGATTCACCCAACGGGTGACAGCTTGACTAAGCGTTTGGTGGATCGGAATCCCGCTTTGGCTCGCACGGAGGCGCGAGCTTTGCTCGGCGTAAACCAACATGACCAGATCGCTCAGGGCTCCCATGCGGACCTGGTCGTCGACGTCCTCGCGCATTGCGCGCCCGGCGAGTTCCGACACGTAGGAGTCGCCCACCGAGGTTAGCGACGCCCGCCCTTCACGATCGCGTCGACGCAAGCGGTCGGCCAAGAAGAGGCGGTTGATCTCGTTGGTGCCTTCGTAGATTCGGCTGATCCGAGCATCGCGGTAGTGACGCGCGGCCGGGAACTCCTCGCTGAACCCGTACCCTCCATACACCTGCAAAGCCTCGTCCAGCACGAAGGCCTCGGCCTCGGTCGCGAACACCTTGCACGCGGAGCATTCGACGGAATACTCCTCGCACGCGCGACGGTTTCCGGCAACGTCCGAACCGTGCGCGTCGAAAGCGTCGTCGATCAGGGCCCCGGTCCGATAGATCATGGACTCGGCGGCGAAGTAGCGCACGGCCATATCGCTGAACTTCTGACGGATCAGGCCGAAGGAGGCGATCGGCGCGCCGAACTGCCGTCGATCCAGAGCATAGCGTGCCGCCTGGCCGATCATCTCCCTGGCCGGTCCGAGAGACATCGCCGAGAGTTTGAAGCGGCCCAGGTTCAGAGCATTGAAGGCGACGTGGTGGCCAAGTCCAGGTTCGTAGAGGACGTTGTCATCGGGCACGAAGACATCGACCAGAACCAGTCGAGCGGTCGAGGAACCCTTCAGACCGAGTTTGTGCTCCTCGCGCTCGACCCGTACCCCCGGCATCGAGCGCTCCACGATGAATCCAGTAAATTCTTTGCCATCGATCTTGGCGAAAACGGTGAACACTCCCGCCCACTTTGCGTTTGAAATCCACATCTTCGTTCCGTTCAGGCGGTACCCACCGGGGACGCGCTCGGCCCGAGTCGTGGCCGAAAGGGCGTCGCTACCGGCGTTGGGCTCGGTCAGCGCGTAGGCGCCGATGGTTTCGGCGGTCACTAGTCCCGGCAGGTAGCGCTTCTTCTGGTCGTGGTTGCCGAACAGGGCAATGCCGGCCTGCGAAATGCCGCTGTGGACACCGATCGTCACGCTGAAGGAGGCGTTCAGGCTCAGGAACTCGAGAATCCGGGCGGCGAGGTTCTTCCCCAGTCCGAGTCCGCCGTAGGCCTCGGGGGCATCGATGCCGCAGAAGCCCAGGTCGGCGGCCTTCCTTAGCAGGGCGGGCATCAGGCCATCTTCCTGCGCGTCCAGGCGTTCGGCAACGGGCAGGACCTCCTTGCGACTGAACTGCTCGGCAGAGGAGATCATGAGTCCCTCGTCGCCCCGGAAATCCTCGGGGATCGCAATTCGTTCGGGTAGTCGGCTGAAGAAAGAGCCCCCGAACGCGTCCGTACGGGGACCGGAGTAGGGCTGGGCCATCGACATTGTTGGATCCTGGGCCTGCTTCGGCTAGGACCCCATTATGGTTTGTCGTCGTAGAACGGCGCTTGACCCGCCCGCAGACGTCACTAGCCCTTGACCGCACCGGCGAGCATCGTTTCATGAATCTTTTCCCGAAAGAACCCGTACACAACGAGGACCGGGAGCATCACGATCACGAGTCCTGCGAAGAGCGCCCCCCAGTCCGACTGATACTGCTGGGTCATCGTGAGGTTGGCGATCCCCAAGGGCAAGGTCTGGTTCCGCTCGCTCGGAAGCAGGACCAGGGCCAGTCCGTACTCGTTCCAGAGCCCGATGGCGTTGAAGATTCCGACGACGATGATGCCAGGCCGGGCCAAAGGCAACATGACGCTCCAGAACGTGCGGGCATGGCCGCATCCGTCCAGCATGGCCGCCTCCGCCAGCTCGTCGGGCAGATTCACGAAGAACCCGGTGAGGACGAACACGGTGAAGGGCAACGAATACGCCACGTAAACGAGGATTAGCCCGTGCATCGTGTCGAGCATCTTCAAATCCCGCATCAGCAGGAAAAGAGGAACGATGACCAAAAACGTTGGAAACATCATTCCCCCAAGAAAGGTCCCGAGAATGGCCTTCGCCCCGGGGAACGCGTACTTGGCGAGCACATAGGCGGCCATCGCACCGATCGGCAGGAGGATGACCAGGGTGGCCACCGTGACGAACGAGCTGTTCACGAAGGCGCGCCCAATGCCCGCTTCTCCCCACGCCCTCGCATAGTTCGCCCACCGGAATTCGGACGGCATCGCCCAAGGCTCGGCGAGGATTTCGGCTCCCGGTTTCAGCGACGAAATCAGGACCCAAACGAGGGGCAACAGGACGGTCAAGGTGAAGAGGCCCAGGCACACGGTGAAGATCGCTCGCTTCAAGGCCTTGCCTCCACCGGGTTCCTCCGAAACACGAAGAGGATCGCGAGGCTCAGCACCATGACGACCAGGAAGTTGCCGGTCGCGAGGGCCGTGGCGTACCCAAACTGCGAGTTCACGAACGCCTGCTCGTACAAGTACGTGAGCATGACCTCGCTCTTGCGGTCCGGTCCGCCGCGCGTCATCAGGTACACGATCGCGAACGTGTTCATCACGTTTATGGTCAGGTAGGTGACGGCGACCCGCTTGACCGACCACAGGAGCGGCCACGTGACCCGCCAGAACCGGTGCCAGCCCTTCGAACCATCGAGTTCAGCGGCCTCGTTCACCTCGTGGGGTATGCCCTCGAGCCCGGCGGCGAACAGCATGATGTAAAACCCGAGGGCGTACCACACAAACGCAACCCCCACAGCGGGGAGCGCCCACGCGCTCTCACCCAGCCATGTGTGGGTCCATTTGGATAGGTTCACCGCTCGCAACCCTGCATTGAACAACCCGTGCGGGTTGAAGATGAACTGCCACATGACGGCCACGACGACGACGGACACCACCTGCGGGAACAAGTAGATCGAGCGTAAGATCTTCCGAAGACGACCCTCACCGCGAACCCCGTGGGCGACGAGGAGAGCCAAGGCAACCACGGCCACTCCGCATCCGACAAGGAGCATTAGGTTGTTCGTCAAAGCGGTCGCGAACGCCCTGTCCTGGAAGAGGTTCCGGAAGTTCTCGTCGCCGATGAACGTTCGCTTGTTCGATACGCCTCGCCAGCGAAACATCGAGAACTCGAACGCCCGGATTAGCGGCACGAGCACCAGGCCCGCGTAGACGATGGCGGCGGGGGCTAAGAAGGATACGATAAAGGCGACCCGCCCTCGACCCTTCATCGAACCACCTCGCGACATTGACCAAGCGTTTGGTCTGGACAACCTCGGGCCTCGCATCCAATAGAAGGACGGTAAGACGACACCTTGGCGTTCATCAGGACCGTGCGCCTAGAGCGACATCTTGTACTTGGGGATCGAAGCATCGTTACGGGTTTTCTCCGCCGCCGCTTCGCAACGATCCACGAACTGCTTTGGAGTGATTTCGCGGTTAAGCATCGAGGTGATCGCGCCTTCGATCTCTTTCTGCATGGAGGGGTACCATTGACGGTGCTGGTTGGCGTAAAGGGTCTTCGCCTCGCGTACGGCGGCGGCGGGTTTCTCGAGGACGCGCGGCAACTTGGCCTGATCGCTTCCGACGATCGCCATCAGGGTGCCTTTCTTCTCAACGAACTCCTTCGCCTTGGGCAAGGAGGTCATGTACTTGTAGAGGGCGATCGCGCCGTCCGCGTTCTTGGCGTGGGTCGGAACCATCCACGGCTCGACCCCGACCAGAAGGGCGGTTGGATCGCCTTTCCCGCCGGCCACAACCGGGACGCGCATGAACTCGATCGTGACGCCCTTTGGCATCACTTCCTTCATTTCGGACTCCATCCAAGAGCCACACGGCACCATCGCCGCCTTGCCGTTCAGGAACTGGGTCTGCGACTCTGTATGGCTCATACCCGTCGATCCCTCCAGGAAATACCCCTTTTCGTTCAATGTATCGATCATCTCGGCCGCCTTGAGCATGGGTTCGGAATTCCATGCTCCTGGCACGAGGTTCTGGGCGTCGACGATCGCTTGGACGCCGCCCAGCGAGACGACCCAAGGGTAGAGCATCCCTTCGATCATATAGTAGGGGTACTGGCCCTGGTAGGCGATGGGGGCTACGCCCTTGGCCTTGATCCTCTCGCAGAGCGTCAGGAGTTCGTCCCAGTTCGTCGGCGGAGTCCACCCGTTCTTGGCGAACACGGCCGGGTCGTACCACCACCCAAACACCATGATGTAGTAGGGCAACATGAAGGTTTTGCCGTCCTTCTGACCGAGCTTCAGCATGTTGGGGTCGAAAGTTTCGCGCCAGGTCCCCTTCCCGTCGTAGGCAGGTCCGTCGAGGGCAGAGTCCAACTCGCGGAGTTGCCCTTCTTCGACGAGCGCCCAATGGTCCATGCCCCAGCCGGGGAACATCAGGTCGGGCGGGTTTTCGGCCACCATTCGGGGTCTGATCTGCTCCCAGACGCGTGGATTGCCCGAAACGCTGACGGTGACGCCCGGGTTCTTTTCCTGGAACTCCTTGGCGGCGGACTCATACATATCGATCCCGTAACCACCCTTGAAGGCCATCACTTCGATCGCGCCCTCCACCTTCGATCCGTCGCCTCCGTTGCACGCCGCCAAGGCGCACGCGACCAATGCCAGTAACGAGTACATGCCGATTCTCTTCATCGTTGTGTTCGCCGGTCCCGGAAGCGGAGGCGGCGCCAGATGGGCTGAAATCCCATTCGCCAGTGGGGCGGTGGAGACCTTCCGCCGATCATGACGCATCTACGGTCGCGGGCGCCAACCGGGGTCGAGCTACTCGCGCCGCTCGACCACGATCGTGCAACGCGTGGCCAGAGCAGCGATCGCCCCCAATCCCGCTAGAAACGGCAACATCACCGCCCCGAACAAGCCGAACGAGAGGGGAATCTCCATCAGGACTTTGCCTTCCTCGCTCTTGACGAGGATGCGTCGGGCGTTGCCCTCGCGAACAATGCGTTTGACCTCGCCCACCAACTTGTCGCCGCTAACGCTGAACTCCTCGGTTCTGGCTTCGTCGGTCTTGTGGTCGCCCTCGGGGGGATCGGATTCCGTTGGCATGGCCTGTGGCGGGCAAGGTTACCGAGCCGGGGCGACGGGACGCTGGGTCCCGGCTGTCGTTCCTCTTGGCAAGTGTCGCATCCTGCTAACCGGGCTGGCCGATGTCGGCTCGTTCAGACTCGTTTCAGGTTTTCCCAGAAACTCACGGTCGGGACGGGTTCAGAAATCGGCGCCGTTCGCTTGAACACGGCCAGTTTCAGCGAAACTTCACGAAACACGCCCCGGAGGCGTTGCGCTCGGGCACCGGATCGAGTATCATGATGAGCGAAGGCCTTCCTGTAGCATTTGCTCTCCCCTTGGCTACAGCTCGAGGCCTTCGTTTCATTTTGGGCGGGCCGATTTGGTGGCTTCGCGCAGTTCGTTCACCTCATCCATGCCAAGGCGACGGCACGATCCGGGGGGCATTCTCTGGAGTTTGATCGGACCGAACCGCACGCGCTTCAGTTCGACGACGGGGTGTCCGACCGCCTCGCACATCTGCCGAATCTGACGCTTGCGGCCCTCGTGAAGAACCAAGCGCAGCTTCGTCACACCACTCCTATCGTCGCGGTCGCGGAGGAAGACACCCGCAGGACGCGTCCGTCCGCCCTCGATGACGACCCCCGTCCGCAACCGATCGAGCGCCTCGTCCCCGAGTATTCCGCGGACGGTCGCCAAGTACTCCTTCTCGACGCCGTATCTCGGGTGAATCAGGCGATTCGCGAGTTCGCCGTCGTTCGTGAACAGCAGGAGGCCCTCGGTATCCATGTCGAGTCGGCCGACGGGCCGGACCACCGCGCCGACATCGGGCAAGAGGCCGGCGACGGTGGGGCGTCGTTGGGGGTCCGTCATCGTCGTGAGGACGCCGCGCGGCTTGTTCATGGCAAGGTAGGTCAGGCGTGGGGCACGCAACAGAAGACCGTCCACCTCGACGGAGTCGTCCGGGCCGACCTTGACGCCCATATCCGTCACGAGGACACCGTTCACGGCGACGCGGCCCTCGCGGATCAGGACTTCGGCAGCTCGGCGGCTGCAAACGCCGGCGGCCGCGATACGCTTGTGCAGACGCTCGGGTCCGGTGACGGGCGCATCGGCACGTTTGGCCGCCGGGTCATGCGGGGTGGGTTGGGGTCTAGCGGAACCGAATCGTCGCGCCACCGATCATCCTCCGTGAGCGCCGGTTCATCATCCACGCGCCACCCGCAAGGATGGCCACCAAGAACCAGGTCACGGGGGACAAGGTACCCGCCTGGGTCGATGCAACGGTCGAGGACGGGACGACCCCGTCCAGAACGTACTTGAACCCGTCCGAGCAGTGCACGACCGCCACCGGGCCCGCCGTTCCGGGGGCCAACTCGATTTCCGAAACGGTCGTCGTCTCCGGCACGGTCTTCCACAGGTCCGACGAGGCTTCCCACTGTCGTCCCTGAGCGCTTCCGAGGGGATCGCCGGCTTGAACAAGAGCGCGGCGCTCATGACGGGCGTAGGTCCAAGCCATCAGGTTGGCGGTGTCGACTTCCCAGTTCTCGCTTTTCAGGACCACGGTGATAACCCGAAACCCCTCGCGGGTGGCGCTTCCGACGAAGCACTTACCGGCGGGCTCGGTGTAGCCGGTCTTGATTCCGTCGGCGGTGGGATCGTCCCGGATCCATTTGTTCTTACTGACCAAGACCTGGTCCTGGGGCACCGTCGGACGACTGATTTCGAACTTCGGGGTGCGGACGATCTTCGCGAACAGCGGGTGCTTCATCGCCTCGCGCGCGATCAAGGCCAGGTCACGGGCGGTGGTGGTGTGCTCGGCGTCGTTCAGACCGTGCGGGTTATGGAAATGAGTATGTTCGCAACCGATCGACTTGGCTCTTTCGTTCATCAATTCGGCGAACTTATCGACGGAGCCGGAGATGCGGCAGGCGACGGTGACACAGACGTCGTTCGCGCTACGAAGAAGGATCGCGTAGAGGGCGTCGCGGACGGTCAGGCGCTCTCCGGGGAGCATGTAGAGACTAGAACCTCCGACCCCTTCGACCTCTTTCGGAGCGGTGAGGACCTCGTCGAGCGGAAGTCGCTCAAGGACGAGCAGGGCGGTCAAGATCTTGGTCGTGCTCGCCGGATATCGTATGGTATCAGCGTCTTTCTCCCACAAAACGCGTCCTGATTCCGCATCGATCGCGATGGCGCTCTGGGCGGTGACCGTAGGACTCGTCGCACCAGCAAAGGTCCTGGCGACGGTGGCCAGAAGGACAAGCGTTAGGAGGGATCGTCGAACCATCATTGGGATTGCAGAGCCGACGCCGGGATTATCCCTCGGCGCGGACGCGGTATGCGCCGAACGCCGAGGGAATCCGCCGATTACTTACCGATTTCCGGGCTCTTGACATGCTTTTCGAGCCATGCGATCCACCGTGCCCAGAGGTCGAGGAGGGTTTCGCGGGTAGCGGGACCGTGATCCTCGTACGGGTAGACGTAGAGGGCGGCGGTCTTGCCGAGGGTGTTCAGAGCCTGGAACATGCGGTCCGAGTTGATCGGGAAAGTGCCCACGTTCTGGTCGTCCGCGCCGTGGTACATGAGCAGAGCGCCCGTCACTTGCTCGGCCCAGAGAAGCGGGCTCAGGGTGGTGTAGACCTCGCGCGCCTCCCAAAGGGTGCGCGTTTCCGACTGGAAGCCGGCGGGGGTGAGGAGGCGGTTGTAAGCGCCGTCGCCCGCGATGCCGGCCCGGAAGAACGGGGTGTGGACAAGGGCGTTGGCGGTGCTGAACGCGCCGTAGCTGTGGCCACCGATGGCGAGCCGATCACGATCGGCAAAGCCGCGCGCCTCCAGGGCGTTGATCGTTGCGTACAAATTTGAGCGTAAATCCGCTACGTATTTATCGTTCTTCCGGTCGGCAGGTCCGATGATCGGGCAGTCCGGTTCGACCACGGTGTAACCCAGCAGGGCCAGGAAGGCCTTGTTGAGGCGGCTGATCGGGCGGAAGGCGTTTTTGTTGTAGGTCCGTCCCCGTTCGTCGTACGTCTTCTGATCGACGAACTCGCTGGGATAGAACCAAAAGAACGCGGGCGGCTTGGACGATCCGTCGAAACCTCTTGGCAAGGTGGCCTCGACCCAGAACTTGAAGCCGTCGGCTCGGGTGACGCGGAAGCGCTCGTTTCGCAGGGCGGTGACGTCGGCGGCGTAGTCCCGGTTCTTGGTGAGTTGCGTCTCCTTCCCGGCGTCGCTCAGGAAGTGTTGGGTGGTTTCGGACGAAGACTCGCGGGCAACGAGCGTTCGCTTAAGGTCAACGTCCAAGAACGCGATCAATCGCTCGAAACGGTCCGGCGAGGAGTAGAACATGCGCTCGGACTCGGCTTGGCTTTCATCGGTCGCGCTAGCCAGTTTCACCCGATCAACAAACGGCCGGGGGGCTTCCGCCATCGGGTCCTCGGCGTACTGCGTCCCGGATAGGTACACGTTTCCTTGGGAATCCCTTAGCACAACGCTCCCACCCATTGGGCCGGTCGTGGTTACCAGGCTGCCGGGGTTCCTGTAGAATTCGGTCGCGCGGGACTTGGAGACGAGGCGCCTGGTGCCCGGGCCGAGGTCTACCGCGTAGGTGCGCTGCTCGGCGGCCACGCTTTCGTTCACGAAGAGGGTCTTCGCGTCGGCGGCGTACTGCACCCCGGTGATCGCGTTCTCGCTTTCGTAAATCGTCTCCACGTCCTTGTCGCCATACGGCTCGAACCAGCGCATCACCCGGTCCTTGCGCTTAGCCGACGGGTTGTCGCGGTTGGCGGGTTCGAGCAGAAGGAACGAGATCCCCTTGCCATCGGGTCGCCAAGCTAGGTTCCGCTTGCGGGGTGGTCCGGTCTCGGCGCCGGGTCCGCCTTGTCCGCCGCTCGGGCGGCGGGCCTGCTCGTCCGCGTCGAAGGCGTCGCCCCAAGGGTCGTCGGGGGTCGGATCGGCCGAACCGAGTTGGAGGGCACGGCGCGAAATCTCGGCGACCGGCTCGCCCTTCTCGTTCCAGATCTCCTCCGCCGAACCGAAGCTCGAGACCGGCACCAGGTAGGAGAACGGCTTGCGAACGGTCGTCACACGGACGAACTTGGCGTTCGGGCCGACGTCGAAGCCACGGATCATCGTCGGCTTGCCGACGGGGGTCTCCTCACCGGTTTTCGCGTCGAGGGCGGTCAGTTGGCCGGTGATCAAGTACTCGTACAGCGCGGCGTGGTAAGGGCCCTCGAGCAGGCTGGGGAAAGTGCGGAGCCGGGCGGGGTTCCTGGTGGTCAATCGTACGTTCGGCTCGGCGGGAACCGGAGGCTCGACGGGTCTAGGGGTCCGCTTCGCGGGAACGAGGAGGGCGACGACGTGCTTCCCATCGCCCGTCCAGTCCACCGAGGTCACGTGCGTCAACAGGAGGGGCCGCCGTGAGAGCCTACGGCTGCGTCCGGTGGCGACATCGGCGACGTAGAGGTGCGACTCGTTCGGCTCATGGACCAGGAACGCGAGCGACTTGCCATCTGGCGACCACTGGAACCCGGACAGGCGGGCGTCTTTCGGCGCTTGGATGGCGGTTCGCTTGCCCGTTTCCAGGTCGTACAAGTCGGCCGAGACGGACCCGCCGAGGCTCAGCGTACGGGCGCGATTGGCATCCACGTCGATCGCGAGCCCACCGAGCCGGACGTAAGGGCGCGCGTACTCGGCGATGGTCGCCATCCCTGCGGATCGGGTCAACAGAACCGTTCGGCGATCGGGTCCAACGTTCGCGAAGCTCTCGTTGAGGTGCCACTGGGCGAGGACAAGGTTCTTGATTTCGGCGGCGGGTTCGGCGTAAGCCTCTTTGGCCAGAATCTCGTCGTTAGGGTCCTTGGCGGCGGGCGGCGTCTGGGTCAGACCGGGGACCACCAGCAGGAAGGACAAGCCGATCCACATCGATCGTCGCGTCGCGGTACGTTGCATCATGGCGATGCGGGCGAGGTTACCCAGCGCGAAAGACCCGCGTCATTCCGCGGCCAGGTGGACGCCCGAGTACGACCCCGCGTGGCCGTGGCGATGCAAGGAGGCACCGCTTGGATGCTTCGTCGGCGGCACGAACGAACGCGAAGCCCTACGCCGGGGGGGGGGTCGGTTCCACCGTCGGGTACCGGGCTACCGAATCCCACCCCTGCGTTCAGGATGACGGCGGGCCGCCTATCCGCCGCCCGACGCGGCAACATCCTTCACGAAGGCGGAGGCGCGGTTCGCGGTTGTGGCGACGAGCAGGTATCCGAGTTTGGACGCGTTGGTCAGCTTCTCGTAGTTCAGCTTCTCCATCGTGTCCGTTGGGCGATGGTAGTCGGGGTGGAATCCGGAAAAAAAGAACGCGATGGGGATACCCTTCCGCGCGAAGTTGTAGTGGTCGCTACGGGTGTAGACGCCCTCCTCGTCGTACTCGAACTTGAAGTTGACGAACTTGTTGACCTCGAGCACGTGCTCGTGCAGGCCGGTCGAGATGCGCTTGCTGCCCACGAGGTGGATCGTGTCAAGGTTGTCGGAGGCTTTCTCGTCCGGCTTCTCCTCGTTCCTAGCGACCATGTCCATCTGATACAGGCAGAGGGTCTTGTCGATCGGCACGATGGGGTTGTCACTGTAGTAGCGGGAGCCGATCAGGCCCATCTCCTCGCCGCAGAAGGCGAGGAAGAGGACGCTGCGCTTTGGACGTTGCCGGTTGCTGTGGAGCGCCTTGGCGATGCCGATCAGGGCGGACGAGCCAGATCCGTCGTCGTCCGCGCCAGGGTAAACGACGCCGTTCTGAACGCCGAGATGGTCGAGGTGGGCGCCAACGGCCACCACCTCTTCCTTGAGCACCGAGTCCGATCCCTCGAAGAGGCCGACCACGTTCGGCACGCCGACCTGCTCGGTCTTGGTTTTGACGGTCAGCTTGGCGGTCTTGGTCGAGACGGTCAAGGCGCCGGAGCCCGCCCCTTCCCAAAGATCGGTCTCCTTTTCGAGGGCGGCCACCCGCGACCGGGCGATCTGGCCCGAACTCATACGGGCGCGGGTCGGGCCGCCCTGGTTCCCGCCGACGAAGCGAACGGAGGATTGCGGCGCCTCGATCTTGTCCACAACGGTCAAGACGGCGGCGGGGGCCGCGCGGAAGACGGCGCTTCGCAGGGAGCGCCCGCCCGCCGGGATGGCGGGGATCGGCTTGCCGTCGCTCGGTGGGAAGGACAGGATCACGATCTTGCCTTCGAGCTTCTTGGCGTCGTCCTCGCTCAGGGTGTCGGTCTCGGTCTGGGCACGGACGAGAACCACCCCCGCCTCAAGGTCGGCTTCGGCCGCGACGGTGAAATCGGCGCCGAAGACAAACTGCTCATCGCCGATGATCAGAGAGCTCTCGCCCGGAACAACAGAGGTGCTGCTGAAGGGCACGAGCTGAAAGTAGGAACCGTCGGGTCCCATCGGCTTGAGGCCGTACTCCTTGAAGCGGGCAGCCATGTACTCGGCAGCGAGTTGGTAACCCCGCTGGCCGGTGCCACGACCGGCGAACTCGGGACCGGCGAGTTTGGCGATCCAGCCCTGAAAGTCCTTCGGCGAGAGCGACTCGAACCCACGCTTCCACTCGCTGGGGACGGGGGCCGAGCCGGGGTACTGGGCCGCTGCTCCAGCCACAAGGACGATGACGGACGCGATGCCGAGCGCGAGTCGCTTCATGGGGCAAGAGGCTACGCGATTCGGAGCGGATTTCTCCACTCTTGGCAGGAAATGCGGCGGTATCCGAGAAAAGGGTGACTTCCCTGCCCCACTTCCCAGCCGGTGCCCGGCGTCGCTTCCCCACGTCCCTGCCGATGGCTCAGAATCCCGCGTTCGCAAATGCTCCCGCAAAGGCCCGCGACACGGCGTTCGACGTGCTGAAAGGGATCGGCATCACGGAGGTCGTGTTGCACCACGTGCTGTCCCACACGGCGCGCAAGTACACGGACGGACAGGACGACCCCCAGTGGTGGGTGCTGATGATGCTGAACTGGGGGGTGCACTTCGGGGTACCGACCTTCCTGTTGGCCTCGACGATCTTGCTCGCAAGGAGCCTGATCTCACGGGCAAAGCCGGATTGGCGACGGTTCTATCGGCGGCGCGCCGAGCGGACGCTGTACCCCTACCTCGTCTGGTGGACGCTGTACGTGCTGTTTCGCATATTCGTGATCCGCGACCCCTACGATGCGACGCTTGTGCCGAGCGGATGGCCGGGGATCGGGCAGGCTCCGTGGATTCTGGCCGACCCGACGAGCGTCGTACGATCCCTGCTTGCGGGAAAAGGGTACTTCCACCTCTACTTCCTGATCGTGCTGCTCCAGTTGGGGTTCCTTTTTCCTGTGTTCTTGGCACCCTTTCGGAGGTGGCGACCGTCATTCGCGCTCGTGCTGGGCGGGGCTTTCGCGCTCCAGGCAGGGGTGTACCTGCTTCAGCGACTCGTGCGGTTCCCATGGCCAGGGTCCTCGATTCTCTGGTACGTGCCGGCGATCGCGCTCGGGCTCTGGATCGGTACGAACTGGGAAGAGTGGGTACGGAACCGGCGCTACACGATTCCCTTTGCCCTGATGGCGGCGATTCTGGGGCCGATCTACCTCGTTCTCGAGTACCGGATTCTGGCGGGTCTGCCGATCGTAACGATCGCGCACAGCTTCTGCGGGACCGGGTATGCGGTCGGCGTCGCGGGCCTCCTTCTCCGGCTCTCGACCTGGCTGGTGGAGCGCCGGCCAGGCCTGGCGGGTCTTCTGGGCGGGGTCGGAGACTGGTCCTTGCCCCTGTTCCTGATCCACCCGGCGGTGATGTACCTGCTGTCCGGCCCAAAGGTGGGACGGGCGATCATGGCGACGGGGGTGCCGGTTCTGGCGGTGTTCACGCTCGTGTACCTCGTGACGGGGGCGGTTGCCTGGACTCTGATCCGGAGCGGCATGGGGCCAGTGTTGTTCGGGCGGACGTATCGGGGGCGGGGCGTCTAGGGTAACACCCGCACCAGACCCATGGCCGATCTCGCGACGGAACCCGCCACGCCCAAGCCGACCCGCGAGCGCGCGTTCGACGCGGCGAAGGGGGTGCTGATTCTGGCGGTCGTGCTGCATCATTGCTCGACTTTGGGGGCTCGACTTGGGACGGTGGAAGGTTCGAAGACCTGGTGGGCGATCCAACTCGGGAGCCGGGCGCTTCACTTCGCGGTCCCCACTTTTCTGCTGCTCTCAATGCTGTTGCTGGCGCGTTCGGAGGCGGGGCGCGAGAGGCTCGAGTGGGGACGCTTCTACCGACGTCGACTGGAGGGGCTGGTGGTGCCCTACCTGGTGTGGTGGGGCATCTACGTGGCGGTGCGGCTGTTCGTCTTCCGGGATTCGCACGATGCGAGGACGGTCTCGGCGACGTGGTTCGGGTGGCATTTCCAGACGTACGCGTTGCTGTCGTCCCCCAGGAACCTGCTCTTCAGCCTCGTTTTCGGGAAAGCCTGGTTCCACCTGTACTTCCTTGCGGTGCTGATCCAGGCGGCGGCGGCTTTTCCGGTGATGTTCCTGGCGGTTCGGGGTCGTTTCCGGTCGTTGCCATCGATCCTCATCACTGCCACCGTGCTGCAGTTCGGGGTCTACGGGATCCAGAAGTTGGTACGGTTTCCCACGCCTGCCTCGACCTTCCTCTGGTACCTACCGGCCTTGCTGGTGGGGGTTTGGCTCGGAACGCGACGGGAGTCGTTGAGGGAGCAGTTGGCGGCGTGGCGACCGCTGCTCGCGGTGGTCGCGGCGGCGAGTCTGGCGGCTTACTTCTGGTTCGGGTTCTTGAGCCTGACCGGTCGTTCTTTCGAGTCCGTCTGGTTCAATTGGGCGCACCAGTGGTTCGCGGTAGGCACGGGGTTGCTGCTTCTGGACGGGTTCCTGCAAGTTCGGGACTGGCGAGGGTGGGGACAGCTGCTGTGGTTGGGAGCGCTTTCGCTGCCGATCTACCTGTTGCACCCGATCCTGCTTCGCTTCTTCGAGCGGCCGCCGATTCGGAGTTGGGTCATCGCCTGTGCGGGGGCGGCGCCGCTGGTTCTGGCGGGAGCGGCGCTTCTGGGAAGCCTGATGGTGACGATGTCGCTCGTCCATGCGCGTGTGAGTCGGGTCTTGTTCGGGCGGTCTCTGTGACCCGCTTCGGCACCTGAAACAGGTATCCTAACGACTCCTCGCGTCTTCTCCGAAGGGTCCGGTTTCGCCGGGTTCCCGCGCAACGCGCGAGAGGCAGGTAACAACAGGTTTGGCGGAACTCGATCCCAACATCTCGGTCGTCGACGTACAGGACGAACTTGGCCGGTCGTACGTCAACTACGCGATGTCGGTCATTATCGCGCGGGCGTTGCCCGATATCCGTGACGGGCTCAAACCCGTTCAGCGGCGGATTCTTTACGCGATGCGCCAGCTCAACCTAGGGCCGGACAGCGGGTTCGTGAAGTGCGCGAAGGTGACAGGCGACACGGCGGGCAATTTCCACCCGCACGGGGACCAGGTGATCTATCCGACGCTCGTTCGGCTCGCCCAGCCCTTCAGCATGCGTTACCCGTTGATCGAGGGCCAGGGCAACTTTGGCTCGATCGACGGCGATCCGCCCGCCGCCCAGCGGTACACGGAGGCACGTCTGACGGCGCTGGCCGCCGAGATGCTGGACGATCTCGACCGCGAGACGGTGGACTGGATCGAGAACTACTCCCAGACCCAACTCGAGCCGCTGTTCCTGCCTGCGAAGTTTCCGAACCTGTTGTGCAACGGTTCGCAGGGCATCGCGGTAGGGATGGCGACGAACATGCCGCCGCACAACCTCACGGAGGTGTGCAACGCGATCCTGCACCGGCTCGACCATCCGGACAGCACGCTGGAAGAGATTTACGCGATCCTGCCCGGCCCGGACTTCCCCACTTACGGAACGATTATGGGGACCAAGGGTATTCGGGAAGCCTACGCGACCGGCCGCGGTTCGATCGTGATGCAGGCGAAAACGATGATCGAGCCGACCGACCAAGGCCGAAGCGTGATCGTCGTCACCGAATTGCCCTACCAGGTCAATAAGACCAACCTGGTGAAAGCGATCGCGGACATCGCCCGCAACCGCAAGTTCGACGGCATTACCGGAGTCGAGGACTACTCGGACAAGCGCGGCATGCGGGTCGAGATCTACATCCGACGCGACATTCAGCCCAATAAGGCCCTAAACTATTTGCTAAAGCACACGGCGTTGCGACAGACTTTCGGCGTGATCATGCTGTCGCTCGACGACGGCGCACCCCGGGTCACCCCGCTGTTACCTTTGCTCGACAACTACCTCAAACACCGTCGCGACGTAATCGCGCGGCGAACGAGGTACGAACTGTACCGGACGATCGAAGACGTCCACATCAACGAGGGCTTTCAGATTGCGCGGAGGTTTTTGGACGAGGTCATCCGGATCGTCCGAACGAGCCAGGACACGGGGGAAGCGCGAGCGCGGCTAGTTCGCGAGTTCGGCATGTCGCCGCTACAGGCCAACGCGATTCTCAACATGCCTTTGCGGCGTTTGACGATCCTCGACCAGGCCGAGCTTCAAAAGGCTTACATCGAGGCGCTGAAGAAGGCGCACGACCTGATGGACATCCTGACCAGTTCGGTGCGGCTGGACCAGGTGTTGCGCGACGAGGTCACGGCCTTGCGGGACAAGCATGGCGACGAGCGGCGAACGAAGATTATCGCGCGCGAGGCCGGCGAGTTCACCGACGAGGACATGATTCCCGAAGAGGACGCGATCATCTCGGTGAGCCGGGATGGGTATATCAAGCGGGTCAGCATCGAGGCGTACCGACAGCAGAAGCGTGGGGGCAAAGGCCTCAAGAGCACGATGAAGGCGGACGACGAGCCGGCCCACCTCTTCCAGGTCAACACCCACCACTACATTCTGTTCTTCACCGATCGGGGACGGGTGTACCGCCTGAGGGCGTACGACATCCCGGAGACGGGTCGCTACGCGAAGGGCATGCCCGTCATCAACTATATCGCGATCGAAAGCGGTGAGCAGGTGACGGCGACGGTCAGCGTCAAAGACATTTCGGGCGACGGCTACCTGTGCATGATCACCAAGTACGGGGAGATCAAGCGCACGCCCTTAGCCTCGTTTTCGAACATCCGGACGAACGGGCTTATCGCGTTCGATATCGAGGAGGGCGACAAGCTCGAGTGGGTCCTGAAAACGGGTGGAACCGACGACGTGCTGATCGTCACGCGGCTCGGTTTGTCCATTCGGTTCGAGGAAAAGCGGGTGACCTCGCGTTCAAGGGCGGCGGGCGGCATGAAGGCGATCACCTTCAAGGACCCTCACGACTACATCGTCAGCGCGACGGTGGCGGACAACACGATGACCCTGCTGGTCGTGGGGGAAAACGGCTTCGGCAAGCGGACGCCGCTATCGGATTACCGGCCCCAGGGGCGAGGTGGCATGGGCATCTTGACGATGAACGTTACCGAGAAGACGGGTCCGATCGTCGGTGCCGAATCGGTAGAGGACGACGCGCGGTTGCTCGTGATGACGGTGAACGGCAAGGGCATCCGAATGAAGGTCAAAGACATCCGGTTGGTAGGTCGCATCGCGCAGGGGGTCAAGCTGATCGACCTGGCGCCGGGGGACAAGGTGGCCTCGATCGCGAAACTCGTCAAGGAAGCGGACGACGGCGAACACCCGTTGGGCGAAGACGAGGAAGACGGGGAGTAGCCGCGTCGTTTGGGCCGACGAACTCCCGCGTCGCCGACTTCCCGGATTGATCTTAACGGCCCGGTTCCGTCCGGTACCATCGGATCGATGCCCGTCTACGAGTTCCGGTGCCTTGCGTGCAAGGCCAAGTTCTCCGCGCTGATCGGCATGGTCGCCGAGCCGGACGACGAGAGTTGCCCGAAGTGCGGCTCGAAGGAAACCCGACGCCTCGTCAGTCGCTTCGCGCGCGCCCGCAGCGAAGACGATCGGATCGATGAGTTGGCCGACCGGGTCGAGACGATGGGCGAACCGGACAGCCCCGGCGCGATGCGGCGGCTCGTGCGCGATATGGGCAAGGCGATGGACGAAGACATGGCCGACGAGATGGAAGAGATGTACGAGGCCGACCTTTCCGGGGCGGGCGGGGACGACGAATGAGCCGCGCGGGCGAGATCGTCGTCGTCTGTGGAAGTATGTTCGCGGGCAAGACCGAGGAGTTGATTCGGCGCGCTCGGAGGGCTCTGTACGCGAAGCGCAAGGTCCAGGTCTTCAAGCCCCGGATCGACTCACGCTACCACGAGACGATGGTAGTCACCCACCAAGGGGTGCGGCACGAGGCCATCGCCGTCGCCTCGATCACGGAGCTCGCCGACCGGATCGAGGACGACACGGACCTGGTCGTGATCGATGAGGCGCAGTTCTTCTCCAGTGAGATCGTAGACCTGGCGACCGGACTGGCACGATGCGGGAAGGACGTGCTGCTCGGGGGCCTCGACCAAGACTTCCGGCGGGAGCCCTTTGGCCCGATGCCGTTCCTTTTGGCGGTTGCGGACGAAGTCGTGAAGTTGCGCGCGATCTGCATGAAGAGCGGACTTCCCGCCAGCCACACCTATCGGGTGATCGACGGGAAACCGGCCGGGCCTCACGATCCCATCATTCTGATCGGCGCCACCGAGACCTACGAGGCCCGTAACCGCGCCCACCACCGTCTGCGCGGCGAACCGGGGGTCCCCAAGGGGCCGAAGCCGTGGCTGCAACTGATGAAGCGGAAGAAGGGCCGCTGACCATGCTCGTCCTCGGCATCGATCCGGGCTTGGAGCGCATCGGTTACGGAGCGGTGCGGCGCGAAGGGTCGCGGCTCATCCCGGTCGAGTACGGGTTGATCGAAACGCCAAGGATCGGCCTTGCGGATCGGTTGGCCCTGGTCCACGAGGAGGTCTCGGCGTTGCTGGTTCGGGCCCGGCCGGACGCGGTCGCGACGGAGAAGTTGCTGTTTTCGGTCAACCGCAAGACGGCGATGGACGTGGCGAAGTCGCTGGGGGTCATCCTCTTGGCGATCGCCCGTCACGGTGCGCCGTGGACGGAATACGCGCCGCCGGAGATCAAGCTGTCGGTGGTCGGGAACGGGTCGGCGGAGAAGAAGCAGGTCCAGTTTATGGTGACCCGGTTGCTCGGGTTGAGCGTGGCGCCAAAGCCGGACGACGTGTCGGACGCCTTGGCGATCGCGGTGTGCCACGCGTTGCGTTGCCGACCGGGGTTGGGGGGAACGGGCGTCTGAAGGTGGTATGAGCACGTCGGTGACCCTAGACTTCGCGGACCAAGGAAGGTCGCGTGTTCGGCGAGGGAAAGGACTAGGAACCAGATGGAGGCAATTCCGGGATCCTTCCTTCGTCAGGATGACTGGCCCCATCCTTGAGCCGGTCTGGGCTACGAGCGCCCTGCCACAATGAAGGCATGAACCAGGGCTTCCAGGCATGGCTCGGCGCGTCGCTCGACGACCTCAAGACAAAGAACCTCTACAAGACCCCGCGCATCCTCGAATCCCCGGCCGGTGGGCGAGTGCGAATGAACGGGAAAGAGGTCGTCAACCTCTCCAGCAACAACTACCTCGGCCTGGCGAACCATCCGAAGGTGCGGGAAGCGGCGGTCGCGGCGGTGGAGCGATGGGGCGTGGGCGCGGGGGCGGTGCGCTGGATCGGCGGCACCACGACCGTCCACGACGAACTGGAGCAACGCCTCGCCCAGTTCAAGAACGTCGAAGCGGTGCTGGTGTTCACGGGCGGGTTCACCGCGAACTCGGGGTGCATTCCGGCGGTCGTGACGGCGGAGGACGTGATTATCAGCGACGAACTGAACCACGCCTCGATCATCGACGGGGTGCGGCTGGGGGCGGCGCGTTACAAGAAGTCCGACGGGTTCGTCTACGCGCACAAGGACATGGACCACCTCGAGCGCATCCTCCGGGAAACGCAGGGGTTCCAGAAGCGGATGATCATCACGGACGGGGTCTTCAGCATGGACGGCGATATCGCGCCGCTACCCGCGATCGTCGAACTGGCCGAGAAGTACGACGCCTTCGTTATGGTGGACGATGCCCACGCGAGCGGGGTGCTCGGCAAGAACGGGGCGGGCTCGACCTCGCACTTCAACCTCTACGGACGGGTGGACATCCAGTTGGGGACGCTGTCGAAGGCGCTCGGGGTCATCGGCGGATACATTGCCGGCTCGGGTCTGCTGAAGGATTGGCTGATCAATCGCGGGCGGCCGTACCTGTTCTCGACGGCGCACCCGCCGATGGTGGCGGCGGCGCTGATCGCGGCGCTGGACGTGATGGAAACTGACCCGGAGCCGATGCGACGGCTGTGGGCGAACACGAAGTGGTGGAAAGAGGCGCTCGCGGCAGAGGGGTTCGACACGATGGGCAGCGAGACGCCGATCACGCCGGTGTTCGTCGGTGACGAAGGCAAGGCGCAGACATTCGAGCGGGCCTTGTGGGACGAGGGAGTCTACGCGCTCTCGATCGTGTATCCGACGGTGGCGCTGGGTAAGGCGCGGATTCGCACGATGCCTTCAGCGGCGCACACGGAGGAGGACTTGGCGTTCGCGCTGGAGGCGTTCGGCCGGGCGCGGGAGCGAGTCTAGCCGTCATCCCGTAGTCCACCTGATTCGCCGCCAGGATTGCCGGGCCTCGGCCGGCCTTTCCTATGTGCTGATCCGCGACGACGTGGACGGGGACAACTCGGTGAATATCAAGGACTGCTTGATCCTACGGCGCAACTTCGGATGAGCCGGCGCCCTAGCTTCGGCGATCGGCGGGTTTCGAGAACGGGCCGCGAAGGAACCGGCGCGGGCGACGGCGAATAGGCAATGCCATTCGTCGATCGGGCACCGCCCGAGGTTGCGTCAGCATGGCCATTCGTACTCGTTCCCTCGTCCTCGTCGCCGTCGCGTTGCTCGGCCTGGCCGGGTCCGTCCTTGCGCAGGAACCCCACGCCAATCGTGCCAACTGGAAGCAGGCAGATCGGTTCTCGGCCGAGCGCCTGCGCCCGTTCGTGTACAGCCTTTCGCTCACTCCGTCGTTCATCGGGAAGACCGATACGTTCTGGTATTCGTGGCGAGACTCTAACGGAACCAAGTTCTGGAAAGTGGACCCGAAGGCACGGAAGAAGGAGCCTCTGTTCGACGCCCACGCGATGGCGGCGGCCCTCAGCGAGCTTCACAAGAAGCCGTACGACCATACGAACCTGCCGATCACGACGGTGACGGTGGACGAAAAGGGCGAGAAGGTCCGATTCACGATCGAGAACGTGCGCTACGAGTGGGACATCGAGAAGAAGACCCTGGCCAAGGCGCCGCCCGCCCCACGCACGGGGGGTGAGGCGGGCGCCGGGGGGGAGAACACGCAAGACCAGCAGGAGCAGCAGCAGGGCCAGCAAGGGCCCCCGGCGCGCCCGACGGAGTTCCGCAACTTCTCGCCGGACAAGAAGGCTTATGTCTATGCAAAGGACCATAACCTATACTTTGTGGAGACCTCCGACGAAACCAAGCACACTCAGCTGACCACCGACGGCGAGCGCTACTACAGCTTCGGGGCGCGCGCGGGCACGGGCAACGAATTCGAGTTCCAGCAACAACAGCAGACCCAGACGCAGCAGACCCAAACGCCGCCGGAGGAGAGGGTGCGCGCCCAGGTCACGTGGTCGGAGGATTCGAAAGCGTTTTACGTCGTTCGACGCGATGTGAGAAAGGTTTCCGAGCTCTACTTAGTCAATTCGCTCGCGGAACCGCGTCCGACCCTAATGAGCTACAAGTACGCCATGCCGGGCGAGGAGAACGTGACCCAAACCGAGTTGAACGTCTTTCTGCGGGAGGGCCGGGTCTTCAAGAAGCTCGACGTCGGCAAGTGGAAAGATCAGTCCATCGCCGACGTGCACTGGACAAAGACGCCGGAGAAACTCCGATTCGTGCGTCGGGACCGGCTCCAGCGTAACATGGAGTTGTGCGAGGCGGACATCAAGACCGGGGCGGTTTCAGCCCTCCTCACGGAAAGCGTGGAAAACGCCTTTCTCGAGCGGCAGAACACCCGGTATGTGAAGCCGGGCGGCGACTTCGTCTGGTTCTCGGAGCGCTCGGGCTTCGGCCACTTCTACCTCTACACCCACGACGGCAAGCTGAAGAACCCGATCACGAGCGGGCCCTGGCGCGCCGACCAGATTGTCGACGTGGACGCCGACAAGGGCGTGCTCTACTTCAAGGCGGTCGGGAGAGAAGCGGACGAGAACCCTTACTATCGCCACACCTATCGCATTGGGCTGGACGGCAAGGGACTCGCGCTGATGGACCCGGGCGATGCCGACCATGGCACAACCCTCGCGCCGAGCAAGAAGTACTCGGTGGACGTGTTCTCAAGGACCGACCTCGTCCCAAAAGCGGTGGTTCGCGACGACGAAGGCAAAGTCGTCCTCTCGCTCGAGGAGGCCGATACGAGCAAGCTGACCGAGCTTGGCTGGAAGATGCCCGAGACCTTCGTGGTGAAGTCGGCCGACGGCGTGACGAACATCTACGGCAACCTCTGGAAGCCCTACGATTTCGACGCCACCAAGAAGTACCCGATCATCGCGAACGTGTATCCGGGGCCCCAGACGGAAGCGGTGGGTTCGACCTTCAGTCCGACCAACGGGAACCAGCGGCTCGCCCAACTCGGGTTTATCGTGATCCAGATCGGGAACCGGGGCGGCCAGCCGCTTCGCTCGAACGCCTACCATAGCTTCGGCTACTACAATCTGCGCGACTACGGTCTGGCGGACAAGAAGGCGGGTATCGAGCAGTTGGCCGAGCGCCATCCCTGGATCGACGTGGACAAGGTTGGAATCTACGGCCACTCGGGTGGCGGGTTCATGACGGCGGCAGCGCTGCTCTTGCCCCCCTTCAACGACTTCTTCAAGGTGGGGGTGTCCTCGGCGGGCAACCACGACAACAACGTCTATAACCAGAACTGGAGCGAGCAACACCACGGACTCCGCGAGGTGCCGGTCGAGGCGACGACGACCGCCGTGGCCGGCGCCGGCGCGGGAGTGGGGGGACGGCGCGGCGTTCGACCGCCCGACGAGGACGAAGGCGACCTCTGGGACGCCCTGATTCGGCGCGCGATCGAAGACGAACCGCAGGACGCGCAGAAGCAAGGCGAACAGAAGACGGACGAGAAGAAGACCGAGGAGAAGAAGGAGACGAAGTTCTCGATCAAGGTGCCGACCAACCACGAGTTGGCCGCCAACCTCAAGAACCATCTCCTGCTCGTTCACGGCGACATGGACAACAACGTGCATCCGGCGGGCACGATCCGGCTCGTCAACGCGCTCATCAAGGCTAACAAGCGGTTCGACTTCATGCTCCTTCCGGGCAAGGCGCACGGGTTCGCGGACATGCAGCCTTACTTCACGCGGATGATGTTCGAGTACTTCGCCGAGCACCTTTTGGGCGACTACTACCGAAACTCGGCGGACATGGGCGGCAACTAGCCGTCTGACCGCAACCCGGCGCAGGTTCCGACGTTATCCTTGGTGAATGCATCGCCATCAAGAGACTCGGGGCGCGTTGCGACCGTTGACGATCGTGGCCGCCTTCGTGGCGCTCTGGGTCGTGCTGCTCGGGTTCTCGGTTTTTGCGCGAAACCTCGATCCGCTTCCCGCCGAGCCCGGTCCACCCACACCCGTGCCCCCGGACAACGCCTGGGACGCCTACGCTCGGGCGATAACGAAGTCGATCCGCTTGGCACCACTCGGTCACGGTGGTGACCCGAACGTGCCGGGCCACGACCTGGTGGCGATGCGCGAGGAGGTCGAGGCCGCGCGCCCGGTGTTCGAGGCGGTGGAGGGGGCGGAGGCGAAGCCGTTGGTGATCGACCAGTCGTACCCGTCCTACTGGACCGACCTCGATAGCCCGCCTCGCGGTAGCCCGCCGGCATCGGATGGGTCCGATCTCGTCCGGATGAACCCCCACCGGTTGGTGTTCGAGTATGGACGGGTGACCGACGCGTTCGTCCTGCGGGGAGACTTGGCTTTGGCGGAAGG
Source organism: Fimbriimonadaceae bacterium (assembly GCA_026129685.1). Taxonomy (GTDB): domain Bacteria; phylum Armatimonadota; class Fimbriimonadia; order Fimbriimonadales; family Fimbriimonadaceae; genus UBA2387. The sequence continues at coordinate 366,321 of JAHCHO010000006.1, forward strand.
GCGAATCCAAGCGACGCTCGACTCCTATAAGGCGGCGTTGCGGTTTACGGCGCGGCTGAAGTCGTCGGGGGGAGTCGCGCCTTACATCGGAGCATGCCTGGCGGAGGCTCGGGTGCTTCGGCGCCTCGCGGGGCTGGCGGCCCGGCTCGACCCCAAGCAGACCGAGAACCTGGGCGAGGTCATGGGCAAACAATTGGCGGCTTCCACTTTCGAATGGGCGTGGCAACGCGAGGCGGCCCTGGGCGAACGATGGCTCTACCGACTGATGCGGGACGATCGGAACTGGCAGAAGCGGTTGGCCGAGCGAGGCAAGGCGCAGGACCCCTCGTTCCAGGCCGACGTTGTTGGTCTTCGGCGGGCGGACGCGCTCACCGCGTATCGGGTCGCGACGGGGGGAGCGGGTTACGGGACTCTGTCGGGCAACTCGCCTTCCCCCGCGCCGACCAAGCCGTCACCGTCGGCGGTGGCGGCGATGTTGCCGCTCTATCGCGAAGAGGACTCAAGGATCGCGAGCGCAAACCGGGCCGAAATGAGCCTTCTGGCACTGGCGGTAGCGGCCAAGCGTCACCTGGCGGCGAGGGGGACGCCGCCGCCGTCCTTGCGGGACGCGGTGCCCTACCTGCCGCGGCGCTTCGCGGTTCCGACCAACGATCCGTTCCTTGTGCGCTTCGGCACGGCGCCACCGCTTCGCATGTCGATCCTCTCGGACGGAACGGTGGCCTTCTGGAGCGTCGGACCGGACGGGAAGGACGACGGGGGTAGGGTCTGGCTTTCGGCGGGGGCGAAGCCGCGCGGGGCGGAGACCTACGATCCGACCAGGGGGGACGTGACCGTCCTGCTTCGCCCCGACGGTCGGATGGAGTTCGCGAGCTCGTCTGCGGCGTCCGGCCCCTCGACGTCCCTGGCGCCAAATTCGCGGAAAGTGGCTCCAGGGCCTTGACAACGGCGAGTCGACCTGCCTATAATTTCCCTTGCGCTCGTTTCGGGCGCCGCTCCTTGAAAGCTCTATAGACAGCGCGAATTCGTTTAGTATGAACTCGATGATTCGATTCGGGTTCAACCAAGCAGTATGAGGTTCCGTTCCCTGCGAGCTTCGTCTCGGTGGGACGGTCGCGTTTACGGACGCAGCCTCGCCTTGATCGTGACGCTTCCGCATAGGACGCATACGATTCCTTCGGAGAGTTTGATCATGGCTCAGGACGAACGCTGGCGGCGTGCTTAAAACATGCAAGTCGAACGAGCCCTTCGGGGCTAGTGGCGAACGGCGGAGTAATACATGAGGAAGCTGCCCTAAAGACTGGGATATACAGCCGAAAGGCTGGGCAATACCGGATGCGGCTCCCGGCAGGCATCTGTTGGGAACCAAAAGGTTTTTCGCTTTAGGAGGCCCTCATGGCCTATCAGGTTGTTGGTGGGGTAATGGCCTACCAAGCCTACGACGGGTAGCGGGTCTGAGAGGACGATCCGCCCGAGTGGGACTGAGACACGGCCCACACACCTACGGGTGGCAGCAGTTGGGAATCTTGCACAATGGGGGAAACCCTGATGCAGCGACGCCGCGTGGAGGACGACGGCCCTAGGGTTGTAAACTCCTTTTTTCGGGGAAGACTTAGGACGGTACCCGAAGAATAAGCACCGGCTAACTACGTGCCAGCAGCCGCGGTAAGACGTAGGGTGCAAGCGTTGTCCGGATTTACTGGGCGTAAAGCGCTCGTAGGCGGCTTGTCAAGTATGAAGTGAAATCTCCAGGGCTCAACCCGGAAACCGCTTCGTAGACTGGCAGGCTGGAGTGACACAGAGGTAGATGGAATTCCTGGTGTAGCGGTGAAATGCGTTGATATCAGGAGGAACACCAGCGGCGAAGGCGGTCTACTGGGTGTCTACTGACGCTGAGGAGCGAAAGCGTGGGGAGCAAACAGGATTAGATACCCTGGTAGTCCACGCCCTAAACTATGGATGCTAGCCGTCGGGGGTATCGACCCCCTCGGTGGCGCAGCTAACGCATTAAGCATCCCGCCTGGGTAGTACGGCCGCAAGGTTGAAACTCAAATGAATTGACGGGACCCCGCACAAGCGGTGGAGCATGTGGATTAATTCGATACTAACCGAAGAACCTTACCCAGGTTTGACATCTAGCGACGACCCCCGAAATGGGGTTTTCTCCCACAAGGAGACGCGACGACACTTGTTGCATGGCTGTCGTCAGCTCGTGCCGTGAGGTGTTTGGTTAAGTCCAGCAACGAGCGCAACCCTCGTCTTATGTTGCCAGCGGGTCATGCCGGGAACTCATGAGAGACCGCCGGTGTAAACCGGAGGAAGGTGGGGATGACGTCAAGTCAGCATGGCAGTTACGCCTGGGGCTTCACACATGCTACAATGGGCGCAACAGAGGGCACCGATGCCGCGAGGCTGAGGAAATCCCAAAAATACGCCCCCAGTTCAGATTGCAGTCTGCAACTCGACTGCATGAAGGCGGAATCGCTAGTAAACGCAGGTCAGCTATACTGCGTTGAATACGTTCCCGGGGTTTGTACACACCGCCCGTCAAGTCACCTGAATTGTCTTCACCCGAAGTCCGTGGCCTAACCGCAAGGAAGGAGCGGCCGAAGGTGAGGGGGGTAAGGGGGACTAAGTCGTAACAAGGTACCCGTACCGGAAGGTGTGGGTGGATCACCTCCTTAAGAGACTTGAACTCGGGACCTGGATTCCAGGGACCGACAATGTCCAGGTCGAACTGAACGATTCGCGTTATAGGGTTTTCAAAACGGCCCCTCTCACAAGGAGGGGCCGTTTGCGTTTGTCGGCGTCTGGTCGAAGCGTCGAGTCGCCGCGCTGCAAACGGGAGCAGCTCGCGCAGAGTTACCTTGCCTAACCCAACCGGCGTCGGAGAGACTCAGGGGGGTTGCGCTGCTGGGCGATCGCGAGCGGCTCGACGCACACCTTCAGGGGAGTGGACGCGGCGTGAATCACCGTATGCTGATCCAACAGCATCGCCACATGGCCGGGCCAGAAGACGAAGTCGCCCGATCGGGGCGCTGCACCCTCTGGCAACGCCTCTCCAAGGGTTGCGGCCTGCATGTCACTGTCCCGCCGCACCGGAACGCCCGCGTGGGCGAGGCACGCCTGAACCAGGGCGGAGCAGTCGATGCCGAAGCCACTGCGCCCGCCCCACCGATACGGGGTCTCGACGAAACGCCGAGCGGTGGCCAGGTAGTCGGGGTCGACGTGGTCGAGAGGCACCGCATGGGCGGTCACGATCCAACCGCCCTGGCACAACGCGGAGTACCTGTCTCGCTCCCCGACGACGCGGATCTGGCTTTGAAAGCCAAGCTCTTCGATTACGGGCGCCTTGTAGGAGGGCTCGGCGAACACCAGGGTCCGGACGGCGGCGATGCGATGGGTGGCCCCGACCACCTCCGGAGAAAGATCGTCGGTGCGCACGTAACCCACGTACCCGTCGGTCTCGTTCTGACCCCATGACCAACCTTCGCGCTCCTCGAAGACGATGAAAACCTCGCCATAGACTAGTTGGGACGTGGCGGAGTTCTCAACGCGAGGTTCTCCTCGTACGGTAGAGACGGGCTTCACCACCTGAGTCCGTGTTCCCGCGACGAAGCGGTCAGACGGGACGCGACCCCGCAACGTCTCGCCCGCCAAATCGGCGCGGTACGGGTGGAGGCGGGGATCGAGGTCGCTCATCGCTCGCTCAACCGTACCAGTTTGCGCAGGTACGCCTGGTAGGCGCGTCCCTTGTGCTCTTCCGCCAGGCGGGCGAACCGGGCGTCGTCCACGAAGCCCATGCGCCAAGCGACCTCCTCGACGCATCCGACCTTGAGTCCTTGTCGTTGCTCGATCGTGCCGATGAACATCGCCGCCTGCAACAGGGATTCGGGAGTGCCGGTGTCGAGCCAAGCCACCCCCCGGCCGAAGGTTTCGACGTGCAGACTTCCCTGCTCCAGGTACCGTCGGTTCACGTCGGTGATCTCCAACTCCCCGCGCGGCGACGGCTTCAGGCTTTTCGCGATGTCCACGACCGATGCGTCATAGAAGTAGAGTCCGGTCACGGCGTAGTTCGACTTGGGGGCGGCGGGCTTTTCCTCGATCGAGACCGGTCTGCCGTCAGGACCGAACTCCACGACCCCGTACCGCTCGGGGTCGTCCACCCAGTAGGCGAACACGGTCGCCCCTTGAGTTCGCGCGGCGGCGTCCTGCAGTTGGTGGGACAGCCCTTGAGCGTAGAAGATGTTGTCGCCAAGGACCAGGGCGGACAACGATTCGCCGATAAAGGAGTCTCCGATCAGAAAGGCCTGGGCGAGACCGCCGGGCGTGGGTTGGGAACGGTACTCGAGGGCCAGCCCCCACTGCGAACCGTCGCCGAGGAGCGCCCGGAACATCGCCTGCTCATGGGGCGTCGTGATGATCAGAATCTCGCGTATCCCCGCCAACATGAGGGTGGTCAGCGGATAGTAGATCATCGGCTTGTCGTACACGGGAAGTAGTTGCTTGCTGATCACCTGGGTGACCGGATGTAACCGCGTTCCGGCTCCGCCGGCAAGGATGATCCCCTTCCTCATCGTCCTGCCCTCTCGCCGTAGTTGGCCTCGATCCAGTCGCGATAGCGTCCGCTGCGCACCGAATCCACCCACTCCGGGTTCGCCAGGTACCAGGCAACGGTCTTGCGCAAACCGGATTCAAACGTTTCCTTGGGACGCCACCCGAGTTCGGTCCGGATCTTGCTTGCGTCGATTGCGTAGCGATGGTCGTGGCCGGGCCGATCCGGAACGAAGGCGATCTGTTTCTGGATTTCTAGGAAGCTCTTGCCGGTCGCGAGGGCGACCTCGGCGCATATGGTCTTCACCACGTCGAGGTTTTGACGTTCGCAGTCGCCGCCAACGTTATAGGTTTGCCCGAGCCGACCACGAGTCGCTACCGACCAGATGGCCTCGACGTGATCGTCCACGAACAGCCAATCCCGAACGTTCGTGCCCTGACCATAAACGGGCAGGGGCTTCCCTTCCATCGCGCTCAGGATCATCAAGGGGATTAGCTTCTCCGGGAACTGGTAGGGGCCGTAGTTGTTGGAGCAGTTCGTGACCTTGACGGGCAGGCCATAGGTGTGGAAGTAGGCCCGGACCAAGTGATCGCTCGCCGCCTTGGAAGCGCTGTAGGGGCTGTGCGGGTCGTAGGGGGTGGTCTCGGAGAAGAGGCCCGTCTCACCGAGGGAACCGAACACCTCGTCGGTTCCGACGTGGTGGAAGAGTCGGTCCTCGGGATCTCCCCATACGGCGCGGCAAGCCTCGAGAAGGTTGTAGGTGCCGACGATGTTGGTCTGAATGAAGTCGCCCGGGCCGAGGATGCTACGGTCCACGTGACTCTCGGCGGCGAAGTGAAACACCCAGTCGGGCCGGTGCACGAGGATCGCCTCGCTCGTCGCTTTGGCGTCGCGCAGGTCCGCATGCACGAAGCGGTAGTTCGGGGCCGATGCGATGGTTGCGAGGTTGCCCTGGTGCCCGGCATAGGTCAAGGCGTCCAGGTTGACCCACGCAATCTCGGGATGCTCGGGGACCAGCCTCCGGAGGAACGCAGAGCCGATGAAGCCGCATCCACCCGTTACCAAAACCGTGCTGGGAAGCGCCATGGTGACGTCTGCCAAGGTACCCGAGGCAAATCTCGGTCGGTACCGGGATCAACAGGGGTCTTGCGGCGGGGGTTCCGAGGCCCCTCCAATCCTATGGACGGGGCCCTCGACCCAAAGCAAGCGTCCGTTTGCCACAGGTTTGATCGTCACGATGCGGTCCGGGCCGATGTCTCGGAGCCGGTCGGGCCATTCGATCAGGCAGAGATGCGTATCGAGGTACCGCTCAAGGTCAATGCCTTGTTCCGACTCCACGCGGTAGAGATCGACGTGGCAGACGGGCGGATGGGTGGGAAAAGTCTGAACGAGGTTATAGGTGGGCGAGCGCACGGGTTCGGTCCAGCCCAAGCCCTCGAGCAGACCCCGTGCCAAGGTGGTCTTCCCTGCCCCGAGCGGCCCTTCGAGGGCGACGATCTCGCCCGCCCGCCACGTCTGGGCGAGCCTCGCCCCGAGTCGCCGCGTCTCGACCTCCGTTTCCAGGAGGATCGCGGAGGTCGGCATGTCGCCCTCGGACTCCACTTCGGTCAGCAACTCCGAGAAAGCGGCTAGTTGGTTGTCGAGCGGCCAGGTGGCTTCGGGCGGGACGTGGACAAATCCGATTCGACGATCGGGGAAAGCGCCCAGGGCTCGAAAGAGGGCGTAGTTGCACAGGTAATCGCCGGCGTCCACACTCACGCGCCACCGCTCGGTGTCCATCGCCAGGCGATCGATGAAGAGGTTGGCGCGACGTTGGGGCGGAGCGAAGGGGTCGATGGGGCCGGGGCCTGCGACGACGCCCGCCACATCGGGCGTCTTGCCGACGCGGTTCACGGCCCTGGACTCGAGGCGCAAGCGGGGGTCGGTCTCCCCCGCCGCAAGGCCGAGCATGAGGAGCCGGTCGAAGGAATCGGGGTCAAGGTCCGCAAGGAACGCGTCCACGGCGCAGAAGGAGACCTCAAGCACGCGATGCGGACGACCGCTCCGCTCCGCCAGCCAAGCCGACGGGTTCCTGGCGACCCCTCCAAAGGGACCGAAACCGGTGACGATCGTGCGGGGCGGCGACATGGCGACGGTCAAGTGCCCGGGGTGGGACTCGAACCCACAAGTCCTCTCAGACTGCGGATTTTAAGTCCGCTGTGTTTACCGTTTCACCACCCGGGCAGGCGAACCGAGTATACCGACGGCCCCTTCCCGACCCGGTCGAGCCGCTACTTCGCGAACACGGTCGGACCGGTGCTCAGGCTGAACGACCCGTCCGGACGATCAAACTCCGCCTCGACAAAGGCGGCAACCCGACGGCTTCGCGTCGGTACGGTCAGCGTCGCGGTCGATCCTCCGGTCGCGGTGCCGGCCACGCGCCAAGTCGAGGGTCGGAAGTCGAGAGAGGAGGACTCGGCGACCCAAAGTCGGTAGCGGGTCGGTTTGCCGTCGTTCGCCCGCACTTGCAGGTCCTGCCCCGATGCCTTCCAAGAAACGCTGGGGAATCGCTCTCCGCGGGCGACCGAACGCGCCCAGGCGGCGAGGGTCGCCTGGTAGTAACCGACGTCGCCCAAATCGTGGCCCGCGTTCGGCACGAACAGGGCGGCCTTCCGTTGGCGCAGTTCGGACCAGTAGAGGGAGAGAGCGTCCACCGGCCAATAGGGGTCGTTCGCGCCGTTGATGACAAGGGTGGGCACGCTCACGCGTCGCCGGTAGCTGAATGGATCCACCATACGGGCAAGGCGTTGCCCTTCGGGGGTGGCCAATTCCTCGAGCAAGCCCGCCCGGGCGTAGTCGCCGATCATCTCGCTCGCTCCCGCGTAGACCTCGCCTTGCCGCTTCATCTGAGCGACGAGGTTCAGGTTGTCGTAGACCATGGGGGCGATGCCGGCGATGCGACGGTCGCCGGCCGCGCCGGCAAGCCAAGTGGTCCATCCCCGCTTACTGGCTCCGTTGATCAAGAACCGCTTCAGCGGATTGGCGCCTTTGGCAGACCACGCCTGGAGGGCGTCCATCGCCCGCACGACGCTCTTCGTCATTGGGAACAGCAGGGGCCAGGTGGGATCGCCGGATTCGAGGTACCTCAGGAACGTGAAGGCGATGAGAGCGTCCTCGCTGAGGTCGTCGAAGAGGGGTTGGTTCGGAATGTGGAAGAGGCCGACGACGGGGAGGCCGGATCGGTCGGCGAGGCGGGTCATCCATTCGCGATCTCGGGGATTGGGGTCTCCGCCGGTGACGTGCAGGATGGCGGTTCCCCTGACGGTCGGCCGGGGCGGTTCGATCACGACGAGGCGGTGCTTCCAGAGAAGCCCTTGCCAGCGCTGGGACGTCAATTCGAGCTGGACGGGACGGTCCTCGCCCGGAACTTGCCGCCAAGCGTAGTTCGAGTCCGGCGCGTCAAGGTAAGCGCGGAGTTCGGAGGGGGCGGTTTGGAGCATCGAGACGACCAGAAGGACGCTCACCATGCGCCTAGGCTACCCGCGCCGGGGGGCGCCGGTCCCAGTCGGGAACGGTCGGGAGGGCGGCGAGTGTTGTACAATGTCGAAGACGACTGGGGGCGAAAGGGCTCGACAGAGCCGGTTCGACCGTCGGTTGCGAGCCGAGGCGCCGCTGGCCTCGTAAAAAGCGGCAAAGCACGTAAGTGCGAACACTAACTACGCTTACGCGGCCTAATTAGGTCCGCGTCGTTCGGTCCACCCGATCCGGTAGGGTGGTTGCCGGGCGCAGCCAAATCCGGATCGCCTTGAGGACTTCTGTTCGTAGTCCGATAGGCTAGAGCAATCGAACTGGACACGCGTCCGGCCCGTCTCGTGGATTGGTCGCGGTCGAGAGAAGCAACGAGACTACGCTCGTAGACGCTTACGGGGCGACGGTTTTGGAAGCGGGTTCAATTCCCGCCGCCTCCACCAGCCCATCGTCGGGTTCGCGGCGACCTGTTTGTTCAGACGTCTCACGCCGGCTTGGGAGCGTCTTCGTGGGATGCGGGCGAAAGACGAACGCAAGCCCGTTTGAACTCGGGAATCTTGCTTCGCGGGTCGAGCGCCCGGATGGTCAGTTTGTTGGCCGAACGGTCGCCGGGCCAATGGTACGGTATGAAGACCGTGTCGGGTCGGATGGAGGTCACGACCTTGGCTCGAAGAACGATGCTCCCGCGCCGGCTCTCGATCTTGGTCCAAGCACCGTCCCGGAGGCCGCAGAGCTCGGCCATGAGCGGATGGACCTCAACGTAGGGCTCGGGACAGAGGTCCACGAGGCCGCCGATGCGGCGGGTCTGGGTCCCACTCAGATATTGGCTGACGACACGTCCGGTCGTCAAGATTACCGGGAACTCCTCGTCCGGCTCTTCGGCGGAGGGACGGTACGGCGTGGCGTGGAAGTGCGCTTTGCCATCGGAGGTGGGGAAGCGCAGGTCCTCAAAGAGCCGTGGGGTTCCCGGATGGCCGATCTCCGGGCACGGCCAAAAGACTCCCATCTCGCGTTCGATGCGCTCGTAAGTGATGCCGTAGTAATCGGCGGTACCGCCTTTGCTCGCGACGCGCAACTCCTCGAAGATGTCCTCCGAAGTCCCGTATTCGAAAAACTGCCCCTTTCCCAGGCGTTGGGCGAGATCGATCAAAATCGAGGTGTCGGTGCGGGCGTTCGCGGGCGGGTTGACCGCCTTGCGGATACGGATCACTCTCCCCTCGGCGCTCGTGCTCGTGCCTTCTTCCTCCTCATGCAGCGAACCGGCGAGCACGATGTCGGCGTGGTGGGCGGTCTCGTTCAGAAAGAAGTCGATTGCAGTGTAGTGCTCCAGTCGACTAAGGGCTTCCCGAGTGAAGTCGGCGTCCGGAAGAGACACGAGCGGGTTGAAGCAGATGGAGAGAAGAGCCTTGATGGTGCCGTCATGGATTCGCTCCATGATCTCTTGAGCGGTGTGCCCTTTGCCAGGAATCGCGGACTCCTCCACGCCCCAAACGCCGGCGATGTAAGCCCGGTGCTCAGGGTTCGTGATGTCCCGGTTACCCGGAAGTTGGTCGCACTTGTGGCCGTGCTCACGACCGCCCTGCCCGTTGCCCTGTCCGGTGATCGTGCCATAGCCGCAACCCTTTCGGCCGATGCGACCCGTGGCCAGCACCAGGTTGATGCATGCGAGCACGTTGTCCACCCCTTTCGTGTGGTGCTCGATTCCCCGCGCGTGCAATAGGAAGGACGTCTTTGCGCTGCCCCACATGCGTGCGGCCGCGCGAAGGTCCTCGAGGTGAACCCCGCTGATGCGCGCCGCATCGTCAAGGGGCAGTGCCAAGGCCGAGGCCCGGGCCTCCTCCCAACCGGACGTGTGGGTCTGAACGAACGCCTCGTTCACGAACCCCTCCTCGATCAGCACTCGGAGCATTCCGGTCAGGAGGGCGGAGTCGGTGCCTGGCCGGACAGGAAGGTGGAGGTCGCAGGTGCGCGCGAGGGGCGTGACGCGCGGATCCACCATTATAAGCCGGGCACCGCGGTCGCGAGCACGCCAGATATAGTCCGTGGTTATCGGCGAGCACTCGGCCACGTTGGTCCCCGCGCAGAAGATCACCTCGGCGTCCAGAATGTCATCCCAGTAGTTCGCGGCCCGGTCTATCCCGAAGGCAAGTTTGTTACCGGTGCCGGCGCTGACCATGCAGAGCCGGCCGTTGTAATCGAGTTCGCTCGTGCCTAGCGCCAACCGGGCGAACTTGCCGACGAGGTAGCTCTTCTCATTGGTGAGCGAAACCCCCGATAGCATCGCCACGGCGTCGGGTCCGTGTTCGCGCTGTATTCGGCGGATGGCAGCGACGGTGGCTTCGAGCGCCTTGTCCCAACCGATCTTCTCGAATCCTCGACCCTCGACGCGCACGAGTGGGTCCAGAAGCCGATCTGGGTGGCCGCCCTGCAGGTAGCGCTTGACGCCCTTCGGACAGAGCTTTCCACGGTTGAACGGAAACTCTTCCCAAGGCTCGAAGCCGATGACCTTGTCGTCGCGAACCTTGAGTTGGATGCCGCACTGCTGGCCGCAGAAGCAACAGTGGGTTTTGACCAGCTTGGACTCACCGCGCCCCTGCCAGCCGCCGCTCGGCACTCGATTCAGCGTGGGGCCGAACTGCGCATGAAGGACTTCGACGGGAACCGGTGGGCGTGCCATCTACCCCTATATTAGGCGAACCGCGCGCCAGAAGTTCTATGATGGAGGGACGCGGACGCGCCGACCGATCGCCCAACAACGCAAATGAGCGAACGAAGGTTCTTCATCGACCCCAGCCGTTGCATCGGGTGCAACGCGTGTGTTCAGGCGTGCGCCGAGTGCGACACTCACGCCGGCGTGTCGATGATCCACCTTGAGACGATCCAACGCGGCGACACCGTCCAGACCACTCCGGTGGTTTGCATGCACTGCGACGAACCGGCGTGCGCGGCGGTCTGCCCTGCGGACGCCATCAAGCGAACCCCGGACGGGGTCGTCCAAAGCTCGCTCAAACCTCGATGCATCGGGTGCACCAACTGCGTGTTCGCCTGCCCGTTCGGCGTGCCCAAGTACGACGCCGAGATCGATCAAATGATGAAGTGCGACATGTGTTACGACCGGACGTCGGTCGGCAAGAAGCCCATGTGCGCAACGGTCTGTCCCTCCCAGGCCCTGTTCTACGGCACCGTCGAGGAGCTGACCGCGCTGCGAAGCGGCACACCCGTGAACGAGTTCGTTTTCGGGGGCAAGACCGTCACGACAAAGGTTTCGCTCATGCTGCCCGCCGGCCAGCGACGCTTGGTCGTTCGATCAGACGCCCTCGTGCGCAAGTCGGACCTGGCAGGCCGTTCGAGGACGGATCGATGAACGAGAACCACGACGCCGAGTTCCCGATCGACTGGGAAGAGGACAACTACATCAGCCGACGCGAGTTCTTCAAGTTCATGACGCTGGCGAGTGGCGGACTCGCCGTCGGCTCCGTAGGTATGGCCTTGTGGACGGCCGTCTCACGTCGGGAGCGTCGGTTCGAACCTCTGCGGCTTGGGACCGTTGCGGCGCTGACCAAGAAAGGCTCACACGAGTTCCAGTACCCGCGACCGCACGACCTGTGTTTGCTGATCGCGCGCAACGACGGTTCCTTTGTGGCATTCTCGCGGCGATGCACGCACCTGTCGTGCCCGGTCGAGTACCAGCCCCAGCGCGATCGGCTCTATTGCCCATGTCACAACGGGGCGTTTTCTGCCCGCGACGGATCGGTGCTACAGGGTCCTCCACCCCATCCGTTGCCGCAGATCATGATCGATGTTCGGGGCGGCGAGGTCTATGCCGTCGGCGTTCGCACACCGGAGGATGCATGAACCCACGCCACGAACGTCGGCGCCAGAAGTCCTCTGTGATCGTCGGGCTCATGCTGTTTCAACTGGTGATGATCCTCCTTCAGCTCTGGCTGTTCGTCGGGGTTCTCGAGGGGCTGTCTTCGGGGAGATCGGCGATGGCGGCGCCGGCGGCGATCGTCAGCGTCCTGATCCTGGCGACCAACGTCTGGATGCTAGTCGGAGTCGGAAAGCTCGACGCCAGCGAGTAACGTCAGCCCACGAACGGGGGGCGGTCGGCCAATAGATCCGCCTGGTTGAGGGCGATCAACTTCCGTTTTTCGATCGGTGACAGGTTTTGGTGATCACCGAAGTCCATCCCGACTTGGCCCATCACTTGGATCAGGTCTCCGTGATGAAGCTGGGACTGGAAGAGCTCGCCCGAGCGAGGGCATACCACTTGGGGCCCGCGTGCGCCCACTTCCTTGTAGTAGGCCACCCCGAGCTGGGCCGGTCGCTGGATCACGTGGAACAGCTTGCCGAACGGAAGGAAGAGCAGGAACACGATGACGGTGAAGGCATGGAGCAGCGACAGGAAGGAGAAGTGCTCGCCTCCCATAAGCCTGTAACTGGCGGTGAGCATCAGTCCTGTGACGGACACGGCGAACAGGATGAACAGCGGAACCAGATCGGAAGCGAGCGATTGGACCGCCTGGGTGCCCGACTGAAACAACCGACGATGCATGGCGAGACCGACCCCCGTCAAGACCAGCAACGCGCTCAGATTCAGCCCGTTGAAGAACAGGAACCCCACAAAACTATGGGGTGGAAACTCGAATTGCCGGATGCCCATGAACTCGACCACGTACCTGCCCTCGTGTCCGACTCCGAACTGAACCCAACCCCAACTCAGCGGAAAGGTGATCGCAAAGGCGATGAGGCAACCCCACGCCAGGCAGAGGTGAGCGACCCACCGTTGCGGGCTTCGTCGCTCAATGAACCGCTGGGCCACGATGTTGTTCCAAAGGAGCAACATTAGCCGTGCCAGGTTCGGAGCAAGCCGCGAGGGATCGAGAAAGAGCCGCCAGCCAGCCCGAAAGTACAGCCAAGTCGGAGGTCGCTGGACCCACATCGTGTAGCGGTAAGCGATGGCGAAAGCGGCGAACACGGTTGCCCCCGCGTAGGCGGCAAGGGGACGATCGAACCTTTCGAAGGTGCCAGAGCCAACAGCGATCGCGAGAATCGCCAGGATCGCTGAGGCGGCTCCCACGGATAGGGCGATGATCGCACGACGGTTCATGGCTTCAAAACTCGAGTCCCGGGCCTTCGCGCGAACTGGCATCCGAGAAGGCTGTCCCATCATATCACGCGAAGGTCGGACGTTACTGCTCGCCTTGGTCTCAGGCATGTCGGCGCCATGATCGGCCAGACTTGTGGCAATGCTGACGATCGTGCTACTGCTGTTGGGCGCCAACGCGTCCCAGTTTGAGCAAGACCTAGACGCCTTGCGTCAAGGGGTGACAACGGTCGCCAAGCCGGGACTTCCCGGGGTCGTGAGCGCGATCGCGCCGGACTCGGTACCCTTTCTGGTCGCCAACGAAGGTGCGGACATGGTGCCCGTCGCCTCGGCGGGGCGTTTGGGCAAAGGGCGCGTCGTCGCGTTCGGACACGGGGGTTACCTGACACGATCGTCGGCAAGCGAGGGCGATACCGGGCGCCTGCTGAGCAACGTCCTCCGGTGGTGCGCCCATCGCGAGGGCGCGGTGAGGGTCGGAGTCGTTCGAAAAGAGGACGTCGGCTGGGTCGCGACGCTGGGATTCGACGCGATAGAACTTGGATCACCCATCGTCCCCTCGGCCTTGGCGAAAGTGGACGTCGTCGTCGCACAGGCCGAGCGAGACGAACCCGCGCTCGACGCGTACGTTCGGGGAGGAGGCGCCTTGGTCACCGCCCATACCCCATGGGGTTGGATGCAACTCAATCCGGGGAAGGACTTGGCCAGCCAAATGCCGATGCAGGGCTTGTTACACCGGGCGGGCCTTTCGTTCAGCGACGGCTATGCGGACAGGATTCGGCCACCCGCCTCGGTCGCCGAAGCCCGCCGCGTCAACGCGGGCGAAGCGCTCGGCCGGCTCGCCGAAGACGGTGCTCTCGCCTCGTCCACCGTCTTGGCGGCGCTCCGATCGACAACCTCGAACGAGCCGTTCCAGCGACGGTTGCGGACCTTGATCAAGGAGACGGGTGCGATCTACCCCACCCTCAAGACGCCCCTTGCGGCGACAGACGCTCTGCCTAGGCTGGCCCTGGCGGTGCGCCACTTCGACCAGAGGACACCGCGAGAGACGGCGACGATCGAGCCGGGCGCGAACGACTTCCCGGGGCCGGTTGTCGAGAGTGCGGCGCGGGTTCGGATGGAGGTGCCGGTCCCGCTGGACCGCCGCCAGTGGGTGAGCACCGGGCTGTACGCGGCTCCGGGGGAGACGATCTTGGTCGAAGTTCCGAGGTCCCTGGTCGACCAAGGGCTGAGCGTCCAAATCGGTTGCCACACGGACACGCTGTGGCACCTGGACGCGTGGCGGCGCCATCCCGAGATCACGGTGCGCCGGGCCATCTCGGCGCCGATCACCCTGCTGGCCAGTGGCTTCGGCGGCCCCGTGTACGTCGTGGTCGAGCGGGAACTCAAGGGCGAAGCCCTGGTGACGATCGGCAACGCGGTGCGGGCGGCCCGGTACGTTCACGGGAAGACCACGCCCGAAGAGTGGATGCGGGAGTTGACGAACCCGGCTCCCTGGGCGGAAATCGGATCCGACCGAATCGTATTCACGGTGCCGATCGAAGCGGCCCGGAAAGTCTCAGACCCAGGGGCACTGATGAACCTGTGGGACCGGACGCTCGGATTATACGCGGACCTGGACGGGTCCCCGCTGTTCGACCGTCCCGAGCGCATCGTGTGCGACCGACAGATCAGCGCGGGGTACATGCATTCGGGCTACCCGATCATGACCTGGATGGACGATTCGGTGCCGCTTTCGCTGGACGTCAAGCGGCTGACGACGGAAGGGACGTGGGGGCACTGGCACGAACTGGGCCATAACCGTCAGCGGTCGGAGTGGACGTTCGAAGGCACCGGGGAGGTCACGAACAACCTGTACACCCTGTACGCGATGTCGAACATCGCGGGCAAGCCGCTGTTCGACAGGATCGGGAAGGAGAAGGCAAAGGTGGACGCCTACCTGGCGAAGGGGGGCGACTTCGCTCAGTGGAAGCGCGAGCCTTTCCTCGCGCTCTATCAGTACGGCCAACTGATCGAGGCGTTCGGCTGGGAGTCGCTCAAGGCGTACTTCCGCAGCTACCAGGACCCTTCGCAGGGACCATCGCCCAAGACGGACGCCGAGAAGCGGGACCAGTTCCTGGTTCGGTACTCGCGCGTCGTCAAGCGGAACCTGGGACCCTTCTTCCAGGCTTGGGGCGTTCCGACGTCGGCGACGGCGCGGGCCTCTGTCTCGGACATGCCTGCTTGGACACCACCGCGAGCCGACGCAAAAGAC
>JAHCHO010000007.1 GCA_026129685.1 Fimbriimonadaceae bacterium
CGACCGTAGTGCGTGGCCCCGGGGAGGGTTCCCACGTTTCGCGGGTTCAACGTGTGCTCCATCACGCGCGTGTTGAACATTCGGTTCTGTCCCTGTGCGTCGCTCGAAAGAAACGGGTCGGAAGCCGGTTCCTGTCGCGAGCACACCAATGATACGACGGCTTTCGCCGAACGACAAGGACTTGTATTAGTTACATACATATTGGACTTTTGGAGATGTTTAACGACTACAGCCATGGGGGACTGGTATTTTAGGGCTTGGTGGGGTCTCTCTGTGTTGTAGAAGAGGAGATATGTGATGAGTTTGTTGTTGAAGGTTGGTAAGTTGGGTAGGTCTTGGGTGTTCGCGTCAACGAACTCTTCTTGGAGCGTTCTGTTGAATCTTTCGATATGGGCATTTTGTTTTGGACTTCTGGGATAGCTGAAGAAGTGAACGATTCCTCTTTTCTCTAACTCTTTGTCGAACTGTCCCAGGAACTCACTTCCGTTGTCTGTTTGTACGGCTCTGATGAGGTACGGAGTGACTTGATGGAGATCTTGGAAGAACTTGGCGGCGCTTCTTGATGAGTGGCTTTTGTAGGTTTCTGCAAAGGCGAACTTTGTAACTGGGTCGATGGCGGTAAGGATATATCTCTTGACGCCGTGGTCGAATCGAACAACTGTATCGATTCGCATGAGATCACCGGCTTGTTGTATGGGGTATCCGAAGACTCGTTGTTTGTCTGGTCTAATTGATTTGTTTTTTCTTCGTTCGCCTAGATATAAAAACCAGTTGTTACGCCTAATGAGTTTGCCAACGGCGCTGGGTGAGAGCAGCTGGATGTTCGGATTCTTGCTTCTTTCGGCTTTTAGTAATCGAGCGATCTTTTCTTTGCCAAGACGAGGATACTGTTGCCTGAGATTCTTGATATATATGTAAGTTTCTTCTTCAACCAACATTCTTCGAGCAGTGTGCGGTTTTCTTGAGAGATTGGCAAGTATGTACAGCTTACCGTGAGACGCCTTAAGTTTTTGTTTCCAAAGAAAGACAGTGGAGCGAGCAACCTTGAAGGCTTTTCGAGTTGCCTTCTCTCCGAACTCGTCATAGAACTTAATTACTTCTAGCCTCAACTCAATCTCAGGATGGTCCTTAAGAAGACAAATATTAGACATACATTTCATGAAGAGACCGTACCCTTTAATCCAGCGGCCGACAAACTCAACCCTCATCGACCTCCTCAACAACCCTTAGTGAGTCCAATATGTTTCGGAACTTTTGCAGGACTTCTTGTTATGAGATTTGAAAAAGTCGCGAGCCATCGCCTGACGCACGGTTCGCGTTTCGCGAGAAACTTCACCCTAAACAATACATGACACGCTAGAAGGGCGGTTCCTTCGCGCTTTCTTCGGGAGTTTTCCACCGCTTCCTTCGTTTGCGCCGGCGCGCCGGTTCCTCGCTTCCTTTTCCCTACTTTGCGAGGATGGTCTCCCACGGGTCTTCGCCCGTGAGTCCACGCCTAACAAGGAGGCCAAGAATGGCCGCGCACCTTTCCGCGACATCCCCCGACGGTTCGGTCTACGAACGCGTCGCCGCCCGAATGATCGAGGCGCTCTCCCGGGGGGTCGCCCCCTGGCGAAAGCCCTGGACCGACCCCGCCCCCCGCAACGCCGTCACCGAGCGACTGTACCGGGGGATCAACCTGCTCCTGCTCTCCATGTCCGGATACCGGGACCACCGCTGGCTCACCTTCCGCCAGGCCCTCGACCTCGGGGGCGCCGTGCGAAAGGGAGAGAAGAGCTCGCTCGTGGTCTTCTGGAAGCTCTGGGACCGGGAGACCGAGGACGAGGCGTCCGGCGAGGTTCGTCGCCGCGAGATCCCCGTCCTGCGCCACCACCCGGTCTTCAACGTCGAGCAGTGCGACCGACTGGACCTGCCCGCCGTTGATCGCCCGCTTCCGGCGGGCGAAGAGCGGCACCGCGCCGCCGAGACGGTGGTCGCCTCGATGCCGGACCCGCCCGCGATCCGTTTCGGCGCCGATCGCGCCTGGTACCGACCGCCGTCCGATTTGGTGGGAATCCCCCACGAGGAGGCGTTCGAGTCCCTCGACGCGCGCTACGCCACGCTCTACCACGAGCTGGCCCACGCGACCGGGCACGAGAGACGCCTGAACCGACCGGCGGTGACCCGACGCGCCGAGTTCGGCTCGTGCGACTACGGCCGGGAGGAGCTGGTGGCCGAACTCGCCTCCGCCTTCCTCTGCGCCGCCGTCGGCCTCGACAACTCCCTTCAGGACAACGCCGCCGCCTACGTCGGAAGCTGGTTGGAGGCGATCCGAGAGGATCCCAGGGCGGTGGTGGTCGCATCGGGCCAGGCCCAGCGCGCCGCCGACCGAATCCTGGGCGTCCCCGACGCTCGCTGACGCTCCGCCCTCGCCCGTTACGGGCGGGGGCTTTCACCGTACCGACCCGAGTTGCGCGGACGGCTCGGTTCCTGGCGCTTCCGAACGGACCGACCTAGCCTAGGGGCGGAGGGGGCTCCAGAACTCCCCTCCGGGAGGTCCCCAAATGTCCACCGAGCTCGCGACCGCTCCGTGCGAAGGCGAACCCGCCATCGCGCCCGACCTGTGCTTCCAGCCCTTTCTTCACGAGGTCTCGGGTCTCTGGCTCTACGGCAACGTTCGCCTGCTGTCGAGCGGGCTCGGAACGTCTCCGAGCGCCCGTGGCCCCTCGTCCTGGGACCGAGCCAACCTCGCTCGCGTCCAGATGGAGGCCGAGATTCTCGTCCTCTCCGGCGGCATCCTCGTGTGCGGCTGTCACAACGACGCCCACCGGCTCTCCGCCGTCGTGCCCCTGCGGTACGGCGCGCCCCGCGTTCTCGTCCTGTCGGGGGGCTTTCGTTACCACCTGGGGCCGGAACTCGATCGGGAGCCGTTCGCGATCGCCGCGCTTTGGAGGTATCGTTTCGATCCGACGACGGATCTGGCGGTCTCTCGGCGCGCGCCCGACAAGCCGCCCACCTTCGCCCGCCACAATCCGACGGTGGACCGACTGATCGTCAGGATCGCCTCCGGTTCGCTCGCTACTTTTTTCTGACGAGGCACGACCCGCCCCGTCTCTCCCGGAAAAGGGGAGGGCGGGGCTCTTTCTACGGGTAGGTTTGTGCGAAAAGCAGAACCGCGACGAGCGCGAGCAGCGCGAGGATCGGCAGCAGGTTCCTCTTGGTCTCCTCCCAGGCTCGCTGACGGTCCATCTCCCGGGCGCACAGCGGGCAGACGATCCGCATGCCGTAGTGGACGTTCAGCGAGTCCACGCTCTTGCGGGGGTACTTTCGCCTCACCCACTCGCCCGTCTTGATCCTTCGGCGACGCCGAAGAGAGACCTCCGGCAGACGCCTGCCGCAACGATAACAGTTGGACATAGTCCATACGTCGCGGTTTCTCGCGCCTTGCGCAACTCTTTGGTCTGTGGGAGCAATCGACCGTCAGATGGCAACGCACCGCACGATGGTTTGGCGCCCCATGCGTCAAGGTTAGCCAGGCTTCTTACCAAAAGACCAAAGATGCCCTGATAGCAGCTCGCTCCGCTCCAAGAGGGTCATCCCAAGGTCCAGTGGTGCCTCGTCTCCCGGCTTCGCGCCGAGGGTCTTGGCGCCGAAGTTTTTCACAACCTGGCGGACGCCCAGATCAAGCTGCGCGTGTACCGTCGCTACAACAATGAGGTCCGTCCACACTCCGCGTTGGGCTATCGCCCGTCGTCGTCGCCCTCTCAACATCAAGCTGGAGAGACTGCGGTTGAAACGTCTTCATCGCATGGGCCGGTTACTTCGGCATCGGCTTTGGCAACCGCCCGCCGTCAGCGCGACCGAAGGATCACCTTTCCCGCACCGCCATACGGGAGGGACTGCAATCAAGACGTCTTCACCGGACGGAGCGGGCCAGGACCCCGGGCTGTTCCACCTTCCCTCATCCTGGTCGACGGTCAGCAACAGTGAGGCTGTTGATTCGTTGGCTCCCTTGATAGTTGCTTTAGCGGAATTGCGCACTTGCGTAGAGCTCGCTGCGTACATCATGCCCCGCGCGCCCTCAAAACCACAGTTGAGCGAGGCAAGGACTTGACCGAACTTCAGTCCGTCTGCGACGACTTCTGGATGATCTGCGAGCTGTTCGCAAGGCATCCCCAGGTCCATCAACACATCAATCAGCCCGGCGCTGCACCAGTCGCCGCTACCGGAGGCATCAAGAAGTCTCGGCGCGGAGTATGCGGGAAAGTCCCTCCACGAACTCCGACTAACGCCAGCACAGAACCGCATCCTAAGCCCGCTTGCTCCGAGTGTTTCTATCTCGATGGGCACTCTATGCTTCTCGACTATATGACCGATACCCCTAAGCCTCTCCTTGGAGTACTTCACTACGTGGGCCGTTTGGAGACCCTCGCGAAACAACTGTTCGTCCCCGATCCCCGAGGGTTCAAAAAAGACGAGCGCGCCGCGCGCGCGACTCCTCTTGGCGAGCATAAGGGTTCCAGGAGATGCCCGGTCGAGGTAGAACACCGAATGCTGGGGGAGACTCGCGGCAATGGATGCTGCCTCACTTGCTCGGACGGGCCTGTACGCCGGGAACGAGGCGCCGCAGACTGGGCAGACGCGTGAGAAGCGGTGGCGCGGGCGCGCTTTCGAATCAAGGTAATTCTCCTGAACGATGATCGGTGTGCCTATTCCAGGCTCAACATGGAGCAGCTCCGTTCTCACACCCCATGCCGCGAGGTCGGCAAGAAGCTCACTTCCTGGCTGATCATTGCCGATGCGTCCCACGGCGCTCGCAGCCCAGCCGAAGTAAGCCAGAATCGCAAGCACGTTCCCGCACGAGCCTCCAGCGAAACGCCTCTCGGTCGCGCCAGTTCCGACCGTGTTTCGCACCACGTCGAGGACGATGAACCCGGTGCCGACACAACTGTGCTGTTGGGCCTCACACGGCATAGCATTCTCCAGAGAGCCACATCGTGAACAGCGTCGGCGGCGTGGCGGCGCTTGTCGACTCGACGCGGTATCCCTGCGACTCGACGTGGGCAACGCCCACCGTCACCTTCGGATCTCGTCGACCTAACTCGTACGCCGCGAGGAGTACGCCCATCGATGCCAGCTTCGAGGACATTGCAGATAGCGCGACTTTGCAGCCACCCAGTGGCTTGAGCGCGCGGTCGTAGTGAAGGATGGACCTCATGAGCTGGCGGAACACCTCGAAGGGGTTGGACTCGGCGGCGTAGATGATATTGCGCGGCTCCACACGGAGTTGGTCGAAGAGCAGTTCGCGGTACTCAATCATGATGGAGTCTCCCTCGCGAGGGTCCTGCGCTGGCGAGGGGAGCAGCGGACAGATCTCGTCAGGCATGACGAACTGGTTGATCCGCTCCAACTGCGCCTGTTGGCGCTTCCCCAAGACGGGGATCCAGATTATCGGCTGGCCGCTTGTCGAGTCGCTCTGCATGGTTGCCCCTGCAAACCCGAAGAGGTAGCTCGCGCTCTCCTCGAGTCCCTCCTCGACGATGGCACCGTCGAGCGCGGGAGAGTGCGAGACTATGACGTGGAGATTGCGCTTCTCGCCGTCCATCGCTTCGCCATCGAACAGCGCGAGGAGCTTTGCCAAGAGTGGCATGTAGAGGCTCCTAGGCAACGCGCTGATGTCCACGACGACATCGGTATAGGAACGGAACTCAGCCGACGAAGCGAACTCCTGGGCGATGCTTCGCGCGCCGACTCTGCGGTTGTCATCGGAGAACATCTTGATGTCCCTGTGCCCGATATTGCCGCGTCCCTGAACCAGTTTCTCGAGTCGCTCGCCATTCGCCTTGCGCTGGGCCAGATAGGTCTGCGACGGCGACTCCGCGCCCTCATCGAACGCAACTAGAGCGACGTCGCGGGTGCCCTCTCCACCGAGCTTGAGCACCCGTTCGATACCGTCGCACATCCGCACATCGAAGCCATGCCCGATCACGAAGAGCAGGTCCCTCTTCCGCTCGGCCAAGAACAGCTTCCAGAACTGATCAAACCCTTCACCATCGCGAAGGAAGTAGTCTCGCCAGCGCAGCGAGTCGGGGCTCATAGCAGCGTCTCCGACTTCGAGGGTCGGTAGCCCTTTTCCGCCCAAGTGATGAAGTCGCGGAGCGGCTTCTCGCGGAAGCCACCGAACTGCAGCGGCAGCTCGTACTTCGGACAGAGAAGACGATTGAGGTAGAGCACCATGTAGCGGTTGCCCTTAACCTTGTAGTCAACCTCCGCGTGCAGGAGGTTGTGAGCGATCGCCGTTCCGAGCATGGACGCGAATGCAGCTTTCGGTGGGCTCTTCGCTAGGTGTGCGGGGTCGAGAAGCGACTCTCGCTCCTGCATGAGGATCGCGATGCCAGTGACGCCCGGCGAGTACGGAGCGTTGGGCTGGTGCGTCACATCGCGACAGAACTGACCAACGGCATCCAGGAAGCGAAGCACGTCTCGGCCATTCCTCGCGCGGCGTGGCAGGTCCTTGACGCGCGTGTCATATGCGCCTTCGAGAATGCGCTGCTGTCGCTCGGGAGCGAGTCGCGGACTGCGTCCCATCACGGCCGCCGCCAGGGACTCCTCGAAAAGGTCGCCAGCGAGCCGAATGAACTGCTCCACGTTGAAGGATCCGAGGCTCGCGAGCTTGCTCAGGCCGAAGTAGTAGGGGAAGCCAAACTCCTTGCTCAAGAACAGTTCGGCCGCAGCGCGAACGTCGGACTCGTCCTTGTCGTCGAGTTCCTCAGTGCTCAGCGGTTCGAGCAGGAGGTCCATCTGCTTCTTCCCCTGTTGTCGTGCGATCAGTATCTCAAGCGTGCGCCACTTAATGAGCTGGTGGCGAAGCGTGCCCTCAACGTCCGCGCGCGAAGATACCCAGTCAGCGTACTGAGCCTTGCTGGCCGCAAGGACTTCGACGCGCTTCCGAACGACATCGAGCGCAGCCTGCGTCTTCTCCTGCCACGCAGGTGCATCAAGGTCAGCCTCGATGGTGGGGGCGAACGCATCCGGCGCGTTGGCGCCCGCCGACTCGGCGGCCATGCGGGCGCGCCGTTCCGCGATGAGCTTCACAGCAGGTTCGAAGCGTCCCTTCTTCCACTCGCGCTCGAGGTTGATCACGAGGTGATCCCGACCGCTCAATGCGCCGGAGGCAAGCAACTCGTCCGTGGAGAGCGCCTCGAACCGTTCGGCCAACCAGACCGTTGACCGCGCGCGCTGGTCGACGACGACTTCGAGCAACGCCGCTCGCTGCGTCGGTGCGAGCTTCTGCATGTCGTCGAAGGTGATAAGCCACTGCGTCTCGAACGGCTTCCCGTCGAGTTGGATGCAGTTGGCATCGAGCAGCCGTAGCGAGAGCAGCGCATCGTGCCCCGGGGGACCGGCTCCTTCTGGTGACATGAGGGTGTCGATGAGATCGGCGACGCCTTGCTCGATGGTCTCGGCCCATCGCTGGACGGCAACACCGTCGCAAGGAACGGACACTCCCGGAACGTGATCGTCGGGTGGCGCGACGAGTGTCAGACGCGAGAGGTCGTCGGGGAAGCGAAGACCTCGGGCGATGAGGATCGCGCGAAGCGCACCCAGGATGACGCGGGCATCGATCAACGCGAGGAGCAGACGCTTGGCGCGCGCAGGCTTCAGTTCCACATCGGCCAAGGCAGGATACGTTCGTGCGCAGGGCAGCATCACCGAGAGCACGTTGACGTCGTGGTCAGAGACGGCGCCCAACCCCTTGAGCTTGCCGAGGAGTTCCTTGACCGCGTCGTTGCCCTTCATCGCAACGAGGTGCTGCAGGACCGAGGGCGTGAAGAGCTTGAGGAGCGACGTCTTGCCGCCACCGGGCGCGCTTCGGATGAACAGCGGGCGCCCCGTAAGTGCGTTCTCGGGGAGCAGCTCGAGTACGCCATATCCGAACAGACGCAGGAAGTCCGCGTCTGAGTCGATGCTCTCGGCGGTCTGTAGACGGAAGGGGTTACGGACGTCCTTCATGCCTCCCTCCGGTGGCGACTCACGCGGGGGAACAACGGCTGAACGGCGTCGCTATCTTCCGCCCACAGGACGAAGATGGAGTTGTTCGGGGTGTTGTGGTGGATGACGAGGGGCAGGCCCCCATCCTTGTAGCCGAAGGGGACATCGCCTCCCCACTCGGGATGCTTCTCCTTCGCGAGTGGGTCGTAGTACTTCTTGATCAGATCGATCACCGGCTCGGTCTGGGATGCATTGAGAGAGATTTCGCTCGCGATGCGTTGGACGCACAGCACCGTGATCTCGATGCCATACGTCTTCCTGAGGACGTCGGCGCCGGTCTCGATGTTGGCCAGCGCCTGCGCGGTCGCGACGTAGAACACGACAACCAGTCGCGTCTTCGGAAACGAGACGACCGACGTCCACTCATCGGACTGCTGCACCCGATCGACGAACTTAGCGAGTTTGCCTCTGGCCCGATCGCCGTCCGCCGTTAGGCAGCTCGTCCCGCTCGCCGCGAAGTCGTCCAACAGCACGAGCGCCGGTGCGGCGTCTTTGTGGCCGCGCTTCTCGTCGAGCCACGTTCGGATCTCGTGGACCTTCTCCTTGGAAATCTCGTAGCTGGTGAAGATCTGCTCGTGGCTTAGTTCCTTGTTGCTGCGCCTGAAATGGTCGACACGTGCACCATCGCTCAGTCCGAAGAACAGGCTCGATCCCTCAAGCCGCTCGAAGACTTCCGTGCCAAGGACCTTGCTGACGCGATACGGATGGAACCCCGAATCCTTCGCAGCCTGCTCCATGAACACCTGTCGAATCACGTCTGGGTACGCGATAGCTGTGAAATGAGCCATCTCGGCGTGCGAAAGGAATACGAGCCGACTCAGGACGAACTCATACGCGGCGGTGCGCTCATCCATTGGCTCGAACTGCTCGATCCACAGCGCTAAGCTCTCCACGAAGCGCATGCCGGGGCTAAACTGCTGGTACTCGTCGTACTTGAGGGCGGCCAGGGCCTGGAGCACTGGCCGTTCTCGGGCGACGTCCTCGGGCTCCCATGCCATGACGTTCGCGAGCAGGCGTTCCGCGAGTGCGTCTCTCATCGCGCCGAGCCCTCTTTCCAGGTGAAGGTGCCAAGACCGTCGCGAGCCTTGATCGCGCGGAGATAGAGCAGCGTTGCATCTGGACCGGAGACGCCTCGCGGCGCGAGGTTCCAGCACGAGTCGTCCAGGCTGGAGACCTCGTCGACGCTTAGCGACATCGGTTCGGCGAGCAGCACAAAGTCGTTGCCGGGCCATGCGCCCCGGTCGCCGATAGACAGCACCTCGCGGCCTGCGCCGATCTGTCTGCGCAGCCAGGTCACAAGCGCGCCCTTGCCAGGCTGAGCACCCAACACGTCAAGCGAGTGTGAGGAGACAACAATGCGCACGCCCATACCATCGAGCGGTGCGAGGCGCGACATCACGTGGGCTGCAAGGGCGTCGTTCCTCGTAGCGCCCTTGGGCTCGACAGTAAGCTGCTTTGGCCTCGGCGTGATCTTCGCCGCCGTCGCCAACCAGGCGTCCTCCGACAAGAGCGATTGCGCGCGCTTCAACACGGCGTCGATCGGTTCATCCGTCTTCGGCGAGTCATCATCGCCGAGAGTGCCGATGTCCGTCCCATTGTAGTAGCCGATGTGGCAGCGGCCCCAAAGTGCGCGATCGAATACCTTCTGAAGCTCCTGGCGCACCGACTTCCCTCGGCCAGTAGCGATCCCGAGTTGGAGTCCCGCCTCTAGCAGCCGCGCGCACTCGGCTACGACCTCTTCCGGGAGCCGGTCGAACCGGCGGTCCTTCGAGCACAGCGTTCCGTCGTAATCAATGGCCACCGCACCGATCTTCACGGTGCGAGCAAGCGCCAGGAACTTCTGGAGCCCCCGTAGGAAGACCCCTCCGTCGCCAGCGGCTCCCGGCGACGCCCAGAGCTTCCGCTGGATCGGCGCCGCAATGGCCGCTCGCGAACGCGGTGGAGCTAGTCGGTACAGCTTGCGACCGAACTCAGGCACGTGTGGGCGACCGGGGTCCTGCACGCGTGTTTCACCCAGGAAATGCACGAGGTTGAACGCTTGGAGGAGCAGATCGACTGTCCCTGCCGGGCCGTCGAGGGTGGTGTCAAGCCGAACGACCGGGATGCTCTTTGGGATGAGCCTCAGTGTAGGCTCCGCGATGGCGGCGGACCCCGGAGTCACGAGAGCGACCACCACTGTCTCGGCTGCCCTCTTCGCCAGCCACAGGTGTCTGCCGTGACCGAAATTCCGGTAGTCAGCGACCTGCGTTGCTGCCAAGGCCGATTCGTTCAGCTTCGACTCGAGATCAGTTGCGACAGGGGCGCCCCACCCTCCGTGCAGGACCAGCACCATGTGGCGGTCCTCGAAGATCGATCCTTCTAGCCTCTTCCCCTGCATGTTTGGGATGGACATCTGGTGGCCGTAAGCGCGCGTCATCAGCACGCAGGTTGCGAGGAGACCATTGGTCGCAAGAAAGCCGTCCTTGCCTGCAGGAGCATCTGACGCGAATACGCGGGCTCGCGCAAAGAGTGTTGCCGCCTCCCCCAAAGGGCTCTTTTCTCGCAAAACAACTACGGCGATTGCGGGCGTCTCCTCCGCGATGCAGGCATCGAGCGCCGCGAGGATGTCTTTGTTCTTGCCAGAAGCCGAGGCCAGGAAAACACCTGCACGATGGAGCCCGGCGGGTACCAACAGGATGTCCAGCGGAGTCGTGAACATGGCTGGGCGACCATGACGCTCACGGTGAAGAAGCGAGGTCAGGTGGCATGCCGTTGACGAGCCACCCGAACCGATCGCGATGAGCGGTCTATCCGCGACGTCCGCGACGAACTGCTCGAGTGGCCCCACGTTGCAGGACAGGCCCCATTCGACGGTGTCCTCCAGAGCAGCCAACTCGCTCGCAAACGCCCTACCCAAAGCTGCCTCCAAGGAGAGTGCCTTGTATTCCCTGGTCGACCTTCTTCATCTGGATCAGATTACTCCGCAATCGTGACTCAAGTCCCCACTGCGCGTCACTCGCAGAAAAAGCTGACCTGGCTCGGGAAGACCTCCTCCAGACGACTCGACCCTGGCCACTCCCGGCAGGGAACCTACAAGGGAGCCAGACCAGGCGTTCGACCGGCGCAAGCATGTTGGTCCAGATCCAGGAGCAGGCATACGCGACGGCAGAGCGGATCATGAGGCGTTGTTGCCCGGCCGTCGGCATACGCCTAAGGCTCCGGATCGGGAGCGACACCTGGTGCTCCAAGTGGTTGCCGCCGTCCCGCTCGACAGAGACGAGGGTCTTCGAGACCAGATGTGCGGGCAAGCGGGAGCGTCCGGGCCGACGGTACGGCCCGGAGGGGCGGCGATCCTGGAACCGCTCTGGGCCGCCACGGGATTCGACCGGTCGAAGCGGTTGGCAACGTTCCTCCCCTCGCTGATCCCGATGGTCGAGGCGGAGGGGTGTCGGCCCATTCCGGACAGGGCGAAGACCCGACTCTTGAACTATCGGTTCCGGCGACCTGCGATCGGTTGCCGCGCCCCGCCCGTCGTTCCGCCGACCGCGCGGTTCGATGCCCGACCAAGCCGGGATCGATGCTCAAAGCCAGGATCCCGATCCGCACCCGGGCGGACTGGAAGGAGGACGAACCGGGGTACGCCGAGATCGACCTCGTACACCATTGCGGATTCGAAACCTCGGGCGAATACCTCCACAGCCTGACGCTCACCGACGTGGCCACCGGATGGACCGAGGGGCGCGCTTTGAGGAACCGGTCCCGGACGAGCTTCCTGGAGGCAATCCGCTCAATCCGCGCGAGCCTGCCCTTTCCGCTCAGGGATCTCGATTCGGACTCCGGCGGCGAGTTTCTCAACGAGGCGATGCTTCGGTTCTGCGACGAGGAGGCATCCGCTTCACCCGATCCAGACCGTACCGGAAGAACGATCAGCGCCGGGTCGAGCAGAAGAACTGGAGCGTGGTGCGGCAGAGCGTCGGTCACGACCGCCTCAAGGGAGAAGGGGCGCGGCGGGCTCTGAGCGCTCTGTACCGTTCGCTCGTTCTCCGGGTGAACTTCGTCCAGCCCTGCACGATTCTGGTGGCCAAGGAGCGGAGCGGATCGCGAGTGAGGAAGATCCACGATTCGGCCAAGAGCCCATGTCGTCGGGTCCTCGACCACCCGGCGGTTCCCGAAGAGCGGAAGACGGCGCTGCGCGCCCACTGGAGGCGATTCGCCCCATGGCCGTCGCCCGCGAGATCGATTGCCTCAGGGACGCGCTATGGGATCATGCTCGGTAACAATCAGATTCGAGGCAACTAAGTCCGCCAAGTCACGCTTTTGATTTGAGGCAACACGCACGCACGTCTCGGCGAACAACACCAATGCCTCGCCTTGGATACAGCTCGCCTCAAGAACGACGGGAGCCGGGGTGCCGCGCTCCCGGCGTTCAGAACCCCACGGGCTCCGAAGAAGATTCCCCGAGTGAGTTCGTTAGCCCAGAGCAGGATGTCGCCGACCATTTGGGTCGCACCGACAAGACCCGTTCCAACAGCGCTATGGCGTTCTAAGTGCGTCAAGAAAGGTCCACCAACGAGTCGCCCCATGCCGTATCCTCCCATCGACGACTTCGTGACGTTCCTCCCCACCGCCGACCTCGAGGCGACCACCCGGTTCTACCGCGAGGCGCTCGGGTTGAGGCTTGTGCTGGACCAGGGTCTTTGCCGGATTTTCGAGGTTTCGCCAAATGGCTTCGTCGGGTTTTGCGAGCGAGAGTCCTGCGCCGATGCCCACAAGGTGGTGCTGACGCTCGTGACTTCCGAACTGGAAGCCTGGCACGATCGGCTCATCGAGATCGGCGTCCCCACCGACGGACCGGTCCGCGCCAACCCGACCTACCGGATCGACCACTTCTACGCCATGGACCCGAACGGCTATCGGGTAGAAGTCCAGCGGTTTCACGACTCCCCGTGGCACTCTTCGACGTAGGACCAAAGGGTTGGGTCCAAGGTCGCCGGGCGGACCATCGGCCCAACGTTCGCCGGGCGGCGCGTCTACCATATCCGCTTTGCGGCGCTCACCGCGTCGACCAAGAAGGAACACCGATGACCGATACTCACGATTCTCTGTCGGCCGAAGCCGTTCGCGAACTTCGCGAACTCCTGACGGGTAAGGCCCATCTCCCCGGGGACGCCGACTTCGGCAACGCCGCCTTCGCCTGGAACGTCGCGATCGAACACCGTCCCTTGATCGTGGTCGACGCCGTTTCCGAGGGCGACGTCCTCGAAGCGGTGCGATTCGCCAACGCACACGATCTCGGAATCGCCGTCCAAGCCACCGGCCACGGACAGCCGCGCCCGTGCCACCACGCGATGCTGATTCGGACCGGAAGGATGGACGCGGTGGCGATCGACCCGGTCGCGAAGACGGCCCGCTTCGGCGCGGGCGCGGCCTGGGGACGCATCAACGATGCGGCCGGTGAACACGGCCTCGCGGGCGTCTCGGGCTCCTCACCGAACGTCGGCGCCCTCGGATACCTGATGGGTGGCGGACTCGGGCTGATGTCGCGACGACACGGGCTCGGGGTCGATCGCGTCCTCCGCTTCAGGGTCGTCACCGCCCAAGGAGAGGCCGTGACGGCGAGCCGGGAAGAGAACCCTGACCTGTTTTGGGCGATCCGAGGCGGCGGCGGGTCGTTCGGCGTCGTGACGGAGGTCGAGATCGAGTTGATCGAGGTTCCCGAGTTCTACGGCGGTGCGGCCTTCTGGTCGGTGGAACGCGCCGAGTCGGTGTTTCCCGCTTACGCGGCGTGGGCGGCAACCCTTCCCGACGCCATGTCGACCAGCCTCCACGCCATCAACTTCCCGCCGGTGCCGTTCGTGCCCGAACCTCTGCGGGGACGTTCGATGGTCTACGTGACGGCCGCCTTCGTGGGTCCCGCCGAAGAAGCCGAGCGGCTGCTCGCTCCATTGCGCGGTTGGGAGGGATTCGAGTTCGACACGTACCACCCCATGCCTTACCGCGAATCGGCCTGCGTCCACAACGACCCGGTCGATCCCCTGCCCGTCAGCGGAAGCGGACGCCTGCTCCGGTCGTTCACCCCGGACGAGGCCCTCGAACTCGCCCGGGCGATTTCACCGTTCGCCTCCTCGCCGCACCTCATGCTCCAGGTTCGGCACCTCCAGGGTGCGATCGCCCGGGTGGATCGGGAGGACTCGCCGGTCGGCCCGACCCGCGAGGCACCCTTCGTCCTGCACATGCTCGGAGTCCCAACGCCGCACAACCCGCCCGAGGGCATCGAGGCCAACGCCCAGCGCGTGTTCGCGGAGATTCGGTCGTTCGTGCTCCAACCCGGCCCGATCAACTGGGTCGGTGAGGGTGGCGTCTCGGCGGAAACGATGCGCGCCGTCTTCACCGACGACGATTGGGACCGGCTCCTGGAGATCAAGTCGCGGCACGACCCCAAAAACCGCTTCCGGTTCGCGGGAATCGGCCTGGTGGTGGACGCCTCCTAACGCCGCTCCCTTTGGAGCGGGATGAGCCTGTCGGCCCACTTCTGGGCCGACAAACCAACCTGCCACCCGCGACCACCGCGACTCAGTTTGCTCCCCGAAGGAGCGAACTGGCGAGCCGACGAAGAAGTGGCTGGAATGTTGCCCATCGGCGCTGCTCTCCTGATCCACATCCTGGTACCCCGCCCGGTTGCGGTACCGGCGCAGGATTCCCCGTCCACGACGCGGTGCGCCCGCGAGACGCTCTCCCTCGACTCTGGCTGGTGGTTTCACGAGGGAGACATCCCCCATCGCGACTTTCGGCCGAACGGCGATGAGGCGGAGGGTGGCAGCAAGGGGGCCAGCGCCTGGGGTGCGGCCGCCCCAAGCTTCGATCACCGGTCCTGGACGAAGTTCGACCTCCCCCACGACTGGGTCCTCGAGCAACCCTTCATCGAGAGCGCGGTGCGCTCCCAAGGCTATCGACCGAGAGGCATCGCTTGGTACCGAAGGCAGTTCAGACTGCCCGAATCGGACCGGTCGAAGCGGCTCGAGCTCCAGTTCGACGGAGTATCGACCCACTGCACCGTCTGGTTCAACGGCTCGGTCGTCTATCGAAGCTGGAACGGGTACCGGTCGTTCTCCATCGACATCACGCCGCTGGCCCGCTTTGGCGACGACACCAATACGATCGCCGTGCGCGACGATGCCCAGGCGATGGAGGGATGGTGGTACGAGGGAGGAGGCATCTACCGCCACACGTGGCTTGTCAAGCGACCTCCGATGCACATCGTTGGCGACGGCGTCGACGCCAGACCCGTCAAGGCGGCAGACGGGAGGTGGTCGGTCCCGGTAGAGACGACCCTGATCAACGACTCCGGGTCGGACGCCGAGGCCTTGATCGAGGCAACCCTGCACGGCCCCGACGGCAAGAGGGTCACCTCGGCCAAGGTGCGACGGAAAGTGATCCCTGGGAGACGGTGACGGCCGGCCTCACCTGCCGAGTGAAAAAACCGGCGCTGTGGGACGTCGAGAACCCGGCCGTCTACGTGCTGACGGTCAGGGTCACGAGCGACGGACTTACGGACGAGGCGAGCACCAACCTCGGATTCCGCGCCATCCGCTTCGATCCCGACCAGGGCTTCTTTCTGAACGGGAAGCCCCTTAGGATCAAAGGAGTGTGCTGCCATCAAGACCACGCGGGCGTCGGAGTCGCGGTACCGGACTCTCTCCTCGAATTCCGCATTAAGAAGCTCAAGGAAATGGGCGCCAACGCCTACCGGAGCGCTCACAACCCGCCCTCGAAAGAACTCCTGGACGTCTGTGACCGCTTGGGCATGATGGTGATGGATGAAACGCGCCACTTCAACGGGTCGCAAGACTCGCTGAGCGACTTGGAGTGGCTCGTGCGGCGCGACAGAAACCACCCATCCGTGATTCTTTGGTCGCTCTTTAACGAAGAGAACGCGCTTCAAGGCAACGAGCAGGGCCGCGCGATCGCGAAGCGAATGGTAGCCGCCGTCAAGCGCTTGGACAAGACGCGGCCCGTAACCGGCGCACAGAACGGCGGCCACGTCGTCGACGGCAAACTCAACCCAAACAGCGTCGCCCTGGAACTCGACGTCGTCGGGATCAACTACCAAGTGGATCGTTACGACGAGATACGCGCCGCCTATCCGCGCAAACCCATCCTTAGCACCGAGGACACCTCGCAAGTCATGACACGAGGCGTGTTCGTCACCGACTGGAACAAGCTGATGTTGGCTTCCTACGATGACAAGTACCCAGGCTGGGCGTCGGACAATCGCGGCGCGTGGGAGGCCATTGCCCGCCAACCCACGTTTGCGGGAGGGTTCATCTGGACCGGCTTCGACTATCGAGGAGAGCCGTCGCCTTTCGGGTGGCCCGCCGTCAGTTCCTATTTCGGCTGCATGGATACCTGTGGGTTTCCGAAGACGGCCTTCTATCTTCGCCAAGCCTTGTGGGTGACCAACCGTCCAATTCTGGCCCTTGTTCCCCATTGGAACTGGCCGGGGTGGGAGGGTCAGCCGCTCAGAGTCATGGCGATCACCAACGCCGAATCCGTTCTTCTCTCGCTAAACGGAAGGGACCTAGGAGAGAAGCGAGTGGACCCGTACCGAATGGTCGAGTGGCAAGTCCCCTATGCCGCCGGACGGCTGGAAGCGGTGGCCAAGGTTGGGGACCGGGTCACCGCAAGGGTATCCGTCGAGACCACGGGACCACCCGTCGCGCTCAGGCTTAGTCCCGACCGAAACACCATCCGAGGGGACGGTCGAGATGCGATTCCCGTCACGGTCGAAGCCTTGGACGCATCGGGCCGTCCGGTTCCTACGGCAGACCCGCCCATCGAGTTTGAGCTGTCTGGACCAGGCAGAATCCTTGGGCTTGGGAACGGGGACCCCACCAGCCACGAGCCCGAGGTGGGTCGCCAACGCAGGCTCTTCAACGGATTGGCTCAGGTGATCCTCCAAACGACAGCGGGAACGTCGGGCAAACTTACACTGAGAGCGACGGCGGCGGGGCTTGCCCCAGCGACGACGACCATCCAGGTGCGAACGGCGGTCGCCCCGCCGTCGGTGCCGGCGCTTTAGAGACCTCACAGGCTGTTCCATGGCTCTCCTCGCAATCCGCTATTTGCTTGGCTTGTTCCTTGACTTGTCGATCCTGACGACCCCGGTCTCTATGGCACAAGAGCTCTTCGTATCTCCTGATGGGTCCGACCTGCAGGCGGGAACACGGTCACACCCGGTGCGGACCTTGGCGCACGCTCGATCGCTGGCCAGGCAGTTCGCGGGCCGGCGGGGGGTCACCGTCACCCTGATGGATGGCGATTACTTCTTGCAGGAGCCGCTGCTGCTCACGAGCGAGGACTCCGGGTCGCCTAGTGCTGCCGTCGTCTATCGAGCGCAGAACGAGGGCAAGGCGGTCTTGAGCGGAGGCATTCCGCTCGCCCTCGAATGGGAGCCCTGGCGGAACGGCATCTATCGGGCTCGGTGCCCCGTGAACAAAAGATTCGACCGCCTCTTCGCGGATGGCCAACCGCAGCCGATGGCCAGGTACCCCAATTACGATCCCACGAGGCAGGACGTTCCCTATCGTGGAGCGGCGGCCGACGCCGTCAGCCCAGAAAGGTCCGCTCGGTGGCAGAATCCGGCGGGGGGCTACATTCATGCGATGCACCCCTCGCTATGGGGCGGCTTTTCCTTTCGCATTCTCGGGAAGGGACCGAACGGGGACCTCCTCTATGAAGGTGGCTGGCAGAACAACCGTCCGGCGCCGATGCACGAGCGGTTCCGCATGGTGGAGAACGTCTTCGAGGAACTCGACGCCGCCGGTGAGTGGTTTCAGGACGTTGGCGAGGGACTGCTCTACTGGATGCCACCAACCGGTACCGACCCGGCCCGTGCGAAGATCGTAGGGGTTACCCTTGCCTCGTTGGTGGAGCTTAGGGGCTCGGCGAGCCGCCCCGTACGTTACGTCAGACTGGAAGGACTCACGTTTCGGCACACCGCCCGCACCTTCATGGACAACAAGGAGCCGCTGTTGCGCTCCGACTGGACCATTTACCGAGGCGGCACGGTGCTTTTCGAGGGAACCGAATACTGCGGCTTGACGAACAGCTTCATCGATCAACCTGGCGGTACGGCGGTCTTCGTGAACAACTACAACCGCGGTCTCCGGCTCTCGGGTCTTCACGTCTTGGGATCGGGGGCTAGCGGGGTGGCTTTCGTCGGAGACCCTGCCGCCGTACGCAATCCCGCTTTCGGCTACCACGCGCCCCACAACCTGGCCGACCTGGACCCGGTGGTTGGCCCCCGAGGCACGAACTACCCCATGGAGTGCATCCTGGAGGACTCGCTGATCCACGAGGTCGGCACGGTGGACAAACAAGCGGCAGGCGTCCAGATTTCCATGTCGCGCAGGATCACCGTGAGGCACTGCTCCATCTATGACACGTCTCGCTCTGGCATCAACATCAACGAAGGCACCTGGGGCGGACATCTGATCGAGGGTTGCGACGTGTTCCGAACGGTGCAAGAAACGGGCGACCACGGCTCCTTCAACTCCTGGGGAAGAGACCGCTTCTGGGTGCCGAACACCGACGAAACGGCCGCCGAAGTTAGGAAGAATCCGAGCCTTCCCTACCTTGACGCCATGGAACCCGTGGTGATCCGGAACAGCCGCTGGCGATGCGACCACGGTTGGGACATCGACCTCGACGATGGGTCGACCAACTACATCATCGAGAACAACCTTCTTCTCAACGGTGGACTCAAACTGAGAGAGGGATACCGCCGAATCGTCAGGAACAACATCCTCGTCAATAATTCGCTCCATCCTCACGTCTGGTATCCGGCGAGCGACGATGTGTTCACCCGCAACGTGGTGATGGCGCCCTATCAACCGGCGGGCATGCGATCCGGTCAGTGGGGACGACTCCTCGATCGAAACCTCTTTGCCTGCGCCGAAGCCGACCGAGCCCGGTTTGCCGCGAACGGGGCTGACGCAACATCCGTGACGGGCAATCCCGCCTTTGCCCAACCAGACCAAGGCGACTTCACGGTCACCAACGCCGCTCTGGCCCGAGCGATCGGCTTCCGGAACTTCCCGATGGACCGTTTTGGCGTGCGGCGCCCGTCTCTACGGGCGATCTCGGACCGGCCGGCGATGCCGACGGTCACGGTCAATGTCACACGAGCCGGTGGAGAGAGATCGCGCGGCTCCTGGATGGGCGTCGTCTTCGTGCAGCCCCTTGGGCAAGAGCTTTCCGCCTACGGCGCGGGATTCGAAACCCAGGCGCTGGCGGTCGAGAGCGTCGACGCGTCTTCTCCCCTCGGCGGCCCGAACGGGCTTAGGCGGGGCGATCTCGTCCTCTCGATCAACGGGCGCCAGGCGAGCCAAGTGGACGACCTTGAGAAGGCGCTCGCGTCTGCCGCTGACCGGAAGCTGACGATTCGGCTTCTCCGATCCCAGAGAGAGCGGACCCTCGTTTTGACGCTCGGGCCGCGTTGAGCGACCGATCAGAACTGGTCCGACATGAACATCTCCGGGAGGGTGGGGAAACGGTACACCATTCGTCCGACCCGTTCTCGAGGGGGACGTCCAGGTCGGTGGTGAAGGTGGCGTTGCCGATCCGGGGTGACCCGTCGACGCGCGGACGGCACGACCCGGTTCGTGTATCCTTTGTCGTCGCTCGTTGCCATTTGGACTGTCGGGAAGCCCGCGAGTCAAAGGAGTAGCGGGAGACGCGCGAATACAATGGCGATTGTTCGGTATCTGGTCGATGACGTGGACGATGCGTTGCCCTTCTATCGGGCTCTGGGCTTCCGGCTTACCGATCGCTGGGGTCCACCGTTCGCCGTGGTGAAAGGGCACGGGCTGACGGTTTGGCTCAGCGGCCCGGGTACGTCCGCGCGGAAGGCGCTGAGTTCCGGAGCGGTGCCGACCCCCGGGGGCTGGAACCGGCTGGTCGTTCAGGTCAAAAACATGGACACCACGGTGGCGAAGCTCGAGGCGGTCGGCACGGTGTTTCGGAACAAGCCGATCCTCGGCCCCGGAGGCCGGCAAGCGCTCGTCGAGGACCCGTCGGGGAATCCCGTCGAGGTCTTCGAACCTCGCGAGGACGCCAAGTGAACGCGGCACGGGCTGCACGACCTTGACGAGCCCTGCCGGCCCGGAACGGGCGGACTCGGGTCGTCGCCGATGAGGTGGGGTCGGACGAACCGGTTCTAGAACTGGTCCGACATGAACATCTCCGGGACGGTGGGGCAACGGTACACCATCATGGTCAGTTCGTCCGACCCGTTCTCGATTGGGACGTCCAGGTCGGCGGTAACGGTCGCGGTGCCGATCCACTCGGCGGCGGTCCCGACTTCAAGCGCCCAGGGAGGGTTCGTCCAGACCGCTTCGCGAACGACCCCGGACTCGAGCCGGAAGTAGCCGTCCATCGCCTCGTAGCACGCTCCGTAGCGCCAATCCCAGTAGCGCCAGCGGGATTCGTCCCGACGCAAGCGACCCGGCGACCCCTCGACCCAGCGGTCATACAACTCCCGCACCGTCGCCGGGTCCATCGGCTCGAGAATCGTGCTGGGCGGCACGCGCACAAGGTTGGCCCTCACGACCCGATCGCCGTGGGTGAAGCCGAGCCGAGCGTAGAGGCGGGGATCGTGAGCGAAAAGCAGGGCGGCCTCCACCCCTTCGCGACGCAGATGATCGAGCACCTCCCGCATAAGGCGCTCGGCGAACCCCTTGCCCCGATCGATTCGACGCGTCGCGACGTTCGAAAAGCCGCTCGCCGACCCCCATCCGAATTCGAGACGAAGGACCGAAAGGATCGAAACGAGGTCGCCATGGCGGTTGAACAGTCCCCATTTCATTCGCTGATCGCGCAGGGGTTCCGTATTGAAGGCGTGGGCGGATCGGCGTCGGTCGAGCGAGAAGGCGGCGCAGAGCAGGTCTAGGAACCGGTCGAACTCAGCCTCGTGCAGAGGACGGACTTCCATCTGCGCCTCCCAGGGGCACCGTCGCCGGTCCCGGGCCACCACCGGGCGCGCTCGGCACGTCCGGGCTGCGAACGACGTTCACGCGGACCCGAACCCGATCCACACCCCGAACCTGCAGGCCGGGAGGGGGCACCAGTTTCGCCTGGATCAGACGTCCGGACTCGATGTTGGTCACGTCAATGGGTTCGGTCTGCACGGTGAAAACGTTGGACAGCCGCTCGAACTCGCCGCGCAGGGTCACCTGGTTCGGCGTCACCTCGTACCCCTGGACCTGAAATCCGTACTTCGGCTGGCCCCGGAACGAGGGGACGACCAGGGCCTGTTTCTCGGGGACGTCGGGCATGATCGAGACGACGACCACCACTTCGACCGGATCGATCCGAACAAAGGGCACTCGCTTCCCATCCGCGTCGAGCACTTCCAGCGGGGATCGGATGACCTTGTTCTCGGCCACCTCGGCAAGGTTGAGAACCGCTCGGACGATCGACACTCGCTGAAGGAAACGACGGGGCCCGAACACCTGAACGGTGTCCGGTTGTGGGTTGTAGGACGTCATCCGCATGCCCCTTTCCAGGCGGAGCGAACCCCGGGTCGTGATTTCGATGGGTCGGACCTCGGTGACCACTTGCTCGAGGGTCACGTCGGCGAAGCGGCGGTCGAGGGCGATCCGGGCCGGGGAGGTCGGCGCCGTCAGGGCGATCGGATAGCTTCTCGCCCCGGCGACGCCCTCGGTGAGATCTACCGTTCCGAACACCGTTTTGCGATCCACCGCCGCGACCTCTTCCTCGGTCCCTTCGACGATGGCGCGGACCGACGTCGGCCCCCCCGTACGAACGAGGCCTTGGATGGGATCGCGGTAGACGATCGGTACGTCGAAGGTCTCCTGCTTGGGCGCCCCTTGCGGCATGTTCAGCCCCTTGACCACCGTCCAAAGCAAAATGGAGAGGAAGAGGGACAGGACCATCAGCAACAGGTTGTTGCGGAGATAGCTCCGGCTCATCCGATCGGGACCTCCTCTTCCTTCTTGGTCGGCTTTTCGCGATCCCGACGCCGCATCCGGCGCACGTTGTTCTCCTCGTTCTCGCGCACCGGGCCGCGGAGGCTTTCGACGATGGCCTTGCGGAGTTCGCCCGTCGTCACGACCTTGCGATAGTCGCCGTTCTGGGCGACGGTGACCTGCCCGCGCTCCTCGCTAACGATCACGGTGAGGCAGTCCATGACCTCGGTGACCCCGATGCCGGCCCGGTGACGGAGGTGCATGCGGACGTCGATGCGAGGGTTCTCGCTGAGCGGAAGGCGACAAGCCGCCGCCACGAGCGAGTTGCCGCGCACGACGACCGCGCCGTCGTGCAGAGGGTTCGCCCCGTAGAAAATCGATCCCAGCAGTTCGCGGGAGACCTTCGCGTCCAGCGGGGTGCCGCTCGCGACGACGTCCACCAAGTGCGGACCCCGCTCGATCACGATCAGCGCGCCGACGCGCTTGGTCGCCAGGTCGAAGCTGACGGCGACGATGTCGTCGATCGTCTGGTCGCTGATCGCGTGATCGGAGCGGACCAGCCGGGAGGGGATGAGCCCGATGTTGCCGAATCCCTCGAGCATCGCGCGCAGTTCCGGCAAAAGCAGGAGGGCGATGGCGAAGGGCGCCAGCGGCACCGTCTGCTTCATCAGCCACGCCAGCGTCGCCAGCTTGAAGAACTCCGCCGCCGCCCAGACGACGACAAAACCGACGACGCCGCCCAGAATCCGCCACGCGCGCGTCCCCCGGATCAGCTTCAGCAGGCGAAACAGCAGGAAGGCGACCAAGAGAATATCCACAAGGTCCCTGACCCAAGATTCGCCAAGGTGACGGAACAGCGTTTCCAAGAGAGTTGCCGGTTGCCACGAGTTTACATGGCTTCGGTCGCCAGGCCGTCTTCGAATCGGCGCGTTTCGCCCCTATTCGCCCGCGCCGCCCGCCCAGTGCGCGCGGAACTCGGCCAGGCGGTCCGTGTTGATCCAGTCCACCCCCGCCTCGCGCTGGAGGTCCCACGATGCGGGCAAGTCCGGAGCGCCCCAGAACCGGACCGTCCGACCTTGTCGGTGCGCGCGGTCGACGAACGCCCGCAAGCGCTCCCGATCCGCATCGCCGATGGGACCCAATCCCGGCCAGGAGAACAGACCTCGCCAGTTCTCCGAAACGAGAGGCACCAGGGAGGCCGGGGGGTCGGCCTCCAAGTCCCCCGCGCGGCCGTCCACAAACGTCCATCGGCGACGCGCCCGCCGCATGGCGTCGATCGCACGGTTCCCGGAAACGACGACGCGAACTCCTCGATCGACCACCCGGCCGTCGCGGTATTCCGTGATGAAGGGGTGGTAGGGTGCCAGCGCGCGCTCGATGGCGCGCCACGCCGGTTCCGCCTCGTCCTTGACGTCGATCAGCAGTTGAAAGGACTTTCCCCGGGGCAAGCCCGGAAACACCCGCCCGCCCTGCTTCCGTGCGCGCGAGAACAGGGGCGCAAGATAGAGCGCATCCAAGGTGCGCCCCGGGGTCAGCTCGGCGGCATCGTGACCGACCAGGAGTCGGTCCTCCATCAAGTAGACGTCGGCTTCCACGCTGAGAAACCCATGGTCGAGGGCGTCCAAGAGGGGTCGAGGGTGGCGGTAGTCGTTGTGGGCGTGGGCGCCCATCGGGGAGCCGGGGCCGGCGACCAAGACGGCGGCGAGGAAGAAGGCGACCATCGCTTCCGAGTGTAACCCTGAGGAATCGGCTGGAGCGACCCAACTAAAGGAGAGAGCCCCGGCGGGAGAGAGCCAGGGCTGTTGGGAGGAGGATACTTCAGTATTCGGATCGCCTCGACGGAGAGAACGTCGGGAAATCTCTTTTTGTATACTGATTTGAGAGGAGGATATTCAGTTGTAGTTGGTTGGTTGGTTGGTTGGTTGCAGAACAAAATCGACTTCACCAACCGGCCCGATCGCTCGGGGTGTCCTTCCTCTCGCGTCCTCACATCGATATTCGATTGTCTCGTCCTCGGGCTCTCCGCCCGACTCCCCGTGCCCAACGATCAATATAGTACACCCTGCCGGATCGCCTGTCAACCCCCTTTCGACATTTTCTAAGAGTTTTTTCTGCGCGGGTTGACGACTAGTCTAAACGCATAACACGCGCACTACCGGATTAAGACGTTTCTGTCCCACGGTAGTACGCGTCGTCGAGCCTCGCCCTGGGGGCGCGGTTCGACGTGCGGTGGCCGGTACGGTTCGCCGCTAGGCGAACTGAACGACCGCTTTCAGGCGAACCGCGTCCTGCGAGGATATCGGCCGTGCGCCGCGCTGCGGCATCACCACCGTGTTCTCGCCGACTCGGCGGTTCCGCCCGCCAAACTTGAAGACGCAGGCTTTTGCCGAGGTGGCCATCAGGCTCGATGCGCTCTCCGCTTTCGCGGGAACCCATCCGAGTCCGAGGTCCGTTCTCACGCCGTCGCCTAGCGCATTGCGGCCGTTCTGGCCGCTCCAACCAACGAAGGGATTCTTCATCCTGAACGATCTCCTGAGGAATAGCTGCAAACAACACGGCCCGAATCGGGAGGCGCACTCCCGCCCGGACTCCAACCATCGCACTCGACGAACCAAGGAGGCGCACTAAGGCCGTTACCCCCGGGGGGATGCGGACCATAGCGCGGGGGTCCTTGACCGACCGAGCCTCGTCCGGGGTCGCGTCTCGTCCTGCGGATCATGCGCGGGGCCTCCGAACGTGCGGACTGACAAAACCGTTCGTCCTTCGCCTCGACCGGCGCGTGAAAAGGGTGGTCCCGACCTCCCGAGAGACGCAGGGACCCCTAGCGCAGATCAAGGAAAGCTCGTCGGAACGACTCCCGCCGAGACTAGAGAAGGAGGATAGAGAAGCAAAACCGGGCGGCCGGTTCACGTCCGGGGGCGGAACCCCGTCGTCGCGACCGTAACGCGCTCCTAGACCCCTCGATCCGGGCGGAGAAAGGGTGGTCCCGACGTCCCGAGAGACGCAGGGACCCCTAGCGCAGATCAAGGAAAGCTCGTCGGAACGACTCCCGCCGAGACTAGAGAAGGAGGATAGAGAAGCAAGACTTGTCGGATCGCTCCCGCCGACGTCCAAGCACGTCGGCGGGCGGAATCCGGGCGAGGCGTCGCCGACCGTCCAGCGGCGCCGTCGCAAGGCGGCGGGCGGAGACCCGTAGAGACGCGCCGTCATGCGGCACCTCCCGGCGGCTGCCCGCGTGCGGGGACGCGATCGCGGCCCGGTGACCCGCGCCCTGGCGGCCCACCGTCGCGAATGGGCCTTCCCCTCGATGATCCGGGCGTGAAAAGGGTGGTCCCGACGTCCCGAGAGACGCAGGGACCCCTAGCGCAGATCAAGGAAAGCTCGTCGGAACGACTCCCGCCGAGACTAGAGAAGGAGGATAGAGAAGCAAGACTTGGTCCGCGCCGACCAGGTGGCTTGGCGCGCTTGACTCGACCGCCCCGATGGGAAAGGGGTGGCCCGGTAACCAGACCGGGCCCAACCAAACCAGTACCAACCAGAGTAGGAGTAGGAGAACCGGACGGGGAGTCCGGTACGAAGGAGGACGAAAAACCGTTGCCCGCTCGACCGCCCCGGTGGGAAAGGGGTGGCCCGGTAACCAGACCGGGCCCAACCAAACCAGTACCAACCAGAGTAGGAGTAGGAGCGCCGGACAGGGCGTCCGGCGAGGACAGAACCAAAGCGTTCGCGAGACCGGCCGGGCGCAAAACGGAGGGCATCGCGTTTCCGCGCGCCTCGCTCCAGATTTGACCAACCAACCGTTTCATCGTCTCGTCTCTCGGCGCCGGACCGCTCGAAGGGCGAGAACAGGGGGAGACGATGATGGGTGTGCGGACGCGCCCGACGTACCCAAGACGCGGCGCGGTTCTGCAACCAACCAACCTCTCGACGGTTCTCTCTCCGTCGAACGACCGACGACTCACTTGCGTGAGATCGCCTTCACCGACTCCGGAACGACCAACCACGATCTCCGGAACCGGCTCGAATCCGCCTGGCGAGCGGGCCCAACTACTGCCCTGTCTCGCAAGCCGATTCGACGGCCTGCGCGATATTCAGTTTTCGCGGATCGACGGCCCTCTCAAACCGACCGACCCGCCTCGCTCGCCGCCCGCCTGGGCGACGAACAAGCCTCTACGCGACCCGTTCCCCCGACTCGACCGCGATTCCGTCCGAAGGAAGAGTGGGCTCCGGAGGGGTCTCCGGAGCCAAAGACGGAACCTGGAGTAGGGAACAGGAAGCAAATCGCTCCGTCCGCCGGTGAGAAGGGTGCGCTCCGGGGCAAGCCCCGGAGCCAAACAACCAACCATAGGGGACCCCGTCCCAAGTGGACGGGAAAGGAGTAGGAGACAGAACCAAAAACCGTGCGCGCGACCGAGCGCCCGTCCGTCGGGCGTTTCCTCTCTCTGTCATCGATCGCGTCTTCATGACGAATCCACCTGCAAGGGGAGAGAGGGGATCCTCGCACCGCTGCCTCGCCAGGTGAACCGACCAACCACGGAACGCCACCTGTCAAAGAAGCGAGGAAGAAATCTTTGCACCAACCAACCGGTGCGGAGAATCCTCTCACTCCACGACTCACTTACCGTAACGTCGAACGAAGCGTGCCTCGTTCGGGCCACGGGGCTTCGGACTCACGCCGTGAAGAGACAATGAGGTCGGGAACGAGAAGTGGAGACCAAAACCAACGCTGTCCTCGCTTCTCTCAAGACGGCGACTCTTCGGTCGCTTCATCTTCCTACCCGGCCTGCACGGTCTCACGTCACCTCGGTCTCTACTCCGAGGGCTTCGGGGCTTCTCTCGAACCCGTCAGCGCGACGCTCTCTCGAGCCGTCAACCTGTGCCTATTATCGCACA
Organism: Fimbriimonadaceae bacterium; assembly: GCA_026129685.1. Taxonomy (GTDB): domain Bacteria; phylum Armatimonadota; class Fimbriimonadia; order Fimbriimonadales; family Fimbriimonadaceae; genus UBA2387. The sequence continues at coordinate 26,892 of JAHCHO010000007.1, forward strand.
CCTTTCGCGAGATGGGAGGACTTTTTCGACTTTTTTCGGTCGAGCCCGCTCCGCCCTCGGCGTTCCGGTCCGCGATCCTTCGGACTCCTTCATCCTATCACGCCCCGACCCAAGCGTCAAGGGTTCCGCGACAAATGCCCGAAAAGCCGCGGGCCGGACGCCCGCCCCTCCTTCACTCGGCAACCTTCAGGACGGACAGGAACGCCTCCTGAGGAAGCTCGATCGAGCCGATCTGCTTCATGCGCTTCTTGCCCTCCTTCTGCTTTTCGAGCAGCTTGCGCTTGCGCGTGATGTCGCCGCCGTAGCACTTGGCGATCACGTTCTTGCGGAAGGGCTTGATGGTGTCCGCCGCGATCACCTTTGCGCCGATCGCCGCCTGGACCCGAACCTCGTACTGCTGGCGCGGCACCACCTTGCGCAGTTGTTCGACCATCGCCTTGCCGCGCTGGTACGAGAACAACTTGTGGACGATGAACGACAGGGCGTCCACCGGGTCGCCGTTGAGCAGAACATCCACCTTGACCAACTCTGCGGGCTGGTAGCCGGCGAGGTCGTAGTCGAACGACGCGTACCCGCGGGTTTGCGACTTGAGCTTGTCGAAGAAGTCGAGCAGAATCTCGCCGAGGGGAAGCACGTAGTGCAGGATCACGCGTTGCGGGGTCGGATACTCGGTGCGCTTGTAGGTGCCGCGACGCTCTTGGCACAGGGTCATTACCGCGCCGACATACTCGGTGGGCACGATGATCGTCGCGGTGACGATGGGCTCCTCGACCAGGTTGACCAAGTGCGGCGCGGGGAAATCGGTCGGGTTGGAGATATGGGCCTCGGTGCCGTCGGAGCGGGTCACCTTGTAGTCCACGCTCGGGGCGGTCAATATGAGGTCGAGGCCGAACTCGCGCTCGAGCCGCTCGCGCGCGATCTCCATGTGCAGCAGTCCCAGGAACCCGCAACGAAACCCGAAGCCCAGGGCGGCCGAGGTCTCCGGAGCGAAGTTGAGGGAGGCGTCGTTCAGCTTGAGGCGCTCGATCGCGTCGCGCAGTTCCTGGTATTGGTCGCCGTCGGAGGGGTACATCCCGCAGAAGACCATGCTCAGCGCTTCGCGATACCCGGGAAGCGGCATCCGGGCCGGATTGGTCGCCGAAGTGATCGTATCGCCGACCGCCGCGTCCCCGATGGACTTCATCGCCGCCGTCACGAAGCCGACCTCGCCGCACGCCAACCCAAGGTCCACGGTGAGGGCCGGGCTGAAGTGTCCGGTCGAGTCCACCTCGAATCGCGAGTCGGTCGACATCATCTGGATGCGGTCGCCCTTCTTGAGGCTTCCGTCCTTGACGCGGATGTACGCGACGGCCCCTTGGTAGGCGTCGAAGTGCGAATCGTAAATCAGGGCGCGGAGGGGGGCGTCCGGCGACCCGGCGGGGGGCGGCACGCGGTGGACGATCGCCTCGAGGATATCGTCGATCCCGAGTCCCGATTTTGCGGAGCAGGGAATGGCGTCGGTGGCGTCGATCGCCACCGCCATTTCGATCTCCTCGCGGGCGCGCTCCACGTCGGCGTGGGGAAGATCGATCTTGTTGATGACGGGGATGATCTCCAGCCCCTGGTTGAGGGCCATGCCCGCGTTCGCGATCGTCTGCGCCTCGACCCCCTGGCTGGCGTCCACGACCAGCAGCGCTCCCTCGCACGCGGCGAGCGCGCGGGACACCTCGTAGGTGAAATCCACGTGGCCCGGCGTGTCGATCAGGTTGAGCTGGTAGGACTGGCCGTCCTTGGCGACGTAGGTCAGCCGGACGGCGGCCATCTTGATCGTGATGCCGCGCTCGCGCTCGATGTCCATCGAGTCGAGCATTTGCTCCTGGGCGATCCCTCGGATGGCGCCGCATCGCTCGATCAGCCGGTCGGCGAGGGTGGATTTGCCGTGGTCGATGTGCGCGATGATGCAGAAGTTGCGGATGTGCGCCTGGTCCATCGGGAGGGTTCTACGGCGAGGACGACGGTCCGTCGCCTCGGGGATGCATTGTACCGGTTCGGTCCGGTCAGACCCGGCGAGGTCGGCCGATCGGACCCGAGAGTCCGCCGCCCCCCGTCTTCCCGCCGCCCCCGGTCTTGGCGGGCTCCTTCTTCGGAAGCTCCTCGTCGTCCACCGGCATCACGCCTTCAACGTCCTCCCCTTCGAACTCGGGGTTGTCCTCGTCCTTGGTGACCAATCGGAAGCGCGAACCCTTCAGGTCGTGGCCGAGGGAAGACTTGAAGCGCACGTCGCGTTCGCCGGCCCGACTCGTCATTACGAGTTCGTCCTTTTCCCCGTCGTAGTCGGCGCGATCCGACCAGACCTGCCGCCAGCGCGCCCCCGCCAGTTGCTGACGCGCCTGCGGTTCGCCCGTCGCGACCGCCTTGCGCTTGCCCTCTTCGTACCAGTACTCGACTCTTCGCGCGGTGAGGAGCACCGGGTACTTTCGCCGCGACGCAGCGGACGTGACCTCGTCGTCCATCTTCTTCTCTTCGCTTCCCACGACGGGGGCGGGCGGACGATCCCGGGTGACCTCCTCCGGCAACGCGGGCCGGAAGGGCGGAATCTCGACCTCCTCGAGCTTCTGCTTGTCCTCGGCCTTCACGAGCATTCGCACGTCCCCGGTGAGCACCATGCGCTTTTCCTTACGGAAGATCACGACCTCTTGGGAGGCGAGATTGGCCTCGATGCCGAAGTAGCGGACGTTGCCGGTAGCGGTGATCACGTCTTCCTTCCGGTTGACGACGATCTTGTCGGCCTTGACCACCGTCTCGCCCGCCTCGTCGCGCGCCGCCGCCTCGGTGTACTCGTCAAGGTCCTTCCCGATCGAGCGCATCCGCTTGCCCTTCACGTCCCATTTGGTGCGCTTGACGGGTTGTTCCTGGGGCAGGTCGTCCAGTTTGTCGATCTGACCGAACCAGTGCACGGGGCCCATGTCGTAGCGGTCGGTGCGAACGTAGTACTCTAGGTTCGAGGCGCCGAGTTCGCCCTTGTAGAGCCGACCCTTGATCTCGCCCGGTACCGTCAGTCGCTCCTGGCTCTGGTCGAACTTGAAGGCGGGGACTCTGAGGTCGAGGTCCTTGTTCCAGACGTGCGCGCCCTGCGTCACGTTCAGGTCGCGCGAGGTGGCGTTCCAGGTTGCGGCCTGCGCGGTGAACTGAATCTCACCCTTTTCGGACGCGTACTCGCCTTCCGACAGACCGTCGAAGAAGAGCAACTGACGGTCGCTGCGCACGTCGATACGCTTTACTTTCGCGCGACCGAGCCGACGCGCGCCCCGAAAATAGCCGATCTCGGCGTCGGCGAACCGGATGCCGGTCTCCTGCGTCGCCTTGCCGAAGTCACCCCGATTCTTGGCAAAGGGATCGACGGTCAACAGATAGCGAAGGTAGACGACGCCGATCGGAAAGCCGACCACGAACAGGATGGTCAGCAACAGTCGTCGAACCCAGACGCGGCTATTCGAGCGTGACATCGCGGCGGATCACTTGGTTCGGGCGCTCGAGCACGACGGTCTGATCCGGTGCGTGAAGCGATCCCTTCGCATAGCGTAGCGTATACGTGCCCGGGGACAACCACAGCCAGTACAGACCGTTTGCCCCCACCGTGAAACTCCTCACGTTCGTGCCCCCTTCGACCACCGTCACCACCGTTCCGGGGGATTGGGCGCTCGGCGAGACGCGCCCCCAAACGTTGTAGGGCACGTCGGGCGGGCTTGCGTCGCTGGTGGGGATCAAGAGGAGATCGTCGAGCGTTACGACGGCGCCCGCCGCGGCGGAAGGCTCGGCGCGAAAGGTAGAAACGAAGTAACCGGACGCCCGCACCGCGCCCTCGATGCCCCAGAAGCCGTTGAGGTCGGCCGCATAGTAGGCGACGTCCGCGAGGGTGAATCGGCCCGCCGCGTTCGTCGTGCCAGACCGCCCGGCGAACGAAACCGTCGCACCGGATATCGGCGAATCGTCCACCGCCGACTTCACCAGCCCGGTCACCGAGACCCTGGCGGGTCCGATGTACAGGTCGCCCACGTCGTTCGTCGCGGAGGTCGCGGGAGGGAAGGTGTACGTCCACGTGCCGGAGTCCGACCGGCTGTCGATCGTCACCTGGGTCGCGCCGGGTGGAACCGTCAGGCGAAAGGTGCCCGTCGCATCGGTCAGGGCGGAGACCGAGCCGATCTGGCAACTGGCCGCCGGGTCGGGTGGTCCTCCCGTCTTGACCTGGACCGCGCGACCGGTGACGACGACGGTGTTGCCACCGCCTCCCCCGCCGCCTCCGCCCCCACAGCCGACCGCAAGGAGGCCGAAAACTAGCGCGCAGAGCAAGGGGAGTCGTCTCATCGTCCCACTCCCTTCGCCACGATCTCGAAAGTTTGGGTTCGTCTCTGGGCGGTGAAGCGGTAGGTCATCCCCGGACGAAGCGTAATGCGTCCGCGACCGTAGCGATCGGTGAGGGCGAACTCACGGAGGTCGCCGCGCAACAGGGTGAAGGCCATCGTGTACGTCTTGCCGATCTCAAGGTCGTCGATTGCCAGACTGTAGCCGGAGGCGCGCCCCAGCGGACGCACGTCGCGGTAGAGCGATCCCTTTAACGAGGCTTGTGTTCCACCGACACCGGGCGGCAGGGCGCTGTCAAGGGCCTTGTCGAACCCGTCCGTCGCCTGACGATGTTGCCCGACGATCGCGTCGGTGACGCTCGCCCCGTTGCGGGTCACGATGCGCAACGCCCACGAGGCGTCGGTGCCGGGCACAACAAGTGGACTCGGCGAAGCCCCCGAAGCCGGCTCGAACAGCAAGGTCAGACCTTCGGGCGCGAGGACCCTCACAAACACGCCGACCCCCGGCTCGAAAATCGCGGTCGCGGTCATCGCCCCGCCTTCCGGCGCGCCCGTATAGGGGTCCGGGTTTCCGGGGACAAAACGAAAAACGTCGGCACCGAGCCAAGGGCCGTTTTCGACCGTCGTGGTGAGGGACTCCGCCCACGTGCGCGGGAAGTCCGTACCCCGTACGACCCTTACGCGGCTGAACGGAACGGCCTGGGGCAACGGCGAGGACACGAGGTTCCATCCCGGCCGTAGCGCGACCGCCACCGAGGCGTTCGGGACGCTCGTGCCCGCGACGGCGAAGGATGGCTTGGCGGCCTCGAGGCGAACGAAGTAGCCGTGGCCCTGGGTGAACGCCTCCGTATCCGGGTTGAGGTCGTACGCCACGCGCGCCGGGTTGAAGCGGGCGACCAACACACGGCCCTCGGCAATACCCAACACCGACGCATGGGACGTGGCGAACGGATCCAACGGCATTCCGACCATCGACAGCCCCTTCGCCAGGCCGCCGCCGAAAGCGAAGGTCTGGGCCGCGTTCGCGCGGAGTTCGAGGGCGAGGGGTCCGGGACCCTTGTTCACCCTTCGCGACAGCACCACCGAACTGTCCGACGTCCGAACGACCTCGATCAGCAGGCGGCGGTAGCCGGCGTAGGCGGCGAGGGCGACCTTACCGCCGAACGCGCCTTCCGTGACCGGGAACTCGCCTCCGGAGACCCCGTCGACCGTCAGCCGTACCTTGACCGCCCCGACCGACGCGGCGAGACCGGTCACCGTGCCGTAGAAGTCGTTCGGGCTGCCCGAGGTCGCGGCGGTGGCGATGCCGCCTGCGGGTAGGGTGACGCGCACGATTCGATCCTGGACCGGAACATCGACGGTCAGCGCATAGGGCTTGCCCCCGGACAGGTTCGGGAAGTTCGGGGTGACGGAGCCGTAACTGAGCGAGAACTGCATCCGGTCGTCCTGGCCGCCCGAGGTGAAGACCCGGTTGAAGAACGGATCCCAGAAGATCGGGTAACTCGTGCCGCCGAGCAGTTCCTCGGCGCCGTTCGACCCCGTCGAGAAGAACGTGGACTCGAGGATGAACACGCCGAAATCGCTCCCGCCGAGACCGTCGGTGATCGGGATCGGCTCGACGAAGAGCTTGGTCCCCCGGGATTCGGCGGTTTCGAGCGCGAACTGCCGTGCGTACCAGTCAGGAAACGCCAGTCCCTCGACGCGCGCGTCCGCGCCGCCCAACGAGCGAATCACGGTGTCGGCGAGGGCGACTAAGCCGGGCACGTTCGCCTTGAGTTCGGGCTTCGCGTAGTAGGCGGCGAGAAACTGCGAGGCGAAGGCGGGGTACTCGGTCAGCACCTTCTGCCAGGCGCTGCCCGCCATGCGGAAGCGTTGGAGATAGAGGCCCCCCAGACTTCCTCCGATCGGGAGCGGATTCGCGCGCAGGTTGGGCGCGATGAACACGGGACCGCCGAGGGCCCTTTGGTTCGTCCAATCGTAACGTGGACCCGCGTCGTAGTTTAGGTCGAGGACCGCTTCGAGGAGGTCGGCATCCAAGGTCGCGGGAAGCGCCCCAGGGGTGCGGACGACCCGCATCGTGGCCGCCCGCACCAGTCCCTCTTGGAAGGCGTCGAACTCGAAGGCGCGGGGACCAAGATAAGCGAGGAGAAGGCAGTGAACGAAGTTCACGGCGGCGGTGGGCCGAACCTCCTCGCCACCGGAGGTGTAGACCGGGAACCGTATTTCCGGCACGCCCGCCCCGTTGTCCGGAAGATAGTAGCCTCCGGCCAGGTACTCGCGATCCGCAATGTCGGCGTTGTAGTTCGCGACCCGGACGGCGCCACCGACGGACGGCGGGCCGAACACCACGTCGAGGGTCGGCCTCACCTGGTTGAAGACCGCCGTCAGGAAGTCGCGGTAGGCGGACGGGAAGGCACGATCGCCGGCCGCGTCGAACTGCAACACCAGCGGCCCGCTACCGGAGCGAACCCTTGCGGTCGGCGCGTTCTCGAGACGCACCGTCAGCGGGAGAAAGTAGCGCGCTCCCTCCGCAAGGACGCCCGCGCGCCGGCGCTCCTCGCGGGCGGCCCGGGTCTGCATCGCCATCGTCGTCGAGAAGTTCCGTACCGCGAAGTCGGTGCGCTCGCCGATCGCCCGAGGCGACCGCAAACCGCCGACGTCCACCGTCAGCGCGCCGCGCTGAGCGTAGGCGGAGAGGGGAAAACCCAGCGCGCACCCCGCGGCCAGGCCCAAAATCAGCGTCAATCGGGAGCGAGTCATAACGTCGGCCGCGCGGCCTCATGGGATTCTGACCCATCAGGCCGCGCCCCGCTTCGGCGGATTTGCCCTAATGCCGACCCGACTCAGTCGGCGGGAGCGATAACGACGCGGCGATTGGGCTCTTCGCCTTCGCTGTAGGTCGAGATTCCGGCGAAATCGAGCAAGGCCTTGTGGACGATGCGGCGCTCGAAGGCGGGGAGGGCATCGAGGACCGCTTCCTCGCCGCGCTTTCGGACCTCCCGGGCGATGCTTTGCGCCAAGTGCGTCAGCTTCTGCTCGCGGTCCTTGCGATAGTCGTTCCCGTCGAGGGTGCAACGGACGCCGTTCGCCAGTTTGCGGCCGACGATGATGTTGACCAGGTACTGGAGGGCGTTCAGGGCCTCGCCGCGCTTGCCGATCAGGAAGGCGACGTCACGACCGTCGAGTTCCACGTTCACGTACCGGTCGTTCATCGAGCGGACGCGAGCGCGGGCGGTCAGGTGCGCGGATTTCAAGAGGTTGTCCACGATCGCAAGGATGTTGTCCGCGTCCTCGGCGGTCGCGACCACGTTCGGTCGCTCTTCCTCCTCCGGCTCTTCGAAGGACTCGGAATCGGCTTCCGCATCCTCGGGTTCCGTCGGAGCGGCCTCGACCGAGGCCTCGACGGGAGGAGTCGGGGGAGCCTTGGGAGCGGCCTTCTTCCGAACGGCCTTGGGCTTCTCGATGACGGGGGCGGGTTCCGCGTCGGTAGAAGCCTCGGGAGCCACCCATGCCCGGATGCGCACCGTCGATTTGCCGAAGAGACCCGCCGTTTCCTCCAGCACCTCGTGCGCGAGAGTGCCGGAATCAACGCCGAGTTGGGATGCCGCCTGCGCGAGCGCGTCGCGCAGGTCTTTGCCTGTGGTTTCGATAGCCTCCATCACTGCACCTGAAATCGTTGTTGCCAGTCTAACGCTTCTTCTTCTGTTTGTGCGTCAGTGCGGCCGCTTTTCGCACGTTCGCGTCGGCGGTTCCATTGGATCCGGTTTTGCCGCCGCCCCCCGAGATCGGGGTCACCGGAATCACCCCGCCGACCGCCGACGCCTTCTTCGTAAGGGGCGGCATCGGCAGTCGGTACGCCCGCAACGACTGGGCGGACGCAAAGATGAGGGTGAAGATCCAGTAAAGAACGAACGCCGAGGGAAGCGGCCAGAAGAAGAGCGAAATCGAGAAGACGAGCGAGATGCCCACGCCCATCATGCGTTGTTGCTTGAGGTTGCTAGGGTCGCTGACGGGCGTCAGGAACGTGTTCACGACCATCAGCACGGTGTAGACCCCGAGCAGAATCTTGTCCGTGTGGCCCAGGTTGGGGGCCATGAAGCCCGACGTCGCCTTTGACGACGCCTCGTTGATCCAGAGGAACGTGCCCTTCTGGAACTCGAAGCGGTACGTCTGCATCCAGTTGTAAACGAAAAGGAACAGCGGCATCTGGATGAGGGCCGGCCCGCAACCCGCCAGCGGATTGATGCCGTACTCCTGGTACAGCGCCATGGTTCGCTTCTGGAACTCCTGCGCGTCGCTCCCGTACTTCTCCTTGATCTCGGCGACCAACGGCTGCAGTTGGCTCATCTGGCGCGACCACATGAGCTGACGTTGGGACAACGGCCACACGACGCCGCGCACGAAGATCGCAAGGAGGAGGGCGGCGATCGTGTAGCTGACCGCCGGCTGCTTGCCCGTCAGCCCGACCAGGAAGTCCATGATCGCGTACTGGTAGGTCTTGCTGTTGCGGGTCTGGAGTTCGGTCGTGACCGTCGCGTAGAGGGTCTTTCCGGAGACCGTCGCCTCGGGGAACCTGGCGGCCGATTTCGAACTTGCCAAGGGAGGAAGCCGAAACTCCTTGTCCCAGACCGGTTTTCCCTCGAGGGCCAGGGCGTCGCCGACCAGCGTGTGGTAGGCGGCGTCCAAGCGACCCGTATCGTCCCGCTGAACGCCCGCGCGGTATTGGGTGACGGCGGTGAGGAGCTTGGCGTACACGATCTTCTCGCGCTTGGCCTCCTCGGGCATTTCTTGCGCGCCGACCTTCCGTTCGTACTGGGGCAACAGCCCGGCGATCGTGACGTCCTTGATCTCCGCGCCCGCCTTCTCCATCGCCGCGAGCGTCTGTTCCGGGGGCTGGTCGGTCTTGGGTTGCTGGGAATTCGTCCATAGCTGGAACCCCATTAAGATCATCATGGTGATCAGCAAGGTCTGGACGATCTGTTGTCTTGGCGACGGAGCGGGTTTCATTGTTGAGAGCGATCTAGGAAACCGGGTCGTGCCCGCCCGGTCGGAACGGGTGGCAACGGGCGATGCGTTTCAGGCCGAGCCACGAGCCCTTGATCAGGCCGTAGCGTTCGATCGCCTCGAGCGCGTACTGAGAGCAGGACGGCGTGTAGCGGCAGGTCGGCGGCATCCATCGCGTGGATCGTTGGTACATCCTCACAAGCGCGATTCCAATTCGCCGTCCCATCGTTGCGCGACCAGACCCAACACGTTCCTCACGTCCTCGGCGAGTTCGTGCCAAGGCGCCTTGGCCGATTCTTTCTTGGCGAACAATACGATGTCCAGTTTCGCGGCGATGCGGTCGGGGCTCAGACGGGCCGCTTCGCGCACGCGCCGCTTGCTTCGGTTCCGGCAGGGCTTGCCGCCGATGGCCTTCGCGGTCGCGAATCCGAGTCTCCCTTCGCCGGGTACGGCATACGCTCGGACGAACTTCCCGGCGGCGCGCTTGCCCTCGCCGAACACGACGTCAAAACGACGTTTCGACAGGCCGGTGACTAAGCGGTGAGCCGTTCTCGTCCCTTCACGCGACGTCGCTTGATCACGTTGCGGCCATCGGTCGTGCTCATGCGGAGACGAAAGCCGTGCGTCTTTTTCCGCTTGCGGGTATTGGGTTGGAACGTTCGTTTCATGAAACTGGGCTACCTCCCGGGAGGCAAAGTGCGCCAAAGGATACCCGAATCGCCTGGATCGCCGGAAGCGGGCCCCGGGGCGCGACTTACTTGGCCTCGACCGGCACCCCGTCCACCGCGCCGACGGCGAACACGTGGTCGTCCTTGTTTACGCCCACGACGGTGAACCGCTCCACCGCACCCACGTCGCGGTACGCCTGCCAGACCGGACTCGCGGTATCCCGCCAATAGACTCGGTACTTCGTCTCGGGGGTCGGGCGCCAGGTCAGGGTCGTGTCGTGTCCCTGACGCCGATCCACCCGGACGTTCGTCGGCGCCGGTCCGGCGCTCGCGAGGGCGGCGACCGTCGCGTAGTTGGCGCGCGTGACGCGGGCGAGGTAGTCGTAGTCCACGAATTCGGGGAGGTCCCGGTCGTTGTGCTGGCGAGCGTACTCCTCGTACACCTCCGTGAAGCGGACGGCGGCGTAACCCGCCTCCGTGAAGGACGTATGGTCGCCGCCTCGCCCGAACCGATCACGGCGAAACACGAGCTTCACCCCGAAACCCGGCACGCTTCGTCGCACCTGCCACTCGACAAATCGGGCCAGTTCCCGGCTCCCGTGGGCGGCGCTTTCTTCGCTGAAGACGCGAATTTGCTTCGGATCCGAACGCTTCTGCAGGTTGCGACTCGATCCGACGATGTCGCTGTTCAGGACGGCGTCCAGTTGCCAACCCTCCGTCTTGGCGCGCCGGGCAAGGGCCTGCGAGCCGAGGAGCCCCTGCTCTTCGCCGCTGAAAGCCACCACCTTGAGGGTCTGGTTCCATCGCCGCTTCGCGGCGATCCGCGCGAGTTCGAGTCCCATGGCCACCCCGCTCCCGTCGTCGTTCGCGCCGGGCGCGCGGGCGGTTCGGGGGTCCGCGTCCGCCGCCATGTTGATCGTGTCGAGATGGCCGCCGACGAGGACGATCCGATCCGTCTTGCCCCTAATCGTCGCGATCAGCTGAACGGTTTCGACGTCCTCCGGCACCCGACGACCCTTCGGCACCGGATAGCGCATCAGCTCGACTTCGACCCCGTCGATCGTGCGGTACTCCCCCGCGAGCCAATCGGCGGCGGCGTGGATGCCCGCGCTTACCGTGTTCCGGGTCGGGAACAACGCCAGCTTTTCGACGGTGGCCCGTAGCCGCTTCGGATCCACCTCCCGCAGGGCGGACGCCAGGTCGTCAGCCGGGACGGCCATCGCGAGGACAAGGGCGCATGCGATCATGGGACCCTGCGTTCGACCGCCCGACCCCCTGTTCCTCTATCCGACGTTCGCCTTCGCCCGCGCGGCCCGGTAGCCGCTGAACACGGCCAGGTTCGCGATCTCGCGAGCCGACGCGTTGAAGGAGGCGAAGTTGATCGCCTGGTCCAGCCCTTCGAGGAGCGGCCCGACGACCTCGCGTCCCTGCCCAAGGTAACCGACGAGTTTCATCGCGATGTTCGCCGAGTCGAGATCGGGGCAGATCAGCACGTTCGCGTCGCCGCGCACCCGGCTGCCGGGATAGTTGTCCTGAGCAAAACCGGGGAGCACCGCCACGTCTCCGTGCATCTCGCCGTCCACGACCAGATCCGGTTGGTGCCGGTGCAGGAAGGCGACCGCGTCGCGAACCTTTTTCGCGCGCGGGTGCTCGTTCTCGCCGAAGTTCGAGAAGGAGAGCATGGCCACCTTGGGGGCAAGGCCCAAGTTTCCGGCGAGTTCGGCGCCCAGCAGGGCGATGTCCGCCAGTTCGCGCGAGTTGGGCTCGATGTTGAGGGTCGTGTCCCCGATGACGAACACCTGGCCCTCGATCAGGAGCACGTTGAAGCCGGCCGCGCGACGGACGCCCTGGCGGGTGCTCGTAAGGGGCAGGGCGGCCCGGATCGTGTCGCCATACGCGTCGTCCGCGCCGACGACCATGGCGTCCACGCGCCCCGTCCGCAACATCATGAGACCAAATCGAAGCGGCGACTCGATCAGGTGCCGCGCCTTCTTCGGGTTGACCCCCTTCCGGAACCCCACGTGGCGAAGTTCCGCCTCGAAGGTGTCGCGATCGGGCGAGGATAGCGGATCGATCGCCTCCACTTCGCTCATTTCGAAGCCATAGTGGGGCGAAGCGGCCTCGATTTTCGCTCGGTCCCCCAGCAGAACGGGGAATGCCGTTCCCTCCTGGATGAGAATGCGGCAAGCCTCGAGCACCTTCGGGTTCTCCCCTTCCGCGAACAGCACGCGCATCGGGGTGCGCCGTGCGACCGACCGAATCCGCTGCATCAGAATCTCGCTTCGGCTGGCCATTCCGTCGAGGCGCGCCCCGTAAGCTTCCCAGTCCGTGATGGGCTCGCGGGCGACCCCGGTTTCGCAAGCGGCCCGGGCAACGGCGGTCGCCTCGTGGCGGAGCAGGCGTGGGTCGAACGGCTTGGGGATGATGTAGTCGGGGCCGAACTCGAACCGCTGACCTCCGTAGGCCATGCCAACCTCCTCGGGCACGGGTTCGCGGGCGAGGGCGGCGATCGCCTTCGCCGCCGCCACCTTCATCGGCTCGTTGATGCGGGTTGCCCGAACGTCCAGCGCGCCGCGGAAGATGAAGGGAAAACCGAGAACATTGTTGACCTGGTTCGGAAAGTCGCTCCGTCCGGTGGCGACGATCGCGTCGGGTCGCGCGGCTTTGGCCTCCTCGTAGGGAATCTCCGGGTCCGGGTTGGCAAGCGCAAAAACGATCGGCCGTTCCGCCATGGACCGGAGCATTTCGCCCGACACCAGCCCCTTGACCGAACAACCGAGGAACACGTCCGCGCCGCGCAGAGCGTCCGCAAGGGTCCGCAACGGCGTTTCGCGCGCGTACCGATCCTTGTACGCGTTGCTTCCGCCGCGTCCCACATAGACGACCCCCTTCGAGTCGCACAACAGAATATTCTGCGCCCGCACGCCCAACTGCTCGAAGAAGCGGGTGCAGGCAAGCGCGGAGGCGCCGGCTCCGCTCACGACGAGACGCACGTCGCCTATCTCCTTGCCCACAAGTTCGAGCGCGTTGAGGAGGGCCGCGCCCGTGATGATCGCCGTCCCGTGCTGGTCGTCGTGGAAGACGGGGATGTTCAGTCGTTCCTTGAGCGCCTCTTCGATCTCGAAGCACTCGGGGGCCTTGATGTCCTCGAGGTTGATTCCGCCGAAGGTGGGCTCGAGGAGTTCGCAGACGCGAATCACCTCTTTCGGATCGTGGGTGTTCACCTCGATGTCGAACACGTCGATCTGGGCGAAACGCTTGAAGAGCACCGCCTTGCCCTCCATGACCGGTTTGCCCGCCAGCGCCCCGATATCGCCGAGGCCCAACACCGCCGTCCCGTTCGAGACGACGGCGACCAGGTTGCCTTTGTTCGTGTACCGGTAAGCGGTCCCGGCGTCCTTCTCAATCTCGAGGCAAGGGACCGCCACCCCCGGCGAGTAGGCCAGAGAAAGGTCACGAGCGGTGAGGCAGGGCTTGGTCGGCACCACCTCCAACTTGCCCGGTCTCCCCATCTCGTGGTACGCCAACGCATCGGTGTCGCGGTTCGGCATGACGGCTCCGAGGACGCGAACGTCCTCGAACCCAGTTTACGGACCGGCGAGGCGACGGCACGGGACCCGGCGGGAGCCCTACTTGCGCTTCACGAAGAAGGGAATGTTCGCGGTCGCCGCGTTGCCCTTACCGTCGAAGAGGTAAAGGTAGATGCGGTAAGCCCCCTCGACGGCGGGCGCGCGAAGGCGCACCTTCTTGCCAATGCGCGCGGCGAACGCATCGTACACCGCCTTCGGCTCGATATCGTCGCCCGACATCTCGGCCCGTACCTCCCACTTGAGGGTCACCGGATCGTTGTCGGGGTCAAAGCAAACGGCGGTGACGTCGTGCTCGCTCCCCGGTTCGATCGGACTCTGGTCGATCGCCGCATCGATGTAGAAGATGCGGGGACAGCGGTTGGCGGGCCACCGGCCGCTCCAGGCGAAGGTCATCGCGTCGATCGCGCCTAGCCTCTCTCCGGTTGGAAGGAACATCCCAAACCAGGTCGGCGTCCCCTCGTTGCGCTGACCCCAGAGGTAGACGAAGGAGCCCAAGCACCGTCCCCGGTCGTCGGCGATGGCGCGAAGGTAGTTCGAGAGGTAGATGTCCTCCTTCTGCTGGCCAAGCGGTTCGCGCGGGGCGCCCCAGGTGGTCTTGGCGACCTCCCAAGGTCCGAAGGGCCCAAACTCGGTGACGAAGTAGGGCTTGGTCCATCCCAGGTCCCGCAGTCGCGTCGGCAGGGTGGCGAGGCCGGCGTAGGTGTTCACCCCGATAGCGTCGAGGCTGGGACAGTGATCCTTGAGGCGCGCGATCTTCCGTTCGTCCAGTTCGGCCAAAACGGCGATGACGGGACGCGACGGATCGGCGGCCTTGACCGCCTTGGCGAGGTCCTCGAGCCCCTTCCAAAGCCGCTCGTCGGCCTCGTGCCCGATTTCGACCTCGTTGCCCAACGTCCACATGAGGACGGAGGCCCGCGCCTTGAGCTTGTCCACCCACTCGACGACGCGCGCGCGCTGGGCCTTGACGGCGGCCTCGTCCCCCCAGTCAAAGCCGAAGCGGGCGGCGCCGACGGGAAGGCCGACCGTCGCCAAGAGGCCGACCGACTCCGCTTGGTCCAGCAACGGCTCGATCCCCTCGACCGAGGTGGTGCGGATCGTGTTCGCGCCGGCGGCGGCCAACTGGTCGAGATTGGTGCGACCGTTCGCTCCCTTGACGAAGAACGGCGCACCGTTGCGCTTGAGTTCGAAGCCGTCGCCCGACCGGTCGATCGTCACCCGAACGGGCGACTGGGCGAGGGCGCAACCAACGATCAGCGCGGCAAGCATCGGCTTTGGCATTGTAGCGAATCCGTCCTCGCCGGCCCACACTTGCGGCATGCTCGTGCCGTTCCTCTCCTGCGTGATGGGCCTCGCCGGCCAAGCCCAACTTCCGAACCGTCACCTCGGGGCGCCTCCCGGGCCGAAGACGGAGCTGGTACGGGTGAACGGAGTCGCCATCACCGGCGAGGACCTCGCCGCGTACCTATGGGAGTGGCGCGGGGCGGACGTGCTCCAGGAGGTCGTTGCCTACCGCATCGCGGCCGACGAGGCTGCGAAGCAAGGGGTGACGGTCTCCGACGCCGAGGTGGACAAGGCGGTCGATCGAAGGCTCCAAACGATGCGCGAAGCCCTGTCGCCGGGCAAGACGTTGGAGGACGCTCTGCAAGAACAAGGGTTCAGCCGCTCCCGCCTGTTCGTTCGCCAGAAGTCCGAGGCGCTCCTCGACCGGATATGCCTGAAGACCCTCGATCCCAAGACGTGGATCCGCGTGTCGGCGATGATCTTCCCGCCGCAGGGCCCGGGCGAGGCCGGTCTTGGCATCGCCGAGTCGATCGCCCACAAGGCGATCGAACGCCTGCGCCAAGGCGTTTCGTGGACCACCGTGTACACGGACGCCCGCGACCCCCGCCCCCGACTGGGACTGGAAGATTGGTGGCCAACGGCGTTCTTCCCGGACGAGGCTCGCGGCTTGCTCCTTACCGCCGGGGTGGGCGCCGTCGTCGGTCCCGTTCGCACCGGTCGAGGCGTCGAGGTGTTTCGGGTCGAGGGTCTCGGCGAGACGGCGAAGGGGGACGAACGGACCCTGCTGGAACGCGCGCACCTGACCCGGAACCGAGACGCTCTCATCGAGCGCCTTCGGTCCGAGTACAAAGTCGAGCGGCTATGGCGCCCGAAAGTCCGGGGTTAGCAGGGGCCGACCATCTGCCGATACTATCTGCGGACGCGAACCCCTCATGGTTACCGGCAACAAGCCGATCTTCGTGGCACGACAGCCCATCTACGACGCCGACGGCAACGTGACGGCGTACGAGGTGCTGTTTCGCAGGGGGATGGAGGGCGGCGCCGGCGTCGTCACTCGCACCGAGTCGGCGATGTCCATCGTCAACGCGATCGTCGAGATCGGACTCAACGACCTGGTGGGAGACAAGAGGGCGTTCATCAACGTGACCGAGGAACTGCTGCTCGAGGACTGCCTCGACGTCCTGCCGCGCGACCGCGTGGTGATCGAGATTCTCGAGAACGTTCGCCCCTTGCCCGAGGTTGTGGACGCGGTGCGCTCGTTGGTTCGGCGGGGCTACACCGTCGCTCTCGACGACTTTGTCCACCACGAGAGCCTTCGCGTGTTCACCGAGTTGGCGACGATCGTCAAGCTGGACGTGCAGGGTCAGGACTTCGACGCCCTGAAGAGGGCCACCGGGCACGTGCGTCGTCCGGGCGTGCAACTGCTCGCCGAGAAAGTCGAAGACCGGCCGATGTACTCCCGCTGCAAGCGCTTGGGATTCGACCTCTATCAAGGTTACTTCTTCATGAAGCCCCACGTGGTGGCGGGTTCCAGCATGCGCACCAACCGCGTTTCGTTGCTTCGGCTCCTGACCCGGCTCCAGGACCCGAACGCCCGAATCCAAGACCTGGACGAGATCATCCGGGCGGACGTCACCCTCAGCTATCGGCTGCTCAAGCTGACCCATTCGGTCGAGGCGGCGGCGCGCGCGCGGATCGAAACGGTGGCGCAGGCGATCCAGTTCTTGGGAATCCGCAAGGTGTCGAGCATCGCCATGCTTCTCGCTCTGGCGGGCGCGGACGACGTGCCGCAGGAGTTGATCATCGGCGCATTCACGCGGGCGCACATGAGCGAGAATCTCGCCCGGACCCGGGGATTCGACGAGCCCAGCAAGGTGTTCCTGGCCGGGCTGCTTTCCGTTCTGGACGCGATTCTGAACGTCCCGATGGAAGAGGCCCTCGCGATGCTGCCGCTGGCAGACGATCTGCGCGAGGCGCTGGTCAACCCCGAAGCGGAGGGCGGCATCGCTCAGTTGCTGCGCGAGGTGAAGGCCTACGAGCATGGAGACTGGGACACCGTGGAACTCGGGCTCCAACGCGGACAGGACACGATTTCCGCCTATCTGAGCGCCATCAAGTGGAGCCACGAGGTCGAAACCGCGCTCCAAGCGGCCTGACGCCGTCTCAGCGTAGGGTGATAAGGACCCCCGCGACCACGAGCGCCGCCCCCACGACGAGGTTGAGGCTCACCTTCTCGCGGAGCACCACGACGCCCAACACCATCGCGAGGACGAAGCTCAGTTTGTCGATCGGCGCGACCCGCGAGATCGGACCTAGCTGGAGGGCCTTGAAGTAGCAGAGCCAGGACGCCCCGGTCGCCATCGCGGAGAGGAACAGCAACCACCAGTGCCGGCCCGTCAACGCGCCGAGCTTCGTCTGATGGGTGGCGAAGGCGATGCCGACCGTCACGAGGAGCACGAACGTCACGCGAACGGCGAGGGCAAGATTAGAGGGCACGTCCTCGACGCCCTTCTTCGAGAGAACGGCGGTGAGGCCCGCGAAGAAGGCGGAAGCGAGAGCCCAGATCCGGTAGTCCATGGTCGCCTCCAGCATAGCGAAAGCGACCGAGAACGATCGGGCGTTCAGAAGGAACGACGCCCGAAGTTGTTGCGGTAGATGTCGTACACGTGAAGGGTCTCGTTCGGCAGCACGTCGAACGTCCACCGATCGGTGGTCACGTCGCCCGATTTCTCCATCGCGATGGCGACGGTGCAGCGCACCGTGGCGGCGCTCAGGTTTCGCACGTAGGCGTAGTAGGGCCGCTGCGAGGCGTCCGAGTTGGTGGTGAACTCGATCTCGTTCGTATCGGCGGTCAGGTACGCGTTGCACCAGACCGGGTTGGAGCCGATCGCGTCGGTTCGGCACGTGGCCGAGGAACCTGCGGACCCCTGCTTGGGGGAGACGATCAGAACCAAGTCGTCGATGTCTCGCGATTCGACCGCGAGGAACACGTCGGAGTTGACGCCCAGAATCTGAGCGGCAGTGCCCCCACAACCGCCGAGAGCGATCACCACTGCGGCCGCGAAGGCGAGGATTGCCGGTCTCATGGTGGGGATTTTGGCGGGTTCTCGACCAAGTGCGCCATGCCAACGCGCACGTGGTATGGGCACCCGCCGCCCGGCGGGCGATGGTCAGGTGGGGAACCGAGCTGGACGGCGAAAACGCCGCTTCCGCTAAGAGGACGTGCGCGAATAGTTGTTGCGGAAGATCTCGTAGACCCGGACGACCTCCCCGCGAGCGACGTCGATCGTGTACCGATCCTCGTGTCGGATCGTGCCTCGCTCCTTCATTCGCAGATAGACCCGGCAACGCATGCTTCCCGCACCGACGTTGCGGATGTACGCGTAGTACGGGCTTTCCGACGCTCCCGAGACCGTCGTGAACTCGATGTCGTCCGGATCGTTGACGGAACACCACGCCGGGTTCGTTCCGACCGCATCCGTGCGACAGCCGGCTGTAGAGTCGTACGCTCCCCGGTTGGGCACGACGACGAGGACGAAGTCGCTGGAAGTGGTGCTCTCGACCCCGAAGAACACGTCGGAGTTAACCCCCGCCAGTTGGCCGACGCCGCCGCAACCCGCCAAGAGCGAGGTTGCGACGACCGTGATCGCACACGAGAAGAGGGCGCGTTTCGCCATGGGGCTATGTTAGCCGTCGTCCTGGCGGCAAGTCCACGGTGGCCGACCGAGTGCCACAATGGAGGCTCATGAAGACGACGGGTCTCCTCGTCCTATCGGTGGCGCTCGCGGCGGGATGCGCGGCGCCCCCCAAACTCGCGCCGATCGTGGAGGGCTCGTCCAAGCCGCGCCATCCCGTAACGGCGACCATGGCCGAAGAGGCAGAGGCGAACGCCCGCAAGCCGGCCCCCCCGTTCGACGGCGTCGACGCGGCGGGCCGAGAACGCACGCTTGAATCGCTGACCCACGGCCGCCCCCTCGTGCTCTACTTCGTGAAGGACGGATGCCCCTGCTCGGTCGACGCCGAACCGCTCTACCAACGGATGGCCGCCAAGTTCGGCGCGAAGGCCAACTTCGCCGCCGTCATCAACGGAGGTCAGGTCGTTGCGGACAAGTGGCTCAAGGTGATGAAGACGCCCTACCCGGTGATTCTCGACCCGGATATGAAGGTCATCAAGGACTACGGCATCGAGCGGTCGGTCTACCTGGCCCTGATCGACGCCCAGCGGCGGATCGTCAAGCTCTGGCCCGGCTACTCGGCGTCCATGCTGAAGGAACTGAACGCCGCGCTCAGCAAGGCCACGGATACGGAGGAAACGCCCTTCGACCCTCTCTACGCCCCCGTCGAACTCTCCAGCGGGTGCTCGTTCGCCTCGTCCGTTCCCGGCGTCTGACGGCGCGCTTCGGCCAAACCTGCGGAAGGAGTCCAGATTGATTCGTCGAACCAGTACGGTCGGCGGGGGCTCCCTTAGCCGCGACCATCCGCCCCGACGCCCCTCGCCGGCGGCGGTATAATGACGCGGTGGGGGACCAGAGGCGCTTCGGCGCTCCGCTGACGACCGGGTGGTGCGAAACCCGGAGGGGCTACCGATTTGGTGTATCGACCCGTACGCTACGAGCAGATGATGAAGGCCGCCGAGGCCTATGATTGTCGTGCGCGCCGCATGTTCGGTGGCATGGCGATCTACACCGGCCCAAAGATGTTCGCGTTCCTCTACGAGTCGGAGATCGGGCTTAAGTTGGCCCCGCCGGACCTCGCCGAGGCCCTGAGCCTTCCCGGCGCCGAACCCCTTCGCCCCGACCCCGAAGCCGAGCCGATGCGCGAGTACGTCAGGATGCCCGCCGACATCCTCGACAACTTCGAGTGCTTCCAGAACTGGGTCATGCGGAGCGCCAACTACGTGCGCAACCGGATGCACTGACCCGATCGGTTCGGCCCCACCGTCGAGTTTCCGTCCCCGCTTCCCGGAGATTCACGCGCCCAAAGTGAGACGGGACGCGCCTTTCGGCGCGCCCCGTCCCGGTCGTGGAAGGAAAGCGGACTAGCCGCCGGTCTTCGTCTCGCCCGCCGGGGCCTCGGTCCCACCGGCCGGAGCCTGCGTGCCCTCCGCGGGCTTGGCGGTGTCGCCGGCCGGGGCCGCCGCGTCGTCCTTCTTCTCGGCCGGAGCCGTCGTGTCGGTCGGAGCGGTCGTATCGCCTTCCTTCTTCTCGGTGCAGCCGACGAGGACGCCGGCCAGCAGAACGCTCGCGAGGAGCATGCTCAGAAACTTCTTCATGTTGTTGCCTCCAGTCGAATGGTGCGAGTAGGCCAGTCACCTACCGTTCGTGCTTGACACGAACTGCGCGCCATTGTACCAAACGTCTCTATTGACGTCGGCATGGGACCCATCCGTTGCATCGAGGGCCGACGAATCAACCCTAGCCGCCAAGGCTGAGCCCTTCGAACTGCGCCGGATCGAAATCGCTCGCCGTGACCCGCTGAATCCGCCACTTCTTGGTGGGGATCACCAGGTACTCGGTCGCCTCTTCCTTCGCGAATCGGAACGTGACCTCGCGGAACGTGAAACTCTTCTCCAGCGTGAACAGCCTCAGCGTCATAGTCACGGGCGCCTTCATCTCCGCCGTCTTGCCGTCCTCGGACAGCCGGAGGGGGGCGCGTTCGATCGTCACCTCCGGCTTTTGCTTCTTGATGAAGTCGGCGATCTCTCCCCTCTGAAAGATCGGTTCTCCGTTGACCTCCAGGTTGCGGCTGAGCAGGTCCAGTACGCCGCCCGGGCGCCCTTCCTTGCTCGCCAAGATCGCTTCGTCAAGCGCCCGGTCGATCAAAACCCGGTCCGAAACTGCGGAGCTCGCCCCAAAGCGCAAGACGGCGGCAACGACCCCGATCACGAGCAATAGGACCAACCCGAACTTGGCGGCTTTCATAGTCGCACCTACGCTACCAAACGCGGCTCCGCTCGCGCCGGGTCACAATGGAGGACGCGCATGGGCGGAAGGTACCGGTCGACCCTCGGACCCCGGCTACCATGACGCGGCGGAATCACGGTGACCTACCCCATGCCCAATCTCTTGGCGCAACTCTCTCTCAGCGAGGACGTCATCATGTCGTTCGTCGCGGCCGGGCTGTTCGTCGTGTTGCCTCTGGTCGCCATTCTCCTGAACCATCAACGAAAGATGGCCGAGTTGTTCCACCGCCGCGACCGCGACTCGGGCGCGGAGACCGCGCGCATCGCGCGCCTCGAACAGGAGGTCGCCCAGGTGCGTCAGCAGGTCAACGAACTGGTGATCCGGCAGGACGACAGCATGGTTCGGATGCGGAGGATGCCCGCGATCGGCGACGAAACAAAGGTCCAACAACGCCTCGAGGAGTAGCGCTCGAGCAACGTTCTTGCGACAAGGAGTTCCCCGGAAGGCGTCGAATTGCCACCTTCTCCTTGGAGCCGATCTCGATGAAGCACCCGACCCCCACCGTCGCGTTGTTCCTGGCGCTTTGCGGAACCCTCGCCGCCCAACAACCCGCCTCCCAACCGAACACCGAATACCGCAAGATCGAGGCGATGATCCCAATGCGCGATGGGATCAAGCTCTACACCGCGATCTACGTCCCGACCAACCGGCCGGGCAAACACCCGATGCTGATGGAGAGAACGGGCTACGGGGCCGGGCCCTACGGCGAAGGGACCCGCCGATCCCACCGAGGTTCGCCCAAGATGCGCGACGCCGGGTACGCCTTCGTCTACCAGGACGTGCGCGGCCGGGGCATGAGCGAGGGCGAGTTCGAGCACATCCGGCCGCAACTCGCCATCCGCTGGTTGCCCCACGACGTCGACGAAAGCACCGACACCTACGACACGGTGGATTGGCTGATCAAGAACGTGCCGGACAACAACGGCCGCGTCGGCCAATGGGGCATCTCCTACCCTGGTGGGTACGCCGCCCTCGGCGCGCTCAACACCCATCCCGCGCTCAAGGCCATCTCACCCCAGGCGCCCACCGCCGACTGGTTCCTCGGCGATGACTTCCACCACAACGGGGTGCTCTTCCTGCAGGACGCCTTCTCGTTCCTCTCCGGTTTCGACGCCCCCCGTTCCGGCCCCGGAGGTCCTCGCTCGCGCCTCTTCTCGTTCAACCTGGACGGGGACGCCTACAAGTTCTTCCTCGACCTCGGGCCCATCCGCAATACCCAGGACGAGAGGTACTTCGGCGGACGCAGCCGGTTCTGGAACGACATGTTCCGCCACGGGACCTACGACGAGTTCTGGCAGGCGCGCAGCGTGCCCCACAACATGCGCAACGTCACCGCCGCCGTCCTCACCGTCGGCGGCTGGTTCGACGCGGAGGACCTCTACGGCGCCCTCAACGTCTACAAGGCGACGGAAGCTCAGAACAAGGGAATCTTCAACGCCCTCTGCATGGGTCCGTGGTCGCACGGCGGTTGGGCCGGACCCGTCGGCGACCGACTGGGGGACGTCCTTTTCGGTTCGCTGACCTCGCGTCACTATCAGGACGAAATCGAGTTCAAGTTCTTCGACGCCTGCCTACGGGGCGATGGCAAACCGGCCCTCGCCGAGGCGACCGTCTTCGAAACCGGGGCCAACCGCTGGCGCGAGTTCGACGCTTGGCCTCCCAAGGGCGCAACGTCGACGACCTATTCGTTCGGACCCGGTGAGACACTCGCCCTGTCTCCCTCGGGCGCCTCCGGCGCCGACTCCTACGAGAGCGACCCCATGAAGCCCGTACCCTACGAGGGCGGCACCCTCCGGGGGCGGTCCTCGACCTACATGATCGCCGATCAGCGCTTCGCCGACGAGCGACCGGACGTGCTCGCCTACGCTTCGCCCCCGCTGGAGCAGGACGTCACCTGGGCGGGACCGGTCCGCGCCAACCTCTTCGTCGAAACGACGGGCACGGACGCCGACTTCGTCGTGAAGATCGTGGACGTGCAACCTCAGGGCACCAAGGGCGTCCAGGACAAGGACTTGAGCGACGCGCAGATTCTGGTCCGGGGCGAAATCATGCGAGCCAAGTTCCGAAACTCCTATTCGAACCCGCAACCCCTGACCCCCGGGAAGGTCGAAAAGGTGTCCTTTGCTCTGCCCGACGTGCTTCACACCTTCAAGAAGGGCCACCGGATCATGGTTCAAGTGCAGTCCTCCTGGTTTCCCCTCGCCGACCGCAACCCGCAGACCTTTGGGGACATCTACTCGCTCGGACCGGAGGCGTTCGTCAAGTCCACGACCCGGATCCACCGAGGAGGGACGAGCCCGAGCGGCGTCGAGGTGGGTGTGTTGAGGGGCTAGCGCCGCGCCTCCCGAGTGGCGACCGATGGCGTATCCTAGAGCGGACTCGCCTTCGGAGCCGTTGTGCGCCATACCTCGACCTCTCGTCACTCGACCTTCGCCTGTCTGGTGGGCATCGCCGTCGCGGTGTTATCGGGTCTTGGCTTCGGCGTCGTGCCCGGGCCGGCCTCGTCCTCCTTCGCCGAACCACCGGTTCGGAAGCCCGATCCCTTTCCCAAACCCGCGTTCGCGCCGGACGCCGTGTTGGTCGCCTTCCGCGAAGCCCAGCCCCTCGCCGCCCGTCGTTCGGTCATCGACCGGCTCGGGCTCACGCCCGATCGCCGAGTCCGGAGCCCCTTCTTCGTACGGCTTCGCCTTCCCAGGGGAGTCACGGTGGACGAGACAGTACGGGCTCTTCGCCGTGACCCCGCGGTGCGCATCGCCGAGCCGGACTGGATCGTCCACACCGCGCAGTGGTTCCCAAACGACCCGAAGTTTCCCCAACTCTACGGTCTGCACAATACGGGCCAGACGGGCGGTACCGCCGACGCCGACATCGACGCGCCCGAAGCCTGGTCCCGATCGCGCGGCGCGACCCAGACCATCGTCGCGGTCATTGACACCGGCGTCTTCGCCAACCATCCCGACCTGGCGGCGAACATCCTCAAGGACGCCCAAGGCAAAGTGGTCGGCTACGACTATTACTCCTTCGACGCCGACCCCAACGACGAGACCGGGCACGGCACCCACGTCGCCGGCATCGTGGGCGCCGTCGGCAACAACGGCATCGGCGTCATCGGCGTCTGCCCGATCGTGCGGATCATGCCCCTCCGCTTCATCGGACCGGACGGTGGCGCGATTTCCTCCGCGATCCTGGCGACCGACTTCGCCCGCGAACACGGGGCGAACGTGATCAACAACTCCTGGGGCGGCGGAGGCTTCAGCGACCTCCTCAAAGAGGCGATCGAACGTTGCCGCGACGCGAACCTCGTCTACGTCGCCGCCGCCGGAAACTCCGGGGCAAGCCTCGATACCGGCACCTTCTACCCGGCGAGCTACAACCGCTACGTGGACAACATCGTCGTGGTGGGGGCGACCGACCACAACGACCTGATCGCGCCGTTCTCAAACTACGGCACCACCGTCGATCTCGCCGCGCCCGGCAAGGACGTGCTCAGCACCGTGCCCCCAAGCCTGGATACCGACGGCACTCCCGACGGCTACCAAATGTACTACGGCACCTCGATGGCCGCGCCCTTGGTGTCCGGGACGGCCGCGCTGATCGTGACCCGCTTCCCCGGCTTGCCCTACCTGCGGATCAAGGACCGTCTCCTCCAGACCGCCGACCGATCCGACGTGTACGTCGGCAAGGTCGCGACGGGCCGCCTGAATGCGTTCG
Organism: Fimbriimonadaceae bacterium; assembly: GCA_026129685.1. GTDB lineage: Bacteria > Armatimonadota > Fimbriimonadia > Fimbriimonadales > Fimbriimonadaceae > UBA2387. Next base: position 51,449 of record JAHCHO010000007.1, read on the forward strand.
CCGCGCTCGAGGTGGACGACATTCCGCCTGCCCCCCCTAAGAACCTACGGGTGTTCGCGATCACCCCCAGCACGGTCCAATTGCGATTCGCCCAATCGGGGGACGACGGCGACGTTGGACGAGCGGCGCGCTACGAGGTCCGAACCGCCTCGAATCCCATCTCGCCCGATGGCTTTGGGCTCGCCGCTCCCGCCGGAATCGCGTTGCCGAACCTGACGGTCCCCGACGTGCGCGCCAGCGTGTCGAATCTGACCCCCGGCCAAACGGTCTTCGTGGCGGTTCGGGCGGTCGATAACGTCGGCAACGTGTCCGAACCGGTCTCCTTTGGCCCGATCGCGACGGCACCGGCCTTCTGGCAGGATCAGGTTGAGTCGCTACCCCGCTTCACCGCCGGAGCGGGCACAAAGTGGGCGATCACCGAAGAGGCTTGGCAGAGCCCGACCCACGCCTGGACCGACTCGCCGGGCGAACCCTATTCGCACAACGCCAACTCGGCCCTGACCCTGACGACGCCGATGCGAATCAACGGACCCGTCGCCCTTCGCTTCGCCGCCAAGCTCTCGCTGGAGGCGAGCTACGACTATGTGTACGTCGAGGCGTCGGGCAACGGCGGAGCTTGGACGCGACTGCTCGCCCTCACCGGCCTGACCGACTGGAAGACCTATTCCGTTCCGATGGTTCAGTACCAGGGACAGGACGTTCGCTTCCGGTTCCGCCTGGTCAGCGACGCAACGGTCGCCTACGAGGGAATCTGGATCGACGACCTCTACGTGGTGCCGTACCTGCAGGCCTACCGAGACGACGTCGAAGGCAGTCCTCGGTTCGTGGGCGACGCACCGTGGGCCACGACGACCACCCAGAGGTATAGCCCGGTGCGATCATGGACGGACAGCCCCTCCGGCAACTACGCGAACGGGATCGACATCGGCCTGACGGGCACGAACACGATCGATGTGTCCAACCTCGCCGACCCCCAAGTGGTCGTCTGGACCAAGGCGGTTCTGGAGCGCAACTACGACTTCCTGCGGGTCCGCGCCGACGTGGACGGGTCGGGCTTTGCCCTCAAAGGATCCTTCACCGGCACCACCGAGTGGGCGCCTCTGATCTTCCCGATCGGGCCGGCGAGCACCGTGAAGCTCCAGTTCCGGCTCCAGACCGACCTCAACTTCGGTTACGACGGCGTGTACTTGGACGATATCGGAATCCTTGGGGAGGAGATTCTGACCGCTCCAACCTGCCAAGTCTCGGGACAGTTGCGATTCAGCGGCCTCGCGGCGGGCGCGACGCCTCCGACGGGCGTCTGGTTCGAAACGCGCCCCCAGGGCTCGACGGCGGGCTGGATGCGAGTCTGGGCCTCGGTCGCCGGTGATGGAAGCTTCGACCTGACGGTGCCTCGAGGCCTGTACGACGTCGCGGTGCAGGGCGCGCCTTGGCTCCGCAAAGTGTCGCCCGTGAACGCGACCGGCGAGACCGCCGGCAGCTTGGACTGGACGCTCCGCAACGGAGACGTCTCGGGCGACAACCGGGTCAACATCACGGACTTTCTGCTCTTCCGGGCGGCCTTCGGCGCGAGTCCCGCGAGCGCGACTTGGAACCCTCGAGCCGACCTCAACCGCGACGGAACGGTGTCCACCGCCGATTTCCTTCTCCTGCGAACGGCGCTCGGTGCGACGGGCGACGCGTGACGATTGGCCATCATTCCTGACGAAACGGTGAATATTCAGACGAAAGCCCCACCGGAACGAACGTTAGTCTGTCTATCGTAGGGACTGAACGGCAATCGTGCCCGACACCACGACATCCATCCCAGAGAGGTCTTTTCAGTCAGATGAAAACAAGGGCGTTTACCCTCATCGAACTGCTCGTCGTCATCGCGATCATCGCAATCCTTGCGGCGATCCTCTTCCCCGTCTTCGCCCAAGCCAAAGAGGCCGCGAAGAAATCGGTCGGCGTGGCTCACCTGAAGCAGCTCAACCTGGCGACGCTCATGTACTCCGCCGACTACGACGACGTCTATCCGTTGGCCTACGAGTACCCTTGGGATGGTCCGGCGGGCGGCTTCCCGTGGCACCTCCGCGTCTTCCCCTACACCAAGAGCTACGACATCCTCCTCAGCCCCCAGGGCGCGCCGAACCCCTCGGCTTCGAACCTGAACAACGGCTGGGACTACATTTGGGCCTACGGGACGATCCCGCGCGCCCAACTCAAGCTCCTCAACTACTACACCGTTGGCAACTGGCCGATCGCCCGCGCGCTGAACGCGGTCGGCGTCCGGTACGACAGCATCATGGGTTGGGGCCAGAACGGGACGGTCTGGGGTTGCTGGGGCGCCTACTGCGGCATCCACGCCGGCGCCGGCTACACCACCGTCAACGTGGCCTCGAAGAGCCAGTCCTCGCTCGATAACGTGGCCAACCAAGCCCTGATCTTCGATGCCGGCGAGCCCTTCGGCGACCACGCCACCTTCGGCGTGAACACCGAACTCGGCACCTGCGTCATCCGCTCCTACAACCCGGGCAGCGCGTCCATCGCGGGCGCGACGCCACGTTGGGGCGGTCCGAAGAGCTGCACCGGGTGGCGCGAGGCAGGCGGCGGCGGAAGCGCCTCCATCCCCGATGCGCTCGCCGTGAAGGTGCGCGACGGACAGGCGATCGTCGGATTCGCCGACGGCCATACGTCCGCCATGGGCCTGACCAAGCTCTATGAGACCAAGCCCTGCGCGAACGACTCGGCCTTCAACTGCATGATCCGCTTCGAGACGAACGGATGAAGAAGCTCCTCGCCCTCGGTCTGATCGGCCTTTGTACGCTCGGGCTCCTTGGATGCCCCGGCGCGGACGCCCCCAAGGCGAACGAAAAGCAGAAAGCCGAAATCGACCGAATCATGAAGGAAGGAATCGGCGCCCCCGGTGACAACAAGGCCGGCGGCACGGCGGAGGCCCAGACGCCCAACAACGTCGCTCCGCCCGATTCCAGCACGCCCTAGTCGACCACGACTCTCGCGGCGGTTGGCGGACTCGCTCCGCCAGCCGCCGTGTTGATCTACAGGGACTAGCCGCGCCTCAATAGGCCTTCGCGAACGCGACCCGGCGCGCGCTCGGCTGGCCCGAGAACACGCACGCCCCTGGCTCGTCGTCCGACGGGTCGAGCGGCGTCAGCGGAATGCACCGAATGGTGGCCTTCGTCTTGTCGGAGATCGCCAGTTCCGTTTCCGTCGTGCCGTCCCAGTGCGCCATCACGAACCCGGCGCCCCCCTCGCCCTCGAAGATCGCCTCGAACTCCGCCCAGGTGTCCACCCGGCGGGTGTTGGCGCGTCGCAGGTCGAGCGCCCGCTCGAACAGCGCGCTCTGCATCGAGGTCAGTTCGTGCCCCACAAAGCCGACGACCTCTTCGAGCGAGACGGTGTGCTTCTGGCCAACGTCGCGTCGGGTGACCACGCAGGTCCCCGCCTCGAGGTCGCGCGGTCCGAGCTCGATCCTGACGCACGCTCCGTGCAGTTCCCAATGGTTAAACTTGAAGCCCGGCGACTCCTTCTCGCGGGAGTCCACGTGGACGCGCGCCCGCCCACCGTCCCACCCGGCCTGCTTCAGGTCGAGCGCCATTTTCTCGGCGGCGCCGACCGTCTTCTCGCGCTGCTCGTCCCGGCCGATCGGGATGATCACCACTTGGACCGGTGCGACGCGCGGGGGGAGGACGAGACCCTGGTCGTCCGAATGCGCCATCACGAGCGTCCCGACCAAGCGGGTCGAAACGCCCCACGAGGTCGCCCATACGTAGTCGAGTTTGCCCTCCTTGTCTTGGAAGGTCACGTCGAACGCCTTGGCGAAGTTCTGCCCGAGGTGGTGCGAGGTGCCCGCCTGGATCGCCCGGAGGTCCTGCGTCATCGCCTCGATGCAGTAGGTGTGGTCCGCCCCGGCAAACTTCTCGTTCTCCGATTTGAGCCCGACCAGCACCGGCACCGCCAGCCAGTCCTCGCACAACTTGCGGTAGATTTCGAGGATCGTGAGCGATTCTCGCTCGGCCTCGTCGTAGGTCGCGTGCGCGGTGTGCCCTTCCTGCCACAGGAATTCCATCGTGCGCAGAAAGAGCCGCGTCCGCATCTCCCACCGCACGACGTTTGCCCACTGGTTGATCAGAATCGGCAGGTCGCGCCAACTCTGAATCCACTTGGCGTACATGTTCCAGATGACCGTTTCGCTGGTCGGCCGGATGTACAGCGGCTCCTCGAGCTTCTTGCCCCCGCCGTGGGTGACGACGGCGCATTGCGGCGCGAACCCCTCGACGTGCTGGGCCTCCTTCTGCAGGAAGCTCTCCGGAATGAGGAGCGGGAAGTAGGCGTTTTGGTGGCCCGTGTCCTTGAACATGTCGTCCAAGGCGCGCTGAATGGCTTCCCAAATCGCGTATCCGTGCGGCTTGATCACCATGCAGCCGCGCACCGGGGCGTAGTCGGCGAGGTTGGCCCGGACGACCAGTTCGTTGTACCAGTCGCTGTAGTTTTCGCTTCGCTTGGTGATGCCTTTGCCACTCATGGGAGCAGAAAGTGTGGCATACCGTGACGACCCAACCTTGGGCCGGCGATGGCGCACAGAGAGGAGAGGGCCATCCTAGCCCTGCGCCCACCAATCCTTGGTTCGCCCTAACGGACGAACCGGCGAAGCCGAAAGCCTCAGAATTCGAGCGTCATGCCGTCGAATCCGACTTCGATCCCGTGCGGATTCAGCGCCGCTTCGAGTTCGTGGTGCAGCCCGTCGCCCGTATGGGCATGGTGAGTCGTGACCACCCGAGACTCCTCGCGCAACACACCCATGCGCCGCAACCGCTCCACCACCCGGATGCAGTCGTATACGTCCAGGTGGCCGTGATAGGCGGTCCCGCGGAATCCTTCGGAGCATTCGAGGACAAGCACATCCACCGCGTAATCCTCGAGGAACGCCCATGTTTCGTCCGGCCATATCCCGGTGTCGGTACCGTAGAGCAGGGTGCTCGTTTCGTCCTGGATCAGGATGTTCTGGCTGTCCTCGTCCTCCTTGTGGTTCGCGTGGATCGGTGTGATAACGTACTCGCCGTGGGGGAAGGGCTGAAAACTGTGCGTCACGACGACGTCCAACGGCCAGTCGGGGTACTGCCCCCAGATTCGCGCGCTCACCTGGGGGTTGGCGTAGATCGTAAACGGCAGACACTCGTGAGACGTGAACGGGAAGAGGGCGTACTGGATTTCGGCGGGCGCGAAGTGGTCGTCGTGGCCATGGGTGAAGATGAGGGCGGACCAGTCGCGAATCCAAAGACCCTCGCGCGTCATCTGAGTCAGCGTCTCCGGTCCCAGGTCGAGTTTCAGATGCCCGTCCACGATCGCGGCAGTGCGCGTCCGCACGTCCTTGCCCCCGTGCTCCATCGCGTAACGGCTGACTCTGGAGTCGGCGTAGAATCCCGGCACCCCATCGGCGCCGCCCGTACCGAGGAGGTTGATGATCATGCTTCGAAGTCGTTCAGCGACCAGACCACCAATCCGCTGAGGAGTTTCGGGTAGTAGTAAGTGCTCTTCTGGGGCATCTTTTCCCCGCCGAGCGCGATGCGACGCATCTGGTCCACCGTGGGCGGGTTCATCAAGAAAGCGGCGCTCGCCCCATCGTCCACCGATCGGATCGCCTCCGCCGGGTCCCGGGTGTAGGCGATCCCGTCGAGTCCGGCGATCCCAAGGCGTCGTTCGAGGACCACGCGGTGCAGAATCGAGACGTCGAGGCCGCGCAACAGCTCGCTCCCGCCTTCCACCGAGGCCACGATCGACGGGAAGTCCCTCGCCGTCAGCAAAGCCCCCTTGCCGCCGGGGAGCGCGACGCCGAAGACGCCCGGGGCACCGTCGCGCTGCGCGACCTCGTCCCAAAGCGTGGCGTTGGCAACGTCCCTACGCTCGAAATCAACCTCGAGTCTGGTCACGATGTCTTCGACCGAGACCGCGCCCTTCTGGAGGATACGATGGGTCGGAAGGAGCACGAGCCCGGGATCGGACATGCTGCTGAGGGCCATCATCATGAAGTCCTCCGGCACCGCCCCGTCCCGTTCGCCGAGGGCGGCGCGGAAGTTGCAGGCCGTCTCGTAACGATGGTGGCCGTCGGCGATCCAAACCTTCTTGTCGGCGATGCCCTGTTGAATCGCCGCGCAGGCGTCCGCCGACTCGACCGCGAACAACTCGTGCCGAACCCCGTCCTCGGTCGCAAAGTCGTGAAGGGCCGCCGAAGGCGCACCGTCGATGCACCGGAACACGCCGCCGTCCGGGTCCTCGAAGAGTCCGTAGATGCACTCCAGGTGGGTGCGGGTCGCTTCGAGCAACCGCAGGCGGTCCTCCTTGTGCTTCGGGAAGGTCTGCTCGTGCGGCAACACGACGCCCTTCTCGTAGGGCTCCACCTTGATGAGCGTGATGAGCGCGGTGCGGCGGAACCGCTCCGGCGTCCCCGGAATGCCGAACGTCTGGACGTTGCGGTAGAAGACGGGCCGGTCCTCCAGCGCGAGATAACCGCTCCGACGCCACTCGGCGAGACCCGCCGAACTGCGCGCATACTTGACGTACTTGCTCCGGTCGTCCGGTTGCGCAAGGGGGAGCGTCAGGTGGACGATGTTGTGGGACGACTTCTCGGCGAGCGCGTCGCGCTCGGCGGACGTCAGGACGTCGTAGGGGGGCGCCACCAATTCTTCGATGGGTCCGGCGTCGCGGTAGCGCAGCCCTCGAAAGGGTCGGACTTCGGCCATGGGTGGGGCCATTTTACCGACCCGTTCGGTGGCCGATAGGTACACTCCCCGCGTGTCGGCGGACCCCGCACTGAAGTCCTACGCCTCGATGGTGGACTCTCGGCTGGACGCCCTTCTCCCACCCGAGACCCAGCGGCCGTCCGAGTTGCATCGGGCGATGCGCTACTCCTGTCTCGCTCCCGGCAAGCGACTTCGCCCGGCCCTCTGCATGGCCTCGGCGGGCGCGGTGGGTGGCGATCCGACCGCCGCTCTGGACGCGGGGTGCGCGGTCGAGATGCTCCATTGCTTCTCTCTGATCCACGACGACCTGCCCGCGATCGACAACGACGACCTCCGGCGCGGAAGGCCGACCTGCCATCGCGTCTACGGGGAAGCCCTCGCGATCCTCGCCGGGGACGCCCTCTTCGCCCGCTCCCTCGAGGTGCTGGCGGGCATCGCCGCGCAGGACTCCGTGCGAGTCCGGTCGGTCTCCCTTCTTACGCGGGCCGCCGGCTCGGACGGATTGGTGGGCGGCGAGGTGCTGGACGTTCTTTCGGAGGGCCGGGACGTGGACGCGGAAACCCTGCGCTTCATCCATTCCCGCAAGACGGGCGCCCTGATCGCCGCCGCTTGCCAGATCGGCGGCCTGTTGGGCGGCGGAAGCGAAGCCCAGGTTCAGGCTCTTGGCGCGTTCGCCACTGACATCGGACTCGCCTTTCAGATCGCCGACGACCTCCTCAACGTCCTGTCGACCGCCGACGCCCTTGGCAAGTCGACCGGGTCCGACCGCGAACGCGCGAAAGCGACCTACCCAGCGCTCTATGGGGTGCAGCGGTCGCGCGAGATCGCCGACGAGGCGGTGGTACGAGCAATCGCCGCCCTTGATCCGCTGCCCGACAACCCGAGCCGGGAAGCCCTGCGCACCCTCGCTCGGTTCGCCGTCGAACGCGATTCCTGAATCCCAATCTTCCCGTAAAAGTCCCGACTGGACCGCCCCGGTTTCGGTAGCCTTCGAACCGAGGCCCGGTTCGCGGCGATACATGACATAATAGTCTAGATTGCGACCGCGAGTCCGACGACGATGGCCGCGCGGTCGCGTAGAAGCCGTACGAAAACCGATATGCTTGACATCAGAAATCTGCACGCCAAGGTCGAGGACCGCGAGATTCTCCGGGGGATCGACCTGAAAGTGAACGCGGGCGAGGTCCACGCGATCATGGGCCCCAACGGTTCCGGCAAGAGCACCCTGGCCCAGGTCTTGGCCGGACGCGATACCTACGAAGTGACCGGCGGCGAGATCTTGCTCGACGGCAAGGACCTTTTGGAGATGGAACCGGAGGTCCGGGCGGCCGAAGGGCTGTTCCTCGCCTTCCAGTACCCGGTCGAGATTCACGGCGTCAGCAACACCTATTTCCTCCGCGCGGCGCTCAACGCGATCCGAAAGTACCGAGGCGAGCCGGAACTGAGCGCGGGCAAGTTCCTTGGCTACATCAAGGAGAAGATTCAGCTCCTCGGGCTGACGCCCGACATGCTCACTCGGGCCGTGAACGAAGGGTTCTCGGGCGGAGAAAAGAAGCGCAACGAGATCTTCCAGATGGCGGTGCTGGAACCGCGCCTCTGTGTCCTCGACGAAACCGACTCGGGCCTCGACATCGACGCCCTCAAAGTGGTGGCGAACGGGGTCAACGCGCTTCGCTCGCCCGAACGAGCCATGATCGTGGTGACCCACTATCAGCGGTTGCTCAACTACATCGTGCCGGACTTCGTCCACGTCCTCGTGAACGGTCGCATCGTCCGATCCGGCGGCAAGGAACTCGCCCTTGCGCTCGAGGAGCAGGGCTACGGCGAAATCGAAGAACTGGCGGGAGCGAGCGCCTGACCCCAATGGCAACCCCGGACACCTTGGCCCGACCGGAAGAACCGCTAATCGCCGGGCACTTCTCGGCGGTCGCCGACCGACTCCCGGGACGCGGCCTCGGCTGGCTCGAAAGGCAGCGCGAGCAAGCGCGCGCCGACTTTCGGCGGCTCGGCATCCCGACGACCAAGCACGAGGAGTGGCGGTACACGCCGCTTCGCGACTTCTCGTCCATCGATTTTGCCCCCCGCGCTATCGCGTGCGATGTTCCCGAACTGGCGTCGCACCCGATCTACGGGATCGAGGCGTTTCGCCTCGTCTTCAAGAACGGCGTCTACGATCCCGACGGCGGTCTCGGCGAGTGCCCGATGGGCGTCCGGGTTCTTCGGCTCGCGGACGCCCTGGCCCAAGAAGACCCCCTCGTCCGCGACCACCTTGGCCAATACGCGAAGGCGCACGAACACCCCTTTGTCGCCCTCAACACCGCGCTTTTCGAGGACGGGGTCGTCGTGCACGTCTCGCGAAACGCCGTCGTTGAAACGCCCATTCACCTCGTCTTCGCGTCCAAGACGAGCCACGCGCCGTTCGCCGCCCACCCGCGGGTGCTGATCGTCGTCGAACCCGGCGCCGAGGCCACCGTGCTCGAAAGCCATCTGGGATTCGGCGGCGTCTATCTCAGTAACCCGGTGGTCGAGGTGATCGTCGGCGAAAACGCCAAACTGGAGCACACCAAGCTTCAGGACGAGAGCCTTGAGGCCTACCACATCGCGACGATCGACGGGCTCCAGGGGTCCGACAGCGTCTACACGTCGAACAGCGTTCAGTACGGCGCGAAACTCGGGCGAACCGACCTGAACGTGTTCCTGAACGGCCAGAACGTCGAGTGCTGGCTCAACGGCGTCTACGTCGGCATGGGGAGCCAGTTGCTCGACAACCACACCCGACTCGACCACGCCCAACCGAACGGGAACAGCTTCGAGGTCTACAAGGGCATCCTCGACGAGCGATCGAACGGCGTGTTCAACGGCAAGATCTATGTCCATCAGGACGCCCAGAAGACCGACGCCAAGCAGACGAACCAGGCGCTTCTCCTTTCGCGGAACGCCACCATCGAGACCAAGCCTCAACTCGAGATCTACGCCGACGACGTGAAGTGCACCCACGGGGCGACCGTCGGCCAACTCGATGCCGAATCCACCTTCTACCTCCGGTCGCGCGGGATTCCCGAAGCGACCGCCAAATCCCTGTTGACCTATGCGTTCGCGAGCGAGGTGCTCGAGCGCATCGGGAACGAAGCGGTGCGCGAGATCACCGAGCGCATGCTCTACGCCAAGCTCGGCGGCGGTTTCCCGGCCTAGACCGATCGGCGGCTTGTCCGCCGAACGACATCATGCTCGAATCATTGCGAGACGAGGTGCGCGAAGCGGTTCGGCCGCTCTTTGAGCGGCTCCCGTTGGAACGCGCGATGACGAGGCTCACGCCATCCGAGCCGATGGACGCGACCATCCTGACCGTCGCCTCCGAGACCGCCGAGCGCTTGGCGAGCGATCCGCCCTTGGTCGCCGCCGTTTGGCTCTACGTGGACGATCTCGAGCGAAGCCACCGCGTGAGCCAAGGCATCGAAGGACCGACGGGCGCCGCCTGGCACGCGATCATGCATCGCCGTGAGGGGGACTTCTGGAACAGCAAGTATTGGTGGCGAAGGGTCGGTCCGCACCCCGGGATCGAAGGCAACCCGGCCGCGCTCGTGGACGCCGTCGAAGCCGCCCGCGGGACCGACGATCCGGAACTGGTTCGGCGTCAACGCGAAGAGTGGGCGCGTCTGTTCGCTTGGTGCGCAGGAGGCGCGTCGTGACGACCGAAACCTTCGACGTCGGCATTCTGCGGGCGCAGTTCCCGATTCTCGATCGCACCCTGCACGGCTACCCCATGGCCTACCTGGACTCGGCGGCGACGGCGCAGAAGCCCCGGCGAGTCATCGAAGCGACAAGGGCGTTCTACGAGACGTCGAACGCGAACATCAATCGGGGCGCCTACAAGCTCTGCCAGGAAGCGACCGAGGCGTACGAAGGCGCCCGCGCCACCGTCGCGGCCCACCTGAACGCCGCCCACCCGAACGAAATCGTGTTCGTGCGCGGCACCACCGAAGCGATGAACCTGCTCGCCCACTCGCTCGGTCAGGGACTCGGCCCGGGCGACGAGATTCTCCTCACGCACATGGAGCACCACGCGAACATCGTCCCGTGGCAGCTCGTTGCGGAACGTATCGGGGTGACGATCCGCGTGGTCCCCGTGACCGAAGACGGACGCCTGAACCTGGAGGCGTACCGCAACATGCTCGGACCTCGGACGCGGATCGTGTCGGTGACCCACGTCTCGAACGCGCTCGGGACCGTCAATCCCGTTTGCGAGATCGCCCGCGACGCTCGGTCGGCGGGCGCGATCGTCGTCGTGGACGGCGCTCAGGCCGCCCCCCATCTCAAGGTCGACGTCCAAGCCCTCGGCGCCGACTTTTACGCCTTTTCCGGGCACAAGACCTACGGACCGACCGGCATCGGCGCGTTTTACGGTCAGCGCGCGCTGCTCGAGGAACTCCCCCCTTACCAAAGTGGCGGCGACATGATCGCCCGGGTCTCGTTCGAAAAGACCACCTTCAAAGCGGCGCCCCAGCGATTCGAGGCGGGCACCCCGAACATCGCGGGAGCGGTCGGGCTCGGCGAAGCCCTTCGCTTCCTCGCCGAAACCGGGATGGACGCGATTTCGGCGCACGAATGCGAACTCGCCGAACTGGCCCGCAAAAAGCTTGCGGTGGTCCCGGGAGTACGGTTCTACGGAACCGCACCGGAACGGGCGGGAATCGTGTCCTTCACCGTCCAGGGCGTCCATCCCCACGACCTGGCGACGATCCTGGACCGGCGCGGGGTCGCCATCCGCGCCGGCCATCACTGTTGCCAGCCGCTCTGGGAACGCTTCGGCATCCCTGCGACCGCGCGCGCCTCGTTCGGCCTGTACAATACGCACCAAGAGGTCGAGGCCCTGGTCGAAGGGGTGTCGTACGCTCGGGAGCTCTTCACGTGATGCTCGACGACCTGTACCAAGACGTCATCCTCGACCACAACCGTCGCCCCCGGAACTTCGGGGCGATGGAGCCATCGGACGGGCACGCCGAAGGGCACAACCCCCTCTGCGGCGACTGCGTGACCGTCTTCGTCAAAACCGACGGCGAACGCATCGTGGACGTGACCTTCACGGGCAACGGGTGCGCCATTTCGACCGCCTCCGCCTCGATGATGACGGAAGCGGTGACCGGAAAGACCGTCGCCGAAGCCCTCGCGCTGTTCGACGAGGTCCAGGGGGCGGTCCGCGGCGACGCCGAACCGGACGACGAGTCGTTGGGCGAAATCGCCGCCCTCTGCGGCGTCAAGGACTATCCGATGCGGGTCAAGTGCGCCACCCTCGCGTGGCACACGTTGAAAGCCGCCTTGGAGGGAGCCACCGTTGCCGAATCCGATTGATCCTCCCGCCCGCTCCCTGAACTCGATCGAGCGTTCCATGCTGGAAGCCGAGGCGATCGAGGCCATCCGAACGGTCTACGACCCCGAAATCCCCGTGAACGTGTACGATCTCGGCCTCATCTACACGATCGACGTCGCCGAAAACGCGGACGTCGCCATCGAGATGACCCTCACCTCCCCCGCTTGTCCGGTCGCGGGAATCCTGCCCGGGGAGGTCGAATGCGCCGTCCGCAACGTCCCCGGTGTTGGCCGGGTTCGAGTGGACCTAGTCTGGGACCCACCGTTTACCATCGACCGCATCCCCGACGAGGTTAAACTAGAACTCGGGCTGCTATAGCCATGAAATTCAGCGCGCAAGAAGAATACGGCCTTCGATGCCTGATCACGATCGGGCTCAAGGAGTCGGCCACCATTCCCGAGATCAGCCGCGAGGAGGGCCTGTCGGAACACCACACCGCTAAACTCCTCAGCATCCTTCGCAAGGCCGGGTTCATCAACTCGACCCGTGGTCACATCGGTGGCTACCGCCTCGCCCGGCCGGCCGAGGAAATCGCCATCTCCGGCGTGCTCGAGGTCCTCGGCGGAAAACTGTACGACAAGCGGTTCTGCGCCAAGCACTCGGGCCTCCTGACGATGTGCACTCACGTCGGCTCGTGCTCGATCCGCTCGGTCTGGCGCCAGATCCAGGACGCCGTGGACACCGTGCTCGACCGGGTGTCGCTCGCCGACCTTTTGGCGGAAGCCGAAGTCTCCATCCTCGACCTGCCCAAGGACCGGGCCGGGCTCAAGAACCACGAGCTGCGCCAAGTCACGAATGTCCACTGAGAACGACTTTCCGGTCCGCCCCTCCGCCGAAGCCCTCGATCGCCTTCGGCGCATTCTGGCGCGGGCGGAAAACGAAGGAAAAGTCCTCCGCGTCGGGGTCAAAGGTGGCGGTTGCTCGGGTCTCGAGTACGTGACGCGCCTTGAGGACGCCCCCCGCGCGAACGATCTGGTCGCCGAGTTCGAAGGCATGCGCCTGGTGTGCGACCCGAAGTCCGCCAGGTTCCTACAGGGCGCGACCCTGACCTTCTCCGCCGCTCTCCTCGGCGGCGGCTTCAAGTTCGACAACCCGAACGCCGCCCGTGGATGCGGTTGCGGCACCAGCTTCACCCCGAAGGCGTGAACGAGCGGCGGCCCTTCGTCCTTGACACCACTTCGGCCGGCAAGGTACAGTGCGCTGTTGGTCGGGTAGCGTCCTAGGCCGTTGTTTGGAGACTCCCGAGGGGGTTTGCAGAGAGCGGCTTATCCGCCCCGGCCGCCAGGAAACTGGAGGCACTCAACTCGCAACATGCCTTTGCCCAAGGATAAAAAGACGGCCTTGCTGGCCGAATACGGTTTGAAAGAAGGCGACACGGGGTCCCCCGAAGCGCAGATCGCGATCTTGCACGCTCGAATCCAACAGATCACCGAGCACCTGCGCGGCAACAAAAAGGACTTCCACTCGCGGCGCGGCCTCATGATGCTCGTCGGCAAGCGCCGTCGGCTCGAGGGCTATCTCCGCCGCAAGGACATCGACCGCTATCGAACCCTCATCCAGAGGCTCGGCATTCGCGAAGTGAAGCCTCGGTAAGGAGGCCACATTGATCCATACACACACCTTCGAGGTTGGGGGCAAGACCCTCAGCATCGAAACCGGCCGCGTCGCCAATCAAGCCGGCGGCGCCGTTCTTCTCGGCATGCAAGAGACGGTCGTACTCGGTACGGCCACGATGTCTAAGGAAGCCCGAGAGAACATCGACTTTCTCCCCCTCGTCTGCGACTACGAAGAGCGCAAGTACGCCGTGGGCAAAATCCCCGGCGGCTTCATGAAGCGCGGCGGACGTCCCAGCGAAAAGGCGATCCTCGTCAGCCGACTGATCGACCGACCCATCCGACCCCTTTTCCCCAAGGGTATGCGCAACGACATCCAAGTCATCTGCATGCCGTTCGCCGTCGATAAGGAGTGCCCCCCCGACGTCCTCGCGATCTGTGCAGCGGGAGCCGCGCTGGCCGTTTCCGACGTTCCCTTCGCCGGACCCATCGCGGGCGTTCGCGTCGGCCGAGTCAACGGGGAGTTCATCGTCTTCCCGAGTTTGGCCGAGCAGGCCGAGTCCGATCTCGACCTCGTTCTCGCCGGTCACAAGAACGCCATTTCGATGGTCGAAGCGGGTGCGTTGCAGGTTTCCGAGGCCGACATGATCGCCGCGATGAAGGTCGGGCACGACGCCATCAAACTGATGTGCGTCGAGTTCGAGAAGTTTGCCGCGAAGGCGGGCAAGGCCAAGCGCGAGTTCATCTCCGCCGAGGTCGACCCCGAACTCGTCGATCGCATCAAGAAGGATTGCGGCAAGGAAGTCGCCGAGGCGATCTTCAACCCGGACAAGGCGTCTCGCGAGTCCGCCCTCAGCGACCTCAACAAGGAGCTGATCGCGCGCTACAAAGAGGTCTTCGCCGAGGAACCCGCCAAGCTCGCGCAACTCGCCGAAGCGGTCGACAAGGTCGTCAAGGGCACCGTTCGCAAGCTCATCCTCGAAGAGGACAAGCGGCCGGACGGACGCAAACTCGACGAGATTCGGTCCCTTTCCGCGACCGCCGGCATCCTGCCGCGCGTGCACGGTTCGGGCCTCTTCACCCGCGGCCAAACTCAGGTCATGACCGTCGCCACCCTCGGACTCCCGAAGGACGCCCAGATTGTGGACGGCCTCGAAGACGACGAAGACAAGCGCTACATGCACTTCTACAACTTCCCCCCGTACAGTGTTGGCGAAGTGCGGATGCTGCGCGGCGCGGGCCGACGCGAAGTGGGCCACGGCGCCCTCGCCGAGCGCGCCCTGAAAGCGGTCGTGCCGCTCGACGATCCCGATTTCCCCTACACGCTGCTCCTCATCAGCGAGGTGCTCGAATCCAACGGATCGACGTCGATGGCGTCGGTCTGCGGTTCGACCCTGGCTTTGATGGATGCGGGCGTCGCCATCAAAGCCCCGGTGGCGGGCATCGCGATGGGACTCATGTCCGACGGCAAGACGTACAAGGTCCTGACCGACATCCAAGGCATGGAGGACTTCTGCGGCGACATGGACTTCAAGGTCGCCGGAACGCGCGACGGGATCACCGCCCTTCAACTCGACACGAAGCTGGACGGCATCCCTGACCACGTCCTCGAGTCGGCCCTCGCCCAAGCCCAGAAGGCACGATTCCAGATCCTCGACGTGATTCAGGATGAGATCTCGGCCCACCGTTCCGAAATCTCGCGCCACGCCCCGCAGATCGTGACCGTCCAGATCGCCGTCGAAAAGATCGGCGCCCTCATCGGCCCCGGTGGCGCGACGATCAAGAAGATCACCGCCGAAAGCGGCGCGGACATCGACATCCAGCAGGATGGTCGCGTGCTCGTCGCCGCCACCGACGGAGAGTCTCGCGACAAGGCGATCGCCGCGATCAAGGCTATCACGACCGAAGTCGCCGTCGGCGCGGAGTTCTCGAACTGCAAGGTCAGCCGGCTCATGGGCCGCGGCGCGATGGTCGAGTACCTCCCGGGCCGCGAGGGTCTGGTCCCGACCGAGCAACTCAGCACCCGCCAGGTGCGCCGTCCGGACGACGTCGTGAGCGTCGGCGACACGATCAATGTCAAGGTCCACGAAGTGGACGCGATGGGCCGCATCAACCTCACCGCCCTGGGCATCCCGCAGTCCCACCCGAACATGGAAGGGAACGCGGAAGCCGAGGCCCCGCCCCCTGCTCCGCGCGCCCCGGGAGGTCGCGGATTCGACCGGGATCGAGGTCGCGGCGGCGGTGGTGGCGACCGAGGCGGGCGTGGATTCGACCGCGACCGGGGTCCCCGCCCCGACCGAGGCGACCGAGGACCGCGCCCGGATCGCGGAGACCGTCCGTACGATCGCGGCGACCGACCCGAACGGACGGAACCGCGCGAGCACGCTCCCGAACCGCCTGCGGCGGCGCCGCACAGCGAAGGCCCCGCGAACGCGCCGGAAGTTCCCGACGCCTTTCCCAAGCGGAAGCGGGACGACGACGAGGATGTGAGCGCCCGGTTCCGACCGCGCCGCTGAACCTCGCACCAACGCAAAAGGCGGCCCTCCCGGTACCGGGAGGGCCGCCTTCCTTTCGCCTGGCGACTAGGGCCGAGGCAACTGGAAGGTGAGGGCACGGCGATCGCGCGTCACCTTGAAGACATAGTTGCCCTTGGCGTCCGTCCGCAACTGCAGGCCAAACGGAACGGTGAAGTTGGCCTTGAGCGACCCGGCCGGAAGTTCGAACGCCAGATCCTGAAGCGTTTCCGGGTTCTCGAGGTTCACGACGATGTTCTTGCCCGTCCCGTCGATGAACGTCTCGAATCGGGTCTTGACGTACCGTCGCAGAAACCGGGTGAAGGAGGTCATGCTGTCCAGCTTGAGGGTTCCGCCGTTCTGGAGGTTCTCGCAATGGTTGAGGAACTTTCCGAACATGTTCTCGTACCGTTGGTAGATCAGGTCGTACGGGTGGCTGTACATGATCCGGATCGTCTTGTCGTCGGCGCAGAAGTCGGCCAGGCCCTTCAGCCAGGCGAGCACGTCCGCGTTGCGGACCCGGTTCAGCTTGAACTCGTAGAGCGACGCGTAGTTTTGGTACGTCGAGAGCGGGAAGGCCCAGGTCGTCTCCGAGACCATCTGGCCGTCCCAATAGGTCCGGGTCGGGGCGCATCCGGTATCGCCGACGTAGTAGTAGCCGTCCACGCCCTGCTGCTCCAGAATCCGGGTCGTCATCGGTTGCGGATGAACCCCCTGCGGCGCTGCGTAGCTACGCACCGGTTGGCCCGTGACCTCGGTGAGGGCCGCCCCGTTGAGGGCGATGTAGTAGGCAATGTCCTGCTCCTGGAGCGCCCCGCTCAGAACCGAGAAGGCGAACCAGTCGTGCGCCCAACCCCCGTGCGAGCCGATCGGCCCGAAGGGGATGAGGCCCTCCAAGAACGGGCGTCCGGTCGTCGTCGCCGCGAACCCCTTCCCGTCGCCCGGTGCCTGGAAGTCGGGGCCGGACGTGACGGTGAAGTCCTGGGTGAGGCTCGGCCGGAGCAGACCGGCCGACTGAACGCGGGGCAGCGTGTCGTGCTCGATGTCCGAGTCCACGTGCCAATTCATGACCATCCCGCCCACGCCACCCGGCGAGGCGATGAGCCGGGGCATCTTGCAGACGTCGAAGAAGAACGTATGGAAGGCGCTGGACAGCAGAAGGCCGTCGCCGCGTCCCTTGAGGTAGCCGATCGGGGCGTTGACGAGCATGGCCTTGCCCGAGCCGATGGCTCGCGTGGCGAAGACCGGACTCGTGCCTTCCGCCGCCGAGACCGTGACGTCGCCGGACGTCACCGACGCGGTCGTCATCGGGTAGCGCAACTGGCCGTACACGTAGCCGACGATGCTGTTGCTCGAGTCAACCCGACCCGGCTGGATGTGCCACGCCCGGGCGGTCGCCGCGTTCGGGAACTGAACGCGCCCAAACTGGAAGGCGAGGACGCCGAGTTCGTCGTAGCGGAAGTAGTCCACCCCGAGCAGGCTCTTGAACTCCGGGTCCGGCAAAAAGAACCCGTTGGCATCGCGAATGCCCGGGTCGAAGATCGCCAACACGTTGCCCCCGGCCTGCGCGTAGGCGGTCATCCGCGCGTTCAGTCCACTGGGCAGCGTCTGGGCGAGCGTGTCGGGAAAGACGATCGCTTTGAACTGGTAGACGAGATCGTTGTTCGAGAGCAGGGCAAGGTCGTTCGTCGACTTCCACACGGGCCGAATGCCGATCTCTTCAAGGGCCGAGTCGTAGGCGCGCCGGATATGCCAGTTGTTCTCCAGCGATCGGCTATCGTAGACGAAGGCCACCCGATTCGTGGGCCGCAACGTGCCGCCCTGAGCGTGAACCCCGGCGGGCAACGTCAAGGAGACGGCGATCGTCGCTCCCAACAGCCACGCCCGGGCTCCGCGGGTTCGATCTCTGGTACACAACATGCCCGCATTGTGCCGGGGGAACAGCCTCCCAGCCGGTCGCCCTTGTTGGGTCCCTTTGTCTAGGCCGGTAGCCTTGCCGGCTCCCTGTGTGCGCGCGTGCACCCTCGGCCTTCCAGGCAGTATCCCGAGCTGCCCTTCCCCTTTCCTGACACGCGGTCGGCCCCGAACGCCGAATGAACCGGCCGAACGCGCCCGTCCCTCTTGGCGTATACTCAAACGACGGGCTCGCACCGCCCGAGGACGTCGCCTCCTCATGATGAACACGCTCGCATTCGGTCTGCCCAGCGGCACGGAATGGATTTGGATTCTCGTCGTCGTCCTTCTGCTGTTCGGCGGCAAGAAGATTCCCGAACTGATGCGCGGCGTCGGAAAGGGCGTGGGCGAACTGCAGAAGGGGCTCGAAGAGGGAAAACGCCAGCTCCAGTCCGCCGTCGAGGAAGAGACGAAAGCGCCGACCGGCGCGGACAAGTAACCTCGCCCCGTGGCCGAACTCGCCCGCTTCGGTTGGTACGGGTTCGTCGTCGAACACCCGTCCGATTGGGCGCCCGCCTCCCTGATCGGGTCCCGGGACGCGGGCTACGTGCGCCTCGCCTCCACCGGGAGAATCGCCCTCCAGATTCGATGGACCAAGGCGAAACGCGCCCCCAACCTCTCGGACCGGCTCGGGGGGTACTTCCGGTCGCTCGCCCGCGATGCGAAGAAGGCGCGAGTCGACTTCCACAAAGAGACCAAGGACGGGGATCGCGGCACCGAGTACCGCTGGATCGGCGCCGGCCAGGGAAGGGGAACCGTGTTCCACTGCGCCGAGTCGGCGCGCGTGTTCTTCGTCGAGGTCGCGGGGGGACGCAAGGACAACCTTCTTGCCCCGTTGCGTCGTGCGCTGGACTCGTTCCGTTCGACGCCCGAGACGCCCGAGCTCTGGTCGCTGTTCGATCTCGCCGTACTCCTGCCGGGAAGACCTCGCCTGACGAAAAGGACGTTGCATTCAGGCAAGGTCTGGTTCGCCTGGGAGGATCGCGGCATTCGCATCGAGGCGGGCCGGTGGTCGTTTGCTGAGCAACTGGTGGCCCGACACGGGTTGGAGCCCTGGGCCCGCGCGGCCCTCGGGTTTCCGAATGGAGAGGCGACGGTCGAGCAGAACCTCGTCCGGTTGCGCGAAAGCAGCCGGTTCCGTCCGCGCGAGGCCCTTGTCCGCTACGACGTCGCCGCGAACCGGCTGATCACCCTGTCCGTGCGCACCCGCGACCCCCAAAGGAGGCCAAATTGGGACTGGCTCGCTTGATGGAGCGCATCTTCCCGGCGCGCAAGCCGATGGACCCCAAGGTGTTCCGTCGAGCTCGACCCGTTCGAAACCCGATCGTCGTCGCCGAAGCGGGCGAGGACGGCGTGATTCGTCTGCGCGCCAACGTCGCCGAGACCTCGGTCGGGCTCAAAGCCCGCCTCGCCCGGTTTGGCAGACCGCTGACCAAGACCTTCGAACTCGAGGAAATCGGGGCGTCGATCTGGGCGATGTGCGACGGTGAGCACACGGTAGAAGGAATCGCCCGCTCCCTCCGCGAACGGTATAAGTTGAACCGCATCGAGGCGGAAACCGCCCTTGGGTCCTTCCTGCACACCCTCGCCCAACGACGGCTGATCACGATGCTGGTTCCCGAGGTCCATGCGAGCAAGCGACGTTAGGAACACGGATCCCCCGTTCTGGGTCGCTTGGCATCAGGCCCGGGCCAGCATCCGCGTGCGGTTTTGGCGTCAGGCGATCACCGCCGCCGGCGTCGCCCTCGGCATCGCGTTCTTCTCGAGCATGCAGGTGTTGCAGGCCGCCGAAGGTAAGGGGGCCGACGCGGCCGCCGTCTCCCGCAACCAGTGGCTCGTCGCCACCTCTCTCGTCATGTGCCTGGTCGGCATCACCAACTCGATGCTGATGTCGGTCACCGAGCGCTTCCGCGAGATCGGTACGATGAAGTGTCTGGGCGCGTCCGACACCTTCGTCGTCAAGGTCTACTTCCTCGAATCGCTCCAACTCGGCCTGCTCGGTTCGGTGGTCGGGTCGGTCTTCGGCGCCGGCCTGATGGCGATGGCCACCCGCGCGATGGGCCAACCCGCTCCTCCGAGCGCGGTCGGGGCCGTGATGGGCTTCGGCACCGTCCTCGGCCTCGTGCTGACCGTCGTCGCCGCGATCTTCCCGGCGATCCAGGCGGCGCGGATGCCCGCTGCCGCCGCGTTGCGGGTGGAGGTCTAGATGGGCGAGGTCGTCGTTCGCACCACCGACCTCGTTAAGCAATACGGGGAAGGCGAGGCCTCCGTCCGCGCTCTCAACGGCGTCTCGTGCGAGATTTTCGACGGCGAGTACCTCTCGATCGTCGGTCCGTCCGGATCGGGCAAATCCACGTTCTTCAACATGATCGGGGGCCTCGACCGACCCAGCGAAGGCTCCGTCTTCATCAACTCGGTGGACATCGCCCAACTCACGCCCAAGGAACTGGCCTTCCTGCGTTGCCACACGATCGGTTACATCTTCCAGACCTTCAACCTGATCACCGTGCGCACCGCCTTGGAGAACGTCACCCTCCCCATGCTCTTCGCGGGAACGTCGCCAGACGAGGCGGACGAGAAGGGCATGAAGCTGCTCGACCTCGTCGGCCTCGGCCACCGCTACCATCATCGTCCGAGCGAACTGTCGGGCGGGCAACAGCAACGGGTCGCCATCGCCCGCGCCCTCGCCAACTCGCCCGCGATCATCCTCGCCGACGAACCGACCGGGAACCTGGACCTCAAGACGGGCCAGGAGATCATCGACCTGCTCCGAAAACTGAACCAGGAGCAGGGGGTCACCGTGATCGCCGCCACCCATGACCACAAGATGCTCGGCGTGTCGGACCGCATCTTCCACATCAGCGACGGCAAGCTCGACCGAGTGGAGACGCAGACACCGGCGACCCACTAGGGTCGGCGCGCGTCCGGCGGAGGAGGCGGGGGGCCGTCGTTCAAGCGGACCGTCTGGTCGTCGGGCGGGATCGGGGCTGGCGTCGTGAACGTCGAAGCGCGAGCGACGTCCGGCTCGACCTGGACCGGCGGGTCTAGCGGCGTGCTGAAGTCGAGTTCCTCCAGCGCGTGGTCGATCGCGTGAAGCTGGAGTTTTGCCTCGCTGAGCGCGCTGAGGAACTCGCGATGCGACATCTCCGGCCCCTTCCCGGCGAACCGGTAGCCAATAAGCTTCATCCGTAGCGTGTCCACCGTGGTGATGAACACGGCGGCCTGAGCCTCGGTTCGCTGGACCCCCGCCATGACCCCCTGGAAATGCTGGCGGTACTCCGCGATGTTCCGATCGGCGAGTTGGTAGAGTTCCTGGGTCTGCGAGTCCTTCGATGAGCTGTGCCAGACGGGCGGGCGGGCGTGCAGTTCGCGCTCGGTCGACTGGACGTCCTTGGCGATCAAGTCCGCGCGCCGGAGCGCGGCGTAGAGACCTTGGCCGACCCGATGCACGGTCTTGGGCATCTCCTGCAGATCGGCGAACTGCTCCTTCCGCATCTTCTGGCGAACCGCGTCGAACAGCCTCAGCCGGTTCTCGCACTCCTTCCAAAGCCCCTCGAGGCGCTTGGAAGAAAACCGTCGCTTCACCGAGTCTTGGTAAGCCCCGACCGCCCACCAAGCCAGTAGCGGACCGCCCAACAGGGCGGCAAAGAGAGGATCGTGCGGCGACGCAAAGAACACCAAGGCGGCGAGCGGCCCGCCCAGGAAAAACACGCGCCAAAACTGGATCGCCTCTTGCAGGAAAAGCCGACGGTCCTGGCGTTCGATGTCGTCCATACCCGAGCCTTGTTACGGTAGCGGCGGCCGCCCGGTGGCGTCCGGTAGGGCTCGCTCGACACAATACGCGAGTTGAAGCAACCTCTCGTCGCCCAAAACCGGGCCCATCAGATGCAACCCGATGGGCAGGCCGTCCGCGAACCCGCAGTTGAGCGACAAAGCGGGGAAGCCACCCATGTTCGCCGGGATGGTGCAGTAGTCGAGCATCTTGAGCGCAAGCGGGTCGCTCGTCAACTCCCCGATCTTGAACGCCGGGACCGGGCTGGTGGGTGAAACGAGCAGATCAAAGTCCTGGAAAGCCGCCTCGAGGTCCCGCCGCATCAGCGCCCGCACTTGCTGGGCCCGAAGGTAGAAGGCGTCGTAGTAGCCCGCCGAAAGGGCGTAGGTGCCGATCATGATGCGCGCCTTGACCTCGTGGCCGAATCCCGCCGCCCGGGTGGCCTCCATCATGCCGATGTGCCCCTTGCCCTCCACCCGAAGTCCGTACCGAACCCCGTCGAAACGCGCCAGGTTGCTGGAGGCCTCCGCCGGGGCGATGATGTAGTAGGTCGTCACGCCGTAGCCGATCGACGGAATCGAAACCTCGTGGACGTCCGCTCCCTCTGCCCGAAGGGCATCGAGCGCCCGCTCCACCCCCTGGGTCACGCGAGGGTCGGTGCTCTCTCCCAGGGTCTCCTTAAGCACCCCCAGCCGCGCGCCCCTCAAAGTGCCCGATTTCAGCGCCTGGGTCGCGATCGCCGGGTGGTTCGCCGACGTGCTGTCGCGCCGGTCGTGGCCGGTGATCGCCTCCGCGAGAAGGGCCGCGTCCTCCACGGTTCGCGCAAAGGGACCGATCTGGTCGAGGCTCGAGCCGAACGCCACCAAGCCGTAACGCGAACACCGTCCGTAGGTCGGCTTGAAGCCGACGATGCCGCACAACGACGCCGGTTGCCGAATGGATCCTCCGGTGTCCGAACCCAACGCCAAAGGCGCCATCTCCGCCGCGACCGCTGCCGCCGACCCGCCCGAACTCCCCCCGGGCGACCGGTCGAAGTCCCACGGGTTGCGCGTGACCTGGAACGCGCTGTTCTCGGTGGACGTACCCATCGCGAACTCGTCGAGGTTCGTCTTGCCCACCATCACGCACCCCGCTTCGCGCAAACGCCGCACCACCGTGGCGTCGTAGATCGGCACGTGGCTCTCGAGGATTCGCGAGGCGCACGTCGTACGAACCCCGGCGGTACAGAGATTGTCCTTGATCGCGATCGGGACGCCCGTCAACGGTCCCGCCTCGCCCGCGTCGATCTTTGCCTGGGCGGCGTCCGCCCAGCGCATCGTTTCATCGGGATCGACAGTCAGGAAGGCGCCGAGGGTCGCGTCGAGCGTGGCGATTCGGTCGAGGTGGGCTTGCGCCACCTCCCGGACCCCCAACTCCTTCGCGGCCAAGCGGGCGGCTAACCGAGTGGCGGAGAGTCGGGTAGGCAACGCGCGTCAATCCTCGATGATGGTCGGCACGACGAACAGGCCCGCCCGACTCATGGGCGCGTTCCGGAGCGCCGAGTCCCGCGCGAACGGATCATCCGCCTCGTCCTCCGCCCAAACGTTGTTCATGTTGACCGCGTGGGACGTGGGCTCGACCCCGGTCACGTTGACGTTCTGGATGTCGGTGAAATGTCCGATCAGGGCGTTCAGTTCGCCCTGCAGGGCGAGCATCTCGGCTTCGTCCAGATCGAGGCGCGCCAGTCTTGCGACGTGACGAACTTCGTCGAGGGAGATCGGCATATGCCGGGATTGTAGCACAGGGGGTCCGGTCGGGCCGTGCGCCCGGGCCCTCGGCCCGCAACGTGGAAGCTCATGGAACGGGTAAGACGAGGGGTAGCCGATGATGGCCCAGCGCCCCAGCTTTCGTGTCGTCACCTATGTGTTGGCCACCTTGGTCGTGGTGGGGCTGGTCATGTCGCGCCTGGAAGCGGGTTCGGGAGGGGACGAGCCCAACGAACTCCGATCGGCGACCGAACCGTACCTTCGGCAAGCCGCCGATCAACGCGTCCATTGGCACCGTCTCTCACCCGCGTTGTTCGAGCAAGCCCGCCGCCTCGACCGCATGGTGCTGGTCGTGGTGGGGAACGCTTGGAGCCGAGCCGGCCGTATCGCCGACGACATCGTGTTCCGGGATCTCGAACTTCGCGTCTACCTGAACCGCAACTACCTGTGCGCTCGGGTGGACATGGCCGAACAGCCCGAGTGGGGGGCCTTCGTCTACCCGCTCTCCCGCGCCGAAATGCGCTTCCAGTACGACTTACAGATGCTGGTGTTCGAGCCCGACGGAAAGCTCTTTCGGACGATCCTTCGCAAGCACCGCGAAGAGCCTCTCGAACCGATCCACATCCGGGGACGACTGCAGGAGTTCCGTCGAGAACTCGAGCGCAAGCGTCGCTTGGACCCCGCCATCGTGTCCGCCCACGCCCGTCAGCAGGACGACCTCGACCGCCTGGAGAGCGCCGTCTCGACGACCGGGACGATCCCGTTCTTCGGCCACACCGAGGCGCTCGTCCGGTCCGCGAACCGACGCTTCGGAGGGTTCCCGGTTCGCAACGAGCCGACGGTGATCCCCAGTTTCCAGCCTCTGCTGCCCGCCGCCTGGCGCTTCCTTCTCCTGACCGGACGGTACGACGAATTCCGCACGACCCTCGACCCGGCGCTCCGGTCCCACGTCGTGGACTGGGTGGACGGCGGGTTCTTCAAGCAGGCCGCCCTCCTGAACTGGGTCGGCGTCGAACTGGACAAGCCGGCGGTCGAGAACGCGGAGATGATGGCCATGCTTGCGCAAGCCGCGCGCGTGCTCCGCGAACCCGCCTATGACACCTTCGCCGAAAGCGCGTGGTTCACGCTGACCCGGCGCTTCTGGACGACCGAGGACCTGGTTCCGGCGGCAAGGGTCGGCGACGAGGGGTACCGGGAGAGAAGCCGACGATCGAGCTTCGGACCCCGACGCCTCGCGCAAACCCTCGAACCGCCGAAGGAGCGTTGGGCGGTCGCCCACCTGGGAATGGTTGTCGAGAACAACGTGCAGATGCTCGTGCGCGTTTCCGACTGGGGGATGCTGCGCGCCTCTTCGCCGGAGTTCCGGGAGGTCCTGTCCCAACTTCGGGCGGAAGCCTCCAAGGAGCCGGAAACCTATGCCGGCTACGGCTACACGGACGTCAACGCCACCGTTGTCGCCAGAATGCTGGACACCGCGCGCCTGTGGGGCCGTCCCGAACCGATGGACCAAGCCTGTCGGCTGTACGAGGCCCTGCGGAATCGCCTGGGACCCGACGCCGACGTGCCACACCGGTTCCTCGAGCCCCGGACGCCGGGTCGCCTGAACGATCATCTCGCCTGGGCCGATGCTTGCCTCGCCTACTACGTCGCCCGCGGAGACGTCGCGGCGCTGAACGCCGGCCGCCGCGCCCTCGCCCGCGCCATCGAGCGGTTCCGAACCCGGTCGCCCTTCGTGCTGGGGGTCGCCGTCGGGGAAGCTTCCGCCGCGATCGACCTGAACGTGCCCGAGGTGGCCGACGCCTTCGGCGAGAGCGGCGCGGCCAAGGCGATCCGCCTCGCCCACGCTTACGGCTTTCTCACCCTCGGCTCGAAGGGCGAGACGCTGGCGGGCGCGGCGCTCATGACGTGGGCCTCGACCTCCGCCCACCATCTGACGTCTCTGGGCGTGGGCCTCGCCCCGATGACCACGGCTCTTTTCTGCGCCGCCCTGCAGACCGAGGAGAACACTTACCTCGTCTGGACCGGTCCCCACGCGGTGGCCGAAGCCGGCCGCCTCGCGGCACGCTCGCCGAACCGGTCGGTGTTTCCCATCGTTCCGGGCGTTCGACCCGACTTGGCCGCCGCACGACCGGGGCCCTACGTCTCCGAGCGGAACCGTGTCCTGCCCCTCGAAAGCCCCTAGCGCGCGGAGCGGCCATCGGCCATAATGGGACTCCCCACGTGCGGAGAGGTCGCATAGTGGTCTAGTGCGCCGCACTCGAAATGCGGTGAGGTGAAAGCCTCCGTGGGTTCGAATCCCACCCTCTCCGCCACCTCGGACCCACGACCGTCCCCGTACCCTAGGCGGCGGCTTAGGCGCCAACGACGTTCAGGATGCTGATGCAGCCCATGATGTCGTTCGACTCGTCCGTCAGGGGAATCGTCCGCAACGTCATGTTGTGGAACTCGCCCGTCAGCCGCACGCTGGTCTCCATCCCCCCAAGCGCCTGCAGGTGCGCGTCGATCGCGAGGTTGGTCGGGTCCTTCGACTTAAAAATCTCGTAGACCGTCTTCCCGACCTCCCACACCACGCCGCAGTGGACCGCCTTGTCCCCATCGAACCCCGTGAACTGGGCCTGGGCGTCGCGCGTACCCGCCTGCACGATGCCGTCGATGCGCTTGTTCGTGATGCGCTGTTCTTTCGCGACGATCTCCTCGACGGCCTCTCGCTGAGAGGAACCGTCGGCATTTCGCCGTTCGCGATCAAGTGAATTCTCAGGTTCCGGTCGGTCGCCCAGACCGTCGAGTGAATCTGGTCCATCGCGAGTTGCAGGAGAGCCAGCGCCGCCCGCAGTTCGAGCAGGTCGTGCGCCCGATCGGCCAAGTGGTGGGCCAACTCCTTTCGCTCGACGTTCGCCTCGCGCAAGGCCTTCTCCGCCCGCTCGGTGATGACCTTCGCGACCGTGTCCGTGCGACCAAAGCCCCCGACCTTGAGGCGAATCCGCAACCAATAGGTGTTGACCGTGCCGACGCTCAAGGAGAGCTTGGCGGCGATGGCGTCGTTCGTCAGCCCCAAGATCGAGAGTTCCACGATCTCTTCTTCGCGGGGGGACAGCGCGCGCGTGGACATGGTGGAATCCGCCTTGGAATCGGTTGGGGGCTTCATGGATTGTACACCGGATTCTGGCGCGATCCATGGTCGGGTCGTCGCCAACCGAGCGGGGCTGCCCCCGGGAGGGGCCGCCCCGCTCGGAACGAGTATTGGCCGTTAGCTCGGCTGCGCCGTCCGTCCCGCCGTCGGAACCTGGAACGTTAGGTCCCGCGTGAGTCGGACGCCAAACCCAGTTCCCGACTCGAGGTTCACGTTGCGCGCCTTGGAAGGGTCCTTCTGAATCTCGCCCAGGACGAACCCGAGGGCCGCCCCGATCAGGCTGTTGGTCACGACGTTCCCCTTCGTGAGAAGCGCGACGATCGCTCCGCCGCCGGCCCCGATGCCGACATACTTGAGACTGTCGTTCTTGCTGCCCGGCTTGGCGACCAGCCGCCCGTTTTCATTCGTGATGCTCTTCTCGTCGAGCCCGATGAGGGCGCCGGCGATGGCGTAGGTCTGGCCGTCCGCCATGCGGATGCGGTCAAAGGCGAGGCCGAGCACACCCGGCGTGTCCCCGGACTTGGCCCGCGTCACTTCGACGTGGCCCTCGAGGATCGCACCGTTCGTGATGCCCTGGTAGTTGGAGGAGCCGGCCGTATCGAGGGTCGCCGTGAACTTGTCGCCGACCGAAGACGCGTCCGAGCTGAGTCGTTGGCTCAACTTGAACGGGATGACGGTGCCGGAGTCCACCTGCATCAGCGTGTATCCGGCGACGGGGGGCGTCGTGTTCGAGGGGCCGTTGCCGCTCTGGATCTGCACGGTGCGCGACTCCCAAAGCCACTTGACGCTCGCGCCGAGCGCTTCGCTGAGAAAGCGCAACGGGACCATCGTGCGTCCCTGGTAGTTCGTCGCCGGGGTGCTCATACTGACCTGGCGCCCGTTGATCGTCGCGGTGTTCGAGTTGACGGGCAGCCGAATGCTGTCGGCGCCGCGTTCGGCGACCACCGTCTGTGAAGCGTTGTCCCAGACGACGGTCGCGTTCATATGCTCGAACACGCCGCGCACCGGCACCATCACGTGGCCCGTGCTCGTCATTCGGGGTTGCACGTCGGGGAAGTTGACGTAGGTGCCGTCCACCGTCGCTCGAATGTCCTGGGCGCTCGCCGCGCCCCCCACCGTCAGGGCGACGAGGAACAGCATCGTGGGCAGGTGTCTCGTCGCAAGCGTCCTCCGTCCGGTTCTGATTGTCGTTGTGATCATCGGACTCCAGGCTACCGGTCCAACTCTGTAGACACAAGTCTGCTCTTTGCCTGTCGCAGGAACTGTGGACGCCTAGAAGCGGACGTGCGCGCGCGCACTGGGACGCGTACCATGAACGCACCATGTTGTGGACCATCGTACTGATCCTCGGAATCATGTGGATTCTGGGAATGGTGACCGCCAACACGATGGGAGGCCTCCTTCACATCCTCCTGATCCTCGCCGTCATCGTCGTAATCGTGAACCTCCTGCGGGGCCGCCGCGCGCTCTAGCCCCACCATCGGTCGTCCGACCTATCCGCCGTAAGACGTCAGGAAGCAGACGACCATCCGCCCCTCCGGCGTCTCCGTCGCGTTCAGACTCAGGCGGACCCGAATCGGCGACCCGTCGCGTCGCAACGCGACCGCCCCTTCCGAAGGACGAATCTCCAGTCGCCCCGGAGAGGCGCGCAGGTATTCCTCCCGGTAACGGCGGTGGACGGCGTGGAGCGACTCCGGCATCAGTCGGCCGATCCTTTCGCCGACCAGGGTCCCGTCCTCCCAGCCGAACAGCGTGGCCGCCGCCGGATTCGCGCGTCGTATCACGCCTTCCACGTCCACGACGATCACCGCCTCGGGGGCGCCGTCGAGCAACGCCTCGTAGGTCGCCACCGACCGAACCAACGTGTCGCGCCCGGCAACCTCTTCCGCGAGTCGGTCACACGTCTCCCGGAGAACGCGCAGTTCCTCGTCGCTCTTCTCGCGAACGTACCCGGCGACCAGTTCGGCGCGATTGTGGTGGCCCACCTTGCTGCGGACCCTCGCCCAATAGGTGTTGACCGTCGGCATCCGGATGCCGAGTTCCTTGGCGATCGCCAGGTCGGTCAAACCCAACGCCGCCAAGGCCATCACCTGACGTTCGCGCCGGGACAGGGCGGACCACTCCACGGTGCTCATTATGCGCCTGCCCGAGACCCCTCTGTCGTGAGAACTCACGACAGACACGCCGACGCGCCTTGCCGTACCCTCTATCATCCATGGCGCCCTTCCCGCATCTCGATCCGATCCCCATTCCGGCGCCCGTGTGGCTGATGAAGGCGCTGAGTCTGATCACGCTCGCCCTCCACTTCTCCGCCGTCATGATCGTCGTCGGGTCCCTCTTGCTGGTCTTGTGCCTCAACGCGACCGGCCGGCGCCGGCGGAGCGAAGCCCACCTGTCCGCCTCCTACACGCTGGCAAAGCGGCTCCCCGTGATCATGACGTGGGTGATCAACCTCGGCGTCCCGCCGCTCCTCTTCGCGCAGGTGCTGTACGGTCCCGCGATCTACTCGAGCAGCGTCCTGATCGGGGTTCTTTGGTTCTCGGTGATCCCCCTGCTCATGCTGGCCTACTGGCTCATGTACCGCACCGTCGCCGCGTTCGACGCCAAGCGTTCGCCCGCGTGGCAGGCGTTCTTCGCGCTCTTGGTGGTCCTCGGCATTGGCCAGATCTACGCCATGAACATGACCCTCATGCTCCGGCCCGAAGCGTGGCAGGCGATGTACAAAGCCAGCCCTCTGGGTCTCAAGGCGCCGACGGGGGATCCCACGACGACCCTTCGGTGGCTGTTCGTGATGGCGGGCGGCCCGCTCTTCGGCGGCGTCTGGGCTCTCCTCCTCTCGAACATGGCCTATCTGACCCCTGGCGTCCAAGCGGCGCTGAGGCGGGTTGGCGGGTGGTCGGCCCTCCTGGGGGCGGCGCTTCAAGGCGTGCTCGCCCTGCGTATCGTCCACGCCCAGCCTAAGGTCGTGGGCGAGGCGCTGGCGGGCAACACGCTCTTTACGGTCGGCGGGTACGCGTTCCTTGTCACCGCCGCCCTTGTCGCTCTCCTCGGTGCGTTCCAGGCGCTCCGCGGAAGGGGCAACGTCGTCATCGGGACCGCCGGTCTCTTGCTCGCCTTCGTCGCGAACGCCGGGTCGGTCGTCGCCCGCGACGCGATCCGCGACGCGACCCTCAAGGCCAAGGGCTTCGACGTGTGGAATCGCGTCGAATCGAGCAACTGGTCGGTCGTCGACCTCTTTCTGTTGCTGTTCGTCGTGATGCTGGGCACCGTCTACTGGTTGCTGAGCGTGATGCGAAAGGCCACCCCCCCCTCCGAGCAGGTGACGCTGTGAACCAAAACCCCCCATCCTCCCCGTCGTCCGAGGACGAGGCTTTTTCCCGACGCGGTTTCATCCGGGTCGCGATGGGCGGCGTCGGACTCGCCTACGCGGCCGCAATCGGATACCCGATCTACCGCTACCTGAACTCGCCCGTCGAGGCGTCCATCCAAATGGCCGCCGTCAAGGACGTGACCCTGCCCGACGCCGACAAACTGCCCAAAGGCTCCGCCTTGATGTTCAAGTTCGGCATCCGGCCCGCGATCCTGATCCACCACCAGGACGACTCCTGGGTCAGCCTCGACGCGATCTGCACCCATATGGGCTGCACCGTCGCCTACGACCCGAAGAAGGACCACATCCACTGCGCCTGCCACGGCGGAACCTACGACGCCAAAACGGGCGAGAACATCTCCGGGCCGCCGCCTCGGCCCCTCACGAAATACGTGGTCGCCGTGACCCCTGGCTCGGTCTTGATCACGAGAGCGCAACATGGCTAAGACGACCTCCTATCTGGTCGAGCGGATGGGCCTGGAAGGGGTCCTCGCCGCCGCGAAGGAAAAGACCGTTCCCCTACACCGTCACAGCGCCTGGTACTACTGGGGCGGCATCGCCCTGGTGTGCTTCATCGTCCAAGCGCTGACGGGCATTCTCCTTATGGTCTACTACCGGCCCGGCCCCGAGGCCTACGAGTCGGTCCGCCAGATCACCTACCAAATCCACTTCGGTTGGCTGATTCGATCGGCCCACAACTGGTCGGCGACGATCTTCCTACTGTCGGTCTTCGTGCACATGTTCTCCGTGTTCTTCATGAAGGCCTACCGGCGACCGCGCGAGATCGGTTGGTTCAGCGGCATGTTGCTGTTGCTCCTGGGGCTGACCTTCGGCTTCAGCGGCTACTTGCTTCCCATGGACGACCTTGCTTACTTCGCGACCAAGGTCGGGCTCGAGATGCCGAACGCGATTCCGCTCATCGGCCCGCCGATCGCGAACCTGCTTCGCGGCTCCCTTGAGGTCGGCGAGCACACCGTCCAGCGCTTCTTCGCCCTCCATGCGGTGATCTTGCCGATGCTGTACCTGCCGCTGCTGGGACTGCACCTCTGGCTGGTCCAGAAGCACGGCAACGCGCTGCCGCCCTCCGAGGAAACGAAACCCGAGTCGGAGCGCAAGACGATCCCGTTCTTCCCCAACTTCTTGGTCAAGGACTTCGCCATCTGGCTGGTAACGCTGAACGCGATCGCGATCTGCGCGGCGCTCTTCCCCTGGCAACTGGGTCCGATGGCCGATCCGCTCATGCCCGCCCCGGAAGGCATCCACCCCGAGTGGTACTTCATGAGCCAGTTTCAAACCCTCAAGATCCTTGGGGGGATCTTCCCCGGGATGGCGGGCGAAGCCATCGGCATGGTCCTCTTCACGCTCGGACTCGTGCTTTGGTTTCTCGTTCCCGTCTTCGACACCGAGCGGCCCGTTGGCAAACGCGGCCGCCAGACCACCAACTTCGGCCTGTTCGTCGTCCTCGTTCTGATCGTGACGACGATCTGGGGCTACCTGGGGGTCCGTTAGGAATCCGCCATGAACTATCCGTTTTGGGACGTCCCTGGTATCGGCGGGCCGTGGGTCATCGGCATCGTCTCGATCTTCCACGTGCTGATCGCGTGGTTCGCGGTTGGTGGCGGGCTGTACCTGCCCGTCGCCGAAGCGAAGCTCTATCGCGAGGGCAAGGAAGCCTGGTTGCCGGTGCTCCAGCGCCACTCCAGGCTCTTCCTCGTGATCACGAGCGTGTTCGGCGCCGTGTCCGGCGTCGGGATTTGGTTCTCGATCGGCCTGGTCCACCCCGAAGCCACCTCGGCCCTCATCCACAACTTCGTCTTCGGTTGGGCGATCGAGTGGGTGTTCTTCGTGATCGAACTCGCGGCGGCGGCGGTGTACTACTACACGTGGAACCGAATTCCCCGGGAGCTGCACCTGAAGGTCGGCTGCCTTTATGCGGTCTCCTCGTTCCTTACCCTCGTCATCATCAACGGCATTCTCTCCTTCATGTTGACGCCCGGCTCGGCATGGCTCGAGGTCGCGGGCACCGGCAACGAAGCGAGCCGGTTCTGGTACGCCTTCTTCAACCCCACCTACTTCCCGTCGCTGATCATGCGGAGCCTGGCTTGCCTGTCGCTCGCCGGCATCTACGCCCTCATCTCCTACTCCCTGGTGGACGACGAGGCGCTCGCCGACATTCGCGCGGCGATGGTGCGGTGGAGCGCGCGTTGGCTGGGCCCGATGGTCCTCGGTCTGCCCATCGCGCTGGCCTGGTTTCTTCTCGCCATGCCTGCCAACAGCCGAGACCTGCTTGAACTCGGCATGACGACCATCGGCTCCGGAGCCTTCACCCAGGTGACGCGCATCGCGATGCTGACGATCATCACGACCGTCACCATCGCCGGCATCGCCTACTACCTGGCGTACCGGGCGCCCCGCGAGTTCTCCCTCGCCCACGCCGTTTGCCTCCTCGCCCTCGGCGCCGTCGCCACCGCCTCGACCGAGTATGCCCGCGAGACCGTGCGCAAACCCTACGTG
This sequence comes from Fimbriimonadaceae bacterium, assembly GCA_026129685.1. Classification (GTDB taxonomy): domain Bacteria; phylum Armatimonadota; class Fimbriimonadia; order Fimbriimonadales; family Fimbriimonadaceae; genus UBA2387. The sequence continues at coordinate 84,110 of JAHCHO010000007.1, forward strand.
ATCGGGGGCCACATGTACTCCAACGGCGTCCGGGTGCGAGACGTGGAAAGGCTCAACCAGGAGGGCTACCTGAGCCAATCCATGTGGACGCCCGACACGACCCGGCTGGCCCGGGGCGAAGCGATGTTCCGCGGCCAGTGCATGAGTTGCCACACCCGGGACGGCTACCGCTCCATCACCCGGCTCCTTCAGAACCGAGACGAGAAGAACATCGTCAAGCTCCTCGATCTGCTCCACAAGCCGACGAAGGATTCCACCTACGTCCGCTACATGCCGCCGTTGGTCGGTACCGACGAGGAACGCGACGCTCTCGCCGGCTATTTGGCAACGCTTTCCAAGCCGCTCGCCGCCCCGACCACGACGACCGCCAAAGTCGCCAAAGCGCCTTAGCGTTCGAGCCGCTCGACCGCTACTTCAAAACCCGGAACCGAAAGGCGCTCGGCTTCGCTCCGCCGTACCGGATCGTCTGCGTCGCGGGAACCATGCGCGTCCCCGTCGCGACCGGTTCGCCGGTGTTCAGGTTGCGCGCGTAACCCGGGAACATCTCGCTTCGCAACATGATCGCGATCCGATGGCCCTTGTCGAAGCGGTGGGCGATGTCCCAGGGCTCGAGGGTGATCGTGTAGGTCTTCCCCGGTTTCAGCGGGACCCGCTTGTCCATTCCCTCCCGGTACATCGCCCGCAACTTACCGGGCAAGCCGACGACTCGCCGCACGCCCTTCGCGTCCACGTCCAGCACCACCGCGAAGAAATCGGTGTCGACGACGTTGGTCGAGAAGGTGACGTCCACCGCCAACGGGCCGACGACCGTTTTGGGAGCGGTCAACGGTGCGCTCTGGTAGAACAAGTGGCCCTTGTCGTTCTTGTCGGGCGCCATGACGGTCGTGCCCTGCCCAGGTCCGATCTCCATCGTAGTCTTTTCGATCTTCTTCGTCGAAGGGTCGTAGACGTACGCCTCGGTGCCGGGCCGGGGCTTGGCGCCGGCGAGCGTCCCCCCCTTTGCCAAGAATAGAGTCTGGTTCACCGACTTGTCCGGGGGCCAATCGTCGAGCGAGCGCCAGACGTTCTCGCCCGTCACAAAAACCTGCACCCTCGGCAGGGCCGCGAGCACCGCCTTCCCCTTGAGCCAGGTGTCGAACCAGCGTAGGTAGACCGAATTCAGTTCCTTGATCGCCGATGGGCCAAAGTCCACGTCGCCAAGGCGCGTCGTCGTGTTGAAGAGGTGCGTCCAAGGACCGTAGACGAGATAGCGGTTCTTCTTGCCCAGTTCGCGAAGACGCGCATAGACGAGTTTGGTGCCGATCCCGTCGCCGTCGAACCAGCCGCTGATCAGGAGCGCCGGGATGTCCACGCGGTCCAGGTCGCCCATGTAGTTCGCCGAGGCGAACGCCCGGTTCGTGTCCCGCTTCCACCAGTCGTCGATGAACGGCACGTTGTAGCCCAGCACCGCGTTCTCGATGACGGGAAGCGGCAACTTCAGGAATCCTTCCATGCGCTCGATCGGGTTGAACGCGGCCTGCATCCCCGCCTTGTCCAGGACCACTCGCCCCCACCAGACGGCGGACGCCAGCATGGGAATGCCGTGGTCGTAGGGGAAGTTGTAGAACAGATCCGGGGGCGCGACCTGCGGCACGATGCACTTGAGCGCGGGCGGACGTTCGACGGCCGCCTGCCACTGGACCATCCCGAGGTAGCTGCCGCCGATCATGCCGACTTTGCCGTTGCACCACGGTTGCTTGGCCACCCAGGCGATCGTGTCCACCCCGTCTTTCCGCTCGTTGAGAAAGGGCGTGAAGACGCCCTTGCTGTCCCCACGACCCCGCACGTCTTGCGAGACGAACGCATAGCCACGCTTGGCCCACCACTCCCCTTCGATGAAGGAGGCGTCCCGCCCGTAAGGCGTGCGAACCAGGATCGCCGGGTACTTGCCCGCGCCCGCCGGACGCGCCACGTCCGCCGCCAGCGACACCTTGTCCCGCATCGGGATTGTGACGCCCTTCTCGATCGTCGCCGCCATCGTCGGCTGGCTGAGTTCCTTGTACGCCGTCGTCGGGTCCACCACCAGGTTCTCGAACCCCTTGGCGATGACCTCGAGCCGTTGCGACGGCACGAGCCAACCCACCACCGCCCCCGTAGGGTCGAGGAACACATCCACGTCCACCCCCGGCAACCGGAGCCGAAAGACGGCGACGACGACCGACCCGGCGGCCACCTTCACCGTTCGGCTCGCCAACTTGACCGTTTCAAGGTTCAGGGCGCGCGAGCCCTCCACCGCGTAGACCGGCAACTTCTGGGACGCCTGTCCCTTCGGGTCGAACGCGGCGCAAATCGAACCCGTCGCCGAGGGATGGTAGTTGGAAAAGTAGGCGCTCAGAGCCTCGAACTTGCCGTGATCCACCTCTTTGCCGTCCACGACCACCGTGTAGGCGCCGTCCTTACCCTCGAACGTTCCGGTCTGTTTGCCCGGCGTCCCCTGCACGAGCTTGTAGGCGACGAGTTTGCCGCCCTCGATGCGTCCGGTCAGCTCGCTCTGCACTTGGATCGTCGCAACGGACAGACGGGTATCGGACCGGAAGCTCCCGTCGACCTCCGTCGTGACCGTCGTCTTGCCGACCTCCGACCCGGCGATCTTCCAGGTGTATTCGCGGGCCGTTTGGGCTCGGCCCATCCCGACGGACGCGAACAGGAGGGCGACGACGAACGCTTTGAAGGGGGCCATGGGGTCGCTCCAGGAGACGAGTCCATTCTAGCGGGGTTTCCCCGAGGCACAAGGCCCAAACGGGACCGGGGTTCCGACCTACAGTCGGAACCCCGGTGCCAAGCGAGGCGACCGAAGGTCAGCCCTTGCGAACGGCTCGCGTCTTCTTGGGCACGAAAGGCTCGTGCATGTCGTGGTCGTGGTCTAGGTCGTCGTGATCGTGCTTGGAGCCGATCGTCGGCGCTTTCACGAAGATCTGCGCCTGGGCGGGCGTCTGGCGCGGTAGCAGCGTTTCCGCGCAAGCGATGTTGTACGCCACGACCGCACTGTTCGTCGAGCTCTGCACCAGGTACTCCGGGATCGCCTGATCGAGCCGGTCGTTTTGGGTGTGCCACGCATAGCGGTAATCCGCCCGCCCCGTCTCGTACCAGAAGAAACCGGGCACGCCCACCGCGTTGAAGCTGGCGTGGTCGCTTCCACCGCCTCGAGGCATTGCCGGAAGCACGTCGATCTTCTGCGGGAACTGCGGGAACGCCGCCGCCATCGGAGCCATCGCCGCTTCCAGCATCGGCTTCATCTGCTCGACGCAAGGCACGCCGCCCTGGTAGTTCGTGCCTCCATCGTCCACGAATACCGCCGAAATCTTGTCCAAATCGGCCTTGTACTTCTCGACGTACTTCCGAGATCCGTGCAGCCCCTGCTCCTCGCCCGTCCACAGCACGAAACGAATCGTCCGCTTCGGCTTCGCGCCCGCCTTCATCAGAATGCGAGCGGCCTCCAGCGTGACGCACGAGCCCGTGCCGTTGTCGACCGCCCCTTGGGAGCCGGGTCCGTTCCAGCTGTCCAGGTGGCCGGAAATGATCACATACTCGTCCGGCTTCTCCGTGCCGGGGATGTCCGCGATCACGTTATAGACCTTGACCGGGTGGAGGATGATCGTGTTTTCGATGTTGGCCTCCACTTTCACCTCACGGCCCTGACCGATGTTCCACCGCATCTGCTCCGCGTCGCTTTTGCGGACGTAGATCACGACGTCCTGGGGCGGGTTCTTGAGGTCGAACGTCCAACGGCCGCTCGTGTGCACCAGTTCGGACGACGTGCCGTAAATGCGGCCCGCGATGTCGATCGCCGCAATCTTCTCCTGAATCTGCTTCGCCTCGTCGGAAACTCCCGCCGTCGCGCCGCGCATCCCGATCGGTTGCTCCATCAGAATCCAACTGCCTTTCAGGCTCTGCTCGACCTTCGCGAAGTCGGCGAGCGTCTTCGGCTCGGGAATGACCTTCCCCGTGACCTTGCCCTTCGTGCCCGGATACCAAGCGGGGGTCGTGAACTGGAAATCGTAGGTGTAGGGGGCCACCATGCGGACCGACTGCTGCCGGCCGCGCGAGAATCCCGCTGGGACTTCGCCCCACTCGTCCGCGTGGGCGTTCTGAAGCCCGAAAGCCTTGAAGCGAGAGACGGCCCAGTCGACCGCGTGCTGGAGTTGCGGCGAACCCGTCAGCCGAGGCCCGATCTTGGTCGTAAGGTGGGTCAGGTGATTCATCACCTGGTTGCGGTTCTTCCCCTCGTCGAGAATGCGCGTCACCGTTTCCGGATCACCCTGCGCCTGGGCGGCAATGGAAACGGCGGCGGCGACGAGAGCGAGGAACGTCCGGTGTGCAGAGGTCCGAGTGCCCATAGACGCCTAGGATACAGCGATTCACCCCCGATTCGGTACAGATTCTTGAGCGCGTTTCCCCGAATCCTCCCGAGGCGGCCGCGCCTCTATGGGAGCATGAACACCGTTCAGGAAGCCACCGTCCGCCACCTCACGACCGCCTCGTTCGAGACCGAAGTCCTCCAGAGTTCGACGCCCGTCCTCATCGACTTCTGGGCCGCGTGGTGCATGCCGTGCAAGATGATGAGTCCCGTCCTCGACGAGACCGCCCGGCGCCTCGCGGGACGCGTCAAGGTGATGAAGGTCAACGTGGACCAAGAACCCGCGCTCGCCGAGGCGTTCGGAATCCGAGGCATTCCCACGATCACCCTCATGCTGGGCAACCAAGTTCTGGACGCCACGTCCGGATACCTGCCTGCCGACGCCCTGGTCAAGCGGGTGGAGGCCAAACTGCCCGCCGCCTAGTCGGGAGACGCCGTTCCCAACACCACGCCCTCACCGTCCAGTTCGGCGTAGCGGGCGGCGGCGAACTCCGGAGCGGTCGCCGCGATCTCGTCCATCACTTCGCGGGCGCTGAACAGGGGGGTCCGTGGGGAAAGTCGCAGGGTCAACTCCTCAAGGGCGCGCCACACCGGCTTCGATTCGCCCTTGGGGGGAAGGATCGGGGCGATGCGCTGGACCCGCCTTTCCGCGCTCGTATACGTACCGTCCTGCTCGGCGGGCGCGGTCATCGGTAGGACAACGCTCGCGTAGTGGGTCGCCTCCGTCGGCAACACGTCCTGCACCACGAGGAACGGCACCTTCTCGAGGGCTCTCCGTACCAGGTCCCTGTCGGCGAACGTCCCGAACGGATCGCACCCGAACAGCCAGAGCGCGTCGAGATTCCCTTGCGCGGCCGCTTCGAGAATCCCGCGCGTCCCCAGTCCGGGGACGGCCCCGTCCGGCAAGGGTGAGTTCCCGGGGCCTCGGTCGGGCAGGACGCCGAGTTCGGCCGCCCCTTGCTCGTTCGCGCCGAGCGCGAGCACGCTGACCGGTCCGCCCAAGCCCTGGAGCGCGGCGATCGCCCCAGACCCGCCATCGGCGTTCAGAATCGAGCGTGTCATCAGGATCGGGGCACTGACTTCGGTTAGCATCGCGCGCGCCGCCGAGATCCGGTCGGCGGAAACGCCCGTCGCTCGTTCCGCCTCTTCAGGGCTCGTCCGACCCCCTAGCGCCTCCGCCATCGCGAGTTCCGACCCGGGCCGATAGCGAAGCACGAGATGCGCAAAGCTGTCCGCGTCGGTGTCGGCGCTGTGGGCGACGACCAGCTTCAAGCCGTTCCGGAACCACCCCTTTCGGACGCGCAGGTGGTACATCGGCGCCTCCGACGCAAGGTCGGTGCCGAAAACAAGGATCGCCTTCTCGTGCTCCAACTCGGCGATGGTCGAACCGATGGGCAACGGGTCGCCGGACGACTCCCGCGCAAAACGGTGGTCCAGATTGTGGCTGCCAAAGTGCGTTCGGAACAGCTTCTGAACGGCGTACAGGTCCTCGTTCGAAAGCGTCGGACCCACGAGCGCCGCCACCCGATTGCCGCCCGATGCGAAAGCCTGAACCAACGGCTCGTAGACCGCCGTCCAGCCGGAACGCTCCAGAGCGTCCCCCTTGCGCACCAGCACGTTCGTCAGACGGTCCGGATCGTTGTAGTAATCGTGGCCGAACTTGCCCTTATCGCACGTCCATTCTTCGTTCACCGCCTCGTTCGTCCGCCCGTTGATCCGCACCATCTTCTGCACACGGTAGTCGAACCAGACGTTGCAGCCGTTCGAGCAAAGCGTGCAGACCGAGGGACGCGTCTCCAAGTCCCACGGGCGGGCGCGGAAGCGGTACTTCGCGCTCGTCAGGGCGCCGACCGGGCAGATCTCGATCACGTTGCCGCTGAACTTTGAGGTGAAACGGCGCAGTTCGAAGGTGGACGGCGTCATCGCCGCCCCTCGGAAGCGGAAAGCCAACTCCGCGTCGCCCGAAATCTCCTCGGTGAAACGGACGCAACGACCGCACTGGATACACCGCTCCAAATCGAGCGTGACGTACTCGCTAAGCGGGAACGCCTTCGGCTGGTGGCGCTTCATCTCGACGAAGCGGCTGGTCGACGGACCGTAGAACAGCGTGTTGTTCTGAAGCGGGCACTCGCCTCCCCGGTCGCAGATGGGGCAGTCCAGCGGGTGGTTGATGAGCAGGAACTCGAGGACGCCCTTCCGGTCTCGGTGGACCATCTCGGAGTCGGTATAGACCACCATCCCCTCGGACGCGGGCAGCGTGCAACCCGCCTGGGGCTTCGGCATCTTGCGCACCGAACCGTCCGGTTGCTTGAATCCGACCTCGACCAGGCACATCCGGCACATGCCGACCGGCTTCATCCGCGGGTGGTAGCAGAAGATCGGAATCTCAAGCCCGAGCCGCTTCACCGACTCGACGATCAATTCGCCCTTGGGTACCTGAAGGTCGCGATCGTTGATCGTGATGGTAACGAGATTCGTGTTGGCAACCGCCGCCATAGTGCTCCTGGACCCGAAAACGGGCGCGCGGCCGATTGCCGCTTCGCCGCGCAAAGGTGTACCCCAACCGGGCCGACCACGGCACGGGAACGCCTCGTGAAGCGGGGCGCGTTGGTTCGGTGAGGGTCAGGTCGGGAGCCCCGACCCCCATTCCGGGCCGCTCTCGGCGACCGGGGCCCGATCCCGACCCCGGCCATCACGCTTCGCCGATTCCTCAAAGGTGGGCACCGACGGAAGAGCGCCTTCTCTCTTTCGCTCGGTTGACTCTCCAGTCTCCAGACCACGATTGTGTTGTGGACGGTTTCCAGGGAAGCCGCGAAAAACGCGCGCGCCCGAACGATCATTGCGTGATCTTATGAGCTTTTGAGCGCACAACCATAACACATCCCGTCCGGATGTTCGTCACCGGTCGTGATCATCATGGATCGGTTGTGCTTCGCGCGTACCCCTTCCGTCGTGCCGAGGCGCTTTCCAGCAACCGGATGTACTCCTCCCGCCGCTTCTCGAAAGAGTCGCGGAATTGGAGCGGGGGGGCCGCCGTAGGATGTCCGCCCGGAGCGACCGGCATGCCGGCCCCCGCCGTCGGGAATCCGCCCGTCGGGCTCGGCTTGCCCTCGTCCCGCTGCGCCAGGGCAACGTCGAGGGCCGTTCGACCCGCCGCGTCGCGAACCTTCGGGTCGGCGCCTGCCTTCAAGAGGATGAAAGCCGTGGAGGGCAGAAGGAGTCGGGACAACTTGTGGAGCGGCGTTTCACCGGCATGGTCCCGAGCGTTCACGTCCGCCCCCGCCGCGATCAGTGCAGGCATCGCGAACCGGTTGCCGCCCCGCGCCGCGACGTGGAGAGGCGTCTCTCCCGCCTTGTTCCTGGCATCGACCGAGCGACAGAGCTCCACCAGTCTCGCCATCCCTTCGACCGAATACCAGCGAAGGCAGGCCGCGTGAAGCAAGGTGTTGCCCTCTTCGTCGGTCGCCGACGCGTCGGCCCCCGCCTCGAGCAACGGGATGAGCAGCGTGCACGAACCCCGCGAGTTCTGGATCAGCGGCGTCGTTCCCAGGAACATCGCCGCCGTCGGGGAATCTGCCACCGACTTCCTCACGACCAGGTTCGGGTTCGCCCCCAGTTCGAGAAGCGCTTCTCCCGCCTCCGTACTGCCCGTGATGCAGGCCATCATGAGCGGGGTGAGGCCGTTCAGGTCGGTCGCGTCCACCTTGGCTCCATGCTTGGCCAGAAGCCCGATGGTCCGAGGGTTGTTTCGAACCGCCGCCAGATGGAGAGCCGTCCCGTTCTGGTTCGCGGTGGAGGCCAACGAGGCGCCCGCCGCAATCAGGGGCTCGATCACGTCGGTCGCGTTCCGGTCCGCCGCGATCAACAACGGCGCCATGCCCTGCTCGTCGGTGCCGTCCGGGTCCGCGCCGAGGGCCAGCAGCGATTCGACGATCGTCACGCGGTTCAGCATCACCGCCCGGTGCAGGGGTCCCGTCCTACCCGGCGCCGACTTGGCGGTCGCTCCGTGATCGAGAAGCATCCGCGCGATCGGACCCTTCCCACGGACGATCGCGAGGTCGAGAGGCGTCATGCCGCCGGTCAGTTCGGCGTTGGGGTTCGCTCCAAGACCAAGCATACGGCCCACTTCGGCGGCGTCCCCCCTGTCGATCGCTTCGTAAAGGGCTTCCGGAGATCGAGCCTGTTGCACCTTCCCGAAGCCGACCAACCCCAGCACCAGGGTGGCCACGACGGCCCCCGCCGTGATCTGGGCTTTGGTCTCCGGTCGCAACGGACGTCGGGATTTCGGCATCGCTCGGTCATCATAAGGGACGCCGATGCCGATAGCCTGGATACACGCGTGAAGATCGCCCTCGTCAGCGAATACTGCCCACCCGACTTCAGCGGCGGCCTCGAACTCAGTGCCCTCTCCGTCGCGCACGGCCTTCGTCGCGCCGGACACGATCTGGAGCTGCTCACCAGCCGATTCCGCCCCGGCTTTTCGAGCGACGAGACGGACCCCGCATGGGTGGTTCGGCTTTTCGAACCGGCGCCCGAGATTCGCGCCGCAAGGACCCGTGCCGAACACTACCGTGAGATCTTTCGCGGGTTCGGGGGCGAGATGCGGGCGGGCAAGCGGAACCTCTGCCGGCTCCGCGAGCGGCTCCGTTCCGAGTCCTACGACGTGGCCTACACCTTCGGGCTTCGCCACCTTGGCCTGGCGACCGTGGCCGCGTTCGAAGAGGCGGGCGTCCCGATTCTGTGGGGCATCGGCGACCGCTTCTTGCTGGACTACCGCCGTCCGCATTGGCAATGGCGCACGGCCTACCTTCTGGGAGGGGAGGGATTTTACCGCCGAGGACTGCGGCTAAGGTTCAACCATGCCGCCTTTGTGAGCGCCTACATGCGCGCGCAGTTCGAGCGCGAGGGCTTCCCCCTGCGCCAGACCTGCGTCGTGCCGCGGGGCGTGGACTGGGAATACGAGGAGGCGCCTTACGACCCCCGAACGCGCGACCGGGAGTTCCTGATCGCCTGCCGCGTCGCCCCCGCGAAGGGCTTCGAGGTCTTGGTCGAAGCGGCGAGGATCGTCGACGACCGAATGGGCGAAGCCGCGTGGACGATCGCGATCGCGGGCGGAGGCGACGACTTGTACTCGGCGTTCCTGGACGACCTGGTGGCCAAGTCGGGCGTCGCCCACCGGATCCGGCGCCTCGGCAAGTTGCCGCAACGATCCGTGCTAGACCGAGCGAGCCGGGCGCTGGGCTGGCTGAACACGACGACGGGCGGCGACTCCTTCGGCCGAACCAGCATCGAGGCCCTCTCGATGGGCGCCCCCCTTATCGCGAGCGACGATGGCGCGACCACCGAAGTCGTGGAAGCCGGCGTCTCCGCCCTTCTGTACGACAAGCACGACGCCTCCGCCCTCGCCGCCCACATGATCACCCTCCTCACCGAGCCGGAACGGGCGGCCTCCCTCGTCGCGGAGGGCTACCGTCTCCTTCGCGCGCGCTACCGGATGGACGTGGTGATCGAGCGCACCGTCCGAGCTCTGGAAGCCACCCGAGGGACGACGCAGGTTGAACGACTAGCGAACGCCCCATTCCCATAGCCCGTAAGCGACGCGGTCGTCGAGTGGCAAGCCCGCTTGCCGAAGCGCCAACTCGGCCTGCGCGCGGTGGAACGCCTCGTGCGCGACAAGGTAGCCAAGGAACGCGGCGGGGTGCGGCTTGAAACCCTTGACGCGACCCTCGGCGATTCCCCGCACCAGCAGGATAGCGATGGCCTCGCCGGACGCGGTCAGCGCGGCGGCAAGGGCCTCCCGGTCCCCGTCGCCCTCCACCTTTGAGAGTCCTTCGTGGAGGTCCGGGGCCGCCGCCTTGAGCCACATCAGGCGCACGTTGTGGGTGTGACCCAGATGCCCGGCGACCGACTTGGACTTCTGGACCTTCGTCGCCAGCGCGCCGTCCGGAACGGCTTCGAGCAAGTAGAGCGCGAGGCGGGCGTTGATGCGCCAGGCGTCCACGAGTTGTTCGGCTAATTCCATGTTCGGAGTCAATACGCCTTGCGCCCCGGAGCTGGTTGCGCGATGCCCAAGGAATCGCCACCCCGGCGTGGAATCATGGCGTTGCATCCATGAAACGCTACGCCCTTGGTCTGGACTTCGGCACCAATACCGCCCGCGCCTTGATCGTCGATTGCGGGGACGGGCGGGAGATCGGGACGAACGTGGCGGATTATCCGAGTGGGGACCAAGGGGTCTTGCTCGACCCCGCCGACGCGAACTTGGCGCGGCAACACCCCGGTGACTACTTCGCGGCCACCGTCACCGCAGTGCGAGGAGCCCTGGCCCAGGCAAAGGACGCAGAGCCGGGCTTTGATCCGACCCAAATCGTAGGCATCGGGGTGGACACCACCGGGTCCTCTCCCCTCCCCCTCGCCGCAGACGGCGAACCCCTCGGGTGCAAGCCCCGGTTTCGAGAGCGAACTGCCGCCCAGTGCTGGCTATGGAAGGACCACACGTCTTACGCCGAAGCCGCAGAGATCACCGAGAAAGCGAAGAGTCAAGATCGCCCATACCTGGACAAGTGCGGTGGTACGTACTCGAGCGAGTGGTTCTGGGCAAAGATTCTTCACTGCGCCCGGACCGACCCTGAGTCCTTCGAGGCCGCCCACTCGTGGACAGAGTTGCAGGACCTGATCCCCGCCTACCTGACCGGTAACACCAAGCCCGAAACCATGCCGCGCGGGGTGTGCGCGGCGGGGCACAAGGCGATGTACCACCCTCAGTGGGGCGGCCTACCCGACGAGTCCTTTCTCACAAGCCTCGACCCGAGACTGGCCGACCTTCGCCGCCGGCTGTACGCCGAGGCGGTCCCGGCCGATCGCCTCGCCGGGCGCCTCTCGGACGAGCGAGCCCGCGACCTTGGGCTCCCTTCCGGGACGGCCGTCGCCGTCGGGGCGATGGACGCGCATATGGGCGCTCTCGGAAGCGGTATCAAGGCGGGCACGCTGGTGAAGATCATGGGGACCAGCACCTGCGACATTATGGTCGGCGACGAGCGCACCCCCGACATCCCCGGCGTGTGCGGCATCGTCCCCGGTTCCGTGATTCCCGGCATGTTGGGGATCGAGGCGGGCCAGAGCGCCGTCGGCGATCTGTTCAACTGGTGCGCCCAGAAGTTGACCACATACGGTCCAACCGCACACGCCCGCCTGAACGAGGACGCCTCCAAACTTCGACCGGGGCAGAGCGGCCTCCTCGCGCTCGACTGGAACAACGGCAACCGCACGATCCTTGTCGATCCCCTCCTGTCCGGGCTTCTCGTCGGCCAGACCCTTCACACGGGCGTCGCCGAAATCTACCGGGCCCTCGTCGAAGCGACGGCTTTCGGCGCCCGCCGCATCATCGAGAGGATCGTCGAGTACGGGGTTCCAGTGCGCGAGATCGTCACGGGCGGAGGTATCGCGGAGAAGAGCCCGTTGACGATGCAGATCTACGCGGACGTCTGCAACCGGCCCATTCGGATCAGCCGATCCTCCCAGACCTGCGCCCTCGGGGCGGCGATCTGCGGCGCCGTCGCGGCGGGCGCGCATCCCTCGGTTCCCGACGCGATCGTTGCGATGACGGGGGTCAAGGACACCGTCTACTACCCCGACCCAGCGGCGGTCGCCGTGTATGAGCGGCTGTACCGGCTCTACCTTGACCTCCACGATGCTTTCGGAAAGACCGGGAGGTCCCCGGCCATCGACCATGTCATGAAAGATCTCATTGCGCTTAGGCGAGAGGCGGGACGTGCTTAGGCGGCTCCGCGACGAAGTGTGCTTCGCCAACCAGAACCTGCCTCGAGCAGGGCTCGTGACGATGCACTCGGGCAACGCAAGCGGCTACGATCCCGAGACCGGCCTTATGGTCATTAAGCCCAGCGGAATGGACTACGACCGGCTCACGCCGGAGGCGCTCGTCGCCGTCGACGTCACGAGCGGCACCGTGCTCGAAGGGCAACTCAAGCCAAGCGTGGACCTTCCGCACCACCTGTTCCTGTACCAGAACCTGCCGAACGTGTTCGGCATCGTCCACACCCACAGCAACCACGCCACCGCTTTCGCGGCGGTCGAAGAACCGATCCCGGCAGCCCTGACGGCAATCGCCGACGAGTTCGGGGGTCCGATCCCTTGTGCGCCCTATGTGGACAACGAGGGCGACCACATCGGGCGCTCGATTCTCGCCCATCGGAGAGAGCGCTGTCCGGCGATTCTCCTCGGGCACCACGGAGTGTTCGCCTGGGGCGGTTCGCCACGCGAGGCCCTTAAGGCGGCGGTGATGGTCGAGGACGTCGCCAAGACGGTTTGGCTCGCCCGCCAACTCGGCCGTCCCGCCGATCTTCCGGACAAGGAGATCGAGAAATGGTGGGATCGGTACCAGCACCGGTACGGGCAATAGAGGTCCAAAGGGGGGCGAGGGGTCGGTTATCGGTCGCCGGTTCGCCCGAAGTTCATCCTCAAGACGAGGAAGTCGGCGATATCCACCGTGCCGTCGCCGTTCAGGTCGGCGTTGGGGTTCCAGTTACCATTCGCCGGGGTGGATCCGAACGCGGGGCGGAAGGTCAGGAAGTCGCCGATGTTGACCGTGTTGTCGTCGTTCACGTCCCCGTTTCGTAGGCTCAGTTCCACGCCGAATGTCCCCGTTGCCCCGATCGTCACGCCGCCCAACGTCGTCCGCAACCAGTGACTGGCCTTGATCGCGACGTCGTAGGTGCCCACACGGGTCGAAGGAATCAGGAAGTACCCGCCCGCCCCCAGCGTCACCGTGTGCGTCTCGAGGACAACCAACGTGCCCGGAACACGAATCTGGCAGACGGCGGTCCTTCCCGATGCAAAGGCCGCATGGTCGGCGAGCGTCACGATGCCGCAGACCGGGTAGTTCGCCTCGCCCTCCAGGGCCAAGGAGTGGAACTGCCCGCCGGCGACGGATATCGCCTGGTTCACTGCGCCAGCGGAAATCGGAAGGTCCCGGTCTTCCGTGGTTCCGTCCCCCAACTGGCCCATCGCGTTGCGGCCCCATGCCCAGACAGCGCCTCCCCCTCGGATCGCGAGGGAGTGGTCATATCCGGCTGCGATCGCCATCGTGTGATTCAGGTTCGGGACCATAGTCGGCACATAACGGTCGTCCCTCGTGCCGTCTCCCAACTGCCCATCGAGGTTACGACCCCAAGCCCAGACCGTACCGTCGCTTCGGAGCGCGAGGCTGTGGTACTCGCCGCAAGCGACGGCGACAACGCCGAACAGACCCGGGATCCGGGCCGGAGTCCAGCGTTCGACCGTGGTGCCGTCTCCCAATTGGCCGTAAAGGTTGCGACCCCAAGCCCATACGGTGCCGTCCGCCCGTAACGCCAGACTATGGTGCGAGGCGGCGATCGCAACGACGCCCTCGAGGCCCGAGACGGTCACGGGCGTCCAGCGATCCGCATTGGTGCCATCGCCGAGCTGGCCGTATTGGTTTCGCCCGTAAGCCTGCACCGACCCATCTGAGAGGAGGACCAGGGTATGGACGATCCCGCCTGTGATCGCCACGGCCCCGGCAATGCCGCTCGCCGTCACGGGAATGGTTCGCGGTCCCGAATTGGTGCCGTCCCCCAGCTGGCCGACCTCGTTGTCGCCCCAACCCCAAGCGGTTCCCCCGGTGCGGACGGCAAGGCTGTGCGCAACGCCGGCCGCCAACGCACGAACGTCCGCGAGGCCCTGGGTCGCGATCGGGGTGGGGGCGTCCTGACCCTGGGTCCCGTCGCCCAGTTGTCCCTGGGCGTTCGCGCCCCAGGCCCAGACCGAACCGTCGGACCTCAGGACCAAGCTGTGACTGCCTCCCGCCGACAGCCCGATCACCGACGCAAGACCGGGAACACGAACCGGAGTCGGACGGCTGCTGTTCGTTCCGTCCCCCAACTGCCCGTTCGCGTTGCCTCCCCAGGCCCATACGGTCCTGGGTTGGGCACCCGCGATCCCGGCTAGGACGACAAGCGAGGCAACCGTGGCTCGCCTCAGGGTCAGGATTCGGACGTCCGGCGACATCGTCCCACTCTATCACAGCATCGGACCGAGGCCACGGCATTCCCGCCGAAGCGAGCGACACTCCCTATGCGCCCGTCTGACCAAAGCTCTGCCGCAGGATCAGGAAGTCGGAGACGTTGATGCTTTCATCGCCGTTGAGGTCGGCGTTCGGATTCCAGTTGCCGCTTCCTGGCGAGGATCCAAAGGCCGCCCGTAGGGCGAGGAAGTCGGCGATGTTAACCGTGTTGTCCCCGTTCACGTCGCCGTTGCGAAGGCTCGGGTCTACCCCCGTTGCGCCGGACGTACCGATCGTCAAGTTCGCGACCTTCGCGCGCAACCAATGGCTCGACTTGATCGCAATGTCGTAGGTACCGGTGAGGGTCGAGAAAAAGGTGAAGGCGCCGTTCGTGCCCAAGAGAACGTTGTGTGTTTGGAGGACGGTGTTCGTCCCGGCGGTGCGAATCTGGCAGTTAGCGGTAAGGCCCGCCGTGGGACCACTATAGTTCAGCAACGTCACCGCCCCCGAAACCGGATATATCCGGTCAACAATGGCAAGGCTGTGGTACGTGCCGGCGGCGACCTGAAAGGCGTCGGTCAGGTCGAGGGTCTGGACCGGAGTCCATCGCGTCATGAGGGTGCCATCACCAAGTTGGCCCAAGGCGTTGTCCCCCCACGCCCAGACCGTCCCGTCCGCCTTGGCCGCAAGGCCGTGGAAATGGCCCGCGGCGATCGCGACGACGTTGGAGAGAGTGCCGCACGGGGTGGGAACAAGTCGGTCCACGTTTGTGCCGTCGGCGAGTTCCCCGTGGCCGTTCGATCCCCATGCGCGCACAGTCCCATCGTTGCGTCGGGCGAGGCTGAAGGCGAAGCCGGCCTCGATCGCGACCACGTTCGTCAGTCCCGACACGGGGACGGGCGTCGGACGGGGTGTTGTCGAGCCGTCGCCAAGTTGGCCCCAGTTGTTGTCGCCCCAAGCCCACACCGTGCCGTCGCTCCGCAACGCGAGGCTGTGGCGGTTGCCGGCGGCGACCTTCGCAACGCCAGTCAGCCCCGATGCGGACACGGGCGACCATCGGTCGGTGGCCGAACCATCGCCCAACTGCCCGTAGTCGTTCCGGCCCCAGCCCCATACCGTGCCGTCCGAGCGTACCGCGAGGCTGGAGTTAGGCCCACACGCGATGGCCACGATGTTGGCAAGTCCGACGACCTGGACGGGCACGTTACGGTGGACGTTCGTTCCGTCACCCAACTGGCCGAAGAAGTTGTAGCCCCATCCCCACACGGTGCCGTTGCCCTTCAGGGCGAGGCAGAAATCCTGCCCGGCGGCGATCGCCACCACATCGGCGCTCATCGTCGTCCCCACCGGAACGAGACTCTCGTCCCAAGTGCCGTCGCCCAGTTGACCCCAGGTATTGCGACCCCATGCCCAGACGGCTCCGTTCTCGCGCAGGGCGACACTGTGCGACTCGCCGCCCGCAACGGCGATGGCGCGCCCCAGCGAGACGATCTGCACCGGTGCCGTGCGGTTGATGGTGGTGCCATCGCCGAGCCTGCCGTTCCCGTTGTGGCCCCAAGCCCAGACGGTGCCCGTCTGACCGCGCGCGCCGGCAACGAGGCAGAGAACGGCGAGACCCAGCGCCGACCCGATGGCCGGAGCCGCTGATCGAATCGCCCGGATGGGTCCGACGGACCCCGAAAGCGGTGTGTCCATGGTCGCTCCGCTCCCCTCGGATTGCAGGGTAAGCGAATCGGCGAGTGGCCACTCTTCCCGAGCACCGATCCGGGACCAAAGGCCCGGACGAGGTGGGTCGTGGCAACGGGCCGGCTAGCACGCATCAATGCTTCACGCGCGGCGGAGGGACCCGACCCGTGGGACGCCTACTTCGGAAAGCGCCAGACGGTGAGACCGACGCGCGCTGCCATCGCATCGAGATCGAACTTGATCGGATCGGTTTTGCGTTTCGGGGAGACTTCGAAATGGGCAGTCAGGTGGACGAGCGACGGGAACTGGACCTTGAGCAACGGAATCAGCTCGGCGCAGGCTTCGACCTGGGCGGTGGTGTACTTGTCCACCCCGTCGTTGAGGTTCACGAACGAGATCCC
The DNA here is from genome assembly GCA_026129685.1 of Fimbriimonadaceae bacterium. Taxonomy (GTDB): domain Bacteria; phylum Armatimonadota; class Fimbriimonadia; order Fimbriimonadales; family Fimbriimonadaceae; genus UBA2387. Next base: position 100,632 of record JAHCHO010000007.1, read on the forward strand.
GATCGTGTAGGCGTTCACCGAACAGCCGGCCACGAACTTGGCGACGCGACCGAGTTGGACGTTCTTCTGGCTGTACGCGTATTGCAGGCGCGAGACTCCGGCCGCTGCCTCGTGGGGTCCGTAGGAGCTGCCCGCGTGAAAGGTCTCCATCGCCGCCGGGCAACCCTTGTGAACGACGCCCTTCTTGTCGATCAGGTAGTGGTAGCCCAACCCCTTGTCGCGGAGGGCCTTGACGGCACCCGCCAGGGTCCCGCCCGCCGTCGCGTGCAGCACGATGGTGTCGACGACGGTACCCGCCGGTCGCGTGCGGTGGGCCAAGTTCGGGGTGATCGGTTGGGTTTCCATCTTGATGACACCGTTGGTTCGCCAAGGCGCCACTTGCCTCCTGCGAGGCAACGCCCTATACTGAGCAAGACGTGAGCGCACCGACGGTTTCCGGCTTCTTTGATTACGAATACGACGACTCCTACCCGGAGGATTTGTACGACTTCGAGGGGGTCCTGCCCACCATCCAAGGGTTCGAGTCCTTCGACGACGCAGCGATGGCGCAGTACCGAGAGTGGGGTGTCGTGGCCATCGAGGGAGCCTTTCCGCCTTCAATGTGCGAGGCGACCTTGGCGGCCCTTCAGGACCTCGTCGCGCGCGACGATCTCCCGAAGGGGGTGCAACTGCAATTCGAGCACCGGGCGAAGGACGTGATTGCCTCGGTGCCCGCCGAGGAACGGCTCGACTACGTCCGCAAGTTCATGCTGTTCATGCACTTGGACAGCCGACTCGAAGCGATGGCGCGATTTGAACCCATGATGGCGGTGATGCGCCGGATTCTGGGCGACGAGCCCGACATGTTCCAGGACATGGCGCTTCTCAAGCCGCCCCGCATGGGCCGGGAGAAGCCGTGGCACCAAGACAACGCCTACTTCAACGTTGCCCCCGGAACGCCCGTGGTCGGGTTCTGGCTCGCCCTCGACGAGGCGACGCCCGAGAACGGCTGCATGTTCTTCCAGCCCGGTCGACACAAGGACGGTCCGATCCCGCACTTCAACCGTCGCGACTGGCAGATTTGCGACACGGACGTGAAAGGACGCGGCGTCCTCGCGGCCCCGCTGAAGCCGGGCGGGTGCCTCGTTTTCGACGGAATGGTGCCCCACGGAACCCCTTCCAACCGCTCCGGAATGCGCCGACGCGCGCTCCAATGCCATTACAAGCCCAAGTCGGTGCCAATGGCGACCGCAGAGGATCGGCTCGCGCAGTTCGGATCGGAAGGAACGGACGCGACTTGCTGACGGTTGGCAACCGTTGGCGCCGAAGGGTACGATTTGTCTCCGTTCGCCCGGGAAGAACTCCCGCCGATAACAAGGAACAATGAAGTTTCGAAAATTGTATTGGGTCACCGAGCAACTCGGGACCAACGGTCACTCGGAGGTTACCGGGGTGTACACGTCGATTCCGGACCTCATCGACCATGGACTCCGCTGGATCGGAGAACAGGCTCAGCGCGAGGGGCTTCGGCTTTCGCTCGTCCAACTCGATTCGCCGAATCGACCGCTCGGGTGTTGGCGTTCGCCCGACTTCGCCGGCCTCCGCGAGGACCTTCGTCCTTACCAAACGAACGATGAGATCTCGGCGGAACACTGCGAGGCGCTGATCGAGGCCCTTCCCAGCTTTGTCGCGGTTGCTTCCTGAGCCGGCGGTGTAAACTCCGTTTCGGACCCGCGAGTTCGCCTCGTAGACGACCGACAATGTACGTCGGACGCTCGGTCCAACGAGTTTCACGATGCGCAAAGCGATTATCTGCGGCATTCTCGGTCTGGCCGCGCTCACAGCGTTCGCCCAGAACGAACCTCGGACCCTTCGCAAGTCGGCGAACGTCGGGGACACGGTCGCCTATCGGTTCGACCTAAAGGTCACGACGCCCGGCAAGACCCTTGCCTACGCAGGCAAGCTCACCCAAACCGTGCTGCGGATCGAGGCGGACAATTCGTTGGTGATCGAGAGTGCAGCGGAGGGTGCCGTCGGCGGCAATGCCGCCCCCAAGTCGGTCAGCACCGCCGTGTTACTTCCGAACGGCGTCGTGAAGGAACTCCTGGGCGACGATGTGACGGTGGACGACTACCGCGTCTCGTTCATGGGGATGTTCCAAGCGCCCCCCGCCCCGGTCGGGCCAAGCGACTTCTGGGTTTTCGAGAGCCGACCGAACCCGGTCACAGGCGCCCGGGCCGTGCGGGTGGTGTACAACGTCGAGGCGGCGGAGTCCTTCTCCGGGTACGACACGTTCCGCATCAAGGTTTCGATGAGCGAGACCTCGGGCGCGAACCCGGCCACCGCCGACGGCACGATTCACGTGGACGTGAAAACTGGGTGGATCGTCAAGTCCCAGATGATCTGGCGCAACGCGCCCGCAGGCCCGAACGGCGAAACGATCGACGCCACGGTCAGCCTGACGCGCGAGGGCTAGTCGGGAAAAGCCCGGTCGGAGTCCGGTCGGGATGTGCCATTATTCAGGACTGGATCGCTTCTCGCGCGAGGCTCGTCTCAAGCGCGCGACGTCTCCTGTGTCAAGGTTCAGGCAAGTGACGATGAGTCGGGCAATTCGCGGACGTTTCGAAATCGCCCTGGGGCGCGTCGCCGTCGCCTTGGTCCTGACCTTCCTTTCCGCGATCGGTTCGGCCCAACTGGGGCGCTCATGGGCGCTCGTCATCGGGGTCGAGTCCTTTGAGTCGGACGCGGTGAGCCCGGTTCCCAACGCCGTGGCGGACGCGCGCGTCGTCGCCGAAACGCTGGTCCGAAACGGCTTTGCGCCCGATCACGTCATCACGATGACCTCCGACGGCGGCGATAGCCTTCGCCCGACCAACGTGAACGTGATCGAGCAGATCGAGAAACTCGCGACGGTGGTCCAACCCGAAGACGCGTTCTTCTTTTACTATGTCGGTCACGGCATCACCCGAGAGGGCCGGCATTTCCTCGCGACCACCAACACCCGTCTTTCGACCCCCGGGACGGTCGAGATCAGCGCTCTTAGCCTCGATTCGCTCGGCGCCGCCCTGAAGAACGTGATCGCGCAGCGAGCGGTCTATTGCATCGACGCCTTCAAGGGCTCGCCGGACAAGAACCGGGAACTCCTCGACAACCCGCTCACGCCTTCCTTCCTGCAAGCGATCATGGGGATGGCGCGCGGCACGGCCCTCGGCAATGCCGGAGTCGGGGTCCTGCTGGCAAACTCGATCAACGAACGCTCGTACAACGCGCCCTTGCGCGGGCACAGCGCGTTCGCCTGGTTCGTGGCGGAGGCCCTTGGCGGCAAAGCGTTCGCCCAGGGAGAATCGATGGACTTCGCCGCGTTCGCCGCCTGGGTACAGGCGGGCGTCCGCACTTGGAGCGACGAAAACCTGACGGTACGCAGCCGAACCCAAGTGCCCTTGTTCCAGATCGTGGGAACCGGACGCGTGACCTTCGGAACCAGCACGGGCGGTGGCGGTCCGATCACTCCCCTCAACCCCGATCCGGGCCGGACGAACCCGCCGACCAACAACCTGGTCCGCGTCAGCTTCAGCACAACGCCGCCCGGCGCACGCATCACCGTCAACGACGTCGAGATCGGCGGCAAGACGACCCCCTTCGAGTTCGACCTGAACCTCGGTACCGACCTAACCCAGGACATCACCGTGGTGGCGACTCTTGAAGGTTACGAACGGGTCGAGCAGGTCCTCACAGTGCGCCGTGGCCAACCCGCCGAGGTTGCCCTCACCCTCCGTAAGGCGGGGACCAACCCGCCGGCCAATCCGAACCCCAACCCCAACGTCGGTGCCTCCGCGTTCTTGGCGCGGAAAGTCAACGTCGGAGACACCTACGCCTTCAACTACCGGTCCGACTCGAAAGCCCAGGGCGTCACCATCCAGGTTCAAGCGACCGACACTCACAAGGTCACGCGCGTCGCTCCGGATGGCTCGTTCACCGTGGAGAGCACGATCACCGACGCCAAACTAAGGCTGAACAACCAGGAGATCGCCCAGGAGAGTCAACCGCCCACGACCGTCACCTTTGCGCCGAACGGGGTGGTGCAGAGCGTTCAATCGGCCCAGATCACCGGGACGGCCCTCCGGTTCGCGATGATGACGATGTTCGTCGCCCCCGGCAAAGAGGTCAAGCGCGGCGACAAATGGGAGCATTCGATCGCCGCCGACGCGCAACGCGGCCTGGTGGACGCCACGATCCAGTACCAGGTGGACCGATTGGAGAAGGTGAACGGGGTCGAGGCCTACAAGATTCGGTTCAACTACCGGGAAAAGGTCGGCGCGAAGCCCACCCAGGTCACCGGCTTCGTCTGGATTTCAGCGACCGACGGCTGGTTGCTCAAGTCGGACTTGGACATCAAGGGCGCCCCTTCGGACGCAGGTTCCGGCTCAATCGACATCTCCCTACTGATCGAGCGCAAACTCCCTTAAGCGATGACGCGCTTGGCCTCGACGAAAAGCCGCCACTGCACGAGCGCGCGCGTCCGGTTCAGGTCGGGCGGATCGGTCAGACCAAGGCGGTAGTAGGTGTCGCCCCGCAGGTAATCGGCAAGGAACCGGACGCACTGCTCCAGTATCTGCGCAAGAGCGGCTCTCGGCATGGCGGCAACCTCGAGTTCCGGCAGTTCGGGACTTGATGAGAGGAATCCTTCGAGGAGCCCGTCGTACGCTTCCCGGTCAAACCTTATCTTGCGCAAGTCGGACTCCTTCTCCCCCGCCGGATTTGCGAGCGAACGGACGGCGTCACCCCAGTCGGCCAGCCAGTTGAGGGGCATCACGGTATCGAGGTCGACCGCCGCCTTGATCCGACCTGTGCCCGTGTCGAAGAGGAAGTTCTCGAGTTTCGGGTCGCCGTGAATCGGAGTTGGGCGCAGCGTGCCTTGGTCGAGGCCAATGCGAATCGTGAGGGCGAGGGGTTCGTCGGACAAGACGTCCTCGATCGCCTTCGCGATCGCCGGGTCCCGCCGTCGTCGCCGCGTTTCCTCGAGTGGGCACCCCAAGAGGTACAGGGAACCGGTCGCGGCGCGCAGTTCCTCGGCAATGGGGACGCGGTGCGCACGGGCTTCCTCTTCCGTCACGGATTCGGCGAGAACGGACCGTAGTTGGGCGAAGTAACCGACCCCGTCCCGATAGCCCGGGAGCGAGGGGCGCATCGTCGAGACGTCGGCGAACCGACCCATCGAGGCGAACAGCGCGATGGCTCGGCCGACGTCGCGAACGGACTCCCTGCGCCGATCCTCGGGAACGGCCAAAAGGTGCTTGTAGGCGACGGCGTCGGGGACGCGGGTCATCAGTCGCCAAGCCCTACCGTCGTCGTCGCGGTGAAGCAGGCCACCGGTCCAGGTCGGTACGAACTCGAAGCGCGTCCATGGCGCGTCGCGGGGGGCGAGTCCGGCCCGAATCGCCGCGTCCTGCGCTTTCAACCATAGGACCGCCCCCGCCATCACCCGGTCAGGGTAGGGGAAGACGTCGGTGTTGAGGCGTTGGAGGATGAACTCACCGGACTCGCCACGCCACCGTCCGACGACGTCGAAGGCGTCGGTGTTGATGTTCCCGAGGTCGCGCATCGGGCGAACGTCCCCGACGAAGTCGAGGGCAAAAGCTTCAAGCAGGGAGCGTGGTGTCATCCGGGTCCGCGCATCAAGAAAGGCGGGGCCTCAACCCGGACCGCATGGCGTCGGGATGACGGGCCTATTTGTAGCGGTACACGATCCGACCACGGGTGAGATCGTAGGGGGAGAGCTCGACCTTCACACGGTCGCCGGGCAGAATGCGGATGTAGTGCATGCGCATCTTGCCGCTGACATGGGCGAGCATCTCGTGCTCCATGCCGTCGAGCGATACGCGGAAGCGGGCGTTGGGAAGATTCTCGAGGACGGTGCCCTCGACTTCGATGCCTTTCTCGCTGTCTTCTCTCGGCTCGTGCCGATCTCTATTGAATCTTCTTCGGGCCATTCATTCTCCAGACGGGATTGCGCCCATAGTTTACTTGGGTCGCCCGGACGGGTGCCGCCCACCTTTCGCCGGCTACTTGATGCTGCCGATCATGACGCCCCGCGTGAAGTACCGCTGGGTGAAGAGAAAGGCGATCAGCAGAGGGGCCATCACGATCACCGCCGCCGTCATCTGCAACGGCCAGTTCGTCGCGCCGTAGCTGTTGCGGAACACCGACAGGCCCACTTCGAGCGTCCTCATTTCCATCGAATTGGTGGCGAGAAGGGGCCAGAAGAAGTCGGTCCAGACGGCGAAGAACGAGAACGCGCCCGCCGTCGCGAGGGCGGCTTTGCTCAGGGGCAGCATGACCCGCCAATAGATGCGCAGGTCGCCCGCGCCGTCGATCCGGGCGGCTTCCTCCAGCTCCTTCGGGATCGAGGCGAAGAACTGGCGGAACAGGAACACGTTGAACGCGCTCGATAGTCCGGGGACGATGAGGGCCGCGTAAGTGTTCAGCCAGCCGAAAGACCGGACGATGAGATACACCGGAATCTGGGTGACCGGTCCGGCGAACATCATGCTGAGCAGGAACAGCACGAAGATGGGGTCGCGCCCCTTGAACTCAAGCCTCGCGAACGCGTAGGCGGCGAGCGAACTCACGAGCAACTGGCCCGTGACCACCACCAGCGTCACGAAAACCGAGTTCAGGAAGAAGCGGAAGACCGGGATGTCCGGCATGAAGAGGACGAATCGGTAGTTGTCCCAGTGCCAGACATTCGGCACGACCTCGGGAAGCACCCAAGCGTACTCGCGCCCGAGAAACCCGAACGTCCCCCGCTGCGTCCACACGTTCATGGAAGGGATGGGGCTCTTGCTCTCGTGGAGCGAGACGAACAGCATCCACACGAACGGGGCCATCAGGAAGACCGCCAGCAGGATCAGCCCCGTGTAAGTGGCGGCGTTCTTGATAGTGCGGGTGGCTTTCAACGGCCCCCCTCACCGACGCCAATGCGCAGGCGCCTAGGACGCATCGTACTCCCGCAGTTGGTCGCGCATGGCGCGATACTGAAAATAGGCCACCCCCAGAATCGCGACGAGCAGCACGAACGATTTGGCGCTTGCCAGGCCGACGTGGAACTTCTCCCACGCCTCGCTGTAGATGTGGTAGCCGACCACGTCCGTCGTGCGGTCCGGCTCGCCCTTCGTCATCATGTAGACTGGGGTAAAGATTTGGAACGCCGAGATCGTCGAGGTCACCAGCACGAAGAACGTCGTCGGCACGAGCATCGGAAGCGTGATCTTCCAGAAGGTGCGCCACCGGGTCGAGCCGTCCAGGTCGGCCGCTTCATAGAGCGAGTTCGGGATCGCCACCAGTCCCGCGAGGAACAACACCATCCGCGGTCCCAGCCCCGTCCAGACGGACATGAACACCAACGCCCACATCGCCCACGCGCTCTCGTTCAGGAAGTTCAGATCTCCCGGGTGTCCAAACAGCTTGAGCGTCGCGTTGATCAGCCCTTGCTCGGGAAGGTACACGTAGGTCCAGAGCATTGCGACCGCGACCCCGGAACTGATCGCCGGGATGTAGTAGAGGGTACGGAACAGGGTGACGCCCCGGATTTTTTGGTGGACGAGCAAGGCCACCAGAAGCGCGACCGCCATCCCGACGGGCACGCTCACCAAGGTGTACCGCGTCGAGTTCCACATCGCGTTCCAGAAGAACTTGTCCTGGAAGGTCGTCAGGTAGTTCGCGAACGCGACGAACGGCTTGTCGTCCTTCAGGATGTCCCACTTGAACAGACTCAGGTAGAGCGCGTAGACGATCGGAACCAGGGCGAAGAGGACCAAGTGCAACGTCGCGGGCGCGATAAACCAATAGCCCACGCCATGGCGACGTCTCATTGCTTCCCGAACTCCTCGTCGATCTCGGAAGCGGCGTCCTTGAGGGCCTGATCGATCGTCTTCGACCCGGTCAGCACGCTGTTCATCATGTTCTGGCCGATCGCTTCGACCGGATTGTACGCCCCAACCTTGGCGCCCCAGGGGGGCCGGGCGGAGGGAACGATCGCCACAAAGGTCGCCTCGCGGGAGTCCTTGGCGAGTTCGTTGGCCACGTCCTTCCGCGCGGAGATGGCGAGACCGGATCGAGCGTAGCGCTCCTGAACGGTGGGCCCCGTCATGTACTTGACGAACCGCCACGCGGCCTCGGGGTGGCGGCAGTGTCGGCCGATCGCCCAGCCTGCCTCGTACATCACGGTGACCGACTTGCCCACGTTCGTCGGGAGGGAGACGACCCCGACGTCCTCCATCGCCAGCTTCGGACGTCCCTGAGCGTCCTTCGGCGCCGAGCGGTAGCCGACCATCGCCCAGTGGCCATTGATCTCCATCGCCGCCTGGCCGTTGGTGAACAGGTCCACCCCCATCGAGGCGGTCTGCGAAAGGTCTGGGGCGACCTTCTCCTCCTTGATCATCCGCTTGAGGAAGGCGAGGGTCTCCGCGTTCTCGGCGCGATCAAGGGTGCCCGTCGCGCGCGCGCCGTCCGGCGAAAGCACGTCGCCCCCGTTGTTCCAGAACCACATGATCCAGCCGGGCATCCAGTTGGCAAACTTGAACCCGTACTGCCCCTTCGCGGGGTCGGTCAGACGGCGCGCGGTGGTCAGGAACTCCTCAAAGGTCCACCCCTCCTTCGGGTAGGGAACGCTCTTCTCGTCGAAGAGGCGCTTGTTGAAGTACATCACCATCGGGGTGAAGTCTTTGGGAATGGCGTACAGCTTTTCACCCCTCCGCGCGATGTCCACGACGTTGGGCCAGTAGTCGTCAAGGCGGAACTCCGGGTCCTTCGCGATGAGGGGGGCGAGGTCCATCAGTACGTCGTTCTCGATGAACACCGCCGCGCTCGAGGCGTCGAGCAGACACAGGTCCGGTTCGGCCTTGGCGATCGTGTTGAGGAGCATCTTGCGGACGTACTCCTGCGACCCCGGGATGTACTCCATGCGCAGGTCGATGTCCGGGTTCTGCCGTTCGAACTCGTCCAGGATTTCCCGCTCGATCTTGGCGAATTCGTCGTCCGCCCCCGCCCCGCCCCAGGAGGCGATCCTCAGGACGGTCCGGCCGTCGCCGACGATCTCCGCGCAACCGCAGAGTCCGATCAGCGTCGACAGGATCACGAGGCGAACGAGGGTTCTCACGCCATCCGGGTTCTACCTGTTTTGGGCTCGCGGTCATCGAACCGTGCCCACCATGACAGGGCGGCGCTGTCATCCTGAGGAACGAAGGATCCCGGTCGAAACGATGCTGGCCGGACGGGCGCCTCCTTCGCCTTGGGACCAAAGACGCATCGGTCGCGAAGGTGCGGGTTGGCGTTCGCCGAGACGTGTCGTAAGATGAAGGCGCCGACCCGCCCACGGATTGGCAAGGAGGCACGCTCATGTTCCTTAGCGTCATGGCCTCGGCGTTCGCCCTGTCCCTCGCGGGGGGGGGGGGACCGCTGACCGGTTCGTACTCGATCGCCTACCTCGGCGGATCGGGCTCGATCACCGCCCGCATGGACCGGTTCGTCGGGGAGACCCAGACGACGAAGACGAATGAGCCCTGGTTCGACAGCCCCTACTGGTCGGTCTCGACCCCGCAGGGCAAGATCGTCTCGTACAAGGTGAAGGAGGAGCACACCCGAAAGTGGAACCAGCCGGGCACTCTGGAGACGCAGATGTGCGCGACGTTCCAGTCGAGTCCAGGAATCGCCTTCGCCTTCCGTTCTTGGATTACGGCCAGTGGAGGCGAGCCGCCGGAGAACGGCCTCATCGTCCGACTTAACTACACGCCATACCTTCAGGCCCACATCCTCTCCCAGGACATCGAGGCGCAGGGCGTCGCCAGCGCCCGCGTCTCGACAGGAAAGAAGCCCGACGTCTTCTCCGGTAACGTCTCGCGCCCGCCCGCCGGTCAGGATGAGGGAGGTAGCTTCGAGGACACTCTGCCCACGAGTCAGTTCCCTTCGTTCTCGGTCCCGTATCCGGTCCCTAACGGCGAGTGGGAGCAAGCGGGTTCGAACTACACGAAGGACGTGTTCCTGCCCATGATTCCCGTCCTCGCCCGGGCGAAGTACGATGTGAACAACACGGGGGGCAACTCCACCGTGCTCAACATCTTTGGTGAGGCCCAAGTGACGTTGGACTCGGCAACCTTCGAGCAAGGACCCAACAAGATAGCCGCGAGTGCCAACGTGTTCCCACGCGAACCTGCCTTTGTCGAGGTGCGCAACACCGGCGGGTCGCTCCTCGACTCGTTCCATGTGATCCTCGACGAGTCGGGCGGCTTCACCGTGCCGATGGGATCTCTCGCGGACGGAACGTACCGCATCTACCTGTCCTCCATCGGGACGTTGCGCAAGCGCACCGACGTCGTCTACACCTCCGCCGGGGTGACCGGCGTCTCGATCACCCTCGTCCGGGGCGATCTGGACGGGGACAACGACGTGGACGGCGACGATCTCGAGACGATCACGGCTTGGGACGGTAAGACGAGTTCGTCGCCCGGCTGGCGCACACCCAACGCGCTGGGGTACGCCCCTTATGACGCGGACCTCGATCGCGACGGCGATGTGGACGACGACGATTACGACATCGCCTACGTCAACAACGGCGTGGACGGAGACGCCTAGGCCGGAGGAACCACCATGATTGCCGCCTTCTTACTCGCCACGAGCGCGCTCGCTCAATCTCAATCCGTGTCCTGGGACACCCTGATCTTTCCCGTCACGCCCCTGTTCGGCTACGACCTTCCTTTTACATCCAGCTGTCATGACGTCTCCGGTCGCCTCCTGAGTGCGCCGGACGATCCGCTAACCGCCAAACAAGACCGCCAAGGACACGATTGGCTGAAAGCGACGATCATTCGGACAAAGGAGGACGGGGACCGAGCAATCACCCGTCTCATCCGCATCGAGACGTACCCCGCCCTCACGACGATCGTGGCCGTAAAGGGCCTTCGCCCGGGCGTCAACTACCTAACGACCCCGGTCCCGATAGTCTACGGAGACGTATTCACGGAGACTGGGCCGAACCGTAAGCACCTGCCGCCCGACGACAAGATAGACGAACGCGACGTCAAGATGGTAGACGATCTCGTGCGAGTTGGCGGACGTAACGGGGCCAAGTACACCGATTGGCAAATAACCTACAATTCGTCGTGGATCCTGGTAGACGTGAACGGCGATCGTGCGGTAGACGAGAGGGACGTCGCCATCGTGCGCGCCAACCTCGGCAAGATGGCCCCCAAGCTGGAGCTCGTGCCGCCGTCTCGGGGCGGCCCCAAGCTCTACGGCGCGACGCAGAAGCGTCCGAATGACGAGCCATTTGGCGGTAGAGCCATAGGGAGTTTCGCCGGAGTCCGCGAGAGGTGACCCCTAGGATATCGGGATGTTCGCCATGATCCCCCGGCGCGCCGTCACCTTGGGAAGCATCCGGGCGTGCTCGGGGCGGGAGAGGGCGGGGTCGTCGCTCACGAGGCGGATCGCCGCTTGGCGCGCCACTTCGAGCATCTCGCCGTCGGTCGTCAGGTCGGCGATCTTGAAGTCGAGGTTTCCGCTCTGCTTCGTCCCCGCCAGTTCGCCCGGACCGCGCAGCTGAAGGTCCTCCTCCGCGATCCGAAAGCCGTCGGTGGTCTCCGTCATCACTTGCATGCGCACCCGGGCGTCGTCGGTCGTCGCGTCCGCGATCAGCACGCAGTAGCTCTGGGCGTCGCCCCGGCCCACCCGCCCCCGCAGCTGGTGCAGTTGGGCGAGGCCGAACCGGTTCGCGTCCTCGATCACCATCACCGTCGCGTTCGGCACGTCCACCCCGACCTCGATGACCGTCGTGCTGACGAGCACGTCCAGATCGCCCCGCCGGAACGTTTCCATCGCCTCCTCCTTCTCCTTTGTCTTCATCTGGCCATGCAACAGCCCCACCCGCAGGTCCGGGTAGACGAGCTTGCCCAGCCGGTAGTAGAGGTCCTCGGCGGCTTGGACGGTCAGCTTTTCCGACTCGCCGACGAGCGGGCACACGAAGTACGCCTGCCGCCCGTTCTCGATCAACTTGCGAACCGCGTCGTACACCTCCGCCCGCTCATGGGGCGGCCGCCAATGAGTCTTGATCGGCTTGCGGCCGGGGGGCATCTCCCGGATGATGGAAAGGTCGAGGTCCCCGTACAGCGTCATCGTCAACGTGCGCGGGATCGGCGTCGCGGTCATGACGAGCGTGTCCGGGTTGCCCAGCCCCTTCTCCCTTAGGGCGGCGCGCTGGAGAACGCCGAACCGATGCTGTTCGTCCACGATCACCAAGCCCAGCTTCGCGAATCCGACGCCTTCTTGAATCAGGGCATGGGTGCCGACGGCGATCCGGGCCTCCCCGGAGGCGGTCCGATCCCGTTGCTTCCGCTTCAGCGCCGCCGTCTGTTTGCCGACCAGGAGCGCCACCTCGATCCCGAGCGGATCGAACAGCCGCCGCAGATTGGTCGCGTGCTGTTCGGCGAGAATCTCGGTCGGGGCCATCATCGCCGCCTGATACCCGCACCGAACCGCCGCGAGCATCGCACACGCGGCGACCGCCGTCTTGCCCGAGCCCACGTCTCCCTGGACGAGCCGGTTCATCGGGTGCGGGCTCTCCATATCCCGCCAGACTTCGCCGATCACCCGCCGTTGGTCGCCCGTCAGGGTGAAGGGCAACATACGGTGCACCTCCGCCCAAAGCGGCCCTTCGTCGTCCGCCGTCGTCTCTACGGGCGCGTCCTCGTCCTCGAACAGCGTTCCCGAGGTGCCGTGGGTGTGGGTCAGGGACGAAATGGGGAAGGCGATGCCGATCTCCTGGTGCGTCTCCGCCCGCCGCATCGCCAGGGCCAGTTGAAGGTAAAGGAACTCCTCGAACACCAGGCGTCGCCGCGCCTTGTCCCAGTGGGTCTCGCTCTCCGGACGGTGAATATTCCGAAGCGCCCAGGCGAGCGGCGGGAGGCGGGCCAGCTCGAAAACCTCGCGCGGGAGGGGGTCCACGACATACTTCAGGTACTGCTCGACCGCGCTCTGGGCGGCCCGCCGCACCAGCTTTTGCGGCACGCCTTCGCTGAGCGGGTACACGGGAATGAGCCGCGCGAACTCCTCCGCGTCTTCGCCCTCCTCGATCGTCTCCCATTCCGGCGAGTGAATCTCGAACCCCCAGTTCGCCTGCTTGACGTGGCCATAGGCGACGACTTCGCCCTCGACTCTCGCGAGCTTCTGGCGCATCCACGGTTGGTTGAACCAGAGGAGGGTCACGCTCCCGCTCGAGTCCCAAAGCTGGGCGGTCACGATGGACATTCCGCCGCGCGTCGGGCGCGCCCCGACCTCGCCAAGTCGACCTCGAACGGTGGCGTGGGTACCGGGTTGAAGCAGGGCGATCGGCGGTAGATGACGCCGGTCCTCGTGGCGGCGGGGCAGATAGTAGAGGACGTCGCCCACCGTGAGCAACCCCAACTTCGCGAGCACCCCGGCGGACCGGGGACCCACCCCCTTGAGGAACTGCACTTCGGTTTCGAGCGAGGGAGGTTGCCGGGTGCCGGTCGCCGAGGGATCGTTCGCCATCTTGAATAAGGGTACGTTTCCCAGTATGCCGGACGAATCGCGTCGGAACCAAGAACCGGATCAGCCGCCTCCCTCGGGCGCGACCGACAACGACGCGTTCGACGCCGCCGTCCGCTCCATGGAGCACCAGAAGGAGGCGGTGGGCTCCCATATGCCGGAGAACCCCGACTACGAAGCGGAGATGGAGGAGCGTCTGCGCCGATTCGAACACCGGGTCAAGAAGGCCAAATCAAACGAGGCGGGCCGGGCCCTCCGCACCGAGGAGGCGACCAAACCGGACGTGGAGTCAAGCCGCCAACTCGGGGTCGGACTTTCCATCGCCTACGCCATCATCGGGATGCCGGTCGTGGGGTACGGCCTGGGTTACGTGCTCGACAAGGGCAACGAGGTCAAGGTTTGGACGAGCTGGACCGCCCTTGGGGGGTGCGTCCTCGGGCTGGTGTACGCGGTGTTCGTGCTGAACCGCGAGAGCAAGCGCCGGTGACCCTTCGTGGCCTCGCCCGCTGGCCCGCGAGTTATGCCGGCGCCGCCCTGTTGTCGGTGGGGATCGGCGGGCTCTCGCACGGCCCCAAGGGCGCGGCGGGCGTGGCGATCGGGATCGCCGCGACCGGCTTCGGACTCTTCGCCCTATGGCGAGTCATGAGGCTCCTGGGCGATACATGCGGGGACCGAAAGACACCCCCACGGGAGGCCCTCGGGGCGATCGCCGCCCTCCTCCTCAAGTTCCCGGTGCTCTTCGGCGGGTTCGCGGCGGCACGGGCGCTCGGCGACGGGGCGCCGCCTTGCTTTCTCGGGGGTTTGGGTTTGGTATACTCCGCCTTGATCGTGTGGGCCCTAGCCGCGAGCTAGGCCCACGTTTTCGCGATAGATGGACGTTTTTCTGATCCGAACGACGACGAGCCTGCTTGCCTCCTCGGAAGGGGCGGCGCAGGCGGGCGAGCACGCCGGGCCGCACATGCTGTCCTGGGTCGCCCTGTTCGTCTACGTCGGCCTTGTCCTGGCGATCCTGTTCGGGTTTCTCGCCTACGCGAAGAAGGGGCTGCAGACTCGCGTCTTCAAGAACCCGATCACCCAGGCGACCGAACAGGTCTACCTGTTCATCGAACAGATGTGCGTCGGGACGATCGGGCCGCACGGTCGGAAGTACATCCCGTACATCATGACCCTCTGGTTGGTCATCTTCGTCGGCAACATGGTCGCGCTCTTCATGCCCGCCGCGCCGACCGCCGACCTCAGCTTCAACCTCGGCCTCGCCCTCGTTTCGATCATGTACGTCCAGTACGAGGGAATGCGGTCGAACGGCGTTCTCGGCCACTTCCGCCACTTCGCGGGTCCCAAACTGGGGATCGCCCTGATCCTCATCAGCGGGATCATCTTCGTCATCGAGATCATCTCGGAGCTGATGAAGAACGTGTCCCTCTCGCTTCGTCTCTTCGGAAACATCGAGGGGGGCCACCAGGCCGTCGAGGCGATGAACCACCTCGGCGAGGGGATCATGATCGGCCCGTTGCCCTTCCCGATCCCCTTCGGGTTCTTCTTGCTTCCGATCAAGCTGCTGACCGTCGTCGTCCAGGCGATGATCTTCACCTTGCTCACCTGCGTGTATCTCTCCCTCGTCACCCATCACGAGGAGGAACACGACGGGCACTCTCACGGCGCGGAGGTCTCAGCCGCCCACTAAAGACGCTTTGCATCGAAGGACGGGAAGTCCATCGGTCTCGATCCATCAGGAGGAAACGAAACAACAACATGACAGGCAACGTTCTGGGTCTCGGTATCGGTCTCGCCGCGCTTGGCGTGGCCATCGGCCTTGGCCTCATCGGCTATTCCGCAATGCAGGGGATGTCCCGCCAGCCCGAGGCGATCGGCAAACTCCAGGTGCAGATGTTGATCGCGCTCGCGTTCGTCGAGCTGGTCTTCCTTCTCACCGTCTTCGTCGTCCCCGGCACCCTGAAGTAAGTCGGCTTTCTGGCCGCGCCGCTCGTTCCGGGCGGTGCGGTCGCGGTCTTGCGCTTCTATGAGCACCGAACACAAGTCATCGTCGGCCTCGACCTGGATCGGCATCGTCCTCGGACTCGTGCTGATGCCGGCGGGCTTCTACGTGTCCACGAAAGTCGACATCGCCTTTCAGAACACGTTGCGCGAAGGCGGCATCCCGCTCGATCTCGGCAAAACCGTGTCCGCGATCGGTGTGTTGCTGATCCTGTTCCCGGTCATCCGGTCGTTCTTCATCAACGCCCTCGCCGACGCGATCAACGGTCGAACCCAGGACCTCGAGCGCACCTTCGCCGAAGCCGAGGACCTTCGGGCCGAAATGACCCAGATGCGGACGGACTACGAGCGGCGACTGGTGCAGACCGAGGCGGAGGCGCGCGAACAAATCCAGCACGAGATTCGGCGAGCGCAAGAGCTTCGCCAGGAACTCGAGCAGAAAGCGCGCGAACAGGCCGACCAGTTCCTCACGCGCGCCAAAGAGGACATCGAGGTCCAGCGTCACCAAGCCATCGCGGACATCCGTACGCAAGTGGTCGAACTGACGCTGCAGGCGACCGAAAAGCTCATCGAGGCGAACGTGGACGACGAGCGCAACCGCAAACTGCTCGACGAGTTCCTCGTCAGCGTGGAGGTTCCGCGCTAGCGATGGAGTCTCGGGTCGCGATCCGGTACGCCCGCGCGCTTTTCGGAGCCGCCGACAAGGTCGGGGCAATCCACGACGTCGAGGCGGACCTTCGATCGCTCATCGACGCGATGAGGGCCGAGCCTCGCCTTCGCGTGTTCCTCGCGAGCCCGATCACCGACCGGGAACGGAAGCTCGACGTCCTCCGCCAGGCGTTCGGAGGAAGGGCTCACGTCCTCACCTTGAAGGCGCTCGAACTCATGGTCCGAAAGGGCCGCGAGGCCGAGATCGCCCTCATGACCGAACGGTACACCGACCTGCGGCGCGCGCACGACAACGTGCTATACGTCAAGGTGACCTCGCGCGGCGAACTTCCGGACGACTATCGAGTCCGGTTGCTCGAGAAGCTGCGCTCCGTCACGGGCAAGTCGGTCGAACCGGAGTTCGTCTCCGACGCATCGATGATCGGCGGCATCAAGGTCGCCTACGACAACTACGTTTTGGACGGAACCGTCCGCGGACGCTTCGCCCGCTTGCGCGAAACCCTGCGCCACCAGGCTCAGCGTCACAGCTAAACCACGATCGGCACCATGGCCATTCGACCCGAAGAAATCACCGCTATCCTCGAGAAGGAAATCGCCGGATTCGATTCCGGCGCGACCGTCGAGCACGTTGGAACCGTCCTCCAGGTCGGAGACGGCATCGCGCGCGTCTACGGTCTTCCGGACTGTCAAATGGGCGAACTGCTCGAGTTTCCCGAAGGGATCATGGGCGTCGCCCTGAACCTGGAAGAAGACTCGATCGGCGCCGTCCTGTTCGGCGACGACACGAAGATCAAGGAGGGCGACCCCGTCCGCGAGACGGGCCGCATCCTTGAGATTCCGGTCGGTCGAGGCATCGTCGGGCGCGTCGTCACCCCCCTCGGCCAACCCATCGACGGGCGGGGACCGATCGCTTCGGAAACCACCCAACGCCTCGAGACGATTGCCCCTGGCGTCGTCCAGCGTCAGCCCGTCAAGGAGCCTCTCCAGACGGGCATCAAGGCGGTGGACGCCATGATTCCCATCGGTCGCGGCCAGCGCGAACTCGTTATCGGCGACCGCCAAACCGGTAAGACCGCGATCTGCGTGGACACGATCATCAACCAGAAGTCCACCCACGAGCCCGGCGGAAGCCCGGTGTACTGCATCTACGTCGCGATCGGCCAGAAGATGGCCAACGTGGCCCGCGTCGTCGAGACTCTTCGCCAACATGGCGCGATGGAGTACACCACCGTCGTGGTCGCGTCGGCGTCGGACTCGAACGCCCTCCAGTACGTCGCTCCCTTCGCCGGATGCACCATCGGCGAGTACTTCCGCGACAACGGCCAGCACGCCCTCGTCATCTACGACGACCTTTCCAAGCACGCCCAGGCTTACCGCGCAGTGTCGCTCCTCCTTCGTCGCCCGCCGGGACGCGAGGCCTATCCGGGTGACGTGTTCTACCTGCACTCCCGCCTTCTGGAGCGGGCCGCGAAGCTGAGTGCCGAGTTGGGAGGCGGCTCGCTCACCGCTTTGCCCATCATTGAGACCCAGTCGGGCGACGTGTCGGCCTACATTCCCACGAACGTCATTTCGATCACCGACGGTCAGATCTATCTGGAGCCCGACCTGTTCTTCGCGGGCGTTCGCCCGGCGATCAACGTGGGCATTTCGGTCAGCCGCGTCGGAGGCAACGCCCAGATCAAGGCGATGAAGCAGGTCGCGGGCAAACTCAAGCTGGAGATGGCGGGCTACCGCGACGTCGCCGCGTTCGCCCAGTTTGCGAGCGATCTCGACCGCGCCACGCAGATGCAGTTGATCCGCGGCCAGCGCCTCACCGAGTTGCTCAAGCAGGGCCTCGCCGCGCCGATTCCCGTCGAGGATCAGATCATCGCCATCTACGCCGGTACCAATGCGTTTCTTGACGACCTGCGGAACGACCAGGTGAAAGCGTTCGAGGAGGGCCTCGTCCGATTCGTCCACTCAAGCTACCCGGACGTCGTCGAGAACATTCGCGCGAGCAAGGAACTCACCAAAGAAACCGAGGCGACCCTTCGCAAGGCGGTCGAGGAGTTCGCCGCGTCGTTCAAGAAGTAAGGCATGGCTTCGCTCAAGCAGATTCGTCAGCGCATCCGAAGCGCGAAGAACATCCAGCAGATCACGAAAGCGATGAAGCTGGTGGCGGCGGCCCGCCTCAAGAAGGCTACCGACCGGGTCCTCGAAGCGCGCCCCTACAGCGAGCGCCTGTACGGTCTGATGAGTTCGCTCTCGCGGGCCGGCGAATTGCCCGCTCACCCGCTGATGTACCAGCGGCCCATCCACAAATACGCCGTCGTGCTCATCACCGCCGACCGAGGTCTGGCCGGCTCCTACAACACCAACATCATCCGCAAGGCGGGCGACTTCCTCAAGCAGACGGAGGGTTCCTCGTCGCTCGTGACCGTCGGCAAGAAGGGTTCCCAGTTCTTTGCCCGGCGTGGCTACAACGTCGTTCATTCCCATAGTGTGCCGACCGCAGGCGCGCGCCTCGACGACGCCATCGCGATCACCAACCTCGTGCGAGACATGTTCGTCTCCGGCGAAGTGGATGCCGTGTACGTCGCCTACAGCAAGTTCTACTCCGCCATTCGGCAAGCGCCGCAGGTCGTGCAGGTGCTTCCGATCACGCCGCCCGCCGAGGACGGGGTCGCCGCCGACTCCGTCGAGTACAAGTTCGAACCGGATCCCGTTTCGATTCTCGGGGCGCTCTTGCCGCGCTATCTGCTGACGATCGTTTGGCAGGCGATGCTCGAAGCGACCGCCTCCGAGCACGGATCTCGTATGACCGCGATGACAAGCGCCACCGACAACGCCGGCGAGATGATCCAAGAACTCACCCTCAAGGCCAACCGCGAGCGCCAAGCCTCGATCACGAAGGAGATTCTCGAAGTGGTCGGCGGCGCGGAAGCCCTGAAGGGCTAAGCCCAGAGCGTCCGGATCGGGTAGCGGAGCACCTCGGCGGCGTCGGTCACCAAAATGCACCCGTGCTCGATCGCTTGGCAGATCAGCATCCGGTCGAACGGGTCGCGGTGCAGAAGCGGCAACGTCGCCAGCCGATGGGCGGATTCGCGGTCGAAGTCCAGGATCTCGGCTCCTTCGGCGAGCAAGGCGTCCACCGTTCCACGAACGGAAACGCGCATCCGGAGTTTGCCGATCGCCGTCTTGAGCTCCAACTCGTAGACGGAGACCGGGCTGACGAACGCCCTGCTTTCCGGGTGATCGAGCGCTCGCCGAACACGCTCGGACATGTGGTGGCCACCAGCAAGCCGCACGAGGCACGACGAGTCGAGTAAGTAGCGGTCCACGCTAGAGTGCTCTCTCCCAGTCGCCGAGTTCCTCTTCGGTCCAAGGCTCGTTGAGCGTCTCAAGTCCGCTGAGCACGAGGTCGGGGAGCACCCCGTACAATCGTCGGCGCTCCTTGACCTCTTGGACCGGCGCAAGTTCCGCGATCGGCTTGTTCCGGCGACAGATGACGACCCGCTGGCCCTTTTCCGCCTGCCGAGGTACTTCGAGAGATTCGCCTTCGCTTCCGCGACGTTGATTGTGACCATCTACTAGGTCAGGGCGCTCTCGACATGACCATGTTACACGCGGCTGCCTACCCGCGCCGGCAAACCGGTTTGGCGACGAAGGTCCCGCACCCGCCCGCTCCGGACAGGACCCGCCGGACCCGGTGCGAACAAGGAGGGCGTGCGCCACCTCCGCGTTCACGACGACCGACGCCACCTCGCCCACGCCGACGGAACGCCATACTTCTACCTTGCCGATACCGCCTGGGAGCTGTTTCACCGCCTCACCGAGGAGGAAGCCGACGCCTACTTCGAGGACCGCGCGCGAAAGGGCTTCACCGCCATCCAGGCCGTCCTTCTCGCCGAGATCGACGGCCTGAAGACCCCAAACCGGAACGGCGAAGTCCCCTTGCACGACCTCGACCCCCGCCGACCGAACGAGGCGTACTTCGCGACGGCCGACCGCATGGTGCGCGCGGCCAACGCGCGCGGCCTGACGATGGCCCTCCTACCCACCTGGGGCGACAAGGTGAACCTCGCGTGGGGCACTGGCCCCGTGGTCTTCGACGCGAGCAACGCTCGGACGTACGGGCGCTTCCTCGGCGAGCGCTACCGCGACGCCCTCGTAATCTGGGTGCTCGGCGGCGACCGCCCGATCGAGAACCCCGATCATCTGGCGATCTGGCGCGCGATGGCCCAGGGCCTCCATGATGGCGATAGCGGCCACCACCTGATCACCTTCCATCCGGTGGGCGGCCGATCCTCCAGCGAGTGGCTTCACGAGGAGCCGTGGCTCGACTTCAACATGTGCCAGTCCGGACACGGTGAGCGACACTTGGCCAACGACCGCTTTGTCGCCCACGACCGAGCCCTGACGCCGACCAAGCCCTGCCTCGACGGCGAACCCCGCTACGAGGACATCCCGGTGCGGTTCTGGGAAATGCAGGTGGATCAGGGTTGGGATCGGGTTCAAGGCGACCTTGAGGAATGGCGGCACGGGTTCTTCGACGACGCCGACGCGCGCGAGGCCCTCTACACCGCCGTCCTCGCCGGCACCTGCGGCCATACCTACGGCACGAACAGCGTCTGGCAGATGTGGACTCCGGGCGCACGACCCAACGTCCCCTGCCGACGTACCTGGCGCGAAGCCCTCGATCTGCCCGGGGCGGCTCAGGTCGGTATTGCCCGCAGGCTTTTCGAGTCGCGCCCGTGGGAACGGCTGGAACCCGCCCAAGAACGACTGACGAGCGGCGAGGGCGAGGGCGCCGTCCGAACCCTTTGCGCCGCCGCCTACGACGGGTCGTTCCTGGTCGCGTACACCACCGGCGGCCGGTCGTTCGAGTTGGACCTGTCCGACTTGGGGTGTGGGCTGACCCGGTCCTGGTGGTTCGACCCCCGTTCCGGCGAGTTGGCCGAAGCGGGTTCCGCGCCGACCGGTCGGCCCTGGTGGTTCGAGTGCCCGACCGGGGAGGACTGGGTCCTGGTCCTGGACAACGCCTCGCGTGCGTTCCCGCCACCGGGGTAAACCGACGGCATGCAACTGCGCATGTGGATGCTCGACATCGCCCGCGAGCAATCGCCGACCCTCGACCATCTCCGAACTTACTGCCGCCTCACGCAGGAGTCGGGGTTCGACGCGATCGGGCTGTACCTTGAGCATCGCTTCGCTTACCCCTCGACCCCTTGGGCGCACGGAGTCGGATGTGTGACCCCGGAGACGATCCGCACCCTCGAGCGGGACTTTCCAAGCCTGCGGATCGTGCCGTTTGTGAACCTCCTCGGCCACTTCGAGGGGATGCTCTACACCGAATACGGCAAGCGCTTTGCCGAGGAACGTTTCCAGGGGATGCAGGCCTGCCCTGTCGATCGCGATTTTGTGGACCTGTCCGAAAAGTTGGTGGACGACACGATCGCTTGCTTCCGCAGCGAACTGATCCACATTGGCGGTGACGAAACCTGGCAACTCGGCAAGGGAGAGGCGAGTGCCGCCAAGGTCGCCGAGTACGAGGTCGGCGAAGGCGTGGACGGTAAGGCCGAGCTCTACGGCGCGCACTTTGGGCCCCTCGCCGAGCGGGTCGTGAAGGCGGGGCGTCGTCCGGCGGTCTGGGGCGACATGTTCCTCGATCACCCTGCGGCCCTTCGACACATGCCGAAGGAGACCCTGATTTTCGATTGGCAGTACTTCCGAGGGTTGAGAGAGACGTCGCCCAGGTTCGCTCAGGCGGGTTTTGACGTGGTGGGTTGCCCCGCCCTCCACACCTACAACGCCACCTGGCTCCACCTCCCACAATCGGAGCAGAACGTAAGGGAAGTCGCGAACGACGCCCGGGAACTCGGACTCCACGGGGTCTGCGTCACGACTTGGGAGTGCGGCCTCTTCGGGGCCTACGACACCCTCTTCCCGGCGATCCGGGCGTCAGGCGCCATCCTTCGTGGCGAAGACACCTCCTTCCTCCGCCACTACCTCAAGGCGTCCGAAAGGCACGAGGAGTGGGCGCGACTGATGGGGGAGGAGCTACAAACCTGCGGCGGCACCTTCGCCTTTGGAGGCATCCGTAGCTCGCTCAAAGTCCGCTTGCTGCTGAACGCCAACCCGTTCCTGGCGTGGTTGCACCACGCCGACGAGTTGACGGGCGAAGTGGGCGACCGGGCGCTCTCCGTTATCGATCGGGCGATCGCCGTCGCCCCTTCCGAGGCCGAAAAGGGGGTCTGCTTCTTCGCGCGTGGCGCGATCGAGTTCGTTCGGATGGCGGAGACGGCGCGCCGCGCCTATGCCGACGGCAAACCCGGCCAAGCCGCTTCGGCCCTCGCCCCGACCCGGCAGATTTTCGACGATCTGGAAAAGGTAGCCAGGCGTAGCCTTGAGAGAATCGGTGGATCCCGGGCGGATATCGAGCGCTGCCGGGCCGCGAAGCGGAGCGTCGAAACGGCGATCCAGCGCATCAAGGAGTTCGGCGACGGTTCTCTCGGCTACCTGCCCGCCTTCGAGTACCTGACCCACCCAAAGTTCATGCCGCACGACCAAGCCGCCTGGTGGCTGATCAACCGTTGGGCTAACCAGTAAGCGCTTAGTGCCGAATCTTGCCCCAGTACTTCGCGTAGTCGAAGCCGGGGGAGTGGTCGGGGACGTGACACGGCGCACAGGCACGGGGGCCGCGCTTGGGCATCTTCACTTTGGTCGGCGACTTGGCGTGCGCCAGACCGGGACCGTGGCAACTCTCGCAACCCACGTCGGTCAGTTGCGGGGTCTTGGCCCGGGAGCGAAAGCCCGACGCGGAGTGAAGACCCACCACATGGCAACCCACGCAGTCCGGGTCCGCGTCGTGTCGCTCACGCTCCAAGGTGCGAAGCGCTCCTGCGTGTGCCGACTTACGCCACACCCGGTCAGCGTTGGAATGACACGACGCGCACACCTTGTTCCCCGCGAATAGGGGCGTCCGCTCGCGCGGGATCACCGCCATGAGTTTCTCCCGCCGAACCCGGTCGAGGTAGGTTTCGAAGCGGCGGCTTGCATCGGGATCGTCCTTTACCTCCGAACCCAGCGAGACGACTGCGTACCGTGAGAACGCGCCGTCAAACCGCAGTCGGACGAGGTGCTTGCCCTTCTCACCCGGCGTGACCAGCCAAACGTTGCCAACCATTATCGGGGCCGGCGGCGGGTCGGCGGTCAAGCGGTAGACCACCAACGCGAAAGTCGGAAAGGCCCGGGCGAGGCGTTGCGCCTCCGCCAACGGTCCGTCCAGCATCAGCACCGGCCGCAGCCCCGCTTGCTCGGCTTCGGCAACCAAGGCGCGCACCGCGCCGTCGGTCGGAACCGTCCGCTCCCGCAGGGCTGGGGCCATCCGAGAGGCGGCGACGCTCACCCCGCCGACCAGAAACGGCCCGACGGCGCGATTCGACGGAAGTGGGTTCGTGGGGGACTCGCGCAACGACCCGGAGATCAACCGCCCACCGGAGAGCCGCGCGATCGAGGCGACCGCCCCCGGCCCGAGGCTCGCGTCCTCGTGCGCCAGGTTGATGGCTCCGGCCTTCAGATCCGCCAGAATCTCCGCCATTGTCTCCGCTTTCATCTCCGCCTGGCGGCCGAGCCCGTCCGAAAGAGGGCCATTCTCCAAGTATACGGTTCGGTTTGGGACGGTCAGCGAGCGCACCGCCGTCGCCTTGCGGCGGATGCCCCCCGTCATCGGCAGGCTGCACCCGCAAGGCGCCAGATTCCCCCTCGTGTCCCCACCGACGATCACCGTCCACGCCTCGTCCGGAGCGGGCGCGAAGGCCAGCGAAAGGCCAATCGCGACGAGACCGACCGACAGCCCGACCCAACCGACCCTCATCGCACGATCGCCTGAACCGGGACGCGGATCGTCGGCTGGCGAGGATCGTCCGTCTTGATCACCACGATGGCCTCGAAGCGCCCGGTCAGAAGCCCACTTGCCACTTTGCCATCGATCCGATACTCGGAACCGTTGCGGTGGGGGGTCAGCCGAAGCGAAAGACTCTTATTCATACAAGTTAGGGACGTAATCTTGAACGGTTGTCCAGGACGGCTGACCAGAAACCAGAAGTCGGTGGGGGCTTTGCCCACTTCGCCCAGGTAGACCGTCTCCGGCAAGGCGACGATGCCCTTCTGGACGGTGAACCCATACTGCATCCGCTTGAAGATCGGGTGGTCCGTGTCAAGCACGATCGCGGCCGTCGGCCGTCCGGGAGGAATCAGGGACCCGATCTTGACGTGCAACCGATAGCCGCGCCGGGGCTTGGCCGCCTCGTTGGACTCGGGGTCCGCCAAGGTACCCACCCACGGCGTCACCATAACCGACCCGGCGATCCCGTCGATGCGCGGGTTCGAGGGCTTCAAGCGAACGCTCTCTTCCATCACCAGGTAGGCGTCGAATTCGGTCGTTCCGTCGGGCTTGGCGACGAATCCCGGTCCGCTTGGCGCGATGATCCGGTACAAAGGCTCCACGCGGAGGCGGAAGTCGAACGTTCGCGTCGGGAAGTCCACATCGTTCGTCAGTATCTCCATCCGCTTCTGAAGGTCGCCGAGGAAGTCGATCGTGTCCACCCTTACGGTGGACATCGCGGATTCACCGGGTGGCACCGGGTTGACCTGCTTGGGCGTCAGGCAAGAGCAGTCAGGAAGAATGAGTACGCTGAGCGGTGCGTTCCCCTGGTTGTCGATCTGGACACTGAAGCTCACGTCGTCCCCTTGGCGAACAGGTTTGCCCGTCCATCGGAGCGGGTCGATTCGGGCGCGCGGACGGGCGGGTTCGACCGACGTCTTGGACTCAACCAAGCGACGGTGCTCTTCCGCGCACTCCAGGAGGCGGCGGGCGATCCCGCCCTCGATCGGAAGCACCGTGGCCCTCCCCAGTCCGGCCAGGTCGGTGCGGCCCATCGAAGAGCCCTTGAGAGGAAGCCAGGCGACCCCGAAGTAAGCGCCAAGGGCGTACTGCATCTCCGCTTGAATCTCCACGGCCGAGGCGACCGCCTTGTTGGGCCCGCGCTTCAGGGCGATGACCGTTTCGAGGCGCGGGTCCTGCGGGGCCTCGGAGAAGAGGTGGGCCGCCCCGCCCGGGTCGCCGCCGGGCACGGCAGGTGGGAGCGTCTCCGCAAAGGAGAGCACGAGGTCGGCGCGGCCCGTCCGGGAAACCTCCAGCGAGCGCACGAAGGGTCGCCAAGCGTCGTTCGCACGCTCCAAAGCCTCACCGACCTCGCGTCTGCGCTCCGGCGGAACACCCGCCAAGTCCAAGCGAACGATCGGGCGAGCGCTTGGGAGGGCCCGCGCCCGCTCGGCCGCCCGCACGAAGTCTCCCGCCGCGAGGGACTCCTGAACGTTCAGGCACGCCCGCACGAACGAGGCGTTGGCACCGGGGGGCACTACGGGTCCGAGGGGTTTGGCCTGGACGAACGGGAAGACGGACGCGAGAAACAGGGAGAGAACGACCATGCCAGGACCAGAGGCGAACCTACCCGAAGGCAAGCCCTCAGAAATGGGACGTTTCTGGGGGCGGCACGGGTCACCCAGAGTTCGCCAACCCGGCCCTCGGCCTGGCGCGTCGGACGTGTAGAATGCGAACCGTGCGCGGCGTCGGCCTAACCCTGTTCCTCGCTTGCTGGTCGCTGATGGGCGCCACCGAGCCGACCTACGATCTCGCCCGCCGGGTCGAGACCGCCTTGTCGGCGACCTACCTCGTGACGACCACGATAGACCTGGGGGACGCGAAGTTGGAGTTTTCCGCCAAAACGATCGAAAAGGTCGAGTCCGTCGAGCCCAACGGCACCTTCGTCGTGGTCGGTGAGACCCTCGAGGGCAAACTCAAGTACGGGACCGACGAGTACCCCGCCCCGCCGACCAAGCCCACCCGCGTTCGCCGAAGCACGTCGGGGGCGGTCCTGGAACTCCTCGGCATCGAGACCGATTCGGAGAAGTATCGCCTTGCGACCTTGGACGCTTTCTACTATCCCGGCAAGCCCGTCGCGGTCGGCGAATCGTGGCGACGCGAGGGGCAAGGCAACGTGAAGCAGGGCGCACCACCCTTTCGCGCCGAGTACACGGTGGACGGCGTCGAGAAACTGGGCGGTACCGAGACGCTCCGCATCAAGGCCAAGATCACCGAGATTCGAGCCGAAAAGCCGGCCAAATCCGAAGGCACCTACTGGATATCCCTGAAGGACGGCTGGGTTCAGAAGGCAGAACTTACTTGGTCCGACGTGCCCTTCGCCGGTTCGCCAGGTCCCATCAACGCGTTCCTCAAGTTGGAGCGGCTGTAACGCCCGCCGGGCTGACCACAGGACTAGGCGCTCCTCGACGCGGACCGTACCCTCCTTGTTCGGCGCCGCGCGGCCGCGTTTGAACTCGCCGGAACGCAAGGGAATCGCCCCTTACGGGCGGTTGACCATCGTGAGTCTCCCCGCGAACGTGAATACGTGGTTGGAGGACTTTGGGAAGGGCCTTGAAGGAGCCGGTGGAGGCGCGTCGAACGTTGGTGGCAAGCCCGTTTCAGGACGCCCAACGATGTCGCACGAATCCGAGTATTCCCGCCGTACCGTTCTCCGCAACACGATGGCCGGGGTCGTCACCGCCACCCTTCCCGCCTGGTTCGCTCGGGAGTCCGCCGCCGCCGAGGCGGAGGCCGCCCTCCAGCAGCCGCGCAAGATCGGCCCGAACGACACCATCAACATGGCCGTCATCGGTCCGGGAGGGCCACACGGCGGCTTCCGCCAGGGCCTCGGCGACTCCCGGTGGCTCGCCAGCAAGAAGGGCGTCAAGTTCGTCGCGGTCTGCGACGTGGACGGGATGCACCGGGACGCCGCCGCCACGCAGTTCGGTCCGGACACCGCAAAGTACGTGGACTACCGTGAGTGCCTGCGTCACAAGGACCTCGACGCGGTGGTAATCGGCACGCCCGACCATTGGCACGCCGAGATTGCCATCGCGGCGATGAAGGCGGGCAAGGACGTG
Organism: Fimbriimonadaceae bacterium; assembly: GCA_026129685.1. Lineage (GTDB taxonomy): Bacteria > Armatimonadota > Fimbriimonadia > Fimbriimonadales > Fimbriimonadaceae > UBA2387. The sequence continues at coordinate 127,818 of JAHCHO010000007.1, forward strand.
TACTGCGAGAAGCCTCTCACCCTTTTTGTCTCCGAGGGTCGCGACATCGCTAAGGCCGCCGCCAAGTACAAGCGCGTCTTCCAAACCGGAAGCCAGCAACGATCCGACGCCCGATTCCGGATGGCGTGTGAACTGGTACGCAACGGCCGCATTGGCAAGTTGAAGACGGTGACCGCCCACCTTCCGACCGGGCCGATCGGCGGACCCTTCGAGGTGAAACCGATCCCGAGCGACCTGGAATGGAACCTGTGGCTCGGGCCGGCCCCGATGGTCGACTACGTGTTCGAGCGCACCCACGGCAACTTCCGCTGGTGGCTGGATTACAGCGGCGGCATGCTGACCGACTGGGGCGCGCACCACCATGACATCGCGCAATGGGGGATGGGGATGGACGAGAGCGGTCCCCTCTCCGTGACCGGAACGTGCAAGACCCCGCCCGTGCTCAGCCCACACCACTACAACACCTTCCCGGAGTACGACGTGACCTTTGAGTACCCCAATGGCGTGACCCTGTACAGCACCAATCAGGGCGAAAACGGGGTGACGTTCGTGGGCGAGGACGGCGAGATTTTCGTCAGTAGGGGGACGATCCGCGCGAGCGACCCAAAACTCCTCGAAGCCCCCCTCCCCGCGAACGCGATTCGACTCGAGGTATCAAACGACCACGCCCAGAACTTCGTGGACGCGATTCGCTCCCGCAAAAACCCGATCTGTCACGCCGAGGTCGGCCACCGCTCCGTCAGCGTCTGCCACCTCGCGAACATATCGCTTCGGCTGGCCGGAAGGAAGCTGAAGTGGGACGCGCAGAAGGAGCGCTTCGACGACGAGGAAGCCAACCTGATGCTGACCCGCCCCCGCCGCAAGTGGGACCGGGGGTAGCCCGTCCAGCCTAGAAATCCGCCTGGCCCGGCGCGCGATGGTAGGGAATGACGTCGCGGATGTTCTTCATGCCGGTGACGTACATCAGCAACCGCTCGAAGCCCAGCCCAAACCCGGCGTGGGGCGCGGAACCGTAGCGACGCAGGTCGAGATACCACCAGTACGCCTCCCGGGGCAGCCCCATGTCGGCGATGCGTCGCTCCAGAACGTCGAGCCGCTCTTCGCGTTGCGACCCGCCGATGATCTCGCCGATCCGGGGCGCGAGCACATCCATCGCCCGCACCGTCTTGCCGTCCTCGTTCTGCCGCATGTAGAACGCCTTGATCGCCTTCGGGTAGTCCGTGACGATCACCGGCCGCCCGATCTTCGTGTCGGTAAGCCAGCGCTCGTGCTCGCTTTGTAGGTCGGCGCCCCAGAACACCGGGAACTCGAACGACTCGCCGCTGGCGAGCAGCATGTCCACCGCTTCGGTGTAGCTGATGCGCTCGAACGGCGATTCGGCCACGTGGCTCAGCGTCGCAAGCAGTTCTGGCTCGATCCGCTTGTTGAAGAACTCAAGGTCGGCGGCGCAATGATCGAGCAGGTGCTGGAGGATCGCCTTGAGGAACTCCTCCGCCAGGTTCATGTTGCCCACGATGTCGCAGAAGGCCATCTCGGGCTCGACCATCCAGAACTCGGCCAAGTGCCGGCTCGAATGGCTGTTTTCGGCGCGAAACGTGGGGCCGAAGGTGTACACGTTGGTCATCGCCAGCGCGACCGTCTCCGCCTCCAACTGCCCGCTCACCGTCAGGAACGCGGGCTTTCCGAAGAAGTCCTCCTTCGGGTCGGTGGTGTCGAGCGCGTACCGATCGCCGTGCGTCTTCAGCGACGGGGTCACCGCGAACATCGCCCCCGCCCCCTCGCAGTCGCTGGCGGTGATGATGGGGGTGTGGAGGTGAAGGAAACCGCGCTCGTGGAAGAACTTGTGGATCGCCCAGGAAGCCTCGTTGCGAACACGCAACACCGCGCCGAAGGTGTTTCCCCGCGCGCGCAGGTGGGCGATCTCGCGCAGGAACTCGAAGGTGGCGCCCTTCTTCTGAAGGGGATAGGCGAGCGGATCCGCGGCGCCGAAGACCTCGACCCCCTTCGCGACCAACTCGACCGCCTGTCCCTGGGCGGGAGAAGCCACGATCTCGCCGTCGAACCGCACGCACGCCCCCGTCGTGATCAGTTTGAGGGTCGCCTCGTCCACCACGCCCGCGTTCACGACCACCTGAAGGTCCTGGAAACACGAGCCGTCGTTGAGCTGAACGAAGCTCAGGCCCTTGCTGTCGCGACGGGTTTTGACCCAGCCGTAGGCGCTCACCATCGTGCCTGGCGTGGCAGAGAACAACTCGCGGAGATACTCGCGGCGGTAATCCATCGTGAGCGCCGAGTTTACCGGTCGCCCGGGTCCCGACCCGAGTCTGGGGAGTCCTAGGATCGGCATCGCCGCCGCAACGAACGTCATACTCGCGCGTATGACTCACCGAGTCCTTGGAGGATCATGATTTCGATGAAGCGATCGCTTGCCCTTATTCCGTTTCTCGCCCTCGCGGCGATCTCGATGGCCCAGGAACCCACCCAACTCGAGTGGAAGCCGCAAGTCGGCCGCGTCCTCAAGTACAAGCTGAACGTGAAGGCCAGCATGGATATGGGCGCCGGGGCGCAAGACCTTTTGGTCGGGATGCTCCTGACCTCGACCACCAAAGAGGTTCGTCCGAACGGTGAGGTCGTGGTCGAGACCAAGCAAGGCGGCATGAGCCTTTCGATCGGTGGTCAGGACATGTCGGCGATGGTCGGCGAGATGGTCACCACCGAGACCGCCACCATGAATAAGCGCGGCGAAACGCTGAGCCGCAAGTCGGACGCTCCCGAAGGCATGGACAACCACCGCCTGACCGAGGCGATCACCTTCATCTACCCGGAGAAGCCCCTCAAGGTGGGCGACACGTGGACCCGCGAGGTCAAAGCGGACGCCGCCAAGGGCGTTCGCGCCGGGCTTGCGACCTTCAAGTTCGAAGGAGTGGACACGGTGGACGGCAAGTGGAAGGCGAACAAGATCACCTACACGTACAAGGAAACCGAAGGGAGCGATGCGATGAGTTGCGCGGCGACGGTATGGATCGGCGCCGAGGACGGCGAGCTTGTGAAAGGCGAGTATAAGATGAAGAACTTCACCTTTGCGCCCCAGGCCCCTCCCGGAGACGCGATCGCGACGGTGGTCCGCCAAGGCTGATCCCTTCGGCTCCGATCTCGATGTCACGGGCCGTCCTTTGGGCGGCCCGTCTCACTCTGTGGAAGTGAAGCGCTGAGGTAGCGGGGGCGGGTTGCGCTTGAGGTCGGGGAGGCGCAGGGTGGACATCGTGAACCAGCCCCATTCCTTATTCACATACCGAAAGCGCCCGATCGCCACGTCGCCGTTGGTCTTGAACCGGTCCCAAACGGCGTCCGCCGACTTCCAGTAGTCCGCGCCGACCGACATGAGGAGACGGGCGGTCGCCCGGTCGTCGGGCAACTTCGGGTCGTCGAGCACGAGGCGCGCCTCGACCGCCGTGACCACTCCCGCCACGTCGTCCGGAGCGATGGTGGCGCGGCCAGGGGTCCAGAAGTGGTAGTTGAAGCCGGGCGACAAGCGAATCGAGAGGCCTCCGCTCGGCTCGGGGCGGGTCTCGGCCGGCTTGTTCGCGTCGCCGGCGAAGTCCTCCCGGTAGGCGGCGCCTTCGACCTTCAACGCGGAGCGCACGAGTCGCCAGGTACCCGTGGCTTGGCTCAGGATCCAACCCTGAAGGTTGCGGATTTCGACGCGGACGTTGCGGGCGGGCGACCCCGTCTCCGGTAGGTAGACCTGACCCCAAGGGACGAGGGCGTTCCAGCCGTCCGGGGGTTGGTTGCCATAGCCGAGGCGGGGCTTGTCGCGCCAGTCCACCCCCGGCCCGACCCCGTGCGGGATCGCCTCGTGGGGAAGGCTCGCATCGGCGTCGAGGAGACGCAGATACTCGGCCTGGGGCATCGTTGCCAGGACGGCGCACAGGGTCGCGGACAGCATGACGCCCTATTGTGGCGACGCCTGTCGGCGTTTGGGCGGGCCAGCCGGTGCCCTGCCCTTGTCCGTGCGGAGCATCTTCGCGACGGTTTCGCTCGGTCGGCCGTAGCGGTAGCCCTTGCCGACCTTGGTTCGGAGGAGTCCCTGTCGGGCGTCGTACTCCGCTCGAAGGCTGAGGCGGGCGACGGTCAGGCCGAGCTTCCGATCCGCTCGGAACGAAGGCGGGGGAGGGACGAGGTCCACCGAACCGCTGACCGTCCGCGACCACGCGCCGTCGCTGAGGAGGATCGGAGCGGGGCCGAGGTTCCATGCGAAGGGGCCGGGCGGGGCCGATCCACCCCCGCCGAACGGGACCATGTGCCGCAGGGCGAGCGGACGCCCGGAATCCGGGTCGATCCAGACCTCGTAGAGATGGTACGGCTTGCCGAGCGCCTCGCGGCTGGTGGCGTCTCCGTACAGACCCTCATAGACCAGGATTCCGCGATCGGCGGCCCCAAGAGCCAACTGACTCGGGTTGAGCCACTCCTCCAGCCCTCGCGTCTTCTGAACCGGTCGGACGATGCAGAGCTCGAGCGGCTCGACCTCCTCGACGTTGGTTACCCCGTGGAACCGCTCGAGTTCTTCGAGCGCCCGTGATCGAGCTTCGACCAGTACGATCCCGGGAGCGACCGAGGCGGGGGGCGAAACCGCCGGTGCGTACATGAAGACGAGCAGGCGCCCGTACAGCGGGTCAATCTGCAGACGCGCGATCGTGGACGACCCATATGGCACCCCTCGGAAAAAAGGGCTCACGGTAACGACCAACGTGCCGATCGGGTCGTACGGATCCACCTCGACGCCCCGGACGAGGCAGTCCTCCACGCGAGGGTCCGCTTCCCGAAGATACAGCTTCGAGAGCCGGTGCACATCCGAAGGCGAAAGCGTGGGTCGCGGTTGGCCCCGGCGCTCCTCGTCGTATTCGTGCGAGTAGCCGTCTTTTCCGAAGAAGAAACGAATGCATCCGGTCCGCCGGTCGAAGCCGACGGTTCGGCCCGCGAACTCGACCTCGGTTTGGTCCTCCCGCTCGACGATACGCGCATCGGGCCGGAGGGGACGCGGCAACGGGGGAACGATCGGCCTTTCCGCATGGCCCGCAAGGAGGGCCGTGCGGTCGAACGCCATGGCTCTTTCGACGAGCCCCGGTTGGCAGCCACCGACGAAGAGCGCACCTAGGACAAACGCATAAACCACGATCCCACCCCGTAACCAGCGTTGTAGACGGTCACGATGCGGGCGAACTTGTCGCCGCGCCATATCATGTTGAGCACACGGTTCCCGCTGGACCCTATCGCATAGTCGTTCGCCAGGTCAACTGCCTGCTTGATGGTCTTTCCCTCGGCGAGCCTCGCGTACAGGTAGGCGGCGTGCTCGTCCAGGGTGTGCAGTCCGTTCCACGAGCCGACCATGACTCTTGCCGTATAGCCGGCGTAGGTTCTGTTCGGAATCTGGTCGTCGTAGTCTATCCGTGAACCCCAAACGCGTAGGGCGCGTGGTACAGGTTGACCATCGTCTTGCAGGCGTGCATCACAACGATGTTCGGCAAAGGCGCGGTGCGGTCCGTCGTCACATACCCGCGCACCTCGGTCGTCTGGTTGGGCGCGAAGGCGAAGTGGAGCTGGTCGTAGGCCGAACTGCGAACGTTCGTTGGCTCGCCGTGCGTCATGGCGAGCACGTAGGTCGCGGTCTTCAGCATCGTGGCCAACTGCGACTCCGTGGTCTGCTGAAGGTTGGCGTTCGCGTTGAGGACGGAGTGGTTCGCCGCGGCGAAAGTCGCGTTCGCCGCCTCCGCGCCCCGTCGAGAGGTCAGAGCCGGACCCGGCGACGCCGGGTCCACCACCACGTAGTGGGGGTATGGCTTTTCCAGGTACTCCTCCGTCGTCGCCCAGGCGAGCCCCTTGTTGTGCACCGTCACGACGGCCGTCGTCTCGAGGTACTCGTAGGTCTCGACGGGGAGGCCGTTCTGGTATCCCTGCAGGCGGAAGAGCGCGGTGACGGTCAGGGGCAGACTCGTTCCGTCCGGAAAGTGGGTCGAGGCGAAGCGGACGAAGTCCACGTGCTCGTCCGTGCCCGGGTAGGGAATCTCGGTGCCGACCGATTCGCCGCCGATGGTGAACGAGAAGGCGACGACCAACACGTCCGTCCACTCCGCCTCCCACTGCCACGGTTCCAATCCGGACTCCACGACCGAGGCGCGCGCCGCCACCGTCACGTTCGTTCCGGACACCGGCACCCCGGCGGCGGTCAGGGGAAAGGTCGGCAAGGCCGACGAGACGGCGACCTCCAACCGCTTGTTGCTCATGTCCCTCCGCGCGGTTCCGTAAGGGTCGGCGAACGCCGAAGCCACACCTACCGTGCCGAGGCAAAGACCGATCAGAAAGCGCCCCAACACATCGTCTCTACACCCCCCCGACCACGTGTCAAGGGGTCGGGACCAAAGACTCAGTCGCCCTCCGCGAGGCCCGAGGTCGTCGGGGCGGAATCCCAAGCGTCGAGCAACGCCCACGCCGCCATCGCCCGCGCGTAGTAGCTGCCGCACTCGGGTTCGTTGAAGGGGTTCCGGTTGTGGCCGGCGTGCCGGTCGCGCACCGCTTTGGCCACCTTCACCCCCTCCTCCCGGAACCCGTAGTCGAGCAGCGTCACCGCCAACTGGTACTCGAACCCGGTCATGCACTCGCCCCAATAGGGGAAGGGCGTCTCCGGCCGCCCGCCGTCCGGGTAGGAACAGATCAGCGTGCCCTGCTCGTCCCCGTAAGCGTAAGTCCGCATATTGTTGTAGTGGTCCCGGAAGTGCTCGCGGTAATTGCTGCGGAAGATCGAGCGCAACGCCTTCCGCACGTGGAATCCGTCCAGGAGGTCGCCAAGTCCGACCCGGTTCGCCTTGAACTGCCCTACCAACTGGTCGATGAGGCAACCCGGTCCGACCTGAAACGCCTCCGGCTTGTAGCCGGAGGTCGTCATCGGCGCGAGGTCGCCCTTCGGGGCCTGGACCTTCTGCACGTAGAACCGGCCGTTGAAGAGGTGCTCGTCAACCCATTCCGACCCGCGCCGGGCGAGCGCCTCGCACTCCGCGCCAAAGCCCGGGTCGTTGCAGAGCGCCGCCATTTTCGCCCCCGCGCGAAGCGCCGCCAGGTACCAGACCGTGCACATCGGGTTCGGCCCGAAGAACTCGACGTCGTAGGTGTTGTGCTGGGAACCTTCCATCACCCCGTCCCGGTCGGCGTCCCAACCGCCCGGTACCCAGGCGAACTCGATGAGCCGCTTCACCGACGGCCACACCGACCGCAACCACCCCAGGTCCTTCTCCGCCAGGTACTGCTCGTAGGTTCGCACCACGACCCCCATTTGTCCATCGGCGGCGGCGAGGTTGAAGTCTTGGCTGGCGATCGGGAGGGCGACCCGGAACCGCATCGCCCCGCCGGGAGCGACCGCCTCCCGAAGGCAGGTCTCCAGCATGTTCCGGTGCAACTCCGGGAACAGCGCCACCGTCGCCTCTTCGTAGTTCCACACGTGGGCGCACGTGCCGTGGCAACATCCGGACTGCCCGTTGCACCCCTCGAACGCGAAGAACCGGCCGTCGTCCAAACGGAAGCAGGTCGGCCCCCGCAGGGCGGTCAGCGTGAAAAGAGCCGCCTCCTTGAGGGCGTCCGGCGCCTTCCGGGCGAGTACCGAGCGGACGAAAGCCTCGGTGCCCGCGCGCAACCGATCCAGCCGAGGCAACAAGTCGGAAGCCACGTCGAGCGCGTCCCGGAACCGCGTCGCATAGTGGTTGCGCACCACCGACTCGCCCTTCGTCCCCGACCAAGGCCATCCCAAGGCGGCCTCGCGCCAGACGAAGTGCCAGGCGACCAGCAAACGAACGGTCGTGCTCCGGCGCGCCGGTACCGTGACCCTCGCGCAGATCGAGGAGTCCCAGGTGTCGCTCGGGCTGGGTGGGCACGGTCCGTCCGGTTCCGCGTCGTGAATGAAGCCGTCGCGCAGGAGGGCGTCCATAATTCCCAGCCCCTCGCCGTTCCAACCCCGGTCCCGGAACGCCCACCGTCGGGCGACCTCCACCCTCGGCGCGTCGAAGAGGAACGCCATCGTCCCGAAGCGCGGGTCCCGGGCCTCGCGCGCCTTGGACCAGACCATCCCCTTCCAGCCCGCGACCTCCGCCCGTTCGTTCACGTTGTCCTTCAGGTCGAACCCCACGCCGTCGCACCCGATCACGTTGGAACCGATGAATGCGACCGTCGCCTCGAGCTCCCGATCGGTGAGATTGTCGAGCCGAATGGTGAGCAGGCCGAACGGTAGGCTCGAATCGTCGACCGCCCCCGGGATCAGCGGGTTGAACCCCTCGAGGGTCGCCCGTACCGGGGTGTGGCGATCGTGCAAGACGACTCGCTCAAACGGGTACGCGGCTTCGAACGTGCCTTCTCCGAACCGGGGCAGCCCGGCGAAGGTCTCGCGCAGGCCGGAATCGCCTGCCGCCCCCTCGGTGAGGTCGCTCTCCAAGACCCTCAGCTTCACCTCGTCCCCTTGTCGCGTCCGAAGCAGCAGGTGGGCGTACATCGGCCGCCAACCTCGGTTGGGCCGGCTCATCAGTTGCCAGTCCGTCAACTGCCCGCGACCGCCCAGCGAGAAGGAACCGGTCCCGATTCCCCCGATCGGCATCGCGATCTCTCGCAGAGACGCACCGTGGTAACGGCGAAGGACGGGCATGTCGGCCATGCCACTCGGTTCGCCCGAACGAGGGCGGTTTCCTACGTGGACGGGCCCGGGGCATTCGGCGGTCCCATCGAACGCCCTCTCCCTGGGCAAGGCTTCGCCCGGGCCAGTCACCGGGCGAAGCCGTCTTCCATCCTCACTCGCCGGAGGAACCGAGGTTCCGACGCAGGATCAGGAAGTCCGCAATGCCCACGGATCCGTCCTCGTTCAGGTCCGCCATCGGGTTCCAGGTCGCCGAACCGCGCGAGCTGCCAAAGGCCATGCGCAGGCCCAGGAAGTCCGCGATGTTCACCGTGTTGTCGCCGTTGACGTCCCCGTTCACGAGCAAGAAGCTGAGTTCGCGCTCCGGCACCGAGGGGTCCCATCGCGCCGTCCGGCGCAACCAGTGGCTCGCTTTCACCGCGACGTCGAAGGCCGTCTCTCGAGGCGCGCGAAGGGCGAACCCACCGTCGGGACCGGGCGTGACCTCCAGGGTTTCGAACGTCGTCGTCGTCCCCGGCTCCCGGAACCGCACTTCGATCGGCCGCGTCGGGTCCCACATCAGCGGCACGTCCGAGTAGCTCACCGAGCCGCGCACGCTCAGCGGGATCACCTGGATCGCCGCCGTCGCTTCCCCGCCCCCCATGCGCGCGGTGACGTTCGCCGTCACCGCCGAACTTACCGGACGCGCCAAGGCGGTAAACGGGATCGAGCTCTGCCCCGGTGTCACCGACAATCTGGCGGGAACGTCCAGCGCGGCGGAATCGGACGAGAGGTCGATCGAACGCTCGCCCGGCGAAGGCGCGGTCAGGTAGACCCGGCCCGTCGCCTCGCCGCCGCCGAACACGGAGGGACCGGTGAACTCGATGCTCGCGACCCTCAAGGCGACCACCGTCAGCGCGCAGGTTCGAGCCGTACCGTCCTTGCGGGCGGTCAGCGTCACCGCGCGGTCTTCCAGAACGGAGGACGTGTTGACCGGGAAGGTCGCCTCGTCCTGCCCCGCCGGGATGTCCACGAACTCCGGCACCGCCGCCGTGCTTCGGTCGGAAGACTCGAGGCTGACCCGCGTGAGGCTCGTCGCCGGACTTTCGAGAAACACGCGGCCCGTCGCCGATGTGCCGCCCACCGCGCGCGAGGGCTCCACGAGAACCGAGAAGTCCCCTTGGACTAGGTCCACCTGCGTCTGGAGCGTCTCGACCCCGAGCCGGGCCTGGAGCAAGATCGGCGTGTTCCCCCCGACCTCCGCCGCGTCTACCGGAATCTCCGTGGCGGTCTGCCCCTCGCCGAAACCGACCTCCGAAGGAAGCGACACCAGGTCGGTGGGCTCGAGCGAACCGTCCCGTCCGTACCCGAAGGCCGAAAGGGCGACCCTCACCCCGCCCGCCGGTGCCGGACCGTTCAGGTTCAGATTCAGGTGGAAACGCCGACCACCCCGCTGCGGCCGGCCGGGATTCGGCAGGTTGAACCAAATCAGCGAGGAAGGACCGATCCGAAGCCGGTAGATACCTCGGCCGAAGGTGGCGCAGTTCAGGAATCCGGTGGAGGGCACGAACTCCAGGTGCGACACCTCGACGTTCGGGAGGCCCAGCGGCCGGGTCGCGTTCTTCCAGGTGGCCCCCGCGTCCGTCGTCATCATGACGCCGACGTCGCTCCCGACGTACCACGTCGTCTGCGGACTGGCCGGGTCGCGCTCGATCGTGTTCGTCGGGATGTCGGGCAACTTCGCATAGGGAGCACCGTCCCGGCGTTCCCACCCCACCGACAGGGAGCCCACCGTTCCTCCCGTGATCGTGCCCCGGAACACGTGGCCTTGGTCGCCCACGCCGCTATAGGTGATCAGGATGGACTGCAGGTCGCTCGGATGGACGCTGATGTCGGTGATCGTGCGATCGGGCGTGGCGCTGTTTGTCAGCAACTGCGTTTGGTTGGTCGCGAGGTCGTACGCCCAGAGTTTGCCGTCGAACGTGCCCATGTAGACGCGGTTCGGCGCCCCGACCGGGATGTGGATCGTCCGGACGTTCTCGCCGGACGGCGTCTTCATCAGGTTCATCGTCCAGGTGCCCGCAACATTGTCCCATCGATGCAGACTCCGGCCACCCACGTAGTAGAGGTGCTTCGTCACATTGGGGTTCAGGGTCATCGGCGCGACGAAGATGCAAGAGGAGGGCGAAGGCTGAAGCGCCCGGATGTTCCACGGGGTGTGATCGTTCGGGTTGAACCCGGTCCAGTTGTCGTTCGTGCGAAGCAGGGCGCCGTACTGCCACGAGAGGTACTGGGTGCTCGGGTTGGTGGGGTCGATGAAAGCCATGCCTCCGTCGCCCGCTCCCACGTTGTCCCAGTCGAACGTCCATCCCATCTTCGCTTGCGTCGAGGTGGAGGGCGTCGAGTTGTCCTGAGTTCCCCCGATCATCACGTTCGGGTTGGTCGGGTGGAAGCTCGCGTGGTAGAACTGAGTGATCGGAAGCGCCCGGTTCAGGTTCGCCAAGGTGAGCTTGCCGCCCGCTTCGATCGTTAGCGCGTAGACGCCGCCGTCGGACCCGACGAGGAAGCGGTGAGGGCTGCGCGGATTTCTTGCCAGAGCGTGAATGTCCGTGTGGAACAGCGCGGGCGATCCGGTATACTTGCTTCCCGGCGGACCCTCCGTCCAAATCTGGGCGATGTCCGTCCACGCGTTTCCTTCGTTGTCGAGCGGATTGGCGCACATGTAAAGGCCCGTTTCACCGACCACGAGCGCCTCGCCCCCGGTGGGCCCGTTGTGGACGACCTCGATCGCATCGTTGTAGCCCGTTTGCGCCCACCAACTCGTGCTGAAGTCGCCCGTGATGTTGGTCCACGACCCGCCGCCGTCGTCGGTACGCCAAATCGATTTGCCGGCCACCATGCAGTACAGGCGATCGGCGTTGGTCGGTGAGGTCGCCAGCCGTACCTGCTCGGAGGAACCCGCTGGAGTCCCCACCAAGCGGGTGAACGTGGCGCCGTCGTCCTCGGACTTCCAGATCTGCAGCCCCTGTTGGTGGCCGACCAACGCCGCGTAGATCTCGTGCCGGTTGGAGGACCTGCCCGTCGTGAAGACGAGGTCCGACCAGTTGCCAAGCGGCAAAGGCTGCCCGTTGGCGGCGTTGGTTGGGATGGACCAGGTCATCCCGCCGTTCGCCGACCGGTACACCCGGCCCGCGAAGTTGTACTTCTTGCCCGAAGTCGCGATGACGACCTGGGGATCCCAAGGAAGGACCTCCATATCCGTGATCGCCCCATCCCCCGCCTGCTCCGGCGTGGCGTTCCACCAGAAACCGGGCGTGTTCGTCGTCCGCATGATCCCGTAGGAGATCATGTTGTGGGAGTGGTAGTCGCCCGTCCCCGCGAACATCCGCGTCGGATTGGTCCAGTCTACCGCCAGAACCGAGCATTGCGAGGTCGGCCAACCGTCTCCGAGCGAGTTCCAGCTCGCGCCCCCGTCCTGGGTGACGAACGCACCCCCCGGCCCCGCCACGTAGATCGTATCGTCGTTCGCGCCCCACTGAGCGTTGTTGATCCGCCCGGAGGCCGGTCCCACCCCGAACCAGAGGCGGAACGGCTCGTCGAGGTCGCGCGGGCCCACGAACTCCCAGTCCCCGATCGGTGTCGCGGTGCCGGTCCTGTCCCGGCTTCGGGCGGGCGGCAAGGCGTCGCGATCGTGCGTCGCCTGAACGTAGTCCAGCGCCGAGAGCGCGAAGTCCGGGTACATGCGCTCCGCCATTCGGTACTCCTCGGCGTCTCGCCAGCCAAGAGCCTTCGCCGTCTGATGGAGCTTCTCCTCAAACTGGGTTCGCTCGGTGCGGAACGGCAAATGCGGGCTCGGGGCGTTTGTGGCCCGAACCGCGAAGAAGAGCGCCGCCCCGCCGCATACCGCCGCGAGCATCGCGAAGCCGAATCGCCGAGTCATGACTCGCCATGGTACTAGCGTCCCGCGTCCAAACGCAATGAACGGGGAGCCCGCGTTTCCTGAACATTCTGCGGACTGGGGACGGGCGTAAACTGGTACCGATGGTCGAACTGAGAGACCGCCGCCTCCTTATCGATGGCAAGCCGACCCTCGTCTTCGCGGGCGAAATCCACTACTTCCGCCTCAAACGGAGCGAGTGGGAGGACCGGGTCCGCAAACTGAAGTTGCTCGGCGCGAACGCGGTCGCGACCTACGTCCCCTGGCTCGTTCACGAGCCCCGCGAAGGCGAGTTCGACGTGACCGGCCGCCTCCGCCCCGAAAACGACCTCGGCGCGTTCATCGACCTCTGTCACGAGCAAGGTCTCTGGTTCCTGCCGCGCCCCGGGCCGTTCATCATGGCCGAGGTCAAGAACGAGGGCATCCCTTACTGGGTCTACCGCAACTACCCCGAGACCGTGCCGATCACCTGGGACGGCGAGAAGGCCCGCTCCAAAACCCTCGACTACCTGGCACCATCCTTCCTCGCCGCCGCCGAACGTTGGTACCGCGCCGTCATGCCGCTGATCGCCGCTCGCCTGGAACCTAAGGGCGGCCCGGTGATCGGCGTCCAGCTCGACAACGAAATCGGGATGCTGTCCTGGGTCAACAACCAACCCGACCTGACAGAGACCTTTCTCTGCGACTTCTCCGCCTGGCTCGCCGGCCGATACGACACCGACGCCCTCAAGGGGCGCTACCCGTTCGACCTTTACGACCCGATTCCCCGCGCGAAGGCCGTCCGGTCGCCCCAGGAGTCCTACGCCGCCGCCCTTCACCGCGACCTGGGCGACTACCAGCGGGTCCGCTTCGCCCGTTACATCGCGGCTTTGCGCGGATTCGCCGAGGCCCAAGGCGTCACCGGCGTCCCCTTCATCGTCAACATCCACGGCACAGGCGGCGGTCGCGGGCGGACCTACCCGATCGGCATCCAGCAACTCGCCGCGTCCTACACCCAGGACGAGGGCTACCTCCCCGGCTCGGACCACTACCTCGGCGAACTCACCCGCGAAAACGCCCCCGACCTCTACCTCGAGGTCAACGCCTTCACCGCCGCTTCCGCCCGCACGGGGCAACCGATCTCGTCGATGGAGTTCGAGGTCGGTACCGGCGACTACGGCGAGACCGGGGCGGTGCGCCAGTCCGGCGCCTCCGCCGACTTCAAAGTCCGCCTTAGCCTCATGCAGGGCAACCGTCTCCTCAACTACTACCTTCTCGCGGGCGGAACGAATCCCCCCCTCCTCGACCCGGTCGGCGACGGCAACGACCGCGTCGCCTTCACCGGCCAGCGCCACGGATTCGCCGCCCCGATTTCGCCGGAAGGATGGCTCGACCCTACCTACCACGGCCTCCAGGCTACGACTCTGGCGATGGTCGCGATCGCCGACAAGTTGGCGGACATGGACGAGGAGCACGACCCCGTTGCGGTCGGCTATCTGCCCGACTACTACAAGACCGACTACCACCGGCCCGGCGTCATGGAGTCGATCGTCCGAGGAGTGGAATGGGTGCGCGAGCCGATGATCACGACCGCGCGGGCGATGCTCTTCAACGGCTTCCGATTTCCGGCCGTCGACCTGCAGACGGGCGAACTCGACGCCAAAGCCCACCCCGCCCTCGTCGTCGCCGCCGCCCGCTACATGGACCGGTCCGCTCAGGATCGCCTGGCTCGGTACGTCGCGGAGGGAGGCCGTCTGCTGCTCGTGGGCGAGTTTCCCTATGCGGACATGGAGGCCAGGCGGTGCGTGGTGCTGGCCGATGCCCTCGGGGTTCGGCCAAAGGGGTTCGTCGCCGAGGCGCCCTACTCCTACCCGTCCTTGCGGGGGACGGCTTGGGCGGTGGGCCAGCCGGAAGTCCGCGTCTGGCGGTGCCAGACCTTTGAAGACCATCCCGGCGCCTTCATGCGCGTCGTCGGGACCGACGATCCCACCGGCATCGAGATCGCGCGCGGCAAGGGCAAGGCCATCGTGTTCGCCGGCAACTACCCGTGCCACCTGCGGTTCTTCCGCACCATGCTCCAGCGTCTCGACCTCGTCCCCGGGTTACGTTGCGACGCCTCCTACGGTGGCGTCGTCACGACCAGCGTTCGGAATCGGGCGGGCGAGCGGTTCGTGACCGTCCTCAATCTCGACCCGGTCGAGAAGGAACTGGCCCTCACCGAAGCGAGCAAGCCCCTGTTCGACGCCGAGCCGATCGTGATGGCCGCTCGTTCCGCGCGAACGATCCCGTTGAACGTGGCCTTCCCGAACGCGCGCGTCGTTTACGCGACCACCGACATCCTCGCCGTCGAGGTGAAGGAGCTACGGTTCAAGGGAACGGGCCAGGCGGAGCGCATCGTCCTCGAGACCGCCCACAAAGTCACCGTCGAGAACGCTGAGGCGCGCAAAGACGGGGGCTTGATCCGCATTCGGACCAAGCCGCATGCCGGGACGGTCGTGGTTCGGTTCGGCTAGTCGGCGGGCACGAGCCGGACGATCTTGTGCGGGTCGTTGAGCACGACGTAAACGGTGCCGTCGGGCGCCGTCGCCACGTCGCGCACCCGGCCCATGCCGTGAACGAGTTCTTCGTGCTCGACCATCTGGCCGTTCTTCATTCGAACCCTCTCGACGTTGGCGCCGGAAAGTCCCCCCGCGAGCAGGTCACCCTTCCACTTGGCGAACGCCGGCCCCTTCGCAAGGTCCAGCCCACAGGCGCCGATCGAAGGGAGCCAACGGTAGGCGGGCATCCTGAAGTTCTGACCCGCCTTGGGCCAGGGCGTCGAGTAGGGCGAATCGTTGTAGTTGATGCCGAAGGAGACGATCGGCCAACCATAGTTCGCGCCCTTCTCGATCCGGTTGACCTCGTCGCCCCCGCGCGGGGCGTGCTCGGTGTCCCAAAGGTCGCCGTTCAGGTCGAACACGAGGCCCTGAGGGTTGCGGTGGCCGTACGACCAGATGGCGCCCAAGTGGCCCTTCTCCTTGTCCGCTGCCGAGGCGAATGGGTTGTCGGCGGGGATCGTGCCGTCTTCGTTCAGCCGGTAGATTTTGCCGTTTGGACGGGTCAAGTCCTGGGCGCGCTCGCCGCTTCCCCGTTCGCCGATCGAGAAGAACACGTGTCCCTTCCCGTCGAACACGATGCGGCTCCCAAAGTGGATGCCCGAACCGCTGTAGTTGTCCTGGCTGACCTCGAAGATCGTCTGCTGGTCCGACCAGGTCGTCTCCTCGCCGGCGGCCCGGAGTTTTCCCCGAACGATCTTCGTGAAACCGGCGCGCGGATTCGCGGTACCCGGCTCGGTGTAGGCGAGGTAGACCCAGCCGTTCTTGGCGTAGTTGGGGTGAACCGAGACCTCCATCAAGCCGCCCTGGCCGATCTCCGCGACGGCGGGGACGCCCTTGATGGCCGGGCCGACCTTCCCGTTCACGACGAGGTTCAGCGTGCCGCCACGGTTCGTCACGAGCATGCGGCCGTCGGGCAACCAGTCCACCGCCCAAGGAGTCACGAGACCTTGGTCGGTGTCCACCACCGTTTCGATCCGGTACCGGTGGTACTTGCTCGAATACACCCCGTTCGCGGCTTTGGGCGACCCGTTCTTCTCCCGCAGACCCCGCGCCTGCAGTTCGCGAATGTGTACCACGAGGGACCAGATCGCCTCGTCCGAGAGGGTTCCGCCGAACGCCTCCATCCCCATGTCCGGCACGCCGTTCTTAATCGCGTCGAAGAACGGCTTGTCGTTCGCCTGCTCGAACGCGGCTTCCGTGATCAGCGACCGGGTTCCGCCGCCCCCGCCCTGCGCCGCATTGCCGTGGCACTTGGCGCAGGTGTCGTCGTACAGCTTGGTCACGTTGATCCGCTGGTTCTGTTCGACGTTCGGCGGACCGTCGGGAGCGGGCTCTGGGCGGGAAGCCATCGGGACGGCGCAGGCAACCGCCGCCCACGGGAGAACGAAAAGCGCTTTCGGCCACTTGGTCATGAGGGACAAACCTACCCCACCTACAACGCGGCCTGGGCGAGCAGAGTTGCGCAAAGCGCCTCGGGAATCCTCCCGGTCCGATCGGGCGGCACGTTGAGGAGCAAGTTCGCGCCCCGGGCGTTCGCCAACGTCCGCATCGCCGCGACCTCGGCGGATGCCCGCACCCGGTCTCGCTCGTCGTGGAACCAGTGGTAGCCGATGCAGTCGCACACCTCGGTGGGGACGTAGTGACGCTCACCCTCGACCTCGTACCAGCGTTCGTGGCCGATCGTCGTGCCGGACACCCCTTGGCCCCACCGCTGGCACTCGGGGTACTGCCGTTCGCGCGTCGAAACGTCGGTCGGCCAAGCGTGTTCCAGATCGAGCGTGCTACTGCCCCGGCATCCCTGGTTCATCACCACCGGCATCGAGGGCTGACGCGAGGCCGCCAGGTCGCACACCGCTCTCCGCCCCTCCGGACCGAGTACCTGCGGAATGTCGATCCACAGTTCGAAAAGCGGCCCGTACCCGGTCAGAAGCTCGTCCAGTTGGGCCAACTGGAAGTCGAGGTAGGCCGGAGTCACCCGGCTCGCGAAGATGCCGACCTCCCCGGCCGTCACCGTGCCGAACCGGTGGTGATTGTCCCAGGAGCAGTAGTACAGCCCCATCCCAAGTCCATGGCGCGCGCAGGAATCGGCAAGGTCGGCGACGACATCGCCGCCCTCGACCCGGTAGTCGGTGAGCCTAGACGGCCAGAGGCAATGTCCGGCGACGTGTTTGGCGGTCAAGACCACGTAGCGCACGCCCGCGTCCCGGGCGATCCGTGCCCACCGGTCGGTGTCCACCGTGTCGGGCGCGTAATTCTCCCTCGGCGCCGAACCGTCCGGACACTCCTCGCCAAGAAACGTGCTCATGCCGAAGTGGACGAACATCCCGAACCGTGCCTCCTCCCAGCGGCGGAGGACGTCGAGGGGAAGCCGTTGCGCGCCTTGGCTCATGAACTCCCAATGCCACGCGGGGCCGAGGGATTCCTCCCCGATCCCGAGGCTCCGCCCCCGCGAAGCGGCCAAGGGGCGTCGGAGGGTCGCCGGTACAATCCGGGTTCGCCATGCGCAAGCGCTTCTACATCACTACCCCGATCTACTACGTGAACAGCGTGCCCCACATCGGGACGGCGCTGACCACCCTCGCGAGCGACGTCACCGCCCGCTATCGCGCGATGCGCGGCGACGACGTCACGTTCGTGACGGGCACCGACGAGAACGGCACGAAGGTGATGGAAGCGGCGCAACGCGCGGGCAAGGACACCCAGGCCTTCGTGGACGAGATCAGCGGTGCCTTCGCGGACGTGTTCACCGGCCTCAAAATCGGCTACAGCGACTTCATCCGCACGACCGAGCCGCGCCACCGGAGGGCGGTCCAAGAGGTCTTCACCCGTCTTCGCGACGCGGGCTACGTCACCCTGGGCAAGTACGAGGGATGGTACGACGTGTCGTCCGAGACCTTCTTCCGCGAGTCCGACCTGGTGGACGGCAAGAGCCCGGACGGCAACGAGGTTCGCTGGGTGGAAGAGGAGAACTGGTTCTTCCGCCTGAGCGAGTTCGAGAAGCCCCTCCTCGACCACATCGAGGCGCACCCGGAGTTCATCCTGCCGGAGGCCCGGCGCAACGAGGTCGTGAGCTTCATCCGACGGGGCCTGCGGGACGCCAGCATCACGCGCACCAACCCCGGTTGGGGAATTCCGGTGCCGGGCGACGAGACGAAGGTGATCTACGTTTGGTTCGACGCCCTGATCAACTACCTGGCCGCCGCAGGCTGGCCGGACGAGGGCTGGCAAGCGCTCTGGCCGGCCGACGTCGAGTGGATGGGCAAGGACATCCTGACTCGCTTCCACGCGACTCTCTGGCCGGCGATGCTGATGGGGCTCGGCCTTCCGTTGCCGACGACGCTGGTCGGCCACGCCTGGATGCTGATGGGGGGCGAGAAGATCAGCAAGTCGAAGGGTAACGTCGTCGCGCCGCTCGACCTCGCGCGGGACTTGGCGGCCGCTTCCGGTTGTGCGGAGGATGCGGCGATCGACGCCGTCCGCTACTACATGGCGGCGACCCTCCCGCTCGAAAACGATGCCACCTTCACCCACGACGACTTCGAGAAGCACTATAACTCGGATCTGGCGAACGATTTGGGCAACGCCCTGAATCGGTCGCTCGCGATGTCCGCCAAGTTCGTCGGCGCGGTGGTGCCGGACGCGCCCGTCGAGCCGGAGGTGGCGGCGGCGATCCGGGCCGCGAAGGACGGATTCGAGGCCGCCATGGCCGTCTACGATGTGGCGGCGGCGACGAGCGCCGCCTTCGGGCTGGTCCGGTTCTTGAACAAGCACATCGACACCCGCGCCCCGTGGGCGCTGGCGAAGGCGGGCGATCCGGCCCTGGGTTCGGTGATGGGGTCCATCCTCCTCACCCTGCGTTCGGCGGAGGGGCTCGTGCGCCCGATCATGCCGGGCGTGGCCGACGCCATCGCCGCACAACTCGGCGTCGCGCCGCTCACCGAGTGGGACGCGATCGGCACGCCGGGGAGTCTGCCGGCCGGCACCGTGCTGTCGGAGCCGAAGCCGATCTTCCCGCGCCTTGACCTCAAGGCCAAGGCGGCCGCCCAAGCCGCACCGCCCAAGCCGGAAAAGCCGAAGAAAGAACCCCCCATCCCCATGGAGCCGATCGGCATCGAGGACTTCGCCAAGGTCGAGCTCCGCATCGGTCGGGTGCTGGAAGCCGTCCCCCTCGAAGGGAGCGACAAACTTCTGAAGCTGGACGTGCTGGTGGGCGACGAAAAGCGCCAGATCGTAGCGGGCATCCGGAAGAACTACACGCCCGAGCAGATGATCGGTCGCCAAGTCGTGGTGGTGTTCAACTTGAAGCCGGCGATGCTGCGCGGCACCGAAAGCCAGGGCATGTTGCTCGCGGCGGTGGACGAGCAGGGCGGCGCGATCTTGCTCCGGCCCGAGAAGGAAGCTCCCGAGGGCGCGAAGGTCCGCTGAAGTCGGATCGATCGGCGCGGATCGGTCGTACACTAGAGTGATGATGAAGATCGGCTCGGTGATGGCGGCGCTCGTGGTGGCGGCGGTGGTGGGGTTCGCCCTCAGCCGGCAGGATTCGGCCAAGCCGGGCGACAAGGCGCCCGCCTTTTCGGCAATGGGCAGCGACGGCAAGAGCCACACCCTCGCGAGCCTGACCAAAGAGGGTCCGGCGGTGCTCTATTTCATCAAAGAGGACTGCCCGGTCAACGCCGAGGCGGTCAAGTACTACAACCGTATGGCCTCCGCCTACAAAGGCAAAGCCCGCCTGATCGGCGTGATCAACGTCGACAAGGTGGGTTACGCCGGCTGGGCCAAGCGGTTCAAGCCGACGTACCCGGTTCTTTTCGACCCGTCGCTCAAAACGATCCACGGTTTCAAGGCCAAAGCTTCGCCGTGGGCGGTCGAGGTCGGCAAGGACGGCAAGATCGCCAAGGTCTGGCCGGGTTACTCCGCCAACACCTTGGCCCAGATCAACGCACGGCTGGCGAAAGCCGCCGGGACGACGGTGGCGAAGGTGGACCTCGGCGGCGCCCCCGGCGGCAACACCTTTGGGTGAGGCTTCTAGCCGTAGGGCTCCCGGTGGGAGCTCTTCTCTACGAACCCGCGGCCAAGCCGTGGGCTTTGCCGTCGCTGGCCTCCGCGAACCGCGCGTTCTCGACGACGCCGGACTGTACAATCGGGGGGTGAACGTTCCCAACCCCCGAACCACCGTGAAGGTCTTCGCCACGACCGGCATGGACGACCTCGGGAAAGGGGTGGAGAACGAGATGCGGTGTCGCCTGGCCGACCACCCCGACTACGCGGTGGAGGCGGGCGAGTTGAGCGTCAGCAAGTTCTCGAACGAAAACATCGAGGTGCAGATCAGCAACGTCCGGGACCACCTGGTGCTGGTGCTCCACACCCAGGTCCCGCCCGTGAGCGACGGGCTGATTCAGCTGTTTGCGCTCCTCGACGCCATCAACAACGCCCACCCGCGCCAGGTGTTTCTGGTGTTCCCGTACATGCCGTACAGCCGTTCCGATCGGAAGAACCGGCCGCGCATCTCGGTCATGGGCCAGCGGCTTCCGGAGATTCTGAATCGGGTCCTGGGGGTGCACCGGGTGATGCTGCTCGCGCCCCACGATCCCCACATCAAGCAGTACTTCATCCCGACGGCGGACGAGGTTCCGGTGCTGCCGATGCTGGTGGATTTCATCCGGCGCGAATACCTGAGTCGGTGGGCGCGGGAGGACTGCGCGATCGTGTTCGCCGACTCGGCGGCCGCCAAGCGGTTCGAGGAAGTGCCCTCGGTGCTTGGCCTCGACCCCGCCTACATCTATAAAAGCCGGATCGACCACAGCGAGTCCCCTACCGTCAAGGCCATCACCGGCCGGGTGGACGGGCGGCACTGCTTCATCGTGGACGACGAGATTCTGACCGGCAACACCGTCATGCGCGACGCGGCCATTCTCAAGGAGCAGGGCGCGGCGTCGGTCCACGTGTTGGGCGTCCACGGGGTCCTGGCGGATCAGCGCCTGAGTGTGGAGGAACTGATGGCCAAGTTGTCGGAATCCGACGTGGACGAGTTCGTCGTGACCGATTCGATCCCACTGGGCGACAAGGTGCGGCTCATGAACGGCAAGCTCACCGTTATCCCGATCGCGCCGCTGCTTGGCGAGACCTGTAAACGCCTGATCCTGGGCGAGTCGCTGAGCGTGCTGCACCGGATGGGCGTTTGAAGCGCGCCGGGTCCCGATCCGGCGGGGGAACGCGCCAGGTATAGTCGGGCCGTGCGGCAACACGTTTCCGTAGCCTCTGCGGCCGGAACCATCCTCTTCAAGCACCGCCGTCGCGCCTTGCGACGACGATAGGTCCTGCCGACGACCACTCGGTTCTCGGCAGGAAGCCGCCCTTGCCGCCGTATCGGCGTTCATCGTCCCACGCTTTCGCTTCCCCACGGTTCTCCCCATGCTCAAATACGACACCATCAAAGCTCTCGACGACGAGTACGTCCTCCAGACGTACCACCGCTTCCCCGCGCTGATCGTCCAGGGGTCGGGCTGCTCGGTGTGGGACAACCGAGGGAACGAGTACCTCGACCTCCTCGCCGGAATCGCCGTGGATTCGCTCGGCCACTGCCACCCCGCCGTCGTCTCCGCCATCACCCGCCAAGCCCAGCAACTGATGGTCGCGTCGGGCTACGTCCTGACCGCGCCGCAAGCGCAACTCGCGAAGCGGCTGTGCGAGATCAGCGGCATGGACCGCGTGTTCTTCGCCAACTGTGGCACCACCGCGAACGAGACCGCGATCAAAATCGCCAAGAAGCACGGTCTCTCGAAGCGTCCGGACGGGGACTACGAGATCGTGTCGCTGCTCGGGAGCTTTCACGGCCGGACCCTCGGGTCGGTCAGCGCGGGGGGCCAGCGTAAGCACCAGCGGCCGTTCGAGCCGCTCGTGCCCGGCTTCCGGCACGTCCCGATCAACGACCTGAAGGCCCTCCGGGAGGCGGTTTCGCACAAGACGGCGGCGATCATCGTCGAGCCGATCCAGGGCGAATCGGGCGTCCATCCCTGCACGACGACGTACCTGCAACTCGCGCGCGAACTGGCGTCGGAACACGACGCGATGCTGATCTTCGACGAGGTCCAGACCGGAATCGGTCGAACCGGGGCTTGGTTCAACTACCAGAAGCACAACGTCCTGCCCGATCTCGTGTGCCTGGCGAAAGGCCTCGGCGGGGGATTCCCGATCGGCTGCACCCTCGCGCGTGGCAAGGCGGCGACGCTCATCGTTCCCGGCGAGCACGGCTCGACGTTCGGCGGGAACCCGCTGGCGTGCGCGGTGGCCCTGGCGGTTCTCGACGCGATTGAGAACCACCGGCTCATGGACGAGGTGAACGAGGTCGGCCCGTACCTCCAGGCCCAGCTCAAGTCGCTCGGATCGTTCGACGACGTGCGCGGCGAGGGCCTGATGATCGGCGCCACACTCAAGCAGGACAACGCGAAGGACGTGGTGCGCCTCGCCTTCGAGAAGCGCCTGATCCTCAACGCGACCGACGAACGGACGCTGCGCTTCGTGCCGCCTCTTATCCTGACCAAGAAGCAGGTGGACCAAGCGATCGCGATCCTCGCCGAGGTCCTCGGCGTCGAGCGCACCGTTGCCGTGTCCGCCCCGGCGGCGCGTCCGGAACCGCTTCACGACCTGCTCACGATCGACGACCTCTCCGACGCGCGTCTCGAGGAGTTGCTCGCCCTGGCGTCTTACCTCAAGCAACGGCGCGCGGTGTCTCCGAGTCCGATCGTGCCCGTCGAAGGTCGCACGGTGGCGCTCCTGTTCGAAAAGCCCTCGCTTCGGACCCGCCTCACCTTCGAGGCGGCGGTCCAAGAACTGGGCGGCTATCCGGTGTACCTGGCGAAGTCGGACGTCGGCTTGGGTTCGCGCGAGGCGGTCCAGGACATTGGCAGCAATCTGGCCGAGTGGTGTTCGATCATCGTGGCGCGGCTCTATTGGCAACGGGACTTGGAAGCCCTCGCGCGGATCGCGGACGTGCCCGTGGTGAACGCCCTGACCGAGATGGAGCACCCTCTCCAGGCCTTGGCGGACATGATGACGATCCGCGAGGAGTTCGGCGACGAGCGCGTGAAGATCGCCTACGTGGGTGACGGCAACAACGTGGCCCGTAGCCTCGCCAAGGTCGCCACGCGGATGGGCTACCCGTTCACGATCTGCGGTCCGGAGAACTTCCGCCTCGAACCGATGGCGGGGGTCGAGCAAACCGGCGACCTGGAGACGGGTCTGGCCGACGCGAAGGTGGTCTACACCGACGTCTGGATCAGCATGGGCGACGAGCACGAGCAGGAGCACCGCCTGAAAATCTTTGAAAGCTATCAGGTCAACCGCGATGTGATGCGGATGGCGGCGAAAGACGCGATCTTCATGCATTGCCTCCCGGCACGGCGCGGCTTCGAGGTCACCGACGACGTGATGGACAGTCCCCAGAGCCGGGTGGTGCCGCAGGCGGGCAACCGGCTGCACACCGCCAAGGCCGTGCTGCAGACGATCATGGGGTAGCGATCCGAGGCGTTGGGAGGCGACTGTGACACAATGCGGGGACCCGTGAGCCTCGCCAAGCCGTCCCGTCGCGTCTCCCCCGCCGAACCCGTGTCCGAGTTGCGTCACGTCCGGATCTTCGAGTGCGGCGAGCCGCTCGTGGATTTTCTCGAGTTCTGCCCTAAGGTGATTCAGGACACGCCGCGCTTCAGCTATCGCCGCGAAACCCTGTTGCGCCTCGGGGTCGCGGAGCGCTTGCGCGCGGCCTCCGAGGCGCTCCCCGGCGAATACCGGCTGGCCGTCCTGGAGGGATGGCGTCCGCTTCACATTCAGCGGCGCATGTACCTGCGGACCTGGAACATGTTCAAGGAGCGACACCCCGATTGGTCGGACGTCCAGTTGCGGCGCGTCGTCAACCGGTTCACCGCTCCCCTCGGTTCGAAGGTGCCGCCGCCGCACCTCACCGGAGGGGCGCTGGACGTGTTTCTGGCGTACCCGGACGGAACTCGGCTCGACCATTGTCGGCCCTTCGAACCCTACGATCCGCGCTGTTTCGCGTCCGACTGCCCGGAGATCGGCGAGAGGGCCAAGCGAACCCGGCGAATCCTCGCGGACGCCCTGACGGCGGGCGGCCTGACGAACTACCCGAGCGAGTACTGGCATTGGAGCTTTGGGGACCAAGGCTGGGCCTACCGCGGCGGCCACCCCCACGCCCTCTACGGACCGATCGAGCCCAACGGTTACACGCCGGAGCCGGGCGACGACCGCGACGAACCCTTGGTTCGGCTAGAGGGCGCGTGACGTCGCTTCGGAACCTCCCCATGCGCGGCACCCTCCTGAACACCGGGACGGTGGCGGGTGGTTCGCTCATCGGCCTGGCGCTGGGTTCGCGACTCCCGTCCGAGTTGTTGACGATGGCCTTGACGGGCCTTGGCCTGGTAACGATCGGGATCGGCCTGAAGATGGTTCTCGGGGCGCGCAACCTGCTCGTGGTCGCCGCGTCGGTGGCGATCGGCGGCGTCCTCGGCCGGCTCATCGGCATCGAGGCGGGCTTGGCCGCGTTCGGGGACTGGTCGAAGGGTTCGCTCGGCGCGCTCGGCACCGGCCGCTTTACGGAGGCGATCGTGACGACCTCCGTCCTCTTCTGCGTGGGGCCGATGACGATCCTCGGTTGCATCCAGGACGCGGTCGAGAAGAAGATCGAGTTGCTCGCGCTCAAGTCGGTGATGGATGGGGTGGCCAGCGTGTTCCTGGCGGCGTTGCTGGGCCCGGGCGTTCTCGTGACGGCGGCGATCGTCCTCGTCGTTCAGGGCACGATCACCCTCCTCGCCCGGTACCTGCGTCCGATCGCCGAGAATCCGGCTCTCCTTTCCGATACGGTGGCCAGCGGGGGCGTGATGCTGACGGCGATCGGGTTCGGTCTCGCGGACATCAAGAAGATCCCTTCCGGCGACTACCTTCCCGCTCTCGCCTTGGCGGTCCTGTTCGGCTGGGTCGCCGTCCGGTTCGAGAAGGGCGCCGCCACCAATGTGGAGGACGCGCCCGTCTAGTTCGAGGAGGGCCTTTGGCGACCGCCGTAGCGTCGACCCTTCCAGACGACCTGGCCCTGCCGTTTCAGCCATCGCGAGCGCAACACCGTGAACGCCGCCGCCGTGCAGGTGAGAGGCATCCACGGGGCCGTCCACCGGGGCGTTCGCACCACGCCGTCGGTCAGAAGCTTGGTGAGGCACAGCGCACCGTAGAGGGCCGGCCCAAAGCGTCCGCCGAAGGCCCAACCCCACCCGGCCAAGAGCAGGAGTCCGGCGAACGCCAGCGAGCCGACGACCCCGCCTCCGACCTCCCCGGCGTTCTTCGACATGCCCTCCCACGCCTCGGGCAGGGTGTCGTACATGCGGACGCTCAGGACCGACGAAACGTCGAGGACGTCCACCCGAACGCCCCTTCGGGCCAAGTAGCGCCCGATCGTCACGTCCTCCAGCACCGCCCCCCGGGCCGCCTCGAAGGGGCGCAGTTCCTGCAACGCGTCGGTCCGCCACGCGGAAAACTGGCCGTTGAGAAAGAAGTTGTGCCCCTTTCCGGTTGATGAGACCAGCCAGAACGGGTTGGACGCCAGCAGCGACCAAGGCACCCATCCAAGGTATGCGGGCTCGACGCCTAGGCCGGGGATCATTCGGGGGAACCCGGTGACGACTTTGGCCGAACCTCTCTGCGCGAGATAGGCGGAAACCCGCGCGACGAACGTGGGTTCGGGCACGGTGTCGGCGTCGAGGAACACGGTCCAGTCCGCCGTCGCTCCCTCGGCCAGCGCGTGGCAGGCGCGGCATTTGCCCGTCCATCCGGGGGGAAGCGTTTCCGCCGGCCGAACGACCGTGGCTCCTGCCGCCTCGGCGAGGTCTCCCGTGCCGTCCTCCGACTCATCGTCGAAGACGGTGACGCCGACCCCTTGGGCGCGCAGACTCTCGACGAGGGGCCCGATGCGCGCCGCCTCGTTCCGGGCCGGAACGCACACCTCGAAACAAGGACTCGCCATACCCCGGGGTCGCCTCATGAAGAGGCGGTTCCCGGTCGCCACGGCGAGCAACCAGCCGTAGAGGAGCCAGACGGACACGATAAGGGCGGTGGTCACGGGTAGATTCGGCTCGGACTTGGACACCGCCCGACGCTTGCTCTATCTGTATACGGCGCTTGTCGCCTTCTCGGTTCTCGGGTCGATCGCGTCGGCGCGCTTCGCGATCGATCCCGGATTCGTGGGGCCGGTCGCGGGCGCGTTGCTGATCCTGTCCGGGGCGGGCTGCGTCGCGATCGCGCTACGATCGCGACGAGCGGTGTTAAGCGTGCTCTTCCTCGGAGCGGCGGTCGAGGTGGTGGGCCTCTACACCGGGTTCCCGTTCGGGCGGTACACCTACACCGACCGTTGGTGGCCGACGGTGCCCCTTCCCGAGGGACATCGATTTCCGCTGCTCCTGCCCTTTGCCTGGCTGCTTATCGTCGGCGGGAGTTTTGGGGCCGTTCGCCGCCGGCTTCGATCCGCCTGGGCCGTTCCGGCCACGGCTTTGCTCGCCACGCTCATCGACTGGCCGATGGAGCAGGCGATGACCGGAACCCTCGGCTACTGGACGTGGGCCGAGCCGGCCGCCCCGTTCACCGCGCCCGTCTCGAACGCGTTGGGCTGGTTCGTCACCGCGTCCCTCGGGTCCTGGGCGATGTACGTCGATGCGGAACGGTCGGACTCGCGCCGAACGGCCATCGTTCCGGCTCTCTTCTGCCTATTTGTCGCCGCGATCGGGTCGCTCGAAGGATTCCACCGCGCTTGGGTTCTGCTCGCCGCCATCGGAACCGTCCTCCTCGTCGTCGAGTGGACGGCGGTGCGAGGAATTGGGGCGACCCCGCGTAGTACGTGACTTGAGCCAAAAGAGCATCGTCGTCGTTGGCGCCGGACTCGGTGGTCTCGCCCTCGCGTTGCGGCTTGCCCATCGCGGCCACCGCGTGACCGTCCTCGAGAAGAACGACGAGGTCGGAGGACGCGCCCGGCCCGTCCAGGTAGGGGATTGCCGCTTCGACGGCGGACCGACCCTCCTGATGATGTTGGACCCGTTCCGAAAGCTGTTCGCCGATGTCGGGGAACGTTTCGAGGACCATGTGCCGATTCGCCGCTGCGACCCAACGTATCGCGTCTTCTATGCGGACGGCAATCGGATCGACGCGACGACCGACGCGTCCGCCATGCGTGAACGGCTTCGGGCGCTCGCCGGAGACCGGGACGCGGACGCCTATCCGGGCTTCCTCGACGAGATCGGTCGACTCTATCACGAAGCCGTGCCCCACTTTGTTCGGAAGAACTACCGCACGCTGGGGGACTTCGCCTCCATCCCCCAACTGCGCCGAGTCCTCGGCCACCGGATGCTTGGCAAACTCGGTCGGCGGGTCCACGCGAGGTTCATGAGCGAGCACGCTCGGATGCTCTTCAGCTTCCAGACGATGTACCTCGGCCTTTCCCCGTTCCAGGCCCCCTGGGTCTACGCGACGCTCGCCTACATGGAATATGGCGAGGGCGTGTACTACCCCCAGGGCGGCATCGCGGGCATCGTGGAGGCGGTGACCAGGCTGGCGATCGCGCGAGGGGTCGTCGTTCGGACCGGGTGCCCGGTACGGTCGATCGTTGGCGACTCGGTCGAACTGGAGTCCGGCGAACGGCTCCAGGCGGACGCGATCGTCGCGAACGCGGACATGCCCTACGCCCAACGAGAGCTGGCGGGAACCCCCACGAAAAGAAAGCTCAGGTACTCGTGCTCCGCGCAACTGCTCTACATCGATTACGAGGGCGAACTCGAGGAGCTTCAGCACCACAACGTCTTTTTCGGAGCCGACTTTCGGGCGAACCTGGATGCGCTGTTCGGTCGGCTCCGGGTGCCGAAGGACCCCGCGTTCTACGCGTGCGTGTCGAAGCGCTCGGACTCGACGGTCGCCCCCGACGGCCGCCTCAACCTGCTTCTCCTCGTGCCCGTCCCGAACCTGGACCGTCCGATGACGTCGGCGGAGGAGTCGGAATTGGAGCGGGAGGTTCTCGGTCGGCTTCGGCGCGAGGTCGGGTTGGATCCGGCGGGAGTTCGGGAGATCGCCCGACGAGGACCGAGGGAATGGCAGGGAGAGCTCAATCTCGACCGGGGGGCGGCCTTCGGAATCGGTCACGACCTGTTCCAGAGCGCGTTCATGAGGCCCCAGAACCGGTCTCGCGAAAACCCCAGCCTGTTCTTCGTCGGGGCGAGCACCGTCCCGGGCAACGGGATGCCCATGGTGCTCATCTCCGCCGAACTGGCGGAGCGCCGCATGCTGGAAGAGGGGGTCCTCGCTTCGTGAGTTCGCTCTCCCCGGTGGGTCGTCTCGTGGACGCGATGATCCGACGTTCGGTGCGAGCCAGGTTTCGGAACGTGTATTGGCGTCGCGGAACGGACCTGGAAAGCCCGGTCGTCTTCTACGCGAACCACCACGGTTGGATGGACGGCTACCTGGCTTACCTGGCCCTGAGTCGCCTTGGTCTGCGGGGGATCGCCTGGGCGGAGCGCTTCGACGATTTCCCGTTGTTTCGCACCGTGGGGGCGCTCCCCTTTCCGGCGAACGATCCGGCGATGAGAGCGGGCGCCTTCCGCCAAACCGTCCGCCGCTTGCGTGCCGGAACCCACTCCCTGTTTCTGTTTCCGGAGGGCGTCCTTCACCGGCCCCCGGAAGTCCTGCCCTTTCGGCCCGGGATCGAAAGCCTGGCTCGTCTGCTTCCCCAGGTTCCCTGCGTCCCGGTTGGCATTCGCTACGAGATGTCCGTGCACGAACGCCCCGAAGCGTGGCTGACGATCGGGCGCGGGCACGCGTTTGAATCACTCATGGATTGCCAGGCCCGCGTCGTCGAGCTTCTGCAGACTCCGATCGATGGACCGCCGTACAGCGTGCTTCACCCGGGCACGCCGAACGTGAACGAGCGCTGGGGCCGATCGAGGCACCGACCTTGAACACGTTCGCGTGCCCCAACGACTTCGCGATCTGCCGACGGATCCACCGTCGGTACGGCACCACCTACTATTTCGCCACGCGGCGCTTTCCCCGCTCGGTTCGACAACGGACCCACGCGGTGTACGCGTTTGTTCGGGTCCCGGACGAGTGGGTCGACAATCCCGGTGGCCGATCATCGGACGAGTCTCGCGCGAAACTCAGCGAGTGGCGCGACTCGTTGGTCCGAGGTCTGCGAGGAATCCGTCCGGATCGCCCCGAGATGCGCGCCTTCGTCGACACCGTCCGTGAATGCCAAATCCCGGTCGAGGAAGCGCACGCCTTCATGGACGCGATGGAGGCCGACCTGAGCGTTCGGCGGTACGCGACGTACGAGGACCTGCGCGGCTATATGCGGGGAAGCGCCGGCGCCGTCGGCGTCATGATGTGTCACACGATGGGAGTAACGTTGGACGGCGACACCAAGCGTCGGGCGCTCGCCCTGGGAGAGGCGATGCAACTGACCAACTTCCTGAGGGACGTTCGCGAGGACCTCGGGCGCGGAAGGGTGTACCTACCCCTTGAAGATTTGGACCGGTTTGGCGTCGGGGTCCGGGATCTTGCGGAGCATCGCGTCGACGAGCGGTTTCGGCGGCTGATGCGTTTCGAGATCGATCGAGCGCGCACCCTTTTCGCCGAGTCCGACGAGGGCATCCGACGCCTTCCCGGCACCGTCCGCCGGCCGGTGCTTCTGGCCCGATTGCTCTATGCGGGGATTCTGGACCGCATCGAGGCGGCCGGCTACGACGTGTTTGCCGGACGTGTCCGCACCGGCTATTGCCGGAAGCTCCTCTGCGCCGCTCGGGTCGCGATACGCCAAGGAATCCTGACGTCCCAGGCGGCGAGGAACCCGGCCCAGTGAGCGACGGGCTCGTTCAGTTGGTCGATCTGGCCGGGCGCACCATTGGGCGCGTTCCGAAGCTGGAGGCGCATCAGGGCGAAGGGCGGCTCCATCGGGCGATCTCGGTCTTGCTGTTCCGGCGCGACGGACGCGTGTTGCTCCAGCGCCGCTCACCGCGCAAGTACCACTTTCGAGGCGTATGGGCGAACTCGTGCTGCACTCATCCGTACGGCGCGGAGTCTCCTCGGCAGGCAGCCGAACGCGCGTTGCGGCACGAATTGGGAATTCGGTGTCCGATCCACCAAGTCGGAACGTTCCGGTACCGCGCGCTCGACTCTCGAACGGGTCTGGTCGAACACGAATACGACCACGTGTTCCGTGGAGACTGGGATCGCGAGGTGCGCCCGCGCGAGGACGAGATCGAGGTCGTGGAGTGGATGACGTCAAACGAAGTCATCGAACTCCTGAAAGAGCCTCGGTCGGTGGCGCCGTGGCTGGCTCCGGTCTACCGCGTGGCGAACGCTCTCGGCTCTTCGTGATCCCGTGCGAACCCGAATGCCGCGGTGCCAAAATCAGGGCGCGAGGAAGCGACACATGGCGAAACGCAGGCTCAACGTCGGTCTCATCGGCTACCAATTCATGGGCAAGGCCCACAGCAACGCCTACCGGCAAGTGGGGCGGTTCTTTGACCTCCCGGTCGAAGTCGGCATGAAAACCCTCTGCGGTCGAAACGAGGCGGCGGTCGCCAAAGCGGCGGAGACCTTCGGATGGGAGGGGATCGCGACCGATTGGCGTACGGTGGTGGCGGACCCGAACATCGACATCGTGGACGTGGCGACGCCGGGCGACAGCCACGCCGAGATCGCGATCGCCGCCGCCGAGGCGGGCAAGATCGTGTTTTGCGAGAAGCCGATCGGCAACACGCTCGAGGAGGCGGAGCGCATGCTGGCGGCGGTGGAGAAGGCGGGTGTGCCGAACGCCGTCTTCCATAACTACCGAAAGGCCCCCGCCGTCGCCCTCGCCAAACGCATGATCGAGGAGGGCCGGATCGGACGCGTGTTCCACTTCCGCGCCACCTACCTGCAGGACTGGATCGTGGACCCCGAGTTCCCCCTCGTCTGGCGGCTCCAGAAGGACCGAGCGGGAAGCGGCTCCCACGGCGATCTCAATGCGCACCTGATCGACACCGCGCGCTACTTGGTCGGCGAGTTCGGCGAGGTCTGCGCCCACATGGAGACGTTCGTCAAGGAGCGGCCCCTCGTCGGCGAAATCGACGACAAACTCGGCGCGACCGCCTCGACCGAGAAGGGCGAGGTGACGGTGGACGATGCCGTGATCGTGCTCGCCAAGTTCCAGAGCGGGGCGCTCGGTACCTTCGAGGCCACCCGGTTCGCGCTCGGGCGCAAGAACTACAACCGCTGGGAGATCAACGGTTCGAAGGGCTCGATCGTGTTCAACGTCGAGCGCATGAACGAGTTGGAGTACTACGACAACGCCGACCCGTCCGGGCTTCAGGGTTTCCGGCTGATCCAAGCGACCGACGGCGGCCACCCGTACGCGGGACGCTACTGGCCCGTCGCGCACATCATCGGCTACGAGCACACGTTCGTCAACCTGGTGGCGGACGCCCTGACCGCGATCCACGAGGAACGGCCGATCTCGCCGGACTTCAGGGACGGACTCCGGAACCAGCGGGTGCTGGACGCCTGCGACCGCTCGCACCGCTCGCGCGGCTGGATCGCCCTCTAGTGCGGGCGGTCCCGGCGAACCGGCCGGGATTCGGACGTCTCCGGACGAAAACCAGAAAAAAAGAGACGAAACTCTGGACAGCGGGAGAGTCCGATGCTACAATGAGCAGGCGCTACCTCTTGGAGGAGGGGCGCTATGGTTGTGTTGGAGGTTAATAGCATATGCGCACACGCACATTTCGCTTGAGAGAAGCGACTTTGATGCTCGCGCTCGCTGCCGTCACCGGCGCGCAAGCGCAAAGCATCGATTTCTGGATGAACCAGACGGGCGACCCCGTCGGGAACATGCCGACTTCGATCACGGTGGCTCCCGGCGGAGCGAACGTCGACATTACGGCTTACTATCGCACGAACGGCATCACCGCCGACGTGATCGCGGTTCAGCCCTTCTTCGGTTTCAGCACCACGGACACGATGGGTTCCGGGGCGACGAACCAGGAATCGAAGATCACCCTGCGCGGCGCGACGATCGCCCAGCAGTTCACGGGCGCGAACGGTTTCACCCTGCAGGCGGGCGACTTCGGTGGCGCGGCCGGCACGGGTACCCGTCCCTACGGATTCCAGTCCCCGAACCTTAGCTTTGCGGGCCTGCCCAAGGATGCGGACACCAAGATGTTCGACGTTCGCCTCACCGCGAACCTGAACGTCGGCGAATCCCGCAGCATTCACATCTGGCGCTGGCCCGTTGAGGGCGCCGAGACCAACTGGCGCTCCGTGGCGACCGACATCAACGGCACGAACTTCGTTCCGGCGGCCAGCTACACGATCCAGATCAACGCCGTCCCCGAGCCCGCCAGCATGGCGGTCCTCGCCCTCGGCGCGACCGGCCTCCTTCTTCGCCGACGGAAGAAGTAAGCCCCCAGCACAACGCGAACCAATGAGCCCTCTCGGGAATCCCGAGGGGGCTCTCGCGCTTTTGGCGGACGCCCCTTTCCTGGCGTCATACTAAGGCGTGTCCATCGCCGATCTGATCCACCCCCACCGCCACGCCCTGGCCGACGTCGATCCGGAGATCGCCGCCCTCGTGAAGAGCGAGGAGGGGCGCCAGGAGCACAACCTCGAGCTGATCGCCAGTGAGAACATCGCCAGCCGCGCCGTGCGCGAGGCGATGATGAGCGTTCTGACCGACAAGTACGCCGAGGGTTATCCCGGCAAGCGCTATTACGGCGGTTGCGAGGTCGTGGACCAGGTCGAGTCCCTCGCCATCGAACGGGTCAAGAGCCTGTACGGCGCCGAGCACGCCAACGTCCAGCCCCACAGCGGCGCCCAGGCCAACATGGCGGTCTACTTTGCGCTGCTCAAACCCGGCGACACGATGATGGCGATGAACCTGGCGCACGGGGGGCACCTAACCCACGGAAGCCCGGTGAACTTCACCGGCATGATGTACAACATCGTGCCCTACGGAGTGCGCGAGGACACCGAACGCATCGACTACGACGAGATTCGGCGCCTCGCCCTCGAACATCGGCCCAAGATCATCGTGAGCGGCGCGACCGCCTATTCGCGCGCCATCGACTTCAAAGCGTTCCGCGAGGTCGCGGACGAAGTCGGCGCCGTCCACATGTGCGACATGTCCCACTACTCGGGACTGGTCGCGGCGGGCGAGTACCCGAGTCCCGTGGGCCACGCCCAAATCGTCACGAGCACGACCCACAAATCCATCCGAGGGCCGCGCGGAGGCATGATCCTTTGCGACGAAACCTACGCCAAGGCGATCGACAAGTCGGTGTTCCCCGGCATCCAGGGCGGGCCGCTCATGCACGTGATCGCCGCGAAGGCCGTATGCTTTAAGGAGGCCCTCCAGCCCGAGTTCAAGGCGTACCAGCGCCAAATTCGGCTGAACGCGGTCGCCCTCGCCGAAGCGCTCCAGGCCGAGGAATTCCGCATCGTGAGCGGCGGAACCGATTCCCACGTGATGCTCGTAGACCTTCGCAGCTACGGGGTCACCGGGAAGGAAGCCCAGATCGTGCTGGACGAGGTCCAGATCACGACGAACCGAAACTCGATTCCCTTCGACCCGGAGAAGCCGTTCGTCACGAGCGGCGTTCGGCTCGGCACCCCCGCCCTCACCACGCGCGGAATGAAGGAGGAGGAGATGAAGATCGTCGCCTCCCTGATCGCCCGCACCCTGAAGCATCGCGCCGAGCCGGACGAGTTGGCGCGCGTTCGCAAGTGGGTCGTCGAACTCTGTGCCAACTTCCCGATTCACCGGGCATAGACCGTCGCAAGAAAGGACCCGTCCGCCTCGGCGGCCAATCCTCTTCGCATGACCGACGACGCGCGCGGACCGATGATCCCGGCTCCCGCCGACCCGGACGCCTGGCCCGCTTGGCGCGCCGACCTGGAGTCGTGGCGGACGAAGGCCCGCGCCGACTTGGGCTACGACGGTTCCCGGTACGACGCGCCGGAGTTCGCCTGGGCGAGACGGGCCTACGTTTGTGGGCTTGTGATGCTCTTCGACGAGGAGTTCGTCGAAGCGCGCACGGGTGAGTTCAAGGTCGAATCCTACGTCGAACGATATCGCCGGGAGTTCGGAGGTCTTGACGCCCTCTGCCTCTGGCAGGCTTACCCGCGCATCGGCTTCGACGACCGCAACCAGTTCGATCACTACCGGGAGGCGCCCGGCGGGTTGCCCGCGCTGAGGGACGTCTGCGAGCGTCTGCGCGGAGTCGGAGTTCGACCGATGCTCGCGTACAACCCCTGGGATACCGGAACCCGCCGCGCACCCGGGTCTGACGCGGAGACGATCGCTCAGACGGTCGCGGAGGTTGGGTTCGACGGCGTGTTTCTCGACACTCTTGGGTCGGCCGGCCCCGACCTGCGCCAACGCCTGGATCGCGCCCGCCCTGGGGTCGTCCTCGAATCGGAGTTGGCCCTGCCGCTCGCCTCGATCGCCGATCACCACGCCTCGTGGGCCCAGTGGTTCGACGACGACGAAACCCCCGGCGTCATGCGGAACCGCTGGTTCGAGCGGCGCCACATGCAACACGTCGTTCGTCGATGGGACCGAGATCATTCCGGTGAACTGCACATGGCTTGGATGAACGGATCGGGCGCCCTCGTTTGGGAAAACGTCTTCGGATCGTGGAACGGGTGGTCGAATCGGGACAAGGCGACGCTGAGGACGATGGCCCCCATCCAACGGCGCTTCGCCGATCACTTCGCGTTCGGCGCGTGGACGCCCCTGGTCCCTACGGGGGTGGAGGGGGTGTACGCCTCCGAATGGAGGCACGGCGAAGCGACCCTCTGGACGCTCGTCAACCGGAGTGATCGTCCGGTCCGAGGCTCGGTCTTGCCGCTTTCGGCGGACGGCGCGACCCGGCTCTTCGACCTCGCCCGCGGAATCGAACTGGACCATGCGGAGCTTTCGTTCGGACCGCGCGGCATCGGGGCGCTCGTCGCGATGCCCTCTCGATCGGTGACGCCGACGTTCACGGCCTTTCTGAGCGACCAGGCCGGATCGTGGACGGAGACGGCGGGCATCGATCGCCTCGACCCCATGCCCGTTCGGTTCTGCGCAACGACCGCGATCGCGAGCACCGACTTCGCCGCGATGGAAACGTTCGGCCCCATCGAGCGGTCCCTCGTCGCTCGCTTTCGGACCCGCGAGTGCGGGGAGTACGCCCATGCCGCGTTCGGCAACAGCGGCTTTCCGGGATTGCACCAGGAGCGTAGCTTTTCCCGCCCCTTCCGGTCGGCCGGGTTTGCGGTCGATCGCCGCGAAGTCTCCAACCGGGAGTACGAGACCTTCCTCCAAGCAACCTCCTACCGGCCGAGACGTCCTCAGAACTTCCTTCGCCACTGGCCCCATGGCCGACCTCTCCCCGAAGACCTCGATCGCCCCGTAGTGTTCGTGGACCTCGACGATGCGCGCGCCTACGCCCGCTGGGCGGGCAAGCGGCTTCCGACCGAGGACGAATGGCAGATCGCGGGCGAAGCCGGTCGGCTCGAAACGGGGACGGTCTGGAATTGGACGGAGAGCGAGCACGACGACGGCCACACGCGATTCAGTCTGCTCAGAGGCGGCTGCGCCTGGAAGGCAAGCGGCTCGGACTGGTACGCCGACGGGGGCCCTCGACCCGCCGACTGGTGCGCCAAGTTCCTTCACTTCTGGCCCGAACTCGATCGGACGGCGACGATCGGCTTCCGGTGTGCGGTTGATCGAGAGAATTCCGACGATTTCTAGACATTTCAGTAATGATTGAAAGTTCGAGCGGGTAACTTGACACGGACCGCATGTATGGGTCACTCTTGGCACTCGTTCGTGAACCGCACGTCCCGGCACTTATCGCTCATCGGATTTGACCTCGGCCCCGTACCCAGTACGCCCATCGCGCGCCGATCGTTGAGCGGTCCCCGAACCTCCCGGAGGACGGCGTGACGACGGCCCCCGCGAACCGCTCCTTCGCCCGCTTCGCATGGATCACGCTGGTCTACACGATCGCCGTGATCCTTTGGGGCGCCGTCGTGCGGGCGTCCGGTTCCGGCGACGGATGCGGGGCGCATTGGCCGAAGTGCGACGGGGAGATCATCCCCATGCTTGGCGACGTCAAGCGCGCCATCGAGTTTTCCCACCGGGTGTCGAGCGCGCTTTGCGGTTTCCTTGTCCTTGGCCTCACGGTATGGGCGTTCCTCGCCTTCGCGCGCAAGAGTCCGGTGCGCAAGGCCGCCGCTGTCTCGCTGCTATTCACCGTCACGGAAGCCCTCCTCGGCGCATGGCTCGTGAAGCGGGGCTTGGTCGCCGGCAACGACTCGATCGAGCGGGCGATCGCCCTCGGCGTCCATCTCGTCAACACCTTCCTCTTGCTCGGCGGCTTAACGTTGACCGCCCATTGGGGCTCTGGCGCCGGCCGATTGCGCTGGAAAGGCCAAGGGAGCATGGGTTGGGCCCTCGGCGCCTCGCTCTTCGGGGTTCTTCTGCTCAGCGTGAGCGGCGCGGTGAACGCACTGGGCGACACGATTCGCCCGATGGCCAGCTCGATGGCGACGGTGAAGGCGGGCCTGTCCCAGACCGCCCACTTCTTGGATCGCCTACGTTTGATCCACCCGACCCTCGCGGTGGCGGTCGCCCTCTTCGTGTTGCTGATGGCGGGCCTGGCGAGTCACCTTCGGCCCTCGGCGGCGGTCGCGAAGTGGTCGCGGTTCGTGATCACGCTCCTTGTCGTTCAGATGACGGCGGGGTTCCTCAACGTCGCCCTCAAGGCCCCGATCTGGATGCAGATCGTCCACCTTCTCCTGGCCGACGCCATGTGGGTCGCGCTCCTCGTGATGAGCGCGCACGCCTTGGAAGAGGGGGCGCCGGTGGTGGAAGCGGCGGGCGAGGCCGGAGCGAAGGCGACTTGGCGCGACTATCTGGCCCTGACCAAGCCCAAGGTCATCAGCCTTCTCCTCTTCACGACGTTGGCGGCGATGTTCGCCGCGTCGCGCGGATGGCCGGGCGGCTGGCTCCTCTTGGCGGTCTCGATCGGCGGATACATGGCCGCGGGCGCGGCGAACACGATCAACATGGTCGTCGAGCGCGATCTGGACGAGCGGATGGGCCGCACGTCCAAACGCCCGATCGTGACCAACTCGATCCCGCCCCAGAGCGCCCTTCTGTTCGGTTTCGGGCTGGCGCTGGGTTCGTTCGCCCTCCTGTGGGCGGCGGCCAACCTGCTCGCGGCGATGCTCGCCTTCGCCGGACTTACGTTCTACGTGATCGTCTACACGCTCGTCCTCAAGCGCCGCACGTGGCAGAACATCGTGATCGGCGGCGCGGCGGGCGCGTTCCCGCCGCTTGTGGGCTGGGCGGCCGTCACGAACGACCTGAGTCCGCTCGCATGGAGCCTGTTCGCGATCGTGTTCTTCTGGACTCCGGTCCACTTCTGGGCGCTGGCGCTGATGATCAAGGACGACTATGCGCGCGCCGGGGTGCCGATGCTGCCGGTGGTTCGAGGTGAGCGCTACACGGCCCAGCAGATCCTCTTCTACGGGTTCCTGACCGTCGTGGTGTGCGCCGTCCCGTTCGCCTTCAACGAGGTGGGCTGGGTGTACGGCGCATCGGCGGCCGCTCTGAACCTCGTCTTGGTCGCCAAGTGCTTCCAGTTGTATCGGTGCGTTGAAAAGCCGACGACGCTCGGTCTGTACAAGTACTCGATGCTGTACCTGGCGCTTCTCTTCATCGCGGTGGCGGTGGACAAAGCATGGCTCACCTAACCCTCTCCCCAACTCGGCGGACGAACCTCCACACGCCCCGTGTGGAGGCTTCGGTTATGGGGTCCGCCCGGACGGGTGAAACGACATTTTTGGCAAACGTTCGTCATTTTGCGAGGTCCCGTGACCGGATCGGACATAATCCGGGATCGGGTCGATCGGAGCGTCCGCTCCGTCGCGTCTCATCGCCGAGTCCGGACCCGCTTTTCGCGCGCACCCATCCAGGAACGCTCTGATGCCTCAGCTTTTCAGTCGTAAGGTCAACACCTACTCGCGAGTGACGCTGTTCTGCGCCCTCGCGTTGCCCGCGGGACTGATCTTCGCGGGTTCCGCGATCACCCGGAGCGCCGCGAACACCAACGTCAACGTCCCGCTCGATCAGCCCGTGCCGTTCAGCCACAAGCACCACACCGAGGAACTGGGAATCGACTGCCGGTTCTGTCACCCCTCGGTCGAGACGAGCGCGAAGGCCGGGGTGCCGAGCACCGAAACGTGCATGGCGTGCCACAGCCAAATCTGGACGAACGCCCCCGCGCTCAAGCCCGTCCGCGAAAGCTACGAGAAGGGCACTCCGATCCGGTGGCAACGGGTGAACAAGGTGCCCGAGTTCGTGTACTTCGATCACTCGATCCACATCGCGCGAGGCCTGAACTGCAACACGTGCCACGGCCCCGTCCAGAAGATGCACATCACCTGGAAAGGCAACTACTTCTTCATGCGCTGGTGCCTCGAGTGCCACAACGAGCCGGAGAAGTACCTTTACGCCGACCCCGCCCACCCCGACATGGAGCCGCGCCAGAAAGCCTTCGAACTCTACAAGAAGAACAAGTACGGTCAAGATTTGACCCCCGTCGAGTGGCGGAATCTCGAAGGACAGCCCCTCAAGTTCGACGCGAAGCAGGTCGAGGCGGGCAAGAAACTCGTCGAGAAGTACGGCGTGAAGACCAAGCAGCTCACGGACTGCTGGACGTGCCACCGCTAGAGGCGGAAGGATTCGATGGGAATGGATAGCGACAGCAAGCGCAACGATCTGGCCGCCCTTCAGGCAAAGCTGGCCCGGGCCAAGGGGCGCGACCTTTGGCGCGGTCTCGAGGAGATTTCGGACACGCCCGAGTTCCAGCGTTGGGTCGACGACGAGTTCCCTTACCGGGCCACGATTCCGCAGGTCGACCGCCGAGGCTTCCTCAAGTTCATGGGCGCCTCGATGCTCTTGGCGGGTTTGAGCGGTTGCCGCTACCTTCCGAAGGAGTACATCGTCCCGCACGTGACGAACCCGGAGGATCGGGTGACCGGCCAATCGGTCTACTACGCCTCCACCGTCGTGCTTGGCGGTTACGGGACGGGCGTGCTGGTTCGAAGCTACGAGGGACGGCCTCTGAAGATCGAGGGCAACCCCGGTCACCCGTCCAGCCTTGGATCGACCGACGCGACGATCCAGGCCCTCATGCACACGATGTACGACCCGGACCGGTCGAAGAACGTGACCCATGGCGGGGAGATCGCGACCTGGGACGCCGCCCTGACGATGCTCCGCGATCGGGTCGCCAAACACAAATCCGGCGAACTGAAGGGCGATCTTCGCCTGCTCACCGAAACCGTCACGTCGCCGACGCTGGCCTTCCACATTCGCAAGCTGCTGGCGCACTGCCCGGGCGCCGTGTGGCACCAATACGACGCCGTTTCGCGCGACGCCGCGTTCCGAGCCTCGGCGACCGCCTTTCATTCGCCGGCCGAGACGGTCTACGACTTCACCAAGGCCGACATCGTGTTCTCGCTCGACGCGGACTTCTTCAGCGAGGGACCGGGGCACGTCCGCTACACCCGCGACTTCATGGCGCGCCGCAAAGTCGAGGGCGACGCGGCCAACGTCAACCGGCTTTACGCGGTCGAAAGCACGCCGAACCTGGTCGGAGCGTTCGCCGATGTCAAAGTTCGTTGCAAGGCGAGCGAGGTGGTCTCGGTCGCACTGGCGGTCGCTTCGCGCCTCGGGCTGAACCTCGGCTCGGCGAACCTCCCCGCGACCGTCTCCCCCAAGTTCGTCGACGCGGTCGTCGCCGACCTGCAGAAGAACCGTGGGCGCGCCATCGTCATTCCCGGCGAGCATCAGTCGGAGGACGTCCACGCGATCGCTCACGCCATCAACGCCGCGCTGGGGAACATCGCCGTTTCCTACCTGGCTCCCGTCGCGGCGGAGTGGACGGACACGGAGACGTCTGTCAAGAGCCTGGCGATGGACATGGCGTCCGGCCGGGTCGAGACCCTTCTGATTCTGGGCGGCAACCCCGTCTACAACGCCCCCGCCGACCTGGCGTTCGGCGAGGCGCTCGCCAAGGTCCCGGTCAAGGTGAGAATGGGCCTTTACGAGGACGAAACCTCCGCCCTCTGCGACTGGCACCTGCCGGAGGCCTACTGGCTCGAAGCGTGGGGTGACGCCCGTGCTCACGACGGCACCGCGTCCATCGTTCAGCCCCTGATCGAGCCGCTCTACGAGGGCAAGTCGCACCTCGAGGTCGTCGCCGGCCTGACCGACAAGCCGCACACCGGCCTCGAACTCCTCAAGGAGTACTGGAAGGGCAACGGCCTCGGCTCCGACGCGGCGTGGAACAAGGCGTTGCACGACGGAGTGATCCCGAACTCCACCTCTCCCGAGGTCGCCGCGACGATCGTGCCGTTCTCGGTCGCCGCACCCCAGGCGCCCGCGAGCATCGAAGTGATCTTCCGGCCCGACCCGACGATCGGCGACGGGTCGCTGGCGAACAACGGCTGGCTTCAGGAGTTGCCCAAGCCGCTCACCAAGACCACCTGGGAGAACTGCGCTTACCTGAGTCCGAAGACGGCGGAGGCCCTCAACCTCAACGTTTGGCGCGACGCCGACAACCCGAAGCACGACGTCGTCGAGGTCAAACTGCACGGAGCGAGCGTGAAGGTCGCGGCGATGATCCAACCGGGCCATCCCGACGATAGCGTCACCCTGCACCTCGGCTACGGCCGGACCAAGGCGGGCAAGATCGGAAACGGTCTCGGCGGCGACGCGTACGCGCTGCGAAAGGTGGGCGGGGCGAACTGGTCCGGCGGCGCCACCATCGAGCGCGTCGGATCCACCACGCTCGGCAACACCCAGTACCACCACTCGATGGAAGGTCGCGACCTGATCCGGTACGGGACGGTCGCCCAGTTCGCCGAGAATCCCACCCTCTCGCCCGAACCCGAGCAGCACGCCGAGGAGGGCGAAGGCAAGGAGCCCAACCTCAACCTCTACAAGAACGCGGCCAAGGAGCACGAGTGGGACGGGCACCAGTGGGCGATGGCGATCGACCTGAACCTGTGCATCGGGTGCAACGCCTGCACCGCCGCCTGCAACGCCGAGAACAACATTCCGGTCGTCGGCAAAGACCAAGTGTCGAACGGTCGCGAAATGCACTGGATCCGCGTCGACCGGTACTACGGGCCGCGCGAGGGAGACCAGAACCTGGAGGATCCGGTGACCCACTTCCAGCCGGTGACCTGCATGCATTGCGAGTACGCGCCGTGCGAGCCGGTTTGCCCGGTGGCGGCGACGGTCCACAGCCGGGAAGGCCTCAATCAGATGGTCTACAACCGGTGCGTCGGAACGCGGTACTGCTCGAACAACTGCCCCTACAAGGTGCGCCGCTTCAACTGGTTCAACTTCGCGAACCACCACGATGTGCCCGTCATCAAGCTTCGCAACAATCCCGACGTCACCGTCCGTGGTCGAGGCGTGATGGAAAAGTGCACGTACTGCGTGCAACGGATCAATGTCGCGCGCATCGCGGAGAAGAAATCCGGGGTGCCGATGAAGGACGGCGCCATCGTGACCGCCTGCCAACAGGCGTGCCCCGCCCAGGCGATCGTGTTCGGCGACAAGAACGATCCCGGGTCGGCGATCAGCCGTCTCCGCGCCGAAAAGCGCAACTACAGCCTCCTTGGGGAGCTCAACACGGCTCCCCGGACCACGTACTTGGCCAAGGTCAAGAATCCTAATCCGGAGTTGGAAAAAGCCTGATGGCGCCGAAGAACCCGCTCGAAGAGACGTTCATCGAAGGCGAGCAGAGTTACGCCTCGCTCGATCGTGCGATCGGCGATATCGTGCTCGACCAGAAGAGGCAACCCGGCCTAAAGTGGTGGGTGCCGTTCGCGATCGGCTTCACGCTTCTGCAGGTGATGATGCTCGCCCTCACCGTGCTGGTGTTCACCGGTACGGGCATCTGGGGAATCAACAACCCGGTCGGATGGGGCTTCGCGATCATCAACTTCGTCTGGTGGATCGGGATCGGTCACGCCGGGACGCTCATCTCCGCCATCCTGTTGCTGTTCCGTCAGCAGTGGCGCAACTCGATCAACCGCTTCGCCGAGGCGATGACGATCTTCGCCGTCATGTGCGCGGGCATCTTCCCCTTGATGCACACCGGCCGTCCGTGGGTCGCCTACTGGCTGATGCCGATCGGACCCGACACCTTGCGCATGTGGCCGCAGTTCCGCAGTCCGCTCGTCTGGGACGTGTTCGCGGTCAGCACCTACTTCACGGTTTCGGCGCTGTTCTGGTTTATCGGGATGATCCCCGACTTCGCCACGCTGCGCGATCGGGCGACCAAGGTGTTTCCCAAGGTCGCCTTCGGCATCGTGTCGATGGGATGGCGCGGCGCCTCTCGCCACTGGCACCGGTACGAACAGGCCTACCTGATCCTCGCCGGCCTATCGACGCCCCTCGTTCTGTCCGTCCACTCGATCGTGTCGCTGGACTTCGCCGTCTCGCTGATCCCCGGCTGGCACGCGACCATCTTTCCGCCCTACTTCGTCGCGGGCGCCGTCTACGCCGGCTTCGCGATGGTGCTGACGTTCGCCATTCCGGTCCGCAAGTGGTACGCCCTGGAGCACGTCATCACGATGAAGCACATCGAGTGGATGGCGAAGATCATGCTCGCGACCGGGCTCTTCGTGTTCTACGGCTACCTCACCGAGGTCTTCTTCGCCTTCTACAGTGGGGTCGAGTGGGAACGGTTCATGATGATGAACCGCATGACCGGCCCGTACTGGTGGGCGTACTGGACGCTGATCTTCTGCAACGGTCTGGTTCCCCAGATCCTGTGGTCCAAGAAGATACGGCAGAACACCGCCATCCTCTTCGTCGTGTGCATGTTCGTCAGCATCGGCATGTGGCTCGAGCGCTTCGTCATCGTCGTGACCAGCCTCCATCGCGACTTCTTGCCGAGTTCATGGGGCATGTACTTCGGCACCGTCTGGGACTGGGGGCTCTACCTCGGCACGATCGGCTTCTTCACGTTCCTCATGTTCCTCTTCATG
The DNA here is from genome assembly GCA_026129685.1 of Fimbriimonadaceae bacterium. Classification (GTDB taxonomy): domain Bacteria; phylum Armatimonadota; class Fimbriimonadia; order Fimbriimonadales; family Fimbriimonadaceae; genus UBA2387. The sequence goes on from JAHCHO010000007.1 coordinate 171,115, forward strand.
CGGTTCCTGCCCATGATCAACATCTTCGAAGTCAAGGAGCTGTTCTCTCGGATGATCGGCGCCAAGCCGGCGTCGAGCCCGGCGGTCGCCAAGGCGGAGGTGGGCGCCCATGAGTGAGGCGACGATGACCCACGATTCCAAGGTGTACGGCTATTTGGCCGAGTTCGAGAGCGCCGACGGCCTTCTCGCCGCCGCCAAGGCCACCCATGCCGAGGGCTACGCGAAGGTCGAGGCCTACTCGCCGTTTCCGGTTCACGGGGTCTCCGAAGCGCTCGGGTTCCACGAGGCAAAGGTGCCCTGGCTCATCTTCGTTTCGGGCGTCGCCGGAGCGATGGCCGGGATCGGTCTGCAATGGTGGACTGGTTCGGTGGACTACCCGATGAACGTCGGCGGCCGACCCAATTTCGCTTGGCCGCAGTTCATCCCCGTCACCTTCGAGTGTACGGTGCTGTTCGCCGCCTTTGGCGCCGTCCTCGGGATGCTGGCGCTGAACGGGCTCCCACGCCCGAACCATCCGATCTTCAACGGGAAGCGGTTCGAACTCGCCAGCCAAGACCGGTTCTTCCTGTGCATCGAAAGCGAGGACCCCAAGTTCGAGCCGACGGCGACCCGCCGATTCCTGGAAACGCTGAACGCCCACGCCGTTTCGGAGGTGCGACACGATGACGAAGACTGATTGGACGCGTTGCTTCGCCATCGTGGCGGCGGCGATCTCGCTCGCCGGGTGCCACAACGACATGTGGACCCAGCCCAAACTCCGGGCGCAACAGGAGAGCGACTTCTTCGCCGATGGCCAAGCCGACCGGATGCCCGTCCCCGGTACGATCGCTCGCGGCGGCCTCAAGGAAGACGAGGCCTACTTCACCGGGCGGCGCAACGGCAAGCTGGTTGCCGACCTCCCCTCCCGCGTGGTCCTGAGCAAGGAACTGCTCGCCCGCGGCAAGGAGCGGTTCGAAGTGTTCTGCACCCATTGCCACGGCTACGCCGGAGACGGCAAGGGGATGATCGCCCAGCGGGGCCTCTCCTTGCGACGCCCGCCCGCCAGCTACCACACCCAACGCCTTCGCGAGATGCCGATCGGCCACTTCTTCGAGGTGATGAGCCGGGGATTCGGCGTTATGTTCTCGCAGGCCACCCGAGTTCCGGTCGAGGACCGATGGGCGATCGCGGCCTACATCCGCGCGCTCCAACTGAGCCACGACTTCGACGCGTCGAGCCTCGCGCCCGACGAGACGCAGAAACTGAACGTGCCCGCCGACGAGCAGCTCGGTCTGCCCGGCGCGCACAAGAAAGGCGAAGCGGAAGGAGCGCCCAGCAAGGAATGAGTCACGATCACCACGAGCCCTTGCCCGCCCAGGGCAAGGCGGATTTCGGCAAGCTGATCCCCGTCGGGGGCATCATGCTCCTGGTCGGCGGCGGCCTGTCGGCGGTCGCCTACGGCCAAGGTCAGGCGCAGTTCTTCCAGTCCTACCTGTTCGGGTTCGTCTTCTGGATGCTCCTGACCCTCGGGTGCTACGGCCTGGTGCTTCTGCACCACACCGTGCGCGGTCAGTGGAGCGTGCCCCTCCTCCGCATTTGGGAAGCGGGCGGCGGCGCGACGATGCTGATCACGATGGCCGTCCTCTTCGCGCCCGTCGTGCTCGGCCTGAGCGAGATTTACCACTGGACCGACAAGCACGCCCCCTTCGACAAGCTCCTCGAGGCCAAGCGCTGGTGGCTGAACGACGGCTTCTTTATCCTGAGGCAGGGGATCTACTGGTTTGTCTGGATCGTGACCGCGTGGATTCTCAAGCGCTCCTCCCTTCGGGAGGACAAGACGCGAGACACGAACGAGGCGATCCGCCGGACGAATATCTCCGCTCCTTCCATCCTGCTGTTCCTGTTGATGGTCACCGTGTGCTGGACGGACTGGGTGATGTCCATCGAGGCGCACTGGTATTCGACTTTGTGGGGCGCGCTTTTCATGGTCTACCAGGGCCTTATGGGGCTCGCCTTCGGCACGGTCGTGTTCCTGACGAACGCCCGCAAGGAACCCTACAACCTGGTCGTCAACCCGAAGATCACCAAGGATCTGGGCAACATGATGTTCGCCTTCACGATGCTCTGGGGTTACCTGACGATCAGCCAGTACCTGATCATCTACTCGGCGAACCTGCCGGAAGAGACGACCTACTACGTGTTCCGAACCGACAACAGCTGGAACCTGCTTGGCGCGTTCGTCGTGCTGTTCTCGTTCTTCGTGCCGTTCCTGCTGCTGCTCGCGCCCCGCATCAAGGCCGCCGCGAACACCCTGCTTCTTACGGCGGCCCTGATCTTCGTGGTCCGCATCTTCGATGTGTTCTGGCTCGTCGCCCCCGCGTTCCACCACGGAGAGGCCGCCCGAACGACGTTCGGAGTGCGGATTGGCGACGTGGGATCCCTGCTCTTGGTCGGCGGCGTCTGGATCGCCGTCTTCGCCACCCAGTTGAGGAAGGCAAACCTCTTGCCGCTACACGATCCGCGACTTCCCGAGGGGGTGCCGCAACATGTCGCATGAACACGAACCCGTAGAGATTCCCGAAGGCGCCCTGTACGAAACGCACGACGTCAAGGCGAGCGTCATCTGGAAGTCGTTGTTCTGGTTCTTCGCCATCTCGATGGTCTGCGCGCTCGTGTGCATCCCGATCCTGAACGGTCTGGGCTCGCTCAACACCGCCGTGACCGGCGACCCCGACTTCAAGGACACCCGCATCGTGCGGGAACTGCCCGCCGGCCAACCTCCCCTGCAGACCAACGTCACGACCCGAACCGACATGTTCGCCATCGGCAAGAAGGCGCGCGTGGAACTGGAAACCTACGGTTGGGTCGACGAGGCCAAGGGCAAAGTCCGCGTTCCGGTGGCCAAAGCCATGGACGACGTCGCGCGAGACGGCCTCCCGGTTTGGAAGGCGGCCCCGGCGACCCCGCCCGCCGAGACCGTGCCCACCGAGGAACCCGCGCCGGGAGGTGCGACCACCCCGTGATCCGTCGCCTCGCCTTCCTCTTGCCCCTCTTCGCGCTCGGCCTGTCGTTGTCCCAACCCGGGCGGGCCCAGCGCATGTACGACGTTCGCGAGAAACTCGGTTTCGACCAGAACCTCGATACGCCGTTGCCGCTCGACGCCGAATTCACCGACGAGAACGGCAAGCGCGTCAAACTCGGCGACTACTTCGAGGACGGCAAACCGGTCATCCTGCTGTTCGCGTTCTACAAGTGCCAGGGCGTCTGCGCGATGGAGTTCCAGGGTCTCCTCGAGGCGCTGAACGGCATGACGACCTACCACGCCGGGATCGACTACACCTTCGTCAACGTCGGCATCCATCCCAAGGAAACCTTCGAACTCGCCCGCGCCAAAAAGGCGGAGCTTCTCGAATCCTACCGACGGCCCCGCGCGGACGAGGGAATCCACACTCTCGTTGGTACCGAAGAGAACATCAACAAGGTCACCAAGGCGGCCGGCTTCCGCTACTACTACAACGAGGCCCAGAACACGATCGACCATCCATCCGGACTCGTGGTCGTCACGCCGGAGGGAAGAATCTCCCGCTACATGTTCGGCGTTTCCTATCCGTCTAAGATGCTGCGGGACGCCATGATCACCGCGTCCGCCAACAAGATCGGGGGCAAAGAGGCGAACACCGGCTTCCTCGTGTGCTGGCAGTACGACCCAACGACCGGCAAGTACCGGGTGGTGGTCGAGAACGTGCTCAAAGTGAGCGGCATTCTGACGGTGATCCTCTTGGGCGCCTCGATGGCCGTCATGTCGATCAAGAACCGAAAGCGGGGGGCGTCCGCTTAGGACCAGGCTATGTTTTTCAGGCTACGATTCGCTCCCGACACCGCTTCGACCTTCGCCGAGCAGTACGACTGGCTGTTCTACACCACGACGGCTCTAACGATCTTCTTCACGATCCTCGTCTGCGTGCTGGTCCTGGTGTTCGCGATCAAGTACCGTCGGGGGCAGAAGATCAACCGGGCGAACGCCCCGAGCCACAATCTGTACCTCGAGCTGTCCTGGTCGATCATCCCCCTCATCATGGGGTTGGGGATTTTCGCCTGGGCGTCCTACCTGTTCGTGCAGACCCGCCAACCGCCGAAGGACGCGATGGACGTGTACGTCGTCGGCAAGCAGTGGATGTGGCACGCGCAACACTCGAACGGGGTGCGCGAGCAGAACATGCTCCACGTCCCGGCGGGTCGTCCCGTTCGCCTGACGATGATCTCGCAGGACGTCATCCACAGTTTCTTCGTCCCCGCCTTCCGAATGAAGCAGGACGTGCTGCCCGGGCGCTACACCCAAATGTGGTTCACGCCCTCCAAACCCGGCGTCTACAACCTGTTCTGTGCCGAGTACTGCGGTACCCAACACTCTGAAATGGGCGGATTCGTCGTGGTGATGGACCAGGCCGACTTCCAGCAGTGGCTCGCCAACGGCGGCGACGACCTGCCGGCCGCCCCCCTCACCATGGTGCAACGCGGTGCCAAGATCTTCAAGGACAAGGCCTGCTTCACCTGCCACGGCGAGCAGGACATCCTTCAGGGACCGTCGCTCGTCGGCATCTACGGCCAGAAGCGGGTACTGAAGAACGGGGAGACCGTCCTCGCCGACGACGCCTACCTGCGCGACGCGATCTACGATCCGGGCAAGCATTTGCTGAAGGGCTACGAGAACACGATGCCCTCCTACAAATCCAAAGCGGAGGACAACAATCTCGGCGGCCTGACCGAGGAGCAGGTCCTCGACGTGGTCGAGTACATCCGGTCCCTCCGGCTGTCCACCCCGCCCGCAACCCCGGGGTCGTCTCCGGCCGTCGCCTCGTTGACGCCCGCCGCCACCGTTTCGGGAACGACGAACTAACATGAGCGCTGCCTCCGATACCATCCAAGACGCCCAGACCAAGCGGCCCAAGAGCTACTTGGATAACGGGCACACCGTCGCTTCGTGGTTGCTGACGGGCGACCACAAGCGGATCGCGATGCTCTACCTGATCTCCGTGTCGATCTTCTTCTTGGTCGGGGGGATCGCGGCCGGGATGATTCGCGCCGAGTTGGTGATGCCGCGCGGCGTCTTCCTCGAGAACGACTCCTACAACAAGGTCTTCACGATCCACGGGGTCGTCATGATCTTCTTCTTCCTCATCCCCGCGATTCCCGCGGTGCTGGGGAACTTCCTGATCCCGTTGATGATCGGGGCCCGCGACTTGGCCTTCCCGAGGCTGAACCTCCTTAGCTGGTACGTCTACATGCTGGGCGGCACCTTCGGCATTCTCGCGATGCTGTTCGGAGGCGTGGACACCGGCTGGACCTTCTACACCCCCTACAGCTCGCTCTACTCGAACTCGCAGGTTGGGCTGACGATCACGGGCGGCTTCATGGCCGGCCTGTCCTCCATCTTCACCGGCATCAACTTTATCGCGACCATCCACAAGATGCGTGCCCCCGGGATGACGTGGTTCCGGTTGCCGCTCTACGTTTGGTCCCACTACGCGACGAGCATCATCATGATCCTCGGAACCCCGGTCATCGCGATCACGATCGCCCTGGTGGCGGTCGAGCGGGTGTTCCGAATCGGCATCTTCTCCCCGGAACTGGGCGGCGACCCGGTGCTCTTCCAGCACCTGTTCTGGTTCTACAGCCACCCGGCGGTCTACATCATGATCCTGCCCGCCATGGGCGTGATCAGCGAACTGATCGCGGCGTTCTCCCGGCGCGCCGTGTTCGGCTACCACTTCGTCGCCTTCTCGAGCCTCGCGATCGCCGGCCTAGGGTTCTTGGTCTGGGGACACCATATGTTCGTGTCCGGCCAGTCCATGTACCAGGGCGTGGTCTTCTCGCTCCTGAGCTTCCTCGTCGCCATCCCCTCCGCGATCAAGGTGTTCAACTGGACGGCGACCATCTACAAAGGATCCGTTCGGCTCCAAACGCCGATGATCTACGCCCTCGGCTTCATGGGTCTGTTCGTCATCGGTGGCCTGACCGGGCTCTACCTGTCTTCGATGGGAACGGACATCCACCTGCACGACACCTACTTCGTCGTGGCGCACTTCCACTACGTGATGGTCGGCGGCACGATCATGGGGTACCTCGGCGGAATCCACTACTGGTGGCCGAAGATGACGGGCCGGATGTACCCGGACCGCTGGGGCAAGCTGTCGGCGACGCTCGTGTTCATCGGGTTCAACCTGACGTTCATGCCGCAGTTCGTGGTCGGCTACATGGGTATGCCCCGCCGGTATCACCTCTACTACCTGCAGCCCGAGTTCCAGATCTATCACATCATGTCCACGCTCGGAAGCTCGGTTCTCGGGCTCGGCTACCTGATGCCGGTGATCTACCTGGTCTGGTCCCTCAAGTACGGGAAGGTCGCGCCCGCGAACCCGTGGGGCGCCAAGGGGCTGGAGTGGGAGACGAGTTCGCCGCCGCCGACCGAAAACTTCCTCGAAAAGCCCATCGTGACCCGGCCGGCGTACGACTACGACGCCGAAGCCGACGAGGCCGAGTTCGAGAAACTCGTCGCCGAGGGCGACCCCCGCGCCTACGCCGAGGTGGGAGACTAACATGGCCGCCATCACCGCCCCCGCTCACGATCATCACGGTCCCCTGCATCACCAGTTCGACGATCTCGAGCAACAGAACGAGACCTACATCCTTGGGATGTGGGCGTTCTTGGTGCAAGAGATCATGTTCTTCGGGGCGCTGTTCGTCAGCTACGCCATCATGCGCTACAAGCATCCGATGGACTGGTGGGCGGCGCACACCGAGTTGGACTGGAAACTCGCCGGCGTCAACACGTTCAACCTCCTCGTGTCGAGTTTCTTCGTCGCGATGGCGGTGCGCAACGCGCAGCTCAAGCAACCGGGAAAGGTCGTCGGCTGGCTGTTCGGGGTCATCCTCTGCTCGCTGATCTTCCTCGTTATCAAGTACTTCGAGTACTCCCTTAAGTGGCAGCACCACCTCGTACCGGGTCCCTCCTTCTACTACACAGGAGAGGCGAACGCCGGAGTCGCCCAGACGTTCTTCGGCCTGTACTTCGCGATGACCGGGCTCCACGGAATCCACGTCTTGGTCGGGCTGATCATCTTCGTGGTGCTGACCGGGCTTTGGATCGCGCGCAAACCCATCGTGACGGAGGACTACATCCCCACCGAGATGTGCGGCCTCTACTGGCACTTCGTCGACCTGGTCTGGATCTTCCTCTACCCGCTTTTCTATCTCATTCCCAAGCCATGAGCGAACACACCGAACACACGCACGGTCACCACGTGGACAGCCCCAAGCTGTACTACGGGACCTTTGCCCTGCTCACCGTTCTGATGCTCTTGACCATCGGCGCGTCCCAGGTTCACTTCCCGGGCGGGTCGCTCGTGAACAACCTGATCGCCATGACGATCGCCGTCCTCAAGGCGGCCCTCGTCGTCGCCATCTTTATGGGCGTCCGCAAGGGGTCGGGCCTGATCAAGCTCTACGCTCTGGGGGGATTCGTCTGGTTCCTCCTGTTCTTTATCATGTTCTGCGATTACATGACGCGGTCGTGGGAGCCGGTGCGAGGATGGGTCCCGAAAGACGCGCCCGTGGCGGTCGACTACCCGTACGTGACGGACACGCCCGGCGAACGCCCGGCGCACGAAGCCAAGGCCGAGCACTAGTCCTGAACCGGGTTCGCCGGGATGCCGTACAACTCGTAGCGTCGGACGTACGGGGCGGACACGGCGAGACGGTCGATGTTCCGGAGGGCTACGGCGACGTACCCCGGACGCATCCCAAGCGTGTTGATGCCCCGCGCGAGTGCGGCGCGCAAAGGCTTCGCCCCGGGGGGCAGTGGGTTGCCCTCGAGGTCGGTCGATCCGATTTGCTTGCCCTTGGAGTCGAGGGCCAAGAACATCAGGCTCTTGTAGACCTCGCACTGGGTAGAGGCCCGAATTTCGGTGATCCCGTTTTCGCGTTCACGAATCTCCTCGATACGAACGGTGCCTCGACCGACCGACACCACTTCTCCTGCCATCGGGCGCACGTTTAGGTTGGGCACGTGCCAGATTACGTCCACCAAGAGCGACAGGGCTTTGGCGCGCGAGGCGAAGGGCAGGAGCCGCGTGGACAGGTCCTCGCCAAGATTCACGAAGCCGGCGCTCTGGTGGATGCCCCATTGGCGGCCGCGCGTTCCGGGGGCCGGGATGTCTCGGTAACGGTATACGAGGAACCGATGACCCGACCCCTTTGGCATGCGCCGATCGATGCTCTTGTCCGCGCGATAGCTCGCTCCCACGCGATCGGAAAGCGCGGAGTCGATCCGCCCCTTCGCGTCCCAGCAGACGACCTTTCCGCCCGCCTCCACCTTTCCGCCCGCGACGAGTTCGACCGACGCGCCGTCCGGCAACGGCAGCCGAAGGGCATGGCGTGACTCGACCGGAGGCGTGGGGTAGACATCGCGGCGGACGTCCGTCGAACCCTGAGACGTGCCGATCAGCAACAAAGTGAGGATTGCGTTCATGGCCCATCCACTATGGGGGCCGGCGCGCTCGGGGGGGGGGGGCCGCCGACCCACGCCGGTCGGGTTCAATGCGTCCTGTGATCCGAGCCGTCACCGCGAACGAGGACCCGGCGATTCCGTGGATCGAAGCGCTGTACGAAGCCGCCTTCGAGGAGGTCCTACGTCTGCCAACCGGTTTCCTTCGCGCCTCCGTCGCCCGACCGCACGAAGGACCTCGAACGCGCTTCCTCACGTCGGCGGAGGACGAGGAGGGTCCCCTTGGCTTCGCCTATTTCGAGCTTCTGAGGGAGGCCCGGATGGGTTACGCGATCTACCTCGCCGTGAGTCCGGAGCGCCGTGGCCGGTCCGTCGGGTCGGCTCTGCTGAAGGACGTCGTCCGGAGGCTCGCCGAGGAAGCCGAGAAGCAGGGTTGCCCGTGCGGCGGGGTGATGCTCGAGGTCGAAAGGGTCGAAGAGGCCCACGACGAGGCCGACCGAATCGAGCGCGAACGGCGTTTGCGCTTCTTCGCCAAACACGGAGCTCGCCCGTTGACGTCGGGCTACCGCCAACCGCCCGCTCAACCCGGTTTTCCGAGCGTGCCGCTCAATCTCCTTTGGTTGCCGATGTCGGAGGCGCGTCCGGAGCCCTTGGCCGAGCGAATCCGCGCGTACTACCGAAACGGGCACGGACTGGGCGATGACGCGCCCGAGGTCGTCGCCACCCTGGGGTCGCTGACTACTTGGCTCTGAACACGCCGAGCGCAGGCTCCGGGACGTAGCTCGGGAAGAGCCGGTCGGGGTTTCGCAATCCCAATCTGACGCTTCCGAGTTCGGAGAGAACCCGCCGGTAATCGGTCGTGATGGCAAGATCGGCGCCCTGGTCCAGTTGCTCCGTCGCCAGCCCCGGCCACTTGCCGAACACCCTGCCACCGTTCACCCCGCCGCCAAGGACCATCATCAGGTTTCCGTGGCCGTGGTCGGTGCCCTGGCTTTGGTTGGCGCGAAGCCGTCGCCCAAACTCGCTCATGACGATGACGTTGAGGCGCCCGTGGTACTCGTGGAGGTCGTTGTAGAACGCGCCGATCGAGCGTGAAAGGTGCTCGACCATCGGCCCGTACCGGTAGGTTTGGTACTCGTGGGTGTCCCAACCGCCCAGATCCACCGCCGCAACCTGCAACCCGAGATCGGCCCGAACGACGCGGGCGACCGTCTTGAGGCTGTTGCCGAGCTCGCCCTCTGGGTACTGCGCCCCGCCCGAGGGCACGTAGGGGCGCCACGCGCCCTTCTCGTCCTTGAGCTTCCGATGGACGGTCTCGATCGCCTGCAAGGTGGACGCGCCCGCCCGATGCACCGCCGTACCGCCCGCGTAGAGGCGACGAAGGTACTGGCCCACCGGTTCGCCGACCGGGATGCTGAATGCCTCCGGGTTGGACATCGCCACCGCGCCGGCCATGCCGAGCATCGAATCGGGCGTACGATCGGTGGCGCTGAGGGCCCGGATCGGACCGGAGCCGGTGAGCTCCTCCGTCATCCGGGCGATCCATCCGTTGTGTACGTTCCGGGCGGTCTGGGCGCCTAGGCCCCGTTCCACGTAGTCCATCGCCTCGAAGTGGCTGCGCGTCCCGTGGGTGAGGCCGCACGCATGGACGAAGGCGAGGCTCCCGCCGTCGTACAGCTCCTTGAGGGGGGCCGCCGCCTTGTGCAATCGAAAATCGAGGTCCGACGGGCCATTCTTGATCGGGATGCCGACCGTTTCGCCGCTCTCCGTCACCCGCAGCGCGGGCGGACGGGCGGCGATGTAGTCCTTGTCGTCCGCCGGGGCGAGCAGATTCAGGCCGTCGATCCCGCCGCGCAAAAAAACGACGACGAGGATCGGGTCGTTCGGCCCGACGCCGCGTCCCAGGACGTCGAACGCCAGGTTCAGGACGCGGCTGCCCGACAGCGAGGCGATGCCGGCGCTGCATCCGACCATGAAATCGCGGCGGGAAATGTCGAACGGGGTCTTCATTTCAGGTTGAACTCCGGAGAAAGGGCGGCGAGGGCGACGATGCCGGAGAGCGCCTCGTGGCTCTGCGGCGGGACAAGGGGCGACTCGATCGGCGCCCAGGTCGTCAGGGTTTCCTTGAGGGCGGCGATGGTCGCCTCTTTGCCCTCGCCCGGCAGGATGCGATCGGCCCAGTACTCCGCCGCTTGGCCAAGGGTCTTCACCGTATCGGGGGTCCGGACGGCGAAGTCCGGGGCGGTTGAGGGGTTGCCCTTGCTCATCAGCCAGAACGCGGCGTTCCACCGGCCCATCATGCTGTTCGCGCTGAGCCATGACTCGGCGGAATCGGGCGGTCCGTCCGGCGTCGGCCAGCCGAACGGTCGCTCCCCCATCGTCAAGGCGAGCCACGGCAGTGCCGGTTCCGGCCGATAGTCCGTCCCGGTAGCGCGCAGAAGCGAAACCATGTACTCGAAGGGACGCTTGGCCTTTTGTCCCCAGGTTTTCGCAAACTCGTCGCTGAGGGCGATCGCTTCGACTACCCGGGCAATCTGGTCCGGCGACTTCAAGTGGTCGCGCCAGACCGCCGCCGCGCGCTCCACCAGCCGCTTCGGCGGGTCGTCGGCGACGAGTTTGCGGACCAACTTCGTGCAGACGTGGCGGCCGGTTGCCGGATGCTCGTGAACAAGGTCCAGCACCCGCCTTCCGTCGGAGAGCGGCGGCGCGTTGGCGTCCAATTCGACCCCGAGCACCCGCTTCTGGTAGGGATCGTGCCACGATGCGTGGTACGCGAACTCGCCCGTGTTCGGCAGAACGCCCTCGGACGACCACGATCCATCGGCGATCGTCCAGCCCGTGAACGCCCGGGCCGCCTCGTAGACGTCTTGGTCGATGTAGCCGGCGGGCTTGCCCTTGGCCGCCCCGGGCACCTCGCGCCACCGGTTGTAGAGGTGGTTCAGATAGGCGTCCGCGCCGAGGGTGTGCAGTTCGAACAGCTCGCGCGCGTAGTTTTCGTTCGCGGGGCTGGCCTTGCTGGTTCGGTTGTTGAGATAGACCAGCATCGGGATACTGGTCGCCACGTCCTCGAGGAACTCCCGGAAGTTGCCTAGGGCGTGCCGGCGGATCGTCCGATCGTACAGCGGCCAGGTGACGGCGATCGTGATGTCGTCGTGCAGCGCGTTGACGTGAAAGTGGTCGTGCCAGAACCCGACCAGCACCTCGCGCAACTGGAAATGGGCATAGCGGGCGCGGAGCCACGTCGCCGCCACCACCTCGTCGCGCGGTCGCACCCGCTCCTGCCACGGGATGTTGTTCTTGGAGTAGTCGCGAAGGGGCCAAAGGTCCGCGATCGAGGCGTCCAAGGCGCGGAACGGACGGTCTTCCTTGAGGGCGGCGAACTTGTCTTTCTCCTCGCCGTACTCGATGTGCAGGGTGGCCCTCGCGAGGCGCTCCTTCATCGCCGGGTCGTCCCCTTCCGGAGCGAGCAACTGCTCCTTGACCCAAGCGGCGCGCCCCATCGCGCGTACACGCTCGAGTTCTTCGGCGGTGTGCCCGTGGGCAAGTCGCCCGAGGACAATGGCTTCCAGCGGCGGTTTCATCGCGTGGCTCTATCTTACGACGAGTCGGGCCGATCCGTGAGGTCCCGCGACGAATTCGGGCCGATCCCGTGGGAGTTCACCGGGTAGCCTCCCGGCATGACCGCCGTCGAGGCCCTCCTGCCCGAAGTCGTCGCGATCCGCCACGACCTCCACGCTCACCCGGAACTCATGTACGCCGAGCATCGGACGAGCAGTGTCGTGCGACGCGAACTCGAACAAGCGGGCGTCGCCTACCGCGCCGGACTTGCGAAAGGCACGGGTGTCCTCGGCTTCCTGCCCGCGACCACCCGCGAACCGGAGACGGCGCCGACGATCGCCCTACGCGCCGACATGGACGCCCTCCCGATCCGAGAGGCTACCGGGCGCCCCTACGCCTCCCAATCCGACGGCAAGATGCACGCCTGCGGACACGACGGCCATACCGCGATCCTCCTCGGGACGGCCAAGGCGCTCGCCAGACAGGAACGTCCGAACAACGTCCTCCTCCTGTTCCAGCCCGCCGAGGAAGGAGGAGCGGGCGGACGCGAGATGGTCCGTGACGGGGCGCTCAACGGCGCGGTCTTCCCTCATCCCGCCAAGATGATCTTCGGCCTTCACGGCTGGACGAGCGTGCGCCTCGGCACGGTCGCCACCCGCGTCGGCGCGATGATGGCGGCGACCGACAGCTTCTCGATCACGATCCGCGGAACCGGCGGCCACGCCGCGATGCCCCACACGACCGTCGATCCCGTCCTGATCGCCGCGCACATCGTCCTTGCCCTCCAGAGCGTCGCCTCCCGCAACGTCGATCCCTTCGATCCGATCGTGCTCAGCGTCACCCAGCTGCGCGCCGGAACCGCCGACAACATCATCGCGGAAACCGCCACCCTCGGCGGAACGATGCGGACGATGAGCCCCGAGACGCGGGTCTACGGCGAGCGCCGCATCCGCGAAATCGCGGAAGGCGTGGCCGCCTCCTTGGGCGGCAGTGCGGCGTTGGCGTGGCACGAGGGGTACCCCGTCACCATCAACCACCCGGGCGCCACCGCAAAGTTTCTCGAGATCGCGCGCGCGGCGATCGGGCCGGACCGAGTGGACGAGAACGGCGCGGCGGTGATGGGAGGCGAGGACTTCAGCTTCTACGGCTACGAGATTCCCGCTTGCTTCTTCCAACTAGGCCTTGTCCCCGAGGGCCAGGACTCCGTCCCCAGTGTCCACACCCCGTACTTCGACTTCAACGACGAAGCGATCGCCACGGGGATGACGCTTTTCGTCGCCCTCGCCACCGCCGACTACTGACCGCGCTTGGCGTTTCGTAGGTTCACGCGCGCGTTTCGGCGCAGGCCGTCGAGTCCGGCGCGTCGGATCGGACTTCCGCGCGTCGCGGCGTCCCACGCGGGCTCGTCGAGGAGCGCCAGTTCCTTCAGGTCGGGGAGGTCCGTGGTTCTAAGGAAGTCCGGCTCCGTCGTTTCCGCCGCCCGAAGCGGTTGGGTGGCGCGCGGCTCGTTGAAGGGACAGACCTCTTGGCAGACGTCGCAGCCGAACGTCCAGTCCCCGACGCCCGCCTCCAGACCCGGCTCGATCTCGCCCCGATGCTCGATCGTCAGGTAGCTCACGCACCGGCGCGCGTCGAGTTGCCAGCGATGCTCCTCGAACACGATCGCCCCCGTCGGGCAGGCGTCCACGCATCGCCGACAGCTGCCGCATCCACCGAGGGCGGGCCGGTCTGGGCGGAAATGGACGTCCGTCAGAAGGATTCCGATCACGAACCAACTCCCCCGTCGCGAGTCGATAAGCATCGTGTTCTTGCCGAACCAGCCGAGCCCGGCCCGGTGCGCGTACTCTCGCTCGAAGATCGGAGCGGAGTCCACGCAGACTCGGGTCGTCGCTCCGGGGAACTCCTCCTCGACCCAGGTCGCCAGGCGTCTCAGCTTTCCCCGCAGGACCCGATGGTAGTCCCTTCCGAGGGCGTATCGCGCGACCCTCGGCCGACCAGCGATCACCGGGTTCGGGCGGTGGTAGTTCATCCCCACCGCGACGACCGACCGGACTCCCGTCAACAGCATCGCCGGGTGCGCGCGCAACGCCACCGACCGGGCCAGATAGCCCATCGTTCCGTGGTAGCCCTTTGCCAGCCAGGTCTCGTAGGCGTCCTGGTGCGGCGCGGGAACGGCGTCGCACACGCCCACCGGTTCGAATCCGAGTGCGCGCGCTTGCTCCTTGAGATCTTCCGTCGGCGAAGGGTTCAACGCGAACCCATTGTGCGCTAGACGTGCCCAGGGGCGGGATAGTTCGCGTCCACCGCGTCGAGCACGAGCACCCAATCGCCCTCGCCCGGCGGTTCCAGGTGCATCGATCCCGAGTTGCATTGGGTTCGCCCATCGTGAACGCGACCGTGGCTGGGTTCGAACCAGGACGCTCGCAGGGTGGGCGGCAGGGTTTCGGTTTGGACGGTCAACGGTTGGGCGATCGGGGTGTACGCCATCAGGTACGTCTTGCCATCGCCCGTGGCAAGACACCGCTTGGCCAGGTCGGGGTGGCTCTCGATCGCGCCCGGCAGGGGCCTCCGTGCGAAGAAGGGTCGAGACAGCATCAGCCGCTTCGCGAACTGGACCTGCCGCGCGACGGGAAGTTCGAGCGCCTCTTGCCAAGGGGTGCGCGCGCCGTTCACGGCCTCCCGCTTGGTGGGGTCGAAGAACTGCCATACGTCGTGGCAACCGTAGGTGTGCCCGTGGCCCCCGGCGAACAGCGCCCGATAGATCGTTGGCCGAATCTCCGTCTCCAGGAAGGTCCCCCCCGCCGCCGTCCAGTCCGGCTTCATGCGGGGATGATCCTCGTAGGCCGGCTCCCCGTCCATGCAGGGCTTGGTGGGAGTGCGCGCGTAGTCCTTCGCCACCATTTCGTCGTTGGGAGCCAGTGGGACGCAGTGGCCGCTCTGAAGCATGTGGAAGTCGAGCCAACGCTCGTTCGGCCAGTAGTCCCCCGAACTGCTGCCGCCCCGGGGGTGGAACGAGATCGGCGACTTCCCGCTCTTGCCTGCCCGAAGTCCCTTCGCCATCGCGCGCAGGACCGCCCGGTGTTCCACCGTGCGTACCGCCCGATCGCCGCCCAGAATCCAGACGATCGGCTTGCCCGCGTAGCGGTCGGACAGGAACCGGCCGTAGACCTCCGCGTTCTGCTGGCTGAACACCACCGGCCCACCGCCCGCCTCGTCGGTCCACTTGTCGCCCCAGGTCGGGAGCATTCCGACGGTCAGGCCGAGCAGCGCCGCGCGGGCCACCGCGTGGTCCACCAGTTGGAAGTAGGCGTCGTTCGGTCGGGTCGGGTCCATGTCGTGGAGGGGAAGATGGCCCTCGGCGTTGGGTGTGCGGAGACCGTCGAACTCGGCGAGGCAGACCGCCTGAATCACGGTGAACCCCTGCGCGGCCCGGGTCGCAACGTAATGCTCGATCTCGTCGCGGGTCAAGCGATGAAACAACTCCCAAGCAGTGTCGCCCAGGTAGAAGAAGGGCTTGCCGTCCGCTCGCGCAAGGTAGCGACGGTTGTCGGAAACGCGAATCATGGGGTCGGGTTCTGGTGGCGGCGGGTCGTTCCTTCCCCGGTGGGCCGGAAGGCAGGGTCTCCGGCCGTCGCTCTCAAACGCGAGGAACGCGCGTCATGAGGGATCATGATTTGTCATGCTACAATCGCCAAGAGGATTCCCACCGTGGCCACCAAGCAGAAGTTCGCGACCCAAGTTGACGCCGACCTCCTCGCGATGACGCGCCAGATCGCCGAGTCCGAGGGGCGGCAGCTCCAGTCCATCGTCGAAGAGGCGCTGTTGGACTTGGTCGAAAAGCGCAAACGAGACAGGCCTCGCGCCAACGTGCTCGCGCACTACGAAGCGAGCTTGGCCCAGTTTGGGTCCCTCTACGAGCGTCTGGCCCGGTGACCGAACACCTGACGCTCGTCGAAGTCCTGGCGATCCACGCCGATCAGATCGAGCGGTTTGGCGGGGCTCCGAGTGTCCGCGACCTGGGACTCGTCGAAGCGGCGCTGTTCCGACCTCAGTCCGGCTACTACTCGGACGTGATTCAGCAGGCGGCCGCCCTGTGGGAGAGCCTCGCGCAGAACCACGCATTCGTGGACGGCAACAAGCGCGTCGCGTTCGCCTCCACCGATGTGTTCCTTCGGCTCAACGGGGTCTCGGTTACGGCGACCCCCGAGCAAGCGTACGCCTTCATCTCGATCTTGTACCGCGACGGCCGTTTCGTGTTCGAGGAACTCGAACGTTGGCTTCGCGACAACACCCGCTCGGTGCGGTAGGGAGCGGCCACAAAAATTCGGGCGTTGCCGACCAGGTTGCGATTGCGGTTGCCGGGGGGACGATGGAATCTGGAGCGGGTGACGGGACTCGAACCCGCAACATTCAGCTTGGGAAGCTGACGCTCTACCGTTGAACTACACCCGCTCGACGGCTACCGGAACCATACCCCAAGCGCCGTCACCCCGGAAAGTCCGCCCCGCCGTCCTGTCCGTGGTCGCACTCCGCCAACATCGTGCGTCCCTTCTTGCCGGGGGTCGCCGAGAACTGGGCGGCCATCACGCGAAGGACCCGTCCCTCCACCGGCGGCACGCTCCCCAGTTCGCCCTCGACGGATAGGAGGGTCCCCGAAGTCCGATCGACGACCGCGGTGTAGCGCGCCAGCGTGGGAAGCCTGCCGCCGAAGTCAAGGTCGAAGGAACCGGACAATCGGACGCGATCCGGGTCGAGAGAGAGGACCCTCACGATTCCCGTGAGCCCCGGTCCGGTGACGAAGCCCGACTCGCCCGCTCCCAGCGGCCCGTCCGGGTAGAGCGAGAGTGCGGCCAGCCACGCTTCGGCGGCGGTCTTCACGCTGAAGGGGGTCTCCGGCGTTCGAGTCGGGAGTCCGCGCGCGTCCACCGGCTGCGCCGTTCCCGGCGCGTCGGGCAGATGAAGGGGATGGCAGGTCAGCTTCACGTCGAAACTGCTGAGGGAAAGGGTGCGGGTCCCGTCCCCGAAGGCTCGTTCCGCGTCGAAGGCCACGCGCATTTCGCCCACGTTCGTCCGCATCGCGCCTTCGACGTGCATCGCGAACGTTCCGGGCGCGGGCGGAGTCCATCGGTCCGGCGGTGGCAGAATAGCTAGGGCGAGAATCGTCGCGGTGATGAGCATGGGCGCCTCGTTTCCCATTCAACGCCACCGACGCGACGTCGGAACGTCCCCCTTTCCATGCCGGTAACGGCTCGTGAGGCGACCGCAACGGTGGGCGAGACGCGCACCGACGCCCGCCAACCGAGACGTGGAAACGGGAACCCCAGGTCTGCCCCATCCAAAGTTCCGGAATCCGGGGGCGGTCGTCGAGGGCTGCCATCGTGCCGCCAAATGGGCGATAATTCCCCACGCTGATGGGTATTATCCCGACACAATGATCCCGCGACAGGCTTCCCGGCGGCTCGGCGAGGCCCTCGACGACACGCCCGTGGTGCTCGTCCAAGGGCCGCGCCAATGCGGCAAGTCCACCCTCGCCGAGACGGTGGCCGCTGAGAGGGGAATGAGACGGGTGACCCTCGACGATCCCCTCGCCCTCGACGCCGCCCTCCGGAACCCCACCGAGTTCCTCGCCGCCAACGGCCCCGCGCTGCTCGTGGACGAGGTCCAGCGCGCCCCGGATCTGTTCCTGGCCATCAAGCGCGCGGTGGACCGTGACCGTCGTCCCGGCCGCTTCCTGCTGACCGGCTCGGCGAACGTCCTCCTCCTGCCCAAGATCGCCGATTCGCTCGCCGGCCGGATGGAGATCGTGCCCCTCTGGCCGTTTTCCGAAGCGGAGATCGAGGGGACCGACGGCGATCTTGTCGAGTCGCTCTTTTCGGTAGGCCCGCTCGCCGCCCCCCCGACGCCGCCGAACCTCGACGAACGCCTGCTTCGAGGCGGGTTTCCCGAACCCGTCTCGCGGAGTGGCCCTTCGCGCCGACAAGCCTGGTTTGCCGCCTACGCCAAAACCCTCGTCGAGCGGGACGTGCGGGACCTCGCGAACATCGAGGGTCTCAACGCGTTGCCGCGTCTCCTTCGGCTGATCGCCGCCCGCTCCGGCGAGACCCTCAATCTGAGTTCGCTGAGCCGGGAGACGGGGGTCCCGCACACCACCCTCACCCGCTACGTCTCGCTCCTCGAAGCGGCGTTCCTGATCGTCCAGGTGCCGCCCTTCTCGTTCGACGGCGGCCAACGCCTCATCAAGACCCCGCGCGCGTACCTGAGCGACTCCGGGTTGCTCGGCCACTTCCTCGGCGCCGACCCGAGGCGACTCGCCCAAGACGAGCCGCTGCGCGCACGGCTCCTCGGCACCTTCGTGGCGATGACCCTCCGCAAGGCGTTGGACGCCTCCGATACCGGGGCGGCCCTTCACCACCTTCGCACCGTCAAGACCCACGAGGTCGAGTTCGTCCTCGAGCACCCCGATGGGCGCATGGTCGGACTCACTGTTGTTCCTGTCGCCCACCCCGCGCCGCGCGACCTGCGCGGTCTCGAGTTCCTGCGCGAACTGGCGGGCGACCGCTTCCATCGCGGCGTCCTGCTCCACCTCGGCGAGGCTGCCACCTCGGTCGCGCCGGGGATCGCGGCCCTGCCCATCGGCTCCCTCTGGACCCCGCCGGCGGTATAATGGGCGTCTGCTCGTGGCGGAGTAGCTCAGTTGGTTAGAGCAAACGGTTCATACCCGTTAGGTCGTCAGTTCGAGTCTGACCTCCGCTACCAAGTCGCTTCCGTCTACAATCGGACGTGCCTACGCGTTCGCGGCTAGCCTACGAGTCCGGCGGGGTCCGCCTCCCCTTCGACCTCTTTCGCCCCGAAACCGACGACGTTCGACCTCTCGTCGTGTGCCTTCACGGGGGCGGCTGGATCTCCGGCGACCCGAGCGACATGCGCGAGGTGGCGCTCGGTCTGGCCGCGGCAGGATACGTCGCCGCCGCACCGGCTTACCGCCTCGCGCCCCTCCATCCGTTTCCGGCGGCGGTCCAAGACGTTCACACCTTCCTCGCGACGATTCGGCACATGGCCGACGAACTGCGCTTCGACCCGAACAAGGTCGCGACCCTTGGCAACAGCGCGGGCGGACACCTGAGCGCGATGTGCGGGGCGACCACCGTCGAGCCCGCGTACCGCGCGAACGCGGTTGTCGCGATCTGCCCGATCACCGACGTCTGCGACCCGCGCGCGAGCCACTATCCCATCTGCTGGTCCTTCCTCGAGCAGTTCATGGCACGGCCCTTCGAGGGAAACCAGGACTTCTATCGTTCCGCGAGCCCGGTCTACCAGGTCGGCCCCGATTCGCCGCCCTACCTCATCGTTCACGGCGAGGCAGACGACGTCGTGCCTCCCGAGCAGTCCGAACGGCTTGAAGCGGCGTTGAAGCGCGTAGGGGTCTGCGCGCATCGCGTCTCCCTGCCGGGCGAGGGTCATTCGTTCACCTACGGCGGATGGGCCGCCATCGAGCGCGGCTACCTCGCGTTCCTGAAGGAGGTGTTCGGCGATGCCTGAGCGAGGCTTTCCCGAAGGTCACGAACGATTCGTGGACCTGCGCAGCGACACCGTGACCCGGCCCACCAAGGCGATGTACGACGCCATGCGGGACGCCGTTCTCGGCGACGACGTTCTCGGCGACGAACCGACCGTCGCGCGTCTCGAAGCCCTGGCCGCCGAAAAGACGGGGAAGGAGGCGGCGGTCTTCGTCCCCTCGGGCACGATGGGCAACCAGATCGCCCTTGCCTGCCACACCCAGCCCGGGGACGCCGTCATCTTCGAGGAGGAGGCGCACATGCTGTACTACGAGGTCGGCGCGCCGGGGGTCCTCTCCGGCGTCGTCTCGTGGACCCTCCCCAGCGAACGCGGCGCCCCCGATCCCGATGAGGTCGAGAAGCGCGTTTTGCGGGCCTCCCTCCACACCCCGGGCACGCGCGTGGTCTGCCTCGAAAACTCCCACAACCGCAAGGGCGGAGCGGTCATTCCCCTCGAGACGCACCGCGCCTACCGGCGGATGGCCGACCGTCACGGCATCGCGCTGCACCTGGACGGGGCGCGGGTGTTCAACGGGGCGGTCGCGCTGGGCGTCCCCGTGCGCGCCATCGCCGAGACGGTGGACTCGATCAACTTCTGCCTGAGCAAGGGTCTGCGCTCGCCCATCGGTTCGGTCCTTTGCGGGTGCGGGGCGTTCATCGAGAAGGCCCGGGTTTGGCGCAAGCGGCTCGGCGGCGGCATGCGCCAGGCGGGGTTGCTCGCCGCCTGCGGCATCGTCTCGCTGACCCAAGAGGTGGAGCGGCTCGCCGAGGACCACCGACGCGCCAAGGCGATCGCCGTCGCGCTCGACCAACTCCCAGGGATCTCGGTGGACGTGGCCGGGGTCGAGACGAACATCGTGCGGGTGAACGTGGACCGAGCCCCGGAATGGTCCCGGCAACTCGAACGGAGGGGAGTCCTGTGTCTGCCGTTCTCGGCGACCGTGCTGCGCCTGGTGTTGCACGCCGACGTGGACGACGAGCAGGCGTCTCGCGCCATCGCCGCCTTCGCCGAAGTCGCCGCTCAGACGGCCCGGTAGAGGTCGCGCAAGCCTCGAGGCGAAAGGTACGCCTGGGGCCTGCCCGCCAAAGCCATCCCGACGACCGCGAGATGAACCAGGGGCAGCGTCGTCGCCCCGACGACCGTCAGCGGCACGTCGCCCAGCGGAGCCAGGCTTAGTCCGAACGCCAGCGCACAGGTCGCCAACGAGGCGAGCGCCGCCTTGCCCGTCCGGCTTCGGGAGTCGGCATCGCTCGGGAACACCCGCGCGGCCCAAACGAGCGATGCGCCGTACACGACGACCGCCCCGACCGCCAGCCATGCCGCGAACAGGCCGGTGCCGAGGTGCGAGGGACCCTTCCCCACCTCGAGCGCCGTCGGTCCCCAAACCCCGCCCGGTCCGCCGAACAGCCGAACCGCCCCCTCGTTGAACGCTTCGCGCCCCCAGGTGCCCGCGATGCCGCCCACGACGACCACGATCGCGCCCAGCCAGCACCACGCCGGCGCGTAACCCCGTCCGCTCGCCGTCAAGGCGTACCCCGCCAGGGTCCCGAGGGATCGCAACCCAAAGAAAACGCAGAGGCACGCAAAGGGCACGACGCTCCCAAGAAACTTGTCGCCCAGCAACGTCAGCACGATCGGCTTTGCCAGGAAGAACAGCCCCCCGTACACCGGAACCGCGAACAGCAGCGCCGCCGCGAGCGAGCGTCGGTAGACGTGCGCGAACCGGGCGGCGTCCTCCGTCTGCTTGCTGTACGCGACGTACAGAGTCCGGCTGAGGGGGTTGCTGAAGAAGTCGAACGGCTTCTGAGCCCAACTCTTCGCCAGGCCGTACCATCCGTTCGCCACCGTTCCGAACACCTTCGTGACGAACAGCCCGTCCACCAGGTGGAAGACCGTGCCGAGGAGGTTCGTCGCCATAACCCCTCGTGCTTTCTTCGAGAGTTCGGCCATCGCCCGGAGCCGAAACACCGGTCGGGGTGGTGGCGCCATCCGGAACGCGAACGGCACGTAGAAGACCGCCCGGCACACCATCTGCGCGATCAGTCCCGCGTAACCGTGCCCCAAGAGGACCATCGTCAGGCCCACGAGATACGAGAGGAAGGTCGGCACCACTTCCGCGATGCCCGAATCCCGAAACCGCTCCTGGCGCAACAGCTCCGCCTTCGGGATGGTCGTCAGACCGGTCACGATCACGACCGCCGCCACGATGGGCACGCTCCAGGCCAGGTCCGGGATCTGGAAGAACGCCGCCAGCGGTTGGCGAAGCGCGATCAAGACCGTCGCCGCGACCAGCGCCGAGACGATCGCGAGCCCGAAGTACGCCCCGCGCCGTTCCGGCGAACCGTCGGAATCGGCGATGTAGGTCAGGCTCAAACCCGCGTCGCGAAACACCTCCACGAAGGTCAGGATCTGGAGCAGCAACAGGTAGTGCCCCATCTGCCCCGGCCCCAAAATGCGCGCGATGACGAGACCGAGAATGGGGAAGACGGCTTGCGATACGAAGTTGAAGAGGAACGTCCAGGCGAAACCGACCGCCACCGAACGGCGGTTCACGCGAATCTCCGCAGCGCGGCCAGCGTCTTCTCCGCCGTCGCCCGCCAACTGAACTCCGCCGCTCGCCGCAACCCGGCCTCCACGACGGATTGGCGCTGGTCGCCGAGATTCAGAACCCGTTCGAGCGCCGCCGCCAACGCCTCCGGCGACCGGGGGTCGCACAGAATCGCCGCGTCTCCCCCGACTTCCGGCAAGGACGAAACGTTGGAGGTCACCACCGGTGCGCCGAGGCTCATCGCTTCGAGAACGGGCAACCCGAACCCTTCGTACAGCGAGGGGTAGGCGAACGCTTCGCAGCAGGCCATCAGGCTGGGCACGTCCGCGTCGTCCACGAACCCGAGAAACGTGATCCGGTCGGTCAAACCGAGTTCTTCCGCCGCGCGGAAGACCGGGGCGTCCTTCCACCCCTTCGCGCCCCCGACCACCAGGCCGACGTCCGCCCACTCCGGCTTCCTCGCGATGACCGAAAAGGCGCGGATCAGGCCCTCCACGTTCTTCCGAGGATTGATCCCGCCCAAGTTGAACAGGTACCTCGGCCAGGTCACCCCAAGGCCCCGGACCCGGTTCCACGCCGCGTCGTCGCGCGATACGACGCGACCCTCGGACCAAGACGCCAGCGGCGTCACGACCGCCTCCCGACGATAGAGCCGCTTGACGTCGGCCGCCGTCGCCTCGCTGTTCGCCAGCAGAAGGTCGGCACGTTTGCAGGCGTGACCGATCAGGAATCGCAGCCGTTGCGCCGCCCCGCTCTCGAACCACTCGGGGTAGAGCAAGGGGATGAGGTCGTGGACCATCGCCGCCTGGGCCGTCCGCTTCCAGATCGGGCAGGCGGTGTTGATGTTGAACAGCAGGTCCGCCCCTTCTCGCTTCGCCGCGATGGTGGAAAACAGCGAGAACCACGTCAGGCCTCGCCGCGTTTCCGCCTTTACCGTGCGCAGGTTCGGCATGCCCGCCCATTCGGGGGGTGGCTCGAACTCGCTTCGGTGGAAGATCACGAACTCGTCGTCCGGTGCGAGGGGGACCATCGCCTCGATCAGGCACCGCCCGTAACGCGCGGTTCCGTCCTGGCGGTAGTCCCGGGCGTTCGTCAGGTGGTAGGCGTCGATCGCGATGCGCATGCCGGTGAGTCCGCGAGGATTGTAGCCCCTGGGCGGCGAACGAAAGGGAGTCGAACTAGACTGGGACGCGTATGAAGGTCATCGTCGTCGGAGCTGGAATCATGGGGGCGTGCGCCGCCCGGGAGTTGGCGCGCCGGGGTCACGCCGTCACGGTTTGGGACCAGTACGAGCCCGGCCACCGCATGGGGAGTTCGCACGGATACTCCCGCATCGTCCGCAAAGCCTATCCCGACCCTTTCTACACCGAGATCATGGCGGAGGGTTACCCTCTTTGGCGGGAGATCGCCGAGGGGTCGCCCGAACCGATCCTTCACGAAGTCGGTCTGCTCTACTTCGGCGCGGCCTCGTCCCCCACTCTGCGCGCCGTCGCCGAGGGACTGGCGAGTGTGGACGAGCCCTTCGAGCATCTCGTCGGCGGCGCCGCGCGCCGCGTCTTCCCGTCGCTTCGGCTGAACGACGACGAGATGGGAATCTGGACCCCCCGCGCGGGTTGGGTCCACGCCCAGCGCGCCGTGCGCTGGATCCTCGTCGACGCCGAGCGGCACGGAGCCGAGGTCGAGCGCAAGCGAGCCACCTCCCTCGCCGCCCTCGAGCAGAATCACGACTTCGTCCTCGTCTGCCCGGGTCCGTGGATTCGCGACTTCGTGAACCTCGAGGTGGAGGTGACCCTCCAGACCGTCGCTTACGTTCGTCAACACCTCGAGGGCCCCGTCTGGATCGAGGACTCCCCCGACTTCGTCTACGGGTTCCCCTCGGAGCCGGGCCAAGGCTCGTTCAAGCTGGCGATGCACCGTCACGGCCACCTGTGCGATGCCCGCCTCGCCGGCCGCGAGCCGGACTACAGTGTCCTGAAGAGCCTCGCCGAAACCTGCGAGCGCCGCTTCGGACTCCGCGATATGGAGTTGGAGGACATTCAGGGCTGCCTCTACACGAACACCCCGGACGAGGACTTTCGCTTCGGGAGCCTGGGTCCGAACGCCGTCTGGCTCTCCGCCTGCAGCGGCCACGGCTTCAAGTTCGGCCCGTGGTTCGGTCGGCTTCTCGCCGACGTCGCCGAAGGAAAGCGCTCCCTGGACCAATACCCGCGGTTCCATCGCCATCCCGGGCGCGCGATGGCCTGATTCGGACGATGGTCCCCCCTCCCGTGCGGCTTTGGGCCACACTAAGGCACTTTGGCCAACCCGGCTCGACGTCGGCACTTTCCCAAACTGGGGGAGTTCCTGGAATACGCGCACAAACGTTCGCCGCTCAACCGGGCCGACGCGATGTTCGGCATTGTCGGCGTGTTCGGAACGTTGCTGACCGCCGCCATGTCCGTCGCGGTCGGCCTGAATTGGGGGTGGGACGCCGCCATCCCCGTCTTCCTGTTTGGTAGCGGCGCCGTCGCCTTTGCCATCGTTCGCCTGTACAAGGAAACCTATCGACCGGCGGACGAAGAACGCCGCATCGTTTCCGAAGCCTACAAGACCGCGCGCAAGATGTTGCCACACCTGCGCAAGCGTAGGCTCCATCGCCACTTCGACCTTTCGGTCGCCGAGGTCTTGGAGGCGTGCGCCTTCCACTGGGCCAGGGTGCGTCGGGCGCTCGAGGGTCCGCTTTGGAGTCGAGACGATCTCGACGGGCACTGGTCGGCGGTGCGAGAGCAGGCCTCCCGTGCGGCCGATCAGGCGATGTTCGAGGCGATCTACCTCTCGCGGAACAGCTACCGCGAGGTGGCCAAGAAGACGGGCCGCGAGTGGATCGAATGGGCCGAGGACGCCTTCGACTTTGACGCCGATCAGGTGCTCGGCAAGATCGGTCTTCCGCCGCGCGCGGCCGAGGACGACGACCTCGATCCGACTCTCCTTCGCCCGCTCCATCAAATCGGCGCAAAGCTGCGGTCGCTGGCGGGCGAACTCGAAAATGCCCCTGTCCCCAGCCTCGCCGCGAACGCGGACCTCCTGACGGGCGGTGTCTCCGGCATCGACCTCGCCCTCAACGAGATCGGCGCCCTGCGCGTCGCGGAGCGTGAACTCAACGACAGCGTCGAACAGCGCCTGGGCGGCTGAGTCCGTCCTGCTCGGGCCGATCCTCAGGTCCGGACGATCGTGACCGTGCCGGACGTCTCGTACACGCCGGGACCGACGCCCGCGTCCAATTCGACCGTTTGGGTCAGTTCGACGCGCAGGGCGCCCCCGCTGTCGAGGGCGGGAAACGCCGGACCGCCGATGCCGAAATAGCCGTTCAGGTCGGTGGCGGGCGCGGTGGGGAAGCTGTTGAGAAGGGCGTTCGTCACGTTGTTGTAGACGCCCACCGAAGCGGTGACGGGCAGCACCGTCGTCCCCGTGTTCGGCCCGCTGACCTTCGTCGCGTCACCGAAGCTCTCAAAGTCCAGGTAAAGCGTCTCGTTATGGTAGATCGTCACCGTCTGGGTCTGGCTGCTGCTGCCCGAGCCGAACCCGTCGACCGACCATGAGCCTGCAAAGGTGCCGTTGACGTACAGGTATGCGCTCACCGTAACCTGCGATCCGAAGTTCAGAACCGGGTTCCCGGGGGCCGAGTAGTCGGCCGAAACGCTCCCAGCGGGAACGTAGTCGAACGTGCGGCCGCCCATCTGGCCGAGGCCGACGGACGCGAGCGCGACGAAAAGCGGGAGGGTGGCGTTGCGGATCATGGGTGGTTCTCGCCGAGCCAATGGCTCTGCTATGGACATCGGTCCGTTGAACCGCGTCCCCCACCGCCAAACCTCGCAATCGTCTTGAGGGTTGGGCAATCCCGGTGGAAATGCCTCCCTTCCATAATCGGGAGCATGACGCGCTACGCGGTGATCATGGCGGGCGGATCGGGCGAACGGTTTTGGCCGGTGTCCCGAAAGTCCCGCCCTAAGCAGTTCCTTCCCCTGGGGGCCAGGGGCAAGACGATGCTCGAAGAGGCGGTCGAGCGCATCGTGCCGCTCGTCGGCGCGGAGCGAACCGTCGTCGCCACCGTTCCCCACCTCACCATGAAGGCCGACGAAATCCTGGACGGCGCGGTCGAGGTGTTCGCCGAGCCCCTCAAGCGCAACACCGCCGGCGCCCTCGTATGGGCGGCCGCGCACATCGAGGCGAGGGTCGGGTCGCGCGAAGCGACGATGGCCGTGCTCACCTCCGACCACCGCATCGGCCCCGCCGAGAGGTTTCGGTCCTGCGTGGACGCGGCCTTCGCGCTGGCCGAACGGGATGCGACCCTGGTCACGATCGGCATCGAACCGACCCGCCCGGAGACTGGCTTCGGTTACATCGAGATCGACGGCGACACGATCGAGTCGGTCGGCGAGGAGAGCGTCTACCGGGTCCGCGCCTTCCGCGAAAAGCCGTCCCTCGAACGGGCCAAGGAGTTCCTCGGGCACGGCGACTTCTACTGGAACTCCGGCATGTTCTTCTGGACGCTCGCAACCTTCGCCGACGAGCTCGGGCGCGTCGCCCCCAAGCATCGGGACGTGCTCGACCGACTCGTGCCCCTCGTTCGAGCCGGAAACCGCGAGGACGCCGAACGCACCTTCGCCGAACTGCCCGATATCTCGATCGACTACGCGCTGATGGAGAAGGCCCGCCGCGTGAGCATGGTCCGCGCGTCGTTCGAGTGGGACGATCTCGGGTCCTGGGACGCCCTCGACCGCCACCTCGAGGGCGACGACCACGACAACCGCGCGATCGGAGAGGCCATCCTCCACTCCACCGAAGGCACCACCGTCTTCAACGACGCCCCCGACATGACGGTCTGCGTCGCCGGAGTCAAGGACCTCGTGGTGGTCGCCACCGCCGACGCCGTTCTGGTCTGCGACAAGCATCGCGCCCAGCAGGTGCGCGACATCGTGCAGAAGCTCAAGACCCGGAACCGCGAAGACCTTCTGGAGTGACCTCGCCGACTCCTTGAAGGGTCAGCCCTTCTTCGTCAGCGCCGCCTTGACGATCGCCCCGAACGAGGGCGTTGGGGTGTAGTTCCAATCCGAGATCAGGCACGGACCCGCCGCCGGGTGCAGGTCCCACGCCGTCCAGTGGCACTTGCGCTTGTCCATCTCCTCGACCATGCGGGCGACCCACGGATCAGGCTTGGCCGCGTTCTCGCCGCGACCTTGGTTCCCGAACTCGCTCACGATCACCGGGATCTTGGGCAGCGCCGCGTCCAACTTCGCCAGAAACTGGTCGATCGTGTCGCCCTTGAAGGGGTAGGCGTGGCAGGCGTAGAGGACGCCGTTGCCAGTCGGATCGTCGAGCGTTCGCCCCGCCAGGAAGCCCGCCAGGTCGTACGACCAGTCGAGTCCCCCGACCACGACGAGGTTCTTTGCCCCCGTCCCGCGCACCGTGGCCAGGAGGGCCTTCATGCCGGGGGTCTTGTAGGTGACCGGCTCGAATCGACCTTGCCGCGCGCCGACGCCGCGCGTCTCCTTGATCTCGCCGCCATCCATCCAGATGTCGTAGGTCGTATCGTGAGGTTCGTTATAGAGGTCGAAGAGCACCGCCGGGTGGTTCTTGTAGGCGGTGGCGCAGTCCTTCCAAAACTCGACGGACAGCATATCGGGCATCACGTGCTGGCCGATGTGCTTGCCCCACTCGCCGGCGTTGTTCCAGTGGAGGTCGAGCATGACGTAGACGGCGTTCTCGGCGCAGAGGTCCACGACTTGCCTGACGAGGGCGCGGTAGGCCACCCCGCCGTCGGTCTGCTCCGGCGCCTTCCCGAACCAGCGGTCCTGGGAGAGGGGCAGGCGGATGTGGTTCACGTGCCAATCCTTGATCGCCACCCGGACGGTTTCCAGCAACTTGCCCTCGCCGTCGGCGGCCCACTCGAGGCAGGCGGTGTTCACGCCGCGCAGGGTGACGACCCGGCCGGTCTCGTCCACCACCTGGTTGCCTCGGATTTTGAGGGCAGGAATCTTGAGGGAGGCTTCGCGCACGGGAAGGGCGGTGGCGGCGGCAAGCGCGAAGGGCACGAGGGCGAGGGTGAGCGTTCGGAGAGTGTTCTGCATCGTTGCGCCTCTTGGGGCGGGGCTTCGGCGGACGATGCGCGATCCCTTCCCGATCGGGCGTAACGACCCGACCTTCGGCGGCGTTCCCTCGCGGCGGCTACACTGCCGTGGTGGAACGCTCCTGGCAACGCGCCGACCCGGTCGAGCCCCTCTCGCCGGACGAGGTCGCCGACCTACTTGGGGGCTCGGGCCTCACGGCGGTGCGTTGCGAACCGATCGCCGAGGGCCTGGCGAACGCGAACTACCGCCTCGAAGACGCGGACGGTGGGAGGTGGTTGTTGCGCCGCTACCGTCGCGACCCGGCGAGTCTGGGCCTGGAGACGACCCTCTTGCGAAAGATGGCGGGCCGGATACCCGTCTCCACCGTGCGCTTTGCCGACCCGGCCCGAGGCGTGGTGGTGCTCGAGTTCCTTCCGGGTCGAACGTTGCAGTCGGTGCTGGCGGAAGGAAACCCGGACGAGGCCCGCGCCGCCGCCCCAACCATCGGCACGACATTGGCGGAGATCGCGGCCCATCCCTATGGCTCCGCCGGTCTGCTGGATGCCAACGGACTCGTGGCCGACGCTTGGCCTTCGGTGTACGACGGGCTATCTGGGTTTCTCGAGCATGGTTCGACTCAGCCGACGGCCCTGGGGCGAGCAGGCGCCGGGCGCTTGGATCGTGTGCGCCGGTGTTGGCTCGCTCACGAAGCGGCCCTGCGGGCGGCCACGGCCTTTCCGTGCCTCTCGCACGGCGACTTCAAGCCTGCGAACCTGCTGATTCACGAGGGGAAGCTCACCGGTGTCCTGGACTGGGAGTTCGCCCACGCCGGAACCTGGTTGATGGACGCCGGACAACTGCTTCGGTACCTGGGCCCGCTTCGCGCGGTCTTTGCCCAAGCCGTCGAACAGGCAAGACGGCGGCGGGGACTGCCCGTCCCCGACGCCTGGGAAGCTCTGGCGCGCCTGGTGGACACGGCCAGCCTCGTGGACTTCCTGGGTCGTCCCGAGACCGGCGAACGCCAGACCGCAGACGTACTCACCCTCTTGGACGAGTCGCTCGCGCTGCTCGAACGCGCCTAGCGGAACAGCTTGGCCGCGAACTCGGCGAGGTTGCGCCGCCAAAGCCGCCATTCGTGGCCGCCAGGCGTCTCTTTCGTCTCGACCTTGACGCCCTTCTCTTTCAGCCACGACGCGAACCCTCGCTGAAAGCCGATCAAGGAGTCCTCCGTACCGCACGCCATCCAGAAAACCTTCAAGGTGTTCGCCTTCTTGACGTCCAGATGCGGGAACGCCTCTTCCGGTCGGTTCGCGGCCAGACCACCGGAACTGAACGCGCCGACGTAACCGAAGGTGTCGAGGTTGCCGAGACCCACGAACAGGCTCTCCGCGCCCCCCATCGAAAGCCCTGCGATCGCCCGGTCCTCCCGTTTGGCGGAGACGCGATAGTCGGCCTCGACCTGGACTCGAACTTCCTGCAGCAAGGCGTCGCGGAACTTGGTGTAGTTCTCCATCACCAAGCTACGATCCCCGAAGTTGCGCCCACCGGGAGTCGCGAAGTCGGGGACGCCGTAGCCGAGGGGCATGACCACGACCATCGGTTTAGCCTTGCCGTCGGCGATCAGATTGTCGAGGATGACGTGGGCGTTGCCGACCGCCGTCCAGCCGTTAGCCGTGTCGGAGAACCCGTGCAGGAGGTACAGAACCGGGAGCTTGGTCTTCCCCTGCCGGTAACCGGGCGGCGTGTAAACGAAGTAGTCGCGTCGGTCGCCGATGATCGCGGACCTATAGAACCGCTGGTGCACTTCGCCCCGGGGCACGTCGCGGGTTTCCCAGACCTCGGGCGGGTTGCCGGGAACCAGGATAAGGTTGCCGACCCAGATCAGGTTGGGCTTGATGCGCGGGTTGTTCGGGTCGAGGATCGCCACCCCGTCCACGCTGTACGTGTAGCCGTACAGGTCGGGCGCGAGCGCCTTGGTCGTCGCCGTCCAGACGCCGTCGTCTCCCTTCACGAGGCTAAGGTTGCCCGTGCCCTCCAGGTTCACCTCGACCTTCCGAGCGTTCGGGGCGGCGAGGCGGAAAGTGACGGTCCGATCCGGGGCGACCTCCGGACGAACGGGGCGGGACTGAGGTTGCGGGGCCATACCCATGCTCGCGACGGCCAACACGATGCCGATCGTTACCACGCAACGAGTATAGCGAGGATCGCGGCAATGGCCCGGGCCGGTGCGGTTGGTAGAATGGCTGCCGCAGTAGGACTCGAACCTACGACCCGCTGATTAACAGTCAGCTGCTCTACCAACTGAGCTATGCGGCAACGCGAATCGTAAGGATACCTCGTTCGACCGGGCTCGCAACCCTTGGACTCGACGAACCGCATCGGCGGGAGGACCTCGTTGACTGCCTGGGCCGGATTTGGCGCGGCGGGGTGCCTCTCGCTTCCTTGCCGAGAGCGAGGGTCGGGGCAAGGTCGATCGGGCCGCACGAGCTGGGCTAGACCCTCCACCCTCGTATCGTCCGCCGATCCTGCGTCACAATGCACTGTTCTCGGGCGGCGGCGACGACGGCGCCCCCCGACGCAACGGAGCGGACACGAACATGATCGGAAAAGAACACCTCGACTTTCTGCGAGTCACCGAAGCCGCCGCCCTCGCCTCCGCGCGATGGGTCGGCAAGGGCGATCGGAACTCCGCCGACCAGGCCGCCTGCGAGGGCATGCGCGAAATGCTCGGCCAGATCGAAATGGACGGCACCATCGTCATCGGCGAGGGCGAGCGCGACGAGGCGCCGATGCTCTATATAGGCGAGAAGGTGGGAACCGGGGTCGGGCCCGCCGTCCAGATCGCGGTGGACCCCCTCGAGGGCACCAACCTGTGCGCCAACGGCACCCCGAACGCCCTGGCGGTCCTCGCGGCGGCGATCGAGGGCGAGGGGTTCCTGCTCCACGCGCCGGACTGCTACATGGAGAAGCTGGTCGTCGGCCCGGAGTGCAAAGGGATCGTGGACATCACCCTTCCGCCACGGGTCAACGTCCGGTTGATGTCCAAGGCCCTGGGAAAGGACACCGACGAACTCATCATAGGGGTCCTCGATCGGCCGCGGCACGCCCAGCTCATCCAGGAGCTTCGCGAGACGGGGTGCCGGGTTCACCTCATCTCGGACGGGGACGTGTCGGTCGCGATCGCCGTGCTCGATCCGGAAGCGGGCATCGACGGGCTGATGGGGATCGGGGGCGCGCCGGAGGGCGTGATCTCCGCTGCCGCCGTCGTCTGTTTCGGGGGCGAGATGCAGGCGCGGCTCGTGTTCAGCAAGGAGGGCGACCGCGAGCGCGCCCAGCGGATGACGGGCCACGCCGACGTGGACCGCGTGTTCCAAACGGAGGAACTGGCCAACGGCAACGTGATGTTCGCGGCGACGGGCGTCACGACGGGCGACCTCCTCAAGGGGGTTCGCTATGGGCGCGGTTACTCGCTGACCGAATCCATCGTGATGTATTCCGCGACCCGAACCGTCCGCCGCATCCAGACGATTCACCGGGCGCCCGAACGGACGAACGAGCGAGGCGGCTCAGGGTAGACGCGCGAGGGACGCGAGGCGCAGCGAGTCGCCCTGGCCCGCGAAGCGCGCCCGCAGACGCACGGTCAAGCGGCTGCTCTGCATGCGGGAGAACACCCAAGCGCCGCCCGTCTCCGGCGTGGCGAACCACATCGGGTACGGCTCGCCGAGGCCGGCGCCAAGGGCAACGGACACAAGGCTCGGGGACGCCCCCGTTGGCTCGTTTCGCTGGAGCGCCTCGCAGAACCGTTCCACGACGCCGAACTCGTTTGGCCTTGTCCGTACTCCCGTCGGCACGTACCCGGTCCCTGTGCGACGGTACGTCTCTCGCGTCTGCAGTTTCTGCCCGCGAAAGGCCGCGAAAGTCATCCCGCGATCCCGGGACGACTCCACCACGATCTCGCCGCCGGGAAGCAGGTCGCATTCGCCGTTTCCATCGAAGGTCTTGCGTGCCGCGAGCGTCCACCTGGCGCCCGCCTGACGGTAGGCCAGGAACGCGGGCCGCATGGCGCCCTTCTTACCGTAGCCTCCCGCAAAAACGAGGTCGTTACCGATTCTGGCGGCCTTGCCGTAGAACCAGCCTCGGCCCGCCGGACTCAGGTCGGGAAGAGGCTGCGCAAGCGTCGCGGCGGGCTCTTTCCATAACAGGAAACTGCACCGGGCGGTGCGCGGGAATCGTTGGCCAACCGGACCGACCAGGTAGGCGGCGGTGACAGAGACGACGAGCATCGGCCGGTCGGCGGCCACGCTCCAGACTTCCATCGCCTGGATGTCGCGGGCGGGATCGCCGGAGAGGGTCGGCATGCCGGAGCGCAGCAACGCGGTGAGGGATCGGCGCAACTCGGTTTCGCGCCCACGCCACGTTCGGAAGGTTTCAAGGTAGGCCCGCGCGGCCTGGCCCATCGGCTCCCAGGCGTGGGTCGCGGTGGCGGTCGTGTTGTAGCGGTCGAACTGGAGACGCCGCCAAGACTCCTCCATCAAGGCCGCTTGTCGCCGATAGCGGGCGATCGCATCGGGACCGTAGCCGGATTGGGCGGAGACGCCGGCCGAAAGGACCAGGGCTGGAAGAAGGGCGAAAGCGACGCGCGACCTCACCGGCGCTTGGCGATCTCCCTCTTTCGCGCGTTGTAGACCCGGGCCAAGGAGTTGGGCTTCGGCGCAAGCACGAGAGCGTCCACGAAGTACTCCCACATGCGGGTGGCGTTGATGCCCGAATGACCCTGATCGGGTCCCGCCATCATGTCGAAGCTCTTACCCGCCCTTTGGAGCGCTTGCGCGAGTTGATAGGTGTTCGCCGGGTGGACGTTGTTATCGGCGGTGCCGTAGAACAGCATGAGCCGTCCCTTGAGGTTCCTGGCGTACGGCATCGCGGAGCCCGCCTTGTAGCCCTCGGGGTTGTTCTGCGGGGTGTCCATGTACCGCTCGGTGTAGATGGAGTCGTAGTTCTCCCAGGCGGTGACGGGACTGCTCGCCACGGCCGCGTGAAACACGTCCGGATAGCGAAGGATCGCCATCACGGAGGCATACCCGCCGTAAGACGTGCCGAAGACGCCTACCCGCGAAGCGTCGACGTAGGGTCGCTTGGCGAGTTCGCGAACTCCGGCGGCCTGATCGTCGATTTCCACCACGCCGAGCTTACGGTAGACGGCGTGTCGGAAGGCGGCACCCCGACCGTTGGTCCCACGTCCGTCGAACCAAGCGACGAGGAATCCCATTTCGGTGATCGCGTTGGGGGTGGCGAATCGCTCGACGGTTTGGCCGCTCTCCGGCCCGCCGTAGACGCTCACGAGGAGCGGGTACTTCTTGCTCGGGTCGAAGTCGCTGGGCTTCTCGAGGGTGCCGTAGCAGACCGTCACCCCGTCGGCGGCGGTGAAGGCGATACGCTCCACGGGCTGGAGTCCCAGCGCCTTGAACTTCGTGGCGTCCGCCTCGGCAAGCGTAGCGACCTCCTTTCCGTCTCCGTCGAACAGCTTCGTCACCGGCGGGCTGGACACCGATTCCGCCTGGTCCACGAAAAAGTCGCCCTTACTGGAGATCGTCGGACGATGGCTGAGGGTCGGGTCGGTAAGGCGGCGATCGCCCTTTCCGTCCAAGCCGACGCGGTGGAGTTGCAGAAGGTAGGGGTTCGGAGCGCTCCGCGCCGTGTACCACAGCCGACCGGACTTGGCGTCCACCTTGGTGATCCCGGCGATTTCGAACGGGTGCTGAGTGACCGGATTGATGAGCTTGCCGGTCATGTCGTAAAGGTAGAGGTTCCTGAACCCGGTGCGCTCGCTGGCCCAGAGGAACCGTCGTTTTGTGCCCGCCTCGGCTTCGTCCACGTACCGGATGAGGGGCGAGTTCTCAACCCACCCGGTCGCGCTCGTCTCCCGGATCACCACGCGGCAGGCACCCGTGTCCGGGTTGGCGGCGCAGAATTCCATCGCGTTCTGGGTCCGGTTCGTGCGGTTGAACAGCAGTTCGCTCGAGTCGTCCGCCCACCGAACGTCGTACACGTAGTGCCCCATGCCCTCGAAGGGCTCGTTGGCGGGATGGGTCTCGACCTTGGTGGCGGTCTTGGTGGCGAGGTCGTAGACGAGAATCTCCGCGACCGGGTTCTCGGCCCCCGCCTTCGGATAAGGCTCGACGTCCAACCCGTTCTGGACGCGCGTGACGTTCATCGCCAAGAAGTAATCCTTGACCTTCGCCTCGTCGAACCGGTAGAAGGCGACCTTCTTGCCGTCCGGTGACCACCAGATCGCGCTGTTGACGCCAAGCTCCTCGCCGTAAACCCAGCTCGCGATGCCGTACTTCACCCGGTTCGCCGAGTTCCCGTCGGTGGTGACGGGGGTCTCGTTCTTACCGTCGGCGTCGCTCAAGTAGAGGTTCCGATCACGGTGGAAGGCTTTCAGCTTGCCGTCGGGCGAGATCGCGCTGTCGAACTGCCGTCCACGGGCGGGCCCCCGGCCCCCGGGTCGGCGCCCGGTCGGCGCCGCGGCCGGCTCGTCGGACGTCTCTTCGACCTTTTGGGTCCTCGCATCGTAACGCCATCGCTTCCCGTCCTTGGAGAAGGTGAACGTCGGCGCCCCGTCGTCCCAGACGACGTTCTGGGTGCCACCGGCGACCGACCCGGCGATCTCGCGGCGCAGTTTCTCGTACCGGTCGTAGCGGGGCATCGTGGAGAGTCGGTCCTGGCCCGCGACGAACACGGCCAGTCCGATGGCGATTATGACGGGGACGCTCCGGTGCATCATCGGGACCCTCTATTCTGCCCGACCCACTTCGGCAATGTGGCGTCCCCGTTCCGAACGGGTCCGGGGACGCCTGTGGAAAACTCCGGTCGCCGATCGGGGAGCGGGAAGGTGGGTCGGTACAATCCGCCCATGTCGCTCGCGGCCTTGATGCTGCCCCTGCTCCTCGCCCAGACGCGCACGATCGTGCTGGAGCGCGGCGCAACCCTCGAAGGACCCACGGGAGCGGGATTGCGCTACTGGTCGGTGGGCGACACCTTCCTCGCCTCGCAGAAGCCGGACGACAATTTCGGCGGCACCTCGACTCTGCAAGGCGGGCCTGGCAAACGCATCCTCCTTCGGTTCGGGGACCTTGCACGCGCGCTTGGCCCGAACGCCCGGGTCGCGAGCGCGAAACTCGTCCTGACGCAGTTCGCCCAGGGCGACTTGCGCTCGCCCGTCGTCTGGCGATTGGCGGCTCCTTGGGGCGAGGGGCCAAGCCTGTCGCTCGGAGCCGGTTCGACCGTCAACCCGGAGTGGGCCGCCACATGGCGCTATCGGCGAGCGGGTCGGAGCGCCATCGGTTGGCAACTTCTCGGCGCCATGGGAAGCGGGGACCAAACGCGTATTGCGGAGGCCCGGGCCACGACCTCCAAAGACGGCGTGCTCACGATCGAGGGACTTGGGCCGACGGTTCAGGCGATGCTCGACCGTGACGCCGATAACCACGGGTTCGCCCTCGACTTCGACGCGAACGTGGACTTCTTCAGCTCGGAGTCGCCGAGTGACCGTCCGCGCCTCGTCGTCGAGGTCGATTCGCGAGCGCCCCGGACCGGACCGGACCTGAGCGTCGTCGCCATCGAGCGCACGCCGGAGTACCCGCGCTACGACGACCGGGGCTCCTTTTCCGCCAAGGAGTACCGTGGGGTTTCGGTCGGAATCCAGGATCGCGTCACCAACCGCGAAGCGAAGCACGGGCCCAGCGCCGACGAGAGTGTCACCTACACCGCCCGCGTTCGCAACGTCGGCGATGCCCCCAGTGCCGCCTTCGTCGCCCGTTGGGTTCGACGCGAGACCCCCCAATCCGCGATCCAGTTCGACAAGCCGCTCGGTCCCGGCGAAGAGACCACGTTCACGATCCAAGAGCCCTGGGGTAGCCGCCCCGACGATCCACGCACCCGACCGCTCGGAATGCGCATCGAGCCGAGCGGAAACGACGCCAATCCGGGCAACGACACGCTCGAGATCGCGGAGGACGCGCTCTCGGTCGGCGTGACGGTCGACCCGGCGTTCCTCAGAGCGTTCGAGGCCAAGACCAACCTGGCAGGCTCAAGGGCCTTCGCCGACTGGATTCAGTACCAGTTACGGATTTGGAACGAGGTCTTCTGCGCTCGCTCGCGGTTCTCCTCGGCGCTCGACGGGGCGCTTTCCCGGGTCCGCCTTCAGTCGGTGCGGGTTCTTGGCGATGGGGCCGACGCCGCCGTCCCCAACCTGATGGTGGACGTCGACCTGGCCTTCGTAGGGCCCGAGGCGAGGCGCGACCTCGACGCCGTCCGCGACGGGGTCGATCGAAAGCTCATGAAGCGGCTGGCGTTGGGATTAGGGGTCCCGGACCTGTCCGCGATGAACGTTCCTGCCGGCTCGGGGCGGATTGAACTCAAGGAGGGTGGCGCGGTGGTGGATCGCGGTTCCGTGGACGCCTATCCGGGGATTACCGGAGGC
Organism: Fimbriimonadaceae bacterium; assembly: GCA_026129685.1. GTDB lineage: Bacteria > Armatimonadota > Fimbriimonadia > Fimbriimonadales > Fimbriimonadaceae > UBA2387. The sequence continues at coordinate 207,831 of JAHCHO010000007.1, forward strand.
GGCGACACCAGGAGCGAGGCTCTGATTCCCCCCCTCGTTTCGATCAACGCGGAGCCCACCTTCGATCCCCTGTTGCAGGCCTCGCGCCTCGAGGCGACCGACCTGCTCGCTCTGACCGAGGTCGCCGCCCTGAACGCGAACCTGGGCGAGCGAGCCGGCTACTTGGGCAACGTTCTGTACGACGTTCCGGGCTTCGTTACGATGCGCGTGCTGAGCGCGAACGGTCGGACCCTGCCGAGCGCGGTGATCGGGATGTGGCAGATGCGGGGCGGCAAGGTGGCCCACGGCGAGGCCGACCATGTCATCGTGGCCGATACGGGCGGCATCGTCACGCTGCCGCGCAACCCCATCGGGGACGACAAGCCGGTCGCGATCGGCAAGCACACCCTTTCGCCAAACCTGTTCGGACGGATCGATCCCAACGGGGGGAACGGCGTCTACCTGGTCGCCGTCCGCTACGGCGGGGTCACCGAGTGGGGCTTTCTGAAGCTTTGGCAACTGGTGGACAGCTTCCACCGCGGGAACCGAGGCGCGACGATTCTGGAGACTCGGTTCAACGTCCCGACCTCCGTGCTCGACGACAAGACGGCCTTGGCGGCGGGCAAGACCACTAAGTCGTCCAACGAATCCCTGAACCTGGCGGCACTGACCGACGGCAACCCGGCGACCGTGGCGAATCTGCCAACCGAGTCCGGAGCTTGGGTCGAGATCGACCTGGGAAAGGAGCGCCCCATCGGCGAGGTTCGGCTGGTGTTGCCCGACGCCACGTTCTGGCAGGACTTCGAGATTCGCGTTCGCCAAGCGGACGAGGACGACGCCGAGGCGTTCCCCTATGCGCGCGAGACGCGTTTCGATTGGTCGGCGGCGAACCGCCGCGACCGCATTCCTGGCGGCATCGCCCTGAGCTACCGAAGCTTTCCGATGTCGGCCCGCTTTCTGCGCATCGTCAATCGGGGCCCCGCGCGAACGGCGCGACTGGCCGAAATCGAGGTCAAGACCCTGGTCAACATCCCCGGCGGCTAGACGAAGGTCGGCTCGTGGGCGTGCGCGAGCAACCCGTTGGCGACGAGTCTCTCCCCGAACAGCCGAAACGCCTCTCGGTGCGACGGGGTCAAGCGGTAGTTCATCGTCTCGGTCAGGTAGCGGCGGCATCGGTCGGGGTCCCATCCCGCCGCGAACGCGACCTCGTCCGAGAACCGCAAGGTGAACGCCTCGCCCCACGCGCGGGCGTGCCGAAGCGCCTCCGCGACCTCCGGCTGAGGCTCGTCGCGGCCGATCCAGAGCGCCCAAACGAAGGGTAATCCCGTCCACTCGTTCCAGGCTGCGCCGAGGTCGAGAACGCGGAGGTCGGCCTCGTCCGCGAGCATTCCCTTGTCACCGATCAGAAGGGCGGCGTCGTACTGGGCGAGCATGGCTTCCAGGTCGGGTGCCTCGGGACGAGCCTCGGGCCGAACGCCAAACCGTTCGGCGAGAAGTACCCGGACAAGGCCGTTGCTGGTGAGGGAACTCTGGTCGAGGGCCAGGGTCTCGATTCGCTCGAAGGGCACCTTGCTGAACAGCCGGACGCTCTCGGCCTCGCCCAGGCTGCTGATAGAGACTTCGTCGGCGACCCAGCGGCCGGGGGTCCTGAGCGCGTCGAAGCTCGACGCCATGACCGCCACCGCCTCCCCGGCATCGAGCATGGAAGGCAGGCGCGAAGGCACCTCGAACGCGACCTCCACTCCGGACAGGGCGTGGGTCTCGAACGCCCGGACCAGGGGCTTGGCGTTCACGTAGGGCACGGCACCGATCCGGATCACCGGCTTCCCTCCGCCCACGGCTTGCGGGCGACCGCCACGACGCTGCTTCCCCAGGGCAGCGCCATCCGGGCGATCGACCAAGCCTCGAACCGCTGGAGACGGACGAGCAGACGGTTCGCCCACTCGGGAACGGGAATCAGGTTGGCGCGCGCCGGCCCCCGGCGGCGACGCTCGAAGAACCGCACGACCACCACCACCGGGAACAACAGGAACACGCTGTAGCTCAGCCTTTCGATCTTGAAACCCGCCGACCGCAACACGCCTTGCATCTCGCTCCGGGTGTACCTCCGAAAGTGCATCAAGGCCACGTCGTGTGGGCCCCAAAGGAACCGGAATGCGGGCACGCTCAACACGAGCACCCCGCCGGGACGCAACGTTCGAAAGGCCTCGCCGAAAGCCCCTTCGTGATCCTCGATGTGCTCGAAGACGTCGAGGGCGACGATCGCGTCCACGCTGTTGGCGACCAGCGGGAGATGGCTGCCGTCGCCGCGCACCAGGCCCGTCAGCCCGCGCTCTCGGCAAAACCCGAGGGCGAGGTCGCTGAAGTCCAGTCCGATCGGGTCGCCTCGCCGGCGCAACTCGTTCAGAACCACGCCCGTTCCACAACCCAAATCGAGGACGCGCAATCCCTCGGGTTTCGGAGCGGCGAAGCGATCGAGAAGACCGAGAGCGAGGATGCGGCGCCCGACAAACCACCAATAGCGGTCCTCGAGGCGGTACATCTTGGCGTACTCGTCAACCTGCACGGGGCTCCAGCCGCTTCTTCTTGCCCATCGAACGGAGCCTGACGAGTTCACGAAGCATGCGCGGGCCGTCGCGCATCAGCACGACCTTCGAACCTTCTTGGTGGGACCAGCGGATCGGCACTTCGGCGATCGAATAGCCCAGGTCCTTCGCGATCATGAGCGACTCGAAGTCGAAACCGAAGCCGTCGAGTTTGCACCGCGAAAACACGTCGCGGGCGACGTCGCGGCGAAAGAGCTTGAAGCCGCACTGCGTGTCTTGGATGCCCCGAACCGCCAGCATTTGGACGGCTTTGTTGAACGCCCGCCCGAGCATCTCGCGGTACCAAGGTTGCCGTATCTCCAGCCGGCTCTCGCGCAGGGGCCGACTGCCGATGGCGATCGCCGCACCCGACTCCACGGACGGCCAGAGCTTTTCGATTTCTTCGATCGGCGCGGCCAGGTCGGCATCGCTGAAGAGAAGGTAGTCCGCTTCGAGGGCCAGCATCCCGCGCCGAACGGCGTGCCCCTTGCCTCGGTTGGGGGTGTACGCGTCCAGCGCGAAGTTCGGACGTCCGTCGGCGTAAGCCTCAACGATGCGGTTCGTGCCGTCCGCCGATCCGTCGCTCACGACGGTGACTCGCCAAGGGTACGGCTGCGCGGTGAGGTACTCGTCGATGCGGCGAAGAGTGGGACCGATGCGGGCTTCTTCGTTGTAGGCGGGGATGATCACCGCCAGCCGGGGCCGATCCAAGGTGCCGGGATTGTACCTGTCGCTATCCCCGGGTCAGAAAACGCATCAGGAGGGGCGAACGGCCGATCAGCATGCCGACGAAGACGCACAGCAGGATCAGGACCACCGCGAGGATGCGTTGCGCCCGATCCAGCTTTCGAATGAGCTCGGTCCTCGGCCCGTCGTCGTCCACCGCCGAGTTATACCGGAGGGGTTCCTTTGCGAGCGGGTACGGTTGCCGAATGGCCACTCCCGAGTTCGAGGTCCTCTACGAGGCGATGTCGCGACGCAGCGCGGAGTTCGACGGCGTCTTCTACACGGCGGTGAAGACAACCGGCATCTTCTGCCGCCCAATCTGCCCCGCGCGAACCCCGCTCGCCAAGAACGTGACGTTCTTCGCCACCCCCGAGGAGGCCATCGCCGCCGGTTATCGGGCCTGCAAGCGGTGCAAACCGACGGGTTGAGCGAAATCGCGATGGGTTGCGGCGAACTTCCGAATCTCGGGTAGCGTCGGGGCTACCATGAAAGCCGTTGGCCTCATCGTCGGCGCGGTTGCCCTTGCCGCCGGCATCCAGTCCTTTCAAAGCGCCGGGCCCGCCGTGCCCGAGGGCGTTCGCAAGCACGTCGAGACGATGCGCGCCGCCAAAACCCTGCGCGCCAGGGTGCTCGTGACCGACGTTTCAGGCGGCAACCAGGAGATCTCCGTCGCCTTTGCGCGGCCCAATCGGTTCAAGATCGAGCGGGCGGACGGCTTCACCCTATCCGACGGCAAGACCGTCTACGAATACACCGGCGCGACCTCGAGCTACACCGAACACCCCTACGCCCCGGAAGACCTGACGAAAGCCGTTCGCGCGGACGAGTTGTTCGCCTGGACGGTGTTCTTCGAGGCGAACGCCTTGGCCAACGTCAGCGATGCGACCGACGGCAAATCGCGCACCCTGAAGGGCATCAAGGTCCAGGAAGTGGCCCTTCGCACGCCAAACCGGGAGCGCACCGCCGGTCTCCTCGTGGACGAACAAGGTGTGGCGCGCGGGTTCACGCTCGAAACGCCCAAGAAGAACCTGGTCGCGATCGCGACCGAATTCGAGGTCGGAGGCGACTTGCCGGAGTCGACCTTCGCGTTCGTCGCCCCTCCCGGCGCGAAGAAGGTCGAGCCCGCCGCCGTGTCGCCCAAATACGCAGAGGTCCAGGCAATCTTCGACAAAGCGTGTCTGCCGTGCCACGGCGCCGGGTCGTCGAGCGGCGGGGTGGATCTTTCGAGCTACAACGCGGTCGTCGGGGGTCGGGGGTCGGTCGTGAAAGGCAATCCCGACTCCAGCGCGATCGTCCGAGCGATTCGCAGCGGTCGGATGCCCAAGGGCCGTGGCAAGCTGCCCCAGACCGAAGTCGATACGATCGTGAACTGGATCAAGGCGGGCGCGAACCCCGACTAGCCAACCGGAAAGTTCACCAATTCGTTCTCCTTGCGCACCATCGGTCGCTGGGTGCCGCCGGAGAGCCGCTCGACCTCGTTGACGACGTAGGTGCGAAGCTCGGACACGGTGACGACGCCGTCCTTGTTCGCGTCCGCCTGGGCGCGCTTGCCGCCCAGGGCCTGCAGGATCGCTTGCGTGAAGAACCCGTGGTCGCGTTCCTGCGCCTCCTTGCCGCCCGTCGCCGCCGCGATCACCGAGGATCCGGTGCCGCGTCCCAGGTCGGTGAAGGACTCGAGCATCACGCTCAACTCTTCGCTGATGCCGGTGCCGACCGTCGGGTCCAGGTCGGCGGGCGGCAACGGGCCCGTACCGCCCCCCCTCCCTGAAACGGGCGGCGGAACGTACCGGTCGATCAAGCCGGATTGACACGAGTCGAGAAGGATGAGTTTGCGCCGCGAGGCGACGCCGTCCACCAAACTCTCGATCGCCTCGTAGGACACCGCCGTTCCCTCGAGATCGCTCTTGCGACCGTCGGCGGGGACGAAGTAGTACTGCAGAGACCGGTCCTCCAGTTGGCCGTGTCCGGCAAAGAAGAGGATGACCACGTCGTCGGGTCCCGCTTGCTCAAGGAACTTCCGTGCCTGCAGAATGGCGAGCCGGGTTGCTTTGGGTCCTTTCAGGGCCAGAATCCGAACCTCGTCGTAGGTTCGTTTCGGCGTCGCCGGTTTTGGGGTGGGAACGGGAGCGGGCGCGCGTCGGCCACGGGCACGTTTCGCGGGCGCAGGCTTCGACGGCGCGACGGCGGGCGCGATCGTCCCCGTCTTGAGAGCAAGGAGCGCCTTCTCCAGCGACTCCACGTCGCTCAACGGGGCGCGCAACGGACGGTAACCACTGGCCGGATCGTAGTCCTTCACACCGACGAGCAATGCGAACAACCTGGGTTTTGGGGGGGTCGCGGGAGCATACCGGACGTTCGCGGTCGCCTCGAGCGACATGCCCAGGTTCGCGTTGCGGACCGCCACCCGTATCTCGTTCGAGCCAACGGAAAGGGGGATCACGATCTCCTTGGCGGCGACGGTGCGGGTCTCCCCGTGCAACGGCTTGAGGGCTTGCCCGCGAGTTCCGTAGAGAGGCACGTTGTTGACGAACACGTGCAGGCTCTCCAGGGAGTACCGTGCGTCGGAAAGCCGTACGGTCAGGCGGAGGACGCCCTGATTGGTCGTCGGTGGCGGCAGAGGCTGGAACACGGGCCGGTCCGGAACCCGGAAGTCGGCGGTGAGCGCGGACTCCGGAACGCCGAGGAACTCCAACCGCTTCAGGTAAGCGCCGTTGAGAACCCGAATTCGGTCGGCGGGTGCGATGCCGACGTCGCCGAGCACCAGGTCCGGCCGGTTCAGACGAAGGTCGAACTGGTCGAACGGGTACAACTCGCCACCCGCCTCGAACCGGAGGGACTTCGCGGCGTCCTTGCTGGCCAAGTAGTGGTTGTCCCGCGTCTTGGCGAGGTAGCCGTAGTCACCAAAGGTCTGGATTTCGCAGAGCAGGCTGCCCGGCTTCAGGACGGGCCGGCCGGCGGTGGATCGGAAACGCGGGTGGCTCTTGACGGGCGAACCGTCTCGCGCCGCCTCCGTCGTGTCCCAGAGGCGTAGGTAGCCGTCCGTCCCGACCGTCGCGATCATGTCGGCGGTCGGGTGAATCGCCACGTCGAGCACGGAGGACCGATGCGCGTACGCGTGCAGGAGCTTCAGCCCTTGCTCGACGTCGAAGCTGTGGAGGTAAACCGTCCTTCGATCCGGACTGAAGGCGATCAGACGCTTTCCGTCGGCCGAGAAACGTGGCGACCGGAGGTCGCGCGTCGGAAGCTCGACCGAACCGTTCGTGCGGACGTCGTACACCCGGACCTTGCCCTGTAACTCGACCGCAAGGCGCGTCCCCTCCGCGTTGAAGGCGGGTGAATAGCCGGGTACTTTTCCCAGTTCCCGGAGCGATCCGGCTTCAAGTTCGTAGACGGTGACGGTGCCGTTATCCTCGAAGGCGACCACCTCGCGCAGCATCGCAAAGGCCACACTGTCGTCTCGGAAGTCCTCCTCGCGAGTCTGCTCACCGAGCACTTTCGCCGCGAGGCCGTCGACCAGGCGCACGGTTCCGAATCGCTTGCCGTCCTTGAACCCGCCCACCGAAACCGCGAAATAGCGTCCGCTGGACGATGCGCGCAGGAACCGGATCGGGGTTACCGGTTCCTGGTAGAACGACTCGGGCACGATCCCTCCGGGCATCCAGATCTCGATCTTGCCGTCGTACCGTTGCACCAGGAATCGCCCCGCGTCGCCGCTCCACACGACTCGCGAGAGATTCTGCAAAGAGACCTCGGGGTAGGTCTGGCGGCTCGTTCCGTCCTGAGACCACAGCGTCAGACCACCGAGCGAGCCCCTGCCCAGAAGGTAGCGGATCAAGGGCCGGTTCTTGGACGCCTCATAGGGAAGACAAGGGGGCAGCTCGATGTTCCGGCCCGCTTGGAACGAGGGCGGCGTCGCCAGGCTGGGGTCCCAGACCCGAAAGCCTTGCTCGCTGACGGTGATCATCTGGCGGCCGCCCTGCGTGAACTCGACCCGCCGAATCTGACCTACGTCTCCGCGCAAAGATCCGAGACGCGCTCTTGTGCGCCCATCGAGGACGGTCAGCTTGTCCGGCACGGCTTCGAACGCGCCAAGCCCGACCACGATCTCGCGATCCTCCGGTGCGTAGGCCAAGGCGTTGACCGGCCAGCTGTAACCGGCGAAACCGGTTCGGCGATAGGTCGCGGGCGCCCTATCCGGCCTCGTCGGGTCCACGAACAGCACCGTTTCGTTCTCCGGGGAAAAGGCAAGTTCGGGCCTTCGGGACGCGAACGCGATCGGGACCGGTCGTCCCGGCTGGGGCGGGCGGCCGTCTCTCGTCGCTCGTTTCGACACGAGCTTCACAAACGCCCCGTCGGCAAGTGTGTGGAGCCCGACGTTGCCGCGCACGGTCGAGTAGGCGAAGTACTTCGAGTCGCTCGAAACGTCGAGGTTGACGATGTCGTCTCCCACCGGAATCGGTTCCTTGTCAAGGAGGCGGTAGTCAAACCCGTCTTGCCGATAGAGTAGGGATCGGGCTTCGGCCGTGCCGCCCTCGGGCATGAAGCACAGGAGTTGGGTGCCGTCCCGCGTGAGCACGCATCGGACGGGTCGCGGGAAGTTGAGGGCGCCCTTGGGCTTCGCGGGACCGACCGCCTGGCCGACGAAAACCCTCCCTCGCCGGTCGCTCACCACGATCCGGTCGAGTTCGCCGACGTAGTACGCCGAGAAGACCGGGTCGGGTGTCCGCATCACCGTTTCGATCCGGCCGGTGGCCCGGTCCACCATGAAGACCGTCCGGTCCCAGTAGATAACGATCCGATTGCCGTCGACGGACCAAGGCCGTTCTGCGAGAAAGCCGGTCGCCGAACGGAGCACCCGCCGCGCGCCCGTGTCCCATACGTTGACCAACCCGTCCAAATCGCCCGTTGCCACGAACTTGCCGTCGGGCGAGTAGCCGACGGTGCGAATCTCGCCCCGGTGGTCGGCGGTCTGCGCAAGGGCCGGCATCAGTGCGTCCCGACGGGCAAAAACCTTGATGCCGCCCGATTCGTCGGGCTCCCAGGTCAGGGGCGGATTCGCGCCCCCGACCACGATGTCCACCGCGTCGGAGAGGGCCTTGTTCTGGAAGGCCCCGTGTCCGGCACGGACCGTCTCGTCGACCGCCCATTCGAGCTTGCGGGTCTTCCCGTCTCGTTGGTTCGCCTCGGAAAACAGGCGTTCGAGGGCGGAGCGGACATCCTCGCCCGCCTGGCCCGATACGATCGGTTCGAGGTAACGCAGGATGTAACGCGCACCGTCGAAATCGAAACCCAACTTGGGATCGCTGCTGCGCAGTACCGCCCGCAGCGCCGCCTGGGAGTCGGACCCCTTGCGAAAGAACCCGCCGCCGAACTCGCCCGCCACGATCAGGTCCTTGGGAACGACCAGTGGGAAGTCCGTGTACTTGCCGAGCCACTCGAGCGACTCGCGCATGGGCTTGCGCCCCATGTCGACGTCGGTGAGCATGCCCTTTCCGGGGGACTGGCCCCAGACGGCGCCCGCCGCCAAGACAACGCTCGCAAGGATCGGCCGAAGCGTCATCGCTACTCCCCCTCGAACGGGACGCCCCGTTCGACCAAATTCCGTACCCGCGTCTTCAGGTCGCGGACGTCCGCCGAGTCGGCCATCGCGTCGAGTTCGCGACTGGCTTCCGAGAGGAAACCGAAGTACAGGTGCGCTTTGACGCGCACCAGACCCCGAAGCGGTTCGGCCAGTTCGTCCGCGAAGGCGAGTTGGCGACGGTAGTCGTCTTTGGCGTCCGCGCTGAGCACGGCGAACACCGCCCGTCCCTCGCGACGCCCGATCCCGGGTGCGGTGACGCTGACCGACCACGCGTACAGCCCTTCCGGAAGGTCGGGCAAATCGTAGCGGATCGTCCCGAAAGGAAGGCGCCTTGCGACGAATCGGGTCCAGCCCGTCGCGTCCTTGACGCTGGCGACAAGCTCGATCGTGGGCGGGTCTTTAGGTTCGACTAGTTTGGTCGCATCGATCCCGCACTTCCACTCGAGCGCCGTCGGCGCCTCCCTAACCGCCTCTCGAGGGGTCAACTCAAAGAACCCGTCGGCCTCGCCCCCGCGATCGATTTTGGCGGCGAAATCCTGCGTGACCGGGCCACGACGCACGATGGGGGCGCCACGGTACTGCTCGAGGACGACGGGCGCTCGGCCAGTACGTACGCGCAACCCGTCCGCGCCGACATCGTACACGCCGCTCTCCGAAAGGGACACCGTTCGGCGCGAACCGTGCAGGTAGACCGTCACGATCGATTTCTTGTCGGTCAGGATCACGTCGTTCGGGAACAGATCGACGAGAACGCGGACCGGCCGCGAGCGTCCGGCGCGCTTGAGGGTCGCGGTCCCTCCGACTTGGAGGACGTAACCGGGCGAAGACGGGCGCGTGTCCACCGCGAAGTCGTGCGAGGCCGCGTTGCCGACGACGAACAGGGTCAGGATGGTGAGGTTCACGATGCTTCCTCCCGTACCGATTCGGCTTCGACGATCCCGTCGTGAGCGAATCGCACTCGGTGCAAAACGATGGGAGAGCGGCCCCGAATCGCGACCGGACCCAGATGGGCCGCGGGCGGAGCGGGGTCCAACCTCCCGTAAGTCGCGTCGGAGACGAGCAGTTCCGACCGGTAGTCCTGGTTTTTGCCTTCGATGCGGGCGGCGGTGTTGACGGCGTCCCCGATGACGGTGAAGTCCAGTCGTCCCCCGTGACCGACGAACCCGGCCGCGACGCGCCCGGTGTGGACTCCGCACCCGATCCGTACGGACTCGAGGACCACCCGGCCCTCTTTCTCCATCGGAACCACGAGATCCAGGGCACGAACCGACAAAACCGCCCCGATCGCCGCGTCCACCGCGTCCTGGGCCGGGTTCTTCGAGGCTCCGTCCAGACCGAACAAAGCAAGGAATCCGTCACCCAGGAAGCGGTTGATCACCGCGTTGCGCTCCAAGAACGCCGGCACGGTGGCCTCGAACACCCGGTTCACGATGTCCATGACCTCGCGGGCGTTCGCGCCGTGGGCGATCGCCGTCGAATCGCGCATGTCCACGAACACGATCGTCAACTCGGGCTCGGTCGGCTCCATCGAGATCGGCCCTTCCAGCGAGAGCAGCCGGTCGCGGACCTGGGGCGACATGAACGTCCCGAGTTGGTCCTCGCGCCTTCGGCGTGCCCACGCCTCGTGCGCCGCCCGTACCCACAACCCCGTCGAGGTTGCGGCGGTCGCCGCCAGCAGGGGACCGGCAAGCGGCAGCGCCGTGCCCGTCGCCATGAACACGGCTTGGGAACCAAACGCGTACACGGTTGCCGTCGCCACCCCGCCTGCAAGGACGGTGCCTTGTCTCCGGCCGGCGGCAAAGCCCGCCGCGCCCAATCCGACCAGCAAGGTCGCCAAGAACCCCCCGGCGCCCACGACCCGAGCCAAAGCAGTGCCGCCGAGCAAGGTCGAGACCGCCTCCGCATGGACCCATACGCCCGGCAGGTTCCGCCCTAACGGAACGCGATGAGCGTCCTTCGCCGCCACTTCCGTCGAGCCGATCAGGACGACCTTGCCCCGAACCTGGTCGGCCCACTGGGCAGGAGGATCGTCTAGAACTCGGCGCGCGTCGAGGGCGTTGACCCGGCCGCAAAAGTCGATCGCGAAGCGAGCGACCTGGTCGTCACGGGTTCGGTACCGAGCGAGATTCGCCAGCCCGTCGGCGGACCGTGGATCCAAGCCTCGGTGCCGCGCCGCGAGGAGAGCGGCGAACGATGGCTCGACCGGCTCGGACTCGACCCCGGTGTCCCTCGCGTACAGATACGCGTCGCGCACGGTACGATCCCGGCTCGGAACAACGTCGACGAATCCGATCGCATCGTTCTGGAGGCCGATCGAGCGCAATTTGTCGAAGGACGCGATCGGCCCCTCGGCGGTAAAGCGCGCCTCGGCCAGCACGAGTCGGGGTCCCAGAGCCATCGCCGCCGACGTCAGGTCGGCGTTCGGCGTCGGGCCATGGTCCACCCCCTGCTCTTCGAGCACTTGCGTGAGGAATTCGTCGGTCCGTGACTGGACGATCACGTCCAGGCCGATCACGCTTGGACCGGCCGCCGACAGCCGCCCGAGCAACCGGGCGTACCGCGTCCCCCAAAACGCCTGCGGCTCCCACCAGTCGACCGTCGTGTCGCTCGAAATGGCGACGACGACGACCTCCGGATACGCGGGCCGCTCGCCACGGAGCGCGATTCGAGCGTCGTACAAGACGTCTTCCGGTTCTTCGAGCAGCGGCGTCGCCGCGAGCAACGCGACCGTGACCGCCAAACCCACCCCGACCGCCGGCGCGGGTAGGGGCCGCCCTTGGCGGGCGGATCGGGATCGGGGCCAGGGACGGAATCGCAAGTTCACGGTCCTCGTTATCGCCGATCCGACTCCCCAAATATGTGATCAAGATCACTCAGATCGGGAAGACGGCGAATGAACGATTGTAACCGGGTTCGGGCGTCGGACGGCGAACGTTTTCGTACCGAGGCGCACTGTGGTACCGGACCGCCCGCGTCGTGGCAAACTGACCCGCAATGGTTTCGGCCGTCGTTCTCTTCACCAGCATGATCGCCCCCGCCGCCGCCGGGTCGGCGCGGGAGTTTCTACCGCCGCAGCCTTGGGCGCTTGGGTTTGCCGCGCCCCCTCGCCTGCCGTTCGTCGGCGACGTGGACGCGGACGGGTACGCGGACCTCATCGTCGTCTACCCGCCGGGCAATGCGATCGTGGACGTAAACCTCAGCGTGGACGGTCTGAAGACGGGCGGCGGGTTCCAGGGCCTGAACCCCTGGGGGAAGGACTGCCTCGCCGCGGCCGTCGGGGAGTTGGACGCGGCCCCCGGAACGGACGTCGTCGGTTTGTTCGGCGGGACCGAGGTTCGCCTTGCCGGGGCCTTCAAGGACGGACGATTCACGGACGACCCGAAGTGGGCGACCCTGCCGAAGCCTCTGCAAAGCGCGGCCATGGCGGTGGTCGGCAAGTCCGTGCTGCTGTTCAACACCCAAACCGGCGATGGCTACAGAATCACGGCCGACGCCCGCAACGTCGAGGTCGTCAAAGTGCCGGCGGGCACGGTGTGGATCGGGGACGCCGGCGACACCCTTGCCATGCAGGACGCCAAGGGCCGGGTGTCGCTTCTCGACCCGAACACGCTCAAACAGGGCAAAGCGCTTGGCACGATCTCGAAAGCCTCCCGGCCCGCCGCCGGTCCGGGCACGATCGCTTTCGGCGATCGAGTCTGGACCCCGCACGGCGAACATGCGCTTCCTCCAAGCGCCCTGCCCAGGGCCGATACCGTGTTCGGCCTGGGAGACGTGGACAAGGACGGCGACCTCGACGTGGTGGCTTTCCGCTACGGGTCGGAGCACCACACCGCCAACAGCGTCTCGCTCTACCGCGCGAGGACGGAGGGAGAGACCGACCCCGATCATGACGGCCTGACGGACGACGACGAGACGAAACTCGGCACCGACCCCCGGAACCCCGACACCGACAACGACGGCCTTCTCGACGGCTGGGAGGTCGGCATCTTCCGCGACTTGGATCTCAAGTCTCTCGGTTGCGATCCCCGGCGCGTGGACCTCCTCTGCCTCGTCTCACGGTTCGAGAAGGTGGCCGAGAAGCGAGTGCAGGACGAGATGGCGCGGGTGATCCGATTCTACGCCGACCTCGACGTTCCCAACCCCGACGGGAGCAAGGGCTTCGCCCTTCACCCGATATACCTCGACCCGGTCGGCGAGAAGGACGCCAACGATGGGTGGCCCGCCAACCGCGCCAAGTTCCGACCGGAAAAGTGGCGAGGCCTGGTCCACTGGATGCAGGTCACCCCGGGAGGCGGCGGTCAAGCCGACCAATTGGGCGACGGCGGAACCGTCGGCGAAGGTGCGCTCTGGGCGGTGTTCGTCCACGAGTTCGGTCACCAAATGGGCATGGACCACGAGGGCTTTTGGCCCAACTTCCTATGCCCGATCTACACCAGTTTGATGAACTACGCCTACAGCTATTCTTTCGAGGACGACGGCAATAAGATCCACTACTCGAAGGGCGAGTTCAAGGATTTCGTCCTGCGGGAAACCGACCTGGACGAGACGATTCCCTTGCCGTACGAGAAGGTGAAGTTCCTAGAGAAGGGACCCTATCGGTTTCGCCTGAAGGCCAACGGCGAGACCACGCTGATCGATTGGAACTGGAACGGCGTGTTCGGCGAGAAACACATCCGCGCCGACGTCAACTATTCCTACTCGACCAACGCCGGTCGTCGCGACGACGTGGGCAAGACGCACGGCTCACCCTGGCTGTTCGCGCACGAGAAGCGGGCGTTCGTCCTCTACGGGACCCACGACCTGCCCGCCGACCCGAAGGTCGACCCCAGCCTGTCCGTCGATCGTCCCGGACGCCTTCTCCTGCGCCGGCTGAAGCAACCGTTCGCTTGGGACGATCCATGGGTGATCGAAGCGGGCGGCGTCACCGGGGACCCCGTCGCCGCGAGCCTGGGCAACCACGTTTGGGCGTTCTACCCAACCGGTCAAGGCGTCGTCCGACGGCGCCTCACGGTCTCGAAGGCCGACCTCGCCATGAGCGCACCGGAGGTGGTGTCCTCCGACCCAAGCGTCGTGCCCACGGTCGGGGTCCACGGAGGCTTGCTCTACCTGTTCCTGTGGAACCCGACGAGCCAAATCGTGACGTACCGAACGATGGCCGCCGACGGTCGGCTCGCCGATCCGCGCCCCCTCGACACGACGAGTACGAATCCCGTCGGTCTCTGCACCGACACCCTCACCGGCGAGGCGATTATCGGCCTTGCGAAAGACCAGGACGAGAAACGACCCAACCGCTGGCAGGTTCGGCGCTACCGCGCGTCGTCGGGCGTTCTCCAGTCTTCCGCCCCCGTCGAGTGGATCGAGGGGGAGGCGGGGCAGTCGCGCGGAACCGGGCGTCTCACCGTGCTCTTCGACGACTCGAAGGACGGCGGGCCTAACGGACGGATCTACCTGTACGGTCGGGGGATGACCTCTCCCGAGTCGCCGTGGGCCTGCACGTACGTTGCCCACCAACTGGCCGACAAGACGGTGAAAGGAGGCTGGCTGGTGAAGCGATTCTACGACGAGTGGACCCAGAGCCGGTCCGCCCCTGCCGCCGCCTGGTTCGGGGGGGATGTCCTCTGGGCGTACCGGTGGGTGGACGGGGGGCAGGGTCCCACCGACAACAACCTTCATGTCGGCTACCGGGCCCTCGGCATCGAGTCCGCCCCGATGGGCGACCACGACGATTTGACCTACTTCCGCACCTTCGGCATTCGGCACTCGATCCTCTCGCTCGGGAGGGGTTAGCGCTCTGGCGATTTCCCTACCCGTCCGCGTCCAGCCTATGGGCGCGGCGCAGCAAGCGTTGGGACGCGCACCGAACGCCCTGTCTCGAGGGATTCGACGATCGCGCCCATCAGGAGCACCGTCCCCAGGCCCTCCTCGAGGTCGGGCGAGTTGGGCTCGCCGGAGAGCAGACGCGAGGCAAAGTAGTCCAGGCAGTTGCAGAACTCGCCGTAGTGCATCCCCTTGAGTTCGTGGCGGTAGTAGTAGCCGGCCATCGAATGGTGGTAATCCTCTTCGACCTCGATCCCGTGCGCGTCGTGGAAGGTGTAGCGAAGGTCCGGGTACCGGGCGAGAGAGGTTCCCTTCGATCCCATCAGGAAGCACTCGATCAGCGCACGGGCCTTCGGCAGTTCGTGAAAGCCGAAGTTGCTCGCCACCCGCCCGATCCGTCCTGACTCCGCGAGGAGGTTCGCGACGATGGCATCGGGCGTCTTCATGCCGAACTCGCTCGCCAACGAGGTCACCGTCCCATAGGCGTGAACCTCGCGAATCGGACCGAGGTACCAGCGCGCCAGGTCCACCGGGTGGCTCATCCCAAGGTAAGCCCAGTGCGTCGTGTCCACCGCCCAGGGGCTCTTCTCGTAATACCAATCCATCCGGTGATGGTAGTGGGCGTCGAGCATCTCGACGTCGCCGAAGGCGCCCGCCTCGAACTGCTCCCGTTGGCGCTGAAAAGGCTCGCCGAACCGCGTGCTCTGACCGACCTGAAGGCGCTTCCCGCTGGCTCGGCCAACCTCTAGGAGCCCGGGTATGGCGGTCGGATCGTTGACGAGGGGCTTGGTGCAGATCACGTGCTTGCCCGCCCGAAACGCGCGCTCGATCTGATCCGCGTGGAGGGGATCCGGCGTGTAGACGGCGACAATGTCCACCTCGGGGCGCGCCAAGAGGGCGTCGTACTCGTCGGTCGTCCAGAGGCCCGGACACGCGTCTTCAGCCTGGGCACGCTTTTCAGAACTCAGATCGCATCCCGCCACCGGCAGGCACAGGCCACTGGCCCGCATTGCGACGAGGAGCGTGTGCCCCTCGTGCAGACCGACCACCCCGACTCCGAAACGGCGTTCGAGGGGCAACTCGCCGTAGGATCGCCGGTGCCCCACCGTGGGGCGTCCGGTCGGGAGAAAATCGGGGTGGGAAGACATCGTCTTAGCTTGCCCGATGCCGTCCCGCCGGCGCCGGGTCCCGCCCCGAGCGAGGCTGCCGAGGGTCCCTCGAGCGGCACCCTCGGCGCCCGGTCAAGCCGGGAGGGGGATACGGGCGGCGTTCTTGGCGAGCCAGACGTCGAAGCTCTGAAGGGCGGGGTTCAGGCGACGCGTGGCCTCGACGTCTCTCGCGGCGCGAAACGAGTCGTTGAAATCGCGTTTGAACTGGAACATGTTCCCCAAGTCGTCGGCGCCTGGGAACCCGAACCCACGGTAGACCTCGGGCGGCACGTCGCGGTACACGACTTCTCGGCCGAGGGTCCGGCTCAGGGAGTCCGCCATCTCGCGGCCGGTCCGGTGCTCCCCTGCGATCCCGACGGTTTTGCCGACCCAGCCTTCGCCCTCTTTGAGAATGCCGTACGCGCACCGACCAATGTCC
Source organism: Fimbriimonadaceae bacterium (assembly GCA_026129685.1). Taxonomy (GTDB): domain Bacteria; phylum Armatimonadota; class Fimbriimonadia; order Fimbriimonadales; family Fimbriimonadaceae; genus UBA2387. The sequence continues at coordinate 224,106 of JAHCHO010000007.1, forward strand.
TCGGCGGCGATCCCGGGAAGGGGTCGGTCGCCCATGGGCATCGTGATCCCGAGTTTGCCGTCCGGTCCAAGAGCCGGCCCCATCCCGAAGTGGATCAGGTTGTCCCAGTAGAACGAAGTCAGCAGGTAGGTGGTCGGAACCCCGGCGGCGGCAAAGAACGCGTCGGCCTCGCCCTTCGCGTCGAAGTGGGGCACCTTGTACTTGCCCTGTAGGGTGGGCATGCGGTCGTCGTCGAGGGGAACCCACAGACGGGTGTCCTCGAGAGTGGACCAGATCGCGTGGCGCACCCCCGCCTCCCGCGCCGCTTCCGCCATGGTCCGGGCTTGCTCCAGTTCTCGATCAGGCGACAGATGGTCCCAGAAGAAGGTGACGAAGTAGGCGGCATGAGCCCCTTCCAGGGCCGCGCGCACGTCGGCAGGGTCGTCCACGTTGGCCGCGACTACCTCGGCGCCCTGTTCGGCGAGCGACTTTGCCTTGTCGGACGACGGATAGCGGGTCAGGGCACGGACCGTGAAGCCGGAGGCGGGGTCTTCGAGGATGGCGCGGGCGAGGCCACCTCCTTGGGCGCCGGTGGCCCCGAAAACGGCGACGATCTTCGAGTCTTTCATGTGGTGGTTCTACCGCTCGTCGACGAGAATGGTTGCGCGAATCGGTCCCGCGAGCCGCCTCCTCGACTCGACCATACTGGGCCGGTGTCATCGGTCGGCGCGTCTCGTGAGTGGACCTTGCGCGACGCGTTCGTGCCGGGGGTCGCAGCCGTGCGGGCGCACTGGCCACCGTTCCTGCTCATCCAAGGCGCGGCGGCGGCGCTGGCCTTCGCGTACTACGGCAGCCCCTTCCTCCAGAACATGGCCTCGGGCATCATGGCGTGGAAGGTGGCGGGCGGACTGCCGTTTGCGTTTCTTGTCGGCGTTATGGCGGGGGGAGTCGTCCCGGAGATCGCCAAAGCCCTGACGGGCCGCTTGCGCCGATTCGACGGCGCCTGGCTGAGCAAAGCGGGCTTCACGGGGATGGTCTACGGCATCGTGGCGACCGAGGTGGACGTCTTCTATCGGTTCCAGGCGATCTGGTTTGGCGACGGCCGCGACCCGCTCACCCTGGGAATCAAGACGGCGGTGGACATGTTCGCCTTCTCGCCCCTCCTGTGCGTGCCGACGGCGGTGTTGCTGTTCCGTTGGAGGAAGCACGGATACGCGTTCCGGCACGGCAGCCGGGCCTTCTCGTGGCGCTTCTACCGAGCGCGGGTGCTACCGGCGATGATCCCTTGCTGGGCGTTCTGGATTCCGATTCTGCTCTGCGTCTATGCGATGCCGACGAACCTTCAGTTCGTGTTCTCGCAGTTGGCGGAAGCGGCCTGGAGCATCCTCTTCGTGTTCATTGCGACGGGCGAGCACGAGACCGATTAGCCGAGGTTCTCGCGGAACAGCCGAAGTGTGCGCTCCCAGGCGTCCTGCGCGGCCGCTGGGTTGTAGACGGTCGGACGATGGTCGTTGAAGAACGCGTGGTCGCAGTCGGGGTAGGTCACGAACTCGTGGGCCTTGCCAAGGGCGGTCAAGCGAGCGTCCAAATCGGACACCACGGCCGGCGTCGTCATGGGGTCGTTCGAGGCGAAAACCCCGAGAACCGGACCTTGCAGGCCCGATAGGTCCGGATCGACGTGGGGATGAATCCCGTAGAAGTTGGCGCAAGCGCCGACGTTGGCGCTCAGAGTCGCCGCAAAGAGCGCGAGTTGGCCGCCCATGCAAAACCCGACCACGCCGACCCGGTCCCCCTTCGTCGTGGGCTCGGCCAACAGCGCGTCGATGGCGGCGAGCAGAATATCGGCCGCCTCCGGGACGCGCAGAGCCATCATGAGGGTGCCCGCCTCTTCGGGTTCCGTCGTGCTCTTTCCCCGATAGATGTCGGGTGCCAACGCGTTGAACCCCGCCGCCGCGAACCGGTCGGCCACCTCCTTGATGTGCGGCACGAGGCCCCACCACTCTTGGATGACGACGACGCCCGGTCCCCCGCCGTCGGCCTTCGCCAGGTAGCCCTCGTAGGTCTCTTCGCCGCTTCGGAAGGAGATCATCGCGCCCATGGTCCCCAGTATGCCCGAGGATGGGCCGGACCGGCTTTCCGGGGCGGGGCGAACCCCCGTAGGTACAATCCCCGAACCCATGGATTTGCGCGAAACGCTCAATTTGCCCGACGCCGCGTTCACGATCCCGATGAAAGCGAATCTTCCTTCGCTCGAGCCGGAGATTCAGGCGCGTTGGGACGAGATTCGCGTCTACCACCTCATCCAGCAGGCGCGGAAGGACGCGCCCACCTTCGTACTGCACGACGGACCGCCCTACACGAACTCGCCCACCCATCTCGGCACGGCTCTCAACAAGATCCTCAAGGACATCGTCGTGAAGTCGCGAACCCTGATGGGCTACCGCGCCCCCTACGTTCCCGGCTACGACAACCACGGTCTGCCGATCGAGCAGGCGGTCATGAAGGAGTTCGAGAAGAAGGGTGTTCGGCCGGACGTGCCGACCTTGCGCGAGGCCTGCAGGTCCCACGCCAAGCGCTACCTCGACGTGCAAACCGAGCAGTTCAAGCGGCTCGGGGTGTTCGGGTTGTGGGAACGACCCTACGTCACGATGGACTTCCGGTTTGAAGCGGAGATCGTGCGCGTGTTCAAGCGCATGGTTGAACGAGGGTTCGTCTACCGGGGCTTGAGAAGCGTCCAATGGAGCCCGACGAGTCGGACGGCGCTCGCCGACACCGAAATCGTCTACCGCGACCACGTGAGCAAAGCCGTCTACGTTCGGTTCCCGGTGATGCCGGGCGAGGCGGGCACCTTGGGTCGGTTCTCGAACCTGCACACGATCATCTGGACGACCACCCCGTGGACGATCCCGGCGAACGTGGCGGTCGCCCTCCATCCGCTCGCTCGCTATGTGGTCGCCCGCTTCGGCGAGGACCATTACCTTCTTGCCGAGGACCTGCTCGGCAAAGTCGCCGACGCCCTTGGGTGGGACGATTACGACATCTTGGCGGTCCTCTCCGGCGAGGACGTGGCGGCCAGCGGCGTGCGCTTTAAGCACCCCGTGTTCGACCGCGAGTCGGTCGTCGTGCTGGCGGAGTACGTCACGATGGAAGACGGCACGGGCGTCGTGCACACCGCCCCCGGCCACGGGCGCGAGGACTTCGAGACTGGGACCAAGTACGGGCTGCCCGTGCTCTGCCCGGTCGACGAACGCGGATTCCTGACCGCCGAGGCGGGCGAGTTCGCCGGAACCTACTACCAGGACTGCGACCGGGTTGTGGTCGAGCGGTTGCGGGAGTTGGGGAACCTCCTCTTGGACTACGACTTCCCGCACCAGTACCCGTACGGCGAGCGAGACGGCCGGCCGATCATCTTCCGCGCCACCGAGCAATGGTTCGTGAGCATCGATCATCGGGATCTGCGAGACCAGATGCTCGAGGAGATTCCCAAGGTTGCCTGGTACCCCCCCTCCGGCGAACAGCGCATCCGCGACATGATCGCCAAGCGCCCCGACTGGTGCATTTCGCGCCAGCGACCGTGGGGCGTCGGCATCCCGGTGTTCTACGGCAAGGAGTCCGGCAAGCCCGTGCTCGACCCGATGGCGATCGAGGCGGTCGCCCAACTGGTCGAGCGAGAGGGCTCGGACGCCTGGTTCGTGCGCGAACCCAAGGACATTCTGCCCGTGGGCTACACGGACCCCGAAACGGGAGAGACCGAGTTCACCAAGGAGACCGATGTGCTGGACGTTTGGTTCGACTCGGGTTCGACCAGCCTGGCGGTGCTGGAGGGCAACGTGGACCCGGCTTGGAAAGAGCCCTGGCCCGCCGATCTCTATCTAGAGGGTTCCGACCAGCATCGTGGCTGGTTCAACACCTCGCTCATCCTTGGTACCGCGATCCGCGAGGACGCTCCGTACCGCGCGGTCCTGACCCACGGTTTTGTCACCGACGAAAAGGGCTTCAAGATGTCCAAGAGGGGGGGCAATGCGGTGGATCCGGTCGAAGCTTCCGACAAGTTCGGGGCGGACATCCTCCGCTACTGGGTGGCGAGCGTGGACTACACGTTCGACGTGCCTTGCTCCGAGAACCTGCTGCGGCAGATCGGGGACGGCTACCGCCGCATCCGCAACACCCTGCGCTTCCTGCTGTCGAACCTGTACGATTTCGACCCCTCGGTCAGCGTCGAACTCCTGGACCTCGACCGTTGGGTGATCGAGCAGACCGACCTTCTGGTCGCCGACTGCCTCGACGCTTACCGGCGGTACGACTTTGGCAAAGTCATCACGGGCGTCCACAACTTCTGCGCGGACGAGCTGTCCTCGTTCTACCTGGACGCGATCAAAGACCGGATGTACTGCGACGGTAAGGACTGGCCCTCGCGCCGAAGCGGCCAGATCGCGTGCCACTACGTGCTCGAGCGGATCACCAAACTGGTCGCTCCGATCCTTGCGCACACCGCCGAGGAGGTCTACGCGCGGATTCCAGCGTCGAGCGAGTTCAAGTCCATCCACCTCGAAGTCCTGGACGCGCCCGACCCGGATCGGCTGGAGGCGATCGAGGGTTCCGAGTTTCAGACGCGGTTCGCCCGCATCCTGGAGGTTCGACGATTCGTGTTCAGCGCCTTCGAGGAGTACAAGGCGGGCGCCGAATCGAAAGACAGCCAGGACGCGGTTGCGGTGGTGACGGTCGAGCCGGAGGTCGCGGAGACGTTGCGCGGGTTTGGAGAAGACCTTGCGATCTACCTCAAAGTGAGCGAGGCGATCGTCCTGCACGGAGAGCGCAGCGCGACGTTTCGGCCCAGCGAGCACCCAAAGTGCGAGCGGAGCCGGCTCCGCCGACGGGACGTCACCGTTGTGAACGACGTCCCCTTGACCGCCCGCGACCGACGAGCCCTGGGATGGTGAAACCCAGCGAAGCAAAACCACGCCCCGGGCTGTTCTGGGCGACGGTCCTGCTGATGCTCGCGACGGACCAAGCGATCAAAGTCTGGACCCGGAGGACGTTTCACGAGGGGCAATCGCTCGCCGTACCGTGGCCGGGAGTGTTTGAACTGCGGCTGACCTACAACGAAGGGGTCGCGTTCGGCATGTTGCAGGGTTTGGGCGTGATGACGGCTCCGATCGCGGTCGCGATCGCCTTGGGCTGCGCCTACTACAGCCACCGCGGCCGAGAGCGGCGCACGGTCCACCTTGCCCTCGGCCTGTTGGCGGCGGGCTCCCTCGGGAACCTGGTCGATCGCGTGTGGCTTGGGCGCGTCACCGACATGTTCTGGTTCCGGGCGATCAACTTTCCGGTGTTCAACTTCGCGGATTCGTGCATCACCGTCGCCGCGGTCCTGTTGGTATGGCGTTGGGGCCGCGAAGCGGTGACCCACGTGCCGCACCCTCACCCGGCGACGGAAGTCGAGACGGTCACGCCGACCGAGGACGTCGACCCGCCGATCCGGCCCGCCGATGAACCCACCTAGTCGGGCGGTGCGGCGTCCTGCTCCTCCAAAAGTCGGAAGAACGTCAGTCCCGCGGGCACAATGAAGAGGAGGTTCACGACGATCGTGCCCGCCAGGAAGGGCAGCATCGTCTGCCAGGTCGAACCGGGAGACGCCCATGCGGCGAGACTCCCCACCTCGGAAAGGGCGAGTCCGACCTGGGATCTGGCCTGGAACGCGGCGACGGTCGGTAGCTCGACGGCTCCCCCGACCTCGCCCTTCAGCCTTAGCCGGACCACGCTCCATACGACCGCCGCTCCCAGGGCCAAGGTCGCCAAGCCCTGGAACGTGGTCGTCCCCGTTGAATCGGCGGGGACGACGACAGGCGCCGTCGCGAACGCCTTGGTCAGGGCGAGGATGACGGGCAGAGCGGTGAAGGCGAACACGATCAGGAGCCAGATCAGACGTCTTTGCGGGACCATCGCGCACCTCGGTCGGTAACCTCAGGACGAACGGAAAAGCCCCGCCGAAGCGGGGCCTTTGTCGTCACTGCCACTACGGAGAGAACAAACCGGGTTACGCGCCGCCGCCGCCCTTGGCGCCACCGGCTTTCGCCCCTCCCGGAGGAGGACCGCCCGGGCCACCGGGGCCGCGACCGCCGCCGAACTGGGCGCGCATCTTGGCCATCTGCTCCTCACGGAGCTTCTTGAACTGCTCGGCCTGGGCCTTCGTGAGGATCTTCTCGATCTCCTTCTGGTGCGCGTCGCGAATCTCGCGCATCTTCGGACCCTTCGTCTGCCGGTCACCGGGAGCGGCGCGGAGGTCGTCCAGTTTCTTGGCGTAAGCCTTGTCGACCGCCTCGATCTTCTTGGTCTGATCCGCGCTCAGCTTCAGCTTCGCGTAGATCTCCTTCTGCATCTTCTGCATGCGCTCGCGGAATCCACCGGGACCACCGGGGCCGCCGGGACCACCCGGACCGCGCTGCCCGGCCCGAACCTGACCACCCTGCCCCTTGGCCTGCCCCTTGCTCTGGCCTTGGGGACCGGCCGCCTGCGAAAAAGCCAACGCGGTCGCGAGGACCGTGCCGGCGAGAATCATAACGAGTCGCTTCATGAGTTGTGGAGCCTCCGAATTACGGGCCTACCTGTTCAGGTAGTAACGCTCGCCAAACGCCCGGAGTTCACCGATCCGCGGTTGTTCACACCTTTTCGGCGTCGAACCTCTCCTCGCGCGACTTGCGCACCAGTTCGACGATGGCTTCGTGCTCGGCCTTGCGAAAAGCCTCCGGCGTGCCGTCGAACACGATTCTGCCGGCGCTCAGGAAGGCGATCCGGTCGGCAACCCGGAACACCGAGGTCACGTCGTGGCTCACGATGAGACTGGCAACATCCTCCGATCGGCCCACCGAGACCATGAGTTGGTCCATCGCGTAGGTGGTCACGGGGTCCAGGCCCGTCGTGGGCTCGTCGTACAGCATGACGGCGGGACGCATCACGAGGGCTCGGGCGACGCCGACGCGCTTACGCATTCCCCCGCTCAGTTCGTTCGGCATGAGCCTCTCGTTCCCGGCAAGGCCGACCTTCTCGAGGATCTCCGTCGCGACCTTTCGCTCGTCCTGTCGGCTCCCGAGATGGCGTCGGCGGTAGCCGAAAAGCACGTTGTCCAGCACGTTCATGTAGTCGAAGAGGGCGGAGGACTGAAACACGAGGCCCATGTGGAATCGGGCTTCTTCCGGCCGGGCGCCCACGTCGATGCCGTCCACCAGAATTCGGCCGGACGTGGGGCGGATTAGGCCCGCGATGCACTTGAGGAGCGTCGTCTTGCCACCCCCGCTGCTCCCCATGATGGCCACGATCTGGCCCTTCCCGACCTCGATGGAAACGTTGTCCAGCACCGCGCGATCGCCATACCGCTTGGTGAGACCGGAGACCGAGATCATGGACTCTCCAGTATGTTCCGATTCAAGGCAGGAAACCGGGGCCGCGCGTCAAACGAGACCACGGTCGCCGTGCGAACGCCCGACGCGATGGCGTCGGGTCGGCGGCCGGAGGCGCCACCAATGAAGAGCGGACTCTTACCGGCGCTCGCGCTCGTCGCCATCTGCGGCGTCGGGTGCGGGGGCAAAAAGACGGACGAAACCGGCACGGCCAACGACGCCGCGCCCACGACCCGCAAAGCCATGACTTACGCGCAAGACGTCGAATTCCTCAAGAAGCACACCGACGCGATCGTCCTCGGCGGCGAAACCGGCCCGAGCGTGTGCATCGTTCCGAAGTACCAGGCCCGCGTCATGACCAGTTCGACCGACGCGAAGGCGGGCGACGGCAACGGCTGGATCAACTACGAACTGATCGAGGGGGGCAAGACGATTCCCCACATCAACCCCTTCGGCGGCGAGGACCGCTTCTGGATGGGACCGGAAGGCGGCCAGTTCGCGATCTTCTTCAAGAAGGGCGACAAGTTCGACCTCGAGGCTTGGCAGACCCCGGCGTTCATCGATACGGAAGGCTACAAGCTCGTGTCGAAGTCCGACAAGGAAGCGGTGTTCGAGCACGAAGCGAAGTTCGACAACTACAGCGGAACCGCCTTCGACGCCAAGATCGGGCGCACCGTCCGATTGATGGGGCCCGAAGACGTCGAGAAGACGCTTGGCGTGAAGCCCGGCGAGGGCGTGTCGTCCGTCGCTTACGAGACGCGAAACACTGTAACGAACTCCGGGACGGCGGCTTGGACCAAGGAGTCCGGCCTGCTCTCGATCTGGATTCTCGGGATGTTCAAACACTCGCCGACGACCCACGTCATGATCCCCTTCAAAACGGGACCGGAGGCGCAACTCGGCCCGGTGGTCAACGACGCCTACTTTGGCAAGGTGCCCGCCGATCGGCTCAAGGTGATGGACGACCTTATCGTGTTCAAGGGGGACGGCCAGTACCGCAGCAAGATCGGAGTGAGCCCGAAGCGGGTCAAGCCGATCCTCGGCAGCTACGACCCCGCGCGCGGGTTGCTGACGGTGGTGCAATTCACCCTGCCCGAAGGCGCGACCGATTACGTCAACTCGATGTGGGAGATGCAGAAGGAGCCGTTTGCCGGCGACGTCGTGAACAGCTACAACGACGGCCCTCCCGGCGAGGGCAAGAAGCCGCTCGGCCCCTTCTACGAACTGGAAACGTCGTCCCCGGCCCTCGCCTTGGCGCCCGGGGCCTCGGCGACCCACGTTCACCGCACCTTCCACTTCCGGGGCTCGGAAGCCGAACTGCAGAAGTTGGCCACCAAGCTCTTCGGAGCGGACCTCAAGAAGGTTGGCGCGGCTTTCGAGGCGGCCTCCTAGGTCGTTCGGCGACAACAAGAACGGAGTCCGACGAGCGTCGGACTCCGTTCTGCTACTTGGCGACGAGGCACGTCGCAATCGAGTGGGGTTGGGGGGCCGACTCCCCTCGAGCGGCCCCGATTCCGGACTCCCTTTTAGGTGGGACGTTTCCCTGACAATCTATAAAACACGCGACCGGGGCGTTTCCTTCGCGCGATTTGTGGCTTTTTCGTCTCGGCGGTCGGGGCTGAAGCCGCGTATCATCGAAGGATGCGGCGCCTTGCGGTGTACCCCGGCTCCTTCGACCCCCCCACTCTCGGCCATCTGGACGTCGTGGAGCGGGCCGCGCGGCTGTTCGACGAGGTGATCGTCGCGGTCGGCGTGAACCGCTCCAAGGCGTCGTTCATGACCGTCGACGATCGGCAGGCGAGTCTGCGCGAAGCGTGCGCCCACCTTGATAACGTCCAAGTGGCCTCGTTCGAGGGCCTGCTTATCGAATACGCGACGCGGGCCGGGGCCACCGCCATCGTCCGGGGTCTGCGCGCGACCGCCGACTTCGAATACGAGTTCCAGATGGCGATGGTCAACCGTCGCTTGCGGCCCGAGGTCGAGACGGTGTTCTTCATGACCCACTGGGAGAAGAGCTACGTGAGCAGTTCGATCGTGCGGGAAGTGGCGCTTTTGGGCGGCGACTACTCGGGGCTGGTGCCGGACGCGGTCGGCGAGCGGATCGCGGCGATCGTTCGGGCGCGCACGTCCTAGGCGCCCAGGAACCCGAGGAGTCGCTCGGGGTCGCGAATTGTGATCTGTCGGTAGGTCGAGCCCAGGATTCCCATCTTCGTCCAGCGGCTCGTCACGCGAATCGTCGTCTCGACGGTGGTGCCGGCGAGTTCCGCGATATCCTGCCGACTCAGGGGGATGGTCAGGCGCACGCCGACATCGGTCTCGACCCCGTACGACTCGGCCAGAACCAGAAGGACCGCCGCGACCCGCTGCTCCACCTTCCCCGACGCCATTCGGGCCATCATGTCGATCGCCCCGCGCAGACGTAGGGTGGTCCGGCGCACGAGTTGGTCCTTGAGGGGGGCGTTCTGCCCGTAGATTGCGAGGAAAGCCGTCTTCGGAACGCGCAAGAAGGCGGTCGGGCAGACGGCGCGCGCCGAAAGCGGGCAGCCGGTGCCCTCGATCGCGCCGAGAAGGCCGAACACCTGGCCCGGGCCCATAATCTCGGCGGTCAGTTCTTGGCCGGAGGCCGAGGTCCGCACGATCTTCACGAAGCCGGTGCCGACGATGCCGAAGAAGCCCACCTCCGACCCGTCCATCCAGATCACGGCGCCACGGTCGGCCCGATCCACGCTACTGACGGCGGCGAGCGCCTCGACCTGCTCGTCGCTCAGCGCGTTCAGGAGCGAACTGGACCGCAGAATCGCGCGCACCGACGGCGCCTCGGGGGGATCGTGCATACAAGTCCTGACCGATCCCCATTGTAGACGGGCCGATCAGTCGGTCTGCGAGTAGGTGTGAACGCTTTCGCGGGCGCTCGGCATGACGTTCACCCCGAACCAGCAACCCATGAGGGCGGCGAAACCCACGACCAGCAGGACCAGGTTCAGCACGGGCCGCAACCCGTGCCGCCCGCGGACGTGCAGGTAGATCAGATACGCACCCCAGGTGATGAGCGCCCACGTCTCTTTGGGGTCCCAGGTCCAGTAATGACCCCATGCCTCCTTCGCCCAGATCGCGCCGAACGCCAGACCGCAGGTGAGGAGCGGGAACCCGATGAGCACCAGACGATGCGGGAGTTCGGCCTCTTCGAACGTCACCGGCTTACGCCGGATCAGCGCGCCCGCCAGCGCCCAGCCGCCGATCAGGCTGCTCAGCCCGAGGGCCGAGTAGGCGACCATGTAGACGACCACGTGCGGGACGAACCAGGGGCTTTGGAGAGCCGGCATCAGCGTTCGGTCCATCGTTTCCGGGTGAGCCAGATTGATCGTCCCGAACACCGCGCCCATCAGACACGCGGGGATCGCCAGCACCCGCGTTCGGAAACGCCAGCCGATCAGGAACCCAAGGGTCGGGACCAGCACCGCGTACCACCAGCGGGTTTCGCCAAGCGTCCGCATCGGAGGCCGACCAAGGCTCGACCAAAGGACCCCGAGGAACACGAGGCCCGCCACGATTCCTAGCATCGCCAGCGCGTCGCCGAGGGCACGACGCCGTCGACCCAAGCCGTAGGCCACCGTGGCGAGAAGCCAACCCCCGATTCCCACCTGGGCCAAAGCGATCATCGCGACCCCTCCTTGCTTCGTTTCGTGCCCTCAAAGAGGTGCAGCGCGGCGCCCGCCAGAAGCAGGGCGATCCCTGCGTAGACGACCGGAACGCCCCGGTCCTCGACGACCTCGATCACGCTCGTTTCGGAGGCCGTCCCCATCCGTTCGTCGTATGACAACTGATAGAGCTGAAGTCCGGCCACGTTCGCGGGCCGATTGACCTCGACCTCGACCTTCTCGGTGCGCCCCTGGCGCTCAACCTCGAGCACGGATCGAAACCTCCTGGGATTGGGCGGCGGCATGGCGATCGCATCGTGTTCGCCCAACCGAAGGATCGCGCGGTTCGACTCCAGCCCGCCGCACGACACCCATCCCTCCGCTCGTCCGAACGAACCCTCGACGAGGATTCGCGCGGCAGGTACGGCCGTCTTCCAGGGAATTGGTCGCCACTCGCCGTCCACGTCCACCGCCTTGGGCAAGTACTCGAGCACCCGCACCCGGACGGGGCCGATCGCTTCGACCAAGTCGGTCTTGAGGAGAGCGGACCCGGCCGTCACGTCCAGATCCTCCTTGCCGGGTACGACCCGGACATAGGCCAGCGTCGGCGGGAAGTTCTCCAGGGTGAACTCGCGAAGCGTCGCGGCGAACGGCAGTTCGCGGAGCGAGCCGTCCTCGCCAACGGCGATGCGGTTGGCGACCCCTTCCTGGAGGGTCAGACTCCGGCGATCGAGCAACACCGAACTCAGCGTGCCGCCGACCAAAACGACCAGCAAGCCAAGGTGCGAGCAGAGAAACAGGACGTTTCGGTAGGTCAGCGGAACGATCCGTCGCCCGATCGTCGCCGCTAGGTTCGTCGCGACGATCAGGCCGATCAGGGCGAAGGGCCACGAGCCCCAGAGGGAGGGTAGGCCGAAGCGATGAAAGGTCGCCGCCGGCAGCCATCCGCCGACGACGGCGAGGACGAGCATGGCGGTGGTGGAGGCGACCGCAAGGGGGACGCCGGAAAGCCACCGGGCGAGCCGGTCGCTTCGTCGGGCCGCCACGTAGATCGCGGCGACCAGGGGAACCAAGGCCAATGTGCCGAGGGTGGACAGCGAGTTCGGCACCGGCCCCGTGGCCCGGTGCAACGCCAACCCGATCACACCGGCCGTCACGAGGGCGACGAAGGCGTGGGGGTAAGCAAGCTCGGAGTCCCAGAACCCGGACGGCGGGTCACCCCCCGGAACCGGGGGGCGACTCGCTCGTGAGTTCGGATCAAGGCGAGGGGGCGATGCCGTCGTCACTTGGCGCCCGCCGGATGCGCCTGGACCTCGGCGGCGGCGGCTTTCGCCTTGGCAGCGTCCACGAAGGGCTTGATGTAGGCTTGCGCCTTCTCTTTGGTCGAGATGTCCGGCATCGCCAAGGGACCACCACCCTTCTTCGTTCGCAGAACGGCGACCTCGAGGCGGCACTGCTGGGCGAGGTCCACCGCCTTGCCGAGGACGCGGGCGCACTCCTGCGGAGCGTGGAATCCCATCCCGTTGTTCGCCGCCACGTAGTCCCAGTACATCTGGGCGCGACTCACCGCCTTGCGGGGTCCGTCGAGTTCGGCGTCCGTCGCCCCGAGCTTCATCGCGTCGCCGATCTCCAGGTGGGCGCGGGTGATCGCTTCCTGGGCGGCGCCGAGCATCTCGTGGTTCTTGTCCTGGATGCTCTCGACCCGTCCTTTGACCTCGCTCTCGCTCCACTTGTGGCAGACCTGGCACGAGTTCTGCATGTTGTAGAGGGGGCTTCGCACCTGGTGGTCGGTGAACTTGATGCCGCCCTCCGCCTTGTAGGGCATGTGGCAGTCCGCGCAGGAGACGCCACGGAAGGCGTGGATGCCCTGCATGTACACCTCGTAGTCGGGGTGCTGCATCTTGATCATCTTGGCCCCGCTGATCGCGTGCGTCCAGTCGACGTGGTCGCTCTTGGCGTAGTACTTGTCCATGTCCTCCGCCTTCAGGCCGTCGTCCCACGGAAAGGTCAGGTACTTCTCCTTCTTGCCCTTGAAGTAGTATTCGACGTGGCACTGGGCGCAAACGAGCGACCTCATTTCCTGGTGGCTCGCCTTGTCCACGTCCTTACCCATCCGCTGAAAGGCCTCGCGCAGAGCGGGGCGGCTCACGCGAAGGGTCATCGTCTTGTTGTCGTGGCAGTCGGCGCATCCGATCGGGTTTTTGACCTCGTTCTTGTAGTCGGCGAACTTCGCGGAGTAGAACTGGGCAACGCCGTCCTTGGCCATCAGCCGTGGAACGTCCGGGCTCTTGCACGTCCAGCAGGTGCCGGGGGTCTTCTCGTCGATCCGTTTGGTGCCCGTCACATCCTCGACGGCGTGGTAATGGCCGCGCGCCTGGTTGTAGTCCTTGGCGAACGCATAGCCCGCCCACATCACGACGAGGCGCGGGTCGGCCTGCAGGTAGTCGCGATGGCCCGAGCCACCGTACTTCGAGTTCTCGTCGGTGTTCTTCGTGGATTCCCACGAGTTGAACTCACGGGGAAAGCTCTGGCCCCACTTGGCATTGTCCGCCTCGAAGTCCGCGATCGGCTCCATGAACTGCAGGCGGGCGGGGAAGGACTGGGCGCGCCGCTCGGTGACCGAGGTGGCGAGCATGCCGAGCACGAACACGCCGATCGCGCCGACGCCAAAGATGAGCCAGCCGACGATCGGGGAACGGGGTTTGGACGGGGTCGAGGCCATGGTTTGTCGAATCCTAGGGTTGGGCGTCCTTCGGGCGAAGGAAGCCGGGAAGCACCGGGTCGAGCGGCGGGACCGCCGCGTTGGGGGTGGAGGAAAGGCTGTGGACGCGCCCGTGCGGCACCTCGCGGTGGCAGTCGGTGCAGGAACGGCCGCTCGCCGAGTGGATCGGCCGGGCCACGTCCCCGATGACGGTCGAGTGACAGCGCACGCAGTTGGCCTGAATCACCTCGCGGGACTCGGGATGCGCCTCGATCACTTGCGGCTCGAGGCCGAAGGTGAACATGAAGGAGTGGCGCGCCCCGTCCTTGGCCTTGAAGAAGTACTTTCGCACGAGGTTCTCGTGGGGCACGTGGCAGTCGTTGCAGTTCGCGACCCGAGCGTGGCTCGAGTGCTGCCACGTCGCGTACTCGGGGGTCATGATGTGGCAGTTGACGCACGCCTTCGGGTCGTCGCTGAGGTAGCTCGCCGCTTGCGAGATCGAAGCCACGTACGCCCCCATTCCCAAAAGTGCGCCCGTGCTGCCGAAGCAGGCCAGCCTCATGCCAGGCGAGAGGAACTCGAGACGAACGATTCGCCAAAGGCGCATGTCCTCTCCACCTTGGCGGCAACGGCGGGTCCCGAACTATGACGAAGGTCATAGTCCTAGGACCATCGGCACGCCATCGTTGGAAGCCAGGCGAGCCGGTCGGCCCGCCACGGAGGCACGCGCAACATGGCCTATGACACGCCGATGGACGTTGGAGACGTCCGACTCACCCCGTTTCTGGAAACCCGCTACCGCTTCGAGCGACGGCTGGACCGCGATTTCGACGGAGCCAAAAGGGACGACCGAAACGACTCGTTCCTGCGCGTTCGCCCCGGCTTTGTCTTCGAAACGAAGGGAGGGATCAAGGGAAAGGTCACATTCCAGTTCCTGGACAATCGGACGTCGCTCGCGTCGGGGGCGGCGGGAAGCTCCTCGAACATGAAGGACCTGGCCGAGGCGTACGTGGACGCGCCGGTTTCGGGCGCGACGATGACCCTCGGACGACAGAAGGTGATCGTGGCCGATCAGCGTCTGATCGGCGCCCTCGAATGGGCGAACAGCTCTCGGGCGTGGGACGGCCTTCGCTATCGGCGCGGCGGTCTGGACGTGTTCGCGGGCCGGCTCGCGGTCAACCCGGCGATGAATCAAGACGCCAAGTTCGGGTTCCTGTCCTACGCGCAGAAGGAAGGACAGACCGTGCTGTCCCTCAAGGCCGACTCCCGCCCGACCCCGGAGACCACGGTCTGGACGCTCAGCCACCGCTGGACCCAGAAGCACGACAAGGACGCCTACCAAGCATACGGCGCTCTTCAGCAAGGCAGTGTGGGCGGCAAGAAGCTCGAGGCCTTCGCCTTCGGAGCGGGGATTTCGAGGACCCTCGACGCGAAGACCTCTGTCTCGATCGAGGGCAACCTCGCCTCCGGCGGAGGTACCGCCGCCAAGACCCGCACTTTCGACCAGCTCTACCCAACCGGCCACCAGTTCATGGGCGCGATGGACATGCAGGGCCTGCGCAACACGGTTCACGTCGGGGCGTGGGTCGATCGAAAACTGAGCAGGGACGCGTCCGCTCGAGTGGAACTCCATCGGTTCTGGCTCTACGACGCCGGCGACGCTTGGTACTCTGCCGCCGGCGGCCCCAACGCCGGCTTCAAGGACGCCACCGGCAAGCGTGGCAAGGACGTGGGTTGGGAACTCGACCTGACGGGATCGTTGGTCCTCGGCAAGGATCGGACCTTGGCGCTGGGCGTCGCCGCCTTCCTGCCGGGCGACTTCACGAAGTCCTTCGCCACGGGCGCTTCCAGGACCCAATACTGGGCTTACGCGATGGTCAGCGCGAGGTTCTAGCTTTCTCGGCCCGCGCTTCCTCGTAGAGACGCAGGTAATCGCGGGCCACCGCTTCCACCGTGCAATGCTCGCGGACGTAGGCGCGCCCCCGCTCCCCCATCGCGCGGCGCTCCTCGGGACTCATGTCGCGCAGTCGGCGCAGGGCGTTCGCCAGGGCCTCCGGGTCGGACGGTGGCACGACCAGCCCGCACTCGGCGCTGGAGGTGAGCGAGTGTGTCGCGTTCGTATAGAAGACCTGCGGGATCGCCGCCTGGGCGTAATCCACGAGCTTGTTCGGGCTCGTACCGTAGCGGTACAGCTTTATGTCGTGGAACCCCATGAGGCCCGCGTCCGCCAGTTCGAGCAAGGGGGCGACCGCCTGTTTCGGAATCTTGTCGAGGAACCGCACGTTGTCCAAGTTCATCTCGAGGCACAGACTCTGGAGTTCAGGTCTGGTCGGCCCGTCGCCCACGAACACCACCGCGATTCCATCGCCCTTCACGAGCGCCGCCGCCTTCAGCAGGTTCGGAAAGTCGTAGACGGGACCGATCGAGCCGGCGTAGACCGCAACGAACGCGCCCGCCTCGCGCAACGCCGAAATCACGGCGCGATGCTCGGCCGGCAACTTCGAAGGGTCCGAACGTTCGGCCTCACTCGCCCCGAACTGGGGCGAGTAGTGCCAGCGCTCTTTCGGAAGGCCTCGCGTGCCCATGTAGGCGTAGGAAGCCTCCAGCGTGGAGACGACGCGGTCGGCGTACCGGAAGCCGTGGTCCTCCGCCCGCTGAATGAACCGAACCAGCGGGTGTCCCGGGCTCATCTTGCCGACCTCGAGCAAGGTCATCGGCCAAAGGTCGCGCGTTTCCCGAAAGAACACCCCCCCGTGCGCTTGGGCGAGGGCGTGGGCCGCGTAGTTATCCGTTTGGTAGACCGATCCCGCGATAACGAGGGCGGGGCTCTCGTCGTCCGCGATCAGCCGAGCGTGTCGCTTCGCCCCTCGCATCGCGGCCAGGAAGTTGAGCACCCGTTTCACGCCCGAGCCTCGGTACGTCGGCACCTTGAGGAGGACGTAGCGAACGCCGTTGACCGTCTCCACTTTGACGCTCCCATCGAACTCGGCCGCCCGGTAAAGCAAGTGGGAGAAGGAGGATCCGACCACCGTCGCCTTGTGTCCCATCCGAACCCACTCCTCCGCCAGATGGTTCGTACGGTAGGGAGGTCCCAGTTCGGGCGTCGCGAGCGCGTAGTTGTAGGTGACGATGTGCATGGCCGGGATCGTCGGTAAGTATGACGCGATGCGGGTACCCTCCCAACGCCGCCGATGGACGCCCCCCACGCCGCCGAACGCTTCACCCTGGCCGACTTCGTACGGTTCGTGCGCGCGTTCCTCGAGGCCGGTTACCGCTTCTCCGACTACGAAGAGGTCGCCCGCGAGCGCCCGACCGCAGGACGCATCGCGCTCATGCGGCACGACATCGACTTCGACGTTCTGGCGGCGGCGCGGATGGCCCGCGTCGAAGCGGACCTCGGTGTGCGCGCCGCCTACTTCTTCCTCCTCCGCACCCCCTTCTATAGCGTGTTCAACGAGGCCGAAACGGCGGCGATCCGGGAGATTCTCGCGATGGGCCACGAGGTGGGACTCCACTTCGACCGAGGGTCCTACCCGAAGGAGATGGCCACCGAAGACCTGGCGGCCGCGTGCCGGAAAGAGGCCTCCATCCTTGGCGAATGGCTCGACTCCCCCGTGCGGGTCTTGAGTTACCATCGGCCCGGACCCGTCGAGATCGAGGGACGCGCGGAGAACTCGCACCCGCTTCTGAACACCTACATGCCCGCGTTCACCACCGCGATCGAATACCGATCGGATTCGGGGGGACGGTGGCGCTACGGCCATCCCTTCGAAAGCGACGCCTTCCGATCCGGAAACCCGATTCAGATTCTAATCCACCCGATCTGGTGGACCGACGAGCCTCTTGACCCGTACGAGGTGCTCGTTCGGTTTTCCGCGCGCCGGCGGGACGAGGTGGACCTCAACATCGCGAAGAACTGCAAGGTCTACCGAACCGGGCCGTTCGCCCATGTCACCGATTCATGAAACACCCTTCCTTGCCCATCGAGAAGAAGGTCGCCGTCGTCGGGTGCAAGCACACCACGCTCGAACTGATCGACGGCCTGCGGCGCGCCGGACTGAACCCGGATCGCTTGATCACGATCTCGCCGGAACAGGGCGCAAAACACGACGTGGCCGGGTACGAAGACCTTCGCGAGCCCGCCAAAGCGCGCGGGCTGGAGGTGTATTCCGCCAAGTACTACTCCCTCAAGAGCGACGAGGACCAAGCGGCTCTCCTACCGATGGGCCTCGACCTCCTGCTCGTGATGGGTTGGCAACGTCTCATTCCCGACTGGTTCCTCGAAAGCCTGAGCATCGGGGCGTTCGGCATGCACGGATCGAGCAAGCACCTGCCCTGGGGCCGTGGTCGCAGCCCGATGAACTGGTCCCTGATCCAGAACAAGACCGCCTTCTTCACGCACCTCTTTCGCTACAAGCCGGGCGTGGACGACGGCGACGTGGTCGGTTACCAGGCGTTCGACATCACCGAGCACGACACCGCCCTCACCCTTCACTACAAGAACACCGTCTCGATGATCAAACTCGCCGGGACGATGGTGCCCCGGCTAATGGAGGGCCGGGTCGCCTACGAGAGCCAGAAGGAGGAAGGAGCGACTTACTACCCGAAGCGCTCGCCCGAGGACGGCCTGATCTTCTGGGAGGACGCGACCATGGACGTCTACAACCACGTCCGAGCGGTGACGCGACCCTTTGCGGGCGCGTTCACGTTCGTGGACGACGACCCCGCCGCGCGAATCACGATCTGGCGAGCGATCCCCTTCGACGGCCAGATTCGGTACGACGACGCCGCGCCGGGAGAGATCGTCGAGGTGTTCGCGGAGGGTCACTTTGTCGTCAAGACCGGCACCACCACCCTGCTGGTTCTGGACTCCGAGGGCGTCGCGCTGAGCGGCGCGGACATCGGGCGTCGCTTCGGAACCGGCGGCGCCGCCAGGAAGCTCTTCACCGAGTTCCCGATCTAGCGCCCGGTATACTCGCCGTGCCCTGGTGGGGGCATAGCTCAGCTGGGAGAGCACCTGCTTTGCAAGCAGGGGGTCGCGGGTTCGAGTCCCGCTGCCTCCACCAGGATTTTGAACCTATTCCCGTCGTTTCGTCCCTTCCGCACGAAAGTCGTGCCGGTGGTAGGGCGGCGGTAATCAGGTAGACGCCCGATCCGCGCGGACGGCCTCGAACGCGGTCCAGAGCTTCCCGAGCCATTCCCGCGCGATCTCTTCCCGGTACTTCGTGTAGTGGCGCTCGGTCACGCCTCGCTGCGAGTGCCCCATCATCTCCCGGCGCCACTCGAGGGGGCAACCCAGGTCGGCCAGGGCGCTGTTGAACGAGGCGCGCAGCGCGTGGACGGTCAGGACGGGGACGCCCGCCCTCGCGGCCGTTTTGGGGAGCGCGTGGGTGAACCCGTTCGGTCGGATCAGGCAACCGCGCCAGGTCACGAGGTGGCCGGACTCCTCCCACGAGGCGACCTCGCGGGCCATGCCGTCGGGCAAGGGGAGCCAGCGGTCGCTCGAGAGGGTCTTGAGCGGTCCGGTGCGCGGTCCGTCCGGTCCGTCCTCCACGTCGCGCTGGACGTGCAGGGCGCCGTCGAAGAGGTCCTCGCGGCGGACGCCGAGGGCCTCTCCTCGGCGAAGGCCCAGAAGGGCGCAAAGGAAGATCGGACGGTGCCAGGTGGTGTCGCGCGAGGCTTCGAGGAGCCTCGCGATCTGGGCCAGGTCGTAGGTGGCGGTCTCGCGCCGAACGCGCTGGGGCGGCAGTTGGACGTGGGCGACGGGGTTCTTCAGAATCAGGTCGTCGGCGGAGGCGGTCTCGAAGACGGCGTGAAGCACCTTGCGCAGATGGCCGAGGCTGGACCTCGAGAGGGGCGGGTAGCGGCGGACGATCGGCTTGCCGCGCGTCGAGGTCGTGACGACGGTGCGCTCCTCGCGCCCCTTCGCGAGGAGGAACGCCTGGATCTGGTGTCGGCCGACGCGGTCGAGGGGCAGCTCGCCGAAGACGGGGAGGAAGTGGTCGGACGCCCAGGCGATCTGTTCTCGCCATTTGGCGGAGTGGTCGGCCACCTTGGGGGCGTAGACCCTGACGAAGTACTCGGCGAGGCTGGGACGGACGGGGAGGGGGGCGCTTTCTCGGGCGATCGCGTCGCGGACGAGTTTGCGGGCGAGGTCGGCCTCCGCCTCGTCGGGGGTGCTACCCCAGCCCGAGAGCCTTCTTGACCCGCCGACGCGACGCGTTGCCTGCCAGCGGCCCGACGGTTTGTGGAAGCTCGCCATCTCGTTGTTGCCTGAGTTTCTCGACCAGGTCGTCGAGCTCCTTGACCAGATACGCTCCGGTGCCGGGGAGCGGAGCGATCATACCGGTCGAGACGAAGCGGTCCACGAAGCCCCGGTGCGTGATGCCCAGCATCTTGCCGGCGGTGGCGCCGCTGACGCAGATGGGAGCGATCTGAACGGGGGCGGCGACGCTCCTCACGGGGTCCCGGCCTCCCACGCTTCCCAGGCGTTCTCGATCGCTTTGCGCTTCGCCCTTCCTCGCGTCGTGGGTCGTTCCACCGCGCGTTGTCGTAGAACGACCAGTACGTCGTTCTGAGCGTCGCCCTGGTACGAGTCGATCTCCCTCGCCGTGCGCTCGATGACGGCGATCGCACCGGAAGGAGAGCCCCAGAGCCGCTCTGCGTTGTCGGCGGTGCGCGACGGGGATTCCCACACGCGCGGGACCTCGTGTTCGCCGCAGAGCGGGCTCTGCTCCGCCTTTCGCCGTTTAAGGGCGCACCCCTCGCAGAGGCAATGCTCGCACTCGTCGCAAGCGTATCGCTGGCACCATGGGCAGAGGTCTCTCCCGCAGTCGGCGCACTCGCCGAAGTATCGTTCGCCCGAACGCGGTTCCTTGCGCCACTTTTCGCGGCACGAATCGCAACGGTACACCTCGGTACGACTCACCGCGCCCTCGCCTCCTCGATGGCGTCGAGTGGCACGTCGAACAGGCCGAGTCGACCGGTGTACGAGATGGCTTCTTGCAGCGGTCGCGGATCTCGTACAAGCCAGCACCAGTAATCGGGGTCCGGCCCGGCCTTCCAGTCCGAGTCGCACGCGTGCGACGGTACGCAGTCGTAGATCTCGACCGTGCCGACGATCGCCGAGCGCACGTCCATCGGGCCCCCAAGCACGAACCCGCGTTCGGCGAACAGATCGGCCCAAGTCGCATCGTCGATGCCCACGTGAGGCACGTCGATCGGCGCGTCCGTTCTTTGCTCGGTGCTCAACCGACCCCACTCGTCTCGCGTGAAAGACAGCGCCTTTCCGGCGTGGATGGCGAGGATGCCCCGGTACGAGGTAGGCCAGTTGCGGTTCTCGACGTCTTTGCCGGCGTGAAGCAGAGCCCAGGCCCAGGGCTGGCGGACGCTGAGGCACTTCATCGGGACCTGGCCTCCTCAATGGCTCGATTCAGCTCGGCCATGCGTTCGGAAGAGCCCCCCGCGTCGGGGTGGGCGGACTTCGAGAGCGTCCGGTACACGGTCTCGCAGACCTCGACGGGCGCGGACGGAAACACTCCGAGGACCTCGTACCAGGGTCGTTCGGCCACCACGATGGTGGCGTTCGGCGGCGGGAGCGCGGAGAAGCCGGTCATGGCCTGCTCGAGCATTTCGCCCGTGCCCCAACGCTCGATGCCGCGCATGGCCTCGATCGTCAGTCCGATCGCCCGCACGTTGGCGTCCCGGCTCAGGTAGCGGTCGCAGGCGATCACCCGTTCCGCGCCGTTCCAGCCGAACCACAGCGCCGCCTCGGGCGCCCGCTTCTGCTCCGCGTAATTGAGCGTGAGCACGGCGCTCGTCGCGCCGAACAGGTTCAGTTCGCGCTCAAGCTCGGCCCCGGCCGTTTTGGAGGCGACCTTAAAGCGTCCCGCCTCCCGCTTTGCCTCGGGCGTTCGGGGTCGCGTCGCGGGCCAGCGACAGGGAAACTCGACGGTCACGAGCCGTCCTCCATAGCGACCGCCCGAGCGATGAACCAGCGGTGCGCATCCCACGAGAACCGAAACGCGGGGCTGACGGTGTCGCCGACGACGATCGTCCACGGGAGGTCCGACGCGCGGACTTTGCGGCGCACTCGTTCGACGCCTTCGACGGACCCGTAGCGCAAGGTCCGCTCGTTCTGGGCGAACTCGTTCCAGCGACCGACGATCAGTTTGAGTTCGCTCACGAGCGCGCCTCCCATCGGGAGCGGCCACGGGCCGGCTTGGCCAGAATCGGGGGGACTTCGGCGAGCGCCTCGGCGTAGGCCCGGGCGTCCTCGTCCACCAGCCAATACTCGCCCTCGCGCGAGCGGAGCGTCGTGCCGTCGCGGTGGGTGACGCTCCAGGCGTGGCCGAGCGACGAGCGCCAGACCAACAGGTAGGCGCCGCACGGCAGGCGGCGGGCGATCACGAGTTCAGCGGCGGTCATCGTCGATACCTCCGGTGACGGCGAGCTCGCTCAGCCGGGCGTCGGCCTCCTCGTCGGTGCCGAGGAACCCCTCCTCGTGGCGGAGTTCGCCCAGGTCGAGCTCGAGGAGAAAGCCTCCGTGGTCGTAAGCCGTCTTGCGGTAGGCGCGGCCGTGGATCGTGCCGCGCTCGATGGCGACGATCCGCGCCACCTGGGCGGAAAGCGCCTCGCGCAAACGTCGGCTCAGGTCGGCGACGGCCGGGTCATGCCGGCCGTGCTCGGCCAGGATCGCGCGGCGAATCCGGCATTCGGCCTCGAAGACGCGCAGGGCGACGTCGGCGGCGGAGTCCTTGAGGAGCCGCTTGGCGACCATGAGCGCGCGCAAGGCGGCGTTCAGCTCGTCGAGGACGGTTTGCCCGCTCATTCGGTCACCCATCCAGGCTCGAAACATTCACGAACGTCTCGCCTCGGGCACGAGCGGGAGGCGAGCGTCATGTGACACTCGATCGTCTCGCCGAGCTCGTCTGGCGCGAAAAAGAGAGCCCAGCTCTCCATCTCGCGTCCGACCTCGTCGAACGGATGCGTGTAGGACGTGTCGAATTCCCTTCCGGTGAACCCGGGATTGTGAGTCCGCGCCGAGATGAGCGCTTCGGCGGCTTCGCGCCAATCGCGGGTCCCGCGCCGATTCGGCCAGTCGGAGCAATTGAACGAGAACTCGGCGTCCGCGACGATCGTCGCGGCGCGAAGCTTGACGTCGAGTTCAGGAGAGCTCGGGCTCTCCCAGCCGTTGGGCGGATAGACGTAAGCCATTATCGGTTTCCTCCCTTGCGCATCACCAGCGCAATGGCCTCGTAGGCGGACGCCTGCGGCCAGACGCGGTTGCGCAGTTCATGGGCGATCCGTTCCTGCTCGGCGAGCAGGCGACGGCCCTCCTCGCGCAGGGCCCGGGCGCGGGCCTCGCACTCGGCGGGAGTGAGGCCGGTCTCGACGAGAGCGGGGCCGATCACGCCGCCACCCCCGATCGGTTCCGGTCGCGGGCGATCAGTTCGAGCGCCCAGGTCTCGGCGTGGTCGGTGTCGAGCCCCTCGAAGATTCGGCGGACGATCTTCTTGTCGCGGTTCCGCATCACGAGCGCCTTGACGGCGTTCCTGGACTCGCGCACGACCTGCAGGGTGTAGTGCTCGTCGCGCGTCTCCAGGAGGACGCGCGGGACCTCGAGGAGACTCATGTTCTCGGCGCAGTAGATCGTGCAGGTGTCCCGCTCCTCGGTCGGCTCGCCGATCCAGAGGTTGCGGGTCACGATCTCGTCGCCGCCCGAGAGCCGGACGAGAAACTCGCGCCCGCCGAAGCCTCGCTCGGCGTAGCGAGCGTAGGGGGAAGGCTCGGGTTCGATCGTGAAGCGGGTCCCCGCGTGGACCACGCGGAGTTCCCGGGCCAGCGGGGTGGGAACGCCGATGGTCCTCATCGCGTCGCCTCGCGGAGGACCTCGGTGCGGAAGTCGCGCATCAGGTAGACGGTGCCGCCGTTGTCGAAGCGGCGGACGAGCTCCCGGACGGCGTCCATGGGATCGCCCTCGGCCTCGAGGACGACCAGCCCCTGGCCGGGAACGGCGATCGAGGCGCGGTTCCCGACGAGGAAGAGGTCCATGGACGGGGTCACGGGCCGAGGGGCGGCCTTCGGGCGGTCCTCGGCGCACCCGAGTTCGGCGCGGACCTCGGCGAGGGGACGGTTGTAGATCGGGCGGCGTTTCCAGGCTTGCCTGCAGCCGGGGCCGGTGGTGTTTCGTTCCATCGAACACTATGATACACCATTTTCTTTCCATGGTGGATAGTAATTGGAAAGAAACTTTGCGAATGCCGTGGCCGCGCTAGAATGGGGGCGTGAGCATCGTTCCCCCTCCGTTACCGGTTCGTCGGCGTTGGCTCGCGGTGGCCGCGACGGTCGTCGGGCTCGCGCCCTGGGGGATCGAGTGAACGTCGAGTACGAGCCGGGTCCGTCGGGGACGACGGTGATCGCGATGCTCGCGCTGCCGTGGGCGATGCTGATCGGCGCGCTGGGTTGGAGAAGCGGCGGCGCTAGCCTTACTGGAATCTATGGGTGCGCCAGGATCTCTCGCTTGAGTCGCGGGCGTCGAACTGGCTCATCACGAAGCGATCGTAGAGCTCGTTCAGCTCGCGATCGAGATCGGTCGTGAACCCGCCCGATACGGAGCCGGTGAAGTAGCTCAGTCCCTGATCGGGCCACGCCGCCCGGAGGAGCGCGGACACGTCCGAGAATCGCCCCCGTTCCTCCAACTCGAAGAGGTTGCCCGCCATGGTCCCTCCGAGGCGCTCGAGGGCCGACGTCAAACCACCCAGAACCCGTTTGTACGCCTCTCCGTCGAAGCGAGCGAACGCTTGGCTGAGGCGACGGTATCGGTGGTCGAACAGAACGCCCACTTGTCCCGTTTCCCGGCAGAAAAGGGCGACGCCGATGTTCATCACCTCCCCGGCCACGGCGTCGGGGCGATACTTCAGGATCGTGTAGCTGTATTCGTGTTCGCTCATATCAAGCACCGGTTCACAATATCTTTGACGAGCGCGTCGGCGTGCCCGTGTATCGAGAGCAGCACGCCTCCGATCTCGTCGGCGTGGCCCCGCCATACCTGGGCAAAGGCCGACCTGACCGTGGCCCACTAATTCATGGGAGGGGGCGCGGGTACTCGGCGAAGTAACTCAGCGACACGAACCGTCCAGACAGGTCACCTTCGAAAACCTCAATGGCGTTGCAGACGGCGTGGGCCACCCGATAGTCGGCGACGATGGGCGGACAGTGCGCGAGAATTCCCGGGTGAACCGGGTTCGCGTCGTGGAGGTCCTTGAAGTCGGCGTAGTTTCGCGTGATCACGATTCTCTCGTGTTCGACGGCATGGGCGAGGACCTCGTAATCTGGCCGATCCTGCAAGCCGACGTCCACGGCGCGCACGACGTCCAAGTCGGCGGTCGCGCCCGATACGGCGACGGTTCGGGACTCCAAATCCCGGAGCAACCGGTGAGAACCGGAGTCCTCGTCAAGGAGGATGCGGATCGTCACGCGGAGGCCAGCCTCGCCGTTTCGCGCTCTTCGCGCTCGATCAGTTCTCGGTTGGCGTCGCACCATTCGATGGCCTCGCGCACGGCTTCGGGCGAAACGCCGTGATCCTGGGCGATCTCCTCGACCGTCATTCCCTGTAGGCGCATCAAAGCGACCACTGTCCACGCGCGCTTGCGGGTGCCCTTGAAGAACATCTGGACCGTTCGCTCTCCCGCCCTTGGCGCGATGTGCTCGAGACTCATGGCTCTTCCGGGGTTCGGATTTCGATCCCCTGCAACGCTTCGTCCAAGATGCCTTTGGATTTCCCCACCACCGGCGCGCACTGGCTCAGCAGGAGCTTGCCGACGCGAATCGCGTGCGGGACGCCGAGAACGATCGTGACGATCGGATCGGCGGAGACGACGGCCTGGCCGCTCGGTCCGACCGCCTCGAAGTCCACGCAGTGAGCCTTGCGGAGGTGAAAGGTCAGAAACACCTCTTCGGCCGACACCCGTGTGGTGACGTGGTTGGCGAAGTGAACGGGGGACGCGGCGAGAGCGTCGGCGTCCACCACGATCTTCAGAGTCAGTTCCTTTTCCAATTCGCTCGACCTCGATGTCTCGATGTACATTGTGAACGGCTCTCGTCAGGGCGTCCAAGACATCGGTTGTCCACCTATAGTCGGTTTGCCGCTCCGAAAGTTCCACCCATCGGCCGGTCGCCCTACCCTTTGAGGGGTTGACCGAGGTTCCACTCGATGTTCGGCGAGCCGGGTTCGGGGTCCTTCAGGATCGCCACGACGACGCCCACGAACGACCATCCCTTGACGTCGAGGATCGGTGAGAAAGCGTCGTTCAGGCTGTGCAGCTCGTAGGGGCGCGGAAACCGTCCTTCGCGCAAGACCTTGACGAACGAGACGCCATCGGTGCGCCGCACGACGCAGAGCGCGTTCTTGGGCGGGTTGGCGTCCAGGCGCACGACGGCGCGATCGGAGTGGCCGATGCGCGGCGACATCGAGGACCCGGACGCGACGGCCACGAAGTACCGCTCCGGCTCGTGGGTCAGGAGGAACGCGGGAATCTCGACCCATTCCGGCGCCTCGCCCTCGGCGAAGTGGCACTCGTCGGCGTCGCCGGCGACGACTCCGCGCCACAAGGGGACGATGGCGGTCGCGCCGATGGGATGTCGAGCCCTTAGCGAGGCGCGGGCGTCGGCCTCCGGAGTCAGAGTCACGGACGCCTCCGAAAGCGTCTCGCGGGCCCGTTGCTCGGCCATCAGGTGCCGAATGGCCTTGTCGAGCAGCGACGAATCACGCGCGCCGCCTCCGGCGAGCCAGTTCTTGACGGTGGTGTGAGTGACGCCGAGCTTCCCGGCAAGCCATCGCTGAGACAGCCTCAACTGGTCGAGCAACTGCTCGATTCGCTGGACTCTTGGGTCAATGGCCGCCACAAACACGATTGTTGACCAAAACTATACAATACTTTCTTGCCAATTTCTATCCACTTGGGGTTATAATGGGTCTCAGATGTCCAATTTCTTTCCATCGGCTCCGACGATTGACCCACGATTGCGGGGGGATCGCCGTCCGGGGCGGGACCGAAAGCTCTCCTTGGAGCGCGAACTGGACCTGGTTCGGGACTACCAGCAGGGAGTGAAGCTCCGGCTGATGATGGAGACCTTCGGGATGAGCAAGAAGGGCATCTACGACGTTCTCGGCCGGCACGGGATCGAGCGCGGGCGCAAAGCGAAAGAGCCCGCGGCTTGCGCCGACGGGCCCTGATTCGTTTGGAACGCCCGGGACACCACATCCCGGACGAACGCCGAGTTTCCCCGGGTTCGCGCTCTGATTGTAGCACGACTCGGCCCGAGGCGGAGGGAATCCGCGAATTCGAGAGGTTGAGACACTGAATGGAACGCGACTACGATTCGTTGGAGAGGGCGCACGCGCCCACGGGGAGCGGCGGCACGACGTACCTGCGCCTGGCGCGCGGGGCGCTGATGGCGGGCAAGGAGGTCTGGGGCCAGGAGATTCGGGGCTTTTACGAGGGCCACTCGCTCAGGTGGGACGCGGGAAACCCGCAGGCGCGGGTGGAGCCGAACTGGCGTTTGCAGGTCTTCCTTGACACTCGCGACGGTCGGTTCTCGGTGGAGGCGAGTTCGAACTCGCGCACGGCGTTCGGGATGCTGACCTCGTTTCTGATCCCGTTCGATGTCGGCGATCCGATGCTGGTCTCGGCGTTCGCGGGGACGGTGGACGGCACGGCCAACCCGCCGACGTGCGTCTGTCTGTACCGATTCGCCGGCACGGACTTCGCGATCGTGCCCAAGGGCGAGCGGTATCGGTCCGAGCGCGAGGACTGGGCCGGTCGCCTGGCCGATTACCTCGAGGCGATCAAGGGGCATGCGGGATACGTCGAGCCGAAGGCGGAGGCGGAGGTCTCCGAGTTCGACCTGACGGACGAGCTGCTGCGCTACAAAGGGTGGCCGACGATCGGGGAGGCGCCGGAGGTTTACCGCTCGGTGTTCGGCCTGGTCCTCGCGACGGACGGGGTGGAGTTCGACCGTTTGCGCCCCGAGTGCTGGGACCAAGTGCGGCGCGCGATCGGCAAGACGGAGCGCACGCCCAAAGCGGTCAAGGCGTGGCTGGACGCGCACCCGGCGACGCCCGAGGTCGAGGAGTACGACCCGTTCGAGAAGGAGTAGCTCATGAGAGCGGACGACACGGTGCGGCTTTCGGCTTTGGAGCTCGCGATTCTGGCGCGCCGGGTGGCGCCGGAATCGCCCTTGGAGTGGCTCCGTCGGGGCTGGCGCGGATGCCGTGCTTCTGGGAACGAGTCCGGCGCCCGGGCCTACGCGGAAGCTTCGGAGATCGCGGCCCTGCGCGGGGAGGGCGAGGAATGATCCTCGGCGGGCGGGAGTACGACGTTCGCGAGCGGGCGGGCGAGATCGAGATTCGACGGGTCGATCTTCCCCTCGACGCCTGGGTGCGGGCGCACCCGAGAACGGCGGCGCGGATTCGGTCGCATCGGCGCTCCGTCGAGAACCCGGCGGCGATGCTCGCGATCATCGAGTTCGAGAGGGACTCGATCGAGGAGGAAGCGGCGTGAGGAGGCCGGGGGAATCGGCGACGGAGATCGCGCGGCTTTACCGCTCGGCCTACGGGTCGCGGGCGGCGGAGCGGCTGGAGACGGACGCGCGGCGCCAGGCGTCGGCGACGAGCAAGGAGCGTCTGGACCGGATGGTTCGGGCGCTCGCGATTCTGAGGATCGAGGACGCGCGGAGGAGCGGATGAGGGCGACGGTCACGGAGGCGGACGTGCAGCGGGCGATCCTCGACCTGCTGAGGACCTCGGGGTTCACGGCCTGGTCCACGTCGCGGGTGCGGCGCCGGTGCGTCTGCGGTCGGTTCGCGGGGGGCGGCGACGGGGTGGATCGGGGTCTGCCGGACGTGGTGTTCGCGCACCCGGCGTTTCCCGGTCTGCTGGGTGGCATCGAGGTCAAGGGGCCGAGGACGCGGGTTTCGGCCGCCCAGCGCCAAGCGGCGGAGATCGGCCACTACCCGATCTGCCGATCGGTCGAGGACGCGGCGACGTGGGTGGCGTCCTGGTGGTGCCGCCAGGCGGCGGGAAACGAGTGCACGGTCGTCGGACGGACGGTCCCGGGGCCGATCGCGGCGTTGGCGGGCGGTGGAAAATAGATGGCGAAAAGAGGGGTCCCGACGCATCCGAAAACGTTCCGACTGGCGCGGCGCCTGGGCGTCGAGAGCTGGGCGGCCGTCGGACTGCTGGAGTGTTTCTGGCATTTCTGCTCGGTCCACGCGATGACGGGCGTGATCTCGGCCGACGCGGACGAGCTCGCCGACGCGATCCGCTACGGCGGGGACGCGGCCGTTTTGCTCGAGGCGCTGGTCTCGTGCGGGTGGGTGGACCGGCTTTCCGACGGCCGCCTGGTCGTGCACGACGCGGCGCAGCACGCCGACAACACGTGGAAAGCCAACCTCAAACGCGCCGGACTGCGGTTTTGGAACGAGGTCGAGGACGAGGATCGCGACTCGGTCACGACGGAGAGTAACGCGACACTCGAACCTGAAACACAGTTGGATCACGACAGAGTCACGACAGAATCACAACAGAATCATGATTCAGTCACAACGCAGTCACAACGGAGTAGCGATCCACCAGAGCCAGAGCCAGAGCCTATACCAGAGCCTAGGGACCCCCCCTTACCCCCCCGGCGGGGGGAGGGGACGGCTCGGGACGGGCCGGTTTCGGGCCGAAAAGGGGCCGGACCGCCCACCCCGATCCCGGAAAACCTGGACACGCCGGAGTTCCGGCTGGCCTGGGGCGAGTGGCTGGCCCACCGCCGGCAGATTCGGCGCCCGGTCCGGCCGCTGACCGAGCTCAAACAGCTCGCCGACCTGGCCCGGCACGGCCCGGAGATCGCGGTTCGGGCCGTCGAGGACTCGATCCGGAACGGCTGGCAGGGCCTGTTCCCGGAACGGGTGGCGGCCCGGCCGCCGTCGGGTTCCGGTCCGCCGGGCGCCGACCGCGTCCGGCGGGTGGCGGCGGAGATCGAGCGGCTGACGGGGTGGTCGGCGTGACCCGGAACGAGGCGCTGGCGACGGCGCTGGAGCTCTGGCAGGCGCTCCGGTTTCCCAAAGACCCGCTCCGAGTCCTCGCGGCCTGGTCGGCCGCGCTGGCGGAACTCGACCCGACGGCGGACGAGATTCGGATCGTGGCGGAGCGGATTCTGCGCCTCGAGGAGGAGTTTCCCGCCCCGGCCACGTTCGCCCGGCGATTGGGCGATCTGCGACGCGAGGACCCGCTCGTTCATCTGCCGGGACTGCCCCCGATGCGGCGCAGCGAGGCCGCGGCGTTGCGGCGGGACCCGGCCCGGGAGGCGCTGGCCCCGACGGACGCCAGGAAGCGGCTGGCGGCGGCGTTCGCCCGGCTGGAGGGTAAACCCCATGGGGGCGATCGATGAGACTGAACGGACTGATCGACTGCGACGCGCTGGAGGAGCCGCGCGACGCCCGGTACAGGGGTCTCGTCGGCCGAGGATGGGAGTTGCTGGCGTGTCACGCCGCGAGCGTGATCCTCGCGTCGGTGGCCGCCGCCGAGGGACTGTGGTGGTTCGTGGCGGCGATCCTTGTGGGCGGAACCGGGCTGATCGCGAACCATCTGTTCGAGATCAACCTATGGGCGAAGCTCTGGTGCCTCGTTTCCGAACTTGGGGACGACGTCGAGGACGGCCGTGAGTCGGCTCCGACGGTGGCGGGCGCCTGGCCGGACCGCCTGGTCGTCGAGCCGATCCGGTTCGGGCACGACGCGGAGGACTCGATTTGACGGACGTCGCCGAGTACGTCGAGGCCAGGCCGGGGCCGGGCATGCCCGAGCGGTGGAGCTACCACTGGTTGGCAGCACGAGCGGCGCGAGGGTCTCTACCAGGCCTGCCGGCAGTGGGGTCTGGTCGTTCGTTGGCGGCGGTCGGAAACCAGCGGTAGCCTCCTCTACCCGCCCGCCCACCGGGCGGACGACGAGGTGAAGGTCGAGGTGGCGGGCGGCGAGTTCCGCTGGGTGTTCGTCAAGTACCTGCCTCAGCGCACGACCAGGCCGCGCGATCACCTGCACCCTCTGGCCTACCCTTACCTCGGGATCGAGCAGCTGGCGATCTCGACGGCGGGAGAGGAGGCGGCTCCGGTGATTCGGCGGTGCCTGTCGCGCCAGTTCGTCGAGGGGCGCGGCCGCGTCGTGGAGCGGGGCGACCCGAAGTGGATCGACGAGCTCATGTTCGCGTTCGTGCGGCGCGGCAGCCGGAGGTTTCGGTGACGGACGCCCTGGGGAACGCGATTCGGTTGTCGCTCTGCCCGGAACTCGAGCTAGAGCCGTGGCAGGTGGCGGCCATTGTGTTCAACGCGGCGTGCGCCGTGGCCGGTTTGCGGGATCGGCGGCGGACGGGGCGCGGGCCTCGAGGTCGATCGTCTGGCGGCCGCGAACTCGGCGCGCAACTCGTTCGAGAGAATTTCGCGGAATAGTGGTTTCACTATTTGACAATCGCGAGTCTGTCGGCTATAGTGGGGGAGATAGGCTCTCGCGGCGCGTCCGCAGGGGGCCTTTCTCGTTTTCGGGGGCCAGTGGTCCAGCCGGAACGGCGCCGGGCGGCTGCTACCCGCTTTCGCGCGCTTTCAATTCCCCCGTAGACGCTCCACCCGTCGCTGAGAAATTGGCGGCGGGCCCCTCCGGGCAGGTTCCCGGAGACACGAGCCTCGTTCCTTAAAGGGCGGGGCCTCGCTTTTCAAGGTTTCGGGGGTCGTTCATCCGCGCTCGTCGTACACGCGGTGGTTCATGGCCAATCCCTAGCGGAGCGGCTCCCGAATTCAGTGTCCCGTCGTAGACGGGACTTGCACGCGCAACCCTCCAAACGGCGGTCGCGCCGACCTCCAAGCCTCGTTCGGCCGGCCGCCCACGCTTTTCTCGACCGCGTTTCATTCGAGACTACTCCTCCTCCAACTGCCCGCCCTCGATCCAACCCGGGGGCGGGACTTCTTCGGCGCGACCCATGCTCAACCTGACGCGATACCTTCACCGGGCTCGTTCGGCGGTGGGGTTGGGCACCGAGTACCGACTCGGGCGCGGCGGGTTCAAGCCGACCGCGCTTTGGACGGATCGCTCGAGCGATTGCTCGGGGTTCGTCGCCTGGGTCCTCGGTCTCTCGCGGGTCCCCAAGCTCTCTCGCCCTTGGTGGATCGAGACGACGGCGATCCATCGGGACGCGACGGGCAAGCGGCGGGTGTTCGAGCGGATTTTCGAGCCGACTCCGGGCTGCGTCGTCGTCTACCCCGACCTCAACGGCGCTCAGGGTCACGTCGGGATCGTGGCGAGCGTTTCGCCGTTGACGGTGGTGGACTGTTCGCTCGGCTCGTTCCGAGCGTTCCACGAGGCGATTCGCGAGCACAACGGGACGGCTTTCGAGCGGCGAACGGACGCGATTTTCGTTTGCTTGAAACAGGACGCAAAATGAGACAGCTCACGGACGGAATCGCGACGATCGGGAAGATGTTCGGGGACGCGCCCTTGCTCAAGTACCTCGCGGGCGTGTCCGGCGCGTGCTGGGGCTACCTGTTCCCGGACCAGGCGGTTCGGGACGCGGCGCTGGCGGCGGGGCTCCTGATTCTGCTGGACACGGTGACGGGCTTGTGGGCGGCGATCGTGACGGGCAAAGCGGTCAAGTCGGCCAAGTTCGGGCGGGCGCTCTCGAAAATACTGGGCTACGGAAGCGTGGTGGCCGTTTGCGCGGTGGTGACGCGCCACGTGCCGGGGGCGTCGGCCTGGCAGTCCATGAGCGTCTCGGCGGTGGTGACGCTGGTGATCGTGACGGAAGCGATCTCGATCCTGGAGAACGTTCGGAAGCTCGGCATCAAGCTTCCGTTCGGGATGGAAAAGCTCCTCGAGGAGCGGCTGCGCGGCGCGCCGGCTCGGGAGGACGCGTGATCCGGGTGACATGGGGCTTCGAGCACCGAATCCCCTTCGTGCCGAAAAACGCGCTGATCTTCGTCTCGCACGTTCGGAACGCCGACATCGAGACGGCGCGGGCCTTCGACGCGGGCGCCAGGTTCCTGGTGGACCACCTGGTCAAAGCGCTGCCGTTCGGTTTGGTCTGGACGTACCGGGAAGGCTGAGCGCACAAAACCGCACAACGCCACGCGCGCACGTTGAGCAGCCATGTTGACGCCTAAGAAAGCCCGCGCGGCGGTGGACGTCGCGGAGGACCTGCTGACGGACGAGCGGATCGCCGAGAAGCACGGGATCGGGCGGCGGACGCTGGCGACGTGGAAGAAGGAACCGGAGTTCGCGGCGGAGGTCGAACGCGCGCGGGCCGAGATGGTTCGCACGGCGTTCGAGACCGGGCTCGCGGGGAAAGAGGCGCGCCTGGTCGCCAAGCACCGCCGATGGCAAGAGTTGCAGGGCGTCGTTCGGGAGCGGGCCCGTTTGTGGCGCGCTCGCCTCGCGAAAGACGCCGACGAGGAAGACCGCGATCCCGCTTCGGCGGGCGTCGAGACCGGGCTCATCGTTCGACGCCTCGATTCGATCGGCCACGGGGAGTACTCGCGAACGGTCGAGGTCTACGAGTTGGACAAGGGGCTGCTGTCCGAACTCGCGACCCTCGAGCGCGACGTGGCCAAGGAGCTCGGACAGATGGCGCCGACCAGGACGGATTTGACGAGCCAGGGTCGAGCGATCGGAGCGCTCATGTTCGAGGGTCTGAGCGACGATGATCTCGAACGACGACTTGCGGCGGCTGAGGGAAGAGAAGCTCCGGCGGCTGTACCGAGCGGACCCTGACGCCTACGCGCGGGACGTGCTCGACGTCCGGTGGTGGTCGAAGCAGGCCGAAATCGCCCGACTCCTGGTGGAGCGCGGCCGTGTGCTGGTGAAGGCCTCCCACGGCGTGGGCAAGACTCACGTCGCGGGCGGGCTGGTGAACTGGCACTTCGATCTGTGGGACCCGTCTCTCACGATCACGACGGCGCCGACGAAGGCGCAGGTCGAAGACCTGTTGTGGAAAGAGGTTCGCCTTCAGCGCAAGGTGGGGCGCGAGGCGCTCATGCCCGCCTCGCCTCGGATGCAGACGAGCGAGGATCACCTGGCGGTCGGTTACACGGCGCGGACCGCCGACAGTTTCCAGGGCCGGCACGAGGCGAACATCCTGGTGGTGTTCGACGAGGCGGTCGGGGTGGACGGGCCGTTCTGGGACGCGGCGGAGGGCATCACGAGCGGCGGCGCCTGCAAGTGGCTCTGCATCTTCAACCCGACGGACACATCGAGCCGGGCTTACGAGGAGGAGCAGTCGGGGCGCTGGGGCGTGGTGACGGTTTCGGCGCTCGACCATCCGAACGTGTTGGCGGCGCTTAGGGGGGAGCCGGAGCCGTATCCCGGCGCGGTCTCGCTCGGCTGGGTCGAGGAGAAAGTCGAGCGTTGGTGCACGCGGCTCGGGTCGGCGGATCCGCGCAAGGCGGGCGACGTGGAATGGCCTCCGGGTTCCGGGGTGTGGCATCGCCCGGGTCCGATCTTCGAGTCGCGCGTTCTGGGGCGATGGCCGAGCCAGGGCACCGACACGGTGTGGAGCGAGGCGCTCTGGGAGGCGGCGCTCGTCGAGCGCCCGATCCCGGCCCAGCCGTTGGAGCTGGGTTGCGACGTGGCCCGCTTCGGGGACGACTACACGGTGATCGGCGCCCGCCGCGGGGACTGTTTGATCCACCACGAGCGGCACAACGGGTGGAGCACCTCGCAGACGGCGGGGCGGCTCAAGCGGTTGGCTCGGGACCTCGCGGAGCGCGGGGAGGACCCGACGCGGGTGGCGATCAAGATCGACGACGACGGCGTCGGCGGCGGTGTGGTGGACCAGGCGGAGGGTTTCCGGTTCGTCGGGCTGTCGGCATCGGCGGTCGCGTTCGAGCCGGACGACTATCCGAATCGGCGTTCCGAGATGTGGTTCTCGACGGCCAAGCGGGCCGAGGAGGGCCGAGTGGACCTGTCGCGATTGTCGCCGGAGGCGCGGGCGATCGTGAGGCCGCAGGCGATGGCGCCGCGCTGGAGGCTCGACGCTCAGGGTCGGCGCGTCGTCGAGCCGAAGGCGGAGACCAAGATTCGACTCCGCAAGAACAACCCGAACCTCGAGGGCGGTTCGCCGGACGACATGGACATGATCAACCTTCTGTTCGCCCCGGCTCCCAGGGGTTGGGGCGACGTCTGGACTACGACATGAGACCGACCGAGCTGTTCTGGAGCCTCGTCGCCGTGGCCGGCGGCGTGCTGGCGATCGGGCTCGCGGCGGTGGCGGTCGTGGTGGTGTGGGCGGCGATTCGCGGGTGGGCGAAGCGGTGAGGCTGCTGGAGTCGGTTCGCCGGGCGGTGGGGCGGGGACTGCCGATTTACGCCTCGGGCGAGACGACGGGCGGATCCTGGCGCTGGTGGCTGCCGAGCGCCCAGGTCGACTACGACCGCGAGGCGGGAGACCGGTGGGACAACGGCGTCGTCTCGATCTGCGTCGGCGCCATGTGCCGAGCTTGGTCCGAGGCGGGGTTCGTCGTCCAGCGCGCCGAAACCGCCGCCGGCAAACGCGTCTGGCGCGACGAGGCCGCCCACCCGCTCCTCGACCTGCTCGAAACGCCCAATCCGTGGTATTCGGGGTCCGTCCTGTGGTCCGGGACCCTTCTCTCCTGGATGGTCGCCGGAAACGCCTACTGGCTGAAAGTGCGGGGGCGCGCCGACCAGATCGTCGGCCTGGTCTACGTGCCCCACGTCCAAATGCGACCGATGGCCGACCGAGACAACGCCGACGGGCGGGAGCTCGTGACCTACTTCGAGTACACGCCGATCGGCGGCACGCCGGTGGCGGTGCCTCGGTCGGAGGTCGTCCACTTCCGCCACGGCATTGATCCCCGCAACCCTCGGGAGGGGTTGTCGCCTCTCGCCGCGCTGCTTCGCGAGGTCGTCGGCGACAATCGAGCGGCGACGTACTCCGTGGCCCTCCTGGGCAACATGGGCGTTCCCGGTCTCGTGTTCTCCCCTCGGGACGCCGGGGTCGGCGCGCCGACGCCGGAGCAACGGCGAGACTTTCGGGAGCAGGTGCGGGACACGTTCTCGGGCGAGGGCGTCGGCCGCGCCCTCATGATGCCCTTTCCCGCCGACGTCACGGCCCCGGGGCTTTCTCCGGAGCAGCTGGGATTGTCGAGTTTGCGGGACGTGCCGGCGGCACGAATCTGCGCGGCGTTCGGGATCGACCCGCTCGCCGTTCATCTGCCGAGCGATCAGAAGACGTTCAGCAACTTCGGCGAGGCCCGAGAGGCGTTCTACGAGGAGGCCGTCGTCGGAACCCGCAGCGAGCTCTGCCGCCAGGCCACGAGGCAACTGTTGCGGCCGGACTTCGGGACCGAAGGGCGGCTGTGGTCGGACTACTCCGAGGTTCGGGTCCTTCAAGAGGATCGCGACAAGTTGTACCGACGCGTATCGGAGGCGTACGCCAAGGGCGTGATGGACCGAGCGACGGCGAAAGCCGAACTTGGGTTGCCCGTCGAACCGACCGACGTCGGCGTGCACGCGACGGACGCGGCGAGTCGTCAGGACGCGGCGCAGGCCGTGGCTTCGCTCATCGATCTGGGCGTTTCGGCGGAGGCGGCCGCGCGCGCGGTCGGGTTCGACGCGGAACTGGCGCGCGACTTGGCGCGGCGCGATTGGGAAGAATAGGGCCGTGCGCAAACCCAAGACCAAGAAGCTCGTGCCGCTCGGCGAGCCGTTGCCCGAGCCGACCGACCAGGACGCGGAGTACACGGAGGCCGACATCGAGGCGGCGAAGCGGTCGTGGCGGGAGAACTGCCCGGACGGGTTCGAGTCGCTTTTGGACGCCGAATAGCCGGGCGGGCGGGGCGTTATGCGTCTCCCCTCGCCGAAAATGAAACCTCTTCTTTCGGCCATGAGACGACGTCCCGAACTGCGGTTCGCCTGGGACGAGGATTCGGGGCGCTTTCGGGACCTGCGAACCGGTCGGTACCTGTCGCGGGGCCGGGCGCGGGCGCTGCTCGACTCGTACACGGACCAGATATCGGA
Source organism: Fimbriimonadaceae bacterium (assembly GCA_026129685.1). Lineage (GTDB taxonomy): Bacteria > Armatimonadota > Fimbriimonadia > Fimbriimonadales > Fimbriimonadaceae > UBA2387. The sequence goes on from JAHCHO010000007.1 coordinate 260,882, forward strand.
CCGGATGGCCCGGGTGTCGGAGAGCCTGGTGCGCGGCGAGATGGGCCTGGCCGAGTGGGAGTCGCGGATGCGCGCGCTGGTCAAAGAGTCGCAGGCGGTGCACATGGCGACCGCCAAGGGCGGTTGGTCGCGGATGACGCAGGCGGACTACGGTCGGCTGGGCTCGATCGTCAAAGAGCAGTACCGGTACCTGCGATCGTTCTCGGCGGACGTCGCCCTCGGGATCGTGCCCAGGACGAACGCGATCCGCGCGCGGGCGCGGTTGTACGCGGAGTCGGGCCGGCGGACGCACTTCGAGACGGAGCGGCGGCTGATGGCGGGCCGGGGCTACGTCGAAGAGCGCTCGGTGCTGGGAATCGCCGACCACTGCGACGGTTGCCTCGAGGAGGCGGGCAAAAGGTGGCGCCCGATCGGGACGCTTTTGCCGATCGGCGGGCGGGACTGCAAGGCGCGCTGCCGGTGCCACTTCGAGTACCGGAAAGCGGGCGAACAGGGTCCGTCACCGGATCGGATTCCGGTCTTGGAGTCGGCGACGGTCCCGCCCGCGAAACTGAAGTACTTACGGACTCGACATTCCAGATCGGACAAATCAAAGCTGCTGGAACCATTGGGCTTCGAGACGGACGACGCGCTGCACGCCGCAATTCGTTCGGCGAACGTGGGCAAGGTTGCCAAAATCGATGAGCGCGACTCTATGAAGCCGGATGGGTCTGTGTGCTACACGCTCGACGCCGATCTCGTTGGTCCGCGCGAGACCCGCCGTCTCACTTTCGTTTGGAAGCAGACGGACGACGGGGTATTCTTCGTCACGTTGAGGCCGCCAAGGAAATGAAGTTTGCTCCTTACGACGAGGTGATCGCGACTCGAGCGTTTCCCGATTTCGGGGTCTCCAAGGGAGACGTTCTCGTCGTGATCGAGCCGGGTGTCGCGGTTGACGGTACCGTGCTGTACCTCTGCGAACTGCCTCACGGAGCGGATTCTCAGTCCGGCGTGCACGGGCTGCCCGAAGACTGCCTGGAGAAGATCGCCGCCTAGAACCGAAATTCAAACCATCGCCGCTTACGAGAGCCGCCTCAATGGGCGGCTTTTTTGTTCGGTGCCCAAACATCATGAAACCACGAGTCGAACGAGCGTTCCGAACGCTGGAACTGGCGGCGCGTCTGCCCGGGGAGGGCGGCAACACGATCGCGGGGGTGGCCTCGGCGATGGGCGCGCCGGACCGAGCCAACCGTGTGATCTTCCCCGGGGCGTTCCGCGATTGCGCGGCGACGTTCCTGACGGACGGGTTCGTTCCGATCGGGCACAACTGGTCGGACAATCCGGTGGCGATGCCGACCAAGTGCGAGGACCGTGGGCGGGAGCTGTACGTCGAGGCGGAGTTCCACACGACGCCCCTGGCGGCGGAGACCAAGACGGTGGTCTCGGAGCGTCTGGCCAAGGGGTTGAAGGTGGGTCTTTCGGTCGGTTGGTCCACGGACGCCCCGAACTGGAATTGGTTCGAGTCCGGTCGCAAGCTGCTCGAGTGGGCGTCTCAGCTGGGCTGCGACCTGGCGCTCTTCGACACGGCGGCGATCGAGGGGCTCGGCCAGTGTCGGGGTTACGCGCGAGTGGACGAGTTCTACGAGTGGTCCATCGTGACGATCCCGATGAACCGGGCGGCGCGGGCGACGGCCCTGCGCGCGATTTTGGAAGGGGACGACATGTCCCTGGCCGAGCGGTTCGACGCGGCTCTTGGCGCCGCCGAGGACTCGCTCAGGCGTCTGGAGGGGCTCGTGGCGCTCCGAACGGACGAGGGCAAGCGCGTTTCGCGCGAGCGAATCGAGCAGGCCCGCACTCTCGCCTCGAAGCTGGCGTCCGTCGCGGACGCCGCTTCCACGACCCGCGAGGCTCGGGGACTCGAGTCGCGCATGGCCGCTCGGATGCGGTCGGCGCGGGCGCTCGATCTCATGGCCCGCCTAGACGGAGCATAACGATCATGTTGAAACTCAAGCGCGAAGCGCTGCGACAGGCGCTCGAACACATCAAGGCCCTGCAGGCCAAGTACACGGGCAACCAGGGCAATTTCACTCCCGACGAGGAGGAGTCGTTCGACAAGGCCCTCGCGGACGCGCAGGCTCTCCAGAAGGAGATTCAGCGCCTCGAGGAGGCCGAACGGCTGACGGCGGCCGTCGCCGAGCCGCAGGCGTCCACGCCTCCGATCTACGCGTCCCAGACGGCGGCGGCGGAAACTCCGCTCGCTCAGACGGGCGCGGCGGACGAGTCGCGGGCCCAGATGGCGGCGTTCGGCCGGTTCCTCGCCTCGGGGGTCCAGAACCTTGCCGCCGAGGACCTGCGGATTCTGCGCGCGGCCCATCAGGCGGACTCGAACCCCGGCGGCGGCTATCTGACGGCCCCTCCGCAGTTCGTGGCCGAGCTGATCCGAGACCTGGACGACGAGGTGTTCATGCGCCGCCTCGGCCGGGTGATCCCGGTGACGCAAAGCGGATCGCTCGGCGTTCCGACGCTGACGGCCGATCTGGACGACGCGGACTGGACCGGCGAGCTGACCTCGGCCGCCGACGACGAGATGACGTTCGGCAAGCGCGAGCTCAAGCCGAACTATCTGTCGAAGCTCGTGAAGCTCTCGGCCCCGCTCATTCGGCGATCGCCGATGGACGTGCCGGGGCTGGTCCGTCAGCGCCTGGCCTACAAGTTCGGCGCGACCGAGGAAAAGGCGTTTCTGACCGGTAACGGGGTGGCGCAGCCGCTCGGGGTGCTGACGGCCTCGAACGACGGCATCTCGACCTCGCGCGACACGACGACGGCGGCCTCGCTGGCGATCGGCGCGGACGACGTGATCGGCGCGTTCTACTCGCTCAAGAGCCAGTACCGCCGCAACGCGACGTGGCTGTTCCACCGCAACGCGCTGGGCGATCTGCGCAAGCTCAAGGACTCGAACAACAACTATCTGTGGACGCCGTTCGACTTTAACGGCCGGATGCTGACGGGGGCGGAGCCGGGCGCGATCCTGGGCCAGGCCTACGTGGTCTCCGAGTTCGCGACGGCCAAGACGGCGGGCGCGTGGGTCGCGGGCGACTACGCGATGATCGTGGGCGACTTCCGGCACTACTGGATCGCCGACGTGCTCGACACGCAGATCCAGGTGCTGACGGAGCTGTACGCGCTCACCAACCAGATCGGTTACGTCGGACGCCGAGAGGTGGACGGTATGCCGATCCTGGAGAACGCGTTCCAGCGGATCAAGATCAAGGCCTAAACGCCCCGTTACTGGGGAGCCTTTTGGCTTAAGGCTCCCCAAAGGACCCTTATCGATTCAGGAGAATTTTCCATGTTGCAGGCTCTTTACGACATTCAGATTCAGCATCTCACGTGCGACGGCACGAATTATCCGCTGGCGGCCGGGACGACCGACGTCAACTCGGGTTCGGTGGACACGCAGAACTTCGGCGGGGTGGCCTTCCTCGTGGCGCTCGGCGACAACGCCGACACGGCGACGTTCGCGGCGAAGCTCCAGCAGAGCGACGACGACGGCTCGGCGGACGACTGGAGCGACGTGGCGGGTTCCGCCATCTCGTTCACGGCGGGAGCGAGCGACACGGATCACAAGATGATCGCGTGGGACGTTCGCGCGCCGCTCAAGCGGTACTTGCGGGTGGCGTTCGACCGGGGCACCGCGAACTCGGTGATCCAGGCGCTGATCGCGCTGAAGTACACGCCGCGCGAGTCTCCGGTGACGCAGGCGACGGGCGCCGGTCAGTTCATCGCGGACAAGATCAAGTTCCTCGTCTCGCCGGCCGAAGGCACGGCGTAACGACCTTCCTATTGGGAGTCCCCGCAAGGGGGCTCCCCTCGTTTCTCCCCTCGTTTCTCACCCCGATCCTATGGCCGCCGCTTATCCCATCGCGTCCGACGTGCAGGCGTTGCTCACGGGCACCGGCCTCGCGTCCGGCTCGCCCACGGTGACGGCGGAACTGGCCTCGGCGATCGCGGAGTTCGAGCGTCTCACGGGCTGGCGCCCGTTTCTGGCGGAGGGGACGGCGGCGACGTACCGTTTCGACCCGCCGGCGTGGGGTTCGCGGTTGTGGTTGCCGTGCGGGTTCGCGACGATCACGGGGGTTTCGGTCGGGGTCTCGCACGACTCGTCGGGCACGGCCCTGACGGTGGACGAGGACTACCGGACGCTGCCGGAAAACGCGGCGGCCATGGTTCGTCCGTTCACGGGGATCGAGTTCTACGTCTCGTGCGCGGGCGGTTCGGGCTCGGTGCGGATCACGGGCAAGCGCGGTTTCGCGACGACGGTGCCGGACGACGCGTGGCTGGCGATCGCGCAGCGGGCGGCCTCGCTGGCGCTGACTCGCAACGCGGGCGCCGCGGCGTTGGCGAGCCAGATCGATCAGGGCGACCTGACGATCAAGGCGGGCGGGTCGGGGTTCGTCGCGGCGTGGAACGAGACGTTCGCGGCGGCGGTCGCCACCTATCGAAAAATCGAGGTCTAGGCTAATGAGCAGTTACGATCGTCCGGTCAACCAGGCGAGTTACACCCTATCGGCGACGGTGGCGGTCAAGTTGCACACGACGCGCGCGTCGAACGCGGTGGGGTTCTCGGTGTTCTACCCTTCGGAGTTGTCGGGGGTGGCGCAGTCCGGGAACGTGGTGGTGATCGTGGTCCCGGCGGGCGCGACGGCGCCGGTGAAGGCGGACGTGCTCGCGGGGACGGCGCCGGGGAGCTACGAGCTGGCTCCGGGGCAGACGCTGGAAACGGGAGCGCGCGCGTCGTCCGACGTGTACGCGGTGCCGCGCTCGGGAACGCCGAAGGTGATCGGCGGAGAGCTGATCTGATGGGATACTCGCGGATTCTGGGGCCGGTCTCCGGTGGGGTCTCGTCGTGGAACGACCTGACGGACAAGCCGTCCACGTTCGCGCCTTCGTCGCACACGCATCCGCAGAGTCAGGTGACGGCGGTCGAGGCGGACCTGGCGGGTCGGTTCCGGCTGCAACTGGCCCAGGGCCGGGATCCGGTCGCGCTGGTTTCCGGGTGCGGGGCGAGCGCGGCCGGATTGACGGTCACGGTTACGGAGGGGGCGTACCTCGACGAGGACGGCACGTTGGTGGCGGTTCCGGAGACGGTGCTGGACTTCACGGGCCAGGCGAACGGCGAGTACATCGTCTCGGTGGCTGGCGGCACGGTCGCCTACGCGGCCTGGACCGGCCAGCTTCCGGCGGCGGGCGAACTGCCCCTCTACTGGGTCACGAAAGGCACCTCGACGCTTTCGTCGGTGGTCGAGACGGCGAACCTGTTGGTGACGCCGGGGACCTCCGGTCGCACGGCGTTCACGCCGGGTCCGTATCGCGATCTGGTCACGATTCCGTCGGGAGCCTACCAAAACGGCATCAAGTTCGACCAGGTCGCGGGGGCGCAATGGGACCCGTACTTCGGGTTGCCGCTCGCCTGGGCCTGCGCGGAGCGGGACCCGTCGTTCGGGAAACTCGCCTGCGAGCGATGCCTGTCCATGTGGAACAACGTCGCGGACGTCTCCAAGGTCCCGGCGGCCTACGGGACGACGACGTGGGCCGCGCTTCACGGGACGACCCACGCGGGGGCGGGCGATCCGGGCGGATTCAACCCGTCCTACTGGCCCTGGCGCGTCACCACGCCGGAGGGGACTCCCACGATCGTGCGAGCGGACTCTCACGACTCCTACGCGGCCTGGCTGGTGTTGACGATGGTTCGACTCGGTCGCGCCGACACGAGCTGGTGGGACACTAACTTCGCGGTCCTCAAGGAGATCGTGTACTACAACCTCCTGTTGCCGATGCAGAACGTCGGCGGCGGGTACCTGACGAGCGTCTTTCAGGACAAGGACGTTTACGGTTATTGCCTGACCGGCGACAACTGCGAGGTGTGGCGGGCGTTGCAGGAGCTCTCGAACTGGATCGCGGAGCACGCGAACGGCACGCAGACGACGTGGGCGACCACCAACAACCTGGCGACGGCGATCGCCAACGTGGGCAACGGTCTGCATTCGGCCTGGGACGCTTCCGATCCGGACGACCAGTTCCTCAACTGGTTCTACGAGATCGGGGTGGGGTTCGGCGGGAACGACCACTCGCGCTTTTATCCGGAGCTGTGGGTCTATCTGATGCCGCTGCTCTTCCGCGCCCCGCTCTACCAGGGGGCGGTGGACGCGCTCACCAAGTGGAACGCGAGGATGGAGCGGATCACCTGGTGCCTGGACCGGATCGCGGCCAACGCGCCCTACGCGGGTCGGAGCGGTCGCTACAACACGGTGTTCAGCTACGCGGCGATGTTCGCGGGGGCGTTCGCCTCGTGCGGGATGTTCGCCGAGGCGCAGTCCTGCATCGACTTCTGGACCAAGCACCATTTGCGCGGCGGCACGTTCCGTTACGCGGGGAGCTTCGACGTGGCCTGGATTCTGTACGCGATGGACTGCGTCAGCGGGATTCGTCCCGACGCGATGGGAGAGTGGTTCGCGTGAGAAGACCGAGCGCGAACATCGAGGAACCGATCCGGGTCGAGCCCGCGAACGTCGAGCCGACGCCGGAGACGGCCGAGGAGCCGATTCGGGTGGAGCCGGAGATTCCCGAGGGCGAGCGGGGGTTCTGATGGCCGTACCGTTCAAGCCGCACACGGTTTCCTGGCGGGCGGCGACGAACGCCTCGGCGACGGCCCCGGCCTATGCGGCGAGTCCGACCTCGGTGGCCTGTTACGTCGAGCCCGTCTCGAGCGAGTCGGCGTACCGGGACACGATGATCGAGCTGCGCAACCCGTTTCGGATGTACGCCGATCTCGGAACGTCCTTCGCGAACGGCGTGAAGGTCGGCGACAAGGTGACGTTCGACGGGTTCGACCACGTCGTACGGGCACTGTCCAAGCAGTCGGCGGGGTTGGCGCTCGATCACCTGAAGGTGACGATGGAGCGGACGGAGGGCAAGGCGTGAGCCGGGTTCTCGACACGCTGACGGGATTCGTGGCGGCCGACGTCGCTCTGGCCTGGACCGACCTCTCGAGGTGTTTCGTCGGGACCCGCCGGCGGGGTTCGCAGGAGACGCTGCCGTTCGCGGTGGTGCGGTTGGCGAGCGTTCGGTACAACGAGGGCGAGGGCGGGACGCTCACGACGGACCTGCAGACCTACGAGTTCGAGGTGGCGCTGTTCCTCTCGACGGCGGACAGCTACGCGGTGTCGAGCGGGATCGAGGCGGCGAAGGTCCGGCGGGCGAACCAGCTGATCGAGAAGTTGATGGACACGGTCGAGTACCACTCGGCGGCGTTCAATCCTCGGATTCTCGAGGTGGACTTCGAGGAGCAGGGGGACGACCCGGGCGAACCGGTCTGCGAGGTGCGGGTCCGCTTCGCGGTGGACTACGACACGGCGGCGGTGGTCTAGTTGGCGACGTTCCAGGGCATGGCTCGTTTTGCCGGGCACCAGAAGCGTCGGTTCGCCAAGAAGCGGCGGTCGCTGACGGTCGCTCACGACGCGTTGGCCGAGGGGATGCGCGAGGAGGCGGTGGCGCTGACCTCGGGAACGGCTTACATCGCGGTCATCGACCGGACGCACCCGTTCTCGCGGCGGCGGCCGTTCGGCGGCGTGCCGAGGCTCCCGATCCAGACGCGGACGGGCCGGCTGGTGCGGGCCTGGCGAACGATGCGGCGGGGGAACGCCAAGCTGCTCCTGAACCTCTCCCCGGAGGGGAAGTTCGTGTTGGCTCCCGGCGGGACGCGGCTCATGCGGGCGCGCGGCTTTTGGACCGAACTCAGGAAACGATATCTGCGACGACGGGCCCGCTTCGAGCGGGCGATCGCGAAGGACTGAACCATGGGAATCCGACTCTCGGCGCTCGACAACTCTCTCTGGAACCTGGGGATCGCCTCCGGCACGATCGGCGACTCGGGCAACGAGATGCTGGGCCTGATCCGAACGTACAACTGGCTCACCGAGGTGGACTCGGAGGACGGCGGGGCGATCAACTCGCGCTACGCGATCCATGACGCTTTGGGGTCGAAGACGACCTTCGACGGCGAGCTGCTGGTCGGGGCGGCGGGGGCGCGGAAGACGGGCTTGTCGGTCTCGCTCTTCTCGATCGGGGGCAGCGACCAGATCGGCCGGCTGGAGTCGGGTTCGCTCCGGTTCCAGAACGAGACGTTCGAGGCGGCGGGGATCGCCGACTGGAACGACTACCCGCAGATCGTGGGGACGGAGTTCACGGCCGAGGGCGAGCTGATGATCGACGGGACGGCGACATGGGCGGAGCTTATGGCGAACGCGACGAGCCAGTCCACGCTCGAGGTGGTCGCCTCGATCACGGTGAACGCGG
>JAHCHO010000008.1 GCA_026129685.1 Fimbriimonadaceae bacterium
GGGTTTGAGGTGCGGACGTTGTCGGCGGGGGCGGCAACGCGGCTGCACGGCGTGCGGGCGGCCGGGGCGGTGGGGTTTTCGGTGTTCTATCCGTCGGCGGTCGGGGGGGTGGCGCAGACGGGCAACGTCGTGCTCGTCGTGGTGGCGGCGGGCGGCGCGGCGCCGGACGCGGCGGGCGTGTTGGCGGGGACGGTGGCGGCCCACCACGAGTTGGGGCCGGGCCAGACGGTGGATTTGGGCTGCCGAGAAGCGGACGTCTACGGGATAGCCCGGTCGGGGACGCCGACGGTGAGCGCGGGGGATTTGCTCGGGGGTTGACGATGGCGTTTTCGAGTCGATCGGGTCCGGCGGCGGGCGGGGCGTCGTCGTGGGACGCGATCACGGGGAAGCCGGCCACGTATCCGCCAACGTTGCCGATCGCGACCGAGGGGGTGGCGGGTCTGGCGGACGCCTTGGCGGGCAAAGCGGCTTCGTCGCACACCCACCTCCAGAGCCAGGTGACGGCGCTCGAGGCGGACCTGGCGGGACGGTTCCGGCTGCACCTGGCTCAGGGTCGGGATCCGGTCGCGCTGGTTTCCGGTTGCGGGGCGAGCGCGACCGGACTGACGGTCACGGTGACGGAGGGAGCGTACGTCGACGAGGACGGCACGTTGGTGTCGGTTCCGGAGACGGCGCTCGATCTGGCGGGCGAGGCGGACGGCGACTACCTCGTGCTGGTCCACGGGGGAACGGTGGGGTACGAGCCTTGGGCGCAGCAGCTGCCGCAACCGGAGGACCTGCCGCTCTACGTGGCGACGAAGAGCGGGGGCGCGGTCGCGACGCTCTACGGGTGCGCGAACCGATTGACGACGCCGTCGTCGCTCGGGCGGACGCCCTTCCTCGGCAAGCCGTACGTGCGCCTCTGCAAGGTGGCGTCGGGAAACTACGCGAACGCGATCCGGACGGACAAGGTGGGGGGCCACGACCCGTACTTCGAGATGCTGGGGTTGTGGTCGTTGGCGGACCGAGAACCGGCGATGGTCCAGGCGGCGCTCGACCGGGCGCTCTCGATGTTCAACACGACGACGGTGGTTCCGGCGGCGTACGTGACGGGCGGAGGGAGCAAGACGTTTCAAGACGTCTACGGGGTGGCGCGCACGGCGGAAGCGAGGTGGTTCTGGCGGTCGCGATCGGCCGACCCTTACGACGACGCGTATCCATCGCCGTGGACGATCGTGGCGCCGGACTCGTGCGACAGCTACGCGGCGGTGCTGATTCGGACGGCGGTCCGGCTGGCGCGGCGCGGGGGCGCCTATGCCGCGTGGTGGGACGCGAATTGGGCGGCGCTGTCGGACATCCTGTACTACAACGTGCTGATCCCGATGGCGAACACGGGCGGGGGGTACCTGACGCGGGTGTTCCAGACGGAGTCGGTGTACCCGTACTGCCTGGTGGGCGACAACTGCGAGGTGTTGCGCGGGTTGCTCGACTTCTCGAACTGGGTGACGGCGCACGGGAACGGGACGCAGACGGCCTGGCTGACGACGAACGCGGTGGCGGGGGCGATCGAGAACTTGAAGAACGGGCTGGACGACGCGTGGGACGGGGACGGCGATTTCCTCAACTGGTTCTACCGAATCGCCGCCCCGAACGCGGGATGGGGCGGGAACGATCATCTCACGTTCTATCCGGAGATCTGGGTGTATCTCATGCCGCTTCTGTTTCGGGTGCCTCTGTACAACGGATCGGCGGACGCGAAGACGCTCCACAACGAGCGGATGCGGCGGATGCGGGTCTGCCTGGACCGAATCGCGGCGCACGCGCCCTGGGCGGGGCGGAGCGGCCGTTACGGCGGGGTGTTCCCTTACGCGGCGATGTTCGCGGCGGCGTTCGCGTCGGCGGGGATGGTGGGGGAGGCCCGGCGCTGCCTGGAGTTCTTCCTCGAGCACCACGTGCGGGACGGCGACCTCGTCTTCGCGACGGTGGCGGACGTCGGATGGGCGCTGTACGCTCAGGACTGCCTTTCCGGGGCGAACCCGGACGCGATGGGAGAGTGGTTCGAGTGAGGAGACCGAAGGGGGAAGGGGCGGGGCGGCCGCGCGCCGGAACGGATCGTGGCAGCGGGGATTCGGCGGATGGGGTTCGTGGCGGGTCGGTCGGCGGCGACGCGGGAGCGGTGGGTCGTGGGAGGCGTTCGGCAGGGAAGCCCAGGACCGAGGAGGCGACGCGGGTGGAGCCGGAGATTCCCGAGGGCGAGCGGGGGTTCTGATGCCGGTTCCGTTCAAGCCGCACACCGCGTCCTGGCGGGCGGCGACGAACGCCTCCGCGACGGCGCCGGGTTTCGCGGCGAGTCCGACCTCGGTGGCCTGTTACGTCGAGCCCGTATCGAGCGAGTCGGCGTACCGGGACACCATGATCGAACTGCGCAACCCGTTCCGGCTGTACTGCGACCTCGGAACGTCCTTCGCGAACGGGGTCAAGGTGGGCGACAAGGTCACGTTCGACGGGTTCGACCACGTCGTACGGGCACTGTCCAAGCAGTCGGCGGGGCTGGCGCTCGATCATCTGAAGGTGACGATGGAGCGGACGGAGGGCAAGGCGTGAGCCGGGTTCTCGACACGCTGACGGGTTTCGTGGCGGCGGACGTCGCCCTGGCCTGGACCGACCTGACGCGGTGCTTTATCGGGACCCGGCGCCGGGGCTCTCAAGAGACCCTGCCGTTCGCGGTGGTGCGCCTGGCGAGCGTTCGGTACAACGAGGGCGAGGGCGGGACGCTCACGACGGACCTGCAGACCTACGAGTTCGAGGTGGCGCTGTTCCTCTCGACGGCGGACAGCTACGCGGTCTCCAACGGGATCGAGGCGGCGAAGGTCCGGCGGGCGAACCAGCTGATCGAGAAGTTGATGGACACGGTCGAGTACCACTCGGCGGCGTTCAACCCTCGGATTCTGGAAGTGGACTTCGAGGAGCAGGGGGACGACCCCGGCGAGCCGGTCTGCGAGGTGCGGGTGCGCTTCGCGGTGGACTGCGACACGGCGGCGGTGATCTAGTGGCGACGTTCCAGGGCATGGCGCGCTTTGCCGGGCACCAGAAACGGCGCTTCGCCAAGAAGCGGCGGTCGCTCACGGTGGCGCACGACGCGCTGAGCGAGGGAATGCGCGAGGAGGCGGTGGCGCTGACCTCGGGGACGGCGTACATCGCGGTCATCGACCGGACGCACCCGTTCTCTCGTCGTCGTCCCTTCGGCGGCGTGCCGAGACTGCCGATCCAGACGCGGACGGGCCGGCTGGTGCGGGCCTGGCGAACGATGCGGCGGGGGAACGCCAAGCTCCTCATGAACCTCTCCCCGGAGGGGAAGTTCGTGCTGGCGCCGGGCGGGACGCGGCTCATGCGGGCGCGCGGCTTTGGGACCGCACTGAGGAAACGATATCTGCGACGACGGGCCCGCTTCGAGCGGGCGGCTTTGAAGGACTGAACCATGGGAATCCGACTCTCGGCGCTCGACAACTCTCTCTGGAACCTGGGGATCGCCTCCGGCACGATCGGCGACTCGGGCAACGAGATGCTGGGCCTGATCCGCACGTACAACTGGCTCACCGAGGTGGACTCGGAGGACGGCGGGGCGATCAACTCGCGCTACGCGATCCACGACGCGCTCGGATCGAAGACGACCTTCGACGGCGAGCTGCTGGTCGGAGCGGCGGGGGCGCGGAAAACGGGCCTGTCGGTCTCGCTCTTCTCGATCGGGGGCAGCGACCAGATCGGCCGGCTGGAGTCCGGTTCGCTCCGGTTCCAGAACGAGACGTTCGAGGCGGCGGGGATCGGGGACTGGAACGACTACCCGCAGATCGTGGGCACGGAGTTCACGGCCGAGGGCGAGCTGATGATCGACGGGACGGCGACCTGGGCGGAGCTGATGGCGAACGCGACGAGCCAGTCCACGCTCGAGGTGGTCGCCTCGATCACGGTGAACGCGGTGAACTTCCAGGCGCCGATGCTTCTGAAGTCGGCGGGGTTCGGCGGCGGGCACCGGGCGCCGAACAAGGAGCGGGTGTCGCTGGTGGGTCGTCTGACGTCGGCGGGAATGACGGCGCCGACCTACACTTCGGGCGCCTACACGCTTTTGCAGTACCTCCTGTACTACCCGGCGGGTTCGGCGGGCCGTCCGTTGCGGATCGTTCCGGGCGGGGACCGGGCCTACGCGGCCTCGAACGTGATCCTGCTGTCCTCGGATATCCAGTTCGGGCGACGGCAGCTGCTCAAGCAGACGTTCAGCGGCCAGGTGCAGGGCGCGGCCACGGTGGGCGACGCGACCCCGTAGGGACCCCTTTTGCGAGAGAGGTCCTCCGGTTTCGGACGAAACGGCGTAATATAGCGCTGATGGACTCGGAGGCGTTGGTGGCGATAGCGAACCGCTTGGCTCGTTTTGGACGGTCGCCGGATCCGGCGATGCGGCAAGCGGTCGCTCGGTTGCGCGCGATCGCCAAGCTGTACGATCGCGGCTTTATGGACGCCGCGGGCGCGGAGCGGCTGGCCAATCGAGAGGTGGCGCGTCTCGCGTCCCGATGGATGTTGGGGCGTCACGGGCGTCGCCAGCGGGGCTCGGTTCGCAGACTCATGGCGGGCGAGCGTGCGCTACAGTAGGCGTCGTCGGCGCGCCGGGTACGCGTCCACGAGCGAGTCGAAGGCGTTGCCGGGCGATCCGGACGCGCCCGTGACCCGCGCCGAGTTGGTGGACGTCGTGCGAGACGCGGTCTTGGTGGCGCATGACGACGAGGACGTCTTTCTCGAGGGCGGGGACCACATCGCCGAGAACTGGACGACCGAGCACACGACGCAGTGGATCGAGGCGGTCGACAAGACCGACCAGCGATCCCACCGAGAAAAGATGTGGACCACGTGGGCGTGGATGGTGGCGATCCTCGCGGCGTTCGGCCTGATCGCCTACCTGGTGGGTTCGGGCCACGACGAGGTCGTCGTGCAGGTCGCTCCCCACATCGTGTCGCTCGTTGCCGGTTTCGCCGGGGGCTACGGGTTCGCTCGCACGCGCAAGGCGCGCGAAGAGGACTGAGCCGCCGAACGTTTTCGATTTCTGCGAGAGCCTCGCCGACGGCGAGGCTCTTCTCGTTTCCTTAGGGACCCTTTATGTTCGATATCGAGAGGCTGATCGAGGAGTACACGCCGGAGCCGGGCCCGTTCCCGGTGGTCCTGCCGAAGGGGGAGGTGCTGACGTTTCGGCCCATTTCGCGGCACGGGGAATGGGAGCGGCTCAAGGAGCGGGCGGCGGGCTGGGTGCGCGACCTGCCCAAGCCGGGGGAGGACGTCGGTCATCCGTTCGAGGGGCTGGTGCCGGAGGACGCGGGGGACGCCTTCGTGGCGTACCTGATCGCGGAGCTGTCGGTCGAGCCCAAGATCGGGCTGCGGGACGCTTTGCGGATGTTGCGGGCGCCGATGCTGGCCGACCACGTGTACCAGTCGATTCGCTCGGCGTCGAAGGAGCTGGACATGGTGCGGCTGGCGGACCGTGTCGAGGCGTCCAAAAAAAAGCGCGCGGAGACGGAGGGTACCGATTCCGACTCGCCGTCCAGGCCCTGAGCCTGGAGACGTTCCACAAACCGTTCGACCTTCTGACGGAGGTCGAGGAGACGGCGCTCGCGGAGCTCGCGGCGCATCGCGTTCTTCAGAGCGAGGACCATGGCCACTAGCGTCAACACGGTGATCGAGCGGTACCTGCTCGACGCCTCCCAGTACGTGGCGGCCTCGCGGCGCGTGACGGCGGCGACGGGCCAGATGGCGAAGGCGGCGGCGGGCGCGCGGGCGGCGCTCTCGCTTCCGGGGGGGACGGCCTCGCCGATGGCGCGCTTCGCGTTCGGGGTTCGGAACCAGGACGACCGGGCGACGTTCGGTTCGACGTTCGGACCGGGGGTGCGACTCGCGGGACGGGCGGCGCTCACCGGCTTCCGGGTGGCGACGGCGGCGCTGACGGCGGAGCTGGCGGCGCTCACGGTGGCGGCGCGGGTCGCGTTCGGGGCGTTGGAGGCGTTCGGCGAGTTCGAGGCGCTGAAGAGGGGCTTCGAGAACGTCGTCGGCGACGGCCGGGAGGCGGAGAAGCAGCTCAAGCGGCTGCGGGAGATCGGGCGTTTGCCCGGCATCGACTTCGAGGGGGCGATCACGGGTTCGCGGGCGCTCCAGGAGGCGGGCCTTTCGGCGGCGGAGGCCGAGGAGACGCTGCGCCAGTTCGCGAACGCCTCGGCGCTGGCCGGGATGGCGACGACGGAGACGACGAGCGCGCTCATGCAGTTGCGGCAGGCGCTGCGGAAGGGGAAGATCGACGGGGACGAACTGCGGTCCGTGCTCGAGAACGTGCCCTACGCGGCGCGGGCGCTCAAGGACGCGTTCGGAACGTCGGTAGGGGCGGAGCTCGCGGCGATGGGGGTGACGGCCAAGCAAGCGCTCGGGGTCATCGTCGCGCGACTGGCGGAGGTCCCGCGCGCGGCGGACGGGGTCAAGAACTCGCTGGAGAACGTCCGGGCGTCGTGGCACCTGGCGGAGGTTTCGATCGGCGAGGGGGTGAACACGGCGATCGGGGGGATCGGCGGGATCGCGACGGCGCTCGACGATCTGGTCGAGGGGGGCGCGTTCGCCACGCTCGGCGAGAAGCTGGGCGCGATCTTCGCCACGGACGGGGTGGAGAACATGACGGGGGCGCTGGGCGACCTGACGGCGGCGTTCCAGACGCTGGTGGACTGGATCGGGATC
This sequence comes from Fimbriimonadaceae bacterium, assembly GCA_026129685.1. Lineage (GTDB taxonomy): Bacteria > Armatimonadota > Fimbriimonadia > Fimbriimonadales > Fimbriimonadaceae > UBA2387. The sequence continues at coordinate 6,739 of JAHCHO010000008.1, forward strand.
GCGACAAAGGAGACGGGGAACTACCTCGACACGATCGGCGCGGCGATTCCGGGGGTGGGGATGGTCAAGCGGCTTCTCGACTGGGCGACGGGTCCGGTGCGGGACACGCAGGCCAAGAATCGGTCCGGGATCGAGACCCAAATGGACCTCGCGAGGACGCGGCGAGACGTGCACGCGGCGCGGCGGATGTTCGGGGAGGGCCAAACGGACGAGGCGGTTCAGCGGGCGATGCCGGGGCGGGACCGCGAGTGGATCGCGAGACAGCGGGCGATCTGGGCGGTCAAGCAGAAGGAACCGGAGCGGGAGAAGCCGTTCGCGGAGGACGGAGCGCGGCGCGGGGCGGCCGCCGCGATGACGCGGCTGACGGGAGCGATCGAACGGAACACGGAGGCGAGCGAGCGCCTGGGCGAGCTTCAGCGCATGATCTTCGGGGGCGGGAATCTGGGGCGCTTCGGAGTGTCGCCGATCGAACTCGGGCAGAACCGTCGGGGTCGAGGCAATTCGGTCACCATCACGGTGTTGGGCGGGGCGAACGAGCTGATCGACACGGTGATGCGGCTCAAGCGGGACGGCGTGCTGGCGTGAGGGGCGGGTCAGGGGGTTCGATCGCTCGGGTCCAGCACGAACCGGTTTCGGAACTCCCCTTCGGCGACGAAGACGGCGGTTGCTTCGGCGGTGGCGAGGAGCAGGGAGAGCCGGGTTCGGGGCCAGAGGCGCTCGTCGTGAAGCAGGAGGACACGGCCGGGGTCGAGGAAGCGATCCGGCTGGCGGGCGGCGAGGAGGTCGTTGGCGAGGATCTGGCCGCCGTTCGGGTTGTGGGACCGCAGATCGTTCGGGTCACGAACATACTCGCTCAGGCTGGGCGCGAGTTCGCCCAGGCTTCGAAGGCGGGGAGGAAGGCGGCCGTCGTGGTCGGCGGCGTAGACCAGGAGGACGAGGGCGCCGTTGCGAAGGTGCCTGGCGCCCGCATCGCGGAGAGCGGACTCGCGCGCGTTTCGCTGGGCGCCCAGGGAGGCGAGGAGGGCGAGGGCGCCGAGGCCGAACACGGCGGCGACAAGGCACCCGACGGCGAGTCCGACGTCTTGTCCAAGGCCCTGGGAGAAGCGGTTGGCCCAAGGCGGGCGGGGGGTTCTGGGAGGTAGTACGGCGACGACGGGCGGGGGCGACGGGGCGGGGGCGGCGCACGCGACGCACCGGCCGCCGTTCGCCATGCTTTCGGCGCGGGGGATGCGCTTTCGGCAGTCGGTGCAGTAGGAAGGGTTCAGATCGTCGTCGGTGAGGGGCGGCCGGCCCACGGGGCGATTGTGGCCGATGGCGGGCTTGGGGTGTAAGGGGGTCCTTCGCTGCGCTCCGGATGACAGGGGGGGAACCGGGGGTCTTTCGCTGCGCTCTGGGGCTCGAGGCAAGGCAGACCAAGTAACGCTTGTTCAGGGGGCTTTACGGGACCGGGATCCTTCGCTTCGCTCAGGATGACAGGTCTCGCTCAGGATGACAGGGGCGGGCGGTGCCGGGGATCCTTCGCTTCGCTCAGGATGACAGAGGGGAAAGAGATCACAGGACAGGTTTGCCTCCGCAATCACGAGGAACGGAGTACCGCTATGGCCAAACGCGGCGTCATCGATCACCCCAAGTTCAACTTGCTCAAGCGCTTGCTCGACACGAACCGAAGCGGAACGCTGGGTTATCTGGAGTGCCTGTGGCAGTTCGCGGGACGGTTCGCGCCGCAGGGGAACATCGGGCGGTATTCCGACGAGGAGATCGAGGCTTGGCTCGAGTGGGACGGGGCGCCGGGAGGGTTGATCGAGGCGCTCGTCAAGGCGCGCTGGCTCGACCGCTCGGAGGCGCACCGATTGCTGGTGCACGATTGGGCGGACCACGTGGACCATACGACGCGGGCGGCGCTACGGCGGGCCGGTCTCACGGTGATCGGGGGCGACCCGCTCGGGGGGCCGGAGTCGGACGACACGTCGACGGTGTGCGCACGGCGTGCGAACGCCGACGTCACGGAGGACGAACGGGGTGCGCATGCCGTCTCGCGCGCGATGCCGGAGCCAGAGCCCGGGCCGGAGCCGGAGCCGCGCGAGGCGATTCCGGCGGTCTTGGACACACCGGGGTTTCGGGCGGCCTGGGCGGACTGGCTTCGGCACCGGCGCCAGATTCGGCACCCGCTCAAACCGATGACGGAGGAGCGGCAGTTGGCGGAGTTGGCGCGGCACGGGCCGGTGGTCGCGGTGCGGGCGATCGAGGACTCGATTCGTCACGGCTGGCAGGGGCTCTTTCCCGAGAAGGGGGCGGCGCGAGCCGCCGGACCACCGGGACGAGGACCGGACGGTGAGCGCGCGCGGCGGGTGGCGGCGATGCTGGAGGCGACGTCGTGACGCGCGCCGAAGCGCTGGCGACGGCGCTCGAGGTGTGGCAGGCGTTGCGGTATCCGAAGGACCCGGAGCAGGTGGCGCGGACGTGGATGGCAGTTTTGGAGCGGGCGGACGCTTCGGCGGCGGAAGTGGAACGGGTCTCCCTGCGAATCTTGGAGTCGGAAGAGGAGTTCCCGGCCCCGGCGACGTTCCTGCGGCGGCTGGGCGACCTGCGGCGGGAGGACCCGCCGGTGTACCGGCCGGGTCTGCCGACGATGCGGCGTTCGGAGGCGCGGGCGCTGTGGCGTCGCGAGTCGTTGCGCGAGGCGTTGGCGCCCCCGGACGCGCGGCGGCGTCTCGGAGAGGCCTTCGCGCGGCTGGAGGGTCGTCGTCCCGATCCCGAGGGATAGGTTCGGTTCATGGCGAGTTTTCCGGACGCGTGGACGGTGTGGTTCGACACGGCGCAGAGGCGCGTCGTCGCGGACGCGGAGCGGGCGATGGTGCGGACTTACGAGGACGACCTGGACCGTTCGACGACGATCTCCTCGAACTCGACCTGGCTCGATCCGGTCACCAAGACGCTCCTCCTGCGTCCTATGGTCCTGAAGGACGAGTGGACGACGACGACGACGGGAATCCACGCCCGGTTTCGGCTCGCCGGCTACACGCTGACGGCGGGCGGGACGGCGGCGTTCAAGGAGTCCGAGTTCGCGGTTTCGGGCGACTGGTGGACGGAGGCCGAGTCGGGCGACCTGACGGTGGACGCCGACCGGGTGGTCGAGACGACGGCGAGCCTGGCGAGGAACGAGGGCGTCTCGCTCTCTTGGTTCGCGTTCGGGACGGGCACGGAGTCGTTCGTCCAGATGGAGTGCGGCTGGGGCGGCGGCGGGTACGCGGGAGCGGACCTTTCGCTGCGCTTCTACCACGGCGGCCAGGTCGAGGTCTGGTGGCGCGGCCGTTTGATCAAGACGGAGTCCATCGGTTCGAGCGGAACGACGGGCGAGTCGGAGGCGGCGGGGATCGACGCGAACCGGTTCGCCTCGGTCCTCCTGATCCCCTGGCGGCGGCGGGAGCTGCTGGTCTGGGGGGTCTCGAGCGGCCAGGGATTCAGCGCGGTGCTGCCGATCGCGGAGGACGCGGGCGAGGTGGTGCCGGCCCGACGTTTCTGGTGGAAGGTCCCGACGGGGAAGGTCAAGGTCCGATTCGCCCCGGTGCGGTACCCGAGCTCGGGAACGGCCTGGTCCAAGAAGGTCTCGTTCCCCTCGGCGCCGCCAACGGGGGCGGTCCTGCTCAATCAGCAGTCCACGGACGTGCCCCGGACGATCTACAGCGACTCGTGGGACCACGTCGCCTGCACGGTGGCGGCGACGATGCGTCGCTGGGACTCGTCTTCGACGATCTTCGTGCCCGACGGCTTTCGGCGGGAGGGACTGATCCGGTTCGAGCTGGCGACGACGGACTCCCGGTTCACGCCGGAGGTCTACGCGGCGGCCTTCGAGTACGCGCCCGACGACGACGACCGGTTCGCCGAGACGGACGACGCGGACGAGACCGACCTCACGGACTCGATCGTCAGGCTCGAGTTCGACTTCCCGGAAGAGCCGGACGGGGCGGAGTTCCGACTGACCCTCAAGGACCCGACGGGTCTGGCGGGCGGCGGCGGTCCGGACCTGCTCGCGCACGGCTCGCGGCCCGTTCAGGTTCGGGCGGGATCGCTCGTGATCTTCGACGGGGTCTCGGAGCCGCCGGAGCTGACGGAAGGGTTCGGCCCGGCGAACGACCGGTTGGCGATCCGGGTGCGGGACGGGTGGAAGCGGCTGGAGCGGTACGTGTTCCGCTCGCCGATGGTCCTCGACGGGCTGACGCTGCGCCAGGCGGTGCGGAAGATTCTGTGGCAGGTCGGGATCGGGAACGATCCCGGGAACGACTGGGAGAGCGAGACCGCGCAGGACCCGGCCCAGACCGCCATCGACGACGCGGACTACGTGCTGGTGGCGGACGGTTCGCGCTTGACGCACGTCTGCGAGGCGGGCCAGACCGCCTCCGAGTGCCTCAAGGACCTCTTCGAGACGCTGATCCCGACCTGGACGATGGGTTTCGAGGCGGTTTCGACGGGCGGGCGGCCCCGGTTCTTCCTGCGGGCGCCGGAGGACACGCCGACCTCGGCGCGGGCGGCCTCGCGAGCGACGCTCTGGACGCGGATCGCGGACGCGGAAACGGCTCTGCAGAGCGCGCCCTACTCGTTCTCGGCCGACGAGGCGCGCGACCGGGCGCCGAGGTTCGTGGTGCGCGCGCGCAAGAGCGGCGCCCTCGAGCCGGAGGCGAACGAGATTCACGTTCTGGGCTGGGACGCGCGCGAGGATCGGCCCGTCCAGACCAAGATCGTGGACCGGGCCTCGCAGGACCCGACGCTCGCGGTCGCGGATCGGCCCGCCAACTGGATCGGAGAGCCGGTCGTCTACGGCCTGGCGGACAAGATCGTGCGGGACGACGCGACGGCCCGGCGGGCGGCGCTTCTTCTGTTCGACCGGCTGACGCCCCGGCGGATCGTGGACGAATGGACGTGCGATCCGATCCTCGATCCGAACGACTCGTGGGTCCCGGTGGCGCGGGGGCTCGTGGTGACGCTCGACGAGTGCGGCTCGTTTCGGATTCGGGGCTACGGCGGCCGATGCGTGCGGGAGAACCCGGACGACCTGGTTCTGCGGGACGTCACGTACCTGGGCGACTATCTGGGCGGCGGGACGGCGCCCGCGCCGGAGACGCCCGCCTGGACCCTGTACCGGGAATCCCGGTTCGGATACGTCTCGCTCGACGGTGGACTTTAGACTATGGCGGCACTCCTCTACGTCAATCCGACCGACGACACGGCGGACGCGACCCCGGCGGAGGCGTTCGGCACGCCCTCGCCCGACCGATTGGCGGTTCGTTTCGTGCTCAACGACGAGTCGCCGGACGCGCGGCTGTACGTGGGGGTCTCGTCGGGTATGACCACGACGACGGGAGTGCTGGCGCGGGTGGGTCCCGGCCAGGCGGTGACGGTCGAGTGCGGTCCCTCTCAAGACCTCTTCTACCGGACGGACGGCTCGAACCGCGCGATCACGATGTGGGAGGTCACCGGGGTTTGAGGACCGGCCTGCGCACGGCCCAGCGGCTGGCGGCGGCCAAGCGGTTCACGAAGACGATCGTTCGCAAGGGCTCCGAGGACCTGGCGCGAAAGAACCCGTCGAAGGTGACCATCGTGCCGAAACCGTGAATCGCGCTGGGAGATCGGGGCATTCCTATCTCTGGATAGAGAGCACGGGAGCGGAGAGAGCATCCGCCTGTACGGTCTGCCTCTGAGGAAACGACAGCCATGAACGCCGGTCTCTATTGGTCCGTCGAGCGCTACGCGCTGCTGGCGGAGGGAGCGGTGACGGCGACCCGTTCGGGGACGCTCGCGGGATGTCGCGGGGGAGTCGAGGTCGAGACGCAGACGGCGCCCAACCTGGCGGCTTCCCGGCAACGGGCGATCTTCGCCTACGCCCGGACGACGAAGCTCTCGAGCGGGGACGTCACGAGCTGGGGTTGGGAGATCCCGGACCTGTCGGAGTCGTGGTTCACCACGTCGTCGGGGTTCACGAGCGACCCGTCGGTACGAGTGGAACTCGACGACCTCAAGGTTTTCGTCACGACGACCCTCGGTTTGTATCACTGGCGGGTGACGTTTTCGGAGATTCGGCTCTACGGGCAGGGGACGCTCCTTCGGACGCTCGGATCGGGGTCGGTGGACGGTCCGTGGGGCCTGTTGACCGCCCCTTCGGTCCCGCTCATCGGGATTCCGGCGCGGGTGGCGGCCCACGCCTCGCACAACCCGCAACCGCCGCTATGGATCGGGGCGGACGGGGCGACGACGTTCGACTACACAGTGGACGCGGCGGTGACGGCGGGAGGTTGGACCTACCTGCAGGACGGGACGTGGTTCGAACCGGAGGTTCTGGTCTCGGTCGAGGCGATTCCGGCGCTGACCTGCGGCGTCTCGCCGGGCACGCCCTCGATCGGCGGTACGACGATCGCGACGATGACGGCGACCGCGCGGGCGGTGTTCGCGCAGCCGGCGACGAACCACCTGATCCACGAGATCGGTTCGTCGTCGGTCTGGGCGTGCCCGAACCTGGTTCGCTCGGTCGAGCGTTTGGGTCCGGAGTACGCGGCGCTCGTTTACCGGGGAGCGCTTCCCGCGACCAAGCGCACGGCCTCTTCGATCTGTTACACGGGGTATCCGCCGTTCGGGACCTTGACGACGAACTCCTCGGAGACGCCGGTCCACGCGAATCGAGACGAGATTCTTGCGACGGTGGGCGGTTCGGCGCACGCGTTGGAGGACGCGTTCGGGGACGATCTGTTCGCGCCCTACGAGTTGGACGCGGTTCGGAGCGACTGGGACCTAATGGGCCAGTACGCGGCCAAGACGATCCGCTCCTCGTTCGGGGTGGACAACGTCACGGACGTGACGGGCCACACGTTCGGCTACCTCCGGTACACGAGCGACGATCTGGCCTGGTACGTCGCGACGATCTGCTCGCCGCACTGGTCCACGATCCTCTGGTTCCCGGACGAGTCCTCGTCGCTGTGGCCGGTGTTCGGGGAGACGGCGACGCCGGGGACCTACTGGTTCTGGCAACGTCAGCAGTTTCTGACGCACCCGGCCCTTCCCGAGGACGAGAACGTCGAGCGTCGAACGGACGTGATGCTCGAACCGCTGGACGAATCGGGACTGGCGGGATACGTGTCCTCGATGGTCGCTCCGCAGGACGTCTCCTGGTGGGGCGTCTCGCGGTTCAAGCGACGAGACTTGGCTTCGGTCTCGGGGGCGTTGGTTCCGACCCACGCTTCCCTTTGGTCGGCAGTCGGCGGGAGCCTGTCGCACGGGGCGGCGATCACGGTGACGGCGAACCCCGGCGAGACGCTCGTCACGGTGGACCTCGATCTGCTGTCGTTCGCGGTTTCGCCCTACGGGGCCATGATGCTCGCCGAAACGTTCGCGGTCTCCTGGTCGGGCGCGTCGGTCGCGGCGGTGACGGCGAGCCTGGTCGGGTGGGACGGCGCGGAGACGACTTTGGGGACGGCGCCGGGGACGTACTCGTGGCCCTCGACCCTGGCGGCGACGAAGTACGCCGGGACCTGGGCCCAAGAGTTCGGGTACCTAACGTTCCTGACCCGCGACACGGGGGTGGACTCGGGACCCTCGGGGATCAGCGCGGCGCTGTTCGCCGATCCCCGGACAGCGGCGTTCCCTCGGTTGCTCAGGGCAAGGTCGGCGCGATACCTGCGGTTCGCGGTGACGCTGACTTCGGCGGGAGCCTCGATGAGCCTGGCCTACCCGACGGTGACCCCGAGGACGTCGGAGCCGACGGTGGTGCCGGAAACGGCTCAGGTGGGCGACCTGCTCTGGGCGGACGGTCCCGGAGGGCGGTTCGGCTCGCTCAAGTTCGACACGGACGCGCCGTACGCGGCTTCGGTGCCCGACCCGTGGCGGGTCCCGAAGGCCTGGGACTGGCTGTGCTGGGAGAACGCGTTCCTGCGGGGGTTGGCAGCCGAAACGGACGCGGCGGCCCGCATCGCTGCGTTGTACGACCCTGCGGAGGGCTCCACGATCGAGGACGTCGCGAGCGACACCCTGACGGTGCCGGTGACGAAGGGTTCGCGTTCGTCCGCGCTCGTGATCAACTCCTGGGCGGAGTGTCCGCCGTCTATCGGGTGCCCGAACCGGGACCGGGACGACGCCCTGGCGGAAACGGGAACGGAGGCGGTCCTCAAGACTTGGTCGTGCTGTTCGCGGCGGAGGTTCTTGTCGTCGAACTCGAACGCGCTGGAGCAGACGGACCCGCTGACGGCGACGCCGATCGGGGCGACTTCCGGTCTGTTCGCGGTCTCCGGGTGGCACGTTTGGGACCACGACCTGCGCCTCGACAATTCGGAGGGGCCGAGCCACCCGATCGGTGCGGGGGACCGGCTGGCGCTCGCGAGTCCCTGGCACGGGTACCTCGCGATCGTGTTCGACCGAACCGGCTCGTCTGGTCCGTTCTACGACGTCGGTCCGGCCTTCGAGCACGCCTGGGGGTATCGGGAGGACGGGACCTGGTACGTCGAGGAGGGGCGGGGAAACGTTTTGCCGATCCCTTGGGACCGGGTTCCGCAGAAGATCACGGCGGACTGGGTTCGGCTCGCGCGGGAACGGGCCTCGCGCGAGGGACGGCGGTTCCTGATCGTCTCCGACGCGGGGACGGTCGATCTCTACCGGGCGAACGACCACGGCGGGAGGTGGACTTTGGCGACGACTCTGGGAAGCGGCTCTTACCCGACGGTCTGCTCTTCGGACGACGGCACGATCTACTGCTACTGGATCGACGGGACGGATCTGAAGGGCAAGCTGCTCGACGCCTCGTTCAACGTTCTCAAGGGGCCGTTCGTCGCCAAGACGGGTGTGGACGCCGGCGGGATCGACTGCTTCGTCTCGCGGGGATCGCGCGGTTCCTCGCGGGTGGGGCTGGTGTGGTCCGAGGGGGGCGTCGCGAAGATCGACTTTTCGGACACCGGCGAGTTCTGACCATGCCTTACGTGAGCCAAGACGGATTCGACCCTCGGTCGCCCCGAACGCGGGCGGTCTCGTCCTCGGGCGCGATCGCCGCTTACGACGAGGTTCTGCGCGTCGATACGACCGGGGGCGCGGTGACGATCGACCTCGTGGACCCGACGGGGTGGGACTCGCGGGTCCGCACCGTCAAGGACGTGGGCGGCGCGGCCGCGACGAACGCGATCACGCTGGACCCGGCGCCGGGGGTGAACCTCGACGGCTCGACCTCGAACCGCACGATCACTTTGGCTTACGGCTCGATCCGCCTGATCTGCGCGGGCGGTCATTGGTACACGGTCTGACACATGGCTACTCCCCCCCTACCCTCTCGCTGGTCGCCCTTGGACCTGATCGCGTCGCCCTCGGCGGGCAAGTTCGTGGCGGTCCATTCGGGCGGGGCGTCGCTCGAGACGCGGGACCTGGTCTCGGGCGACCTGCCCTCGCACTCGCTGACGGGCGCGCACACGGTTTCGGGTCTGACGACGGGCCACCTGCTGAAGGCGACGGGGGCGACCTCGTTCGGCTTCGCGGCCTTGGCGGCGGGCGATCCGGTCTCGGGCGGCGGGGCGAACCGGGTGTTGTTCCAGGACGCCTCGTCGCTGCTGGCGACGAGCGCGAACCTGACGTTCGACGGCTCGCAACTCGCGGTGTCGGGATCGGTACTGCTCGGAGGGGACACGCTTCTCTACCGGGGGGTGGCGGACCTGTTGCGAACGCCGGACAGTCTGCTCGTGGACGGGTCCTTCGGCATCGGTCTGGGGGCGGCGCCGAGCTACGGACTGCACTGGAGGACGACGAACGGGTTCTGCGTGGGAGCGGACACGGTCACGGACGCGACGACCAAGTCCGCTCGGTACGGATGCCAGCACTACACGAACGCGGAGAAGCCCTTTCTGGCTTTCTTGCTGACGGCGGGGGCGGCGGCCAACAGCCTCCTGATCGGCGGGGGGTCGTCTTTGGGCAACGCGGCCACGAGCATCGGGTTCTACGCCGGACCCACGGCCACGACGCCGACGGGCACCCTCTACGCGACGCTGACGCCCGGGCTGTTCGCGCTGGGTCAGAACTCGTCGGTCGTGCAGATCGGGTCGGTCGTCTCGGGATCGGGGCGGCTGGTGGTGCGCTCCCTCGGCGCGACCTCGGGGACGAACGTCTCGGTGTTCGAGGATTCGGCGGGGGCTTCGTTGCTGACGCTGCGGTCGGACGGGGGATTCGCCTTTAAAGGCGGGACGGTGGGTCTGGCGGAGGGAGGTTGGACGATGTTCGCGAACCTCTCGGCGGATCGGACCTGCGACGCGAACGCGACGACCGTGGACGAGCTGGCGGACATTTTGGGAACGCTGATCGAAGCGCTCAAGGTCAAGGGGATTCTGGGTGGCTAGACGATGTACACGATCACTCAAGCGGAGTTGGTTTTGATCCAAGAGGCGGCGAAGCGCTGCCCTTGGGAACTGGCGGACACGATCATGCGGGTCGTTGCGAGCGTGGCGGCGCGACCTCCGATCGGGGCGCCCGAGCCGGTCGATGGTGGCCCCGCGCGACCGGACGGGGCCCGGGTGGCGACGGTCTTCGGGGCCGAGCAGGCACCGCTGCGGCAGTAGCCCGTCCTTGAGGCAAGAGCCGAGTGGGACGGCTCGTCCTGGCGACGCATCGTTGCCCTTACTCAGGCGCCTTACACGGTTGCGCGGTCAGGCGCCAACGCGGCGTTGCGGGCGACTCGGGAGTGTCGTGCGTCGAGCGCTCCGGTTGGCACTCTCGACACGGTGCCATGGGAGTCAGCCGGGAGGACCCAAATCATGGCTGTTTTGGAAGTCACTCTGAAGTCATTCGTGAAGTCACTTTGAAGTCATACGCCGCGGTACGGTACGGTACCGTAAGCGCGAGGAACTACGCCGCCAAGTTCAAAACGGCACTTTCGGCCACGCCATGGCACCCGGCAGTTCCCCCTGCGTCCATTTCGTAAACAGCAGGTCACCGGTTCGAATCCGGTCGTCGGCTCCAGGTTTGGCCGGTCGCCGTTGGATCAAGCCAATGCGTCGAGAATCCGCGCCATCGCTCGGAGGTGGTCGGGGGTGGTGCCGCAGCAACCGCCAAGAATGCGGACGCCCGCCGAGATCGCCCGGAGCGCCCAGTCCGCCAAATCCATCGGGGTTGCCAAATAGACGATCCGTCCGTCGGCCTCGTGAGGGGTGCCGGCGTTCGGCTGGACGATGACGGGTCGGCCGTCGGCGCAGCCGACGAGCGCATCGGCCAGGCGCAGATAGTCGTCCAAACCGAGGTCCGTTCCGCAGTTGGCGCCGACCGCGTCCGCACCGGCCATCAGCGCGGCGGAAATGGCCTGTTCGACGGTGGTACCCATCAGGGTTCTGAACCCGTCAACGTGCCTCTGAAAGGCGAAGGTGGCGAAGACGGGCCACTCGCCGTGCTCACGGGCGACGCGAACCGCCGTCGCCAACTCCACCGGATCGACCATCGTTTCGACGACGATGCCATCGGCCCCCGCATCGCGCAGAGCGCCGATCTGCGTCCGCAGAGTGGTTTCCAGTTCCTCGATCGTCGTGTCGCCATAGGGCTCGAGAAAGCCGCCGAAGGGGCCGACGTCCCCGATGACGCGGGCTTTTCCGTCCGACGCCCGCCTGGCCAGCGAGACCGCCGCGGCGTTCAGTTCGGCCGCGCGATCGCCCAGTCCGTGGCGACCCAGGGCGATGGGGGAGCCGCCAAACGTGTTCGTGGTGATTATCCGCGCCCCGGCGTCGACGTAGGCGCGATGAACGGCCTCGACGGCATCGGGTCGTTCGACGTTCCACAACTCGGAACTCGTGCCTGGCTTCAAGCCGGCCCGCAAGAGCATCGTCCCCATCGCGCCGTCACCGAGCAACGGGCCATGGGCAAGCCCTTCGTCCAACCACGTCATCGCCCGGCCCCCGATCGTTGCAGGAAGGGCGAGGAGAGGGGGCGCCAAAGCATGAACCCTCCTTTCGACACGGGAACGTCCCGTTCCCTCCGCCCCGGACGCAAGTCCCGCTCTAGAAGAGGCCTTCGACGGACAGGTACCGCTCTCCCGTGTCGTAGACGAAGGTCAACACCCTTGCTCCGTCGCTCATCAAGGGGATCGTCTTGGCCACGGCGGCGAGGGACGCCCCGGACGACACGCCGACGAACAGCCCTTCCTCGCGGGCGGCGCGCCTCGCATAGTCCATCGCTTCTTCTTCGCTCACCGTCACGACACCGTCCAACACATCACGGTGCAGGTTGGCGGGGATGAAGCCGGCCCCGATGCCCTGAATCCGGTGGGGCGAGGGGTCGCCCCCGGAAATGACGGGCGACTTTTCGGGTTCGACCGCAAGCACCTTCAGGTTCGGCCATCGCTCCTTGAGCACCTCGCCGACCCCAGTGATGTGACCGCCCGTACCCACCCCCGTGATCAGATAGTCGAGCCCATCGGCAAAGTCGGCAAGGACCTCTTGCGCGGTGGTGCGGCGATGGACCTCCACGTTGGCGGGGTTGTCGAACTGCTGGGGCATGAAGGCACCCGGGAGTTCGGCGAGTAGCTCTTCCGCGCGGGCGATCGCTCCCTTCATTCCCTTCTCGCGGGGGGTCAGTTCGAAGGTCGCGCCATAGGCCGCCATGAGTCGTCGTCGCTCGACGGACATCGATTCGGGCATCACCAGCACGAGGGGGTACCCCTTGACGGCGGCGACGAGAGCGAGTCCGATGCCGGTGTTGCCGGACGTCGGTTCGACGATCGTCGCGCCCGGTTTGAGAACCCCCCGCCGCTCGGCGTCCTCGATCATCGAAAGGGCGATTCGGTCCTTGATGCTTCCCCCGGGGTTGCTACGCTCGAGTTTGGCGAAGACGGTGACGCGGGGGTCGTAAAGGCGGTTGATGCGGAGGTGGGGCGTCGCCCCGATGGTGTCCAGAATGGTGTCGGCTTTCATTGGCGTCGTCAGATGTGGAACTCAAGGTCGGCGTCCTCGCCGGGACGCCGGGGACGCACGTCGCTGTGGCGCCCGACAATACTGAAAGGTGGTACGGATTCGGTGACCCAAGCGTTTCCCGCGACGATCGAGTCGTGACCAATGGTCGTCTCGCCGCCAAGGATCGTCGCATTGGCGTACACGACGACGTTGTCGCCGAGCGTGGGGTGGCGCTTCCGGGCCGCGAGGCCCTTGCGCACCTGGAGCGCACCGAGGGTGACGCCCTGGTACAGCTTCACCCCGTTTCCGATCGAGGCGGTTTCGCCGATCACCAGGCCGGTTCCATGGTCGATGAAGAACGAACGGCCGATGGTGGCGCCGGGGTGGATGTCGATGCCGGTTTCGCGGTGGGCGTACTCGCTCATCAGGCGTGGAAGCAAGGGGTAGCCGAGTCGGTGGAGGGCATGGGCTAGGCGGTAAACACCGATCGCGTAGAACCCCGGGTAGGTCAGGATCACCTCGTCCACGCCGGAGGCGGCCGGGTCGCCTTCAGCGATCGCCCTTGCGTCAAGGTCGAGCGCGTCGTGGATTGCCGGCAGGGACCCAAGAAAGGGCGCGACCGGATCTGGCTCGCCTTGAGGATCGGCGACGGCGGCATGAACGCGCCGAAGAGTGTGTTCGAGGTTGTCGAGGTGGTTCTGGAGGTTCGACTCGTCGCAGTCCGTTTCGTGCGAGAAGTGCGGGAACAGCAGGCCGAGCGATTCGTTCGCGATGCGCGCCGCGTCCCGGCGGATGCCGACGGGGAAGCACCTTCGTGTCCTTCGGTCGGCGAGGGCTCGGGCGGTGGCCGGTTCTGGCGAGGGCACGTTTTCTTCTAAGCATGAGGGTCCTCGTTTGGTTCCACCCTGGGCAGGACGGCGGCGATTCGGCGGGAATCCTCCCCGCATGGACGACGTTCGAGACCGAGTTCGCGGTTGCCTGCTCGGGCAACTGATCGGCGACGCGCTTGGCGGGCTGGTCGAGTTTCAGTCCTCCGAAGACATCCGTCGCGCCTACCCGAACGGAGTGCGCGACCTTGCAGACGGCGGAACGTGGGGGACGATCGCCGGCCAACCGACGGACGACTCGGAAATGGCGCTCGCCCTTGCTCGGGTTCTGGTCGAGCGGGGGACGTACGACGAGTCGGCCGTCCGAGACGCTTACCTCCGTTGGCTGAACAGCGGCCCGTTCGACTGTGGAAACACCGTATCGGCGGGACTTCGGGGCCGCCCGGACCCGAACAGCCAGGCCAACGGTGCGCTCATGCGGATCAGTCCCCTCGGCGTGTTCGGCGCTTTCCGAGACGCGGAAACGGTCGCGCGATGGGCTCGGCAGGATGCCGGCCTCACGCATCCTCACCCCGTATGCGCCATGGCCAACGCGATCTTCGTGCGGGCGATCGGCATGGCGATCCGGACCGGACCGAGTCCGCGCGACCTCTATCAGACGGCGGTCGCGGACTGGGTTACGGGGATGGCGACCCTGGACGCGGCCCTTCGCGAAGCCGCCGAGAAGCCGCCCGAAGACTACACGCGCCAGCAGGGCTGGGTTCTGATCGCGTTCCAGAACGCCTGGTGGCAGTTGTTACAAGCCGAAAGCTTGGAAGAGGCGCTGGTGGACACCGTCATGCGGGGTGGCGACACGGACACCAACGCCGCCATCTGCGGAGCGCTCTTGGGCGCCGTCCACGGTCGAGGTGCGATCCCGTCGCGATGGGTGGATGCCGTTCTCGACTGCCGTCCTGCCGCGAACGACCGCCGGGTCCGTCGCCCACGTCCGCCGGAGTACTGGCCGACGGACGCGCTCGAACTGGCGGACAGGCTCGTGCGGGCCCACGCTTCGCCCGATTAAGGTCGCGTGATGCTTTGGTCAAGGGAAGGATAAGGGGTCGGCGCCTCCGTCACGCTCTGGGGGCGCCTGCCACCGGCACGGAGGACAAATCCCCTTGAAGAAAGCTTTCACATTGATCGAACTGCTCGTCGTCATCGCGATTATCGCGATACTCGCCGCCATCCTGTTCCCCGTGTTCGCTCAGGCCAAGCAGGCCGCGAAGAAGACCGCCGACCTCTCGAACTCGAAGCAGATCGGACTCGCCACCATGATGTACGTCAGCGACTATGACGACGTCTATCCCCAGGGCTACTGGTACAAGAACGATCTCGGCGAAGTCAACGGCTATGTGGATATCTCCGCGATGCTTATGCCGTACATGAAGAGCGTCGAGATGTGGGTCTCTCCCGGCGATCCGAACCAGGGCTTGAAGCCGCGCTGGCCGAGTTGCACGAACCTGGGCGACTTCTCGCCGGCTCCGACGGGCAACGCCTGCGACACGCAGGTACCGCGCAAGAGCTACACCGCGAACGCCGCGCTCATTCCGCGCAAGCGTCGGTCGATCGACCCCGCGAACGTGGTCGGCGTCACCTCGGTGGACGTGCCCGCCCAAACGATCATCTTCGTGCCTTACTCCGCGCACCCGTCCTGCGTATTCGACTCTTCGTTCCAACAGAACAACAACGTGGTGAACAAGTCGCACCGTCCGACCAACGCCGTTATGACCCAGTCGGGCGGTAAGTGGGCGGGCGAGCAGGTGGCCGAGTACTCGGTGCCGATCTACGCCGTCACCCTCGACGTGGCCAAGAGCGCGTTCGACATTTGTGCCACCCAGGAGTCGGGAACGCTCCCGCACATCAAGTACATCAACCCGGCCATGTTCGGCGATGGGTCCAACTACACGTTCTCGGACGGTCACGCGAAGTTCCAACGCCTCGCCGCGACCCTGAACCCCGAGGCCTTCATGTGGGGCAAGTCGTTCTACTCGGCGGGCGGCAAGCCGGTTCTCGACCAAGCGGGCAACCCCGTTCGCTAACGCTTCGCGAAGCGCGTCCGTTGGCCGCCCGGGACGAAAGCCCCGGGCGGCCCCAATTCGGGGGTATCGTTTCAACATCAGTAGAAACGTTGAAACGAAAACGGGTGTCGATCGGTACTTTCGCGCCCTTGGCGATCCGACCCGTTTGGAGATCTTTAGGATGCTTCGGTCGGGTTGTTGTCGCCTGGCGATGGCCGACACCGGCGAGGTGGCGCCCTTCGACGGGATGACCGTCGGCGAGGTTTGTTGCCAGATCACCGGCGTCGAGCGCGCGAACTCGCGGGTGTCGCACCACCTGAAGGAGATGCGGATCGCGGGTCTGCTCGACGTCGAGCGCCGGGGCAAGTACCTGATCTGTCGGATTCGGCCGGAAGCCGTCGCGGCCATGGCCGAGTTCCTCGACCCGTCTTCGTTCGACCAGGAGAATCGATGAACTCAACCAACCTTGAACACGTGCGCACCGTCGTGAAGGAGCAGTACGGAAGGCTCGCTCAGGTCGTCCTCAAAGGCGAACAGAAGGCTTGCTGCGGCACGAGTTGTTGCGGCGAGAACCAGGGCTTCGACCCGATCACCGCCAACCTCTACGAGGCCGTGGACACCCAGAACCTGCCCGAGCAGGCCGTCCTTGCATCCCTCGGTTGCGGCAACCCGACCGCCCTCGCCGAACTCAAGCCCGGCGAATCCGTCCTTGACCTCGGAAGCGGAGGCGGCATCGACGTGCTGCTCTCGGCGAAGCGGGTCGGTCCCACCGGTTTCGCCTACGGGCTCGACATGACGGACGAGATGCTGGCGCTGGCCGAGAAGAACAAGGCGGCGGCGGGGGCCTCCAACGTGGCGTTCCTCAAAGGCCACATCGAGGAGATTCCCCTCCCGGACGCCAGCGTGGACGTAATCGTCTCGAACTGCGTCATCAACCTCTCCGCCGACAAGCCCCGAGTCCTCCGCGAGGCGTTTCGGGTGTTGCGCCCCGGAGGTCGATTCGCCGTTTCGGACGTGGTCACCGAAGGCGAGATTCCGGCGGCCGTGAGAGAGGACATGTCGGCCTACGTCGGATGCGTCGCGGGCGCGTTGGATCGGGCCGAATACCTGGTGCTGCTGACGGAGGCCGGGTTCGTCGAGGCATCCATCGAACCGACCCGGCGCTACACGCTCGAGGACATGGAAGCCTCCGTGGGTACTTCTGCCACCGACGGGCTGTCACCGGAGGATCGGAAAGCGCTCGACGGGGCGATCTTCTCGGGGTTTATCCGCGCCCGTAAGCCCGCATAGCAGACCACGGGACGGCCCGGACGCAATGGGTCCGGGCCGTCCCATGGGCCGTTCGCACCGTCCGTCCAAGGAAGCCCATTTCGGGGAGCGAACCCAGTAACGATGATCGAGCCGCTTGGTCGTCCGGACGTGGAGCAGCTACTCGCCGTGTTACGCCGCGAGAAGCCAGACCGCCCGGTGCTGTTCGAGTTCATCGTCCACCCGCCGACGATGGTGCCGAACGCGCCCGCTTCGCTAACCTGGCGCGATCACGTCGAAAGTTGGGTTCGCGCCTACGCCGAGAACGGCTACGACTTTGCGAGCGTGCCGCCCTGGCTCTGGTCCGAATTCGGGTTCGCGAGCGTCGAGCGACCGCGCGCGGAGAGCATCAGCCAGTACAGCCCGGGGCCGATCCAGAACTGGGAGGACTTCGAGCGGTACCAATGGCCGAACCCGGACCGCGCCCCTTACGAACGTCTGGCCGAGGCGTGTGCCCGGTTGCCCACCGGAATGGGTGCCCTCCTCAGCTTTCCACGCGGCATCTTCGAAAACCTGATCGAACTGGTCGGGTACGAGAGCCTGTGCTACTTGGTCGCCGACGAACCCGAATTGGTCGCGGCGCTCTGCGACCAGGTGGGTGCGCTTTTGTACCGGTTCTGCGAACGCATGCTGAACGAACCCGCGGCTCGGATCGTGATCTACAACGACGACTGGGGGTTCAAGACACAGACGCTGTTGGCACCGGACGATCTGCGTCGCTTCGTCTTCCCATGGGTGCGTCGCATCGTCGACCTCTGCCATGCGGCGGGTCGGCCGGTCGTCTTGCACTCGTGCGGATACATGGCGGACGTCTGGCCGGACATCGTCGGCCTTGGTTTCGACGGCAAGCACTCGTTCGAGGACGCGATCGAACCGATCGAGCGGGCCTACGAGCGGGTCAAGGGGGACATCGCGTTGGTGGGGGGCCTCGACGTGGATTTCCTGTGCCGACATTCCGCCTCGGAAGTCCGGGCCCGTTGCGACGCGATGCTCGACCGAGCCGACGCGTACGGAGCGTACGCCTTGGGGACGGGCAACTCGATCACCCCCTACCTTCCGCGCGCGTCGTTCCTGGCGATGCGCGACGCCGCCCTCAGTCGCTGGTGATCGGGCGCGATCCGGCGGTGAGGAGCGCCACGTCCAGCCGCTTCACGACTCGGAGGACGGTGAACCGGATCTGCACGGTCGTACCGGCCGCCGCCTGTCCGGGGAGACCGACCCCGCCTGGAACCGTGGCGGTCCTCGTTTCGCCGCTTCTTGCGCCGACCAAGGACGCTTGCCAACCACGAACGGCTTCGCCGAGGCGCTCCGTAAAGGGCAAGCCCCGGGCGACGCTGTTCGCGACCTCGCGCCCGTTCGGACCGTACACGACGTAGTGGAAGGTGACGAGATCGCCGGGTTCCGCTTCGGTTCGCGGCGAAGGACTCGGTGGCGGAACTTGGGCGGGAGTCGCGGCGGCGGGCGAAACCGGGGCGGGGGAAGGCGCGCCATCGGGTCGCCGGATCGGACCCAGCGCATGGATGGCAAAAGCCGCGGCCACGAGAACGTCGACTCCCACGATAGTTGAGACGATACCGGCCTATCGAACGATCCGATCGGTGCAAAGATGGTGGCGTTCGGAGTATGGTCCGAGGCATGCAGAGGCTCGGTTACGGTTCGCTTCTCGTCTTGGCGCTCACCGTCGTCGCATCGGCCCAGGACGGGGCGATGAAGGGCGCACGGTCGCTCGCCCTGAGTCCGGACGGTTCCCAACTCGCCTTCACCTACCAGGGCGACGTCTGGGTTGCCCCGGCCTCGGGAGGCAAGGCGCGCCCGATCACGACCCACGTCGAGATGGACGACAACCCGATCTGGTCTCCCGACGGCAAGCGGATCGCGTTCGCCTCGAACCGAACGGGCAACTGGGACGTGTTCATCGCGAACCTCGACGGCGGTCGGACGCAACGCCTCACTTACCACTCGGGGAGCGACGTCCCCAGCGACTGGACCCCCGACGGCAAAGCGGTCGTCGTGTCCGGGACGCGCGACAAGGTCGAAAACGGCGTCTACTCGATCGAGGTGGCGACCGGGCGAGTCCGCGAATGGATGCTGGACCCCATGTCGGTCGGGTCCCCGAAGATCGGAGCCGACGGGCGCACGGTGATGTTCAATCGGTTGGGATTTCCGTCGAACCGGGAGCGCTATTTCGGGTCGGCCGCCGCCCAAATCGTGACGCAAGATGCGTTGTCCGGCAAGCGGACGGTGGTGCGGAACAACGGATTCCAGCATCTGTGGCCGCACTTTGGCGACGCGAAGACCCTCTTCGCGGTTACGGTCGACGAGTTGACGCCAAGTTCGACCCCCCTGGGAAAGCCGAAAACGAAGTTCGTGGACAACGCGAGGCGCACCCCGAACGTCTACGAGATCGACCTATCCGGAAAGGCCAAGCGGGTGACCGACTACGTGGGCGGCGGGGTTCGGTATTTGACGGTTTCGCGCGACGGCACGACGATCGCCTACGAGTACGAGGGCGACGTCTACACGATGAAGCGGGGCGACAAGCCGCAGAGAGTCGAGGTCGCGGCGACGATCGACGACCGCGTGAACTACGAGGAACGGATCGTTCTCACGACCGGCGCCGAGCAGGCCAGCCTGGACGCCAAGGGCGAGACGATGGCCTTCATGGTGCGCGGCGAACTGTGGACAACGCCGGTCAAGAAGGGCAAGGGACCCAACAAAGACGATGCCGTGCGACTTACCGAATGGCCGGGGATCGATGCGAACCCCCTGTACCATCCGACGGCGAACAAGGTGTTCTTTACGAGCGATCGAGACGGGGCCGAGGGGCTGTACGCCCTCGACCTTGACACCAAGAAGACCACCCGGCTGACGGACATGGACTCCGACGTCTCGTCCTTCCGGTTCACGCCGGACCAGAAGTACCTTTCCTTTTTCATAACCGGGGAGGCGGGCGGGCTCTTCCGACTCCCGGTAGACGGGGGTTCGGTCGAGAAGGTGTTCTCGTTGCCGGGGCAGTACCGGTTCGGTCCGGCGGCCGGCTATGCATGGAGCCCGGACGGGCGCTACGTCGCTTACGTCAACAACGCGAACGGGTTGACCACGAACATCCATGTCTACGACACGCAGACGAAGAAGGACCGGAACGTCACGCGGCTGAACGCGTCGCACCGCGACCCGGAATGGTCGCCGGACGGGAAGTACCTCTACTTCGTCAGCGACCGCGAAGGCGACGCGCTCTACACGATTCCCCTGAAGCGTCCGACGTTCCGCGACCCGGATTACGACCTCAAGTACGAGAAGCCGAAGGACAAGTTGGTCGTCGAGATCGACTTCGACGAGATCGAGGACCGGATTCGACGTTTCTCGGCAACCGTTCCAGGCGGCAATCTGCGCCCCGATCCGGAAAACGGGGATCTCTTGTTCCTACAGGGCGGCGACATCTGGAAGGTCGCCTACAACGGCGAGAGCCCGACCAAGCTCACGAACGGGGCGGGGATCGGTGGGTTCGAGTTCAACGCCGACGGAAAGAAGCTCGTCTACACGCAGAACGGCGCGCCGACACTCATGGAGCATCGCGCCCCGAACCGGCCGGTAACGACGGTCGCCTTCCGGGCGGACTGGGTCCGCGACGTGCGGGCCGAGCGGAAAGCGGCGTACTATGAGTTCTGGCGGCAGTACAACCGGAGCTTCTACGATGGCAACTTCCACGGCCGCGATTGGGCGGGAATCCGTAAGCGGTACGAGCCCCTGCTCGAGTCGGTGGCGCATCGCAACGAGATGGCGACGTTGCTGAACCTGGTTATCGGTGAAGTCGAGTCGTCCCATTCGGAGGTGGGTCCGGCGGCGGGGAACCCCTCGGGTCCGAGTTCGGCTCACCTAGGCTTCACGGTCGACTATGCCCACGAGGGACCGGGCCTCAAGATCAAGAGCGTGCCCAAACGCGCACCCGGGAGCTATCCCGAAACGAGGCTGGCGGCGGGTGAATACGTATTGGCGGTGGACGGCGTGGACGTTCAGCCGGACGAGGCCCTCTATGGGCGAGCGCTGAACGACAAGGCGGGTCGGGTGGTGACGCTGCTCGTCAACGACAAGCCCTCGAAGGAAGGGGCAAGGGAGGTGAAGTACGAGGCCCTGAGCGGCGGCGCTTGGCGGGACATCGACTACCGCAACCAGGTCGAAGCGCGCCGCAAGTACGTCGAAGAGAAGTCGGGCGGCAAGCTCACGTACGTGCACATCGCGGGAATGGGCGGGGGCAACTTCGACCTGTTCAACCGCGAAGTGTGGGAGTACGGCCTCGGAAAGGAGGGCGTCGTGATCGACGTGCGCTGGAACGGGGGCGGCAATATCAGCGATCGGTTGATCGACATCCTCGAGCGCATCCCCCACAGCTACTACCAAAACCGAGACGGCGCCGTGACGGCAGCGCCAAGCCAGTCCTGGAACAAGCCCATCGTCGTCCTGCAGCACGAGCGGAGTTTCTCGAACGCCGAGATGTTCCCCTACGCGATGAAGCAACTCCGGCTGGCCACGACGATCGGCATGCCCACGCCGGGCTACGTCATCTGGACCTATGGCCTTCGGCTGGTGGACGGGACGAGTGCCCGCATGCCGACGGCCGGCGTGTACCGCCTCGACGGCACCCCCCTTGAGAACATGGGGCAGGTGCCGGACATCAAGGTGGACTTCCCGGTCGAGGACTACTTCGCGGGCCGAGACCCCCAACTGGACAAAGCGATCGAGGTGCTCCTCAAGGCGCGCAAGTAGCGGCGAAGCCCACGGCCCATGATCGTCTGCCCCCGGTGTGGAAAGGAAAACGAGGACGCCAACCGCTATTGCGGGCGATGCGGCATTGAGATGGCGACCGCCATCGCGCCGCCCGCTCCGATGGAGGAAACCCTCTACTGCTACCGCCACCGTCGGGAGCCGACGTTGTTGCGCTGCGGTCGGTGCGAGCGCCCGATCTGTACTCGGTGCGCCCGGATCGGCCCGGCCGGTCCACGGTGTCCCGATTGTGCGCGCAACCAGACTCCGGTGACCCTGCGGGGGGTGGCGCACGACGTGCGCCGAACGGTGCTGACTCCGTTTCGGGGAGGTCCCTACACCTGGTATCTGCTCGTCCTCGTTCTGATGATGGCCGGCGGTATTTTGCGGGGTTGCGCGATGCGACCAAGACCGACCCCGCCGCCGACCATCGAAGCGACCGCGCCCGAACCGACCGACCAAGCGGCGCCCGTGCCAAACTCGGGCCGATGAAGGCGTCCTCCGCGAACCGTGGCATCAAGGACCCGGTCGCGATCGGCCTGTTCTTGACCGCCACCGTTCTCGCCGCCTTCGGGCCGCCCGGGTTGGTGCGCGGCGGGTTGGACAAGACCCTGTCGCTTGGCCTCGTCTTTCCGGTGAGCGGGTTCGTGTACGCCTGGTCCGTGCTGCGGATGCTTGGCAAGCCGGGGAGGCAGAGTCGAGGCCTCGTGATCGGGATCTTCCTGGTGCTCTGGTGCTTCGGCATCTTCGTGAGCGACACCGTCAGCCGAGCGACGTTGCGCCGGACTCCCGATTACCGCCTCCTCGAAAAGAAGGAAGCGCCGCCCTCCGTTCGGAATTAGGGGACCATGTTCGCCCTCACCGTCGGCTTGGCCCTTGTTCGGGCCGGAGCGCCCATCGGCGTGGACACGCTGTTGCCGGAAATGGTGGATCTCGACCACCTCGCCCGCCGCTCTCGCCCGTACTATGCGTGCGCTCAGGCCAGCAGCTACGACCGCAACGCGAAGAGCCCGACCCAGAACTGGTTCGCGAACGGGGATGCCGGCCAATACCTGCGAAGCGAGAATCGCGACGGGCGCCTCGAGCGGGTGATGGCCGACCTGAAGGGCCCGGGCACCATCGTGCGCATCTGGTCGGCGAACCCATCCGGCGTCCTCCGCTTCTACTTTGATGGCGAGGCCGAGCCGCGTCTGGCGGTCAAGGCGGCCGATCTGCTGTCGGGGAAAGTGCCGCCGATGGGCGATCCGTTCGCCTACACGTCCAGCGCCGGGTGGAACCTCTACTTCCCCATTCCCTATGCGCAGAGTCTGAAGGTCACGGTGGACAACACGGACAACGACGGGGCGCGAGGGATGTACTACCACGTCGGCTACCGAACGTACGAGACGGGAACCGTGGTACGCACCTTCGATCTTCAGGACTGCCTGGGCATGGCTCCGACGATCTTGACCGTCGGAAGGAGGCTCTTGGCGCCGCCCCGGTCGGATGCGGCAGGTGCGACGCGCTTGCGGGGACCCGCGGCGGGCGAGGAGCCCCGTGGGACGTACAAGGCGGCCGGCGAAGTCCTGCCGGGCCGGACCGTCCCGGTCGCCGAACTCCCCGGTGGTCTCGCGATCCATCGCATGACCTTCCGGATCGCCAACGTCGATCCAAAGGCCAAGTGGGGCGACCCCCGGTCTTTCCCCCAGATGGCGCGACGTTTGGTCCTGCGGATGGACTTCGACGGCGAACGGTGCGTCGACGTGCCCATCGGGGACTTCTTTGGCGTCGCGCCGGGGATCAAGCCCTACGCGAATGCGGTTTTCGACGTTTCGCCGGGCGGCACCATGACCTGCCGCTTCCCGATGCCCTTCGCGCGTCAGGCCCGAGTCAGCTTGACCAACACGGGGTCGGTGCCGATCGGCTACCAAGCCGAGCTTGCGTTCCGCGCCTGGAAGTGGGACGACGACTCCTACCACTTTCGGGCCCAGTGGAACGCCGACTTCGGCGGTACCCGCCCGATGCGCGACATGACCTACCTCGACGCGAAAGGGGAGGGCAAGTTCGTGGGCTCGAGCCTGCATGTCGCCAACCCGGTGCCCACCTGGTGGGGCGAGGGCGACGAGAAGGTGTTCGTCGATGGCGAAACGTTCCCAAGCACCTTTGGGACGGGGACGGAGGACTACTACGGGTACGCGTGGTGCAGCCCGGCGCCCTTCGTTCGGCCGTATCACGCGCAGCCCCGATGCGATGGACCGGGGAACCGTGGCCACACGGTGGTGAACCGGTTCCACCTGTTCGATCCGATTCCGTTTGAGAAGTCTCTCAGGTTCGATATGGAGATGTGGCACTGGGCCGACGTGAAGTGCACCTGGGCCTACACCGCGTTCTGGTACGCGAAGCCGGGCGGATCGCCGATCTCGTCCCGCGACCCGCGCGGCGTCCCGTTCCCCGAGTTGGCTCCTCCCGGCCCGGTGATGGGTGCCCTGGAGGGAGAGAAGTTCGAGGTGGTCCGCGTGACGGGCGGCGAACTCAGCCCTCAGAGCGGGTTTTGGGAGACCTCAGGCGGCGAACAGCTGTGGTGGCGTCACATGAAGGTCGGCGACACGTTGACGGTGCGCGTGCCGGTGGCCAAGGCGGGTCGGTACGAAGTCGTCGGGCACTTCTGCGGGGCGAGGGACTACGGCAAGCATCGCCTGAACCTCAACGGAAAGGCGGCGGGCGCCTTCGACTTCTGGCGCGACGGACTCGCTTGGGAGCTGAAGTCGCTCGGCGTCCACGATCTGCCTGCCGGGAAGATCGAACTGACGGTCGTCTGCGAGGGCTCGCGTGAAGGAGCGGTGGCCGGAAGCATGTTCGGGCTGGACTACCTCCTGCTCAAACCGGTGTCGTCAGGTTCAAAGTCCCCGTAAACCTGCCGTACCGGGATTTCCCCACAAAAAGTTCCAGAAAACCCTTGGAACTGACGGAAAGCTGTCGTATGATGACGCATCCTCGGCGAAATTCAGCCGGGGTCCATTGATTCCTACGAGGTGCTACTCTTGAAACGAAGGGCCTTTACGCTCATCGAACTCCTTGTCGTTATCGCGATCATCGCGATTCTCGCGGCCATCCTCTTCCCGGTCTTCGCCCAGGCGAAAGCGTCGGCCAAGCGGACGTCCTCCCTCAGCAACATCAAGCAGATCTCCCTCGCGGCGATCATGTACGGCGCCGACTACGACGACGGCATCCCGCTGTTCCTCAACGGCCCCCGCCTGAACATGTACGGCACGGTCCTGCCCCGCGCGGATTCTTGGGTCTGGGAAGTCCAGCCCTACATCAAATCGCTTCAGCTGATGATCGACCCGCAACGCGGCGATGCGTCCAACATCTTCGGCAGCGGCCCGAACGCCTGGTACGGCAACCAGAACCGGTTCCCGATGTACGGCATCAACTACCTGTTCCTCGCTCCGTTCCCGGATTGCGACCGAGGCGAGTCCCGCGTGTTCACGCAGGCGGCGGAGCCCGCGCAGACGGTGTTCTTCACGGAATCCAAGCGATTCACGGTAGACGCCAGCCGCGGCTTCTTCGGCGCGAACGCCCCCGGCATGTGGCCGATCATCGCCCCGCATCCCACCATGTGCATCTTCTGGGACGGCAATCCCGGTTCGGGTAACTGGTCGATGGGCGGCCCGACGAAGATCACCTCTTCCGTAAGCATCGCCTACAACTCCGGCGCGAACGTCGCCTGGGTGGACGGCCACGCCGCCTACCAGAAGGACTCGGCGCTCGCAAAGGGCACGGACTACGCGACGGCGATCGTCGGCGGCGACAACGACGGCGCCGTCATCACCGACCGAAGCGTCTACCTCTGGAACCTGGATTCGCAGTTCTATGACTAGACTCGCCTCCATGTTCGCTCTGGCGGTTCTGGGCGGCGCCCTCCTGGCGGGGTGCCGCCAGGAGCCCGCCCCGACCGGTCAGGGCACCGCCGAAAAGCCCGTCGCCGACGGCCAGCCGTTCAAGAAGGACGGCCCCGGCGGCATGGCGGCCGACCTCGAGGAGCGCCCGGCGCCCCCCGGAGTCAAAACCGGCACGCCTTAACGACCCTCTGAAAGGACCAAAGGGCCCCCAGCCTTCGGGCGGGGGCTTCTTTCTTTGGCCTGGGTCAGACGCCGAGACGCGGCGCGGGTCGTAGAATGAGGCGAACCCTCGCCCCATGAACTTCCGCTCCGCGATCGGGTCCCTCTTCGAGCACTGCCAGCGCACTTTGCTGAGTTCGCTGGGGGTGATGGTGGGCTCGTTGGCCGTGATCCTTCTGATCAGCGTGGCGCGGGGGGTCCAACGCGACATCACCAAGCAGGTGAACGACCTCGGGGTGAACGTCTTGGTGGTAATCCCGGGTCGAATCGACGGTGGCGCGATGTTCAGCCCGAACCTCGCCGGACTCAGTTACCTGTCCGAAGCCGACGTCGCGAAGGTCCGCCGGGTGCCCGGGGTGCTTACGGCCACACCGTTGATGTTCGTTGGAGGGGCGATTCGTTACGGCGACAAGGTCAGCCCGTCGACGTTCGTGATCGCCGCCAACTCCCCGTGGTTCCAGATTCGACCCGTCGAGATGGCGGAGGGTCGCCCCTTCTCATCCGAGGACGCGGCCAAGGCGGTCTGCGTGATCGGCTCGGTGGCGAAGGAGCACCTGTTCGGGCAGGCGTCCGCGTTGGGAAAGGAGGTTCTGGTCAACGGCAAATCGTTCAAGATCGTAGGGGTCACCCGAGACAAATCGAACGACGACAGCCTCTTCTCGATGGGCGGGTTCGAGAACGTTACGATCGTTCCCTTCGACTACCTTAAGGCCCATGTGCCGAACCCTCAGGTCCATCGGATCATGCTTCAGACGGCACCCGACCGCGAACCCAAGGCGCTGGTGGCGATGATCGAGCGGGTCCTTGGCGAGCGGCTGAACCGAGACACCTTCTCCGTGCTGACCCAAAAGGATTTGCTGAAGTTGGTCTACCAGTTGATGGATATTTTGACCTGGTTGCTTACGGGCTTGACCTCGATCGGCTTGTTCGTCGGTGGGGTCGGCATCATGGTGATCATGCTGATGAGCGTCAACGAGCGCGCCAAGGAAATCGGCGTTCGCAAGGCGGTCGGCGCCCGCAATCGGGACATCTTCCGGCAGTTCCTGGTCGAAGCGGGGGCGATCGGCCTTCTCGGCGGGGCCATGGGTCTCGGCATCAGTGCGATCGCGGCGCTCGTCCTCTCGCAGCTCACCCCGATTCATCCCCTAATCACCCTCGACACGGTCGCGCTCGGGTTCTTCGTCAGCGTTGGGGTGGGTGGCGTCTTCGGAATCGTCCCGGCGATGCGCGCCTCGATAAAGGACCCAGTGGTTTCCCTGCGCAGCGAGTAGGCGGCGCACGAAAGCGCCCCCGTTTCGGGGGCGCTTAAGAAGGATCGTCCGGTCGGCCTAGCGGCGTCGGCGACGAACGAGCATTCCGAGGGCGCCGACCGCCAGAGCCGCCATCGAGGTTGGCTCGGGAACGGCGGAGAGGTTCACGTTGTCCACGCCCAGACCGTGGTCGTTTCCGACGTCGTTCAGGTCCACCCAGCGAATCCAGAGGTCCTGACCGGCGCCCCAACTGATACCGGTCACCGAACCCGAGACACCCACCTGATTCTCGACGAGGTTGCCGTCCAGCGCCCGCGCCGTCGTCGTGCCGATCGGGCCGGTGAAGTCGAGGCTCGCCACCCGCGTGAAGGTCGGGTCCGCCCCATAGCCGAGGGTCCCGGCGCCCGCCTGAGTGTCGTCGCCGATCGTCGTGCCGCCGACCTTGTAGGAGAACATCAGGGAATGTAGGGTGACGTTGTTCCCGTCGCGCCACTGCTCGCCGACGTAGTCCAGGTTGAACGCGGTGATCGTCGAGCCCGTGTTGTTCGTGAATCGCGCCCCGAAGACGGTGTGTTCGACCGAGCCCGACGCGATGCTTCCGAGAGTCCGCTCGGACGAACCGGTCGTGCCGAACGAGTACACGGCGCCCGTGTTGCTCGTTCCGTCGCTGGCGTTGTACTGGTCGGCCAGTTCGAGAGCCGGGTCGTTCATCCGCCGCATATACCAGCCCGCGATGGTCACGTTGTCGGTCCAAGCGATGTTGGTGCCGGTGTTGGCGAGGGTGTCGAAGTCCTGGTTGTAGGGGGCGCCCGTGAAGCTGATCTGCGCCCCCGCGAGACCGGCAAGGAGGGCAAAGGAAAGGGTAAGGGCCGATCGGCCGACGCCAGAAAGCGATGTATTGCGACTCAACACGGTTACGGTACTCCTACGCGAGCCTCTAGCGGGCTCTACGGGCGGCCTGCGCCACCTAGACCAAGTATGTGCCCTTCGCAACCCGCTGTCAAGAGGAACCGGGACTCTGGACGTTAAGATTCGGTCACGACGTTAGGGCGGCGTGGAAGCGACCGCCAACTGAATCAGGTCACGGTGCGGCATGAAGCGCACGTCCTCCTCGATCGTTTCCAGCACGGTGACCGGCACGTCGGGGCGTCCGTCCAGCAGACTCCCAATGACGTCTTCGACAAGATGCTCCGGCGTGCTGGCGCCCGACGAGATGCCGACCGTCGGGTAGTCGGTTCGCCAGTTGGGCCGCACCTCGTCGCCGCCGATCAGGAGGTGGGACTCGACCCCGAGCGATTCCGCGACCTCGCGCAAACGGTTGCTGTTGGAGGAGGTCTTCGAACCGACGATCAGCACCAGGTCGCACTCCTTGGCCAGCGCCCGGACCGCCGTCTGCCGGTTCGTGGTGGCATAGCAGATATCGTCCTTCTTGGGGGTCTCCAAGTGAGGAAACCGGCGCTTCAGGACGTCGGTGATCTGCGTCACTTCGTCCACGCTGAGGGTCGTTTGCGTGACGACCGAAAGCCGTTCGTGGGCGGGCGGCTCGACGCGCTCGGCCTGTTCGACCGTCTCCACCAGGGTCATCCGCTCGGGGGCCTCACCCATCGTGCCTTCGGCTTCGACGTGACCACGGTGACCGACGAAGATCATGTGGTAGCCCTTCGCGGCAAAGCGCTTGGCCTCGTTATGGACCTTGGTGACGAGCGGGCAGGTCGCGTCGATCACGCGCAAGCTTCGGGCCGCCGCCGCTTGGCGCACCGCCGGCGACACCCCGTGGGCCGAAAACACGACGGTCATCCCTGCCGGAATCTCGGCCACGTCCTCGACGAAGACGACGCCACGGGCTTCGAAACTCCGGACGACCCATTCGTTGTGCACGATCGCGTGCCGGACGTAGAGGGGGGTTCCGTACGACCGGAGGGCCAGGTCCACCACCTCGATGGCGTACGCCACCCCGGCGCAGAATCCGCGCGGCGCCGCCAACACGATCTTGTCCACGGCTCATTCTACTGCCGGAGGAACGCGCTTCTCGGCATCCAGAAGCCAGACGCCGGTCTGACGGTCCGAGAGGAACTCGCATCCGCCGGCCCTCACGACCACCATCTCTTCAAAGCCGAAGTACCCCCGGTTCGGGACCGTGACCCCCAACTCGAGGGTGTACACCTGGCCCTGTTCCACGGGCATCAGGGGGGTCGCGCCGTACCGCTCCCAACGGGGACCCAAGATGCCGCCTCCGTCGTGAGCCATGCGCCCGACCTGATGACCCACCGCGTGCATGTATTCGTCGTAGCCGGAGCCGACGATCGAGTCGCGGGCCGCCCGATCCACCTCCCATCCTGGAACGCCGGGGCGGAGGGCGCTTGCGGCGGCGTCGATCGCTCGTACGACGGCGGCGCAAGCTCCCGTCACGTCCTCGGGAGGAGTCGGCTCGGTCTCGCCCGCGACGAACCAGCACCGTTGCAGGTCGGAGGCGTAGCCGTTGACGACGATGCCGAGATCGACGTGGAACACGTGCCCCGGCGCGAGCCGCAAGGTCGGACTGGGGACGCCATGGCCGACCATGGAGTCCGGTCCGGAGTTGACGATCGGGTCGCCGACCGGGTCCCAGGCGCTGCCGAATCCTCGGTCGGCCATCCGGGACCGAACGTGGTCGTACACCTCGCGCTCCGTCCGGCCGACGGACGCGAAGTTCCCGATCTCTTCGAACAGCCTCTGCGTCTCGGCGATGGCGACGCGGATGCGAGCGAGTTCCTCGTTCGTCTTGCGTCCGCGCAATGCGATCAACAGGGATTCGGCCTCGACTGGTCGGAAGCGGGAGCCGTCGAGGTACCGCTCCAGCAGACGGAACATGCCGAGGGTGAGTCCGTCCGCCTTGACGTCGTTCGTCGAGACGTTGACCCCAACCCGTCCGGGACGCTCCCTGGCGACGTTGCGCTCGAGAACCTGCAAGAGGGGTTCGGCGATCCCCGTCACGTAGGGGACGACCTCGTCCCAGTCGCCGCTCGCCGCGAGCGGGTCGGCGTCGTAGTTGCCCACGACGGCCACCTTGCGCCCGCTGCGAAACACCATCAGCGCGCTCTGCCAGGTCAGGCCGCCCTCGAGGATCAGCGGCAAGACAGGATCGGACCCGCCCGCCGTCTCCCTGACGAAGGTCAGCCAGCAGTCCAGGTCGTGGGCGGCGACGAGGGCCGCCGCCTGCTCGAGCTTCGAGCGCGTGATAGGGGCCATCTCTCAAGGATAGCCGCGATCAGGGGCGCATGGGCAGCGGCTCCAGGAGGCGTTCCTTCGTGTAGACGAAATCCGCCCGGTGGTAGTCCGCCAGTTCGAAGTCCTTTTGGAGGACGATCGCGCCGGTGGGGCAGGCGTCTTGGCAGTAGCCGCAGAAGATGCATCGGATCATGTTGATCTCGTACCGAACGGCGTAGCGCTCGCCCGCCGAGAACCGGGCCTCGTCCGTGTTCTCCGCGGCCTCGACATAGATGCATCGGGCGGGGCACGCGCCGGCGCAGAGCGAGCATCCGATGCATTTCTCGAGGCCGCTGTCGTAGCGCTTCAGAACGTGCCGCCAGCGGGTGCGCGGGTACTGCTCCCGCTTCTGTTCGGGATACATCACCGTGACCTTTTGGCGCTTGAGGCGCCGGGCGGTGATGCCGAATCCGGCGATGACGGGTTTCGCGACGTCCCGGAAGAACTCGACGCTCACGCCACCACCTCGCTGTCCTTTTTGCGCGGGAAGACGAGTTCGCTCAAGCCGATCTCGCTCACGCTTCTGACCCGGCGGCCCCGAATCTTCTGCTGGAGTTTCATCACGCCGTAGATCAGCGCGTCCGGAGAGGGTGGGCAACCGGGGACGTAAACGTCCACGGGCACGACCTGGTCCGCGCCTTGGACGATCGCGTAGTTGTTGTAGACCCCCCCCGAACTCGCGCACGCACCCATGCTGATCACCCACTTCGGCTCTGGCATCTGGTCGTAAATCTGCCGCAACACGGGCGCCATCTTCTTACTGAGCCGGCCGGCGATGATCATCACGTCCGCCTGCCTCGGCGTGGCGCGAAACGCCTCGGACCCAAACCGGGAGATGTCGAAGCGGGAGGCGGCCGTGCTCATCATCTCGATCGCGCAACAGGCGAGTCCGAAGGTGAGGGGCCAGAGAGAGTTGGAGCGCGCGGCGTTCAAGAGGGCGTCGACGCTCGTGAGAACCACGTTGCCGCCCTTTTGCGTGTCGCCCAGAACGGGGGTGGAACTGTCGTGGAGGACGATCGTCTCGACTCGCTTTGGCATGGTGAATCCTAGGGGCCAAGTGTACCGAACGGTCGCCCCTTCCCGTAGCTTGGACCGCAACCCGGAAGGTCGTCGGCCGATGGTGAGCCAAGTGCCAACGTCGGCCCGGCCCGTCCGCCGTCACGGACTCGCCGCGCGTTTTGGTCACGCACTGTGAATGGATATCGGCAGGTTTTCGTGTACACGCTCTCTATTCATCATTCCTTTCACCCGCGCGCATGTATTGCGTCACCGACAAGGACGGGATTTCGGGCGCAGGGCGAACGAGGACGATCACCCTTATCAAGTGGTTCCGGCGCACGGGGCGTCAACCGTACTATCCGCGGTGGGGCGTCTGCCGCCAGGAACCCGGGGGTGCCTTCCACCGTGTCCGTCGCGTCCCGAAGCGCACATTCATTGGGGATAGTTTCCGGGCGCTAGCGGCCGACCACCATCTTCAGGGTCGACTTCGCGTCGGGGTTCGCCATCACCTCCGCGAAGCGCTCGGGCAGGTCGGTCAGCGAAACCGGCGTCAGCCATTCGCTCACCCGGAGTTTTCCCGCCTCGAGCCACGCGAGGGCCTTCGCATAGTCGCCCACCTCGAAGTTGCAGGAGGTCACGAGACGCCTTTCGGCCCCGAGACGCATCAGGTCTAGGGGGACGGGAGCGTTCCCGTGTACGGCGAGGAGGACGAGCGACCCGGTTTTGGCGAGGTGAGTCAAGCCCAAGTCGAGGGTGGACTCGGTGCCCACGGAATCGAACACGCATCCGAATCCTTCGGGCGCAAGTTGGCGAAGCGCTTCGGGCAGGTCGGGCCGGCGGGCGTCGAGGACGGTGCCGATGCCTTGGCGCCGTGCCACGTCCATCGCCAGAGGCGAACGCTCGATCAGGACGGCTCGGTCCGCGCCCATAGTCTGGGCGACCTGGGCCAAACCGTTGCCCGCCGGACCCGCACCGATACAAAGCACCGGGCGGCCCGCCTGAACGGCGCCGACTTCGCACACGTGCACGCAGACCGCCAAGATGTCCATCATCGCGGCATCCTCGAAGGGTAGATCGTCCGAGATCTCGTAGCACCCGGCCCCCCAAGCGGGAGCGTAACGGGCATAGGCGCCCGGGTAGAAATCTCGCCGGCCCCAGCCCTGACCGTGACCGAGGTGCACGGTGTTCGGGCACAGCCGCGACCGCCCCGCGCGGCAGTCGGCGCACGCCCCGCACACTTTGGAGCAGACGGGTGCCACCCGTTTGCCGAGGAGGCGCTCGTTGCGCTCGTGAAGCACCCGCACCACCGTGCCGGCGAACTCGTGCCCGAGCACGATGTTGGGGGGATTCGGCACGAACCTTCCGAGGGTGTGCTGTGCCCAAGGGTTCTCGCCCGCAAAATAGCGGAAGTCCGAACCACACACGCCGCACGCGGCGACCTCCACGAGCACGATATCCGGATCTCCGTACTCCTCGATCGGCCAGACCGGGATCTCGCGGACGACGAGACGTCCGGGCGCCTCGAGGACGGCGGCGGGCATGGAGCCTTGGGTTGGTGAGTCGGCCATCGGGCCGAGGATACCGGCGGCGCTGGACGGACGCGTCGGCTCACGGTAACGTCGGTGGGATGTGTGAAACCTTCCGTCTCGACTGGATGCCAGAACCCCACCGGAGCTTCCTCGAGCGCGCCCTGATCGAACTCCGACAGGATGCCCGCATCGTCGGCATTGCCGCCGCCGGCTCGTTCATCGGGCGGAGAATGGACGAGCACTCGGACCTTGACCTGGTCTTGGTGGTGGAGGACGCGGAACTGACGCGAGATCGCGCCGGCAGAACGGCGATCGCGGATCTTCTCGGAACCACGGCGACCAGCTTCACTGCTGAGCACGTCGGCGAACCGCGTCTCCTCATTTGCCTCTTCGTGAGTCCTCTTCTCCACGTGGACCTCAAATTCGTGACCCGCGAAGGATTCGAGACACGGGTCGACGATCCGGTCGTGTTGTTCGAACGAGACGGGTCGCTGAGCGCGGCGATCGAGCGGTCGCCGGGTCGCTATCCTGCCGTCGATCCCCAGTGGATCGAGGACCGCTTCTGGGCCTGGATCCACTATACGGCGGCCAAGATACGGCGGGGCGAACTGCTCGAAGCGTGGTCAGCGATCGACTACTTCCTCGAGAACGTGCTGGCGCCCCTCGCCCTGCGAGCCGCCGGGCAACGATCCCCGGGCTTACGGCGGATCGAGTTCGCCAGCCTGCCCGAGTTTGGGTTGCTCGCGGACCTCTGCGTCCCGTACGACCGGGCGGCGATCCACCGGGCGGTCACGCGGGTCTCGGACCTTTACGACTCGCTCTGCGCCAAGGAGACGGCGCCCGTTGAGCGCCGCCATGCGGCGCGGGACGCGGCGCTCGCGTATCTGAGCGAGTCGCTCTAGAGCTTCATAAGTTGTCGGATCGCCCCGAGGTGGAACGCCATGTGGGGGAGTTGCGCCAGCGCTCCGATCACCATGTCGGGGTTCGACCAATCCGAGTTGGCTTCCATCTGGCCGATGAGGAAGGCGTAGGCCGCCCGGATATCGCCGATGAGGAGCGCCCACTCCGTTGGCGTGACCGATTGCTTGAGCCAGGAGGACTCCCAATCCCCGGAAAGCTCCTCACCCAGGATCTCGGCCCGCGCCGCCTGGAGCGCGAACCGGATGTGGTACGCATGGGCGGCGATCGAGGCACACCGCTCGGAGGGCTTTCGCGACGCGGCCTCGGCGGTCAGGGAGTCGAGGGCGTCGAAGATTCCCTCCTTGCCCTCGACGAACCAGGTGTAGTCCTGGCCGTGCGGCCGGCCCTCGAACGCCTCCCTGAAAAGCTGAACGAACGCCTTCCGAAAGTGGTTTTCCGGCACCATCGCGCTATCATACATGGCCCTGCGAACGGCCAAGCTCTGTCCGAAGGGACCGGGTGTCGCGCGTCGAACTTTGCCCTGTGGCAACTCCCGATCCTTACGCGATCTCCGTTCGTTTCGGCAAGCACCTTCGGGTGACGGACGTCGCCGACGGCCTCGACGCCGTTGGACGGGCCGATCTCACGCTCATGGATGGGGCGATCCGGCCGCTGTGGATGGGTTTTCGGTTCTTCGGCCCGGCGGTGACCCTTCGCGTGGTGCCGACGAACCGTAGGATGCCCGTCCTCGAGCGGGAACAAGCGCTCCGCCAGCACGGCGTGTGGTTCGAAAGCGGGGCCGGGCACGTCGATCTCAACGTCCATCTCAGGCCCGGTTGCGTCGTGGTCACGTCGACGGGCGGGGCGGGCGAGACCGGCTTCTGGGGCTCGAACAACGCCCTCGACACGATGGCGCGCGGGGCCGCCGGGATCGTGACGGAGGGTTACTGCCGCGACACCGACGAGGTGATCCTGCAGGAGTGCCGCGTCGCCTGTCGCGGCATCGGCCGGACGATCATTCCGGGCCGGGTCGAGACGGTAGGGGTGAACGAGACGGTCGGTTGCGGCGGCGCGATGGTTCGGCCGGGCGACATCGTTGGCTGCGACTGGGACGGCTGCCTGGTCGTGCCGATCGAGGTCGCGGAAGACGTCCTCGCGATCGCCGCACGGATCGCCGTCGACGACAAGAAAGCGCGACGCCGGCTGTACGAACAAACCGGACGGCCACTCGACGCCACGGTGGACGTCGAAGCGGCCGAGGCTTGGTTCGCCGACCTGCTGTGATCTAGAAGCTACAGCCCGACTGCATGGCGGCCGGGTAGCCGGACAGGTTCGGCGACCGCTTGGGGCCGCCGTGCTTGGGGAGCAGATCCACGATGGCGCGGAACGTCTCCCGCGAGTAGCCTTCCCAGAACCCCACCCCCGCCTTGGCGACCGGGGACACGAAGGCGGTGTCCAAGCTGTGCTTGGCGCCCATCCCCTTGATCAACTCCTTCGCGGGGTCGGCGAGGATCGGGAACGATGCCTTGAGGGTTTTCGCGAGCGCCTTGGTCTCGGCAAGGGTCGCGTTCGTGACCCCGACCACGCGGACGGACTTGCCGAGCGAAGCCGCGAACCGGTTCAGGTCCCCGGTAGCGGCGACGTTGTGCGGGCACCGAACGCTCATGAAGACGAGCACGGTGGGCTGGCGGGTCACCTCGGCTTTCGTGTACGTCTTCCCGTCCGAGCCGGCGAGCCGAAACGAGGGGATTGGCCGGACGGCCCCGAGGATCGACGCAACGAGGCACGCGAACGCGAGGCACAGACACGCTTTCATGGGGGGGAGGACGCAGGCCCCGTCGCCCGGCTGAGCCGGGCGAACGAGCGCGAGCGAATTCAGTCCTTGGGGTGGTCCTCCATGACTTCGCGCTCGAGGCGCTCGATGCGGCGTTGGGCTTCGCCCTCGCTCAGAACCCGAAGGTACTGAACGCTGTCCATCGCCACCCAGTAGATGGCGTCGTGGCGATGCTCGCCGTCGATCGCGTCGTAGACGAGTTCGACGCAGATCATGTCGCCCTCGAGACCGCGAATGAGATAGACGCACTTTTCGCACTGCCGCTTGGCGAGGCGATGGGTCGCCGTCCAGCGAACTTCGACGAACGCACCGACCAGGCCCAGTCGGGTCCGGTCGCGTTTGGCCAAATCGACTTCGATAAGCATCCTAGCTTGACTCCTTCTTTTCGAGGGTACCCAGGGGCCTAACGGACCGCATGGGAACCTTGGACCGCCACTCGGCCCTGCAGACGCCACCCGTCCAGCGATTGCGGGACGGGGCGCACCATCTTGATCGTCGCGCGCTTGCCGAGATAGGCCGCGACCGCCGCCGCGATGGTGAACAACGTGTCTTCCGAGACGCCCTCGGCGGCGGCGGGACCGGCGAAGCCACCTTCCCGGGCGGCGAGAACGTCGGCGAGCATTTTTCGTAGATGAGCCACCTCGTCTCGGAGGGTGGCGACCTCGTCTCGCAACAACGTGACTTCGTTCATGGGCGTACTCCTAGGCCGGGGCGACCATCACCTTCTTCGTCTTGCCGTCGAGGGTCACCTTGTATTCGATCGGCCCGCTCAGGAACGCGGGGGACATGGGGTCGGCCTTGAGGCCGCGCGTGAACGCGGGGTCCTTTCCGAGGTTGAGCGGCCCTTGATGACGGTTTGCGAAGAACTTCGGCGCAACCTGCGGGAACATCGCATAGGTCAGCACGTCCTCTTCCGTTCCGTTGTAGCCTTCGAGCGCGGAGGCCTCGGCGACGAGCCGGTCCCATTCCGGGGGGATTAGGTCGGCGGGACGTCCGGTGATGACCTCCTTCTTGGACTTCTCTTCGGCAAGGGCGACCACTTCCGGGTCTTTTGGGCCGTCGGTCGACCCGTAGTACCCGAGCATCAGGTCCGAGAACTCGCCCGTCATCACCTTGTACCGTCCCATCATGACGTTCAGGACGGCCTGGGTGCCGACGATTTGGCTCGAGGGGGTGACCAGCGGGGGGTAGCCCGCCGCCTTGCGCACGCGCGGGACCTCCTCCAAGACCTCCTTCATTCGGTCTCCCTGTCCCTGTTGCTTCAGTTGGCTCTCCATGTTCGAGAGCATTCCGCCCGGAATTTGGCTCTTGAAGATTTCGGTTTCGACGCCCGTGTAGTCGGTGAGGAACTCGGCGTAGCGCTTCCGGATCTCGGCAAAGTGGTCGCGCACGCGGTAGATCGGCTCAAGGTCGAGTCGGGTGGTGAAGCCCGTGCCCTCCAGCATTTCGACGAGGCTCTCGGTCGGGTTGTGCCCCGGCCCGAGACTCATCGAACTGATCGAGGTGTCCACGATGTCCGCGCCCGCCTCAATCGCCTTCATCAGGCTCACGAGGGTGACCCCGGTGGTGGAGTGGGCGTGGACGTGGACCACGGTGTCCTTGCCGCAGGTTTCCTTGATTCCCTTGACGATGTCGTAGGCCGGCTGGGGTTTGATCAGGGCGGCCATGTCTTTGATGCAGATGGAGTCGCACCCCATGTCTTTGAGGGTCAAGGCGAGTTCGACGAACTTGGCGACGGTATGGACCGGACTGACGGTGTAGCAGATGGTGCCCTGAGCGTGCTTTCCGGTGCGCTTCACGGCGGCGATCGAGCGTTCGAGGTTGCGGGGGTCGTTCAGCGCGTCGAACACCCGAAACACGTCCATGCCGTTCTTGGCGGCTCTGTCCACGAAGCGGTCCACCACCTCGTCCTCGTAATGCCGGTAGCCGAGGATGTTCTGCCCACGGAGGAGCATCTGGGTCGGGGTGTTCGGGAGGGCCCGCTTGAACGTCCGCAGACGCTCCCACGGGTCTTCGTTGAGGAATCGAATGCAGGAGTCGAACGTCGCACCGCCCCAACACTCGAGCGACCAGTAACCGGCCCGGTCAAGGTCTTCGCAGGCGGGAAGCATGTCCTCGAGCGCCATGCGGGTGGCCATCAGGCTTTGGTGCGCGTCGCGGAGAATGACGTCGGTGACTTCGATCCGTTTGTCCATCGGTTCCTCGGAGCCGCTCTCCGCCCGTCCAAGAGGATATCTCGCACGACGCGACACGGTTGGGTACTTCGGGGACCTATCGAAATGGCCCAGCCCAGGCGATCACCGACACAAATCGTCGGTGATCGGTCGTGATCGGCGGTGTGTAAACTGAATGCGCCGATGAACCTCCGCGACGTCGAACGCTTCTTTCCCGACGATTCGCTCCCGAATCCGATCGCCCGCACCCGGGAGTTCGACGCGGAGGAGATTCGCGCCATCGCTTGCGAGTTCGCCATCCCAAATCCGAGCGAGATCCGGACGTTCGGCGAGCGGGGGAACATCAACCTGCACACCTTCGAGTTGGTCGCGGGCGGTCGACCTTACTTGCTGCAGCGCATCAATACCGAGGTGTTCACCAAGCCCTACCGGGTGATGCGCGCGATGGTCGCCTATTGCGAGGCGCAACGCGAGTACCTGCGAGGTCGGGCGGATATTATATGGGAACCTATCGAACTCGTGTCGGCGCGCACGGGAGCGCCTTTCGTCGATCGCCGGGACTCGTTCGGTTGGTCGATCTGGCGCCTCATGCGACGGATCGAGGGATGCCGCTCCTACAAGAGCCTCGGTGAGGTCGCCGATCGTGAGGGGCGTTTACGGTTGGCGGAAGAAGTCGGGCGAGGCTTGGCGCTGAACGCCGACCTGACGTCGGGGGTCCGGACGAAAGGGCTGAAGAGCTCGCTCCCGGGCTATCGGGACACGGCCGGCTACTTCGCCCAGTTTCACGCCGTCATGGCGGGTTGCCGAACGCCGGAGGACACCGCGAAGTACCTCCCGCCCGACGCGGAGGTTCGTTCGGCGACCGAACCGTTGTACCGCATCAAGACCGACGACCCGTCCATCTTCGCGCGTCGCGACGAGCCCACGCTCCGCGAGTGGTTCGAACTCATCGAAGCGAGCGAGACGTTCGGCATGCTTCTGACCGAGGCCGCTCGGGACGGCCGGGTGCGGACCACGGCGATCCATGGCGACACCAAGATCGAGAACTTCCTGTTCGACCGTCGAACCGGGCGGGTTCGTTCGTTGGTCGACCTCGATACGGTCATGCCTTTCACCTGGCTCGCGGACTGGGGCGACATGGTTCGTTCGCTTGCCAACGTGGCCGGTGAGAAAGAGGTCGATCTGACGCGGGTCCAGGTGGACCGGGAGGTCTACGCCGCCGTGCGCATCGGCTTCCTGGGCACGGTGCGGGAAGCGACAAAGGTGGAGAAGAGCCTGATGCCCGAGGCGGTCGAGGCGATCACTTTGGAACTCGGCGTGCGGTTCCTCACGGACTATTTGCGCGGCGACGACTACTTCAGGCTGACGCCCAACGACCCGCCCGATCTCAACCGCCAGCGTGGTCTCGTCCAACTCACGCTGTTCCGGCGTTTCCGCGAGTTGAGGGAGTGGGCGCGCGGTCTGGCCGACGGACGCTAGGGGCGTCGGTGCCGAGTCCCGGCCGCCCCGGTCAACCTTGGGAGGCGCGGCGTCGTCAAAGGACGTAGGGACGCCTGAAGCGTCGAGCGGCAGGTTCAAAGCGGGACCTCGGTCCCTGGTCCCAACCGCTGATTCCGGGTCGCGGCGCGACATTTGCGAAAAGCTCTTGCATTTGCCGCGAGAGTTCGATATAGTCATGATATATCGTTATATTGAAATGGGCAGGACGCGGATGTCGGTGACCCTTCGCGATGTGGCGCGGCGGGCGGGTGTTTCTCCGATGGCGGTGAGCAAAGTGCTCAACGGACGGGGATCCAACGTTCGCGTGGGAAAGGACGCCGAGGAGGCGATCCGTCTCGCCGCCAACGAGTTGGGTTACCGTCCCAATGCCCTTGCGCGCAGTCTTCGCCGACAGAAGACCGAGACGATCGGGGTGCTTTTCGAGCATTTCGTCTCGGCAAACGGCATGCCGGACTACACCCAGCTTCTGATGGACGGCATCTTTGACGAGGCGTTCAAGCGAGGCTATTCCGTCACGGTCTGCCCCAAGCTTTCTCGCATCAAGGACCCGGGCGACATCGACGACGGCCGTTTCGACGGCGTCCTTTGGTGCAAGGTCGTCGGCGACCCCGCCGTTCTGAAGGCGCTCGGCGGACTGCGAGTGCCGACGGTCGCCCTGAACACCCCCGCGCCGGAGAAACTCGGTTCGACGAGTTTCATCATCTGCGACAACGAGGGCGCGATGTACCAAGCGGTGAAGCACCTCGCCGACTTAGGCCACCGCACGATCGGATTCGTCTACGAGCGTTCTTGCGCGGACCTGCTCGAGACGGACGAGCGGCGGGACGGCGTCGCCAAGGCCTGCGCGCGCTTGGGCATCGACCTCGTCTGCGACGAAACGTTCGCGTGGGGCGACTTCTCCGAGGAGTTCGACGACTGGTGGCGGGGCAAGCCCGAATGCACCGGGGTCGTGTGCCGCTCCGATCGGCTCGCCGGCGGCATCGTCGAACGCGCCGCCAAACTCGGGGTGCAGGTTCCCGAGGATCTGTCCGTCGTCGGGTTCGACTCGACCGCCTTCTGCGAACTCACCCAACCGCGCCTGACGTCGGTCCATCAGCCCATCGAGGCGATGGCGGCGAAGGCCACCCAAGTTTTGATCGACACCATCGAGGGCCGGCAAGAAGCGGCCCTGTCCCTCGTCTACCCGTGCGGTCTCGACGTTCGAGATTCGACCGGAAGACCATCTCAGCGAAGAGGCAATCCATGAAGAATCGTGCGTTTACGCTCATCGAGCTCCTTGTCGTTATCGCGATCATCGCCATCTTGGCGGCGATCCTGTTCCCCGTTTTCGCCCAGGCGAAGAAGTCGGCCCAGAAGACCGCCGCTCTGAGCAACACCAAGCAGATGGCCATCGCCGTCAAGATGTACCAGGGCGACTTCGACGATGGGTACCCCATCGGCTCGGGCGCCTGCTGGTGGCAGCCGTCCGACGGAGGCTGGACGTTCTCGATCCTTCCCTACATGAAGAGCGAGGACATCCTCCGCAACGCCGGCGACCCGAAGAGCACCGCCCTTTGGCCCTCCTGGATGATCGGCATCCAGGGCGCTGTCAGCATCAGCTACGCCGCCAACGGCTACATGAAGTGGGACGGCGCCGGCTGGGGCATGTACGGCGTCATGGGCATGGACCAGAAGAACACCCAGGTGCGCCCCGACGGCACGACCTGCACCGGCTGGATGAGCAAGGGCACGACGACGGAGAGCGAGGTCAATATGCCCTCCGACACGATCATGTTCGCCGAGCGCTACGGCAGCTACCCGATCTGGGGCCCGTCGAACTTCTTCACCGGCATCAACTGGTGGGACGGCGTCGGCGTCGGATGTCTCGTGCCGGACGGCACCCGCGACGGGACCGCCTACTGGGTCTACGAGTGGGGCGGCCGCAGCGGCATCTGGAACGCCGACAACCGCAAGGGCGGCGTGAACGCGGACTGGTCCGGACAGAGCACGTTCTCTTGGACGGACGGCCACGCGTCCACGGCTCGCGCGGTGGCGACGAACCCGGATCCCATTACGAAGCCCCAGATGAACAAGTGGGACATTCAGCACTAGTCTGAACGTCCGCCGGACCGACCCCATTGGCTTGAAAGGAGAGGCGGTCGGTCCGGCACCTGGATTCGAGGTCGGAACATGAAGCGATCGGCGTGGTTCGCGCTCATCGGGTTGGCGGTTGCCGGAACCCCAGGATGCAACTGGGGTCGGGAAGGCGACTTGACCGCCGAGGAGAAGAACGGTCTTCGCAACCCCGAACTCCATATGCCGGCCACGGCGAGGATAGGGGGCCCTCCGATGGTTCGTCGCGGGGGCAAGCCGTTGGGGGCGACGGAAGCCCCGGGACCTCCCGAAACGATGGAGGCGGCCACCGACGCGGGAACCATGCCGGGCGGACCGCCCGAGGCAGGACCCGATCGACA
The DNA here is from genome assembly GCA_026129685.1 of Fimbriimonadaceae bacterium. Taxonomy (GTDB): domain Bacteria; phylum Armatimonadota; class Fimbriimonadia; order Fimbriimonadales; family Fimbriimonadaceae; genus UBA2387. The sequence continues at coordinate 48,564 of JAHCHO010000008.1, forward strand.
AGAATCGGACGCCCCCTCCGCCCCGAAAGCGTCCGGCGCGAAGTCCGGCGCACCGCCCGCGAAGGGTACGTAGAAAAGCATTGGTCGCGCGCCTTATCAAGGGTCGCGCAAAGGAACAGGAGGCACAGGATTTGAAGAAGTACGTTGCACTCGCGGTTGCGGGAGCGTTGTTCACGGCATTGGCCGGTTGCGGCAGTCCGGCCGGCGAACCGATGTCCAAGAAAGACCTCGAAGGTCTCAAGAACCCGCAGAAGGAGATGCCCAAGGAAGCCGCCGAAGCGATGGCGAACGCCGGTCGTGGCGGACCTCCCCAAGGGGCTCCGGCCGATCCGACCGCCGCGCCGGGACCTCCCACGGGCAAGTAACCAGGCTTTGACCCCGCCGAAACTCGGCAGAGCGTAGGCTCGTGCATGGTTAGCCCTCCCACGGAAAGGCCGGGGCGCAAGCCCCGGCCGCATTGCGTTGCGCGCCGGCACGGCCCAAAGTCCTTCACGGCTGCGCAGGTTCCAAGGATGTGGGGGGTCCTTGGCGAACCAAGTGATCATGGCCCTCAACCTGCCCCCGCTCGGCGTCCAGAGCTACTGCTTTCGAGAGTTCAAGTCGGTCGATCGCCTCATCGAGGGCGTCGTCGCCGCCGGAATCACCCACGTCGAGGTCTGGGGCGGTCACTTCACCCACCAGGACCGACCCGAGGCCGAGGCGAACGTCGGGAAGTTGCGTTCGGCGGGCCTGACGATGTCCGCCTTTGGGTTGCCCAAACTTGGGAAGGACGAGGCCACCGATCGGGCCGGACTCGACTTCTGCCGATGGGCGGGCCTCTCGTCGATCGGCTCCGATTGCGACCCGGAGGACACGGATCGGGTGGACGGACTCTTGCGCGAGTACGGCCTCAAGTTGGTCGTTCACAACCACGGCCGCAACGACGCACGCTACGGTAAGGTGGCGCAACTGAAGGCCTACCTGGACCGCACCCCGAACACGTTTGGCGTCCTAATGGATACGGCCTGGTTGCTCGACGCGGGCGAGGATCCGGTCGCCGCGCTGGACGTTCTCGGCGATCGCACCTACGGCGTGCACGTCAAGGACTTCCGGTTCGAAGACGGCAAGCCCGTCGATGTGGTGGTCGGCCAGGGCGACCTCGACGTCGCGAGATTCCTACCCAAACTCGCCGCCATCGGCAAGGTCGAGTTCATGTCGCTCGAATACGAGGCGGACGCCGAGAACCCCGTTCCCGCCCTTCGTGCTTGCGCCGAGGTCGTCCGCGGCATCGTCGGCTGACGACGACCAACGAGCGAGGGCCCATGGTCGAACCGGGGGCCCTCGTCGTGATGCGGGACGATGCGAATCAGCCTTCTTTGGGCGAGGAGACCGCCTTCGGCGGCTTCACTTGGTCGGCCGCCTTGGCCACGAACTTGCCCGGCTCCTTCTTCATAGCGGCAAGGCAATCGGCACAGCAGACGTAGTAGCGCGTGCCCTCGTGGTCCACGAAGCCGCCCGCCGAGGCGTAGTCCTTGACGGCATGGCCCATCACCGCGCAGTAGAGCGCTTCCTTTTTCGGCATCGCGCCGAAGGCGGCCTTGTGCTGTTCGAACGAAGCCTTGTTCGCGGCGGACTCGAAGTAGTAGCGGAGCCCACCGAAGTCGGCCTGGGCCTTCGCGTCTTTCGCGGCGATGCGTTTGCCCGACACCGGATCGAACAAGAACTCGCCCACGACGTCGCCCTTGAGCGATTCCTTGGTCAGGTACTTCTCGGGACTCTTCTGGAACGTGCCGTCGCACCCGCCGCAACAGAACGAGAAGCGGGCGCCGTTGAAATCGACCTTGGCGATCTTGAGGTCGGCGGCTTCGTGCATCACCGCGCACTTGAGGGGCGCGGTCTGCGGCGAAGCGAGGAGGATCAAGGCAGTGAAGGTGGCGATCATAGGGGACTCAAACCTCCGAGGTTGGTAGAGATTGTAGCGCGATCCGGGCGTCTGGGCGGACCGTTCTGCGGACCGAACGCGAGAGGTATCCTTCTTCAGCCGTCGCCGGGGTGGCGGAATGGTAGACGCGACGGTCTCAAAAACCGTTGACTCGCAAGGTCGTGAGGGTTCGAGTCCCTCCCCCGGCACCAGGTCCCTTACGCCGCGCCGCTCTGTCCGAAGAAGCTTCGCAGAATGACGAAGTCGGCCACGTTCACCGCGCCGCTTCCGTCGAGGTCCGCGTTCGGGTTCCAGTTCGCGCCTCCCGACGAACTCCCGAAGGCGCTTCGAAGGGCGAGAAAGTCGGCGAGGTTCACCGAGTTGTCCCCGTTCACGTCGCCGTTCTTGAGAGTGAAGTTCTGGCCGCTGACGCCGTTCGATCCGATCACGACGTTCGTGAGCTTCGCGCGCAACCAGTGGGAGGCCTTCGCCGTCAGGTCGAAGGTGCCCTGCCGGGTCGAGGGAACCGTGTACGCCCCGTTCGACGCCGGGTTCAGGGTGTAGGTTTCGAGCACCGTCGTGGTTCCGGCGGTGCGAATCTCGAACGTGACGGGCACGTTCTGGGCTCCGCCGGAGAAGTTCTGCAGAGTGATCGTGCCGGTCACGGGGAAGGTCGCGGGTACGAGTTCGCCGGTTCTCAGTTCAGCGGAAAAGCTGTTCCAGGTGCCGGTCTCCTCCTCGAACGCGTCGGAGAGCTTGAGCGTCCAGGTCCCCTGGGCGTTCTCCCCCCAAAACGCGTTGGAGCAGAAGGTCCAGCTGAAGTTGGCCGCTCCGTCGCTTCCCGACCGGATGAAGAGTCGTCCGGTGGTGCCGGAGGGCGACGTGAGAAATCCCTCCAGGTCGCCTCGGTAGGTGTGGGTGACGTTGAGGGTGATGAGGACCTCTTCGAGTTTGCCCCCTTGGGCGATCGTGAACGTCCGGGAGATGCCGGTCGGGTTGTTGTCCGGGATCGCCGCGTTGACGTTGACGGTCCCGGTGGTTCGGGCGACCTGGGTGGTCACGCCGGACCAGTTCGCGGCTTCGGCGACGAGGGCGCCCGCGTCGATCAGCCCGAAGCCGTAGTTCTGGTTGAACTTCACGCCCGCGCCGTTGGTCTTCCATCCTCCGTCCGAGCCCTCGGTGGCGTCGGTCGGGTCCACGACCTTACAGGTCCTGACCAGCAGGTGCTTGGCGAAGCGCGCGTCGAGCGTCGGCTTGACCTGCTTGACGATGCCGAGCACGCCCGCGACGAGGGGTGCGGAAGCGGAGGTGCCGCCGAACCGCCCGACGTAGTCCTGGTTCGGGAAGTCGTCCTCGGCGGGGTTGTAGCCTGCCGCGCCGGTTCGGTCGGTCGCCACGACGTCGAACATCCCAGCCGATCCCGAGGAAGGGGCCGTGCACACGATCGGGGCGCCAAACGCCGAGTACTCGGCGAAGCGTCCGTCCGACGCCAGAGCGGCGACGGTGATCACGCCGGGGTTGTTTTGCGGACGCACCTTGTTGACGTCCTGGACCGAGCCGCCGCGCGAGTTGCCGGCCGCGAAGACGTGGATGGTCCCGGCCGCCGAAGACGTGGTGACGGCGTTGTTCTCGGTGGCGTTCGGCACGAAGGTGGAGCCGATCCCGTAGCTGTGATTCTTGATCTTGATGGTCCGGGTGGCCCCGCTGCTGCGGAAGAGGGCGGCGTCTCCGAACATCGCGTCGGTCGGGAACTCGAAGTCCACCCGCAGCCCTGCGAGGGTCGCCAATGGGGCGGCCCCGGTGATGCCGATCGCGTTGCCGCCGCGCGCCGCCGCGACGCCGGCCACTGCGGTGCCGTGGTTGTCGCCCGAGTATACGGGGTTCGGCACCGCATTGCCCTCGCCAAAGTCGAAGCTCTCGCCCGAGGCGTAGTTCGCGGCGAGGTCGGGGTGGTTCGTCTGAAGCCCGTCGTCCACGATCCCGATCACGACGCCGCTTCCAGTGCGATTGGCGTTCCAGGCCGCCTGCAGACCGGCGTCGCGACCGGACACATGCTGGTTCACGAGGTACCACTGACCGGGCCAGGCGCTGTTCGGGGCGTTTTTGGGAAAGAAGGGGTCGTTCGGCACGAACTGCCAACGCACCCGGGGGCTGTTCTCGACCGGGTTCGCCTCGCTCACCTGCCAGTCGCGGCGCAAGCCGTCGAGCGTGCGGTCGAGCGGGAGGAAGGGGCTCTTCTCGAACACGACGAGACGGGGATCGCTGACGAATCGGTACGCGGGCCGCAGTAGGTACCGCCCGGCCAACTCGGCGACCGAGCCGTTCGGCGCCAACCGAACGAGCACCTGGGTCGCCACGAACGGACTCGCGGAATGGAGGCGGACGGCGGGTGCGGCCAGATCGCGCTCCGCGAGGTCGTCCCAAGCGAGTGCCGCCGCAGAAAGGACCGCGACGGACGAAAGAATTGCGAGTTTCGTGCAGATGCGCCTGAACATGGTGGAACGCAAACCCCATCATCGAAGTCTCAGACTTCGAAAGGACCCACTCTTTTGGATGCTTTCGTCGCGTTTCGGTTCCAGGGATCCGACAAGTTCGGTCAAGCGGCCCCAAAAACCGGTGCGCGAGGTGGCACCCGGAGAGGGTAGTTCGCGGTTTCGGGGCTGAACCCTGTTGGTTCGCCGTGAACGGGCCCTTTCGGTGGAGGAACGCGCTTGGCACACGACGATGCGAACACGGACGCCGTCTCGACCGACCCCCGCACGGGTCGGCAGGTCGAGGCGCAACAACGGGCTGTCCACTCGAGGCGGGACGCCGCGATGCGCGCCGCGAAAACGGCACGTTCGAGATCCAAGGTGGCGGGTCGGCCGCCCGAGTGGGAGGCCAAGCCCGACGCCGCCGTGGGAGGAACGGGCGAGCGCGAGGGGACGGACCCCGCGTCCGGTCCTTCCGCTACCGTGGACTTTCGCCTGGTCCACCGCATCACGTACGGATTCACGGAGGACGAGGCGGAGCTTTTTCGTCGCCTCGGGCACCGCGGTTACCTTGAGTACCACCTGAACCACGAGGCCATTCGCGACGATTACGTGGACTACCGCCTCGCCGAGTTCGTGAGTCTGAACGCGACGGGAAGCGACTTCAACAACCTCGATTGGTGGACCTGCGTCCATGAGACGGTCCAGGCGCACGTCCTCCGCGCGCTGTTTTCAAAGCGTCAGTTGTACGAGCGCATGGTCGAGTTCTGGTGCGACCACTTCAACGTTTACGTCAACAAGATCGGCAAACTGAACACGCTATACCAGCGCGACGTGATTCGGCGGCACGCGATGGGCAAATTCCCGGATCTGCTTATGGCGGTCGCGAAAAGCCCAGGGATGCTGGAGTACCTCGACAACACGTCGAACGTCTCGTCCAGGCCGAACGAAAACTACGCCCGCGAACTGCTCGAACTTCACACCCTCAGCATCGACGGGGGCTACCCGGAGGACGACGTTCTGGACGTGGGCCGTTGCTTCACGGGCTGGACCTATCACTGGGATGAGGCTCAACCGAACTTCGGGCAGTTTCATTTCGATCCATCGTCGCACGACAACGCGAGAAAGTACTTCCTCGGAATCGAGATTCCCTCGAACGGGGGCATTCGGGACGGGGAACGCATCATCGAGATTCTGTCCGCCCACCCGAAGACCGCGCGCTTCCTGGCCAAGAAGCTGCTCCGCCATTTTCTGACCTACGAGCCCTCGGAAGCGCTGATCGCGTCGGTGGCCAAAACCTACACCGATACCGGTGGCGACATCAAGGCGATGCTGCGGACCATCCTGAGCGAGCGCAATGTCGCCCGTTACGCCACCCCGAAGTTCAAGCGCCCGATGCACTGGCTGATCTCCTCGTTACGGGCGACGAAGGCGTCGGTGCCCTTCATCTTCTCGCTCTGGTGGGGCTTCTTGGATCGCACCGGGAACACGCCGTTCTTCTGGCCCGCGCCGAACGGGTACCAGGATCGCGAGGACCTGTGGGTGGACAACATCCAGCCCAAGTGGCAGTTCGCCCAGAACTACGCCCTCAACTGGGTCTGGCAGGTGACGATGGACACCTTCGGGCTGGTGCGCACGAGGACGCCCAGGGGCGTCGTCAATCGTCTCGATTGGCTGATGTTCGGCGGCAACATGCCGGCCGCCGAGAAGGCCCGTCTGCTCGCCTACTTGCCCGCGAATCCTTCCGCCGACCAGGTGCGCGAGGCGATCGGACTCGCCCTTGCGATGCCCGCGTTCAACCGCTATTGAGAGTCCTTATGAGCCAGAAACGTTATCGAGGATGCAACGAATACGAAGAGCTCTCGCGCCGGGGCTTTCTTGGACTGACCGCCAAAGCGGCCGCCCTGGCCTCGATGGCTCCTTCCTGGGTGCCGCTGACGAAGTTCGTCGACAAAGACGGGCGCGACCGATTCTTCGGCCAGACGCGCGACATCATCGTTTCGGTCTACCTGCGCGGGGGTTGCGACTCTTTGTCGACGTGCGTTCCCTTTGGCGACCCGAACTACTACACCGCCCGGCCCAATCTCGCGATTCCTCGTCCCGATAGCTCGTCCCCGAACAAGGCGATCAACCTCAATGGGTTCTTCGGGTTGCCTCCCGCGATGCAGCCCCTCAAATCGTTGTACGACGCCGGCGATTTGCTCGTGGTCCATGCGACCGGCTCGAACGACGACACCCGCTCGCACTTTGACGCCCAGCACTTTATGGAGGCCGGGGACTACGACAAGCGACTATGGACGGGCTGGCTCGGCCGACACTTGGCGACGATCGGCCCGGTGAACGCGAACGCGCTTCTGCGGGGGGTCGCTCTCACCTACGGGATGCCGCTCACGTTGGAGGGTGCCCCGCGAGCGCTCCCCCTTTCGAACCTGACCGACTACAACTTCGGGGGGATGGACGAGACGTTGGCCGCCCGGCGTCAGTGGCTCGGCGAGACCTACGGCGCGGCCGACGCGGCGCTCAAGGTCGCCGCCGAGAACACCCTGCGCACCTACGATCTTCTGAAGGACCTGAACATCGACGGCTACGTCCCGGCGGGCGGGGCAACCTATGGCGACGACGACTTCGCGTGGTCGATGAAGGCGGCCGCCGCCTTCATTCGGCACGACGTGGGCGTCGAGGCGCTGCACGTGGACTTCGGCGGATGGGACACCCACGAGTACGAAGGGCCGATCGACGGTCAGATGGCGAACAACATGAGTTTGCTCGCCAACGGCCTCCGCGCGTTTTATACCGATATTCAGGGTGCGGGCTACATCAATCGGGTGATCGTGGTCGTCATGTCGGAGTTCGGGCGCGTCGTCGCCGAGAACGGTAGCTACGGAACGGATCACGGTCACGGTGGGGCAATGTGGTTGCTCGGGGGCGCGGTGCGAGGGGGAAGGGTGTACACCAACGGTTGGCCCGGACTCGCGCCCGGGCAGCTGTGGGAAGGTCAGGACCTCGCCATCACCACGGACTACCGCGACGTGCTGGCGGAGATCGTCCAGAAGCGATTGGGCAACACCCAACTCTCCCAGATCTTCCCCGGGTACGCGCCCACCTTCCGGAACCTCGTCGACGCCTGACGGCGCGCCCATGTGCCGGGGGCGGTACCCTCCAAGGCCGGATGCTGAGCGTTCTCGTCGTCAACTGGAACACGCGAGAACTGCTGCGCGCCTGTCTGGCGTCTCTCTTGGCGCATCCTTCGGCGCCGGACGACGAGGTCGTGGTCGTGGACAACGCCTCCACGGATGGGAGCGCCGAGATGGTGCGAACGGAGTTTCCCACCGTGCGCTTCGTCGCTTCCCCGGTCAACCTGGGCTACGCCGCTGGGAACAACCGGGCCTTCTCCGAGGCCAACGGGCATTGTCTTCTGACGCTCAATCCGGATACCGAGGTGTTCGAGGACACCCTCGCCATCGCTCTCGAGAGGTTGATGGCCCACCCAGGCGTGGGCGCCCTCGGCGCGAGGCAGATCGGGCCTTCCGGCGAGGTCCAAGCATCGGTGCGGGGGTTTCCGGCGTTCCTGGGCCTCTTCGGCGATTGGACGGGATTGGGGCGTCGGTGGCCGGGTACCGTGTTCGATTCGTACCGGTTGGCCGCGTTCGACTATGACAAAGAGCAACTGGCCCCCCAACCCATGGGCACCTTTCTGCTCTTTCGCCGAGAGGCCCTCGCCGCCGTCGGCGATCCCGCCCGTCCCTTCGACGAGTCCTTTCCCATCTTCTTCAACGAGGTCGATCTCCTGGCGCGCCTTCGGGCGGCGGGTTGGCCCTGCCTCTACGCACCGTCGGTGCGAATCCGGCACCACGGCGGGATGAGCACGCGGCAGGTACGTGCGAGCATGATCTGGGAATCCCACCGCAGTCTCGTTCGTTATCTCGTGAAGCACCGACGTTCGTTCGCGAGTCTGCTGTGGATCGGCCCCCTCGCTCTGCTAATCTTTGGGGCGGCCTTCGCGCGCGCCCGTGGCTACCATGCCGGATTTCGACCTCACCGTCACCATCTGTAGTTGGAACACGTCCGGCGATCTGCGACGGTGCCTTGAGGCCCTCGAGGTCGAGCGCGGCACCTGTTCCTTCGAGGTGATCGTCGTGGACAACAACTCCGAGGACGACTCGCCCGACATGGTGGAGACCTTGTTCCCGTGGGTTCGGTTGTTGCGCCAATCCCGGAATCTCGGCTTCACCGGTGGCCACAACCTGGCGATGGAGCAGCGCAGGGGTCGGCACGTGTTTCTGCTCAACTCGGACGCCGACGTCCATCCGGGGTGCTTGCGGACGCTGTTGAGACGTGCGGAGGCAGGGCCGGAATACGGGATTCTGGGTCCCAAACTCCTCAACCCGGACGGATCGCTTCAGTACTCGTGCCGCCGATTCCCGAACCCGTTGGCCGCCCTGTTCCGCAACACCCCGCTCGGGCGTCTCTTCCCGAAAAACCGGTTCACGCGCGACTACCTGATGCTCGACTTCGACCACTCGAGGGCCTCGGACGTGGATTGGGTCTCGGGGGCGGCGATGTTCGCGACGGAGGGGTTTTTGGCCAAGGAGGGCACGATGGACCCGGCCTATTTCATGTTTTGCGAGGACACCGACTGGTGCTTCCAGGCATGGCGTCACGGTTTCAAGGTCGGCTACGTGCCGGAAGCGGTCGTGACCCACGCGATCGGCCGGAGTACCGACAAGGCGCCGAACCGTATGGTGTACAGGTTTCACCGATCAATGTTCTACTTTTACCGAAAGAACATGGTTCCACAACTCCCGGTTGCGGTGCGCCCGGTGGCGATCGCCTTTGCCGCCGTGGCCTTGATGACGCGCGGGTCGCTTTTCATTGCCAAGAACCGGCTGGACAAGGTTCGTCGGAGGTACTCGGCGCGGTGAAGACGGAACGGCTCCCGATCGTGCTCGTCGCGCTTTCCGCGTTTCTGGCTCCCCTGCTGGGCGGGTATGTGGCGGCGGACCCCCTCCCGCTCCTCCCGGGAGCGGACGCATTTCTACGGGGACTGAACGGTCCGGAACTGCCCGTCCTCGCCCACGTGCTGGTGGCGTTACCCGCCGTCGCCGCGCTCGTCCTTGCGGTCGCTCGACGCAGCGTCCTGCCCCTTCCGCCACCGACGTTCGCGATTCCGATGGGGGCGCTGTTGGCGGTGCTGGTGGTTTCGGTAGGGGTGTCGGCCTACCGGTCGGTCAGCATGTTGGCGCTGGTCGAGTGGGCGCTCTACGGACTGGCGGCCGTGGCGGCGGTCGTCGTCTCCGGACGTCGTCAGGGTCCGAAGCTGATCTTGTCCGCGTTCGTCGCCGGATGCGCGCTTGTGGCGGTTCTGGGCATTCTGGAATACGGCGCGGCCCGTGCCTCCGACCCGTCGTGGCGGGTCTTCTCGGTCTGGATGAACCCGAACGCCCTTGCGGGGGTGCTCGGTTTCGGCGCGCTGGTCGGGTTCGGTCTGACCCTACAGGAGGAGCGCCTCCCGGCCCTCGCCGCCGGTGCCGCGACCACCCTGGCGCTGTTCGCGCTCTTGCTGACCCAATCGAAGGGCGCCTACCTCACGACGGGCCTCGGCCTCCTTGTCTTCGTCGTCCTCGGGTTGGTCTCGCCGACGACGTCCCTCGCGCCTCGCATGGGTCGCCTGGCACTGGTGTTGGCGGTCGTTGTGTGCATGGCGATAGGCTTGGGCTCTCAACAAAAGAGTCCATCCGGAATCGCAGCGGCACCCGGCGTGTTCAGCCGGATCGAGAACGCTTCCGCGCAATCCGAGCAGTCGGGTGCGTTTCGGGTCAACTTGTGGCGGTCGGCGATCGAGCTGATGCGTCGGCAGCCCGTGGGCTTTGGGCTTGGGTCGTTCGCCTACGAATCGGCTCGACCGGGCTTGGTGACGAAGACCCACATGGCGCACAACAGCTATCTTCAGCTTGGCGCCGAGGCGAGTCCCCTTGCGCCGCTGTTGCTCCTGTTCGCGGGGCTGGCGTGGTGCGGCCGCTTCCTGAAGGGTGCGCGTCGTGCCGCCCCGGAGGTGGGCTGGCTGAGGGCGGGTCTGTTCGCGGCGGTCGTCGGGGTAGGGGCGCACGCCACGGTGGACAGCGACCTCCACTACTTCGGCATCGGTTTCGCATTCTTCCTCGCGATCGGACTCGGGTTCGACCTCTCGCTCGATGGACCCAGCCCGGAGTTCGTTCCGAGGCCGCACCGGTTCGCCGCCCTCGCCTTGATCGCCTTTGTTCCGATTATGGGCCTCTTCCTTGGACAGATCGAGGCCACCAAGAGCCGGGTTCGCGGCGCCGCTCTCGTCGGCGACCGTGACGCGGTGCAGTCTGGACTGGATACGCTCGCCGCTCTTGCCCCGGCACATGGCGACACCTGGTACCTGCGCGCGCTGATGCTTGGGACGAGCGACGAGGAACGACGAGGATGGCTCGAGCGAGCGGCGCGCCTGGCGCCGACGGGTCGACACCTGCGGGCCTACGCGCAAGCCCTGTCCCAGCAGGGCGACCAAGCGGGGGCGGTGCTCGTCTATCGCGAGGCCCTCGTCCACGATCCGAACGACTTGGAGACCCTCGAGCGACTGCGTCTGCTGTACGTTGGGTTGGGCAACCCGGAGGAAGCGGTCAAGATCGCCCGCCGTACCGTGGCGATCGAGGGGACACCCTACTTCCAGACCCGGTCCTTGCCCGAGTTGGTCCCGACGCAGACGTTTCGCGCCCGCCTGTTCCTGGCGGACCAGGGCGAGGAGGCGACCGAGCACTTGGTGGCCGCCGTACGGGGGTATCGGGACTACCTCGCTCGGACGGTGCCCCAAGTGATGGACCGCATCCGCAAAGGGGAGCCGACGGGGGCCTTCGCGGGTGAGGACCGCGACTCGGTCGCGCAGAATCTAGCGACCGCCGAGGCGGCGGCTCGCGGCCTGGCGAAGCGCTATCGAGCCTCCGGTTCCGTCCCGGACGCGGAGGGAGCAGAACGGGATGCGGCGGCGTTCGCGGAGGCATTGGCGGCGCTGGCCGGGGCCGCGAACTCGGCGGGCAGTCCAAGCAGGTAGGCGCGCACCATGTCCCGCGCGATCGGCGCCGCCACTTCGCCCCCGTGCCCGGCGTCCTCGACCAGCACGGCGACGGCGATCGTCGGACGATCGGCGGGGGCAAAGCCCACGAACCAGCTGTGGGTCTTCCGGTCCCTTCGGGTTTCGGTACTTCCGGTCTTGCCTCCCCATCGCACTCCCGCGATCTGGGCCGAGCGGGCGGTTCCGCTCTCGATCACCGTCACCATGGCGGCCCGGACCCGTTCGAAGTAGCTCGACGGCGCGTCCACCTGTCCGGCGATCTCCGGAACGATGGGCGTCACACGCTCGCGCACCAACGGATCGCGGATGGCTTTGACGAAGTGGGGGACGTACATCGTCCCGCCGTTCGCGATCGCGGCGGCGACGCGCGCCATCTGGAGGGGGGTGACGTTGATCTCGCCTTGTCCGATCGCGAAGTTCGCCGTATCGCCGGGGTACCACTTGCCGTCGGACCGCCAACGGCGCACCCAGTCGTCGGTCGGGACGATTCCGCCGACCTCGCCGACGAGATCGATGCCAGACGGTTCGCCCAAGCCCAGGGCAAAGGCGGCTTCCCGCAGTTTGTCCACGCCGGCCCGCATGGCGAGATCGATGAAGTAGGTGTTGCAGGACTTCTCGAACGCCCGTGCGAAACTCACCGCCCCGTGCTGTCCGAGGCACTTCACGCGGCGATTCCCGACCTGGTAGTAGCCTGGGCAGTAGTTGGTGCGGTCGTAATCCATCTTTCCCGCGAGGGTCGCGGCCAGGGTGGTGACGATCTTGAACGTGGACCCTGGGCTGTACCGTTCTCGGATCGCGCGGTTGACGAACGGCTTGGCCGGATCTTCCACGAGCGCATTGTAGTCGGCGCTCGAAATCCCGCCCTCGAACAGGGCCGCGTTGTAGGAGGGCGCGCTGGTTAGGGCGAGCACCTCGCCCGTGTTCGGGTCAAGCGCCACCGCCGCGCCCTTGCGACCCTCGAGCAGGGAAGCGACGTACTTCTGGTAACGCTTGTCCAGGCTCAAGATGAGTTGGGAGCCAGGGATCGCGCCGTCGCGACCGGCAAGGCGGATCGGTCGGCTGAGGGCGTCCACTTCCATCCGCTCCGCGCCCATCGTTCCCATTAGTTGGGCCTCGTGGGTGTACTCGAGACCGAGTTTGCCGACGTACTGCGGGGGCTTGAGCCCCTTCCCTTTGAGCCGTGCCACGTCGCTCTCGTTGGCCGACCACACGTAGCCCAACACGTGCGAGAAGTTCACCGAATCCGGGTAGTAGCGCATGGGGGTCGTTTCGACGAACACGCCCGGAAGCGACGACGAGGACTCGACGATCCGTGAAGCCGCCTCGACGGTGGCCCCGCGAAAGACGGGCGCGGGCACGTAGGGTCGCCATGCCTCCTTCTTCAGCCGATCTCGAAGAACCTCGGCGGGGACCGCCAGAATCTGGGCGAGTTCCTCCAGAATCTCGGGCCGCTTCCTGGCCTCGTTCGGTTGGACCATGACGACCAGTTCGGAACGCACCCCGGCTACGAGGGACCCGTTGCGATCGTAGATCAGGCCGCGAGGGGCGGGTCGCATCACCTTGAGTTGGAAGGTCGAGGCCCGCGCGACCAAGTCGTCGGAGAGCACCACTTGGAGGTACCAGAGGCGAACCAGAATGAGCCCGATGCCCAGCAACAGGGCGGCCGGCAGGACGAGTTGTCGGACGCCCAGTTCGGGCCGACGGTGGGTGTGAATCACCGACACCGCGTTCGCCTCCGGTGTCCGACCGCCGCCGACAGGCCGAATCCGATCGCGCCGATCACGAGGAGCGATCCCGCCAACACGGTCCCCTTGCCGACGCGCCGGACCTCCCGGCGCAGACGACTCTCCGCTCGACCCCAGAAGTCGGTCGCCTCGCGCTGGGTACGCACCGCCCCGCGGGCTTGATGGGACGGTGGCGACCAGACCTGCAGGTACGCAAGTCGCACGAACACGACGAGCAGCGAAGCCAGGAGGCAGAGGGGGAGGAACGCCTGGCGCCGGAAGTCGCTCGGGGGCGGTCGATGGGGGACGGGAGCCATCACGGAGAACGCTCGCCCGGCCCGTGGACGGTGCAGACCCCGGCCGGCCCTTGGCCCTCCGGGTACCGTCTCCGCACCGTTTCCGGGCAGTAGAAATTGGCCTGCTTTCCGCTTGCCGCGCAGATCTCGTAGTAGATGTAGTTCGTGTTGGTAGGCTTTTCGGTGCGCGCCTCCGGTTTGGCGGTCGGCGAGGTCCTGGTCGGCTCCTGCGTCGGCTCGACGGTCGGTGCGACGCCGGCCCCGGCGGGAGGCGTGATCGGCGGCGTGATGTCGTCCAGCGGCGCCACGACCTCCGGGAACGGTTCGTCCACCGGCTCGGAAGGCGGCTCATAGGAGCGCGATCGGAATCCCTCGGGGGTGTCGAAGTCGTGGGGTTGCTCCTTCAGGAGCTTCTGGCACTCCCCGACGATGGGGGCCCACATCGTGACGGTGATCGTACCGCCGAAGGCGCTGGAGGCCATCGGCGGATAGGTCCACCTTGGGGGTTCGCCCGGGCCGCGTTGCTCGTTCGCGACCCAGCCGATTCCGATCAGTTCGTCGGTGTAGCCGCAGAACCAGGCGTCGCGGTTGTCGGAGGTCGTTCCCGTTTTGCCGCGCGCGTTGATGACGCTCTTGGCCCGATGCCCGGTGCCCGACGTGACGACGGAGCGTAGGATGTAGTCCATCCAAGCCGCGACGTGGGGAGCGAGCACGTTGCGAACGTATTCCGGCTGAAAGGTCTTGACCACCTGGCCGTCCGGGCCGATAACCCGGGTGATCATGTAGGGCTCGAACCGGTCGCCGCCCAGCATGAACACGCTGTATCCGCGCGCCATCTCGAGGGGCGACACCGCGGTCGCGCCGAGGGCGAGCGGAAGCACCGGGTCGAGCCGGCTGGTGAAGCCGAAATTGGTGTGGCAGAAATCCGCGACCCGGCTGGCCCCCGTTTCCTCCATCACGCGGACCGCGCAGACGTTGTAGGAGTTGGCGATTGCGCTCTGGACGGAGACCATGCCTCCGTACTTGTTGCTCGAGTTGTGGACGACCCAAGGCTTCGCCCCCGGGAACGCGGGCGGGTAACTGAGGCGCGCGTTGCTGACGGCCTTGCCGGGTTGCCAAGCGTCCATCTGGAAAGCCGTCGCGTAAACGAACGGCTTGAAGGAGGAACCGGGCTGGCGCCGACCCTGGGTCACCATGTTGTACTGGTTTCGGTCGTAGTCCACCCCGCCCGACATCGCCTTGATCTGCCCGACCTTGTCGAGAAGCACGAAGGCCGCCGTGTTCACGCGCTGCCGCCGGTTGTCGCGCACGGTGCGAGCGACCTCTCGCTCGGTAATGCGCTGCATCCGGGGATCGAGGGTGGTCTCGACCCGATAGCCGCCCGTCGAAATGTCGATTCCGAGGTGGTCGAGTTGGTCGAGCACCGCGTCCACGAAGTACGGGGCGTAGAGCCTCCGCTCGCCCGATCCGAACTGCCGCTTCTTCAGTCTGAGGGGCTCTTTGAGGGCTTCGTCGTGCTCGGCTTTCGTGATCATGCGCTCGTCGAGCATCACGTCCAGCACCACGTCGCGGTTCTCGATCGCGCGGTCGAGGTTGGCAAATGGGTTCTCCCGGCTCGGCCGCCGGACGCAACGAGCGAGGGTGGCCGCTTCCGAGACGGTGAGGTCCTTGAGCTGCTTGCCGAAATAGACGTCTGCGGCCGCTTGCACGCCGAACGCTCCCTCGCCGTAGTAGACCTGGTTCAGGTACATCTCCAGAATCTGCTGCTTGGTGAGTTGGCGTTCGATCATGATCGCCAGAGCGATGTCCTCGACTTTGCGGTCGACGCGCTTTTCCGGGCTCGTGTAGACCCGCTTGGCGAGCTGCATCGTGAGGGTGCTCGCCCCGCCGCCGAGCTTGCCCTCGCTCGCCGCGCCGAAGGCGACCCGTCCGAGCGCCCAATAGTCCACCCCGTGGTGTTCGAAGAACCGCTTGTCCTCGGCGGCAAGGGTCGCGTCGATCACGAGCTTGGGGATCGACGCGAACTGAACCGCTCTCCGGTACTCGTTGCTGACGCGGTAAAGCTCGGTCCCGTCGGTGGCGAGGATGACGGAGGGCTTCCGGCTCAACTCGTCCATCACGGACGGCAGGTTCGGGATCTTGGCGGAGGCGTCGCGCAGCTTGAGCGCGAAGTAGACGCCGAACACCGCTCCCAGGACGAGGAACAGAAGAAACAGCCCCGCGAAGACCATCTTCACGATGCGGAAGCGGCCACCCTTCTTCTTCTTCGTTCTAACGCCGGCCGCGCGCGCGGAAGCCATGTTCGCAGAGTATAGCGGAGAGGGCCGCTGGGGTCCGTCCGCAGGTTAGCGGGGCGCGACCAGCCGGGCCAACTGCTCGAGCTTTGCCTTATCTACGTTTCCGACCAGGGCGAGCGTTCGACCGTCCCGGGACCAGACGTGGGTGTTCGCCCGCCCGCGACCGAACCGCCGGAAGCGCTCCGCGTCGAGGGTGCCGTCCTTGACCTGGTAGAGAGTGAACCGCTCGTCGCCTTCCCCCGCGTAGAGCTGGACCAGCACTTCCTTGCCCTGGACCGAGTTCGTGGTCACCAGGTCGAGTTGGTACGACTTGTCGCGGATGGCGAGCGGCAGGAAGTCGTGTTCCTTGGCCGTCCGATCGACGAGGTCGTAGAGCGTCAGTCTCTTCGCGCCGCGGCGACGAATCTCGAACGCACCGCGCGGGACGCGGGGGTCGAAATCGATGGTCTGGAACTCGAAGAAGCCGACTCGGGAACCCACCGGGTCGAACATGGCACGACGAAGAACGAGGGGTCGCTCGTTGTCCACCCACAACTGCTGGAGTTTGTTGCCGAACCGGTCTTCGACCACGATGGTTTGGGTGGGGCGTCCGGCGACCTCTTCGCCCGGCTCCGCCCGCAACTTCAGGCCGCGTTCACGGGCGTCGAGGAGGAACTTGAGCCGCTCGAACGCCTCTGGACGACGGGGCGGCATCGACAGAATCTCGTTCTTGTCCGGGAAATAGTGCTCGCGCTTGTCCTTGCCCTCCACGACAATCTGGCCCGACATCGGGGACCCCTCGGGGAAGTCGATCCGGCTACGGTCTCCCACCCGCAGAATCTGCTCGGTGTGGCGCCGCAACTCGGGGCCTTGTTTGTACTCCACGACCCGACGGCCCGCGTAGTTGACGGAGTCGCCTTCCTCGATGACGCGCTTGATGAGAGCGGCGACCTTGTCCTGACCGAAAGCGAGGGCGGCGACCGCCGCGAGGGCGGCGAGGGCGGTGCCAGAGCGGACGATGAACGATCGGTTCATAGGAGTTCGAGATCGACCTGTTCGAATCCAACGTCGTCCGCGACGGTGGACGACCGGTGCGAGGCGACCTCCGGCATCGCGACCCCGACGCCCGCCATGTCGAGCGAACGCTCGGAATCAAAGTGCAGTTCGATCAGTCCCTTCTCGAACTCGCCCGAAGGGGTGGTGCGCAGTTGCAGGACGAAAGTCAACGCGAGGGCGGCGGTGACGGCCAAGGCGGTTGCGGGTCGCCAGGCGAGCGCCCACCGGCTTTTCTTGACGGGACGCGCCAACGCGAGCAGTTTCTCGTTCAGCTCGCTGCGCCAGGCCAGGCTGAGTTCGTCCTCGGGGGACGAGGCGACCACGTGTCGTACCGCGCAGGACGCCTCGAGGAGATCGTCCAGTCGGCGGTCGTCGGCCTCGCCAAGGTTCGGTCCGCCGTTGGCGGAGGCGAGGACTCGATCGTAGAATTCGCGTTCGGTCATGAGATCAGGACCTCGTATCAAGGTATCCGGTCAAAACTTCTTTCAGATGCGCTCGTGCCAGGAACAGTCGGCTCTTGACGGTGCCGATTGGGATGCTCAGGACGTTCGCGATCTCGTCGTACTGCATGTCTTCGCGGTCGTGCAACACGAGCACGGAGCGCAATTTGTCGCTCATGGCGCCGATGGCCTCGTTGACGACGCGCTGCAGTTCTTCGTCGAGCACCATCGTCTCGGGGTTCCATCGCCCGTCGAAGATGTCCATTGGCTCGTCGGTTTCGAAGGTGGCCTCGATCCGCGTTTCCGGAGGTTGGCGGTCGATCCGACGGGCGCGATCCACGCAGAGGTTGTAGGCGATTCGAAAGAGCCAGGTACGGAGAGGCGCGCGCCCGTCGAAGCGTTCGAAGCTTTGGAACGCCCTCAGGAACACGTCCTGGGTGATGTCGGCCGCTTCTTCGCGATCGAGCACGAACCGTCGGACGAACCCGAATACTCGGTGTTGGTACGCGTCGACCAACTTCCCGAACGCCTCCAAATCGTGGCGTCGGACTCGGTCGATCAACGCGAGTTCGTCGGCTCGTTCCATCGATGCGAATGCCGCTCTCGTCAGGGATGCCGCGTGACTCCGCATGGCCTACCGGGGATAACGCGCGGCCACCGCCATTGTTCGGTAGGTCCCCCCATACAGGACGAGGCGCGGGCCCAAAGACTGGGTCCCGCGCGCTCGTCGGCACACCACGAGATTAGAGTCGGATACCGATGGTCACCGCAAACCCGGACACTTCGTCCCGGGCGTTGCCCAGCCAGCGGCCCTCGACGAACATCGAGTTGGCGCCTCGCTGGAAGTCGTAGCCGACCCCCAACTGGTAGGCCATGCGGGACTCGTTGCCGGTGACGGGCGTTTTCACGAAGCCCATGCCGATGCCCGCGAAGTAGTACATCTCGTTCCGGCGGCTGACGTAGTTCACGAGGACGGGCACGCTGCGGAAGTCGCCTTTGCTCGCGTAGTCCACCGAGAGGGAGAGGGAACTGCTCATGCCGTCTGGGCCAGAGGCGTACTTGAGGTCCTTGAGTTTGTAGTCGGCGCCCAACACGAACCAGTTGGCACCGGCGTCGCGGGCTTTCTTCTTGCTGGGAAAGAAGAATCCGCCCTTGACCGAAATGCCGACGGGCTTGGTTTCCTGGGCCGGGGCGACGACCACGGCGAACACGCCCAGGGCGCAAATACACGCGAATCGCTTCATATCCTTGTGGTGATTCCTCCGAATCGGTATGGGCGCGCTCGGCAAGCGAACACGCTGTATCAATGACGAGACGGATCGTGGCCCCCGGAAGCACCGGCGATCGGCGAAACTAGGACTTCGCGCGGGCCCGCACCATCGTGTCCTGGGCCACATAGGCGGTCACGGGCGTTCCGATGGGGGCGCGGATGTTCGGGGCGTCGAGCGTTCGCGAGAGCCTCGATCCGACCCCACCCGCCAACTTGGCGAGTTCCGCGACCGCCGTGATGGCGATCGCTCCCTCTCCGCCGACCAACTGCTCGGCGACTCGGCCGGCGGTAACTTCCCGCAGGGCGGACCTCGCGCGCTCCATCTGGTTCCTATCGACGAGGTTGGCGGTCTCGGGCATTCCGACCCGTTCGGCGACCCGCTTGAGAAGCGCGCTCGACTCCTTCGTGTCGAGCAGATCGCCCCAGTCGCCCTTCTCAAGCCCTTCGGCGAGCTTCTCGACGAACTCGCGCGAGTCGGCTTCGCCCCAGAGCGCTTCAAGCGCGTCCGACGCGCGCGCGTCGCCGACGTTCGACCGAGTGAAAGCGATGGCCTCGCCCTTTCGTTTGGCGCCCGCGCCCAGCACGATCTTCTGGCCGTCGACCGCCGTCGCCTCGTCCACCACGATCTCGAGGCGGGCGGGGCGGTTCGTCACGAGCGAAGTGAGGTCGGCTTTCCGGGACCAGGTCACGCGGCCTCGGGCGGGACTGCCTTTCGGGATCAGAACCGCCCCCGTCGTATCGAGAACGTCTTCGGTGACCATCAGCGGAACCGGGTCCCCCGTTTTGGCCACCCCGGATTCGAGCGGCTTCAGAAGAATGAGCGAGACCGGGGTGTCCTCGTGGAGCGTCAGCACCTGCGGCCCGGCCGGTTGCTTCGGTCCGAAGCAGCCGGCCAAGAGGAGGGCGCCGGGTACGAGCCATCGAGCGCGCGTCGCCATACGAAAGGGATACGCGAGGACGGTTCGCCCAGTTGCCGAGGGCGGAACGGAAAGGGGCAAAGGGGTGCGCCCCGAAACGCGCCCACGGCACGTCGCCGCAACCGGTATTGCCCCGAGTGAGCGAACGACGGCTCCGATCCGACAATTGGCCTTGAGGGTGCCTTGGCACTCCGCACCGGAGTCGATGAACATGCGAGTTACTCGGACCATTCGGCGAGGGGGCGTGCTCCTCAGCGTCCTCGCGTTCGCGGCGATCACCTCCCTGATCATGGCGGCGGTCGGGATGCTCGTCCTCTCCCACCTTTCGACGAGCCGCGCGGAGGCCGGCTACGCCAAGGCGATCAGTGTCGCCGAAGCGGGCGCCAACTACGAGTTGGAGTGGATCGGCAACGATCCGAACAACCCGAACCGGGCTCACCAGCACTTCCCGAACACCGGGCAACCTGGGGTGGTCACCCTGAACGTGCCCGGTGGGGGCACGGCGACCGTTGGGGTCAAGTCGGTCGAGGGAGGCAACTGGTTGGTCGGGTCTCCCGTGAAAGTGGTGGCGACGGGGACCGTGGACGGCGTGAGCCGCACCGTCGAGGTCTTGGCGAATCCGGTTTCGGTCATGGCGCCCGCCCAAGCGGCCGACGAGTACGCCGTGTTCGGCTTGAGTTCGGTCCGCCTCAATGGTGCGGGATCCCGAGTCACCGGTTCGGTCGGGACCAACGAGACCTATAGTGCGACGGGCGGCGCGGGAGCCGTCTCAGGGAACATCGCCTTCGGAGGGGTAACCCCCTCGGTCACCGGTCCCCGCGTCTATCGGCAAGCGACCCCCTACGCCTATCCCACCGTCTCCGAACTGGCCCGCCGCTACCACAGTGCCGGCATGACCGCGTGGAAGACCCAGAACAACAACGATCGGTTGCTTAAGTTCAACCCGAACAACACGCGATTTCTGCTCAGTGAAGCGGTGAACGCCGGCTACACGAAGTCGAGTTGGACCCTCTCGAACAGTTCGTTTGGAAAGTCTCCGGCTCTGACCGACGACGGGTTTTCCGGGGACCGGGCCGGCGGCGGGCGCTACTCGAACGCTTCGGACGGCCTCTACGGAAAGAAGGTCCTCATCTTCCCGCCGGGCGACTACTACTTCGAGTCGATCGGCCTGACCTCGAACCAATCGGCGATCCTCGTGGACAACGCGAGCGGCCCGGTCCGCATCTGGATCGGTGGGAACTCGTCCGGCGACTCGCTCCACGTGACCACCCTCCTCACCAATCCCTCGGACCCAGGGTCCTTCCGGGTGCTCTACGCGAAGTCCGCCGAGCTGTCGGTCACGGGCACGGCCTATGTGTCGGGGGTGTTCTACGCGGTCGACGACCTTGGTCGGTCCAGCATCAAGCTGAGTGGCAACTCGTACGTCAACGGCATGCTGATCGCGAACGACGTGACCATCTCGGGCAACTCGGAGGTCGGTTTCCCGACGGCGCCCCTGCGGCCGCACGCCGCCGATCCCGCCCGGGCTTACCGCTACGCCAACCAATGGCGGGAGTTGGACGCCCGGGGCCGTCCGAAGCTTTGATCGACCGCCCGCGGGTGGGGAGCGCCGAACGACGGCTTTGGCCCGATCTGATGCAATTGCCGTGCAAATCGCCCGCCAGGAACCCGAAACTCTAGTCTGGGCCCGGCGCTTCGTCCAAAGCGGCGGCGATCGAATCGGTACTCGGCATGGAAGGCCTACTCTCCTCGAATCCAACCCTGAACCGTCTTTCCACCCGTCTGGGTGAGATTCTCGTCGCCGACGGGGTGATCACCGACGAGCAACTCGAGACGGCCCTGAAGCATCGCACCAAGCAGGGTTCCTTCCTCGGCGAGGCGCTCGTGGCCTTGGGCTACATCCCCGCTCAGACCCTTGGGCGCTATCTCCAACTGACGATGGGGTTTCCGTACGTCGAGTTGGCCGAGACCCAGATCGACGTTGCCATCGCGCGCCGGATCCCGGAGAGGATCGCCCGCCAGCAGTTCGCCTTGCCCTTCCACGATGCGGGCGACCAGATTCACGTCGCGATGGTGGACCCCCTCAACCTGTCCGTCGTGGACGAGATTTCCGCGCTGCTGGGCCGTCGCGTGGTCCCGTTTCTGGCCTTCAGCGCCGATTTGACCGACGCCGTCAACCGGGTGTTCGACGTCAAGCACAAAGCGGAGTCCGCGCTTCAGGGCATCGAGGTCCAGATGCCGCCGGAGGAGTCCGAGCCGAGCGTCGACGAGTTGCGCGACCTCGGCGAGGAAGCGCCGATCGTGCGCCTCGTCAACAGCATCGTGCTCGGCGCGATCAGCAACGGCGCGAGCGACATCCACATCGAGCCCCACGAGCACACGATCCGGGTCCGCTACCGCATGGACGGCATCATGGTCGACCAAACGACGCTGCCGCGCCACCACCTGTCGGCCATGTGCTCGCGCATCAAGATCGTCGGCCACATGAACATCGCGGAGCGACGTCGGCCGCAAGACGGACGGTTCTCGATCCGCGACGAGAACGGCGTCGAGTTCGACCTTCGCGTCAGCGTCATGCCGACCGTGTTCGGAGAGAAGATCGTCATGCGCGTGCTGGAGAAGAGCGGCGCGATGGCGTCGCTCGACAAGGTCGGGTTTCTGCCGGACCAGCGCGCCCTGTTCGAGCGGTTCATCAATCGCCCGCACGGCATCGTCCTCGTCACGGGCCCGACCGGTTCCGGCAAGTCGACGACGCTCTACGGGGCGCTTCAGCAGATCAACGACTCGACGAAGAACATCAACACGATCGAGGACCCCGTCGAGTACCAACTCGATGCGATCAACCAGGTTCAGGTGCAGCCGAAGATCGGCCTAACCTTCGCGGCCGGCCTGCGCACCCTCGTGCGCCAAGACCCCGACGTCATCATGGTCGGCGAGATTCGTGACTATGAGACGGCGGAGATCGCCATCCAAGCCGCGCTCACGGGCCACCTGGTCCTGAGCACGCTGCACACGAACGATGCGCCCGGTGCGCTCGTTCGCCTGCAGAACATGGGGGTCGAGCCGTTCCTGGTCAGCAGCGCCATCCTCGGAGTGGTCGGTCAGCGGCTGGTTCGCACGGTCTGCCCTTCGTGCGTCGAGGCGTACACCCCCTCGCCGGACGAGGTCGCCACGTTCTCCATTCCGACGCCGAACGGCCACCCGCCGCAGTTGGCGCGCGGCAAGGGGTGCACCCGGTGCGGAAGCCGGGGACTCCGGGGACGGACCGGGGTCTACGAAGTGATGCCGATGACGCCTTCGTTGCGCGAGATGGTCCTGGCCCGTGCTTCGGGCGCGGACCTGAAGCGCCAAGCCATCGCCGACGGGATGATGACGATGTTCGACGCGGGAATGAGGAAGGTCCTCGATCGCGTCACCACGCCCGAGGAGATCGTTCGGGTTCTGTTGACCGAGGATTGAGCCAGCCATGCCCACTTATCGCTACAGTGCCCGAGACCGCAAAGGCAACGTGACGCAGGGAGTCTCCGTCGCCGAGTCCATCGCCGAACTGCGCGACGCGCTCCGGGGGAACGACCTCTACCTGACCCGCTACACCCTGGCGACGACCGCCGCCGACAAAGCACCTCGGGCAAGGCTCGGCGCCCCGGGCAAGGCGAGGGGAGCGGGCGGAATCCAGATCGGCGGGGCAAAGCGGCCGAAACTGGGCGACATCGTCGTCATGAGCCGCCAGTTTGCGACCCTGGTGCGCGCCGGTCTGTCCATCACGGAGGCCCTGTCGACCGTCGCCGCACAGACCGAGAGCGTCATGCTGGCGGAGGCGCTTCGGCAGGTGCGAAGCGACGTGATCGCGGGCAACTCGCTCGCGGCCTCGATGAAGAAGCACCCCAAGGTGTTCTCGGCCCTGTACGTCAGCCTCGTCGAGGCGGGCGAGGCGGGGGGCACCCTGGACCAGACCTTGGAGACCGCCGCCGAGCAGTTCGACCGCGAAGCCGAGTTGCGAGAGCAAGTGAAGTCGGCGATGACCTACCCGACCTTGGTCGTCGCGGCTTCGATCGGCGTCGTCGCTTTCATGCTCGTGTTCATCGTTCCCACCTTCACCAAGGTGTACGAGCAGTTCAACGCGAAGCTGCCCCCGATCACCCAGATGCTGGTCTGGCTGAGCGACGTGCTGCTGCACAAGTCGTGGATCGTGCTCGTGTTGCTCGTCGCCGGTTTCATCGCATTCAAGCACTGGGTGGGAACGCCGACGGGGCACCGACTGTTCGACGCGTTCAAGCTGAAGCTGCCGTTGCTGGGAATCCTGATCCGCAAGATCGCCGTCGCGCGCTTCGCGCAGACGTGGTCGGGAGTGCAGAAGGGCGGCTTGCCGATCCTGCAGGCCCTCGAGGTGTCGTCGAAGACCTGCGGGAACGTCGTGATCGAGCAAGCGATCCTCAAGATGTCCGACTCGGTCCGCGATGGCGCCGACCTGTCGGGCGTGCTCGAGGCGACCGGCCAGTTCCCGCCTCTGGTGACCCAGATGGTCGCCGCGGGCGAGCAGTCCGGCAACCTGGACGAAATGCTCGACGAGATCGCCCGGTTCTTCCGCCGGGACATCGAGTACTCGGTCCAGAAGATGACCCGCGTCATCGAGCCGCTCATGACGGGCGTGGTCGGCGGCATCGTGCTCTTCGTCCTGTTGGCTCTCTACATGCCCGTTTTCAACCTCACGAACGTGATGAAGAAATGAAGGTGGTCAAACCGGAACCGCCAAGCTCCGATTCGCGGCGAGGCGCCGGTACCCGGTCGACCCGATCGGCGGGCGTGCTGGTCTCTGCCCTCCTGTTCTCTTCCGTTGCCCTCGTCGTCGTCGTGTCCGTTGGGGCGCTCTCGGTGTCCCACATCGGCCGCGCCCGAACGGAAGCCGCGTTTTCGGCCGCCGTGTACCAGGCGGAGACCGGGGTGAACTACGAACTCGACTGGATCGCCCAGGCGCCCTCGGACCCGTCGCGCGCTCACCAGGCTTACCCGGCGTCGGGCCAGCCTTCGGCCTATTCGAACATCGTGAACGGAACCGGGTTCACGGTTGCGGTCATGTCGGTGGACGGCGGCAACTGGCCGGTTGGCAGTCCGTTGCGAATCCGCTCGTCCGGGCGCTCCAAGGGGGTTGTGCGCACGATCGAGGTGCTCGCCGATCCGGTCCAATTCGGGTATGTGGGGACCCAGGGGATTCTGGACTTCGCCGTTTTCGCGCTGGGAAAGGCGACCTTGAGCGGCGGGTCCACCGCGACGGGCAACGTGGGGACGAACAGCCAACTTCAGATCAACAGCGCCAACAACGTTGCCGGCAAGATCGTCTTCGCGGGCGTGAGCCCGACCGTATCGGGCACGAACGTCGTCCACGAGAACCAGGCTAAGACCCTGAAGACGGTGGACCAGATGGTGACCGAGAAGTTCGGGGGATGGTCGAACCTTCGGACCGGCAACGACAACGCCCGCCTGAAGCAGTTCAACTCCTCGGGCGGCGGTTACCCTTTGTCGAGCGCGGTTTCCGCCGGCAAGAATTCCAGCACGTGGATTCTGAACGACCTGTCCAACTTGACGAAAGACATGAACCCGGCCGATAAGCCGATTTCGCAGGGAGGCACCCGATACTGCACGCCGAGCACGGGGCTCTACAACAGCTCGGTGCTCATCTTTCCACCCGGAGACTACTACTTCAAGCAGATCGACCTATCGAACGGAGCGTTCCTGATCGACAACGCGGCCGGGGTGGTCAACATCTGGATCGAAGGAACGCTGTCCGACAAGATCACCTGCCCCGTGATCATGACGTCGACCGATCCTCGCACCTTCCGAATCTATTACGGCAAAGCGAAGACCTTGGCGTTCAGCGCGAGCCAAGAGCGCATGTACGGGGTGGTCTACGCGGTCAACGCCACGGGCCAGGGAGCCGTGACGATGAGCGGGGGCAACATCCTGACGGGCGCGGCCTTCGGCCAGAACGTGACGGTGAGCGGCGGCTCCAGAGTCGTCTTTCCCACCGGCGGCGTCGGCGGAGCCGACGGCAACGCGGCGAGTTATGTGACCAAGCGTTCCTGGCGCGAGGTCGGGACGAACGGACCCTCGGTGTTCCCTGATGGCACTTCGTATTAGGCGGCTGAGAAACGGTGGTTCCCTCGTCGAGGCGCTCGCAGCGTCTTGCATCGTAGGGATTTCGCTGACCGGCATCGTGTCTTCGGTCGGATCGACCGCAGTCGCCTGTCAGGTGTCGGCACGACTGTCCGTTGGCTATAGCCTGGCTCGACAGCGGCTGGAAACGCTTCGGGTCCTAGGGTACCCCTGCCTTGCCGACGGTGTGACGGTGAGTTACCATGGTTCGGCGGGCGAATCGTCCGAACCAAGCGATGCCAAGTTCGTGTTGACGAGCGAAGTGAGCACGATCAACCCCGTGTACGGGACCGACCCGGTCAGCGGCCTTCCGATCTTGGTCGGCGGTCGCCGGACGGTCAGCGTGAGCGTCGTATTCACCGATGTCGCCGAGGACCCGTACAGCATTTCGACCCTGCTTGTGAAGGGTGGCCTATGAAGATTAGCCGAGGTGGAACACTGGTCGAGTTGCTTGTAGCGGCCGTCATATCGCTATTGATCGGCGGGGTTGCGCTCTACGCTTACACCGACAGCAACACGATGCGCGACGTCGCTGGACGCCAGAACCAGACCTATGCGGTGGCACGGCAGACCCTCGACACGATCGCGGACCACATCCGAAGCGCGCAAGTGAACGCTGCCGCGAGCAACCGCGTCATAAAGGCGGCGGACGGCTCATCGATCACCTATTACGCAGACCCGGGTGACGGCATCCTCGTGGCCGTGAAATACTTTCGGGACGGCAACACGCTCAAGCGGTCCGATCCGTCGGGCGTGTCGGTCGTCTTGCTCGGCATCTCGTCGCTTGAGTTCACGTACTACAAGGCCGCGACCTACACGTCGGCGACGTGGAGTCCAACCACCAACCCCTCCGTTCCGGCGATCGACGAACTGCCCTCTCTGGTCGCGGTCAAGATTCGGGTCGTGACCAATGTGAGCGGGAGCAGCCGCGCGCTCGAGACGGTCGTTCGGTTCCGCAACAGCCCTGCGTCGTAGGCCGATTCGGCAGCGAGTCGATTCGCCCCGGCTCGAGGCGCGGCTTGTTTGCGTGCCGTGTGGTCAAAACTCTCTCCTAAGGCACGTTTAGGCGATCCCCGTATTGCTCCCAGGTTTCGGGGGTCGGCGGCGCAAGCAGCGTCCGTTCAGCCGATAATCTTGCTGGTGAGACGACCCCGTCTCTCCGCTTCGGGACAAGGTAAGAACGACGATCATGAAGATCCGGTATCGGCTCCTTTTGGCCCTGTGTGTAACAATTCTTCTGTGCGGGTCCGCCCTCTACTATGCGTCCTACGGCGGGCTTCTACGCAGTTTCCAGATGCTCGAGGCGGAGCGCTCACGTTTGGACGTCGTATCCATCAACGAGGCGTTTTCCCGGATTCGCTCGGAGTTCCACGCCAAGGCGGCGGTCTGGGTGAACTCCGACGAAGCTCGACGTTTGATGGCGGAGCGCTCGTCGCTCGTTCGACCGATGCGACCCTCGCTTCGCGAACTCGACGCGTCGCTCATGCTGACGGTGGACGCTCGGCAACGGACGCTTTTGACCGAAACGACGTCTGGGAAGTCTCGCGAATCGGGGCTCGACGGGCCGTCCGTGGTGAACGCGCTCAAGCGGTACGGGGCGCTCCGCCGAGTTCCCTCGGAAGGCGTGTCCGGCATCTTCGTGAGCAAGGGCACCCCGTTCTTCGCCTCGATCCATGCGTTGCGGGGAGGCGGCAAAGGGACGACGGTCCTGGTTCTGGTACGTTCGATCGACCGTCGGCTTCAGGAGCAGCTCCGGACGGAGAGCCAGTTCAACGTGTCGTTCCTGACCGCCGAGAACGCCGGTTCGAAAAGCGCGTTCGCCTCGGCCCTGTCCGAGATCGGCCTCGCCCCGATCACCGTCACGGGCGCGCACGGAGACAAGCTGAGTGGGCTGGCCCTCGTGCGCGACGCGAAGGAGGACCCCGCGATGATGATCAAGGTGGACCTCAACCGGTCCATCTCCGCGTTTGGCCAATCGGTGGTGCGCTCGATCGTCCAGCAACTGGTCTTGTTGAGCGTGCTTTTCGGGCTGGTCGTGGTGTTCGTGGTGGAGCGGTTCGCCCTTTCGCGGCTGAAGGCCCTGATCGACCAGGTCGAGTGTCTCAGCGATCACCTCGACGACCAGCGTGTGGACTTGCCCGGCTCCGACGAGTTGGCGTACTTGGCGCACCGCATCAACTACATGCGCAGCCATCTTAGGGCGGTCACCGACGAATTGCGCAACAGCGAGGCCCGGCTGAAGGCGCACAGTTGCACCTTGGAGATCGCCGTCCAAGAAAGGACCAAACAACTCGAGCACCAATCGCTCCACGATCGGCTGACCGGACTGCCGAACCGCGTCTTGTTCATGGACCGGGTGGCGATGGCCCTCCAAAAGGCCCGACGCAGCAAGAAGGGCACCGCCGTGCTCTTTGTGGACATGGACAACTTTAAGCTGGTGAACGACAGTCTCGGTCACGCGGCGGGCGACGAACTGCTCAAGGAGTTTTCCAAACGGCTCCAGTCGGCGGTTCGTCCGGGAGACACCGTCTCACGCATGGGCGGCGACGAGTTCACGATCCTCCTCGAGAACCTGGATTCGGTGCTCGCCGCGATGGAGACCGCCGAACGGGTCTTGGCGATGCTGCGCACTCCGGTCATGCTGGCCGACCTCGAGACGTTCGCCGGTTGCAGCATCGGCGTGGCCTACGCCGGGGCCGGGGCCACCTCGGCCGAGGACCTCGTCAAGGATGCCGACAGCGCGATGTACCGGGCGAAGCAGTCCGGCAAGTCGGCGTTTGTGGTGTACGACGAGAGCATGCACATCCATGCGATCGACCGCCTCGAGTTGGAAAGCTCGTTGAGAAGCGCGCTCGACCGGGAGGAGATCTTTGTGGTCTACCAGCCTCTGGTGGAACTTAGGTCCGGCCGCATCGTGGGCGCCGAGGCTCTCGCGCGATGGAACCACGAGACCCGAGGCATCGTGTCGCCCGCTGACTTCATCCCCATGGCCGAGCAGACCGGGTTGATCGTGCCGATCGGGTACTGGGTCCTCGAGGAGGCGTGCCGCCAGGCCCTCGTGTGGCACGAGAAGACCCCCGGTCTCGACTTCACCATCAATGTCAACGTATCGGGTCGGCAACTCCAGCGCGGCGATGTGACCGACCGGGTGCGCCAGGCGCTCGAGCGGACCGGCCTCGCGCCGCATCGGCTGAAGCTGGAGATCACCGAATCGATCCTGATGGAGCACAAGGAAGACATGGTCGCCAAGGTGCGGGAACTCAAGGAACTGGGCATCAAGATCGCGATCGACGATTTCGGGACCGGTTACTCCTCTCTCGGCATGCTCCAGTCGTTCCCGATCGACACCGTCAAGATCGATCGCCGTTTCGTCGAGCAACTCGGCGAGGAATCGAGTTCGGTGTCCATCATCGAGGCGATTCTGGCCCTGACCAGGGCGTTGGGAATGGACGCAACGGGCGAGGGTATCGAAACCCCCTTTCAGGAGATGCTGCTCAAGCAACTGGGCTGTCGGCTCGGCCAGGGCTACCTGTACGACCGGCCCTTGGCCGCCGACGAACTGGCCGAGCGCCTCGGAAGAAGCGCGTCCTACCCGAGTTTCGGCGAAGAGCGACCCGTTGCCGCGTAAGATCGCGAAGGTATCGTTACGAGCTTTGCCGCGCCAGAGTCCGTGCGGAACGAAACCGGGGAGAATTGCGGATTGGCAACGGGCCCGTTCCGTTGAACAATTGGGGAGATGGTACTCCGCCGCAATCTGGCAGGCCCTCCCGCAGACGGTCGTTCGCGCCGCCGCCGTCGGCGGTTGCGAGGCGGCGGCGTCATGCTCAGCGTGCTGACCTTCGTCCCTGTGGTGGGCGTGGTGCTCGCCTGCATCGGCGCCCTCGTGACCAGCCACGTCATCCGTGGGCGCGCCGAAGCCGACTACGCCCGGGCGATCGCTTTCGCCGAGGCGGGCGCCAATCACGAACTCAACTGGATTTCCGGCGATCCGACCAATCCCAACCGTGCCCATCAACTCGTGCCCGGGCCCGGGCAGCCCGGTCCCGCCACCATCAACATCCCCGGCGGCGGAACGGCAACGGTCGGCGTCACCGCCTCGGCGGGAGGAGCTTGGTCCCCGGGCTCCACCGTCCGAATCGTGTCGACGGGCAGGAGCGGCGACGTGCGAAGGACGATCGAGGTTCTAGGGGAACCCGTCGGGACCTTCGCGCCTCAGTTCACCCTCGACCAGTTCGCCGTCTTCGGCATCCAGAGCGTCTCCTTCAGCGGCTCGGGTTCGAGCGCGACCGGAAGCGTCGGCTCGAACGGCACGATCACCGCCACCGCAGGCGCCTCCGCCGTGAACGGGCCCATCGTCTACTGCGGCTCGACGCCCACCTTGACCGGACCCAACGTCTACCGCCAGCCCAACCCCTACCTCTGGCCGACCGTCCCCACGATGGCCCTCCAGTTCAAGTCGACTGGAATGGTGGCGTGGAAGACCCAGAACAACAACGATCAACTCAAGAAGTTCCATCCGACCAACGGTCGCTATCTCCTGGGTGAGGCGGTGGCGGCGGGTTATACGAAGTCGGATTGGGTGCTGACCGGCAGTTCGTTCGGCAAGACGCCCGCACTCACCCAGGACGGACACAACGGAGACAAACCGGGCGGCGGCCGCTATTCGAACGCCACCGACGGACTGTACGGCAAGGACGTGCTGATCTTTCCTCCCGGGGACTACTACTTCGAGACGATCAGCCTCACCTCGACCAAGCACGCGCTCCTCGTGGACAACGCGAGCGGGCCCGTCCGGATTTGGATCGGCGGCTCCGATTCGGGCGGCGACAAGATCCACGTGACGACCCTCCTGACCGACCCCAACGATCCCGCCTCGTTCCGGGTGCTCTACGCCAAGCCGGGCGAGCTTTCGATCACCGGAACCACGCACGTGTCGGGCGTCTACTATGTGCTGGACGGTTCCGCGCAGTCGAGCCTGAAGCTGAGCGGGAACTCGAACCTCACCGGCGCGATCGTGTCGAACGTCGTCACCATCACCGGCAACTCGACCACCGGCTATCCGAACGCCCGGTACCCGTTCTATTTCGGCCTTTCGGCCCCGACCGATCCTCCGCGTTCGTACCGTTTCTCCCAAACGTGGAAAGAGATCAGTACGAACGGAAGCACGGTCTATGCGGATGGCACCCCCTACTAAGTCCCGGCGCCGGCGAGGCGCCACCATCATCGAGGGCCTCGTGGCGGCGGTCGTTCTCGCGCTGTCGCTCGCGGGAATGGTCTCCATGTGGTCGTTCACGGTTCAAGCGTCCTCTTCGACCGACCGCCTCGGCGTGAGCTACACCCTTGCCCGTCAGGTTATGGAGCAGGCGAAGATTCTTGGATTCCAGAACCTCCCCGAAGGCGTCACTACGACCTACTTCGACGCGAACGGACTCTCGATGGGAGCGACGGGCGCGAAGTACACGGTGACCCGGACGGTGACGACCGCCAACCCGGTGTACCTGACCCATGTTCAGTCGGGCGCGCAGACCCTGATCGGCGGCGTTCGGACCGTGACGGTGTTCGTGGACGCCGCGGTCGGCAGCGCCGAGGACTACCGGCTGACGAGCTACCTGGTCAACAGCGGCTCGTAAGAAGAGCGCCGCCACGAGGTTCAGGCGCCGACGGAATGAGGTTGGGCGACGATCCTCCAGTTCGTTCTTCTTGAACCGATACTTACGTTGCCCGAAACTGGGATAGCGATCTGCCCGTCGGTCCTGCCGAGCCGCTGAGTTCTTTGGCCCGGTACAGGGCTTGATGGTCGGGACGACGCGATCCCAACCGAAAGCCCTTGGCCAGGTCCATGAATAGCCCTCGCAAACGCGTCATCGGCATCGAGTTTCATACGAATGCCATCCGGGCGGTCGAACTCCTGCGCCGGGGCAGACCCATCGTGATCGGCTCGGCGGCGATCGGCGTTCCGCCCGGATCGATTGCGGAGAACGGGGCGTTCGATCTCGATTCGCTCGGAACCGCCCTCAAGGCCCTGCTCTCCGAACTCAAGCCGCGAACCAATCAGGCGCTCCTCGGGTTGCCGCCCCATTGCTTCACGGCGCGAGTGCTCAACCTGCCGTCCATGCCCGACGACGAGATGCGGATGGTCGTTCAGGGCGAACTGGAACGGCTTCAGGTCATCGAACCGGGTGGGGAAGGGTTCGATTTCCGCGCCCTCTCGAGTCCGGACGAGCACGGAGAGGTGCCCGTCCTGGTCACCTCGGCGCGTAGCGATGTGCTGGCCGCTTTGGAGCGGCTGGGGGAAAGCCTGAATCTCAAGATCGTGGGCGTCGAGCCGGTGTCGCTCGGCATGATGCGGGTCGCCGGCCAAGAGGTGAAGAGCGAGGCCGCGGCGATCGTCGCGATCACCGAGGGGCGCAGCGACATCGCGCTCGTGCACCAGGGATCTCTCGTCTTTTACCGGCGCGTGAGCATCGGCGCCACCGATCTGCTCGCCGACCCGGCGCCCCCCGAGGACGGCGAGAAGCGGGACGCCACCGTGATCGCCGACCGGTACGACTCGTTGGCGGAAGAGGTCACCCTTGGCGGCCGTCAACTCAACCGGATTCAGGCGATCGGACTGGTGAGCGAAATCCAACGCTCCCTCGAGTACCACCGCCGCGAGAACCCGAACTTCCCCATCGTGCGGCAGGCCCTCGTCACCTACGACGATTCGCGGATGGTGCCGTTCACCGACTGGCTCGGCGGCGCCCTGGAGTTCCGGGTGGAAACCGCCGCCGTTCCCGGCCAAGCCCCCGATTTCACCGCCGCCGCCGGCATCGGACTGGCGGGGATGGACGGTAACTGGGTGATCCCGGTCTTCGACCTGTCGGCCCACCGCCGGCGTTCGGTTCGGCAGGAGTCGTCCCGTCTCGCGATGGGAATCGCCGCCGCGATCGTGCTGATCGTCGCCGGATCGGCGATCGTTTTGGCGGTGAACGTGAAGACCCGTGCTCTCGGCGCGGAGATCGGCAATCTGGCCGCCAAGGAAAGAACGCTCCTTTCCGCCACCGACCCTCGTCTGGAACGGATAGAGAAAGCGCGCGGCCAACTGGCCTCGCTTCGGACTCAGGCTGTTCCGCTCCCGCAACTGATGGACCAGGTGTTCGCCAAGTTGCACTCGGGAGCCAGCGTTTCGGAAATCGAGATCGACGAGGAAAAGAGGATTCGCATCACGGGCGAAGCGGTCAATACGGCGGCGGTGATCTCCAGCGTAGACAGCCTCCGCCTGCTCCCGGTGTTGTCCAACGTCAATGTGGACAGCATCGATACGACGTCGACCACCCTTCAACCGGGATCCGTTCGGTTCTTTCTGTCGGCCCAGGTCGGGACCGCCCCCGCGCCACCCCCGTCCCCCAACGGAACCCCGAAAGGAGGCAAAGCGTAATGCTCGGAAGCAAGACCGTTGCGGTTTCCATTCCCCTCGTCGCTTTCGCCGGAATCGCGGCGTTCGTCGGCGTCCAAGTCGGCCAACTCCGCAGACTCGAAGCGGAGCAGTCCCGGTTGCAGCAGTCGGTCCGCAAACTGGAGTTCGGCTCCAAGACCGTCGCCCCGGTCGTCGAACTCGAGCAGGCTCCGATCGTCCCAAGCGGCGAGCGGGAGCAGGCGGCGTTCCTCGAGGAGTTGCGGCTCGCCGCGAGCCAAAACGGGGTCGAACTGGTGAAGTGGAATCTGGCCGTCCAGAAGCCCGTCGCCAGCCCCACTTCGAAGAGCGTGAGCGTTCCGGACGCTTCGGGCATCGACTGCCAAATCGAGGTCGCGGGGACCTACCAGGACCTGCGCGCGTTTCTCTACGATCTCGCCAAGGGCCAACGCTTCTACGCGTTCGGCAACGTGAATTGGCGGCGAGATCGGGACCGGTATCCCAAGACGAGCCTCCGCTTCACCCTGACCCGATTCGTAACCGGGCCCGCGGAGTCGTTCGCCAAGAATCCCGCTCCTGGAGAAACTGGATGAGACTATCGCGCGTCGGCTGCGTCGTTGCGTTCTGGTTCGGGCTGAGCGTCCTCGTCGGCGCCCAGCCGAAACCCTTCCGGCTGTCCTTCGCCGACACCGACCTGAACACGGTGGTCCGCGCGATCAGCCTGCGGACCGGGGCGGACGTCGTGTACGGCGGGCCCCTCGATGTCAAAGTGTCCCTGAACGTGACCGCCAACGATGCCGAAGAAGCCCTTCGGCTTGTGACGGCGGCGGCCAAGGGCGTGCTGTTCAAGAAGGTTGGGGACACCTACGTCGTCGCCGGGCGCGACATGATGCGCCAGGCGATCGAGCCCTTTGGAAATCGGTTGCGGGTTCGCGTCAACGTGCTGACGCCGGCCGAGGCCTCCAAACTGGTGGAGGAGGCGTTCCCCTTCGTCACCGCTCGCCCGTTCGGCGACCAGGTGTTGCTCGTCGGCGCCGCCGACGACCTGAAGCAGGCGCAGGAATTCATGGCGCAACAGGACGACCTCGGACTGGCCCGCGTGGCTCGTCGTGACCTGATTCCTTTGCGGGCCGCCTTTGGAAAGCAGGTGGCGGACATGCTGGCAAACATGTTCCCGGGCCTGAAGGCCGACTTCATCGGGGACGAGAAGAAACCGGGCGGGGCGATCGGGCTGACGGGTAGTGCGGAGCAGATCGAGGCCGCCAAACAGATGATCGCCACCGTCGACGCCCGCAATCCTTTCCCCGAGTACGGCGTTCAATACCAGGTCTACGAGATTCGCTACGGCACCGCGCCGCGCATCAAAGAGTTCCTGACCGACGCCCTGCCCGGTCTCGAGGTGATTGTCGCGCCGGACGCGCATTCGCCCAAGAAGATGACTTTCAACCCGCTCACGGGCGTCAATCTCGGCGGGGACCAGCGTGGCGGAGGAGGACAATCCGGCGCCTCGACTTCGACCCCGGGCATGGGCGGGGCGGGCGATACGGCCCGGGACGCCATCTTGTCCGCCGAACGCACGCGGTACGTCGTCCTGAAGGGCACGAAGGAGCTCATCCAGGAGGCTCTCGGGTTGCTCGCCCAAGTCGATTCAAGGCCGAACCAGGTGGTCGTCGAGGTCAAGGTGGTGGACACCTCCCCCGAGCGTGCCGAGGAACTCGGCCTGAAGTGGAACTGGACTCGGTTCGGGGCCTACGAGACGGCTCCGGGTACGGGCGTGGACACGGGAGACTCGAACGGCCCCGGTGGCGACTTCACCAAGTTCATCACCAAGCCGATGGGTTTTGGGGCCCTGAGCCGGGTGCCCTGGAGTTTTGAGTCGGTGATCGGGGCGATGGTCCAGAACAAGGAGGCCAAGTTGCTCGCCAACCCGAGCCTCCAGGTGATCGACAACGAAGAGGCGAACATCTTCATCGGCGACACGATCCGGGCGCGCACCTCGACGGCGGGCGGTCTTGGCACGACCTCGACCGAGATCGTCGAATTTCCGGTCGGCATCATCCTGTTGCTACGCCCTCGCGTGAACGCCGACGGCGACATCACGATGCGCGTGCATCCGGTGGTCAGCACCGTTTCCGCCATCGACTCCCAGTTCGTACCCCAGACCAGCACCCGCGAAGCGGAGACCACCGTGATGGTCAAGAACGGCGAGACCGTCGTGATCGGCGGCCTCATCCGCGACGAGATGAGCAAAATCGTCCGCGAGGTGCCTTTCCTGTCGAAGCTCCCCCTCGTGGGCGAGCTGTTCAAGAGCCGCTCCACGAGTTCTCGTCGGAGCGAGGTCCTCATTTTCATCACCCCCCGCATCCTGCAGGACGGTAAGCCGGACGCCGTGCCGACCGGTCATCAGAACCTGCCCACCCAACAGCCCCCGAGCAAGTCAGGCGGTTAGCAACCCATGGTTCGTCCCGAAGAACAGAAGAAGGTCGTCTTTCTCCTCGTCGCCATCGTCGCCGTTCTCGCGGTCACGGGCTTCGTGTTCGTGTCGCAGGCGAAGGCCCGTACGGTCAAGAACGTGCCGAAGATGGTGACGAGCGCTTCGGCCCCGTCCGCCACCATTGGCGGTCCCGGGGGAGAAGCCGCCGACCTCGATCGGACGGTGACGGGCCTGTACACGAAAGACTTCGAGTTCGATGCGACGTTTCGGGGACTCGATCCCTTCAAGCCTCGGGTCGCCGAGCATCCCGATCTCGTCGCCGGGAAGGTGAACCGCCAGGTGGACGCGGCGCTGACGCGCAACGAAGCCGCCTCGAACGGCGGCGCCTTGGGCCGGCCCGCCCCGCTGGAGGGCGAGATCGTGTCCGGGCAGCCGGGTCGTCCGATTCAGCCCCACAACCCGGACGGCGTCTCGGGCAACGTGACGATCGAGCCCGTTACGCCGAAGATCGCGGTTCAAGGCGTCATCACCGGAGAAGGGGCGCTCGCGGTTCTGATGGTCGGCGACAAGGCGAAGTACGTCCACGAGGGTCAGGTCGTCGCCGATGGGGTCGTCGTGGTGAAGGTGTCGGAGGCGGGCGTGCGCTTGCGAATCAAGGGGGTCGAGCAGATGATCCCGGTCGGCAAGTCGTTCGCGTCCTAAGATCCGGGTCGCGCCGCCGCTAACCGTCGCCGTTCCGTCCGAGATTGCGCCGCAGAACGATGAAGTCGAGCACGTTCACGACCGCGTCGCCGTTCAGGTCGGCGTAGGCGTTCCAGTTTGGGGAGGCGGGCGTCGAGCCGTAGCCGGCCCGAAACAGGAGGAAGTCGGCGACGTTCACGCTGTTGCTTCCGTCGAGGTCGCCCACTGTGAGCGAGACGATGTTGCCCGCGTCCATTCCGGAAGCGGTGTCGACGCGGAACGTGCGGCGCAGGAATCCGGGCGGCTGAATCACCGCATCGTACGACCCCCGTCCCGGCGCGTGGGCGGCGAACTCCCCGTTTGCCCCGAGCACGATGCGCACCTCGTAGAACGAGGAGGGGTCACCCGGGAGCCGGAACCCCACGTCGACGGCGCGCGGCCAAGCTTGCGCCGCCATGTCGTCGAACAGCAGTCGGCCGGATACCAGCGATCCTTCCGGCTCCGTGCTCGCGACGACATGGTCGATCATGGGTCCGAACGCTCCCGGCGTTCCGCTGCGGAATCGCAGGCGGGTGGTTTCTCCGGTGGTCAGGGAACCGGGGATGGTCGCTTCCACCCTGACCCAATCCATGTCCCAACTGTCGCGAGCCCCCGCGCGGCTCGTGTTGTACACCTCGTTGCCGTTCCATTCGACGATGCATCGTCCGTTGAAGACCGAGGGGTGAACCGTGAAGAAGAACGTGAGGCGGTACGCCTTGCCCGGAACGGTCGCCAGGTCCTGATAGACGCCGCCCGCCCCCGACCCGTTGAGTTCGAGGCTTTGCCCCCCGTGGGCGGCCGCCTTGTCCCAGCCCCACAGGGTCGCCCCGTTGCCGAACACGGTCCAGTCCGCGATCGTTTGGCCACTCGTGAACGTCGTTACCTGGCCGGCGTACTCGAACTCGAAACTACCATCGGCGACCACGTTCGCGTGATCCTCGATCGGAATGCGCCACATGCCCCGGCCGAACGTGGCCGCATTGAGGTAGCCGGTGCTTCGGTTCGCCTGGAGCGCGTTCACCCGGACGTTCGGCAAGCCAAGGGGGGCGGTCGCGTTGGTCCACGCGGCGCCGCCGTCGGTCGTCATTAAGACGCCGATGTCGGTCCCTACGTACCAGGTGTTCGCCGGGTCGTTCGGGTCGCGCTCGACGCAGTTCGCGGGAGCGTCCGGAATGGAGGTGGAACTCCCGGAAGCGTTCGTCCAGTTGAACGCGGTGCCGGAGCCCGAGTAGACGCCCCGCCAGAGGTGGGGCGCGCCAAACCCGGAGACCGTCACCAGGACGTCGGCGGACGATCCGGGATGCGGTTCGATGCCGGTAATGGCGCGATTGGGCAAGGAGCCCGATCCGCCCGAGTCGATCCTCGACCAGGTCGTGCCTGAGTTGCCCGAGAACCAGAGCCTCCCGTCGGAGGTCCCGGCAAAGAGGTGGTTGGGATTGCTGGGGGCGACGGCGAGGGCATTGACCCAACCTCCGGTACCCGCGAGCACCTGTCCGCCGAGCCGGGCGTTCCAAAAGGGGCTGCTCGTGTAGTTGAGCTTCCAGACGTAGTTCGTCCCGAGGTAGAGCGTCTGCGAGTTGCTCGGGTCGGTGGCAAGCGGGACGATGAACGGAACGGTATCGGACCCGTAGGAGGCGGGAGTGGGTACCGTTGAGTTCGCCCAGCCGTCGCGGGTCGCGAACACCGCCCCACCCTGCGACGAAGCGAACTGCACGCGCCCGTCCACCGGGCTGATCGCGACCCCTCCGCCGTCTCCCCCTCCAACCGAGGTCCAGGATCGGTAGTCTCCCCGCCAGGCCGGGGTGGCGTTGTCCTGGGTTCCGCCGAGGGCGCGGTTCGGGTCGGTCGGCGACCACGCCCCCGAGTAGAACTGGGTGATCTTTAGGGTGCCCGGGTTGTACGAGTCCACGAGCTCGTGGGCGTCGTTGAACACCGGCCGCATGACCCCACCGTCGTTCCCCACGAGCACGACCCGGGGATCGGCCGGACTGACGCGGATGCAGTGCTGGTCGTTGTGCGTTCGGGAGTTGGTGGCGCTCCAGGTGGGACCCCCGATCGAGCGCCAGTTCGCCCCTCCGTCCGTCGTCATCGCCACGTCGATGAGGCCGACGTAGACCACGTCGCCCCCTCCCACCTTGGACCCTACTTCAAGGGCGTAGTCGTAGTTGGCCTGCGACCAGTTGTAGTTGGTCGCCACCTCGCTGCCGTTTGGGAACGTGCCGTTGTCGATGCGGGTCCAGTTGTTGCCGGAGTTCTCGCTTCGCCACACCGATCCGGGGTTGTCGGCGCGCAGCATGTACACGCGATCGGGAGCGGTGGGGGAACAGGCCAGCGCCAGGCGGCCGGTCCCGGTTGCCAACCCCGCGTTGGTCCAGATGGTCTGCCAGGTCGCCCCACGGTCTCCCGACCTGAGGAGTCGCCCGCCCGGAGTGGAGGCGCTCGCCGCCGCTCCCGCATAGTAGTAGCGCTCCCCGTTCCCGAACCTCGCCGTGCGGGCGAGCGCGGAGAAGCCAGTCCCGTTCAGGGATGCGACCCGGGTCCAAGTGGCGCCGAAGTCCGTGCTTCGCCAGATGCCGTCGTTGGGGTTGGACGCGCCGACGCCGACCGCCGCCAGGACGATGTTCGGGCTTTCTGGCACCACGACGATCTCGGCGACGGGCGAACCGCCGAAAGAGGTCCGGGCGTAGTTCTGCCACGTCGCGCCGCCGTCGAGGCTGCGCATGATTCCGAACCCGCGCAGGAGACCAAAGTAGAAGCTGGATCCGGAGGCCCCGTGGTGATCGCCCGTCCCCACGTACACTCGGTTCGCGTTCGTCGGGTCGATGGTGACGCACGAGGCATGGAGAGCGTTCCAATCGAGCGACAACGGGTCCCATTGGGTGAACTCCCCGATCCGGTGGCTGCGCCACGCCCCTCCCTGAGCGGCGATTGCTATCGCGACGGTCCCGTCGTTGCTGAACGCGATCCCGTTGATGCGTCCAAGGGTCTCGCCGACCCCAAAGTAGCGTCGGTAAGGTGGCGTCACCCGGTACGGGCCGACGGACTCCCATCCGCTCAGACCCAAGACCGCGTTTTCGGGGGCCGTCTGGATGCGCGCGGCGGGGAGGCGGTCGCGATGGGCTTCCGCCGCCGCGTAGGGCATGGTCCCCACGGTGGGCGAAGGATAGGATCGCAGAGTCAGGTCGTGTAGCAACGCCTCGTAGTAGCGGAGCCGTGGCGTCTTGGTCTTGCCCGCTTGCTGGGATGCGCGGGCAAGCTGCAGGGCACGGCGCAGGAGGGCTAGGTCGTTGGAGGGCTCGACCGGCAACAGCCGACGCTCGGAGCCACGCGCCATGAGCGTGGTCTCCGAAATTGGCGGCAGGGGGACCGACGGGGAGAGCAGGATGAGGGCACAAAGGAACATGGCGACGCAATCGCCGACAGGGTGCATCGCGCCGGTTACCGCCGAGTTACCGGTCTTCGCTCAACCTAGACCAAACCGACGCGAACTCGTCTCGCGCCGCATCCGCCCAACCCTCGTCGAACTCCTCGAGGAGCCGGCCCCCTCCGATCTCGTCGCACACGCGCCGCTTGAGGGATGCGTTTTGCGAACGCGCGGCCAAGCGGGCCGCGCGCACGTCGATCCAAGAGGGTTCGCCGAGGTTGAGGCGAAGCTGACGGTCCCTCCACTCCACCGCGCCGGCGCCGACCACGCGACGAATGTAGCTGCAGGCGACTTTGAGGGATCGGCGGGAGGCGTCCTCGGGGGCGCCCGGCCAGAGGTCCTCCAGAATCCGCGATACCGAAACCGGCCGGTCGTGGTACGCGAGGTAGGCAAAAAGCGTTCGGGCTTTCGGACGCGCCCAGTCGGCCCGACCGACCGCCCGCTCGTCGGCAACGAGGCTCAGTGGACCGATCAGGCGCACGACCCTGGCCGCGACGCCCGTGTGGGCCATCCATCTTCGAACGCGCTCAATCGCGATCCCGCGCTCCAGAGCTCGGGCGAAAACGATCGCGGACTCCTCCGGATCGCGTCGGGCGACCGCTTCGCCGTAGTCGAGCCGGTCGGCCAGTTCGACCACCCTCAGCGCGCCGTCGGCGGAATAGCGGCTGGCGGCGAGAACGACCCGGCCACGGAGTTCGAGGAACGGGGCCGCGTGGCTCACCGCCATCGCGATCGCCTCCTCGAGCCGATGCTCGGCCGAAGCCTCGTCGCCCGCCAGACGCGCGATCTTTGCCGCCTCGATCCGCGCGATGGCCGCCCAGGTCGGCTCCTCGCTCTCGGCCAACGCCTCGTCCGTTGTCTCGAGAGCCTGTCGGCCACGACCATCCAACGCGTCCAAACGAGCGAGGGCGAGACGGGCCAGCAACAGGGCCACGTTGCCGGGGTAGGCGCCCTTGAGGACGACGTCCGCCGCCTCACGGGAACGTTCCCGTTGGCCGTGGCCGGCGTGCCAGAGGGCGGCGATCGCGGCGGCATAGGTCGTCGAAGCGCGATCCCCAAGGTTTGCCAGGTCGGCGACCGCCGACTCGACGTCGCCGCCCGTATCGAACGCGGCCAGGGCATGGATGCGCCGGCGATAGTGCTCGTCCTCGGGCGGCACCACTCCGCCGTACACCCGCTCGATCATCGCCGCCGCGTCGCGCATCCGGTCGTAACGTCCCGCCAACCGCTCCATCCCCAAGGCCCGGTTGATGACGCTCGTGAGAAGCGCCATCGTGTCTCCTTCCTTGAGCGCAAGGTCCTCGACCTGACCGTGCAGTCGCCGCGCCCGCGCGAAATCCCGTCGGTGGCTGACCGCCTCCACGATTCTCATGTTGAGTAACCGCAACCGTTGGGCGGGGGTCAGTCGGCCGCCCTCCACCCGCTCGAGCCAGGCCGAACTGCCTTCCCAATTGGTGCGCTCGCGAAGCGCGTAGGCGACGTCGAGGCCGGCGTCCGCCATCCCGACGGTGTCTCCACGCTCCTCGCACCGTCGGACCGCCCTCTCCGCGTCGCGCGTGCTAAGGTCGAACCGACCCCGTTCGATATGGGCGAAAGCCCTCGCCCGCAAAAGCACCGGGTCCTGATCGACCAGGCTTTCGGGCAGTTCGAGGGCCAACGCGGCGACCTCGGAACGACGCTCGGGCTCGGCGCACCAAACTCTCCGCACTTCGTCGATACGGTCGTCGAAGGCATCGAGGGAGTCGCCTTGGGCAAGGCGCGCCGACCGGGGGTCCGTCGCCACAACGGCTTCCATTGTGGGCCGGTCGTCGGGCTTCCGGGGGGAAACCATCGTGCTCGTCACGAACGAAGATCCAGGTCCCATGCTCGTCGCCTGCCTCGGTCTCGCCATGTCTCTTCCCGTCGTCCGCCCGCCCGCCGTTCCGCTCGTCGTTCACGATCCCTATCTCAGCGTTTGGTCTCCCTACGACCGCCTGACCGACGGCTGGCCGGTCCATTGGACGGGCGTCGCCAACGGGATGGCGATGCTCCTGAGGGTGGACGGCAAGCCCTATCGGGTGTGCGGCCCGGCGCCGCGCGAGGCCCCGCCGATGGCCCAGTTCGGCCTTGAGGTGCGTCCGACGACGACGGAGTACCGCTTCGAGGAGGCGGGCGTCCGCCTGATTCTGCGCTTTGTGACGCCGACGCTGCCGAAGAACCTGGACGTGCTGTCTCGCCCGATCACGTACGTCGTCTTCGAGGTGGCTTCCGCCGACGGTCGGCCCCACGACGTGGCGGCGTACCTGGATCTATCGGGCGAGTGGTGCGTGGACGATCCCTCGAAGCGGGTCGCTTGGGGCCGCCTCCGTCTCGGCGACGTGGAGGCTCTCCACATGGGTCCCGCCGACCAGAAACCGCTGAACCGGGCGGGCGACCAGGTTCGCATCGACTGGGGGTACGCCTACCTCGCGGCGTCCCGCCGGGACGGCTGGGACACCGTGGTCGCCTCGGATCGCCTTACCCGTGGTGAGTTCGTTCGGACCGGACGCCTGCCCGATTCCGACGACACCGACTTTCCACGCTCGGCCGCAGCCGACTGGCCGATGCTGGCGGCGGCCGTTTCCTTCGGTGAGGTTTCTGCCAACCCGGTGGCAAAGGTGGCGATGATCGGCTACGACGACATCGAGTCCATCGAGTACTTCGGGCGACGGCTCAAGGCCTACTGGCGAAGGGACGGCGGCACCTTCGGCGAGCTGCTGAAGACCGCGCACGCCGAGTACCCGTCGTTGGCGGAGCGCTGCGCCGCGTTTGACCGTGATCTGATCGGCCAACTGGAGGCGGCGGGCGGGCCAAACTACGCGGCGATCGCCTCGCTCGCCTACCGCCAGTCCATCGCCGCCCACAAACTCGTGGCGGACATCGACGGGCGACCCCTCATGTTCAGTAAGGAGAACAACAGCAACGGCTGCGTCGCGACGGTGGACGTGACCTACCCGGCGAGTCCCCTGTACCTGCTCGTCAACCCGGAGCTCTTGCGCGCACAGATCGAGCCGATCCTCGATTACGCGAGCTTTCCCCGTTGGAAGTGGGACTTTGCGCCGCACGATCTGGGGACCTATCCGCTCGCCAACGGCCAGGTCTACGGGGGTGGCGAGCGCACCGAGGAGAACCAGATGCCGGTGGAGGAGTCCGGAAACATGTTGGCCATGGTCGAGGCCTATCTGGCCCGTGGGGGCGACCTTGAGTTCGTGCGGCGCCACCAGGGCACGCTTCGGAAGTGGGCCGATTATCTCGTTCGGAACGGTCTCGATCCCGCCGAGCAACTCTGTACGGACGACTTTGCCGGCCACCTCGCCCGCAACGCCAACCTCTCCGTCAAGGCGATCATGGGCATTGCCGCCTACGGTGCGACCGCCGCTCGGTTGGGGTTGGCGGACGAAGCGAGGCGCTACCGTGCGGTCGCCCAGGACTACTCGGCGAAGTGGCGGGCGCTCGCGACCGACGGCGATCGAACCGTGCTCGCCTTTGGGACGACGGGCACATGGAGCCAGAAGTACAACCTCGTTTGGGACCGCCTTCTTGGGTTCGGCCTCTTCCACGCCGATGTGGCCGCCCGTGAGGTGGCGGCGTACAAACGGTTGCTCGGGAAGTACGGGTTGCCGCTCGACAATCGCGCGGGCTATACCAAACTCGACTGGATCTTCTGGTCTGCCGCCCTCGCCGAGGGCCGCGCCGACCAGGACGCGATCCTCGCCCCCTGCTACGTGTGGCTCAACGAGACCCCCAGCCGGGTCCCGCTCACCGACTGGTACGAGACGGGCGACGGCCGCTACCTGCACTTTCGGGCCCGCTCCGTCGTCGGGGGGTTGTTCATGCCCGCTCTCAAGGCCGCGATGATCCGCCGATAACCCGCTCTTAACGAATCGTCGGTAACTTGCCTCTATCGTGCCGAGGTCGCCCTCGGCCGGTCGAGTGCGTCGAAGAGTACAATCCTCCCGGTCGGGCAAACGCCCGCCCGAGGTTCTATTCGCGTGGCAACCGCTTACACCCCAGGTCTCACGGTCAGCAAAGACGTCGTCGTCCGGCGAATGCGCCGCCTTCCCATCAAGGGCGAAACGCTCGTTGCCCTCGGCGAACGCGTCGAACCGGACAAGGTCGTGGCGAGGGCGATGATCCCCGGGCCCTTGCAGACGATCAAACTGGCGGAACTCATGGGGGTCGAACCGCGCGAGGTCGGTCACTTCTTCAAGTTCAAGGTCGGTGATCCGATCGAGAAGGGCACCGTGGTCGCCGAGACCAAGGGGCTCTTCGGCATGTTCAAATCGACGGTGGTCAGCGAGCACACGGGCACGGTCGAGACCGTCTCCGAGATCACGGGCCATATCCTGATCCGCGAACCGTCCACCCCCGTCGAAATCACCGCCTACATTGAAGGCGCCGTCAGCCAGGTCCTGCCCGCCGAGGGCGCGGAGATCGAGACCCGAGGCGCGATGGTGCAGGGCATCTTCGGGATCGGTGGCGAGCGCTTCGGACCGATTCGGGTCGCGGTCGAAAGCCACCGTGACCTTCTGGAAGCGGCCAACATCCAGGCATCCGACGCGGGCAAAATCTTGGTGGGCGGCAAGGGCCTGACCCTCGCCGCGTTGCGCCGGGCCGCCGAGGTCGGCGCGGCCGGGGTCGTCGCGGGCGGTATTCGCGACGCGGACCTCACCGAGTTCCTGGGCTACGACATCGGCGTCGCGATCACCGGGCAGGAGGACGTGAACACCACTTTGGTCGTGACCGAGGGCTTCGGCTACCTCGATATGGCGGAGCGCACCTTCCGGCTCTTGAGAGAGCTCGAGGGGAAGCGAGGCTCCGTCAACGGCGCGACACAGATTCGCGCGGGCGTCATTCGCCCCGAGGTGATCGTGCCGCTGGCGACGCACACGGGCAGCGGGGCGGAGGCGGGTCAAGCGACGTCTCTGGACCTTGGAACCCCCATCCGCGTCATCCGCGAACCGTATTTCGGCCGACTGGGCAAGGTCACCAAACTGCCGGCCGAACTGGTGGAGGTCGAGTCGGGCACGCTGGTCCGCGTGCTCAACGCCGAACTTGAGAACGGCGACGACGTCGTCGTCCCGCGCGCGAACGTGGAGATCATCGCCACGTAGCGCCTCCGAGAGCGCCTATGACCCTTCTGATCATCGACGACGAACCGGCCATCCTCGAAACCGTCGAACACCGATTCCGAAAGGAAGGGTTCACCACCTTCACCGCCGAGAGCGCGGAAGACGGAATGCGCCTCTTCAAGCGGGTCAAGCCCGACCTGATCCTGCTCGACATCATGCTCCCGCAACGGTCGGGATGGGATTTCTGCCGCGCGATCCGCCGGGACAGCGCCGTTCCGATCATCATGATCACCGCGCGGGTGGACGAGGCCGACCGCATCAAGGGATTCG
This sequence comes from Fimbriimonadaceae bacterium, assembly GCA_026129685.1. Taxonomy (GTDB): domain Bacteria; phylum Armatimonadota; class Fimbriimonadia; order Fimbriimonadales; family Fimbriimonadaceae; genus UBA2387. The sequence goes on from JAHCHO010000008.1 coordinate 93,548, forward strand.
AGTTGGGGGCGGACGACTACGTCGTAAAGCCCTTCAATCTGAGCGAACTGGCGGCGCGCGTCAAGGCCGTCCTTCGTCGAGCGACGGGCGAGCCCGCTCAGGAGGTGGTCGAGCGTGGGGACCTTCGCATCGACCCCAAGGCCCACCTCGTCACCCGGGCAGGGAAGCCGCTCGAACTCTCGCCCAAGGAGTTCGCCCTCCTGTACTTCCTTTGCCGCAATCCGGACCAAGTGTTCACCCGTGAAACGCTGCTCGACCGGGTATGGGGCCGCGACGCGTTCGTCTCGGCCAGGACGGTGGACGTTCACGTGCGCTGGTTGCGCAAAAAGGTCGAGGCGGACCCGGACAAGCCGACGCGCATCCTCACCGTACGGGGACTGGGCTACAAGTTCGTAGGCTGACGCGGCGGCCCAATGCGGTCCCGACGGGGCCACGCCCCGATGGGTAACGTCGGATCGGCCATGAAGATCGGCGTACAGAATTACACTCTCCGCGACCAGTTCGCCGAGGACCTCCCCGGCACCCTCAAAGCAATCTCCGACATGGGGTTGCGCTACTGCGAGATCGGGCTCGACAACGGCGCGCCCCCTCAGGAGTACCGCAAGATGCTCGACGACAACGGCCTGACCGCCACGAGCGCCCATGTCGGGATCGACACGCTCGAAACCGACGTGAACAAGGTCGTCGAATACATGGCGATCTACGGTACCAAGCAGGTGATCGTGCCCTGGCTCCCCGAGTCGCGCTACGCGGCCGGTTGGGAGAAGGTCGGCAAGGACCTCGAGGCGATCGCGCGGAACCTCAAGCCCCACGGTCTGAAACTCGCGTACCACAACCACTCCTTCGAGTTCGCGACGGCCAATGGCAAGAACGGGCTGGAAACTCTCTACGACACCACCGACCCCGAACTCGTCCTGGCCGAACTCGACACCTATTGGGTCCAACACGGCGGTGGCGACCCGATCGCATGGATCAAGAAAGTGGGCGCTCGCTCGCCGATGATCCACTACAAGGATATGGGTACCGGCGACGCGCGACCGTTCGTCGAGGTCGGCTATGGCGTTCTGGACTGGGACGGCATTATCGCCGCCACCAAGGAGACGCCCGCCGCCTATGCCCTGATCGAACTGGACATCAGCCCGCGTCACCCCCTCGAGTCGGTCCGCATGAGCTTCGAGTTTCTGAAGGCAAAGGGCTTGGCCGTCGAGTAGAGGCGCTAGGATCGCCTCCGCGCGGCGGCCTTCGGGTGGACGGGCCGGCGACCGATCGGTCGGGCTATGCTAAGGGTATGCGCGCCCTCGCCGCGTGGACGTTCCTCGCCATGTCCTCGCTCTCTCCCTTCGCCGCCGCCGACGCCGTGGACGACGTCGTCCGAATCCGGATGGATGACCGACACATCCAGGGGCTGTCGCTCGCCGTCGTGGAGAAAGGTCGGCTCGTCTCCGCCCGAGCCTACGGCCTTGCCAACGTCGAACTCGGCGCTCGTGCCTCGACCGACACCGTCTATGAGATCGGGTCGGTCAGCAAGCAGTTCGCCGCCGTCGCCGTAATGAAGCTGGTCGAAGAAGGGAAGCTGGACCTCGACAAGCCGGTCCGCACGTATCTCCCCAAGGCGCCGGACAAGTGGGACCGTATCACGCTCCGCCACCTCCTCACCCATACGAGTGGCCTGAAGAACCTGAACGACATCGCCGGCTTCGAGGTCACCGAGAAACTCGACCAGGCCAAGACGATCGCCAAACTCGCCGTCCCGGATCTCGAGTTCGAACCGGGCACGAAGTACGCCTACCGAAACACCGGTTACAGTCTCGCCGGCTACATCGTTGAGAACACGGTGGGGAAGCCGTACTGGACGTACCTCCGGGAGCGCTTCTGGGAGCCGATCGGCATGCGAACGGCGACGACCCGCGACCTGTTCACCGTGATCCCAAATCGGGCCGACGGGTACGAATGGGAGAACGGAAAGCTGACCAACCGCGACTCGGACCTGACCGATATCTTCGCCGCCGGAGCGATCGCGGCTTCCGTACTCGACCTCGCTCAGTGGGTCGCTCGTTTCAAGAACGACTCGGTGCTGAAAGCTCCGTCCTGGAACGTTCTCTGGACTCCGCACAAGCTGAGAAGCGGCGAGTCGACGGGCTACGGGATGGGGTTCTCGATCGGCACGTTCGCGGACGAGAGGCTGATCGGGCATGGGGGCTCGACGGCCGGGTTCTCCTCCACGATCCAATGGTTGCCCGATCGCGACCTGGCGGTGATCGTGTTGACCAACGCGGGCGAGGTCGGCGTGGCGACCCGCGTCGCCCGGGAGGTGCTCACCGCCCTTACCGGCAAGAAGCCGACGCCGAAGGAGATGGAGTCGTGAAGGAGTTCGGCGTGATCGGTCTTGGGCGCATCGGTGGCGGACTGGCCCTCCAGGCGCTCGGGAAAGGGTACCGGGTGGTCGGGTTGGACGTGGTCGGTGCGAGTGACGAGTTGAGGACGGCCGGACTCGTCGTGGCCGGCGGTCAGGAGGACCTCGTGGCGGCCCTGGATTCCCCTCGCGTCGTCTTCCTGTACATCCACGCCGGTCCGCCGGTCGACGTCGAGTTGGACCGTTTGTCCGAGTTGCTGGCTCCCGGCGACATCGTGCTCGACGGCGGCAACTCCTACTGGGGCGACTCGAAGGTAAGGGCCGCGCGCCTGGCCGAGCACGGGATTCGCCTGCTGGACCTGGGCACCAGCGGGGGCCTGCCCGGTGCGCGCAACGGAGCTTGCTTTATGGCGGGGGGCGAGCCGGATGCGTACCGTGTCGTCGAACCGATCCTCGCCGATCTCGCCGTTCCCGGGGGCCTCGTCTACTGCGGGCCATCGGGCGCGGGTCACTTCGTGAAACTCGTTCACAACGGGATCGAGTTCGGCATGCTCCAAGCGATCGGCGAAGGTCTCGACCTGCTTGAAAAGTACCCGGACGACCTCCCGATCACGGCCGTGCTGGGATGCTGGCGCAACGGGTCGGTCGTTCGCTCCTGGCTCGTGGACCTGCTCCACGAGGCGATGCAGAAGCCGCCGAGCCTCGACGAGGTTCCGGGCTACATCGAGGACACCGGCGAGGTCAACTGGCTGATCGAGGACGCCCTTCACATGGAGGTTCCCGTCCCGGTGATCGCCCAGTCCGTGATGCAACTTTTCGCCTCTCGGGACGATCGGCGTGCCTGGGCGCGGGCGATCGCGATGATGCGGCACGGCTTCGGGGGACACCCATACGGTCCCCACGAAGGGATTCGCGCGGAGCGGCGCACGTCGCGCGTCGGCCTTCGGGACGGGGATTAGGGATGCGCCTCGGCTTCGTCTCCCTGTTCCCCGACCTGATCGAACCGTATTTCGCGGCGGGCGTTCTCGGGCGCGCGGCGCGAAAGGGCCTGCTGGAGATCGTCACCGCAAACCCTCGCGACTTCGCGTACGACCGCCATCGCACCGTGGACGACTCGCCTTGCGGGGGAGGTCCGGGGATGCTGATGCGGGTCGAGCCGGTGGACCTGGCCCTCCGTAGTCTGCGCCTATCGTCCGGTGCCGCCGTCGTGGTGACCGAACCGTTCGGATCGCCCTTCGACCAAGCCGTCGCCCTCGAATTGGCCGAGCGTCCGGAAGTCGCCTTCGTCTGCGGGCACTACGAGGGGATCGACGCCCGGTTCGCTCGCTTGCGGGCGACCCACGTCCTGAGCGTGGGTGACTTCGTGCTAACGGGTGGGGAACTCCCGGCTCTCGTGATGGCCGATGCGGTGGCGCGGCTCGTGCCCGGGGTCTTGGGTTCGCCGGAGAGTGCGGGGGCGGACAGCTTCGCCCACGGTCTGCTGTCCGCGCCGAACTACACGCGCCCCGTCGAGTACGAGGGGATTCGGGTGCCGGACGTGTTGCTCAGCGGCGACCATCGGGCGATCGAGGAGTGGCGACGGGCCGAGGCGCTCCGGATCACCCGCGAGAACCGCCCCGATCTGTTCGCCCGCGCGGCCCTAGCGAAGAAGGACGCGGATCGGCTATCATCCTAGGTCGCATCGCGTCCCCGGTGCGCGTCTTGACGCGCCGATCCGCCCGGTGCGGGCGCGACGAAGGTTTATCATGTCGAAAGCAGCCATTCTCGAATCGGTCGTGAAGGACCAGATCAAGACCGATCTCCCCGCCTTCCGGCCCGGTGACACCGTGCGCGTCAGCGTGAAGGTCCGCGAGGGGGGCAAGGAGCGCATCCAGGTCTTCGAAGGCACGATCATCGCGATCCGCAACGGCGGCATCTCCGAGTCGATCATGGTTCGAAAGATCAGCAGCGGGGTCGGCGTCGAGCGGACCTTCCCGATCCACTCGCCGAACGTGGCCAAGTTCGAGGTCATCCGCCACGCCAAAGTCCGGCGGGCCAAGCTCTACTACCTTCGCGACAAAATCGGCAAGAAGGCGCGCCTGAAGGAGCTCCGGGGCTAACCCGATCCGGTCGTGCTCGAGTTCCTTGCTCAGACCGGACAGAACGGGGCGGCGGTCGATTTGGTCGATCGGCTGGCGCGCACTCCCCTGAGCCAGATCGTCATCCTGGTGGCCGTTTGCACGCTCGTGCGGGCGGCGGTCTTCCCGGTTCTGAAGAACACCGCCGCCCACAAGCGGGTCGGCCTGTACAAACTGGCGCGGTTCGGCAATGAACTGGCCGACGCCATCGTCTACGCGGGCGTCTTCGTTTTTCTGCTGATCCGGCCGTTCGGCATCCAGACCTTCAAGATTCCGTCCGGCTCGATGCTCGATACGCTGCAACTTCAGGACTACATCATCGCCAACAAGGCGATCTACCGCTACACCGACCCCGTGCGCGGCGACATCGTTGTGTTCAAACCGCCGGAAAGGGCCCTGTACGAGAACCAGAAGGGGCAGGACATCGACTTCATCAAGCGTTGCATCGGGTTGCCCGGCGACGTGATCGAGGTGAGGAACGACGTGCTCTACCGCAACGGTCAGCCGGTGGCGGAGCCATACGTGGTCTACAAGGAGACGTTCGAGGCCAACTCGGTGTCCCACAAGGACCCTTCCGGCCTCGCCTATCGCGCTTCGCGCAACTTCAAGTTGGTCAAGCGTGGCGACGACTTCGTGCCCGTCCAGTGGATCGGCCGATCGGTCAACGAAGACGGGATGATCGCCCCCGAATACGTGGCGAAGTCCCAGGCGGAGAAGGACGAACTGATGGCGCTTCCCGCCGCCCCGGTTCCCGCCGGTCACTATCTGTTCATGGGTGACAACCGCGACTGGTCCTCGGACGGACGGTACTGGGGCTTGGCTCGACGCGAGGACGTGATCGGGCGCTCCGAGGCCGTTTGGTGGCCCATCGCTCGCTGGCGCGGTACGCGCTGAGTCATTGTCGCGGGTCGAAGGCGCCTTGGTAGACGCCTCGGCTCGAATCTTGCCACCACAGCCGCTCCCACCGTCCGAAGCGGGCGTGACCGTCCAGGTACGTGGTGTTCGATCCTTCGCCGTGCCGAGTCACGTTCACGTTCTTGGGTCGTTGCGCGACGGAGTCCCAGGTCATGCCCGTCATTGTGGGGTCGTCGATCTCGGGAGGATTCCCCCAGAAGCGGGGGTTGAAGTGGTCCATCACCTGGTCGTCCCCCGATTCGGCCAGGTAAATCACGCTCGCCGGACTCCCGACCGCCCCCAGGTTGTTGAACGGACTCGGGACCAGGGGGGGGCGCCGGTCATCATCCAGTAGTTCAGGAAGTAACTGGAAAGGCGGGTGACCGGCATCCCGCCCGGTACGGGCCGGTCCCAGTTGGTCGAACGGTCTTCCGGGCATCGGAACAGGGCACGACCCTTGACGTACGGCTGGCACTGGTGCGTCCACGAGAGGTCTCGTCGCGGAAAGCTGCCGAAGGGGAGGTGGTCGTCGTTGTCGGCCGCGTACATCAGAAAGGCGATCCCGATCTGCCGACCGTTGAGCAGACAGGCCGTCTTCTTGGCGGCGCCCTTCACTTGGGCCAAGACGGGGAAAAGGATCGCGGCGAGGATCGCGACGATTGCGACCACGACGAGGAGTTCGATCAGCGTAAAGGCGCGGCGCATGGGGTGTTCTGTTCAAGGGTGGCGAGGCGGTCCAAGGGGGCGTCCCAAACGGCTTGGGTCGCGCCCTGCTCGCCGAATTCGGCCATCCAACTCCGGAACAGCGGCCGAAGGTCATCGTGGAGGTGGAAACGGACGGAGGCGTGCGTCTCGCTGTTCTCGATCCGAACCGTAGCGGGCGACCCTTCGTGGACGAGAAGGTTGCGCTTTCCGGTGGTCGCGCCCGTCCCCCACTGAAGGCCGTCCAGGAGACACGAGACGGGTACCCCAAGGTGACAGGTCGCTTCGACGATCACATCGAAGTGCCCCTGTGCCTCGACCCGCCGAAGGCCCTCTTGCCCAAGGCGAATGCCGAGGGCGAGCCAAGGTCCGAGGTGGCCGTGAAAGCGTCGAGGACCCTCCCACTGAACGGGTTCGGGAACGAGCGGTGCCTGGTAGCGCGTTTCCATCGCGAGCCTCGACCGCCGAAACCCGACGATCCTGGGATCGTCTTACCGGGAACCGACTCCCGGCTCGGGGTGCCTTGGACCCATCTATCGGTACAAGAGGTACTTCCGCCTCACCGACTCGAACCGGCGGAGCGCCGGTTTCCAGACCGCCGCCGCCGCCTCGTAGCCCTGTTCGACGACCCGTCGGGCGGCCTCCGCGTTGTGCATCAGGTTGACCAGGGCTTTGGCGTCCCACTTCGGGAACAAGCGCGCCATCTCGTGGGCCAGCTCGGCGCCCATGCGAACCGGCTCGAGCCGACGGCGATCGGTCACGATGATCCCGACCCCGCCGCAAACCTCATCCTTGTGCTTGCTGGCGTTGGGGGTCATGGCCCGCGCGTAGAAGCGAACTCCTGCGAGGCCCTTCGCGTTCATCGCGTCGGCGAGCGCACGCCCATCCATCCACGGAGCCCCGATCCACTCGAAGGGCGTGTCGGTGCCTCGTCCTACCGAGACGTTCGTCGCTTCGAGCAGGCACACGCCCGGATACAGAAGCGCCTGAACGGGGGAGCGCATGTTCGGCGATGGGTTCACCCATGTCTGGCCCAGTTCGTCGAACCATTGGCTCCGGTTCCAGCCTTCCACGTTCACGACCTGAAGGTCGCAACCGATCTTGCGCTCGACGTTGAACAGCCGGGCGAGCTCACCGACCGTCATGCCGTGCCGGACGGGAAGCTCGTGGTATGCGGTCAGGCCAAGGCGGTCCGGGTCCGCGATCGGCCCCTCCGGATCGAGGCCGGTGATCGGGTTGGGGCGATCCAGAACGACCATGCGAACCTTGTTCTTCGCGGCCTCTTCCATCGCGTAGCCCATCGTGCCGATGTAGGTGTAGAAGCGGGCGCCGACGTCCTGGATATCGAAAACGAGGGTGTCGATTCCCCGGAGTTGCTCGGGAGTGGGCCGATATCGGTATGCTTTGGCTCCAGGGTTGTACAAAGAGTAGACCGGGAGTCCGGTCTTCTCGTCCTTGCCATCGGAGATTCGCTCGTCCTTTTCGCCGCGAATGCCGTGCTCGGGGGCGAAAAAGGCCACGAGGCGAACACCCGGAGCGTTCGCGAGAACGTCCGCCGTCGACCGGCCATCGAGCGTCCGGCCCGTGTGGTTGGTGATCAGTCCGACCGACCTCCCTTTGAGGAGCGCGAACCCGTCGCGTTCCAACACGTCGATGCCGTTCAGGACGGGGGCGGCGACCACGGTGGCGACCATCAAAGGGAGCATAGCCCGATTCTGTCACGGATTCGGCCGGTCCGCGCTTCGGCTAAACTCGGCTATGGTCGCAGGCATCCTGATCCCGGTCCTTGCGCTTGGCGCCATGAACGGCAACCCCTCCCCGTCGAATCCGCTCGTGAGGAGCGGTGAACTCACCAAACTCTGCACCGACGTCGCCGCCGAGGCCGCCGCCCGGTTCGGCAAGGACGGACTGCGTCCGGACCTGTTCTCGTTCACCTTGGTGGAGCTGGATCGAGGCAAATCCCAACAAGCGACCGGCGACTATCGCGGCAATGACCCCTACTACCCGGCGAGCGTCGTGAAGCTGTTCTATCTCGCGTACGCGCACAAGGTCATGCAGGACGGGAAGCTCAAGTCGACCCCTGAGTTCGAGCGTGCGATCCACGACATGATCACCGAGTCGAGCAACGACGCCACCCACGCGGTCCTCGACTACACCACCTTCACCACCGGTGGCCCCGAGTTGCCGCCGAAGGAGTTCGAAGCGTGGAAGAGCAAGCGCAACGCCGTCAACCGATGGTACGCGGGCATGGGCTACGAGAAGGTGAACGCCTGCCAGAAGACCTGGTGCGAAGGACCCTACGGCCGCGAGGCCGCCTTCGTCGGCAAGAGCTTTGAGAACCGCAACAGCCTTACGTCCGACAACACGGCCCGGGTGATGACGGAGATCGCCCTCGGACGGATCGTCACCCCCGAGCGATGCCGAACGATGCTCGATACTCTGAAGCGCAAGACCCCCGCCGACGACAAGGAAGCCGACTTCCAGGCACGCGCATTCATCGGTAAGTCCATCCCTTCCGGATCAGAGTTGTACTCAAAAGCCGGATACACGAGCACGTCGCGGCACGACGTCGCCTATGTGAAGTTGCCCAACGGGAAAGAGGTCGTCATCGCCGTCTACACGCACAACAACGCCGACAAGCCGGACGTGATCCCCTTCATCGCGGAGAGGCTACTGGCCCGGTATCTCAAGTAGGTCGGCGTTCAATCGTCGTCGAGCAGGACCTTCCACTCGTGGACGCCCGTCGCCCACCCCTCCCGCTGTCGGATGACGAGGCGCAGCCCGGTCGTCGAAACCGTCGGGAAGGTGACTTCGCACCACTTGTTCAACTCGATCGGATAGACGGATATCGGTAGGTCCGACCATTCGTCGCCCTGCTTGGTTTGTAGTTTCCACGTCGCAGGCAGCCGGCATTCGCCCCGGCCGGTATCGTCGAACCAATACACCCGGACTCCGCGCACCGGCTTGGACGTCGGCCACTGGTACGCGATCCACTCCTCGCCCCCCTTGTGCGGCCAGAAATGGCAAAGCGCGGCCGGCTGGTCCCCGCTGCTCCCGGGTTCGATGCCGTCGTTCACGCCTCGGGGGTTGGCGTTCCCGCTGCGAAAGCTCAGGCTGACCGAAGCGGAGCCTTCTGGACCGAGAACCCGCGCAGGCGGCGGCGAATCGGGCAACCAGACGGCCATTGGCCCCGGCTTGCGATTGTCCCAAAACCCGTAGGGCACGAGCTTGGCGGTCACCTTCTCGGCCATCGGAATCGGTTGGTAGAGGGTGCGCGCCCAGTCCGGAGCGGCCACCTTCGTCGCGTCGGCCTCGATCACCACCACGCCGCCGAGGACGTCCTTCCGAAACGCGGCCTTCATGGAGGCGCCTCGCGGCACCACGATCTCCTCCACCGGCACCGAGTTGTCCGTCTGCTCCGCGCAATAGACCAGGGGCCCACGCTCTATCGCGGTGCGCCCGAGGTTCTCTTTGACGAACGGGTGCGCTTGGGTCTGGACGATCGGCATCGGCAGGTCGAGCACGACGACGTCTCCCGCCGACCATCCCCGTTCGAGAACCAGGTATCCGCGCTCCCGGCGGGGGTTGGCGATCGTCTTGCCGTTCAATCGTAGAGTTGGACCGGCGCACCAGCCCGGAACGCGAAGGCGAAGGGCGAAGCGACCGGCGTCGCGCAGCGTCAGCGCGACCTTTCCGTCCCAAGGATAGTTGGTCGCGACGTCCATGCGCACCGGGCGGCCGCCGAGCGACGCCTTCACCGAGCCGCCGACATAGAGGTTCACGTAGAGCGAACCCCGGGAGGTTGCGTACGCATAGCCTCCGATGGAGGCGATGGTGCGCAGAACATTGGGCGGGCAACAGGCGCAGCCGAACCACTCCTGTCGATGATGGTTCCCCTGGCTGGCGAGGGGGTTGACGTAGAAGAAGCTCTTGCCGTCGAGGGCGACCCCGCTGAGCACGCCGTTGTAGAGGGCCTTTTCGACCGCGTCCATGTAGCGCGCGTCCCCGTGGAGAAGGGCCATGCGATGGCCCCAGAGCGCCATCGCGATCGAGGCGCACGTCTCCTGGTACGCGCTCAGGTTGGGTAGATCGTAGTCCACCGTGAAGCCCTCGTTCGAGCCGCTCGGCCCGATGCCTCCCGTCACAAAGATGCGCCGTTCGGTCGCGCTTCGCCAAACGCGATCGAGCATCCTGATCAGACCTGAATCCTCGGTTTCGCGCGCGATGTCGGCGGTTCCCGCCAACAGGTAGGCGGCGCGAACCGCGTGCCCTTTGATGTCGCGATGGTCGCGAATCGGCACGTCGTCCAGCCAATAAGTGCCATCGTACGCCTCGCGGGGCGTCCGGTGCTCCTCGGCGAAGAAGCCGGACCCACGATTCTCGACCATCCGGCGACTCAGGGCGAACCAGCGATCGTCTCCGGTCGCCTTCCAGAGCTTGACGAGAGCCAACTCGATTTCCGGGTGCCCGCAATAGGCGACCGAACCACTCGGCCCATACCGCTTGTCGATCAGGGTGGCGAGTTTGAGGGCGATCTCGAGGAGGTTCCGCTTGCCGGTCGCCCGGTAGTGTGCGACCGCCGCTTCGAACAGGTGGCCCGCGCAGTACAGCTCGTGGTTGTCGCGCAGGTTGGTCCACTTTTGGTCGGGCCGGGTCACCTGGTACCAGGTGTCCAGATAGCCGTCGGGCTGTTGGGCGGCGGCGATCATGGCGATGATCTCGTCCACCCGCTTGGCCAGCGCCGGGTTGGGATGGGTCGCCAACGTATAGGAAATACCCTCCAGGGACTTATACAGATCGGAGTCGGTGAACAGCAGACCCTGATAGCCCTCGCGCTTGCCCTCCGCCGCGAGCCGCATCACCAGGAAGTTGCCCGCCTTCTCGAGCATGCGAAGGGTGTGCTCGACGGTGGCTTTCCGGTTGGTCTCTTGGCGGGGCGACCAAAACCGATCGCGAATCGCGACCTGGGTGAAAGGCACCGGGTCGAGCTTGGCGAAATTCGCTTGGTTCGGCAACATGGCAAGAGCGAGGAGCGCGGTGACGCCGATCATCGGTGCCACTATCCTTCGCGTCCCCGCCATGGGCTCCTGCCTGGCGGTTGGTCGGCGGGACCGGTATCATCGAAACGCCCCATGGTCGTCACCGAAGCCGCCGTTCTCGATGCCCTGCGCGCCGTCAAGGACCCCGATCTCCACCGCGACATCGTGACGCTGGGGTTCGTCAAGGAACTTGACATCGACCACGGGAGTGTCGCCTTCACGATTGAACTGACCACCCCCGCTTGCCCGGTCAAGGACCAACTCCGCGATCAGGCCGACACCGCCGTCCGAGCGGTTCGCGGGGTGACCGACGTGCGCATCGAGATGACCGCCCAGGTGCGTCCGCGCACGCCATCGCCCGAGGAGCTGTTGCCGAACGTGAAGCACGTGATCGCGATCGCCTCGGGGAAGGGCGGCGTCGGCAAAAGCACCGTGAGCTGCAACCTCGCGATCGCTCTGGGCGAGAAGGGCGCGAAGGTCGGCCTCATGGACGCCGACGTCTACGGCCCCAGCATCCCCCTCATGATGGGCGCGGTGGGCGAACGTCCGATGACTCGCAACGAGAGAATCGTCCCGATCGCCCGATACGGCATCCAGATGATGTCGCTCGGTTTCCTCCTCGAAGAGGGTCAGGCCGTCCTGTGGCGAGGTCCGATGGTCGCCGGCACCGTCAAGCAGTTGCTGACCGATGTCGACTGGGGCGATCTCGATTACCTCTTGGTCGACCTACCGCCCGGCACCGGCGACGCCCCCATGTCGCTCGCCCAACTCGCCCCCTTGACAGGGGTGGTGATCGTCACAACCCCCCACCATGTCGCCGCAAACATTGCGGGCAAGTCGGTCCAACTCTTTCGGCGGCTCAACTCCCCGATCCTGGGCGTGATCGAGAACATGTCGTTGTTCGTATGCCCGAACTGCAACGAAACGACCCGAATCTTTCACGGAGCGAGCGGCGAGGACATGGCCAAGGAATTCAAGGTTCCCTTCCTGGGCGCGATCCCCCTCGACCCGGCGATCAGCGAAGCATCGGACGAGGGTGTGCCGTCCCTGGTCGCCCATCCGTTGCGTCCGCAGGCGGAGGCCTTCCGCCATATCGCGGGCGAGCTGGCTCGCCAAGCGAGTATCCGGGCTCACGCGCGCAAATAGCCGTACCGGAGGGCCAAGGGACGCGCTAAGCTGAGCATGCCCCGCTGTGATGCGGGGGAGGGACGATGGCAAAACCGCGCGTGTACTTGGCGGGTCCGATCTCGGGATGCAACGACGATCAGCGAACTCAGTGGCGGAAGGAGATTCGCCGGGGGTTCGGAGAGGAGTTCGATTTCGTGGATCCCACCGACAACCTCGTCGGGCACGACCGCTCCGACTACGAGGTGGTCGCCGCCGACATTGTGGCGATTCGGGAGTGCGACGCGGTGCTGGCGAACATGTGGCGCGAGTCCATCGGCACCGCCTTCGGAATCCTGCACGCGCACTCGGCGGGCCGGGTCGTGGTCGTCAGCGACCCCAACTTCATCAACAACCGGATGATCTCGTTCTACGCCGACGCGGTCGAACGCACCCTCCCTTCCGCTCTGAACGCGATCCGCAAGCACCTCCTTGCGCAAAACCGCATCCTCGGGATCGAGAAGCGCGACGGGACGACGTAGCCTTTCGCCCGGGAGAAACTCGCTTCCGCCGTGCGGAAGGCGTGCCTCGACGCCGGCCAAAGCGACCTCGCCCCGCCCCACGCGATCGTCACCCAAACGCTCTCGCTGCTTCTTGCCGGCTCCGACGAGGCACGCGCCGTCTCCTCGACCGAAATCCGCGATCGAGTCTGGGAATCGCTCGCCACCTTGGCCGCCGATCCCTCGGTGGGCGACGACTACGACCAGATTCGCCGCGCCTGGGAGAGTCACGAGGCCCACGACAAGCCCCGCGAAGAGGTCGCCGCACCGACGCGCGGCATCGCCGTCGCGGAGAAGCCCCTCGAGACCCCGGTCCATACGGTGGGGAACCACTCCACGATCTGGGGGCACCGGATCGGACCGGAGGCTTGGCGCATCTTCGAAGAGATCGTCCGGGTAAACGGCATTACCGAGGTCGTCTTCGGGCCCTTCCAGAACACGGGCAACCCGCCGCGCAAGCCCCACGTTCGCCTCGTCGCCTCGAAGATCCCCAACCACATCGAAGGGAAATGCTACGACAAGGGCCCAAAGGGCACCCTGCAGACGTTCCAGATCCGGGTCGCCAACCCCGAAGAGCGGGATACGATCCTACGGGTGGTTCGTGACCATCTTGTCTCCCTCGGCCACGTGCGTTCGAGCGCCTTCGAGCCCGTGGACGTGTAACTAGGGCCGGTCGGGGTCCCCTCGGTAAACTCCGCGCGATGAGCGACCTCGTCATTGGCGTCGATCTTGGCGGCACGAACGTCCGGGCGTGTGCTTTCACCCCCGGCGGGGCGCGCGCTACGGAGACCTTTACGAACCCTTCCCGCGCCCAAGAGGGGATCGAACCGGTGATCGACGCGTTGGGCCACACGATCATGCAGGCGCTGGAGGCCGCCCGGACGCGTCCCCGGGCGGTCGGCATCGCCATCCCCGGCCACATCGACAACGCGCGCGGGCTCGTTCGCTGGGCGCCCAACTTCGGTTCTTACGTGGACGGAGTCTTTCGCTACTGGGTGGACGTGCCCATCCGTGAGCCGCTCCAACGCCGGATCGGCGACCTACCGATCCTCATGAACAACGATGCCAATCTGGCGGCCCTGGGCGAATACCTGTTCGGCTCCGGAAAGGGGAAGGCGAAGACCCTCGTCATGTTCACCCTTGGGACCGGGGTCGGTGGCGGCGTGGTGATGTCTCCCGACTCCGTTCTCGGAGAGGCGCGGGGACCGCTCGTACTGATCGGCGGCAATCTCGGCGGCGCCGAACTCGGCCACTTTGTGGTGAGCGACGGCGGCGTCGAGTGCAACGCGGGAAGTTACGGCGCGCTCGAAGCCTATTGCCAGAGGGACGCCATCATCCGGCGCGCCCAGCATCAACTCCGTCGGGGCCGCAAATCGCTCTTGCTCGACCTGTGCGAGGGCGACCTGAGCAAGGTCACGCCCCGACTCATCAGCGAGGCCGCCGACAAGGGCGACGACGTCGCGATCGAGGTCTGGGAGGATGTCGGCCACTACCTCGGCATCGGCATCGGGAGCGCGATCAACGTGTTCGCCCCGGAGGTCGTCGCCATCGGGGGCCAGATCTCCAAGGCGGGGGAGTGGATTCTTGGTCCCGCCCGCAAGACGGCCCGCAAGGTGGGCGTGCCCCAGCTGTTCGATTTCGCCACCATCACGCTGGCCGAAGAACTCGACGACGCGGGGATGCTTGGCGGCGCCGCCCTGGCGGTGGAGGGCCTCAAATGGAACCGCTAGACCCCGTCGCCTTCACCCGGAAGACCGTGGTCATCGAGGGGGACCGGAACCTCTACGTCTACGAGTTTGCGCCCGAAGCGCCGAACGAGCGGGAACCCGAGGCGGAAGGCACCGGGGAGCGGGACGAGCCGCCTAGTTCACGCTGAGCCGCGAGAATTCTTTGAACTGCGGCAGGTAGTACCGCCACTCCTCGTTGTGCTGGGCCTTCAAGTAGAGGGGCAGCGAGAGGTAGGGGACGTAGTGCGGGCGTCGCGGCGTTCGGGCGAGCCGCATACCCGCCTGTTGCGGCGTCTTGTCGCCCTTTTTCAGGTTGCACTTGCGGCAACAGGCCACCAGGTTTTCCCAGCTGTCCGGTCCGCCGACCCACCTTGGCACGATATGGTCGATGGTCAGGTCCCGTCCCCTCGTTCCACAGTACTGGCAGGTGTAGTCGTCGCGGGCGAGGATGGAGTGGCGCGAGAGCCGGAGTTGAGGCATCGGACGCCGAACGTGGTACCGCATCACCAGGATCGAGGGCGCGTCGAACGCGCCGCGGGCGGTGCGAACCGGACGGCTCCGCTGGTGAATCACGTCGGCCTTTCCCAGCAGCACCAACGACATCGCCCGGCGCAACGACGTGACGTTGAGGGGTTCGTAGTTCGCGTTGAGGACGAGGACTTCGTGGACGGCCAAGTGGATCGCTCCTTAGGTTCGGACGGGACTCAAGCAACGAAAAGGGGCTCGCATGCACGGACGCACGCGAGCCCCTAGGGCTCGAGACCCGCGCGCTCGTATTATCGTGTCGCCCCACGTCGGGGGCTGAACGAAGTACGCGGACAACATGCCACGGTCTCGTGCCATAGAGTTATCTTATCAGACGAACGGTGGGGCGGGAAGGACGCGCCGCGATCCGCTCCGTGCGGCAGGTCGCGAAGCGGAGAGGGCCGCCGCTCCAGCAGCGGCGGCCCGGGAAGGGATGTCGGATCGAGCGAAGTCTCAGCGGCGGGCTCCGACCAGGATGCGTCGCCAGTAGTTCTTGCGCAGGTCGTCGATGTTCACGCCACCGCGGCTCGAACTGCTGTGGATGAACTTGTTGTCGCCGATGTAGATGGCGGTGTGGCCGACCTTGCCCCGCTTGTACTCCCAGAAGTACAGCCGGTCGCCGGGTCGCAGGTCTTCCAGTTTCTCCACCGGCTGGCCGACCTTGGCCTGTTCCGCCGCCGTCCGGGGCAGTCGCTTGCCGTACTTGCCGAACAGCCGCATCACGAAACCGGAGCAGTCGATGCCGTTCTCCAGGTCGGTACCGCCCCAGACGTACTTGGTGCCCATGTAGCGCTTTCCGAACTCGATCATCTCGCTGGCGAAGCCCTCCATCACGGGTGCGCCGGGGTTGGCCGCGCCGCCCAGGTAGCCGCTCAGCGAACCCGTTACCACGTCGTTGGCGGGGCCGCCGTAAGTGGGTCGGCTGCCGTTCGTCGGGCGGGGCGTCGGACGCGGACTCGGTCTGCTCGTCGTCGGACGCGGACGCTCGGGGGCGGGAGGAGGCGCCATTCCGGGCACGCTGACCGTGCGTTCGGCGGAGTAGGCGACCAGGCCGGCGGCGTCTCGAACCCCCACGCGCAGTCGGTACGCCATCGGCTTCCAGCCGGGGTTGGCGGGGAAGTCGCAGTAGCTCGCAAAGTCGAAGCCGTCCTCACGATCGTTCGGCTCCACCGCCGCCAGGTACGAGGTCTTGCCGTCCGGCGACGTCATCTCCACCCAGGCGTCTTCCACCGGGTAGGTGCCTTTGGCGGAGAAGGTCATCGGGACCATCTGGCCACGGGCCGCCACGTCGCCCTCCAGCTCCGTCCGAGTAACGGCCAGACGGTGCGTGGAGGGGGCTTTCAGGTCGCTCGAGAACTGTCGGGCGGGAACGACGCTCTTGGGGGTCGAGGGGCTTGCCCAGCACAGCTTCACGCCGGCCGGCTCGCGGACCACGTAGTACTCGAACCGGAAAGACATCGCGCGGCCGGCCTGCAGCATCAACTTGGCCTCCGGGTTCGTCCGGCCGCCCCTGGTCTTCTCCAGGACGCGCTTGCCGTCCAGATACAGCGTGTAGCCGTTCTCGCTCTCCACGGAGAACGTGTACTCCTCGCTGTACTCGGGGGTCAGGCGGCCCTCCCAGACCACGCTGAAGCCCTTGTTCGCCATGGCGGGGTTGTTGGTGCCGGCCCAGTCGAACCAGACCGTCGCGTCGGTGCGGAAGGTCGTCATCCGGCCCAGCCGGTCGTCGGCGTAGTATTCGCCCTTCAGCCCGTTGCCGGATCGGACGGCGCCACGGCCGGTCACCACGACCGACCTTTCGGCCAAGGTGGTCTCGGCGCCCGCGTCGTCCTTCGTGAACAGGCGAACCTGGTGAACCAGGTCGCGCGGGCCTTGGTTCTCGGGCAGGCGCAGGGCTTCCGACCACTGGGTCTGCCCGTTCAGCCGCTCGACCTGGAACAGCCGAACCGTCTGCTTGGTGCCGTCGGGGCGGGTCACTTCGGCCAGCACCTCGTCCGGATTGCTTCCGGCGGGAAACTTGGCGGCCAGTTCGACGTTACCGCCGTAGAACGGCAGGCGGTCTCGGCTCACCGAGGCTTCTTGAGTCTGGCCGGTACCCGTCAGGGCCGCGACCGTGGCCAGGACTGCTTGCGTTTTGTACGATTTGTGCGACATTTCCGACTTCCCTCGTCCGTCTGGGGCGGACGAAGGGAGTTTCGCCCGTGGAGAGGGATTCGGATGTGATGCAGATCACACGATGCGGGACGCGGGAACATGGTTCTCGGAAACGGGTACCGACGGACCGATCACGGTTGGCCCGGGTTGGGGACCTTCTGTGAACGTCAGGAGGCGGACCCCTCGTCCGCTTCGTTCGTGACCGGCCATTCGTAGGTTCGGTTCAGAAACGTCCGGTTCAGCCAGCGGGTGAAGTCGTCCACATAGGTGTGCATGATCGGGATGTCGAACAGGGACAGGATCGTGCCCGAGATCAGGCCGCCGACGATCGCCATGGCGAGCGGCTGGTAGGCGTCCAGGCCGGTCTTCGGTGCGAAGGCGATCGGGAGCATCACGACGAGGGTGATGCCGGCCGTCATGAGGATCGGTCGAAGTCGATCCGGGCAGGCGGAGGAGATGGCGTCGTCGCGCGGGATTCCTTTGTCGCGGTACTTCATGATGAGGTCGATCATGAGGACGGCGGTGGTGATGTCCATGCCGGTGAGCACGATGATCCCAAGGATCGAGACGGTGCTGAAGGCCTGGTGGGCGAGCCAGAGGGCGACGAACACGCCCGCCAACTCGAGCGGGAGCGAGGCCAGCATCTGGAGCGGCTGGAGGAAACCGCGGAATTGAACGACCAGCACCAGGTACATCAGGGCCAATGCGAGGCCGAGTCCCTGGAGAAGGCGTCGAAACGAGTCCATCATCTGGGTCATGTCGCCGCGCATCTCCATCCCGTAGCCGGGCGGAAAGTTGACGGGCTCGATCCCGAGTTTCGGGTTGCCGCCGTAGGCGTTCGCCACGAGGTTCATGACCACGTCCATGCTGGGCAGATCGCCGATGCGGTAGTAGCCGGTGACGCCCACCACCCGCTTGAGGCCGTCGCGCTCGATCGCGGTCGGGGCGCTCTCGCGCACGACGCGGGCCACCGACTTGAGCGGTATCTGGCGTCCGTCCGGGGCCGAGAGGTACAGCGATTCCAGGTCGTCGTCCGTCCGGCGGTCGTCCTGGTCGTAACGAACCAGGACCGTGTTCTGGCGGAGGTTCGGCAATCGATACCACTCGTTGGTGAGCCCACCCCGCGTCGCGTAGTAGGCTTGCTGGGCGATCTGGTCGGGGCTGAGGCCGACCTCCTGGGCCCGCTGTAGGTCCACCTCGATGCGGTGATCCGGCATCCCCATCGTCCAGGTTTTGCCCGGTTGGTACATCTCCGGCATCCGACCGGCCACCGCCAGCACCTCGTCCCCGATTCGGTTCAGCTCGTGGAGGTCCGGGCCATAGATGTTCACGTGGATCGGCGCGGCGGCGGTCGCCATTACGTCGGACCCCATTTCTTTGATCTGGAACCGGCGGATGCCGGGAATGGTCGCGAGCGCTTCTTTCTGGACGGAGTCCATGACGTCGAAGATCGTCCGCTTGCGGGCGTCCTTGTCCGAGAACGTGAGCATCATCGCCGCCCCGTTGACGGCGGGCATTTGGTAACCGGTGAAGAACGGCGACCAGGTCTCGAACATGGACTCCGCGCCGACCTCGATGCTGGCCTTCTCGAGTTCCGGGTGTTTCTTCAGGATGCCCTCGAGCTGCCGGACCGCTCGCTCGGTACCTTCGAACGAGGTGCCGGGCTGCATCTCCAGGAACCCGCTGGCTTGACCCGTGTCGGCCAGCGGCATCATCTCCGAGCCGATGAAGTAGTAGAACGAACCGCCCAGGATCAGGGTCGCGAGGACGCGGGTGAAATTTGCGAATCGGTGCTTCAGGAGCCAGCGGATCGTGCGTCCGTAAGCGCCTTCCAGCCGATCGAGTCCCCTCTGAAAGGGGTCGAGCACCCGGTAGAGGAGGCCCAGCACGGGGCGCTTGCGTTCCTCGTCGCGAACGCTTTCCGGCCGGAGCAGGTTGGCGCAGAGGAGGGCGGTCAGGGTGAAGCTGACGAGCATCGAGGCGAGAAGCCCGAAAATGAGGGGCCAGACCAGTTCGACGAACATGAGGCCGACGATTCCGCCCGAGAAGACCAGGGGAAGGAGGGCGAGAACGATCATCAGGGTGGAAGCGATGACGGCGAGGCGGACCTCGGCGATGCCGTCGATGGTCGCCTGCTTGGGCGCCTTGCCCATCCGCAGATGCCGTTCGACGGCATGGATGTCGATGATCGAGTCGTCCACCAGACGCCCAATGCTGAGGAGCAGGCCGATCAGCGTGCCGCTGTTGAACGACATGCCGAAGGGCGCCATCATCAGGATGGCGATGGCCAGGCTGGTGGGCAGGGTCACCATCGCGATGAGGGTGCCGCGCCACTCGCCCAAAAACAGGAAGACGACGAGGGCGGTGAGGAGGACGGCCACAAGCAACTCGTGCCAAACGTTGCCGAACAGGACCTCGACGAAGTGAGCGTTGTCGTAGGCGACCTCGAAGGTGAGTCCGGGGTTCTCGCGCTCCAGGGACTCCACGACCGCCATCACGGCGGGTACCACCTCCGCCGAACTTGCGCCCGGGTTCTGGATCACGCTCACCGAGATGGAGGGGTGGGACCGGCCCGCCTTTCCGTCGTAGTAGCGGTAGGCGCTGCGGCGCTCCCAGTGCGCGTCGATCACGCGGGCAACGTCTCGCACGTAGACGACCCTGGGTGAGGCGGCGCCTTCGGCGCGAGGAAGGGAGGGACTGGGCGGGGCCATGCCGCCACCCATCCCCATCGCTCCTCCGGTGGAGGAGGGACGAGGACTCCCGGTTCCGGGCGAGACGATCGGGTAGTTCGCCACGTCCTCGGCGCTCGCCGCGCGGGATTCGACCCGGACGATGCCCTCTCGCTCGCCATCGGTGATCGTGCCGCCGGAGGCGGCGACGTTCGCCCGGTCGATCGCGTCGCGCACGTCCAGGATCGAAAGCCGGTAGGCGGCGAGTTTCTCGCGGTCCACCACCACTTGGAGCTGTCGGCGGTACCCGCCGAACGGGACGACGGAGTACACGTTGGGGACGGCCTTGATGCGCTGGACGGCGGTGTTGTCGGCGAACTCGCGCACCTTCACCGGGTCCCATCCCTTGGCGGGATCGCCGCGAAGCGACAGGGTCAGGATGGGCAGGTTGAGGGGATCGATCGGGACCACGAACGAGGGTTTCAGGTTCGCGCCGGTGGCCGGGAGGTTCGCCTGGGTGACGTTCATCAGGGCCTGAACGTCGGTGATCGCCCGTTGCATGTCGGTGCCGTAAGGGAACTCGAGCGTCACGATCGAGAACCCGTCCTGGGAGGTGCTCCGCACGTAGCGCAGGCCCTTCACGTTCACGAGCTGTTCTTCGATCGGCTTGGAGACGTAGGTCTCCATCTCCTGGGCGGAAAGCCCGGGCATCATCGTGACGACGCCGACCATCGGGCTCTCGACGTAGGGGGCGAACCGACGCGGAATCTTCGCCAGCGCGAGGCCCGCCAGACAGAGCATGGCGACGAAGAACGCGATCACCGCGTAGGGGTGCTCGATGCTCCACTTGTGGATCATGTGGAGCGCGTTCAGGCGGCGCGCTCGAGGGACGCTCATCGCACCACGACCTTCCCACGGTACATGTCCATCCCGCAAGCGAACTTGATCTCGCCGGGCGGGTGGGCGGGTATCTCGACGCGAACCGGCACGTTAAGCGGGAGCTTCTTCTCGATCTTGAGTTCGGCGAAGAACAGGGTGTCGCCGCAACTTGGGTCGGCCTTTCGGACGAACGTGAGGGTGGCGGGCCGGTTGGCGGGGATCGTCACCGTGGCGGGCTCGTAGCCCCTCTCGGTGACGGTGATCGTCGTCTCGGTCGAAGCGGCCGGCAGATCGGCGGAGACCACGCGATGGCCCTCGCGCAGGTCGGGGGGCGGCGATAGGACGACGCGGTCGCCCGGACTCACCCCGTCGGCGACCACGATCGCGTCCTTCCCGCGCAACCCTAGGGTCACGACCTGCCGGCGAACCTCGAACTCCCCGTTCAGGGTCGGCACGGCCAGCCAGACAAGGGCTCGCTCACCGGTCGCGACGACGCCGATGTCGGTGACCGACTCGCGGACGATCGCTTCCGTCGGAACTACGATCGCCGAGCTTTGCGCGCCTACCACGAGGTCCATGGACACGAACTGCCCCGGCTTCACCGCGCCGTCCGCATTGGGGACGACCACCTCCACCGTGCCCGTGCGCGTGGCCGGGTCGACGGAGGGCGAGACCGACGCGACCCGCGCGACCCGGGCGGGACCATCCTTGCCGCGCACCGAGTACCGGACGGACGCCCCGACCCCTATCCGGGCCAGGTCCGCCTCGGGAACGTTGGCTTGGAGTCGGATCGGGTCGGTCTGCGCGATCTTGAGGATCGTTTGTCCCGGCGCGACGAGTTGCCCGGGGGCTAGGACGCGTTCGGTCACGAGCCCATCGAACTCTGCGGCGATAAGGGCGTACCCCTGTTGCGCGGCGGCGCCTTGGAGGGCGGCTGACGCTTCGCGCACCATGGCGCGCTCTTGACCGATGCGAGCCTTGGCGGCATCCGCGCCCGACTGGGCTCGGCGGATCGCGGCGTCCTTGGCGCGGATGCCGGCGGTGAGTTGGGCGACCTTCTGGATGGCGGCGGCGGCTTCCGCTTCAACCCGTGTGCGCATCGCGCGAGCCGAGACCACCATCGCGCGCGCCTTGCGGACGTTTTCGCCCGCTCCGCGCACGACCGCGTCCGCCTTGTCCGCGTCGGCCTTGGCGCGTTGGAGTTCGTCGCGCGAGACCGCGCCCTTGCCGAACAGCGCGTGCGCACGCTCGAGTTCGGCCCGGGCGTAGTCGCGGTCGGCTTCGGCGGCGGCTTGTTCCGCCTCCCGGGCGGCGACTTCGGCCTCGGCGGCCCGGATGTCGGCGTCGGCTTGCGCCTTTCCCTGCTCGAACGCTCTCGCCATCGCTTTCGACTCGTCCAATTCGCCTTGCGCCATGCTCGCCTCGGCGCGCGCCTGCCGGACCTCGTCCAGCGCGGCCTCGTACTCCAGCGCGGCGACCCCGACCCCCTCTTGCGCGCGGCCGACCCCCGCGCGCTTCATGGCGACCTCGGGGTCGAGTTGGGACGTGTCCAAGCGCACCAAAGCCTGGCCCTTCGCGACGCGGTCGCCGACGTAGACCGTCATCGCTTGGATCGTGCCTGGAACCCGTGCGACGACGTTCTGCTCGATGTAGCCCACCGCCTGGCCGGTATAGGAGACGCTCGCCTCGAAGGGACGCCGCACGGCGGTGGCGAGCCGCAACCGACGGGTGCCCTCGGGAGCGGGGGTGTTCATCTCCATCGCCTGTGACTCGATCGGGGTCATCGCCCCCGGGCGGCGCAGGTTGTTGACCGCCCAGATCGCTACCGCCAACGCCCCGGCGAGGACAAAGAGGGAGCCCAAGACCCGGAAGTTGAAGACGGCCCCAGGTTCGAAGCGTTGGCCCGTCTTGCGGATCCGATAGAGGACGAACAACACGAGTGCGATGGCGGTGCCGAACGTGGCCGCCTGCGGGAGAAGACTCGACCCGCCGGCCACCGTGTTTTGGCCGGTGCGGAGTTCGACGGTTCCGGAGGCGCCGTTCACGGTGACCGTAATCTCGTACAGCCCCGGCATCGAGAACACCGCCGGGACGACGTAGCGGCCGGGCCGGTCTCCCGTCTTGGCCGGCTGTTCGCGCTCGCCCATGTTCATGCCCGGCATCCGGGCGATCGCGCGGACCTCGGCCTTCTCGACGGGGGCGCCCCTGGCGTCCCTGACGGTGACCACGAGGTTGGCCCGACCCACGGGGATCGTGGCCGGGTCGGTGACCACGTCGAGTCGATAGGACCCGGCGGTCGTCGGCACCGCGCCGACGACCACCGCGAGTGCGAAGGTTAGGAAGAGGAGCAGAGTTTTCAAGGTCGGCTTCCGTTGGGGGCTTGGGTTCCCGAGGCGCGGTAGAGGCGGGCGAGCGCTCGCCGTTGGTCGTATGCCGCGCGGGCGAGGTCGGCCCGTGCGCGGACGAGGACGGTAAGGGCGTCGAGTTGCTCGAGGAGGACCCCCTTGCCGGCCTCGACGCGGAGCCTCACGACCTCCAGAGCCTCGAGGGCCGAGGAGACGGACGCCTCGGCGCTCGCGGCGTTCGCGGCCGCGACCTCCAGATCGATCCAGGCGGTACGGACCTGCTTTTCCGCCGCGATTCTCGCCTCGCGGAGGGCCTCTTCCGCGCGGACGCGCATCGCCTGCATTCGAGCCGCCTCCGCGCGTCGCTCACCTCCGTCCCACAGGGAAAGGCTCATCACGACGCCGACGGTGCTGCCGCGCATCATCCGGTCGCTCGAAGCGTCGGTCATCGCCTGGCCATAGACTTGGGGTCCGAGCGCGCCCGTCGCGGCGCGAAGGTCGAAGGCCGCGACCGCAACCCGCGCTAACGCCGCGACCACGCTTCCCCGGTTGGTGCGGGAGCGGGCGACGAACTCGTCGAGGCTCCCCTCCGGAAGCACGGGGGCAAGGTCTCCGGCGACTTCCATCGGCGTCGCCATGTCGGCGCCCATCGCCGACTGGAGTTCGAGAAGCGCCTTCTGACGTTCGCTTTGGGCGACGGCGAGTTCGCGCTTTGCCATGGCCAGTTCGGCCCCCACTCGCTGCACCGAGGCCAGAATGTCCTTGCCCGCGTCGAACCGGGCCTGGGCCACTCGTACCATCTCCTCGACCGCGCGGACGCGCGCTTCGGCGGCGGATTCCATGGACCGGGCGAAGAGGGCCATCAGGTAGGCCTCCTCCGCCATGAGGCCCGCTTCCGCTTGCGCTTCGGCAAGCTCGGCGAGGGCGGCGCGTTCCTCGGCGCCCGCCGAAGCGACCCGAGCCTGAAGGCTTCCGCCGGTGAACAGGGGGACCATCAGCATGAGGTTGGCGACGGCGGTGTCGCCGGGTGGGACGGTCATCGTGGCGTCGGGCATCGTCCCCGGCGCCGACCGGAGGATTGCGCCGGGCTTGGTGCTCGCTAGGAACCCGCTGGCGGAGAGTTGGGGCGATTGCCGGGCGCGCGCGCCGCGTGTGGCCTGCCGGGCGGCTTCGACGTTGGCTCGCGCCGCTCGGACCGTGGGGCTTTCCTCGCGGGCGCGCCGGATCGCGGTCCCGAGGTCGACGGGCTGGCAAGCCGCGCACACGGGCCAAAGGAGGGGAAGAAGGCTAAGCCTTTTCATGGGGTTTCGATCTCTCTGAGTTGAGCGGGGGTCAGCACGCGCAGCGAAGCGTTCCAGTGTTCTTGGCGGACCGCGTCGTAGCGGCGGGACAGGGCGGCATAGTCCTGCAATCCGGCGCGGAGTTGCTCGAGGGTCCGCTTGCCGTCGCGGGCGGGGGAGGAGGCGGCGCTCATGGCCGACTCAAGGGCGGCGCGTTCGCGCCGCCAATCGGCGTCGAGGGCGCGAACACGAGCCTCTTGTTCCGAACTCAGGTCAAGTCGCAGCAGTTCGCCCGGTTCCGGCTTACGGAGCGGCGGGGGCTTGGTCGAGGCCACGGGCCGTTGCGGGGCGACCGGCCCTGGGCCGGGAGAACGACCCAGGACGCCGAAAGCGAGTGCCCCGGCAGCGGCGAGGAGGCTGACGAGCAGCCCAGGCCCGAAGAACGGTCTAGGTTTTGCCACGCCGACCTCGGGACGGAGGCCGCGCGAAACTCGGTGAAGACATGGGAGAGGAACCTTCGCGGCAAGACGCGCGCCGTCCTTCGCGACGCGAAGGAACGGGACGACGAAGCGTCAGGCGGCGGGGGGCGCGCGGAGCGGGTGTCCGGGCGAATCGGGGGATCGAATCCGGGGAGCCGAACGACTCGGGAGCAAGGGCGCCTCGCCCACGAGCGCGAGCGAGACGAGTTCGGACGGGGCGGGCAAAGGGAGAACCAGGACCGGCGGGGACGTGAGCGGGGCGGTCGTTTCCGGGCTTGGGGCGGCGGCGGCGCGAATCTCACACCCGCATCCGAGCGGCTTTGCCGCGATCGTGGCGCGGCTCGCACAACACAAAAGCTCGGGGCGTGGACCTTGGCAACACGGCATGCCGCAAGCCGAAACGGCCGGGGCGATGGTCGGAGAGGACGTCGGGAGGGCACCGGAAGGCGCAACCGCCAAGACAAGGGCGATCGTGCCAAGCCACGGGGTCAAGCGCTTCCGGACGCGGCGCATCACCGATACTATACATCCGTTGGCTCGGGCCGATGGGAAGAATCGCTCCCCGCGCTACGGACGACGGCGCGCCTGGACGCGGACGGCCTTCCCCTGTCTGCCGCCCAAGACCGGGAACAGGTCCCATCGCCCCTTCCCGGCCGGCTCTAGGTGAAACTCGCGCGCGTTGTCGCGAAGGAGGGTCCGAACCTCGTTCGAGAACGCCCCGGACGCGCGGGCGGTCTCCCACTCGCGCACGGCGTCGAGGATCGCGGTCGTCTTGGCGTCGAGCCGAAGGCTGTCCGAACCCGCCGCCGAACGCTGGGCGGCGCTGTCCATGCTCGCCGCGAGGGCGAAGCCGGCGTCGTACCCCGCCGCCCGCGCGAGGAGCCACTCGGCATCGGCGAGGGTGGTCTCGGGACGGAGCGAGAACCAGCCGAGCATTCGGGGCAGAAGGTTGCGCGTGTAGAGCAGCTGGTTTTTGAAGCGGTACAGGGTCTGACTCTCGCGAAAGCCCGCGTACCACGGCTCGCCCCAGTTGTAGTAGGTCGCGATGTGCCAGGTGAAGTGGGAGGGGTTGCTCGCGTCGTTGCGGACCTCGCCCCGAGACTCGTCCGAGAGTGCCTCGTACCAGGATTGGGTGAAAAGGACGCGTCCGTACTGCCCGTGCCCCGTGCTCCAGTTCCCTTCGAGTCCGTCCAGGGAGATCTGACGCACGCCCGTGCGGTTGCCGAACTCGGCCAAGTTCCGCGCGACCTCGCGCGAAAGGTCGGCGTTCGTCAGAAACACGTTGTAGGGATGGTCCATCAGCTTGCCGACGGGCTCCCCGGGAGGATGGGCCGTCGCGCGGGTGCCCCAGGCGCCGCGCTGGCAACCCAGCAGTCGCCAGGGCGCGGACGACGACACCGACTCGTAACGAACAAGCTCGTTGCCGATCGCGACGGTGTTCAAGTCGGTCCGCTTGGCAAAACAGTCGGGCGCTTCGACCTGGATCTCGGTCTGGTCGGCGCTAAGTTCCCCCTCGAGACGGCTTGTACCGATCCGGGCGAGGCGAGGGTCGGGGGTCGGGGTGACGTAGGGGTCGTTGGGCGTGATGAAATTGGACAGCGAGTGGACGCCCACCCGAATGCCCGCTCGCTTGGCTTGCTCGACGCACTTTCGGAATCCCGCCTCGCCGTTCGGGAACAGGCTCGGCTTCAGGTGGAAGCGACCCCACGTTTCGAACGGCGAGCTGTGGTACAGGTACCGGAGTCCCGCGCGCTGGGTCATCGCGATCGCCTGGTCGATCGTGTCCTCGCCAAAGTCGAGGATCAGGTAGGAGAGGTTGGCCCGGGGGGAGGTCTTGGCCCAGACGCCGTCCAGAATCGGATGCGGGAGACCTTCCGCTTTTTCGATCCGCCCGATCGTGGCGAGCGCCTTGTCGGCAGGACAGGCGAACAGGGCGATCCTGCTGCCAACCACGCCCCCGTCGTTCAGTGCGGGGGCGACATAGTGCTCGTGCCCCCAGTTGGCGACGATCCGGTCTCGACCACGGTCGCGGCAGAACGCCTGCAGAACGCTGCCAAAAGGGGTCGGCCAGGCGGTGTTGCCACGAAACAACTGGTCCTTGCTCAGTTCGACCGGAAGGTCCGGGTAATGGCCGGGGTCGTCCAGCGTCTGGCCGTCGATCCCGATATCGTTCTCGTCGGCGGGCGCCCCGCCGAGGGTCTTCGCGTTCAAAGCCTGAACGCCGATCGCGAACTCGGAGTCGCGCACGACGCCGACGACCTCGCCGACCACGTCGCCGATCGTGGTCGCGTAGGGACCCCACCACAGGAGGTCCACGCGACCCGCGGGCCGAAGGTCGACCAACTCGAACACGACGTGGGATGGGGACTTGCTCTCCGCCCGCACCTCGGCGCGGACGCCGTTGGCGAAGGAAAGGGCGAGGCGTCGGCGCTTAGGGTCCCACGTCGCCCTCTCCGGGGCGCTCCACGTGCCGTCCACCCGAATCTGGACTAGGGGCGAGGACTGGCCGGCCGCGCGGAACTCGCGCCCGTCGACGCGCCTCCGGATCGAGGACATCTGGCCGCTAGCGTCCACCACGAACTCGGCTTGGGGGGTGCGGAGGGTCAAGGCCGGACCGGCGGGAACGCAGAGGGGCAGAGCGAGGAGGGGAGCGAAGGACATCGGTCGACCTTGGGGGACGAGTTGCGCCCGTCGTCGTGGGGATTCTGCGTCACGGGTCTTGGCTCCTCCCGCGATCGGGTTCCATGCTCCGGGCCGGTTCGGCCAAGACCCCGTAGGATGCAAGCTCGTCGAGGAAGCCGGACACCGTCCGCCCGCTATACTTGCCTATGCCCAACCGGCTTGCGAACGCGACTTCGCCCTACCTCCGCCAGCACAAGGACAATCCGGTGGAGTGGTACCCGTGGGGCGAGGAGGCCTTTACCCGCGCGCTTCTAGAGGACAAGCCGGTGTTCGTCAGCGTGGGATACGCGTCGTGCCATTGGTGCCACGTGATGGCGCACGAGTCGTTCGAGGATCCCGAGGTCGCGGCGATCCTGAACCGGTACTTCGTGAGCGTCAAGGTGGACCGCGAGGAGCGGCCCGATGTGGACGAGGCCTACATGACCGCCGTCCAGCTGTCTACCGGGCGGGGAGGCTGGCCGATGAGCGTGTTCTGCACCCCTCAGAAGCGCCCCTTCTTCGGCGGCACCTACTTCCCGAAGGAGGATCGGGGACAGAGTCCCGGGTTCAAGACCCTTCTGCGCAGCCTCGCCCAGACGTGGATGGAACGGCGGGCGGAGATCGAGAAGGCGGCGGCGGAATACGAGGCGGCGCTTCGGCAGACCTTGGGGCGGCGCTCGCCGGAGACCAACGCTCAACTGAACCACGAGTTGTTCGACGCGGCGGTGGCGGCGCTCGCCGGAGATTTCGACGAGGAGCGCGGAGGGTTTGGGGAAGCCCCCAAGTTCCCCCCCCACACGGCGATCGACTTCTTGCTGGCCTACGCGCTGAGCGAGAAGGCGCCGGAAGATCTGCGCCAAGCGGCGATCGTGATGAGCGTGTCGACGCTCGAGGCGATGTGCCTGGGCGGGTGTCACGACCACGTCGGCGGCGGGTTCCACCGCTACTCGACGGACCGTGACTGGCTCCTGCCGCATTTCGAGAAGACGCTGTACGACAACGCCCTCATGCTGGCGAACCTGTCCACCGCCGCCGCGCTCATGGCGAGAGACCTTCCCCGGCAGGCGTCGTTGTACCAGCGTTGTGCGGTTCGGCTGGTCGAATGGCTGGAGCGGGAGATGACCTCGAGCGAGGGGCTGTTCTACAGCGGGCTCGACGCCGACAGCGAAGGCGAGGAAGGGCGCTTCTACACCTGGACGGGGGGCGAGGTGCGTCGGGTCTTGGGGAGCGGGGCCGATGCCTTTCTGAGCGCATACCGGTTCCGGGAGGAAGGGAACTACGAGGACGAGCTTTCGGGGAAGCGCACGGGGCGGAACATCCCGCACCTCGAATCGGACGACCAGGGGGCGAACGAACTCGCGCTGATGAGCCTCCACGAAGCGCGGGAGCGCCGGATTCGTCCCGGACTCGACGACAAGGCGCTCGTCGGGTGGAACGGCCTCGCGATCCAAGGACTGGCGCGAGCGGGGCGGGTGGACTTGGCCGCGCGTTGCGCGGAGTCCCTCTTGCGGTACGAGACGGTCCACGGCGAGTTGCCCCATCAGATCGCGAACGAGACGGCGAGCGGGTCGGGGTATCTGGACGACTACGCGCACCTGGCCCATGGCTTGTTCGAGTTGGCGGCGGTTTCCGAAGACGCTCGCTGGGAACGGGAGGCGGCGCGATTGACGGCGACGATGGTCGAGCGCTTCTACGACTCAGGGGAGGGGGCGTTCTTCGGGACTTCGGAGAAGCACGAGCGGCTGTTCGGGCGGACCAAGCCCGTGCTCGACCAACCGACGCCGAGCGGGAACTCGGCGGCGATCGCCTGCGCGATGTTTTCGGGCGATCAGGGGCGAGCCGAGCGGAGCCTACGGTCGCTTCTCGGATGGATGGCCCGCGCGCCGCAAGCGACCGAGGGGCTGCTTCTCACCGCCTTCACGTACGTCGCGATGCGCGAGGCGTCCGGATTTCCGCCGCCGGTGGCGATCGAATCGCCGATGCCCGTCGCCAAGGCCCCGGAACCTCCGGCCGAGGCGGGAGCCCGCACGTCCGCAAGGTTGGCGAGCAAGGAGGTCGCGGTGGGGGCGGACGGCTGGGCGGGGAACATCCTGGTCCTGGATGTCCCGGAAGGGCTCCACCTGGTGGCCAATCCCGCGCCGGACCGGTGGACGAAGCCGACGAAACTGTCGATCGAGCCCGTTCGCTACGAGGTGGACTATCCGTCCGGCACCGACGGTCGATACGCGGGGGAGGTGCGAATCCCGTTTCGGGTCGCGCTCGAGCCGGGTGAGTCGGGCGCGGACTACGAGTTGGAGGTCGAACTCCAAGAGTGCACCGAGTCGGAATGCCGAGCGCCGCGAACGACGCGCCTGAGTGGCGTGGTCTACCGGGCTTGAGGACTACAGGCTGAACCCGCTGGGCGGGGGCGCTTCCTCGTCCTCTTCGGGAAGTTGAAGGCGTTCGCCGTTCGAGGGCTTTCCGGCGAAAGCGGAGACGGTGGCACGGGCCGCCGCCATGGCGGGGTCGGTGCCCACGATCTCGCTGGCTTCGACACCGACTTCGCGGCCGAAGGAGCGCAGGGTGCCTTTCACTCGCACGACCCATTCGCCGCCCGGTTCGCCCTCGAGAGCGATCTTCTCGAGGGCGCATTCGACGCCGGAGAGCAGTCCCTCCAACGCTTTGAGTGTGGCGAAGCAGACGGACTCGAGGGAGATGCGTCCGCCCTGCCGATGGACGCCGGTGGCGACCGCGCAAAGCTGGACGGCGGCCGGAGAAAATGGAGCCGACTCGTCCACCGAGACCGCGACCACCCCGATCGAGTTGCCTTCGACCTGGGCGGTCTCACCCATCGTCCCGTCGGTCATGTGGGCCGCGAGGCTTAGTTGCTTCTGGGTCTTGAGCGACTGGCAGTGCTTGCTCGCCAGGTTGATGAGGGCATCGAGGGTCGCCTCGTAGTGGACGTTCTCGCGCTCCTTCGACCGCTTGCCGCCCCACGTGCCGACGCTGACGTTGACGGGTTCCTCGAATTCGCCCCGGAGCGCTTCGGTGATTCGCCGCTCGAGGTGCTTGGCGAACGCGAGCGACATGTCTCGGTTCCGGAGGGTGCCGATCGCAAACTCGTCGCCCCCGTACCGGACCAACAACTCGCGTTCGGGGTTGATGCTGTCGCGGATTTCCTGCGCGACGCGCTTGAGCGCCCGGTCCCCGACCACGTGGCCGTACTTCTTGTTGAACTTGCCGAAGTCGTCGATGTCGACGAAGACGATGCTGATCTCGTTGCCGCGCTTGAGGTGGCTCACGCCCCACGCGCGGAGGGTGTCGCTCCAACTCAGTTCGGTCAGAGGGTCCCACGACCGGCCCAGCTCCTGAAGGAGGATGGACGAGGTCAGAAGGCCGTAAAACTTGTCGTCGTCGGCGACGGGGACGGCGTCGAAATGCTCCTCGATGAACCGCTTGCTGGCGGTTCGGACGGGGGTTTCGGGCCCCATCGTGACCGGGGCGCTGTTCATGTAACGGAAAACGGGCGAATCGTCGGCGGCTTCGACCATGTCCTCGATCGCGATCGTGCCGACGAGGCGGTCGGCCTCGACGACGCCAAGTCGGCGCACGCCGTACGAGCGCATCGTCTCTCGGGCCGTTCTCACCCGGTCCCGGGGTCCGACGCACGCGTATACCAGCTCCAAGTCTGCGATGGGATGCACGGTACTGTTCTTGTCAGCCAATACTCGCAGGATCACTAACCGGCACGATTGACAGGTTTCGGCGCTTCCTTCGCGAACGCGAGGGAATCAGGGTCGGAATCTGGGCCAACGCGGGTCGGAACGTCGGCCTTCAGCGTGCCCGGGCGAGGATGCGGGCGGCGATCGACGGACCGTCCAAACCGTGGAACCGCAAAACCTCGGGCGGGGTGCCGCAGCCGGGATGGCCGTCGATGCCGTACACGTGGAAGGGGATCGGGAGGACCTCGGCGTCGTGCAACGCTCCGACGAGGCGGTCGCCAAGACCACCGACCCGAGCGTGATCCTCGAGGACGAACGCGCGTTCATAGCCCGCGAGTTCGGACTCGAGCCAGGCCACGTCGAACCGGTTCAGCCACGGCAGGTTCACCACCCGGAGACCGAATCCGCGTTCGGCGAGGGCTTCGGCGGCGAGCATCGCCTCGCTGAGCATCACCGGCCCGTAGGCGAACAGCACCGCGTCTTCACCCTCGGTCAGTCGGCATCCCCGTCCGGGAACGAGCGGGGGCGTTTCGAGGGTGCGGGGCGACGGCCCGATGGCGAGCCTCAGCACGCCGACGCCCGGATTCTCGAGCACCATCCAACGAAGCGCCGCCCGCGTTTCGGCGGCGTTGGCCGGCTGGACCACCGTCACGCCCGGAATCGAAGTCAACAGGGAGACGTCACGGAGGCTCTGGTGAGACTTGCCAGGCCCGGCGGGGATGAGTCCTCCGTAGTGGTTCGCGTAGATGATCTTGGACTTTTCGGTGGCGTTGTTGTAGATCTGCTCGTTGGCGCGCGACGCGAGAAAGCTGGCGAAGGAGTTGACGATCGGCAGACGTCCGTGGCGCGCCAGGCCCCCCGCCATCGAAACCATGTCCTGCTCGGCGATCCCGCACTGGATGAACCGATCGGGGTGGGCGCGCTCGAACTTGCGGGTGCGACAATCGGCGGCCAGGTCCGCGTCGAGCACCACCATCTCAGGCACCTCGTCCGCCAGTTCCAACAGGGCGTCGCCGTAAGCCTCGACCACGTACTCGCCGGACATGCCGCCGACCTTCGGGTGCATCTCGATGCTGACGGGCTCGCCGAGCGAGTTCTGGACCTGCAGGGCCGGACCGACGAGGAGTTCGGGCGGTTCGGGCACGAAGAGCGCAAGGGGCGCGACGGCGAGATCCCGCAGCACGTTCTCGATCTTGTGGCGCAACTCGAGGTGCGCGGCCTCGAACGAGGCGTCGTCGGGCGCGCCGGCGTGCCACGGGTACTGCCCTTTGCCCGTGGCGAGGGCGCGCGGATGCTCCATGAAGGAGACGCCCGCCCCTTTGAGGGTGTCGGCGATCAGCATTGTCGGACGATCCGAAACTTGGCCCATCGCAAGAAAGGCGAGTCCGAGGGCGGTCGGGTCGTTGCCGTCGCAGCGGGTGACGTGCCAACCGAAGGCGGCGAACTTGCGCTCGAGGTCGCCCAGGTCGCCGATCTCCTCGACCGGCTTGTCGCTCTGGACCTTGTTGTGGTCGACAAGGACCGTGAGGTTGTGGACGCCTTGGTTGACGGTGGTTCGAAGGGCTTCGTAGTTCTGACCTTCCTGAAGTTCGCCATCGCCGATCATGACGAAGACGCGTC
Source organism: Fimbriimonadaceae bacterium (assembly GCA_026129685.1). Classification (GTDB taxonomy): domain Bacteria; phylum Armatimonadota; class Fimbriimonadia; order Fimbriimonadales; family Fimbriimonadaceae; genus UBA2387. The sequence goes on from JAHCHO010000008.1 coordinate 126,357, forward strand.
CCCCGTTGCCTTGGGCGGTTTTCGCCCAAGCGATGCCGCGCCCTTTGGAGATCCCCATCCCGAGAGACCCGCTGTTGGCCTCGATGCCGGGGACGCCGACGTCGGGGTGTCCGTCCAGCCCGTTCATCCGTCTTAGCCGCAGGAATCGGTCGAGGGGGACGATTCCATGGGAGAACAGGACGGCATAGAGACCCGGCACATCGTGCCCCTTCGAGGAGAAGTAGACGTCGCGGTCGGGCGAGGCGATGCCGACGCGAACGGTGTTCATCTCGGCTTCGTAAAGCCGGACGACCACGTCCATGGCGCTGAGGCTTGACCCGAGGTGACCGCTTCCCGCGCGCTTGACGGCGGAGAGGGCGTTCAGCCGACAGCCGTCGGCGATCAGTTTCAGGCGCGTCGGCTCGTCAAGGGGCAAGGACCGGAAGCGGTCGAATTCCGATTTCGGGATGAAGGGGATGTCCATGGGGTCGAAACGTCAGTTTATTGCGCGCGAACCGGCCGGATCGGGCTCGTCACGAAAAAGCCCCGCCCGCAGGGGTTGCGGGCGGGGCGGTCGGTGTTCGGTAGGGACGTCAGGCGCCGATGGCGTCGGCGACCTCTTCGAGCTTTTCCTTGCCCTTGGCGCGGTGCTCGGCGATCCAGCCTTCGGTCTTGGCCTTCAGTTCCTGGAACTTGTGGGACAACTCGTCACGGGTTTCCGCGCCCGCCTTCGGCGCGAACAGCATCCCGGCGGCGACGCCGATCAGGGCGCCGAGTCCGACTCCGGCGAGCAGGTACAAAGCGGCGTTTCTCTCTTCGTTCGATTCGCTCATGTGCGGGATTCCTCCGATCTTTCGGGTTCCTCCAATTGTAACACGGGTGGGCGTTCTTGTGGTGGCATTGGTCCCTTTCAGGGTTTGGCGTTCAGGCAGGGGTCGGCTATCCTGTCAGCGGTGATCACCATTCGATTCGCGACCACGCTCCTGATCGCTTGCCTCACCGTCCTCGGGGCGGGGCAGGACCGGATGGCGATTCTGGCGCCGACCGTTCCGATCGTCCAGGTGGCCGAGGTCAGTCTGCTGACCCTGCCCCTCGACTCCGCCGACAAGGCGGTCCCGAAACTTATCCGCGAAGCGGCGACCCGGCTGAAGTGGCGGGGCGTCGAACTGGTGCCTTACGAACGGGCGGTTTCCGCGCAAAAGGAAGTGCTTGGCGAACACAGCCTCGAGAGTCGGCGCCTCAATGTTCGGGACCTTGACCGCATCGCGAGGGCGCTGGACGTCCGGTACGTGACCTACTTCACGGTGAAGGAACTCGGTTCTTACACGTCCGACCGGCTGATCTACAAGTCCAAGACCGGGCGGGCGACGATCGCGCTGCTCGTGTACGACGCCCAGTCCCGCAAATACGTTTGGGTGGACGAGCGGACGGAGACGAGCACCCGTCAACAGTGGGTCAAGGGCGAGAGCCTCCGCGAACGGCAAGACCAAGCCCTCTACAACGCGATCCGCAAGTCGCTCGAGCCATTCGTGCTGGATGGGAAGCGGCGGGTGGTCCAGACGCCGTCGGTCGGCATCCTCGCGACCGTCCAACGGGTGGTCAAGGGCGGTCGCCAGGTGGTGCTGAACGTGGGCGAGGCCTCCGGGCTTCGCACCGGCGAGACGATGAGGGCGTTGGACGGCGGTTGCCGGGTGCGCGTTCTCGAGGTTTACGGCAACGGGTCGCTCGCCGAAGTGGTCGAAGGGCGCCCGCGTGAATCGGACGTGTTCATGACGGGCGAGGTGCCTTAGCGCGCGCCCTTCACGTTCCGAAGCAAAATCGCCGCGAGGAAGAAGCAACCGCCCGCGAAGGCGAACAGCACCGAGTGGCCGGTGCGGGAGTAGACCTCCAGGCGGGTTCCGTCGCTGGCGACGATGTGGCCGATCCCAAACTGGACGAGCAACCAGCCCGCCAGCGGGTTCCCGATGGTCTGCGGGGCGGTCATCGCGATGTGCCAGACCGCCATATCCTTCGCCGCGTCGGCCTTATTGGGCAAGACGTCCGTACCGAGGGCCCAGTCCACACTGATGTAGGCGCCGTAGCCCAGGCCGAAAACGACGCCGACGATCAGGGTCTGTTCGATCGAACGGCAGAAAGGGAAAAGGAGCGCCATCGCCCCGATCACCGTACTGGCGACGTAGATGATCGGTTTCCGGCCCACTCGCTCGGAAAGCGCCCCGCCGAGAACGCCCGTCAAGGAACTCCCGATGAGGATCAGGGCCATCAGTTTGGGGACCTCGGCCTCCGGGTTCGTCACGCCCACCACGTCGCGAAGGTAGCTCTGAAGATAGGGAAGAGGGGCGTAGAACCCGAGCATCACCAGCGCGCGGGTGATCCACACCCAGGCGAAGTCCGGATGCCGGCGCGGGTCGATCCAAAGGGATCCCAAATAACGCCGGACGTCCAAACGCGGCGGCTTGAAGGGAAGGGGCGTTTCGCGCAGTCCGAAAACGGTCAGAGCGGCGGAGCCGATCAGGGCGGCGGCAATCGCGGTGTACGCCAAAAACGAGTCGCCGGTCGGGTTCGCGTTGGAGTCGAGCAACAGCCCGGTCGCGACACCGCCGGCGAGCGTGCCGACCTGCGACATCACCGCCATCCAACCGGAGGCGATCCCGCGCTGCCCGTCCGGCACCAGATCGGGAATCAGACCGCTGTAGGGTGCCGTGGCGATGTTGTTGCCGAATTGTACAAGCAAGTAGGCCAGCGCATACACCAGAACGCTCTTGCTGCCGTAGGCCGCGTACATCGCGGTCAAGCCAAGGATGTTGATCAGGGTGCCGACGGCGATGTAGGGCCGACGTCGACCGTAGGGAGAAGCGCATCGGTCGCTGAGGGGTCCGACGAGAAGCGGGACGAGCATCGGGACGATCGCCCCCGCCCCGAGAATGAGCCCCATGACGAGCGCGGTTTGGTCGGCGGCCAGCCGAGGCACTTGGTGCGGCACCACCACGATGAGCATCGCGCCCCAGAGGAAGTTGGTGCCGAACCAGAACGCGCTCAGCGCGAGTTGTTCCCAGAAGCGGAGCCTTCGCCCCGCGTAGGGGGTCGGCACCACCGGCAGTTCGGCGCTCAAAGGCCCATCCTGGACCGGGCGTACCGGTAGTCGTCCACGTAGTCGATGTCGAAAGCGAGTTCGGGCGGACTGTCCGGTACGGCCGCCCCACGGCAACCTAGGAGCTGGCTCGCTTTGTGCTCGATGTCGGGCAGGCGGAGGGACTTGGTGAGGAACTTCCATACGAACGGCAATCCGAGCAACTTTGCCATCCCAAACTTGCTCTTACGATTCTGAAAGACCGCCTCGATGTGCGCCCGTCCTCTTTCCAAGACGTCGGCGTCCACGTAGTAAGCGCACCCGGTCGTCACGCTCCCTTCGCGCAGGGGCACGAAGGTCGCGGGCGCGCCGGGAAAGGCCGCCTCGAAGGCCGGACGACCGATGAGCGGAACGGAAAAGTCCATGTCCGAACGACAAGAATCAACAAATCGGTTCAGCGTGTCACCGGTCAAGAACGGCAGGTCGCTGGTGACCACCAGGACTTTCCCCAAGGATCCGGCGGTGTTCTCGCGAAGATAGACGATGCCGCGCAAGATGTTGTCGGGACCGCTCGTTCCTTCGTCCAGGACGACGTCGGCAAGGGGTCGTGCGTGCTCTTGCACGGCTTTGGGGCCGATCACCAGAATCCGCTTCACGCGGCCGGTTTCTCGAATCGCACCCAGGATGAGTTGGAGCAGCGTTGCGTCGCCGAAACGCACGAGGGCCTTGTAGGGCGTTCCAACCTCGGCGGCGAAAGCGTCGTCGATGGTCCCGCCGGCGGGAACGATGGCGTCGAAGGCGATCACTGGCTTCGTAGTATGTCTCGGCGTCGGCCGGTTCCGCGCCGAGGATGGACCGAGGCGACCGGTACACTGCTCTCGAAGCATGCCCGTCCACCCGTTGTTGCCTGGAATCGTGCTTGGGGCGATGCTCCCGTTCGCGCAAGCGGGTGGGCAAACCGCCTCGGTGACCCAGTTCGGCGACGAACTCAGGGTCGAGTGGCAGCGGTTCGAGGTGATCGAGGTCGGCCCGGACACCCGTCCCGAGCTCTTTCCTCCCGGCTCGACCGAGCCCGACCAACAGGCTCTTTTCTTCTCGGACGGAATCAAGGCCACCTTTGGTCCGACGACTCTCCACGCGCGTTCGCTGACCCTGCTGAACGGCAGCAAGCGAGGGTTCGCGGAGGGCGACGTGCGCATCGTGGACCCGGACGGGACCATCACGGCAAGAGACCTTCGGTTCGATTGGGGGGCCAAGACGGGGGAGGCCACGAACGTCGTGCTCGAGGCGGCCGGCGCGTTTTTGACGGCGGAGCGCATGACGATCGGCCCCGACTTCTGGACGATGCGCAAGGTCCGCGTCACCACCTGCGGACGAGAGCGCCCGGTCTATGCGATCCTGATCCCGAGCATCCGGTTCACCCCCGGCAAGGGAGGGCGCGCGAAGCAGATCGGGTTGGAGGTTCTTGGAGTGAAGACGCCGATGCTCCCGGGAATGTCGTTCTCGCTCGATCGTCGGGTCCAGGGCATTCGGCCCCCGTTCGTAAGCTACCGACGGGGGCAGGGCGCGGGCGTGAGTTGGTCGAGCAGCGTTCTCCTCAACGAGACCACCACCGTGCTCGGTTCCTTCGGCTCGTTCCCTCGCCAACTGCCGGGCTATGGGTTTATGGTGACGAGCAGTCCGATCACCGCCGACCAGGCACGAGGGCCGACGGCGCCCCGATCCGAACTCAACGAGTGGTTCGCCAAACGTTACTTCGATAACATCGACGTCGAGACGCCGAAAGAGGAGGTGGTCGAGCATAAGGTCGTGCGCAAGTCTTGGAGTCTGGGAACGTTCGGAAACCAGAACGCGAGGGCCAGGGCAGAGTCCGAGCGCATCAACAAGTCGCTCGAAGTGGCCTACGAGCAGGGCGGTCCGATCGCGCGCGGAGGCTACATCGCGCAGGTTCGGGCGCACCAGATTCGCGCGGGCGACGCGGCGACCCACGAGCGGGCGGTGGTGTGGCTCGCGACGGCGCAGCGAGGTCCCGACCTCGGAAGGCGGATTCGGACGACGTTCGGCGGCGACCTGATGGGTTACCTGCAAGGGGGGGGCACCTTCGGATGGGCGCGGCTTCACGCGGCGGCGATCTACGAGGCGCCCAAGGGTCGGCTCGGCCTGTCTTACATGAAGGGGTTCGAGGGCGGGCGAAGCCTCTATGATTTCGACCAACTCCACTCCAGCCACGCCCTTCACGCCCGCGCCGACCTCCGGTTCGGTCCGGTCACCGCGAGCTACCTGGCCAAGTACGACATGGGGATGAAGCGTGTGTTCGACAAGGAGTATTCGCTGGCGGTGCGGGTCGGGTGCTTCGAGCCGTTCGTCGTGTTCCGAGCCTTTCCCAGCGACTATCGTTTCGGACTTCGACTCAGTCTGGACCGACTCACCCGCGCTCTGACGAACCGAACGGTTCGGCGGTCGTCGGAGCAGCCACGCGACGGCTGGTAAGGCCCGGTTCAAGAGTCAGGGCGGCGCCCCGCCGTCGCATTGGGCTGAAAAAAGGCGCACGTTCGTCTACTCTTCGTGTTATGATGTCGGGGTATCGGAGCGAAGCGCCATGAACAAACTGACTCTAATCCTGTTGGCCGTGCTCGCCTTGGGCTCGGTCGCTCTCGGTCAAGACCCCTCCGCGTTGGCCCCGCCAAAAGAGATGGCCGCCCTGGACTGGATTCTGGGCAAGTGGTCGGGAACCCACTCTTTCGTCGAGCCGGGCGGCAAGGCGAGCAAGTCGAAGGCGGTAATCGTGTTCGACAAATATCTCGGGAAGCGATTCGTTCGCGGGACCTTTTCCGGCACGATCTCCGGAATGAAGATGGAAGGCGTGCACCTCACGACCTTCGACCCGCAGTCCAAGTCCTGGAAGGGTTGGTGGTTCGACTCGTTCGAGTCGGGGGTGATGGAGGTGGACGGGACGCTCAAGAACGGCGTCCTGACCCAGATCAGCAAGCCGATTGACATGCCGGGGCAGGGACCCCAGACCTTCCGTTCGACCTACTCGCGGGTGGACGCGCGGCATCTGAAGTTCCGTCTCGAAGTCAAGTCTGGGGAGGGCTGGACCACGATGATGGAGGGCGCGTACACCAAGAAGTGACCACCTCGTTGAGGTCCGGGCGGTACGATGCGCCGATGGGTCGACTGATCGCCGTCAGCGTATCGTCCGTCCGGGAAGTCTCGCACGAGGGTCGGGCAGTCGCGACGGGCATCTTCAAGACGCCCGCCACCGGTGACAGGTGGATACGGACGCTTGGGGTCGAGGGGGACGCTCAAGCCGACCAAGTGCACCACGGGGGTTCGAACAAAGCGGTGTACGCCTATCCATGGGAGCACTATCGCTTCTGGGCGGATCGGCTCGACCGGGGCGACCTTCTTCCAGGCTCGTTCGGCGAAAACCTGACGACCGAGGGCTTACTCGAACAGGACGTATGCATCGGCGACCGAGTCCGGATCGGTGAGGCCGAGTTGCAGGCGACGCAAGCGAGAGTGCCGTGCTTCAAGCTCGAGATTCGGCACGACCGTCCCGGTCTGGTCAAGGAGTTCTTGGAAGCCGAACGCCCGGGAATCTACTTCAGAGTTGTGCGCGAGGGCCGGGTCCGCGTCGGCGACCCGGTCGAGATCGTCGCGCGCGACCCGTTGGAAGTCTCCGTCGCTCGAGCCAACCGGGTGATGCACTTTGAGCGGCACGACGAATCCGAGATACGCCGGCTCGCCGAGCACCCGGCGATGAGCGAAGAGTGGCGGCGGGTGTTTCGGCGCCTGCTCGGCGAGGAAGGCGTTTGAGCGCTTACAACATCGTGGGAAGCCCGGTCGGGAGGTTGCTCGTCGGGGTCGACGAGAAGGACCGCGTGGTTCGGCTTTGGTTCTGGAAGGACGGTGAGGACTTCCGGGAGATCGGCTGGGTCCGCGACCCCGCGCGGACCAAGGAAGCGGAGCGGCAGTTGACGGAGTACTTCTCTGGCGAGCGGCGGTCCTTCGACCTGGAGGTCGCACCCCAGGGCACCCCGTTCCAGCGGCGGGTCTGGGCGAAGCTGCGGGAGATCCCGTACGGCGAGACCCGTACCTACGGGGAGTTGGCGGCGAGCCTGGGCAATCCCGATGCCTGCCGTGCGGTCGGGGCGGCGAACGGCGCAAACCCGATACCGATCCTGATCCCTTGCCACCGGGTCATTGGGAGGGATGGCTCGATGACCGGTTTCGGGGGAGGAGTGGACGTCAAAAGGCGGCTTCTTGCGCTCGAGCAGGGACAACTCCGCACCCTTTTCGACTGACGCGGTGAGGGACCAGAGGGAACGTCGGCGACCATAATGGCGTCGTCCCCGTTAGGTACCACCATGCGTCGCCTCGCTCCGTTCGCTCTTCTGCTCTTGTGTGCCGGCCTTTCCTCGGCCCAGATGTATCGCTTCAGCGTGAACCCGGCGGAAAGCGGGATCGACGGCGCGATTGAGATCGCTCTCAATCTACCGGGGACCCTGATCGGGAACTACGATGCCGCGAGCAACCCGACCGGGACCCGAACCAAGCCGGGCATCCTCGGTACGTTCGGCTCGACCGAGAACGTGGCGGTGCCCGTCACGGTGTCGGGCAAGGTGGGCGGTCGGACCGCCGGGTCCCTGCGGACCGCGACCTCGGGGACCTTTGTCCTCGACTTCGACCCGGCGGGGCTCAAGGTCCATGCGTTGGCGCTCGAGCTCGACCTTCTCAACGGGCAAGCCCTCGAGATACCCGCGACGCTGTCCCTGACCGAAAGCGGGTTCCGAACGCGCAATCCCACCTTCACCTACTTGGCGGGCACCCTGCCGATCCCGATCGGGACGGTGGTGCTGAGCGCGTTCACCGCTCGGATGGGCACCCCGTCGCAGGCGGGCACCATGGTACACGTGTCGGGCAATCAGTACACGTACTCGATCGTCGTGCCGGTACAGATCGAGGCGACCGCCCGGATCATGGGGAACGAGGTCCAACTCCCGGCGCAACCCTTCGACATGGTCTTGGCGGGGGTGGTCGTGCTCGATGGGGCGAACGCCTCCCTTTCCAGCCAAAACACCTTCACCCTCGAGGAAACACGGCACCCGAACACGCCGGTCCCGCCGATGGCGGTGGACCTGCCCACTTTCGGGGACCCGGCCCACGTGGTCATGAGTCTGACGATCGAGACGCAAACGACCTACTTTTCGGGTACCGCCACCGTCCAGGCGACGGGGGTGCGCGAGACGACCGCTCTCGTCAGCGCCGCCGTGTCCTTCGGCGACCTTGGCGCGGGGGCATCGACGCCCGGCCCGGTCGTGTTCGAAGTCCGGCAGGCGGGGAGCCTGACGGTGCTCTATCGGCGATCGGTTCAACTTGGGGTCGGCGGTACCGGCGCCTTTTCGCTTCCACTGGGCGCGTACGACATCGCGCTCAAGCACTCGCATTGGCTCCGGCGCACCCTGCCGATCGCCCTCGGGGCCGCCGGAGCGAACCTTGCGTTTCCCATCGTGAACGGCGACGTGAACGGAGACAACTCGGTGAACATCGCCGACTATCTGATCCTGCGCGCGGCCTTCGGCAGTTCGAGCGGAGCGGCGAACTGGGTGCTGGACGCCGACCTCGACCACTCCGGCTCGGTCGGGACGAACGACTTCCTGATTCTCCGCCGGAACTTCGGACGTTCGGGCGACCGATAGCCTGCCCAAAAACGACCACGAGCCCTTGCCGCTGGGCAAGGGCTCGTCCGATGAGGTCCGCGGAGGCAGGCTGGGTTACTGCTGGAGAAGTCTGAGAACGTTGGAGGGCTGCTGGTTGGCCTGGGAGAGCATCGCCATCCCGCTCTGCTGGAGAATCTGGTACCGGGTGAGATTGGTCATCTCTTCGGCCAGGTTCGCGTCGCGGATCGCGCTCTCGGCGGCGGTGAGGTTTTCTTTCTGCACCTCGAGGGAACGAACGTTCGACTCGAGGAAGTTCTTCGTGAACGAGCCGAGGTTGCCCCGAGTCTCGGCGAGCTGACTGATGGCCGCCTCGATGATCCGGATGGCCTCCTGCGCGCCCGCCTCGGTGGTAACGTCGATGTCTTCAACCGACTTGCCCGAGACCACGCCCGTGCCGAGACGGCTGGCGATCACGTTCGGAAGCGAGTAGGTCACCGACTGGTCGCTGTCCGATCCGATCTGGAACCGAGCCGCGCCGGCGGTGACGAAGCCCACCTCGGTCGGCGCGGCGATCGTCGCGTTGCCCACTTCGGTCAGGTTGATTCGGTTGCCCGCGCCGTCCGAGAGAACGAGGCCGCTGTCTCCGGGCGAACGGCCGCCGGTAAAGGCGATGGTCTCGGCGCCCTGCGTGGTCGTGACGGTCACGTTGTAGACTCCGTCCACGCCGGTGGCGGTGGCGCTGCCCGACGTGTGGAGCACGTTGGCCGGGTCGAAGAAGTTGATGGCGAACTGCGACCCGTAGTTGGTCTGGTTCAACACGATGGACGTGTTGCCGCCCGAGGTCACCGCTTGAGCTTGGACGCCGGTCTGGTTCGATTTCTCGTTGATCTTGGCGATCAGCGACTCGACCGTTTCGGTGCCCGTGCTCTGGAAGGTGTAACCGTTGATGACGAAGCTGCCGACGCCCGTCACCGTCGCGGTCGTGCCGGAGAACGTGTTGCCCAGCGTGACCGAAGCGCGCGTCGCCGCCGTGGTCTGGTCGATCGTCACCGCGCCGTTCACGACGGTATGGCCGTTGAACGTGCCGGAAAAGTCGACGAGACTGACGTTGGCGGCGGACGTCACGCTGGCGTACGTGCCGGCGCTGCCGTTCAGCAACTGCTTGTTGCCGAAGCGGGTGGACTGGGCGATCCGGTTGATCGAATCGAGGGCGGAGCGAATCTCGTTCTGGTTCGCTCGGACCGTCGGTCCGTCGACGACCGCAGAGTTGGCGGAGTGGACGGCGAGGGCTCGCATGCCGGAAAGCAGGGTGGCGATCTCGCTCAGCGCGCCCTCGGCGGTCTTGGCCATGTTCACCGCGTCCTGCGTGTTGCGGATGGCGGCTTGGATGCCCTGGACGTGAGAGCGCACGTTCTCGCTGAAGACGAGGCCGGCGGGGTCGTCGGCGGCGTCGTTGATCCGCATGCCCGTGCTAAGCCGGGTCATGGTCTTGGACATGGCGCCGTCCGTCTGCTCAATATGGCGCAGGGCGGACATCGCGGGGATATTCGAGTTGATTCTCAGGCTCATGATTCGCTCCGTTCGCAGCCCTCATCGGGGGACTGCCGAATACCGGCAAACTTCTCGTGTGAAATCCTTGGCGAAGTGTGGAAAAAGATTAGGTTTCGCGCAAAAAAACCTCAAGCCGAGGGGGAGCTTCGAGTTCGCCCGAACCTAAGGGACGACGCGCGAGAGAAGGATGCGCTTACCCTTCGAGGGGTGCCGTCGGGGTCGGCTCGTTCAGTTCGGGCGGGGCGATTCGCCGTTGGAACTCGCCCGGCAACATCGAAACGACGTACAGATTGAGCGCGATTAGCGTGAACGCGACGGCGGCCAGTCCCGCGAGGGGCCGTCGCATCGCGAACCGGTGCGCCCCGACCGCCAAACCGCAGGCGATCGGCCCGACCGCCGGGTAGAGATAGCGCGCCTGAGCTTGGAAGTACTGCATGTTGAACCGGACGAACAGCAGGAACACCACCAAGAAGAACGTCACGTGGACCCACTGCACGGGGGCGGCCTTCTCGACCGGCCGGTCCCGGAACGCGATCAGCCAGCCGACCGAGAGCAGGAAGACCGCCGCGAACAGGAGGCGATAAATCCGCCAGTCCATGAACAGGTCCATGTATCCGAACACGCCGAAGCCGCTGTAGGCGGTGGTTTCGGCGACCGTCCGCCAGTAAGAGAACACGCCCCCCAGGCGCTCGATGCCCGTCGAAGCCTTCATCGAGCCCTGGAACGCCTCGTTGAACGCGGAAATCGCGAACGGGTCGCCGTAGAGGCTTTGGTTGCGGAGAAGCCAAGGGAGGGCCAAGAGGATCGGCCCCGCCAGGCACGCGGCGGCGTGGGGCAAGATCGTGCCGCCGTCGCGCGGCTTGCCCCGGGCCAGGTACAGAGCGACGGCGACCGCCGGAAACAGGGCGAGGGCGCTCGTCTTGGTGTAGAGGGCGAGGGCGATGGCGATCGTCACGCGCAACGTCACCCCCCAGCACCAACCGTCGCGTAATCCCAGGGCGCAGAAGGCGAGGGTCCAGGTGCAGAGGCAGATCAGGAGAGGGTCGTTGCTGAGGGCGCCGGAAAGGGCCAGCATGGCGGGCATGAACCCGCCGATCGCCGCCGCGAAAAGGCCCACCCATTCGTCCTTGAACCCCCACGTGCCGAGCCAGAAAAGGCCGAGCACGGTCAAGGCGCCGAGGAGCGCGTTGATCCCCCGGACTCGGCCGCCGGTCTCCGGGTCGGCCACGTTGGTGACGCCCGCAACCTTCGCCCATCCTGCCGCCAGGACGTAGAACAGTGGCGGCTGGTGCGCTTGGTAGGTCTCGTACAGGTCGGGGTCCTTGGGGTTGAACACCGGAATCCCCTTGCCATCGAGCAGACGCTGAACGTAGTTCGCGTGCTGGCGCTCGTCCGGCGCGCCGATGTCCTTCTGCCGGTTCTCCGGTTTGGGCCGCCCCATGTACTCGAGCCATCCGCCCGTTCGATAGGGGGTCGCCTTGGCGTAGGCGAAGGCGAAGACCATGTGCGCCAAGACAAGGAGCGCCAGCACTAGGCGGACCGACATCGAATTCTCGGACGGGCGAACGTGCTTCAACGCTTGCGCTGATTATAGTAGGGATCGGGCGGCGCCGCTCGGAATTCGCGCTACGAGGCGAGGCCCGCCGCCAGGGTCGGGAAGCCGCCGGTGTGCCAGAAAAGAACCCGTCCCGTGAGTTCGCCCGATGCGGCCATGGCAAGGAGTCCGGCGAAAGCCTTCGCCGAATAGATGGGGTCGAGGAAGACGCCCTCGGTGCGCGCGAGGGTCTCCAACGCGCGCTGGCCCGCCTCGGTGGCGACCCCGTACCCCGCACCGACCCATTCGAGCCGGAACTCGATGTCCGCCGGGGTCAGGCCCTTCGGTTCGCCCGTCAGTTCGTCGAGCCCCCGCCCGATCGTCATCATCTCTTCCTCGACGAGAGAGGGCTCCGCGTCGCAGGCGATCCCGATCAGTCGCGTCGAACTGCCTTTCAGCGCCCAGGCGAGCCCGGTGTGGGTGCTTCCGCTGCTGGTCGGCACGACGATCGCGTCGAACGCGGCGCCCTGTTCCGCGAGTTCCTGGGCGGCGGCGACGAATCCGTACGCCCCGACCGGACTGGAGCCGCCGACCGGAATCCGGTAGACGCGGCGGCCCGCCCGCTCCAGCGCCCCGGCGGTGTAGTCGGTCGCTTCGAAGAGCGCGTCCCAGGTGCCGTCGGGCACGCGGATCGTCTCGACGCCGAGGATCGCGCTGAGGACGACGTTGCCCCCCGTCGGGGGGAGGGTGGGACCGGATGGACGACCCGTCTCGGGGGCGTACGGGAGGTTCATCAGGACGGCGACGCACCGCACCCCGTGCATCGCGCACGCCGCCCCGAGCTGACGGACGAAGTTGGACTGGAGCGACCCGCAGGTCAGCACGATCTCCGTCCCGCTCGCGAGGACGTCCGCCATGAGGTACTCGAGCTTGCGCCCCTTGTTGCCGCCCCCCGCGAAGCCGGTCAGATCGTCGCGTTTGATCCAAAGGTCGAGGCCGATCCGCGCGCCGAGGGCGGGGAGGGGATGCAGCGGCGTCGGGGCGAGGATGAGCGGGACGCGGGACGGAACGGGCACTCGGCAATTCTACCGGGAGCGTATTCTGGGTCTTTGGCCTCT
>JAHCHO010000009.1 GCA_026129685.1 Fimbriimonadaceae bacterium
TTCAATGACTTGTCCTCGTGAGCTCCGAATGGCTCACCCCCGAGAGCCGACGGGAAACGACGAGGAACAAGGTCGAACGAGAAGGACGCGGGAACGCGCGAAGCCAAGACGACGAAGAAAGGCGAAGGCGGGAACGGAACCCGATCCGAGCGACGACGGAGTCGGCGGCCCTGGATCTCCGCCGGTCCGACTCCCCGAATCCGACCCCGGTCGGACCGTCCTTGTTTCCGATGCCGGGAGCGTCCAGCGGACGGCGCCTCCCCGCGCGGGACCCGGGTCGTCCCGGCGTCATAAGGACCGATTATCGTTGAAACACGCAGTGTTTGGTCGAAGACCCGAAGCCGATAATCGCCCTTATGACGCTCGGTGGTCCCGAACTCCCGCGTGCGAGACCGGGCGGCTCCGCAGGAGGCGGACCCCCTCCGGAACGTCGCGGGCCGTGGAACTTCCGAAGCGTGAATCTCCCGGAGGAGGCGACGTCCCCCTTGGGCGGACACCGGGGGTCAATATAGAGGTCCCCCCCGGTCCGTGCGAGATGTCATCCGGTACCCGGCTGGACGCGGCGGCGTGCGCCGTACGGCCGGGAAAGAACGTGTGTCAGTCCCTCGGGCGGCGATGCCGCCCAAAGCGCGGATATGACCGGCGTCATAGGGTCGGACGGGCCCTGCGTGGGAAGATAAGGCCATGTCCCAATCGCTACGGTCGCTACGGGTCGTTCCCACGCGCGTTCCCTCTCGTTCGCCCGAAGACCGGGCAGACGTCTCGATCTACCGCAGGTTCTTCCTGGCGGGCATGGCCTGTGTGCTGACGGTAGGATGCCTGCTTGGCGCGACGGCCCTTTTTGGGATCAGCCGACAAGGCGACTACACCGCTAATGCGTGGACACCGTTCGTGCTGGCGCACGCGAACTCGCAGCTGTTCGGTTGGGTCGGGTTCTTCGTCATGGGATTCGCGCTTCAGCAGCACCCTCCAACCGAGGGGAAGAAGCGGCTCTTCCTGAAGCTGGCCGGCCTTTCGCTAAGCCTGATGGCGATCGGCATCGCCGTTCGATTTGTCGCCGAGCCGCTCGTGCGCCTCGATCGCGCCCTCTGGTTGCCGATCGGAGTCGCGGCGTGCCTGTCGCAGACGCTGGCGGTCGTTCTGTTCCTCGCGAACACCCAGATCACGCGCCATCGCAGCGGGGAGCCGCTCCGCTGGCCGTCCAAGTTCGTCTTCGCCTCCTTGTTCTGGTTCTTGGCGGTCGCCATCGCCGAGCCCGCAGTGTTCGCCATGTCCCACCAGGCCGATCCCACGAACTCGATTCTGTTCGTCGCCAAGTGGTTCGCCCCGCTTCGCGAGGCCCAGTTCCTCGGGTTCGCGGCCATGATGATCTTCGGCGTATCTTTGACGAAGCTCGGCACGTGCTTTGGGTGGAAGCCGGCGCACCGAACGTTGGGCGAAATCGGGTTGGCGCTCTGGACGCTTGGACTGCTCGCGCGGATAGTCGGCTGGAACCGGTACTTCGCGGCGGAGTTGGCGCCGGGCACGGGCACCTTGTATCAAGTGGGAGGAGTGCTGATCGCGTGCGCCGCGGTCTCCCTCTTGGCGTCCAGCCGACTCTTTGAGCGACCCGAACACGCGGCTCGATCCCACAAGTTCGTGCGAGGCGCGTACGGGTGGCTCGTGGCGGCGGGCGTCCTCATGGTTCTCGAACCGATGCATCTGGCGGCGATCGGGCAACCCTTCTCCCATGCTTTCACGGGCGCAATCCGCCATGCCTTCACCGTCGGCTTCATCAGCCAGATGATCGTCGGCGTTTCGATGCACGTCGTGGCGCGAATGCACGGTATGGCAGAGGAACGGCTCGCCGGCCTGTGGTCGGTCTTCATCCTGCTGAACCTCGGCAATGCCGCCCGTGTCGCGCTCGAAATACTGACCGACTACCGCGCGACCGCCTTCGCGCCGATGGGCTGGACGGGCTTCGTCGAACTCGTCGCCCTTGGGATTTGGGCTGCTCATGTTGGAGGGCCCCTCGTGCGGACGAACCTTCGGAGGCGCGCCTATGCCTGCTAGGAATCACGCCTCGGAGGGCGTCGGGCGACCCGAGCGTCCCCCTAACGTGGCGGTCGTCGAGGCGTGCACACTGTTGAACGGAGTGGGCGAGGAGCATCGGGCGCGCCTGGTCTCCGAGACCTTCCTGGCCTACGCCGAGCGCGGAGAGGTGATCTGGTTCGCGGGGGCGGACTGTCGGTTCGCGGCCGTCGTCGGGATGGGGTTCGTCAAGATGACGCGGACGACCCCCCAGGGCACCGCCGTCACGGTCGAGTTGATGGGGCCGGGCCAGAGTTTTGGGGCCATCGCGGCTTTGGAAGGTCGCGTCTATCACCTCAGCGCGACCGCCGTCACAAACTGCTGGTACCTGAAGATTCCGAGCGAACTCCTCCGCCAGGTGTACGAGGGAAGCGCGATTCTGCGCGACCAAGTGCTGCGCTCGATGTCCCCCCGTTTGCGCCGAGCGCACGACATGATGGCGCGGATGTCGAGCGCCAAGGTGGATCAGCGCATCGCGGCGGTGCTCCTGCTGCTGATGGACTCGTACGGGGTGGAAGAGGTGGGCGGAACCGCCCTTTGCGTACCCCTGACGCGGCAAGACCTGGCGGAGATGGCTGGGACGACGGTGGAAACGACGATCCGCGTGATGGGCCGCTGGACAAAGATGAAGCTCCTGAGCGCCGAAAGGCAAAGGGTCACGATCCTGGACCCCGCCGGCCTACTGAGCTCAGGGGGGCGAGAGACGCCCGCCCGGCGACCCGTCCGGCGTCTGCCGAGGGAAGACGCCCGAGCGACATGAAGCGGCACCCGGCTCTCCAGCCGTTCTCCCGAGACCACAACGTCGGCCTTGTGTTCGCTCGTCGGATCGAACGCGGCGACGCGGTGGCCGAGGAGTTCGCCAAGCTTTGGGCCGAGGAACTCGACGCCCACTTTCGTGACGAAGAAGCGTTGCTCGGCCCCTTGGTCGGAGACGATACGCGGAATCGGCTCGTCGCCGAGCATCGTGCGATTCGCGAACTCGCCGAAAGCGTGGCGACGGCGGACCTCGGGCGATTGGGCCGACTCCTGGACGCGCACATCCGCTGGGAGGAACGCGAGCTGTTCCCCGCCATCGAAGCGAGCGCTTCCGAGGCGGAACTCGCGGCCCTCGGTCGTCGGACGACCGTCATCGAGGCGACCCGCTCGTCTTCCACGTGGGCGCCGAGGCGGGGCGAACTGAACCGGTCGCGCCAGCAAAACTCGACCGATTGACCGAGCCGCACCCAGTGAATTGCGGGACGTGACGTTGCCTCGGCGATGCCTGAAGCCCTCGGGCGCGCCCTAGGCATTGTGCCCGCGCTCACCGGCGTCAAGCTCATTCCACGCGCCCCGGCCGGACAGAGCAGGCTTTCAGTTCCGCGTGGCCGACCTCTCCCGCGCAAATCGGCTCGGATCGTCCCGACTGCTCCTGCGTTTTCGGTCGGACGATCTGGTCCAGACCGCGAAGCACACCGTGCAGGCCACCGTGCCCATGGCCGGGATGCCGATCGCCGAGGGAAGGTTCGAAATGAAACCATCCGAGACCCAGCAAGCATGGCGTACTATGACGGTCGTCATAGCTTCTTGACCAAGAGACGAGGGAAGCTGGACTCTGTGCCATGGTGATCGCCCCCTCTCCCGCCGTTACGGCTTCGCCCTGGACCGATCCCTTTGGTCGTCCGCACACGTACCTGCGCGTCTCGATCACCGACCGATGCAACTTCCGATGCGGGTACTGCATGCCGGCCCAGGGCGTTATCTGGCGTCCCCGATCCGAGATTCTGAACTTTGAGGAGATCGAAAGGCTGGTACGGCTGTTCGTGCGGGGCGGGGTCACGAAGGTGCGCCTGACGGGGGGCGAGCCGGCTGTTCGGCGGGGCCTCGAGGAGTTGATCGCCCGTTTGGCGGTGATCGAGGGCTTGCGCGAGATCTGGATGACGACGAACGGCTCCACGCTCGCCAAAAAGGCGGACGCCTACCGACGCGCCGGGCTGACCGGCCTCAATGTCAGCCTTGACTCCTTGCGCCGCGAGCGATTCGCCGAGATTGCGCGCCGAGACGAGCTACCCAAGGTGTTGGAGGGGATCGAAACGGCCCTCGGGGCGGGCTTTCGGCCCTTGAAGATCAACGTCGTCGTGATGGCGGGCGTGAACGAAGACGAACTGCTCGACTTCGCCGAGCTCGCAAGCGATCGCCCGATCCAGGTTCGATTCATCGAGTTCATGCCTTTCAAGGGGAACGGCTGGCAACGGGGCGACCTCTATCCCGCAGCGCGGATGCGCGAGGACCTGCGAGAGCGCTACCGACTGACGCCCCTGGAAACGAGTCCCAACGCGGTGGCGCGCGGGTTCGCGATCGAGGGAGGGAAGGGGTCGGTGGCGTTCGTCGCCTCGATGACCGAGAGTTTCTGCGACGGGTGCAACCGTCTGCGCCTGACCGCCGACGGCACGGTGAAGTCGTGCTTGTTCCTGCGCGCCGACGGAAACCTGCGAGATTCGTTGCGCGCCGGGGCCGACGACGAGGCGCTCGCCACGATCGTGCGCGACTCGCTTGCGCGAAAGTGGAAGGAGCATCCCCCCATGGAGAACCTCTTGGCGACCAACGACCACTCGATGCTGGAGATCGGCGGCTGATGCGCGACGTCTCGGCCAAGGTCTCATCCCTGCGGACGGCGGTGGCCACCGCCACCCTGCGGGCGTCCGCCGAAACGGTCGCGGTCGTGCGCGAGGGGCGCGCCCCCAAAGGGGACCCACTGCCCGTCGCCCGAACGGCGGCGATTCTCGCCGCCAAAAACACGCCCAACCTGGTGCCGTATTGCCACCATGTCGCGCTCGACCTGGTGGACGTTTCCTTCGCCTTCGGGACGGACGCGATCGTCGCACGGGTTCGAGTCGTGGCGATCCACCGGACGGGGGTGGAGATGGAGGCGCTGACGGGGCCGCCGTCGCCGCCCTGAACCTCTTCGACATGCTGAAGCCGATCGACGAGACGATGCGCATCGAGGCCGTCGAGTTGCTCGAGAAGACGGGCGGCAAGTCGGAGTTCGCGCGTCGGCCGTTTCGGGCGGCGATCGTCGTCGCTTCCGATCGTTCGGCGACGGGCTCTCGGCAAGACACGACGGGGCCGACCCTCGGAGCGCTTTTGCGGGAGGAGGGCGCCGACGTCGTGAGCTTCGTCGTCGTACCCGACGAAGTCGGGGCGATCCGGTCGGCCGTCGAGCAGGGCGCCGCGCGGGCGGACGTTCTGTTCTTGGCGGGGGGCACCGGGGTCGGACCGAGGGATGTGACCCCGGAGGCGGTTCTTCCGATGCTGGAGCGGAGGTTGCCCGGGGTCGAGGAGCACCTTCGGGCGTACGGGCAACGCCGTCTCCCGACGGCGATGCTGTCTCGGTCCGTCGCCGGGTTGTACGGCGACACGATCGTGGTCGCCATTCCTGGTTCGCCGGGCGCGGCGCGGGACGCCGTTGCCGCTCTGTTCCCCTACGTGTTGCACGCGCTGGACGTCCTCGCGGGCGGGAGTCACGAATGAACCTGCTTTCGTATTGGGAGGCGCTCGCTCTTGTCCGGAGCCTCGTTCCGCCGGTGGTCTTGGAGCAGGTCGCCCTTTCGGAGGCTTTGGGGAGGGTGCTCGCGGAGCCCGTCACGGCGCGGTGCGACCTGCCGCCCTTCGACAACTCGGCGGTGGACGGCTACGCCTTGCTCGACTCGGACGTCCGGGCGAAGCGAACCCGGTACCGCGTGGGAATGGAGGCAAGGGCGGGCGATCGTCCGCTCCGGGAGGCTTGGGCGGGGCGACTCGAGTTCGTGCCGGCGGCCTGGGAATGCCCTGGTCGCACGAGGGTCCGGCCCCTCGGTCCAAAGGGTTCCCATCGGCTTGACGGTGCCGCGCGGGCGGACGTGCTCATTCTTGATCAGGAACGCGTGGACAAGGGCGAGACGGTTACGGCGACACATTGGGATCGGAGGCTCGCATAAAGACGGTCCACGTTCGCTACTTCGCCGTCCTGCGCGAGCGGCGCGGGCTCCCAGGCGAATCCGTGGTAACCGACGCCCCCAACTGGGGCGACCTCTACCGGGAACTCGACGCGATCCACCGGTTCGGCCTCGACGGGAGCATCGTTCGGGTCGCGGTGGGGGACGCGTTCGTCGAGTCTTCGGCCGCCGTCGCCGACGGAACGACCGTCGTGTTCATCCCGCCGGTGGCGGGAGGCTGACGTGTTTCGGCTGTCGCGGCGCGCCTTGGAACTCGGGCCTTCGCAACGTCCGGATGCGGGCGGGTACGCGTCGTTCGTGGGACGCGTGCGCGGCCAGAACGAAGGGCGGGCCGTGGTCGGCTTGGTCTATGAGGCGTACGACGAACTGGCGGTTGCCGAGGGCGGCCGCATCGTCGAGGAGGCCCAAAACCGCTTCGAGGTGCTGTCGGTACGGTGCGACCATCGGATCGGCGATCTCGCCATCGGGGACGCCGCGATCGTCGTCGAGGTGGCGGCGGCCCACCGACGCGAGGCGTTCCGAGCGTGCGAGTTCGTGGTGGACGAGGTCAAGAAGCGCGTCCCCATTTGGAAGCGGGAGCGCTACGCGGACGGTCGCTCCGCGTGGATCAACGCGGGTACGGCCCACAACGCGGACGCGCTGACCGAGGCAAGCTTCTACGAGCGTCAACGGCGCTTGCCCGAGGTTGGGATCGAGGGCCAGCGACTCCTGGGGGACGCGCGAATCCTCGTCGTGGGCGCGGGCGGACTAGGGTGCCCGGCGATCGAGTTCCTTGCGCGAGCGGGGGTGGGGACGCTCGGCGTCGCCGACGGCGACGACCTCGACGCGACGAACCTTCATCGTCAGTCGCTGTTCCGAGCGCGCGACATCGGACGGCCCAAGGTGGACCTGGTCGCCGAGGCGGTCGCGGAGGCAAATCCCTACGTCCGGGTCGAGCCCCACCGCCTAAGCGTGTCGGCGGACAACGCCGACTCCCTCATCGAGCGTTACGACCTCGTTTTGGACGGAACGGACAACTTCGGGGCCAAGTACGTGCTGAACGACAGATGCGTGGCCCTCGGCAAGACCCTGATCCAAGCCGGGGTTTACCGCTACGAGGGTTGGGCGATGCGCGTCGAGCCGGGCCACGCGGGAGGCTGTCTGCGGTGCCTGTGGCCCGAGCCGCCGACCGACGTCCGATCCTGCGCGGAGGTGGGCGTGCTGGGGGTCGTGCCGGGCGTTTTCGGAGTTCTTCAGGCGACCGAAGCGATCAAAGCCGTCCTGGACGTTGGGGATTCGCTGGCCGATCGCTTCTGGCTACTCGACCTGCTCTCGATGGAGGCGCGCTCGGTTCGAAGGACGGCGCGGCCGGGATGCCCCGTATGCGCGCGCGCCGTTCCTTCTTCGTCGCGTCGAGTCTCGGAAGATGACTCCGTCGAGGTCACGCCGTTCGATCCGCGTCTGGCTCAAGGCGAGTGGATCTTGCTCGACCTCCGGGCGGTCGAGCCGGGGGGCGGGCGCCCCGTGAGCCGCTGGCCCTGGGCGCCCGCCGTGCCAGAACTCAAAGATCTTCGAACGGAGGTCTGTTATCTGGCGGTGTGCGCCCATGGGGTCACGAGCCTGGATTGGGCGCGCCAAGCGCGCGCATTGTGCCACCCCAACGTGTGGTCGCTTCGAAACGGCGTCACCGGACTCGAGCGGATCGGACCATGAGCGAGAGCTACCTCCCGCTCGTTCTCTTTGTCGTCGCCCTCCTGTACGCCTCGGTGGGACACGGGGGGGCGTCGGGTTACCTGGCGGCGCTGTCCCTGACCTCCGCTTCGATCGCGGACTCGGCGGCCCTCGCGCTCGCCGCGAACGTCCTCGTGGCCGGGATCGCGTTCGTCGCTTTCTGGCGCGCCGGATTCCACCGTCCCAACCTCACATGGCCCTTTCTCGTCGGCTCCGCCCCGTTGTCGCTGGTCGGAGCGACGATCAAACTGCCTCCCGGCCCGCACTATGCGTTGACCGGGGCGGTGGTGTTGGCGGCGGGCTTTCGCACGCTCTTACCGTTGAGTCCAGGAACGGGAGATTGGCGTCCGCCTCTGCCGCTGAAGATCGGGATCGGCGCGGGCATCGGTCTTCTGTCCGGCCTGGTCGGGGTCGGAGGGGGCATCTTCCTGAGTCCTATCCTGGTCTTGTCGCGATGGGCGAACGCCAAGGAGGCGGCGGCTTCGTCGGCGGCGTTCATCGTGGTCAACTCGGTCTTCGGGCTCGTCCCCCGGGCGGGGACGCTGACGTCGCTCCCGACCTCCGCGCTTGGCTTGGTCGGGGCGTGCTTCGCCGGATCGCTGCTCGGAGCGCGGCTCGGAGCCGA
The DNA here is from genome assembly GCA_026129685.1 of Fimbriimonadaceae bacterium. Lineage (GTDB taxonomy): Bacteria > Armatimonadota > Fimbriimonadia > Fimbriimonadales > Fimbriimonadaceae > UBA2387. The sequence continues at coordinate 8,377 of JAHCHO010000009.1, forward strand.
ACGAGCGCGCCCGGAAGCACTGAAGCGCGTCCTGGGTATCGTTCTGGTGCTTGCCAGCGTCAAGCTCTTTCAGCGCGCCATGGCTTGACGGGGTCAGGCTCCCGGCTCGGCCCGGTGGGCGAACACCACTATTCAGATCGGAAAGTCAAGATTTCTCTTGCATCCTTGGGCGGTCCATCTTATACTGATCGCAACGAGATGGCCGGCGCTTTTGGTTGGGCGACCGGACACCGGAGGATAAGTGAAGCTCAATACCGCGACGTGGCGGGGCTTAGCCCTCGCCCTGGTCCTTGCGACCGCATCTCAAGCGCGACCGATCGGCGTCTCGCTTCTCACCACCATCGTCGCCCCCGACCCCATCCGCAACGCGATCGTGCGCGTCGAGATGGACGAGGGCGGCTCGACCTTTGCCGGCACCGGCACCGTCATCGAGGTCCATTCGGACGGGGTCGGCCTCGGGGGCTGGATTTGCGTCCTGACCGCCGATCACGTCGTTCGGGAAAGCACGGGGGTCCTTGGAGGAACATTCCGCGTCGGCTTCGGCGACGAGGGCGACGGTGGGACGGAGTTCTCGAGCGCCTCGACGACCATCAATGTGGCGGGCGGGCCCGCGAACGGCGCGGACCGCGTGGACCTGGGAATCCTCGGCGTGCGGGTCGCGGACCTGACGACCCTCCCGACCTTCGCGTTGCCCACGCTCTCAGCGGTGGACGACGGGAGCACGGTCTTCCTCTCGGGCTATGGCGACCAGGCCACGCTCGACGGTCCCAATCGCCGCTACGACGTGGTACCGACCTTCGGTTCCATCCTGAGCGGGTTCAATGGGGTGGACGACCAACCGGAGTTCAGCATGGCCGCCGGTTCGTTCACGTATCGCTTCGACTCCTTGGAGGCCTCCACTCTGTTCGGACCGCCCGCCCCCGATCCGGCGATCCAGGGGGAGGCGCACGTGCTGTCCGGCGACTCGGGCGGGCCGTCTTGGACGCCGTTCGACACGGGCTGGGGGCTGGTCGGCGTGCACTCCGCTTCGGAAACTCACGTCGGCGGCGGCAGCGAGACAGTGGAGGAGGGCGACCGCCTCTGGGACGTGCGGGTCGGCAGTTATTCGACCTGGATCGATCTCACCTGCGACTCCGTGGTGCCCGAGCCCGGGTGCGTCGTCGTCCTTGCGATCGGCCTGCTCGGAGCGGCGGCTCGCCGACGCAAGGCGCGGCGAGCGGACTAGCGACGCAACTCGGTTCACGCCCTTCCCTCCTCATCTGAGGGAAGGGCGTGAGTTAGGTCGTTTGGGTCCGAATGAGGCGCGTGGAACCCAGCGCCGAAAGCAACGTGGACGGAGGCGTCGGGACAGCCGATGGCCCGATCCCAGAGCGTAACTTCTACCTCCGGCGATTCGTCCTCGCTTCTAGTTGTAGTGGAGCGTTCGACTCCCAAGGGCTCGCCCTCTCGGCAAACGAACCAGCCTCTGGAACCGGATTCGGGGACCGACACGCTCGGAGCCTCTGTACGGTCGGCGATCCGCAGAGGTCGGGACAGGGCTATCCAGGTTCCGGCATATTCTGGCGGGCGCCTGGTATGGCAGGTCACCCTGACGCGCTTTGGGCGTCTTCGGCGAGACGCCCGTGAGCGATCCAGTTCGCAAGAGCGTCTCGCCACTCGGCTGCGAGGTTGCGCTCTCGGAGCGGGTAGTCGGACACGATCGCCGCAATGGTGAGCACGCTCGCCAGGACGGCGGTCGAGTCCCCGTACCCACCGCCGACCAGTGCGAACAGCAGCAACGCCCAGCCTCGGGTGCTCGCCCCCGACGCCAGCGACGAAAGCACGAGGGTCGAAGCGAGGAAGCCGACGAGCGCGTAGACCCAGAGCGGCCCGACCAGCGCGAGTCCGAACGACTCCATGGCGATCGAAGCGACGCGCCGTCCCCCAACCGAGAGGGCAACGATGCCCGCGATGGTCAGGCCGAGCGAGGTCAGGACCGTCGTTGCCCGAAGGCCGCGAAGGGGGAGGCACCACGAGGCGAACGCGACGAACCACGCGACAAGGGTCGCGCCCTGAGCGACCGCAGGGAGCCATCCGCTCATGTCGGGAATCCCGAAGCGTCCCCGAAGCGCGTCGAGCTGGACCAGCAGGAAGACGAGCCCAAACCACCCCAGCGCGTTGTAGGCGCGCAATGGCAGAGCCCGACGGACGCCGGTTCCGACGACGACGACAAGGGCGATCACGGCCAGAAGGCTCGTCGCAGGAGCCGCTTCGGCAAAGCCGAACAGGGGCAACCCGACGGCCATCACGGCTAGGACGGTGACCGAGAGCGATCCTGCCGGGTGCTCTTCCAGCCACCCAAGCGCGAGGGCGACGACGGCCGCGAAGACGGTGAGCGCGGCGGCGTTCGCGAGGATGGGCCCCATCGGCCCAAGCGCCGGAGCGGGCGATCCCGATCCCCTGAAGACCGCCGGGACGACGGCATTCACGATCGTGTGCGCGCCGACGACGCCCGAGAGGACGGCCATCGGGACGCGCGGTCGGGATGCGCTCATCGCCGGACGCCTCCGGCCTGAGGACCCCTGGCCCCGAGGTCGAGCCGGACTCCTTCCGAGAGCGCTGCCTCTGTCCTCCTCTCACCGGCTCCGCCGTCGGTCACGGCGATCGTGAGTTCGCACGAGGACCCGAGTGCGGCGAGCTCGCTCCACGGCGCCTCGAACACGACGCGCCACTTGCCGCTCTTCCACCTTCCCTCGCCTCGAAGCTGCCTCGCTTTGGTCGCCCCGTACACGCTCGGCGTCTCCTCGACGATCCAGCGGCACGACGAAGGTGTTCCGATGATCGCGTTGGCGTTCGACAGGTAGCGGGCGGCGTATGCGCCGTCGTTGTGAAGCGGGTAGTAGTCGGCGACGGGACTCCCGTTCTCCTTGCGCACCGCCCGCATGAAGTTGCGGTCAAGGTCGGCCTGGTCCTGCGATCGCCACGTCCACCGACCAGCGTCGCTTCCTCGCCCGTTGGCCGGATCGAGCCAGACGGTGACCTCGTCGCGCAAGAGCGTCGTCTGCTGGACGACGTTGCCTTCTCCGGCGAGCGTCGCAGGGTAGTAGATGCCCTCGAGACTGATGTCGGCCGACTCGTCGCCCCACTCGAGGCATATCGCCAGGGACCGGGGGGTCGAAAGGCAACGCGCGGTCACGCCGCGCGGGTTCCGGAACGTGACACCGGCCGTTCGGACCGCGACGCCGGGCACGGAATCCCATCGCGCGTCCCACGCACCCGGCGCGGCGTCCGCGGACGAACCCGCACGCAGAGTCGGCTCTATCGGCGCGGAGACGGATCTGCCCGTCCAAGTGACCAGCGCGGCGACGGTCAGGACGGCGATCCCGACGAGAGCGATCGCTTTGGTAGAGGGCTCCTGTCGCGGGTTAGGCACCGAACACCCCCCGACTTCCCACCACGCCCCCGCCCCGTCCCGGCGTCGCGCCCGACGACACCGCGAAAGGCATCGGCAGGTCCGTGCTCAGATTGGGCAGCGCCGACCGTGTCTGGGCAGCCTCGCTATGGACGGTCGCCTCCAAGAGGTCCGCGAGCAGCACGAGCGGACCTGTGGCGGCTTTCCTTCTCACGAGGGCGGCGAAGTGCCGGTACCAGAGCCCGAGATGGCGCTCGAGGAACCGGCGCTGAGCTCGGCGGAACACCCGGGCTCCGGGCGCGCGACCATCCGCCAGTTCGACCGACTCCCGGTATCGCAGGTACGAGAGGAACTCCAGTTCGACGCTGACGTGGTCGGGACGCTCGCCTCCCGCGTCGAGTCCGAAGGTGCGGTAGAAGCCCGTGAGGGCGGCGATGGCTTGCGACGCCTGAAAGATGTGCCGGGTGGTGTAGGAGGACTCGCACGGATTGCAGTCGGCGACGCAGATGTGGCTGAAGACTCTCAGGTGCTCCGTTTCGTACGAATCTCGGTCCAGTTCCTCGAAAGCGTGGACGAATGCGACCAGAGCTCGGCGAACTCGCGTGATCCTCCCGGGCGACGGACCGGCAGCGCGTCGGCAGTAGTCGCGCAACAATCCGTATCGCTCCGGCGAGGGGTAGCCAAACGCGGCGGACAGGACTTTGAGCAGTTCGGAGCGCGACACCGCGTCCCGCAGACGGCTATCTTCGAGTGGGACGGTGCCAGGACGAGCTTTCATATCGAGTTCGAATACTGCTCCGACCTCACGTGGAGGCTCTCGTGGACCCGAAGCCGAGCGATCTCCCGGTTCTCCTGGTCGTAGCCGATGACGACGTCGTCGAAAAGCTCTCTTTTCGCGCCCGCGATCGTGATCTCGCGGTACTTCTCGCCTTGAACGATCTCATAGCGGAAGTACATGGTCTCGCTCGCCCGAAAGAGCTGAAGCACCGCGAGCAGCTCGCGCGACGGGTTCGTGTACGCGTCGAGCGCCTCGTCCACCCCGGGACCGAACATCTGGCGCAAGTACTCGCGCGGCACCCAGCGGGGCGGAATGTAATAGATGTTGGGTTGCGTCCCGAATTGGGGGTACAGCGGCAACGCCACCTTGGCGACCTTGATCAGGAAATAGAGCGGATGATCCGGCCTCGCGGACCAGTCCCCGTCGTCCTCGAGATCCACGAGGCCCTGCATGCGTATCTTGCCGATGCACACCGCCATGCAGCGCGCCTCCATCGGGACGCCGCCGGACTCGGGGTCCTTCCCCTCGACCCTCGGGTAGCAACCGATGCACTTCTCGGAGGTTCGCGTGTCCGGTCGGTACATCGCCTTCTTGTAGGGGCACGCCTGAACGCACATGCGATAGCCCCAACACCGCTCCTGGTTGATCAGAACGATCCCGTCCTCCGTGCGCTTGTAGGGGGCCTGACGCGGGCAGGCCGCCACGCACGCGGGGTACGAGCAGTGGTTGCACACCCTTGCCAGGTAGAAGAACCAGGACTCGTGATCGTGGATCGCCCCGCCCTTGAAAGCCCGACCCTTTACGCCCGCGCCGCCGGTCGGCGTGTCCTCGTACAGGTTCGGCGTCTGCCAGTCCTCCTCCGGCGGTTCGTACCCGAGCGCGTAACGCCCTTGAGGCGCCATCTCGAAGATCGTCTTGCCGGTGAAGGTTCCGTACGGTCTCTCCGGCGTCGGTTCGCCACCGTCCCAAACCTGAGCGACCGGGCTCGTATTCTCCATGAGCTCGAGCGACTTCGCGTCCCAGTTGTGCGGATACCCGCCGTAGGGCTTGGTCTCGACGTTGTTCCACCACATCGCCTCCTGGCCCTGGCTGAAGGTCCACGTGGACTTGCAGGCCATCGTGCAGGACTGGCACGCGATGCAACGGTTCGTGTTGAAGACCGCGACCAGTTGACGCTTGGGGTGCGCCTCCTCGTACCGGTACTCCATCTTCCGTCCGATCTGCCAGTTATAGACTTTGGGCATTTGCTCCGGCACCTCCTTCAACGCCGCCGAACACCTCGTTCACCAGGTCGGCGACGAACGCTTCCCCTCTGGCGCGATACACCCCGTTCGGCCCTCGAAACCATGGGTTGCGAAAGAGCCGCAAGACCCTTTCCGGATCGAAACCCAACAGGGCGTATTCCTCGACGAAGCAACGAGCCATCTCTCCGACGGAGTCGTACCCGTCGGGGCAGGGAAACCCCTGTCCGACCAGCGCGTAGGGATCGTCTTCTTCGAACTCCTTCCTAAGCACCCGTTCGCCCCTCCACCCTCACGACCGAACCGGCGATGTACCGACGCATGAATTCGCTTTCCGCCCGAGGAGCGAAGCCCTTTGCGGCTTGCGGCCACGCTCCTTTGCCTTCGAGCCCTCCCGCCTCTGCGCGGACGACGCGCACCAGCGTTTCCTTCGGAACGGTGTTCAAGGCGTGGTTGTCCGCCTCTCCGCCGAACATGAAGTGCATCCCCGACTTCGTCTTGTGGAACAGAGAATCGGTCTGATGCATCGGCATGGACCAATCCCGGGTAAGGCTCTGGTGCGACCCGAATCGGAAGTTCGACTGATAGCCGGTGTCGCTGGACCGGGCGAGCCCGTCCGGACGGGACTCGTGAGCGAGCACGCTGCGCTCCGTGCTCATGAACGCTCCGTGCTTGATCATCACGACGTCGTAGGGGTAGGCGGGGTTGAACTTGACCCTCAGCATCAGCCGAGCCGTTTTGTAGAACGGGTCGTCGGGTTTGTGACCTCGGTAGGGTCTGTCGGTCGGGTTCGCGTCCACGTAGACGTAGTCGCCGTCGGCCAGTCCCATCGCCTTGGCCGCCTCGGGGTTGATGTTGATCTGGTGCTCGCCGACCCCGGGCGTCCGTTTGTCCTTTCGGAAGCTGTCGGCGAAGTTGGAGTCCCACAGCAGGTTCCAGTCGGTGACGCTCCACTGGGAATGGACGCGGTGCCTCGTCTTGGGGGTAAGGCAGAAGAACCGATACCCCGCCTCCCAAAGCGGGTTCTTGGTCCGCTTCGCCTCCGACCACGGCAGCTTGTTGTTGGCGATCGTCCGGAGGTCCGCGTCGAGCACGCCGGACTGAAGCAGCGCGGGCGTGACGCCGTAGTTCTCCGGGCGCACGAAGGGGTTCGAGCTGACGATCACGTTGGGCAGATAGGGCGTGGCCTCGGGCCCCTCCCGGTGAACGATGAAGTTCTCGCCGCAAGCGATCGCCTCGGGGATGTCGCTGTAGGCGTTGAGTCGGCCGGTGTCCGTGAAGAACGGCTTGCTCTCCTGCACCTGCTCGAAGAACGGAATGCGGGGATAGGTTCGGAAAGCCAAGAGCGCGGCCCCCGGCTCCCCGAACTTGCCCGCCATGATGTCGGCGACGGTCATTCCCTGGGTGGGGATCGAGCCCTGAAGCAGGCGATCGATGTAGACGTCGGTTCGCTTCTCGAGCGCGAAGCGCCAATAGTCGGCGAACCGCACGTCGCGGTGCTCCTCGCCAAGGGCTTTCGCGACGCCGGCGATGATCGCGACGTCGTCGCGCGTGTCGAACACGGGCGGTATGCCGCCTTTCCAGATCTGCAGGAACGGATTGCTGCACGAGGACGTCACCTCCAGCGTCTCGAACTCCATCCAGGAGTTCGCCGCGAAGACGATGTCCGAGTATTCGCACGAGGCCGTCATCTCGATGTCCTGCGCGACGATCATGTCGATCAACGGATTGACGTTCTTGATCGCGTCGTACGCCCACTTGGCGTTGTTGAAGAGATTGACGTTCGTGAACCACAGCGCCTTGGTGGGCGTGGGCATATGGGTGTCGCCGGTGAAGACCACGCGCTCGCCCTTCGGCGTGTCCACGATTAGGGGGCGGTCGCCCCGATTCCAGTAGGCCGGTTCCTCGTCCTTGGCGCACTTGTTGATCTTCAGCGACTTGGCGGGAGCCCCCGGATCGAGGTTCGCGTGAAACGGGTCTTCGGCAATCCACCCGTAGAATCCGGGGCCCACCTCCGGCGAGGCTTGGAAGACGGCCGCCTTGTAGTTTCCCGACCAGGCGTAGAAGCCCGCTCCCGGCTTGCCGAGATTGCCCGTCAGGATCATGGGAAGACAGATCGCTCGATTGGCCTCCGTCGCATGGAACCAGTGGTTGATGCCCTCGCCGATGTGGACGCCGATCGGCCAGTTCTCCGGGTCGCCGATGTCCCGCGCCAACTGCAGGATCGCCTCCTTCGGCGCGCTGCATATCTCGTGCGCCGTGTCGACGTCGTAGTCGCGAAGGTGCACCTTGTACATTTCCCACAGGGTTTGGACCTCCACTTCCGATCCGTCGCGCAGGGCGGCCCTGCCCTTCCATTCGAGCTGAGGATCGATTTTTCGCTCGGCAAGGCGATCGCCAACGTCGTCCCGGGTGATCGGAACGAGTCGTCGAGCAGCTTGATCGAACGCCACGTAGTCCCCCAGACGCTCGTACTGCTCCCGTTCGAGGCCCTGCTCTTTGAAGCTCGGCCCGTCCGGTTCGAGGCCGAGCTGGTAGTCCGGAAAGACGTCGCTCGCGCGAAGACGCTCGAGGGTGTCGGTTCGCACGAGCAACGGGAAGTCGGTGTGCCGCTTGACGAACGCCTCGTCGTACTTCTTCTCGTCGATGAGTATCTTCGAGACGGCGAGGAAGAGAGCGGTGTCCGTCGCCCCCGGCCGCACCGGAATCCAATAGGACGCTTTTGTCGCCGCCGGACCGTATTCCGGGGTGATGGTCACGATCTTCGCTCCGCGTTCGATCAACTCGATGAAGAAGTGCGACTCGGTCATCTTGTTCTCGACAAGGTTCTTGCCGATCTGGATGTGCAGTTTCGCGTTCCGCATGTCGTTGAGATCGCAATCGGAGGACTGCAGGCCGTGAACGTACGGGAAACCCGGCGACTGATCGCCGTGCCACGTGTAGTTCGACCACTTGCGGCCGCCAAGGGCGTCTTTCTCGTCCACCCCCCGCACACGGGCGTCCAGGAGCGCCAACATGTTCGAGAACCGGTACAGGCCGTACTTCCCGATGAACCCGAGCACTCCCATACCGCCGCGACACTTGATCGTACGGGTGCCCGCTCCGTGCATCGCCTCGAGCATCTCGGGCGGATAGCCCTGGTCGGCGAGACGCGTCTTGCCCTCGGGACCGCTGTAGTGCCTTGCGACCGCGTCGAACCCCTGGGCGGCGTACCGAAACGCCTCGTCCCACGTGACTCGGACAAAGGTGTCCTGCCCCCGATTCATGAACCCGTAGCGCTTTCTCAGGTCGTCGGTCAGAAACGGGAAACCATCGTCCGCCCATCGCTTCCAGCCCCGGCGGACCATCGGGTACTTCAGCCGGTACGGGCCGTAGACCCGACGATGGATGGTGTACCCCTTGTTGCAGCCGCGCGGGTGCCAGTGAGCCGAGGGCGAGTGACCGTCGACGTCCTTGTACCGAGCCACGTCGTACGCGGGTTCGATACGGGTGACGACTCCGTTGCGTTCGACGGCCGTCATGCGGCAGGCGTGGGTGCAGTTCGGGGAGCAGACGAAAGAGAACTTGCGGTCATAGGCGTACAGGTCCCGGTAGTACTCCTCCCAACCGCGTTCGGGGTAGTGGCTCAAAGGGTTCTCGATGCCCTTCGCGGCACGCAGGTGGAAGAAGGCGAACTCGCCGACCAGCCCTGCGCCGACGGTGGCTCCCGTCATCGCCAGGAAGCCGCGACGCGTCATCCCGCTCATCGGGTCGCTCCGAGCGCGAGCGCTCTTGCGATCCCGCCGGAAGCGACCGGGTCCCGTTCTGACGAAGCCCCGACGGCCACGAGACTCGCCAGAGTGACCCCCCGCAGGCCGTCCACAAAGTCGAGCGTCGCCGACCGAACCGCGCGGTGCAAGGGGCACAGCTCGACGGCGTGACACTCCTTGGACAGCGGGCACCGCTCGACCGTGTCGAGGGGTTCGACGGCCGAGACCACGTCGAGAAGGCTCGTCGCGGCGAGGTCCGTTCTTCCGAGCTCGTACCCTCCCCGCCGTCCGGGTCGGGACCGGACGAGGCCGGCCCGGCCAAGATCTCGCATCACCTTCGACAGGTAGTCCGGCGGGACCTGGGTTTCTAGCGAAATAGCCTGCACCGGGTGGTTTTGCCCCGGACGCTCGGCAAGAAACACCATCGCCCGCAAGGCGTACTCCATGGTTCTCGAAAGCACGCGGCATTATACGCCGATATCTGGATCCGGATATCCGGGAATTTGACGAAAGCCCGCGGTACGCGCCCTGGTGGACGGGACCTTGCCGGACAGCGAGACCGACGGCGGGGGCTGGCGCCGTAGGCGCTCCCACGATCGCCCACAGCGACCCACCGCTCGTCGTGGGCAGGATCCGTGGTCATTCGTCGGCGATCCACGGCGCTTCATGGCCGATCCATCGGCCTTTCGTGGCGGATCGGTCGAGGAACTGGCATCGGCGCGACCGCGCGTCCCGACGTCGAACCCGGATTCGCGGCGCCTCGTCCTCTAGCCTCTGGTTGGCCCCCCGTGCCGTGCGGGACCGCGAAACCGTCGAGCGCCGGCGAACGTCCTTTACAGCGGGCGAGCGCGAGCCGGAATCGGACGATGGAGACGACGTCAATGGGACGATCCGGAGGCCGTCGAGGGAGTCGCCGCGACCGGTTTTGTGAAGTCATTTTGAAGTCAGACGTCCCGATACGAGACGATACCGAACGTGAGCGGCGTCACACGGTCAGGTTCAAAGTGGCACTTCCGAGCACATCAAAACACCCGGAAACACCCCTTGCCGGCCTTTGGTAAAGAGGAGGTCACGGGTTCGATTCCCGTCGAGGTCTCCAGGTTTGGCATCGCTCAGGAGACACTCGGCGGCCCCCCGGGCTTGCCCTTCCCGGTCCAAGTCCAGTCCCGCAACGGCCCGCTATGGTGCTCGGAGCTCGCGCAGGGAAAAACCGGTGTAGTCCAAGACGGATTCCTGCATTGCCTTGACGCTGGGGAAGCCGGTTTCGGCGGCGAGATCGGAAAGGGGGCCCTCCCGGGCCAGGAGGCGCAAGGCGGCCGACGTTCTGACCCGATCCACGAACTCGTGGAAGCCGTATCCGGTCACGTCGCGGAATCGGCGCGAGAAGTGGAAGTGCGAGTAGCCCGCTTCCTCGGCCGCTTGCTTCAGGGTGAGCCGCTCGCGGGCCTTCAGTCGGGCCACGACGGTGGCGGTGCCAGGGTCGTCGATGGGACCGTGCTGGGCCAGGTCGATCGCGGTCGGTCGGACCAGCGCCTCGGCGGCGACGCGCAAGGCGCGAGCCAACGCGGCCGACTCGGCGGGGGCGCGGTCCAGGCTTTGGGCGAGGGACCGGCACGGGAACGCTCCGAACGCCTTTTGGGACCGTTCGGCGAGGGATTCGGTCAGTTTTGGCCAGGCCAGCGACCATGCGTACGCGTCGACCGACCCAAGCCCGATCGAGACCTTCAGGGCACGCGCTCCGGGGACCACCAAGCCGTGTCCGGCCGGGACGATCGCGGACCGTCCCGGCTCGACATCAACCCTCAAGGTGCCTTCGACCGACAGCAACAGAACGACGCCCGGGACTTCGGCCCGACCTTCGAGGGTTTCGCAACGCGCTAGGACGCCGCCAAAGGGAGTTTCGGAGAAGGCATCCGTCGCCAGGGCCGGACCGGGGCGCAACGGTTGCGGCGTCCTCGCGAACGTCACCATGCGACGGTCTCGCACCAGTACCGAAGGGTGTTGCGGACCGCCTCGACGTAGGCGTCATAGTCCGCCGGCTTCCGGACAAAGCTGGCGCCGAGTTCACGGCACCGCTCGAGATCGGCGGGGTCTTCGGAGCCGGAGAGAACGACGACGGGCAGGTGTCGGGTGGCGGGAAGGGACCGCATTCGCGCCAGGACCTCCTTGCCGTCTGGAAGAGGAATCTGAAGATCGAGCAGCACGAGATCGACGGTGAGTTCGTCGCCATCGACTTCGAGGAAGGTGAGGGCGTCCCGACCCGAGTACGCCACGCAGAGATCCACATGGGGAAACTCCTTGTCCACCACCCGGCTGACCAGCTCTTGGGACAGGGGATCGTCTTCGACAAGCAAGAGACGTTGACGCTTCACCATCGCGAGTATGCACCACGCCCGGCCTTGCCCCGCGAAGGACACGGGCAGGCGGCCGTCCCGCGACGGTCGCCGCCCAAGTCCGTGTTGTCCACCGTTACGGATCCCTGAGAATCAAGGTTTTCCGGCAATGTCCCTCGTTCAAGTCCGGCGATTCCTGGGCGGACCGGCGCAAACGTCGGACGCCGCTTGAGTTCCGGAACGTCTCAGGCGGGCCGAAGCCCGAGCCAAGACTCCTTGCCTTTGCTCCCTATCGCAGTTCTCCCGTCCCGATCTCGCTCTCCCAACTAGAATATCGTCGCCCAAGGTTCGCTCGCTCATCCGCGATGTTGCGCCGTTCGCGTCAACTTTCGCTCGTGCCGCGTTCGTTGGCCCGACGGGTCCGAGAACTCGGTGGCCGGACAACCGTTATCACCGTAAAGGATGTTCACAAGCCTGTTCGCTTGCCTTGGGGTGGCCTGTCCGGGACTCGCCGATTACGACCCGCTCGTCGTCCGCGATGCGGACCGGGTGACCACGATGGACCTGACCGTCTGCGACGAGGCACGCAAGCGCGACGTGCCGATCCGGGTGTTTCTGCCGACGGTCGCCGGTGCCCGGCCCGTCGTGCTGTTCAGCCACGGGTTGGGCGGATCGCGGGAGGGGAGCGCCTACCTCGCCCGCCACTGGGCGGCGAGGGGCTACGCGGTGGTCTTCCTCCAGCACCTCGGAAGCGACGAATCGGTCTGGCGGAACGCGCGACCCCTCGATCGGCTCGCGGCGATGCGGCGCGCGGCCAACGCGGAGAACTTCCTGCTCCGAACCCAGGACGTGGCCGTGGTCCTGGATCGCCTCGAACGGTGGAACGCAGCGCGCGAGCACGCGTTGGCCGGCCGCCTCGACCTCGATCGGGTCGGGATGTCCGGACACTCGTTCGGCGCGGTCACCACCCAAGCCGTTTCCGGGCAGGTCTTCGCAGGGAAGGCGCGGTACACGGATTCGCGGATTCGCGCCGCCCTCCCGATGAGCCCGAGTTCGCCCCAGACCGTCAACCCCGCGCGGGCCTTCGGCAAGGTGGCGATTCCCTGGATGCTGATGACGGGCACGCGGGACGTTGCGGCGATCGGGGATCAGGACGCGGCGTCTCGACTGAAGGTCTTCCCTGCCTTGCCCAAAGGGTCGAAGTACGAGTTGGTGCTGGACGGGGCGGAACACTCGGCGTTCACCGACCGGGGTCTGCCCGGAGACCGGCAACCCCGAAACCCGAACCACCATCGCGCGATCCTCGCGCTGAGCACGGCGTTCTGGGACGCCTACCTGCGAGACGACCCGGAGGCACGCGCCTGGCTGGACGGCTTCGGCCCCCGCACGATCCTCGAACGCGGCGACCGCTGGCAGCGGAAGTGATCGTCTAGCCCAGCTTGCCACGGAGGGCGATCCAGGCGTCCACGTCCAAAGCGGCCGGGCGCGCGTCGTCTCGCACCTCCATGAGGCGCAGGGAAGCGACGATCCGCTCCCTTTCGTGGCCCATGGCGAGGAGGTTGTTGACGAGCGTCTTGCGCGGTTGACGAAACCCACCGTGCACAAACCGCCGCAACCCGTCCGGGTCCTCGAGAACGCGATCGTTCGGTTTGAGCCCCAACACCACGCTGTCCACCTTGGGCGGCGGCCAGAACGCGCCGGCCGGGACGTCGGCGACCTTGCCGATGGCGAACCGAGACTGCAGATCGATGGTCAACGCGCCCCGGTGCCGGTCGCCCGCCGGGGCGAGTACGCGGTCCCCGACCTCGCGCTGCATCATCAGAACCATACACGAGACGTGTTCGCGGAGTTCGGCGAAGCGCGCCAGCAGGGGGCCGGTGATGTTGTAGGGCATGTTCGATACGACCGCCCTGGGTGAAGGCAGATCGGCCAGAATCGCCCCCAGGTCTTGCCGCAATGCGTCGGCGATCACGAGGCGCGCGTCCGGCGCCGACTCGGACAGCACGGGCGCCATCGTGCGATCAAGCTCGACCGCCGTAACCGCTCGCCCCGATGCGACCAAGGCCCGCGTGAGAATCCCCGGACCCGGCCCAACCTCCAGCACGCCCCGTACTTCGGGCAACGCGTCGAGGATCGCGTCCACCACGCGCCGGGACACGAGGAAATGCTGGCCGAGGCGCTTGTCGACGGTCACGCCGTGCCGCTCCAGAAGGGCGCGCAACTCGGTCGGCTGAGCGAGGTCCAAGTCGAACTAGGCTCGCCGCTTCAGCACGTGAACCTGGACCTTTTTCCGTCCGTAGGCGAGCGACTGGGATCGGCTGGGGTAACAGAGGTCGATGCGACGACCCTTGATCGCACCCCCGGTATCGGAAGCGATCGCGAATCCGTAGCCTTCGACGAACACGAGCGTGCCCAGGGGGATTACCCGGGGATCGACGGCGACGACGCCGTAGTCGGCCCTCATTCCGGTCGCGGTCCGGCCGGTGGCGCCCCGCCCGATCGTCTGCGGAGACGGGTCGTAGGCGGTGGCCTCCATCTCGATCACTTTGGCGCGCGCGAAGCTGCCGCCGCGGCTTTGGGCATACCCGGAGGGACCCATCAGCACGATTTCGGGTTGCGCGTCGGTTCGTTCTTCGTCGAGCAGTTCTTTTCGGTACGGTTTTCCGTCCTTAAAGAAGACTTGATAGGTACGGGTGACCCGACCCGGCTGGCCTTCCTGAGCCTTCAGGAGGCGGCCCGGCCCGACCCGGCGGCTGAATTCGTAGTGGGTTTCGAACGGAACGGACTCCGTCACCACCCGAATCGCGGTTTCGTCCGTCTTTGTCTTTGTCGGTCGCCCGTGGGCGACGTTCGTCGTTAAAGCCAGGGTAAGAACAAGAACGCCCTGGAACCAAGCCGTGCGCATTCGGCACCTCCTCTTGCGTGTGGCGATCGCCATCATACCCGATCCGGGCACGGGTGCAATTGTCGGGCGACGGCGACCCCCTCGTTAGGCCCCTCGCGGGTAAGTTGGGACATGCGCGCCATCCTCCTCGTCACCCTGTGCGTGGGCGCCCAAGTTGCCTTGGGCCAGGTTCAGATGCGCGTCTTGTCGCAAGGGGTCGAGGTCGGCACCGCCCGCATCAGCCAGAAACTCCTACCCGACGGCGGCAAGCAGGTCAACCTGAACATGGACCTCAAGAATGGGCCGACGAAAGTCGTCGTTCGCCAAACGTCGTCCTACGATGCGAAGGGGGTCGCGACGCACAAATTCCAGGAGACGATCGTCACCCCCGGCCCGGTACGGACGACCGTGATCGCGACCTTGTCGGACCGTGAGGCCAAGGTGGCGGTGGACAAAGGGGGGAAGTCCGAATCGAGAACCGTGCCCGCTCCCAAGGACGCCCCGCGCGACGACCCGAGCGAGTTCTGGTTCATTCGTGACGTTCCCCGGCCGGGCACGAAGGTCTCGCGCTACCGTTTCGACATGGGCTCGCTCGACTGGAAGCTCCTGGAAGTCGAGTACCTCGGTCCCCGCGAGGTCGCGGTGGGGGGCAAGAAGGTACGCACCCATGCGATCAAGGCATCGGACGGCACGTTCTACGTGGACGAAAAGGGACTGCCCTACCTTATCGAAACGAGCGCGTTCAGAATGGAGCGTGTGGTCGAGGGTGCGCCGCGCCCTCCGAGGGCCTAACCCATGGAAAGGAAACCCAAGATTCGCGTCGGTATCGTCGGGGCGGCGGGCCGCATGGGCCGCATCATCGCTCAAGGCCTGCACCGGGCGACCGACATGGACCTCGTTCTCGCGGTGGACCGGGAACACGCGGACGAGAGTCTGCGGGACGTGATCGGACCCCACATGCCGGATGTGCCGATCCGGTCAAAGCTCGGGGAGGCGCTCGACGAAACACCGGTTCAAGTGATCGTGGACTTCACGCACCCCTCGGCCGCCTGCCAACACGCCCTCTCGGCGCTGAAGCGGCACGTCGCGCCAATCATCGGGACGTCGGGCTTGACCTCCGACGATCTCAAGGAGATTCGGCGCCAGGCCGAAGAGTCGGGGACACCCGCGATGGTGGTCCCGAATTTCGCGATCGGGGCGGTCCTCATGATGAAGTTCGCGGAAACCGCGGCAAAGTACATGCCGGACGTGGAGATCATCGAGATGCACCACGACGGCAAGGCCGACGCGCCTTCCGGCACCGCCTTGCGGACCGCCGAACTCATCACGCAGAATCGGCGCGCTTGGCCGACCGAGAACGTCGCCCCGATCATCAAGCTGGCGGGCGCCCGTGGGGCGAACCTACAGGGTGTCCAGATTCACTCGATCCGGCTGAAGGGCATGCTCGCCCACCAGCAGGTGGTCTTCGGCGGCGACGGCGAGATTCTGACGATTCGTCACGACTCGCTCGACCGAAGCTCGTTCGTCGAAGGCGTGACGGCGAGCGTCCGCGCCATTCTGGGGCGAACGGGGTTGACGGTCGGCCTCGAAGCCATCCTTGACAACTAGCCGAGACTGAACTCGGCCCGCGACCCGTCGAAACGGAACCGTCGACCTTGGGCGTCGGTCCCCGCTTCGTTCGCGCCGCTCACGAGACGGGTTTTGGGCGCGTCGAGAACGACCAGACTAGGCTCGACCAGACCCTCGGTCTCCACCGTCAACCGGTCGCCGCGCCGCAGGGCCGTCGCCCTCCCGACGATTCGACCGAGGAGGTCGGGTACGTCGGCGCAAACCGTCAGGCCGTCCGACGGTGGCGAAAGGAGGAGGGTCGGTCGGTGCGCGTAGTCGTAGTCGGGTCGATCGTCGGTAAGGCCCAGGACGACCATCGACGCGGGCCGGAGGAGGACGGGCAAACTCAGGAAGCCGTGCCGTTCGCGACGCCAACCCGGCCCCTCGACCACCGACCCCTCGAAGAGACGCGCCCATCGGCCCCTCGGCACGTAGTACTCCACGTCACCGCTCTCATCGAAAACGGGGGCGACGAGGAGCGAATCGCCGAGCATGTACTGCCGGTCGACGCTGTCGCAACCCGGGTCGCCGGGAAAGGCGGCGAACATCGGCCGCATCATCGGCAGGCCGCGCTCCGAAGCCTGGATGGCCGCATGGAAGAGGTAGGGCATGAGACGGCACTTCCACTTGGTGAAGAACCGGAGGACGTCCACCGACTCCTCGTCGAAGAGCCACGGCACCCGGTACGACGCGTTGCCGTGCAGCCGGCTGTGGGAGGAAAACAGGCCAAAGGCGATCCAGCGCTTGTACACGTCGGCTCGCGGCGTCCCTTCGAATCCGCCGATGTCGTGGCTCCAGAAGCCAAACCCCGAGGCCATCAGCGAGAGCCCTCCCCGAAGGCTTTCGGCCATGCTCTCGAACGTCGCCGAGCAGTCGCCGCCCCAGTGGACAGGGTACTTCTGCCCGCCCGCCGTCGCGGAGCGAGCGAACACGACGGCGTCGCCCTTTCCGCGTTCCTGCTCCAGCAGTTCAAAGACGGTCCGGTTGTAGAGGGTTGGGTAGACGTTGTGCGCGCGCACCGGGTCGGAACCGTCGTGGTAGACGACGTCGGTGGGAATACGTTCCCCGAAGTCGGTCTTGAACGCGTCCACCCCCATGCCCAAAAGGCGGCGCAAGTGGCCCTGAAACCAGTCGCACGCCGCCGGGTTCGTGAAGTCCACGATGCCCATCCCCGGTTGCCAAAGCTCGGTCTGCCAGACGTCGCCGTCCGGTTTCCTCAGCAGGTACCCACCCGCCTTGGCTTCCTCGAAGAGCCTCGAGCGTTGCGCCACGTAGGGGTTGATCCAGACGCAGATCCGCAGCCCGCGCGCCTTCAGGCGCCGGAGCATGCCTTCCGGATCGGGAAAGGTTCGCGGGTCCCACTCGAAGTCGCACCAGTGGAACGGTCGCATCCAGAGGCAATCGAAGTGGAACACGCTGAGGGGCAGGTCGCGATCCGCCATGCCTTGGATGGTCTGCGTCACGCTCGCCTCGTCGTACTTGGTCGTGAACGAGGTCGTCAGCCAGAGGCCGAACGACCAAGCGGGCGGCAAGGCGGGCTTGCCCGTGAGTCGGGCGTACTTCTCGAGGACGTCCAGTGGGGTCGGACCGTGGATCACATAGTATTCGAGGGATTCGCCGGGGACGCTGAACTGGACCCGCGACACCTTCTCGGAGGCGACCTCGAACGACACCGGTCCCGGCTCGTTCACGAACACGCCGTAGCCCCGGTTCGTGACGTAGAAGGGCACGTTCTTGTAGGCCTGTTCGCTGCCGGTGCCCCCGTCCTTGTTCCAGACGTCCACGACCTGGCCGTTCTTGACGAAGGCGGTGAAGCGCTCCCCCAGACCGTACACGTTCTCGCCGACGCCGAGATCGAGTTGGGCGAACAGGTGGTTCCCTTCGCCCTCCACTTCGGCCAGACCCATCCCGCGCCAGCCGCAACCGGTCGCTCGACCCTCGTCGGTCGCGAAGTCCAGCCGAGCGGCCTCTCGGTCGAGTTCGGCGCGGAGTCCGCCCGCCGTCACGAGGAGGCGTTCTTGCGCCTCGACTCGCAGGTGGTCCGTCCGATCGGGGACGACCTCGAACGACGGCTTGGGGTCGGCTCCACCGGTGAAATGGCGCAACCGGACGCGAATCACGTCGGGCATCGGCGACGACAGCCGCAGTTCGAGAAGAGGCCCCTGCAACGTGTCGCCGGGGTGCCGGATCGGGCGGGTCGGAAGGATAAGGGTAAGGGCCTCGGGCGTCGCTTCGACCTCGAACACCTCGGCCGCGTAGTGCATGCGCACTCCGGGACGAACCAGCCATGCGCCATCGGTGAACTTCATGGGTCAAACGATCATGGCAGAATCTGATGTGATATACCGCTAAATCATCCCAAGAACTCTCCCGATCAGCCCCGTTCGTGGGTAGTCTCCGATCAGCCGTCGCCGGAGAAACCCATGATTGCCCTTGTCTGTGTCCTCCTCGCCGCCCCTCAATCCGCCCCTTTCGCGTTCTCGGTGGACGCGACCAAGACTTCCCCCATTTCTCCCTACGTCTATGGGGTGAACTTCCCCGAATGGGAGCGCGTCGGGAGAGGTTTCACCCTCGCCCGCCAAGGCGGAAACCGGATGTCCGCCTACAACTGGGAAACCAACGCCAGCAACGCCGGTTCGGACTACCGGCATCAGAACGACGGCTACATGGGCGCGACCGACGAGCCCGGCTGGACGGGCCGGGTCTTCATGGAGGCCGCCCAGAAGAACGGCGCAGCGGTCATCCTCACGATCCCGACGACGGGATACGTCTCGGCGGACAAGAACGCGGACGGCGACGTGAACCAGACGCCCAACTACCTTGCCGTTCGGTTCCACAAGTCTTACGCCAAGAAGCCGGGCGGGAAGTACGTCTACCCGCCGGACACCACCGACAAGGCGGTCTACCAGGACGAATACGTGGCCTGGATTCAGAAGATCAAGGCGCCGAACACCCCGGTATGGTTCAGCCTCGACAACGAGCCCGACCTGTGGGGCCATACCCACGAACGCATTTGGCCGAAAAACCCGACCTACGCGCAGATCATTGCGAACAACATCGAGTACGGCACGGCGATCAAGACGGTCGCGCCGAAGACGATGATCTTCGGTCCCGCGAACTACGGGTGGATGGGATTTCGGACGTTCCAGGGCGCGCCCGACGCGAACGGCCGCGACTTCCTCGACGTCTACCTCGCTTCCATGCGCGCGGCCGAGAAGAAGGCGGGCAAGCGGTTGCTGGACGTGCTCGACATCCACTTCTACCCCGAGGCCCGGGGCGACGGGGTCCGCATCACGACGAACGACGACAAGCCGGGCATCCACGACGCCCGGATTCAGGCCTCTCGATCCCTGTGGGACCCCACCTACGTCGAGGACAGTTGGATCACCGAGAATTTGGGCAAGAAGCCGATCGCGCTGCTCCCGGGCGTCCAGAAGCAGATCGCGTCCCAGTACCCGGGCACGAAACTCGCGATCACCGAGTACAACTACGGCGGCGGGCGGGCGGCCAGTGGGCTCATCGCCCAAGCGGACGTGCTCGGCCTCTACGGTCGTTACGGGCTGTTCGCCGCCTGCAACTGGGGCCTTGGGCCGCAGGACGTCGCGCAGATCGCGGGCTTTCGGGCGTTCACCGACCTTGACGGCAAGGGCGCGCGGTTCGGCGATCTCGGCCTTCGGGTTTCCGGTGAGACCGCCTCGGACAACGCGCTCTTTGCCGCCCGCGACGCCAAGAACCCCAAGCGGCTCACCCTCGTCGCGATCAACAAGACCGGCTTCGCCAAGACCGCCACGATCACCCTGAAGGGGTTCAAGGGCAAGACGGCGCGGGGCTTCGTGTTCGCCGCGCCGAACTTTCTGCGCCCTGAACCGGCCCGCGTCACCGTTTCGAACACGGTTGTGACGGCCGTCCTTCCTCCCGAGACGGTGGCCAGTATCGAAGTTCGAGGCTGATCCCCGCATCGGCCGGTCAGAGGTCTTCGGCGACCTCTTGGTCCCGATGCGACAACCCGTAGAGCACTGGCAAGACCAGTAAGGTGAGGGCGGTCGCCGAGACAATTCCGCCGATCACGACCGTTGCCAAGGGCCTCTGGACCTCGGCGCCAATGCCCGTGTTCAGAGCCATAGGCACAAAACCGAGGGCCGCGACCAGCGCCGTCATCAAGACGGGGCGAAGCCGCTCGAGAGCCCCCTCGCGAACGGCGTCCGCGACGGGACGGCCTTGGTCGCGCAGCCGATTGATCGCCGAGACCATCACGACCCCGTTCATCACGGCGACCCCGGACAGCGCAATGAACCCGACCCCGGCCGTGATGCTGAAAGGCAGTCCGCGCGCGGCAAGCGCGAAGACACCGCCGGTCACGGCGAGGGGGACCCCGGTGAACACAAGGATCGCCTGCTTGAGCGAACCAAAGGTGGAGAAAAGAAGCACGAAAATGAGCAGCAACGCGACGGGTACGACCACGTAGAGACGCTCCGTAGCCCGCTGGAGGTTTTCGAACTGGCCGCCCCAGGTGATGAAGGTGCCCTCCTCCAACTTCACACGCCGTCGTATCTCCGATTGGGCTTTCGCGACGAACGTCCCGAGGTCCGTACCGCGAACGTTCAACTGAACCACCACTCGGCGCTTGCCACCGTCTCGGGAAATCTGTGCGGGCGCGAAGACCGTATCGACATGGGCCACCGAACTAAGGGGCACCGTCCCGCCGTCCGAGGTCTCGACCCGTAGTTCCTTGATGGCCTCCCTATCGTTGCGCACCTCCTCCGGAAACCGAACCGTCAGAGCGAACCGTCGATCGCCCTCGATCACTTGTCCGACCGGCTCACCCCCCAGGGCGATGGCGACGGTCTCTTGGATGTCCCGGATGTGGATCCCTAACCGGGCAATGTCGTCTCGATCGATATCGATCTGTAGAACGGGGACTTCGTCCACTTGCTCGACCTCCACGTCCTGCGCGCCCGGGATGCCGCGCATCACCTCGGCGATGGCGTCCGCCGTGGTCTTCAGCGCCCCGAGATCCTCGCCGAACACCTTGATGCCGATATCGGCCTTCACCCCGGAGACCAACTCGGAGAACCGCATCTGGATCGGTTGCGAAAAGTTGTAGCCTTGACCCGGCACCTCGTTCGCCTTGGCCTCGAGTTCTTCGATCAGGTCCTGCTTCGAGAGGCCGCGTCGCCATTGGCCGCGAGGCTTCAGCATGACGAAGCTATCGGTGAGGCTAAGGGGCATGGGGTCGGTCGCAACCTCCGGCGTTCCGCTTCTCGAGAAGACGGTGACCACTTCCGGCACCTCGAGAACCTTGCGTTCAAACGCGGTTACCAGTCTCACCGTTTGGTCGGCGTCGACGGTGCGAACCCGGACGGGCTGGATGACGATCGAACCTTCGTCGAGTTGCGGCACGAATTCCGAACCCAAGCGTGGGACGAACAACCCCGCGACAGCCAGCAACGCGATCGCACCGGCAACGACCCAGGCGCCTCGGCGAAGCGCGAAGGCGAGGGTCGCTCGGTACATACGGCTGAGCCGCGCCATGACGATGTTGCGCCCCTCCCTGGTGTCGCCCGAAAGGAACAGACTGGCGAGCACGGGAACCAGGGTGAGGGTCAGCACGAGCGCTCCCAGGAGCGCGAACACCACGGTGAACGCCATCGGGCGGAACATCTTCCCTTCCGTTCCTTCGAGGGCAAGAATCGGCAGGTAGACCACCGTGATGATCGTCACGGCAAACGCGGTGGGTTTGGCCACCTCGCGGGCCGACTCCCAAACGGTGTGACGGACTTCGTGCCGCGCAAGAGTAGAGCCTTTCTGCTCCCGCGCCTCGGCCACGCGCCGGACCGCGTTCTCGATCATGACCACGGCGCCGTCGACGATAAGGCCAAAGTCGATCGCGCCGAGGCTCATCAGGTTGCCCGAGATGCCGAAACGCTCCATCCCGATGATCGCGAACAGCATCGCAAGGGGGATCGCGATCGCCACGATCGTTGCGCCGCGGACGTTACCGAGAAGCAGGACGAGGATCAGAACCACGAGGGCCGCCCCTTCGAGCAGGCTCGTGGCGACCGTCTTGAGCACGTCGTCCACGAGAATCGAGCGGTCGTAGGTCGTCGTCAGGACCACGTCGGCCGGTAACTGGGTCTGGATTTCTCGGATGCGGTTGTCCACGGCGCGGGCGACCTCTCGGCCGTTCGCCCCCTTGAGCATCATCACGATGCCGAGCATGGACTCCTTGCCGTCTTTCGTGGAGATTCCCGTCAGCGTCGGTATCCCAAGCCTGACGTCGGCGACGTCGCGAACAAGAATGGGCGTCCCGCGCTCCGCCTCGATGACGATCTTCTCGATGTCGGCCTTGGTATTCGCCAGACCGATAGAACGGATCAGGACGCGTTCCCCGTTCTGCTCCAGAACCCCGCCGCCCGCGTTTTGGTTGTTGTTGCGGAGAGCGGACACGATCTCGTCGAGTGAGACGCCACGGGCCAACATTGCCCTCGGCTTCAGGACGACCTGGTACTGCTTGATGCTCCCATCCGCCGCGTTCACTTCGGCCACGCCCGGTACCGTCCGGAGTTGCGGCGCGACAAACCAGTCTTGTAGGCTTCGCAACTCCATGGGTGGTCGCGTCTCGCTCTCGAGCACGTACATGTAGATGTCGCCGAGCCCGGTGGAGACGGGTCCCATCTGGGGGGCCTCGATGCCGGCGGGCAGTTGCTCCCGCGTGCCGTTGAGCCGCTCGCTCACCATCTGGCGCGCGAAGTAGGTGTCCACGTCGTCCCGGAAGGTCACCGTCACTTGGGACAATCCATATTGGCTTAGGCTGCGCACGTGCTCGACGCCGGGAATGCCGCCCATCGCCGCCTCGATCGGTTGGGTCACCAGCTTCTCAACCTCCTCGGGGCCCATCCCTCCCGTTTCCGTGTTGATCGTGACCTGATTGGTCGTGATGTCCGGTACCGCGTCCAGATTGACCCGACGCCAAGCCGCCATGCCGAGGCCGACCACGATCACCGTTCCGACGATGACGAGAAACCTCTGAGTGAGGCTGAAGTGGAGCAGACGGTCCAGCATCAGTGATCGTGCCCCTTCAACTCGTCCTTCTTCAGTTCGCTGACCAGAACGAGCGTGCCCTTGGTCACGATTCGATCGCCAAGGGAGATTCCGCTCCGCACTTCGACCGCGTCACCGGTACGCTCCCCGAGCGAGACCTCGGTCTTCATGAAGAGCTCCCCGTTCTGGACGAAGACGAAGGAGCGGCCGCTTTCGGCAACGATCGACGAAGCGGAAACCGCCAGCACTTCCCGGCCACGGCCGACCGCCAGTCGCACCGTCGCGAACATCCCGGGCTTGAGCCGCCCGCCGGAATCGGCGACGAGGCAGCGAATCGGAATCCCGCGGGACTTTGGCTCGATGCGACTGCCGACGACCTGAACGACCCCCCGTAAGGGCCCGCCCTTCAGCGCCGCGGCCGAGACCTCGACGGCGGCACCAGACTGGACGCGGCTCGCGTCCCGCTCGGGAACCATCGCAGTAACCCAGACCGACGCCAGATTCTCGACCTCGAGGAGCGCCTGTGTCCGGTCCACGGCCTGGCCACGGGTGACGTCGAGGTGCGTGACGATGCCCGAGATCGGCGCCGTGAGGGCGACTCGTCCCACGGAGGCGCCGGCGCCCCCGGTGTTCGCGCGGTAGACCTCCCTCGCGTTCGCCACGGCTCGGGCCGCGTTCGACAGGGACGCGGCTGCGGCGCGGTTGCGCGCGCGAGCCCGCTCGACTTCGAGGGTCGCGGAGCGAACCTCGGCTTCGGCGGCCTGGAGTTCCCTCGCGTTGAGGAGGCCACGACCGGCGATCAGCCGCTCGCGGTCATAGGTCGCTTTGGCGTTGGCGATGCGCGCGCCCGCCCGTTCCAGCCGAATCACGTCCTGCTGCAACTCCAGTCTTGCCGCTTCGAGGTCGGCACGCGACACGATGCCGTCCCGGTAGAGGCTCTCGAGGCGACGCACGACCTCGGCGTGGCTGGCCTGCTCTTGCTGTACGCTCAGAAGCTCGCTCTGCGCGTCGCTGAGTTCGATCTGGGCTTGCTGGAGGGGGGCCTGACTGAACGCGCCCGCCGTGGCCAGTTCGCGCTGGCGGGCGAGGCTCGCCTTGGCAAACGCGAGTTTGGCGTTGGCGAGGCTCTCCTCGGACCGGGCCTCGGCGAGCGCCGCCGTCGCCGCGTCGCGCCCGCGCTCGGCGTCCGCGATACTCGACCACGTGCCGGCAAGCTCCGCCGACTCGATCATCGCCAGGGTTTGCCCCCGGCGAACCGAGTCGCCTAGGGTGACCGTGATCGAGACGACCCTCCCGGCGACGGGAGGAGTGACGACGGCGCGCCCTTGGGTGGTGGATTCGACGGTTCCGGGGAGGTCGAGGCTTGGCTCGACCGTCCGAGTCCGCGCGGGTTGGCTCACGATTCCCCCGAGCGCTTGGCGCTCGGAGCTCAGGGTGACCCGGCCCTCGACGTGGCCCGCGTCGACTTCGATCGTGGACGGAGGGGTTGAGCGATCGGACCCGTGCCCTTCGTCCGCCGGATGTTCGTCTCGGTTCCCGCAACCCGCCACGAGCAGGACACCGAGGACGAGGATGGTTCCGCGCGACGTCATCGCGTCCCCTCGATCAACGTTCCCGTCGCGGCGTACCGGGCGACCTCGGCAAGGTCCTGGTCAAGAATGGCCCCCGCCAGCTCCTGTTCGATCTCCCGCAAGGAGCGGGTCGCTTCAAGAACGTCGAGAAGCGTCCCGAAGCCCTCCGTGTACCCTCGTTGCGACCGTTCCACCAGCCCCCGGGCGGCGTCGCGAACCGCAGAGAGCGAACGTACGCGCGCTTCGGCGGACGCAACCTCCGTCGTGACGGCCCTGAGTTCGGCGACCGTGATGTTCTTCGCGTCCTGGTACTGCGCCTTGGCCGCCTCCAACCCGGTTCGCAAGGCGGCGGCCTCTTGGCGGCGACGTTTGGTGTCGAAGACCGGCCAACTCATCTGCAGTCTCGCCCCGAAGTCCGCCCGTCCCTCGGCCCAGGGCGTTCGCAAGCCCTGCAGCTCCACCTCGGGCGTTCCGGATCGGGCGTGCGATTTGGCCCCCGCCTCGAGCAGCCGGACGCGCGCCAGGAGAACTCCCAGGTCGGGGCGCCGGTCCACGTTCTCGCTCTTCACCGCCGGGAGCCGGACGTCGGCCGGTACCGACCCGACCGGACTCGACGCTCCCACCACGCCGGCGAGCCGTTGATGGGACGCCCGCAGACGCGCCCTCTCGACCTCGGCGGCTTGGCGGCTACGGTCCCGCTCGATGCCGACGCGCACGACCTGGGTCTCGGGGACCTTGCCTTCCTCGTACTTCCGGACGGTCGCTCGGTAGAGGCTCTCCACCAGCTCGGATATCTGGTCGGAGACGGCGCTCGATCGGGCGGCCGCGACCGCTGAGAAGTAGGCGACGAGCACGTCCGTCTGGAGCCGAAGGAGCACTTCGAGACGCTCGACCTCCGCGAGCGATACCTCGGCCTCGCCCACTTGGCGGGCGGCCGCCCCCCTTCCGAACGCGTCGATCGGCTGACTCAAGAACAGGTCTTGGTCGGTCGCCCCTAGACCCGGTCGGTTGGACCATCCCATGCCGAGGCGTGCCGGGGGGTTGCTCGCACGGGCACTCGACTCGAACCGCGCCCGCTCGACGCCGAGTTCCGCCGCCCGGACGGTGCCACGGTTGGCACGGGCTTGGGAAAGAGCGTCCGCAAGGGATAGCGTCTGGCACCAAGTCGGCGACGCGACGACGACGAACGAGAGGATGGCAAGGGACTTCAAGGACGACTCCAATTGGGTCAGGGCCGGGTTGCCGAGCAACCCGACGAAGGACTAGACCGTTTGGAGCGTTGGAGGTCCGCGAGAAGCCCAGGGGCGCGGAGGCTCCTTGGGAGGGTGTCGTTCAACGGGGAGACGAAGGCGCGCGATGCGGCCGGGCGGACCAACCGAGACCGATGGGACCCCGGGGGGGAGCCCAAGGACCGGGTTCGCCGCCGCGAACCCCTTCGCCGACGCGACGTGCCAACCCGAAGCGCACGAGGCGACCGTGCAAGCATTCCCGCAGTCGCGGTGCCCCTCCCGGAGGACGTGTTCGCCGCGATCGTGCGAGGATGGTCCGGAGCGACCCGCGAGGACGTCGCAGGAGGGGCCATCGGGCGAGGCGTGTCGCGCGGAGCAGACGTGAACCTGAAGGAACAGGAGCACGAGCGCCAAGAAGCCGGTCAGCGTCCGCTGCTTAAGGTTCGGTCTTGCCACCGGCATCGCGTTGATTCGCGATTCTAGCACAGGGCCGGGGCGCCCGCGGACCGGCTATAATCGAACCGAATGAGCGCGCGGCAACCGCCCCCCCGACGGCGGGTCGGGGCGTGGCTTCCGATTCTCCTCCTGCTCGGCTCGATCTACGTCTTCTGGGTCCTGCCCGCTCAGTTGGGCGAGCGACCCGTCCGAGCAGACTTCGGGAACGACACCGCCCCCACCCCGAGCAAACCATGAACGTCGGCCTAATCGGATTCAGTCAGTCGGGGAAGAGCACCCTCTACCGGGCCGCCGCGCGATCGCAGGCGAAAGGCGACGTCACCGCCGTTCCCGTCCCCGACCCACGGTTCGACGCGATCGTCGCCCAGGTCAAGCCGAAGAAGATCACGCCGGCGACGGTGATCCTGCACGACAGCATCGAGGCGGCCCAAGGCGGCGCGCCCCGTCTGCTGTCCCAGCGGTTCCTCGACAGCGCGAAGAAGATGGACGTGTTGCTTCACGTCGTCCGTGCCTTCGACAGCGTCAGCGCGCCCTACCACGACACGATCGACCCGGTTCGCGACGCGGAGGCGATCGAGGTCGAACTCGTGCTGACCGACCTCCAGATCGTCGAAAACCGGCTCGAGCGGCTGGCAAAGGCGCCGAACGCCAAGGTCCCCGGCCACCAGGACTATCTCGACAAGCACGCCTTCGAGAAGATTATCGGTCCCCTCTCGGAAGGCGAACCGCTGCGAGCCCTCGAGCTGGAAGAGCACGAGCGCCTGATCGTCAAGAACTACCAGTTCCTGACCGGCAAGCCGATGGTGGTGGCGTTCAACGTCGGGGAAGGCGACGCGGCGAACCCATCCTCCGAGGTCGTGCGCAAGATGGGGGCGTTGCGAGCGATCGGGACTCCGGCGTTCGCGATCTGCGCCCCCTTTGAGGAAGAACTGTCCCAACTCGACCCCGCTGACCAACCGGAGTTTCTCGCGTCGATGGGCCTCACGGAGACGGCGGGGGCGAAGACGATCCGCGCGGTGTACGACTCGCTCGGCCTCATCACCTTCTACACGGCGGGCGAGAACGAAACCCGGGCGTGGCCGTTGCGGCGCGGCTCGAGCGCCCTGAAAGCCGCGGACACGATTCATTCCGATATCGCGCGGGGGTTCATTCGTGCCGAGGTGGTGCACTGGCCCGACTACGAGGCGTCCGGCTCGCTCGACGCGGCGTACCACGCGGGCAAGATGCACCTCGAGGGTAAGGACCACGTCATCGAGGACGGGGACCTGATCCACATCCGGAACAAGACGTAGCGGCTAGGCCACCCGCAGCATCTGCTCCAGGGCCAACCGGGCGAAGACGGCGGTGCGCTCGGGCACTTGAACGCGGTTCACGATTCGGCCTTCCGCGAGGTTCTCCATCGCCCAGCAAAGGAAGCTGGGGTGAATCCGGTACATCGTCGAGCAGGGACAAATCTGTTCGTCCAGACAGACGATCGTCTGGTCGGGATGCTCCTTGGCGAGGCGGCTGACGAGGTTGATCTCGGTGCCGATCGCCCAGGCGCTGCCGGGCGTGGCCGCCTCGACCGATTTGAGGATGAACTCGGTGGAGCCGTTGAGGTCCGCCGCTTGTACCACTTCCAGCGCGCACTCGGGGTGAACCAGCACGCGCACGTTCGGGTGCTTGGCCCTCGCCGCCGCGATCTGCGCGACGGTGAACCGCGCGTGCACCGAGCAGTGCCCCTTCCACAGCAGGAACTTCGCCTCGCGAATCCGCTCCGGCGTGTTGCCGCCGAGGGGCTTGAAGGGGTCCCAGACGACCATGTCGCGGACGGGGTCGAACCCCAGCCGCACGCCGGAGTTGCGTCCGAGGTGCTGGTCCGGGAAGAAGAGCACCTTGTCGCCCCGTCCCAGCGCCCAGGAGACGGCGGCGGGGGCGTTCGTCGAGGTGCAGACGGTGCCGCCGTGCTCTCCGACGAACCCCTTGAGGTTGGCGGCGGAATTGATGTAGGTGACGGGAACGATCCGTGACACGTCCGTCACGCTCGCCAGCTCGCTCCAGCACTTCTTGACCTGGAACAGGTTCGCCATGTCGGCCATCGAGCAGCCGGCCGCAAGGTTGGGCAGGATGACCGCCTGATGGTCGGGGGTCAGAATGTCGGCGCTTTCCGCCATAAAGTGGACGCCGCAGAACACGATGGCTTGGGCGTCCGGATGACGCTGGGCGTCCTTGGCGAGCTTGTAGCTGTCGCCGCGATAGTCGGCGTGGGCGATGATCTCGTCGCGTTGGTAATGGTGGCCGAGCACGACGACCTTGTCTCCCAGGGCGCGCTTGGCGGCCTGGATGCGGTCGTGCGCCTCTTGATCGCTCAGCGCGGCGTATTCGGGAGGAAGCGGCGTTTGGTACACCTACCCAAAGTATACGTTCGCGTCGCTACGACCGCCCGCTGCCGAACTCGAGTCTTGCGCCGGGCGAACGGGCCAATGTTCCTCAGCTCCGCGCGTCCGCTCGGCTTGCAGGCATTGACCCCGAAGAGGGAAAGAATCCTCTCCTGCCGAAGTTCGAGGCGGATCCCACCGCCAAAGGGGACGGGTTCGCGAAGTTGCGGGGCGTGTACTTCGGGACGGACGCGGGCGACGTCGTCCTTGCCTGGTTTCGAGTCGTCGAGTGACGACTCGGTTGGAGAACGACATGCCTATTCACGCTTGGATGATCACGGCGGCGCTGGCGTTCGGGCCGGGAGTCGGGACCGCCTCGGACGGCGCTCGCGAGGCGGCGTCCGGGTTTCTGGCCCTCCTGGGGCTCGGCCCGGTGCCCGCCGACGCTCGGGTCGAGACGGACGCCGCGCTAGGCCATGTCATGCTCTCGTCCAACGACTGGTGGCTTGTGATCCCGACGGATACCATGCAAGTCTTTCTGTACCACCGCACGGATCGGGTGACGGCGCGGACCCACGTCACCACCGCCCATCCGCGCGGCACGCCGCGGGTGACGACGGAGGCCCAGGCCCGAGAGCGGTTCGTGCCGCTGGCGCGGCGCCTGGGGGTGCCCGCGGACTGGGCGCTCACGGCGGTCCGGGTGAAGCCGGATCGCCCGCGCGAGGAAGGCTCGGCCTGGGAGGACACCTGCGGCTCGGTGGATCTCTCGTTCGAAGATCGCCCGCACGGGTTGCCCTACCTGACGATGCACAACTACGCCGTCTTCGAATTTGACCCCTTGGACGGGGTGTTGCTGGATTGCACGATCCGTCGCGACGCGAAGGTGGAACCTTCCGTGCGGAAGATCACGAAAGAGCGGGCCCGCGAGATCGCGATCGAGACCTACGGGCGAGACGCGGCGCGCATTCCCGCCTACGTGAACGCGGCGCCCGTCGTCTCCGTCCGCGAAGGCTACGCGGTGCACCAGCGCTTTGGGAGCCCGGTCCCGCGCCGTCGCCTGAATCCGGCCCGCCTGGCGTACACGGTTCATTTCGACGACGGCGTTTTCGACAAGCCGATGCTTCCCACGACGCACATCACGGTGGACGCGGAAACGGGCGAGATCGTCTGGCGCAGTTACGTCAAGCCGGGGGCGTATCGAGGTGGCTAGAGCACCTTCTGGCTGCGTTCGAGGTCGTCCACGAGCGGGCGCAGCTTGTCGCGGACGAACGACACGTCGATCGTGACCGCGTCGGGGCCGCCGGGCGCCTCGAACAACACGTCCTCCAAGAGCTTCTCCATGAGGGTGTGCAGTCGCCGCGCCCCGATGTTCTCCGTCTTGGCGTTCACCTCCGTCGCGAGGAACGCCACCTCGTCGAGCGCCGCCTGCTCGAACGTAATGCGAACCCCGTCCGCCCGGAGGAGCTTCTCGTACTGCTTGGTCAGGGCGTTCTTGGGCTCGGTCAGAATGCGACGGAAGTCCTCCTCGTTGAGCGACTCGAGCACCACGCGGATGGGAAGACGCCCCTGCAGTTCGGGGATCAGGTCGGACGGCTTCGAGATATGGAAGGCGCCGGCCGCGACGAACAGAATGTGGTCGGTCCGCACCGGGCCGAACTTGGTCTGCACGGTCGCCCCTTCGATGATCGGCAACAGGTCGCGTTGGACGCCCTCGCGGGAGACGTCGGGTCCCGAGCCGCCGGACTTGCCCGCCACCTTGTCAATCTCGTCGAGGAACACGATGCCCGTCTGCTCGGCGCGCTCGAAGGCGTCGCGGTGGACCCCGTGCTTGTCCACCATCTTGCCCGCCTCCTCAAGGGTGAGGATCGGTTTTGCTTCCGCCACGGTGACCTTGCGCACCAGGCGGCGGTTCTGGAACATGCCGCTGGGATGGGCCATATCGAGCCCCATCTCCTCCACTCCCTGGGCGCTGAACACCTGGACGAACGGGTTCTGCGCCTCTTCGGTCTCGACCTCGACTAGCCGCCCGTCGAAGTCGCCCGCCAGCAGTTTTGCGCGGATCACGGAACGTCGGTCCTCGCGCAGCCGCTCCTCGGCCTCGTAGTCCACATCATCGTCCTCGTCGCCGGACGGCTCGACGGTGAGGAACGGACGCCACGGTCGGGTGACGCTCGGTTCGTCGTCGAGCAACTCGACCAGCCGCTCGATCGCGCGGCGTTCCGCTTCTTCGCGAACCTCTTCCGTGCGCTCCCGTTCCACCAGGCGGACGGCGACGCCGACGAGGTCGCGGATAATCGAGTCCACGTCGCGGCCGACATAGCCGACCTCGGTGAACTTGGTCGCCTCGACCTTGATGAACGGCGCGCGCGCGAACTGGGCCATCCGGCGGGCGATCTCGGTCTTGCCGACCCCCGTCGGGCCGATCATGAGGATGTTCTTGGGGAGCACGTCGTCGCGCTCCGCCTCGGGCAGGCGAAGGCGACGGTACCGGTTACGTAGGGCGATCGCCACCGCCTTTTTCGCCGCCGCCTGACCGATGATGTAGCGGTCGAGTTCGGCGACGATTTGGCGGGGAGTCAGCTCCTCGATGGGAAGGCTCATCCCCCTGAGGGTACCTGCGGGGCCCTCACTTGCCCGCGCCGATCGCGATGAGGAGGCCGGTGATCGCGCCCAGGGACACCGGCAACGCCGGTATGTGGCACGAGGCTCAGGTGGCGCCCGCGCCCTTGAGGACCAGGTGGTAGGCGAAGCCGATCGCCGCCCCTACCACCGCACCGACGACCGCCTTGAATATGGGATTCATGGGATGTACTAGTCCGAGAAGAGGCAGTTGGTTTCAAGAAGGGTTCAACGATCCGCCGCGAGTTGACGGGCGCTACCGAACCGGAGGGTGAACTCGACCTGGCCGTCGCTGTGCCGCGATTCGAAGGCGACGCCCAAGCCTTGGAGCAAACGGATCATCTTCGGGTTGTCCTCGTCCACGTAGGCGAGGAGACCGCGCCACTTGGCGGCTTGGGCCGCCTCTACCATCGAGAGCATCAACTCTCGCCCGATGCCCTGCCGTTGCCAATCGTCCCGCACCGCCATCGCGACCTCGGCGAAGCCGGTCGCCTCGTTCGCATAGTAACGGGCCACCCCAATGATGCGTTCGCCTGTCTCGTCGTCGCGGTGGGTCGCGACCATCGCCATCTGCCGGTTGTAGTCGATGTTGACGAGGTCGCGGAAGGTGGCGTTCGAGAGCGATCGGAGGGTGCTGGAGAAGCGGTGTCGCTTCGACTCGTCGCTGAGCGAGTAGAAGTGTCCCTTCAGGAGTTGCTCGTCGGTCGGCAGGATCGGGCGAACGGTGAGCGTCTCCCCGTTCTTGGCGACGATGGTGCGGACGAACTCCTCGGGGTAGCGATGGTCCACCGAGGGCTGTTCCTCGGGGATGTAGCCTAGGCGCTTGGCCTCGGACAGGAGCCGGTCGCGGAAAGAGGGATGGGCGACCCGGATCAGGTTCAGGGCGCGCTCCCGGATGGATTTGCCGTGCAGGTAGGCCACGCCGAACTCGGTCACGACGTAGTGGACGTCGCCGCGCGAGGTGACGACGCCGGCGTGGGGGAGCAGTTGGGAGACGATGCGACTGGCCTTCCCGTTCTGGGCGGTCGAGGGGAGGGCGATGATCGGTTTGCCGCCCTTGCTTCGCGCCGCGCCGCGCACAAAGTCAACCTGCCCGCCGATGCCGCTGAAGAACTGCTCGCCGATCGAGTCGCTGACGACCTGGCCCGTGAGGTCCACCTCGATCGCGCTGTTGATCGCGACCATGCGCTCGTTCTGGGCGATCACGAAGGGGTCGTTGGCGAATTCGGTCGGGACGAAGTCGAAGAACGCGTTGTTGTCGACGTACCGGTAAAGGCGGTCGGTGCCGATGCAGAAGGTGCACACCACCTTCTTGGGCCGGAAGGTCTTTTTGCGGCCGTTGACGTTCCCCCGTTCGATGGCGGCGATGAGTCCATCGGTGAACATCTCGGTGTGGATGCCGAGGTCGTTCTTTTCAGCGATCGCCGCCATGACCGCGTTGGGGATGCGCCCGATTCCGGTCTGAATCGTCGCGCCGTCCTCGATGAGGGACGCGATGTGGCGGGCGATCTCCCGGCTCGTTTCGTCGGTCGCGGCGGGCGGGTGCTCGATCATCGGGCGGTCGACGTCCACCAAGTGGTCGATCTCGTCCACATGGAGGAAGCTGTCGCCGAGGGTGCGCGGCATCCGGGGGTTCACCTCGGCGATCACGGTCCGGGCGTATTTGCAGGCCGCCATCCCGATGTCGACGCTGACGCCGAGGGAGCAGAATCCGTGTTCGTCGGGAGGGCTGACCGCCACCATCGCGACGTCGATCGGGATTTGGCCGTTCCGGAACATGGACGGCAGTTCGTGAAGGAACACGGGCAGGTAGTCGGCGCGGCGCTTCTGAACGGCTTCCCGGGTGTTCGGGCCGACGAAGAAGGCGACGTGCCGAAAGCTCTCGGCGTATTGCTCGTCCACGTAGGGGGCGGCGCCGAAGGTGATCAGGTGCACGACCTCGACGGCACGAAGCTCGTCCTTGCGACGCACGAGCGCTTCGCACAGGACCTCCGGTTGGCCGCAGTTCGAGCCGATGTAGACCCGATCGCCGCTCCGAACCGCCCGCACGGCGACGTCGGCCGTTAGGAACTTCGCGCGCAGGCGGTCGACGTTCACGTCACGTCCGGCAGATCACGTCGATCGACACGTCGCGCACGCCGGGCTGCTGCCGCAAGAGGCGCGCGATGCGCTCGACCTCTTCCTTCAGGTCGCTGAACTCGCTGCCCCGGTAGGCCGACACGACGCCGCGCAGGTACAGGACCCCGTGAAGGCAACGCAGATCGGCGCGGGTGATGTCGATGTGGTGCTTCGTGAAGTACTTGCGGGCGTTGCGGGTCACGCCCACGTCTTTCGGATCGGCCATGCGAACAAACCTCCGGCCCGATTGTAGCCCGGCGCGCCGCCCTACGCGTCCCCTTAGCGGAACCGCCAGACGATCTTCGCCGCGGCGTTCTTGATCGCGCTCGCCTTGTAGACCTTGGTGTGGCCGTCCGCGAACACGACGGGGGTCACGCCGCCGTCGTTGCCGTCTCGCTGGTAAAGGCAGTAGATCGGCTTGAGGCGGGCGGGAGGAAGGCTCGAAAGCTCCCTAACAAGGTCGCGGTCGCTCACCAGGGGCGGGCTGAGTTTGGGATCGGGAAGGTAGGTTTCGCCGTTGTAGGGGCTGAACACGTAGCCCCGATACTTGGCGGCAAGCGGCCCGTGCGGGGTGGTGGCGAACAGACCGATCCGGGCGCTCTCCTCGGCGCGGGAGAAGTTCACCGCCGTCGTGAAGCCCTCGCATCCCAAGGTATCCGCTTGACCCTCGACGCAACCGGCGGACGTGACGTCCACCGCCGTGGCGCCGTTGTAGCCGATGTTCTGGCGGTTCCGGGTGTCCCAACCGTCCGCGTATTCGCCGTCCGTGCCGGGCGCCTTGAAAAGATCCTTGCTCGTGACGTAGGGCAGCACCATCGGCGACCAGATCTGGCGCTTGGTCGAGTCCAGAGGGTAGATGGTGGCCGGCACGAAGTAGTCGTCGTAGTCCCCTGCGTACATCATCACCGAGGCGGCCAGTTGTCGAGCCTGGGAGACGGCGGTGATCTTCCGCGCAGACTCCTTCGCTTGGGCGAACACCGGGAAGAGGATGGCGGCGAGGATCGCGATGATCGCGATAACGACGAGGAGTTCGATCAGCGTGAAAGCGCGGCGCGTGAACATTGGCGGAACCTCATCCGGACACAAGTCCCCCCGACCGGCCCCCGGGGCGGTTCGACGAGACCCGACCATTGTACGACCGTGTACGCCTTCGCGTGCCTGAAATCCTCGCGAACGCGACGAATGAAACGTCTGCTACAATTCTTTACGACGATGACGACCAACCGCTTCCGACGAACCCGCGACGACCACGCGACGGAGACGGCGGAGGACTACGTCGAACTGATCGAGTCGCTCATCCGCGAAACGGGGGAAGCGCGCGCGGTGGACCTGGCGACGCGGATGGGGGTCAGCCACGTCACCGTCTCGAAGACCGTCCAGCGTCTCCAGCGGGAGGGACTCGTCGTCACTCGGCCGTACCGGAGCATCTTCCTGACGGAAAGAGGGATCGAACTGGCCCACGACGCGCGCGAGCGCCACCGGCTGGTGTTGCGGTTCCTGCTGGAGCTAGGGGTCACCCCCGACGTCGCCGAAGAGGACGCCGAAGGGATCGAGCACCACGTCAGTCCGGAGACTCTCGAACAAATGCGCGCGTTTATCGCGGCGCGCGAATCCGTCGGCGTATTCTAACTGACGGAGCGGATTTCGTCGCTCGCCACGGATGGCGGCGATGCCCGCGAGCGTTTCGTCCGTATTGAAACAGGAGGTTTCTCACCCACTTTGCCCAACATCGCGATCCTCGCTTCCCTTGCCCTTGCCCTTGCCCCCGCCGGAGCGGGCGCGAACGCGTTCTCCGTCAAACCCGTCAAGACGATGGTCGGCCTCAAGGCCGTCAACCTGGTCCCGGCCCCGGCGGGCAGCCGAGTGGCGGTTGCCCTCGAGTCGCCGGTCGTGCGGATCATCGACGCCAACACCCGGGCTACCCTGTCCGAGTTCAAAGAGCACAAGCAGACCGCGATGGCGGTCGCGTGGACGCACGACGGCAAGTGGGTCGCCTCGGGCGACGAGGGCGCGCGCATCTACGTCTGGGACCCGAAGACGGGCAAGCGCAGGCAGTTGTTGCCCCCGGGGCACCAGCGCGGCATCCATGCCCTCAGCTTCAACGACAAGGGCGACCGGCTTATCAGCACGGGGAAGGACGACACGATCCGCGTCTGGAACCTCGCCACCAACAAGGAGACCGGGATGATCCCCGGCAAGGGCGTCAACTTCTACGGCGCGATGTTCGTGCCCAAGACCAACACGATCCTCGTCGCCACCATCGGCCAAGGTCCCCAGCTCTACGACGCCAACGGCAAGCTGCTCGCCAGCTTCGGCGGCCACAACGGTCAAGGCTGCCTGGACGTTGCGCTCGGATCCAACGGCCGGGTCGTCTCGGCTGGGCGCGACAACCTGGCCCAGGTTTGGGACCTGAAGTCGCGCAAGCGGATCGGAAACCTGAAGGGCCACGGTGACATGGTGATCTGGGCCGCCGTCGCTCCGAGCGGACGGGTGGCGGCGACCGGAAGCGTGGACGGCACCGTCAAGGTCTGGGACACGGTGAACTGCAAGGAACTGGCGGCGTTGCCCCAGCAATCCTTCGTCGGTTCGCCCGTGTGCTTCACCGCCGATGGCAAGTACCTCGTCACGTTGGACCAGTACGACTACGTCCAGGTGAACGGTCTCACGCCCGGCAAGTAACCGGGGCAGAGACGAAAGGGCCAGGGGCCGGTCGGACCCTCGGCTCTTTCGGTCGGTAACCCTAGAAGTTGGCTCGGAGACTCACGCGAAGGTCGAGGTAGCCCGTGGTCTTCGTCCGAAGGTCCTCGGCGACACCGCCCGGCTCGTACAGGAAGAACGAGCTGAAACCGCCGATCGGGGTCCCGCCGTACGGCACGCCGCCGGGAAACACCGTCGCGTAGAGTCCGACGGAGCCCCAGGAAGGCGAGTCGTACGAGACGCCCAGCCGGACCATGCCTCGGGTCGAGGCATCCGGGTTGACGATGGTGCCGCTGGGTTTCTCGTAGAACAGCTTGCCTTCGACGTGGCCGGTGAGGTTCTTGGCGACCGGCTTCTCCATCGCGTAGCCCGCGCCGATCAAGGTGGCCGACCGGTTGCCCGCTTTGATCCGGTGGATTCCGAACTCGTAGCCCATCGAGTCGGCGATCAGGGCGTCCGAACGTGGCCCGTAGTAGGTCGCCTTGGTCCCATCCGCCAACTCTTGGTGGCCGTCGCTCGATCGCGACGCCGCGTAGGACAGGCCGACCGCCGGCCTTCCGTCCTTGGCGGCGAACTCGTAACGGATTCCGTAGCTCGTGGCCCGCGCCTCGAAAGAGCTTCGGCGACCCGTCGTGTCGTCGGTGCGACCCTTGGCGTCCACGTTCGACGCGCCAATCCAGATGCTCACGCTCGGGTGGGGCTTGATATCGAAACGAAAGTCCGTGGCTTTCAGGCTGCGGCCCGAATAGCTTCCCCCGAACAGGCCGAACGAGAAGGCGATCGAACGGCCCTTTCCGTCCTCGGCCACGGTGGTGGTGGTCGCGGATCCCCGCGACTGGTACGAGGTCTGGGCAAGGGCCGCGCCCGAGACGGCAAGCATGGCAATGATGGGGAGGCTCTTCATGTCAGTTCACCGAGAGTTCGAGCAACGAGGCGTCCTCGATGATCGCGTCCGAAGTGATCTCGGTCAGGTTGGCGACGCCGCCCGCGATGGTCGCCGTCTTAAGGACGCTGCCGTTTCGGTGTTCGACGCGCAGCGTCACCTGCTTGCCGTTCGCGAGCGGGTGGAAGGTCAGGGTGATGCGCGCGCCCTGGGTGGTCTCGCCGTCGCCAGGGACGATGCCCGCAACCGTTCTCGGGACGGACGAGGTTCCGTCGGCGAAGACGGCTCCCCGGAACACGACGGCGCCGACCGGGCCAAGGCTCGCGTTGCGGTCGCCGCCCTGAAGCACCGCGAAGCGGACCATCACCGCCGCCGGGCCCACCGGGATGACGAGGTTCTGAAGAAGATGGCCGTCGTCCTTGCTCAGTCGAACGCCCGAGTCCACTCCGTTGAGAAACAGGGGGGCGTCGGCGGCAAAGCGTGCGCGCACCAAAACGCTGCCCATCGGGAAGAAAGCGACGGGACCACCGGCGGTGACGGTCACCCCGTTGGGAACGGTGGCCGTTTGGCTGCCGCCGCCAACGTTGACATCGACGGTTCCGGGACCGGTCACGGTCGCGGTGGGGTTGCCGACTTGCTGTTGGGTATTGCCCGTGATCGGGATGGAGGCACCGGGAATCTTCTCGGCGGTGTTCTTTCCCCCGCAACCGGCGAGGGGGACGGCAACGGCGAGGGCGACCGAGGCCGCGTAAACGGTTCGCAGAATGGGCTTCATGGCTGCTCTTGCGTTCAGATCATCGGCAGGAGACGGCATTTCTGCCGGGTGATACGCGAACTCGGCCGATGGAAGGCTTAACTGCTCGCGCTGGTGTAGTGCCCGAGAGCAAAGCGCCAGAACGCCCGGGCCAACCCGAACCCGACCAACGCCCAGAGCAATCCCAAGCCGACCATGGCGGGGTCGAAGCCCTTCGTCAACTGGCGCACCGGCACCGTCCCCAGAAAGGCCAGCGGAAACACGAAGAGGAACAGCCTTTGCAGGCCGAGGCCGTAGATGTCCAGGGGGTACCGCGCGATCGTCGCCACGTTTTCGGTCAGCACCCAGAGGTTGTCGACCCGCACGAGCCAGATTCCGGTCGTCATCATCGCGAGGGTGAAGGCGTAGTAGATCGCGAGCGCCGCCACCAGCAGCACAAGGTAGCCGAGCCAATCGAGCGGACTCGGGAATATTCGCGACTGGGCCAGCCCCACCGCCATCATCGTGATCCCCGAAACCAGCACCCCGATCTGCTCGAGGTTGAACTTCCGGGTCGAGATCCAGAACTGGGTGTCCACCGGCTTGGTGATCACGAAGTCGAGCGTTCCGAGGCGCACCTGCTCCGGGATTTCGGTCAGGCTCCGGAAGAACATGACGAACAGCCCCTCGACCAAGAACACGGTGGCGGTCAGCAGGAACGCCTCTCCGCGCCCCCAGCCCGCGACCGAGTCCGTGTTGCCGTAGATCACGAGCACGATCAGCAGGAAGAAGAGAATGAACCCGGCGCTCTGGGCGACTTTCGCAAAGAAGTTGGCGCGAAACTCCATCTCGCGGATCAGCGAACTCGCGAAGAAGGTCTTGTAGATGCGCAGGTAGCGACCCACCTTCCGAACTTTACTCGCATCCGCCAGGTCGGGTGAACGAAAGGGACGTCTCGCGACATGGTTGCCTTGGGACCGGTTCGGACCGGTCCTGGAGTCAAACCATGAAAGGTCCCGTCTGTTTGCTGTTCGGCGCGGCGCTGATCCTCGGCGGTTGCGCGCCCGTCGCCAAGGTCGCGGTCGACCCGCCTCAACGCGAGTCCGACGTCCCGAAGGAAACCACGATCGCCGATTCGCCCGGATACAGCCTCGGTGAGCCGGTCTCCTACGACAACGTTGTCGTCGTGCCCGTACGCGGCAAGGACCCGATTCGCCCCGACTCCGAGTACCTCACCTTGACGGAGGCGAAGAAGCTGGGCGTCGTGGACATCTCCGAACTCGACACCGAGGAAGTTCCGTGGCTCCGGGTGCGCAACGACGGCGACCGCCCGCTCATGCTCCTCGGCGGAGAACTCCTCCTGGGCGGGAAGCAGGATCGCGTGGTTGCGAAGGACACCATCGTGCCTCCGGGCAAGACCGTGCGCGTCCCCGTCTATTGCGTGAACCACGGCCGCTGGAGCGAGAAATACGGCAAGTTCGAGGGGACCGGCATGGTCGTTCCTCAGAACGTTCGCGATCGCGCGACCTACGGCAACCAGGAAGACGTCTGGCGCGAGGTCGCCAAGTACAACGACGCCGCCGGGGCAAGTCCCGCCGAGACGAGCCTCAAGGCGGGGATCGCCGACAAGACGGTGCAACGGCGGATGGACTCGGGCCTCGGACCCCTGCGCGACGCCCTTGACCGGGACGACCGCGCGATCGGCGCGGTGTTCGTCGTGAACGGGCGCATCGTCAGTCTGGAGCTGTTCGGCGAACCGGCCCTGTTCAAAGCGCATCGCGAGCCTTTGCTTCGAGGATTCCTGGCGGAAGCGGCGGTCGCGCCCAACGCCAACGCCCCCACCCCCGCGATGTCCGAGATCGCCCGATTCGTGTCGCAAGCCCTGAACGGCGAGCGGCGCCAGACTCGCCTGGGCGCCGGCGAAGCCGAATGGAAGGTGTCCAACCGCGACATCGAGGGCCGCGAATCGAGCCTCCCGGCCGCGGCCAGCGCCTCGAAGGCGCTTCTGCACGGAACGTACAAGCCTCGCGACTAGGGCGATTCACGCCGGGAGGCGGCAACGCCTCCCGGACCCATGGGAGGTCTGCCGCTACCTTTCGTCCGTTTCGCGAGGCTCGAAGTCGTAACGCTTGATCCAACCGGCCAGCGCCCCCGCGAGGACGCAACCACCGCCGATCAGCAGGGCCGGCTCAAGACCGACCCGCGACGCAAGCCACCCAAGGGCGAGGGTGCCGAAGGGACCGATGCCGGAGATCGCCCAGACGTGCATCGAGATCACGCGCCCGCGCAGCTTTTCGGGAGCGATCAGTTGGAACAGGGTGTTCGTCGTGTTGAACTGCGCGACCGCCGACCCGCCGAGGATCGCGAAGATCGGGTAGGCCAGCCAAGGTTGTCGCACGTAGGTGAGCGCGATCAGCCCGAGGCCGAGCGTCGACATTGCGATCCGAATCAAGACCCCCTTGATCGGATACTCGCTGAGCCGATAGACGGTGACGAGCCCGACGATCGCCCCCACTCCGATGGAGGTCATCGCCCAGCCGAGTCCACTTTGGTCCAATCCGAGACGGTCTTTGGCGATCGCGGGCATCTGCGCCAAGTAGAACAGGCCCATGCCGGAGGTGATCGCTTCCAACACGAACAGAACCCTAAGGCGATCGTGCCGGAACGTGAAGCGCATCCCGTCGAGGAGCAGGTCCTTCACCGAACCTACCGGCCGACCCGAACCGCGCAGGTCCGCCTTGATGGCGGTGATCGCACTGATGAGGCCGATGTAGCTCAGGCCGTTGATCAGGTAGCACATCTGCGCCCCGAAGAGCGCCAGCAACTGACCGCCCATCGCGGGACCGACGATGCGGGCGATGTTGAACGCCATCGCGTTGACGGGGATCGCGGCGGACAGGTCTTCCCTCGGCACCACCTTGTTCAGCAGGCTTTGACGAGCGGGCATCTCCAGGCTCGAACTCGTCCCGATAAGCGCGGCGGCGACGAGGATGTGCTCAAACCGCACGAACCCCTGCCAGGTGGCGAAGCTCAGAAACAGCGCGGCGGAGGCGAACACGAGTTGGGTCGCGATCAGGAGGGCGCGCCGGTTCACCATGTCCACGATCACGCCCGCGACGGGACCGATGAACGACACCGGAACCATGCCCGCGAAAGAGATCAGGGCGAGCTTCGCCTTGTCCCCGGTCAGATCGTAGACCAGCCACCCTTGGGCGACGTTCTGGACCCACGATCCGCTGAAGCTGAAAAGAGCCCCGAGCCACAACAGGAGGAAGTCCCGGTGGCGGAGGGCGCGCATGACCCTAGTATCCCATCCTCGACCAGCGTGGGACCGGCGTCCCCGCATCCAGAGCTGGTCGTACGCCAGAACCCCTGCCGCGTGCCCTATCGGGGCAACGACGACCGGGGGCATGTGAACGACCTTGGACTCCTCGGCCGAGCTACTCTGCCGAAGCGTCTTCGATGGGTCCGGCGGCGGGGACGACCTCGACCGGCGCGTCCGGGTTGTAGACGTCCACCAGGATATGGGCGTCCACGTCGCGATGGAGGTCCAACAGAACGCTCCAGATTCCCAGGCGCTTGATCGGCTCGACGAGGGCCACCCGGCGACGGTCGATCTCGTGTCCGAGCTGAGCCTTGACCGCCTCGGCGACATCGCCGGCGGTGATCGCGCCGAACAGCTTGCCGCCGTCCGCGCCGACCTTGGCCGGGATGCGCACGGTCTGGCCGTTCAAGGATTCTTTGCTCGATTCGGCGGCGGCCTTCTGGTCGGAAATCTTGGCGGCCATTCGGGCGTGCCGCTGCTCCAGGGCCTTGACCTGGTTCTTGTCCGCCAAAATGGCGAGCCGCCGCGGAAACAGGTAGTTGCGCGCGAAGCCGTCGGCCACGTTCACGACCTGGCCTTCCTTGCCGACCTTCGGCACGGTCTGGTTCAAAATCACTTTCATCGCGGTGTTCC
This sequence comes from Fimbriimonadaceae bacterium, assembly GCA_026129685.1. Lineage (GTDB taxonomy): Bacteria > Armatimonadota > Fimbriimonadia > Fimbriimonadales > Fimbriimonadaceae > UBA2387. The sequence continues at coordinate 50,023 of JAHCHO010000009.1, forward strand.
TATCGTCGGACCCCGACTCCGAGCGCGATCGAGTTCGAGTCGAACAACCGATTCACGCCGACCCAGCCGACGTAGTCCTTGCCAAATTCGTAGCGCACCCGAAGGTCCAGCCGAGGGTCGTTGATGTCGAAAAGGTCCCCCCGGAGGAAGGTCTTCGGCGCAAGCCGATAGTCTACCCCCATGCCGGGCTTGCTGGCAAAGATCCCGTACCGGAATTCGTTGCCCTCGCCGAACGGCTTGCCCAACTGGAGGGTGACGCGGTTCCCCTCGAAGGCGTCCCAGAGGCCGGCGTAGACTCGACCCCCCTTGACAGGAGCGGAGACCGTGAGGTCGGAGCGCCACCGGTTGTCCTTCATGTCCCGAGTGACGTCCATCTCGTAGCTGGGCTGGATGTTCACGTTGCTCGGGACCTTCTGGAAGAAGTCCTGGATCTTCTTCACGACGACTTTCGCCTCGGCGGCGATCTCGTTCGCGTGATCGGCGAGTTCGATCGCCTTCTTGCTGAGGGTGGCGCCGTTTCGGGTCATCTCCTCGGTGTTGGCGGCGACCCGCGTGCCCGTCTCCGTCATCGTCTCCACGTTCTCCATCGTCCGCTTGAGCGGCTCGCGGAGCTCGGGATCGTTGACGAAGTCGTTCAGGCTGACGATCAGGTCCTCCGCCTTCTTGCCCGTGGCGCCAAGCTGGGCGAGCATCTTTTCCGCCTGGTCCTTCCATTTGGGGTCGGCCAGGAGGGCGGTCACCATCTTGGTGCCTTTGTTCAGTTCCTCCATCGTGTCGGCGGCGGACCGCATCGCCTTCTGGACGGTCGCGCGGTTCTCAGCCATGATCCCGTCCACGTTGGCGGCGAGGCGCTCGAACCGGGCGAGGGTCTTCGTGCTCGTTTCGAGAAGGTCCTCGACCTTGCCCTTCAGCTGTTGGTCCTCGAGCAGCTTTCGGGTGGCGACAAGGGTGGCGTTGAGTTCCTTGAGGGTCGTGCCGCTCTCCGGCATCAGGCTGTCGAGGGCACGCTGTTTGGTGCCCGCGAGGGTCGCCCCCGGGTCCAGTCGGGCGGTGGTCGCGGCGACGGGCGGGACGATCTGGATGGGGGTCTCGCCGAAACCCAGGAACGAACCGGGAATGAGAACGGTGGAGCCCGCCGGGATGGCGACGCCGCGATCCACCGCGAGGGTGACCTTGGCCTTGGCGGGCCCCTGGAGCGCCACCTCGGTCACGACGCCGACCTTCACCCCCGCCATGAGGACCTTCGTGCCGGGGGTCACGCCGCCCGCGTCGGCGAACTCGGCGAAGTAAGTATCGGGCTTCGGTCCGAACAGGCTCCGACCCAGGACGGCGTACGCCCCGATGAGCAGGCCGACGAACACGACCACCAAAGCCCCGACCTTGACCGCGCTGGACATAGCGCCATTGTAGCGTGAGTTCGGCAATACGCCATCGATGACGCCGCTCCCGAGCGTCTCCGGTGGCGCCCGTAGTGCAGAGGGCGGTCGTGCGCGCGAACCAAAACACGGCCGATGCCGAAATCTTCGGTGCCGGACCACTCGGCTTCGGCACGCCTCGCCTTTGTGTCAGGGTCAACTCGGAGAACGCGCCGATTGATCGCCCGGCCGTAGACAAACTGCCAGGTGCGGTCTCCAAGTTCGGTGCGCAAGAAGGCCTTTTCGACTCTTGGAGCGGGTTCAAGGCCAACGGGCAGAAAGAACTCGCGGCGAGCTACCTCCGAGTACGGACCGTGGACTCAGAAGGAAGTGCTCGAACCTTTGTTCGTGCACCACGAGAACGCGGACGACGACCTCAAAGCTGTATTAACGCTCAAGCGCATCTGGACTATAGCGATGCACGACGATGCGTTTTCGGCTCAATGTGTTTCGTGGCGTCCGAATCACCTATGACTGAACCACGTTCGCCCCTTCAGGGGAGGGCCGCGTTGTTACGTCCTTGTCGTTGCCAATCAAGGCACTCGCCAAGGTGCATCCTCCCTATGGGTGCGCGGTGACCGCCAGGATGGTGATCTCGTTCCGGTCAGGCCCGTAGTGCCAGAAAACGCGCCAGGCGGCGGGCGTCCTGTTCTCAACGTACGCTTCCCAAACCCTCTCCCCCTTCGTCCCTCGCATCGAGACGTACTCGTGCGTTTCTAGGCTGGGATGGCGGGGATTCGTCTGCAGGAGGCCGAGGCACTTCCGCACCTTCTTGAGCTTCGCCAGGTCCTTCCCGTCTTCGCCGAACTCCAACTCGTGGAGTTGGCTATCGGCCGTGTGGGTCAGAGTGATCCTGAACGGCACGCGCGTCAGGCCTCGTCCGGTTCGTCTGCGTACCGGGTGAAGTCGCCACCGTCGCGCGCTCGCCCGGCCGCGGCGTCGGCCAATCCTCGAAGGACCGCCTCCTTCGCCTGGGGGTTCTGGTGGAGCCAGAGTTCGCGCGTTGGAATCACCGTCACGGGCACGAGGGTGAGGGTTCCGTCCTCCGCCTCGGTGACCTCGTACTGCGTCCCCGATCGGTCTCGGCCAAGACTAAGCCGTCCCGATGGGTCCACCCTGCGAACCTCGCTATGAAGCCGTTCCGAATGTGCCATGGCTTGCGTGGGGTCCGGACATGCGTGCCATCAACCCACACTGCCTTATACCCCGAACGACGAGGGAGAGGCACGGGACGACCGGGCTAGGGCGACTGGCTCCGCTTCGCGTCCAACTCCGCCAGCGTGAAGCGCACACTCAGGATGTAGGGCTCCTCGCCGGGAGTCCAGTGCCCGTAGGTCGTGGCGACGAAAGTGCCGTCGGGCAGGACCTCGACCCCCGGGTACGCGCAGTCCGCGCCTTGGTGGTTCTTCGCCAGCCGCACCCGGTACTGCCCCTCGCGACCCGCGACGATGTCCTCGAACCTGCCGACCCATCCCACCCAGTCGCCTTTCGTGGACGATTCGAGGGTCGTGTCGCGAAAGCTCACGAAGAGGCGGCCATCGGGGGCATAGCGCGCGACGTGGCGGTCTCCGGTGAGCGCGGCGGGCAACTCCCGGGGTCTGGTCCAGGTCGCGCCCTCGTCGTCCGAGAACATCACGTGGGAGTTCCGCACCCGGCGGTTTTCGCGGAGGAACATCGCGAGGCGCTTGCCATCCGGTGAACGCACCACCCCCGGTTCGCACAGGTGGACGTCGCTTCCCGACCACAGCGCCCTCGGTGCCGCCCAGGTTAGCCCGCCGTCGGTAGATTCGGTCTGGAAGAGCGTGAAGACCCCGGTGGCCTTTCCGCCCTCGCGGAAGAAGCGGCCGTCGTCGTGGAACCAAGCCAGGTAACGGCCGTCCTGGGTGCGTGCGACGTCTCCCATCACCACGATGCCACCCCAATCGCCCACCGGCTTCAAGGGCGACCAACTCCCGCCGTCGTCCTCGGAGACCGCGAGGCGGGCGGGGTACAGACCGGACCAGAGGATCAGGCGCCTCTTCCCCGATTTTGGGTCCACGACCCGGTGGATGGTCGGGGTTTCAAGGGAGGTCGCCCAGTTTTCGGGCGTCGGCAAGCGGTCGGACCAAGTCTTGCCACCGTCCCGGCTTCGCTTGTAGAGGATCGGACCCTTGCCGTGGCCCTTCGGGTAGACGCACAGAATCGTCTTGCCGTCCTCGAGCAGCACCGTCGTCGGATGACCCAGGTACTGGCCCGGTTCACGGTCCACAACGACTTGGCGGGCGGCTTCGCCCGCGACGTCCACGACAGGGATGGTATAGCCTTTCGGCATCGGTGAATCCTGAAGGAGGAAGAGCAGAGGGACGATCATGAGGGAAGTCCACTGAAGGCGGCCTCGAGCAATTCGGCGGTATGAAAGACGCGCACATTGCCGCCCCTTTCGCGGGCGGCCTGAGCGATCCAGGCGTGGCAACCGGGGTTGCCGAGCACTACGAAGTCGGCGCCGGTCGCCTCGACGTGCTCCCACTTGCGTTCGAGGAGCGCGCGGGCGAGTTTGGGCTGGGTCACGTTGTAGATGCCGGCACTGCCGCAGCAGGTGTCCGATTCTGGTAACGGCCTGACGCAAAGGCCAGGGACGGCCGAGAGCAACTCGCGCGGGGCGGACCGGACGCCCTGACCGTGGGCGAGGTGGCAGGCGTCGTGGTAGGTCGCCGACTTGCTCGCCAGGCCTTGGGAGTTGGCGAGGACGTCGGTCAGGCCGGCCCGGAGGAGGAACTCCGACACGTCGGCAGTCCGGGCGGCGATGCCGACCATCGCCTCGTTCTCGGGGTCGAGATGTCCGTACTCCTTCATCGTGCTGCCGCACCCGGCGGAGTTGACGACGACGGGGAGGTCGTCGGGCAGGGACTCCGCCAGCACTCCGCCCAACCGGCGCGCCTCGTCGAGGTGGCCGTTGTGGGCATGAAGGGCGCCGCAACAGCCTTGGCTCGTCTCTCGGACGACGTAACCGGCCCGACGCAGGAGACGTCGGGTGGCCTCGTGGACGCGGGGGAAGAGCACGCGCATGGCGCAACCCTCTAGCAGGTAGACCTCTCCACGAACCTCGGGCAATTTCGTCTCATCCAGCGGCGCCCAACCGGAAGCGCCTTGCGCGGCGGGCTTGTCCGCCTCGGGCCGCTCCCCGGAGAGAAGGCGACTCAGCAGCACGGGAAGGCGACGACCGGGGAGCAGGCCGCCGAGCGCCAACTGACCTCGCATCAGGCCGGGGCGAACCATGGTGTCCAGGAGTCCCTTGCGCGCCCGATGGGGCCGGGCGGTCTCCAGGCGACCCCGGGCGGTCTCCAGGATGCGGCCGTACTGGACGGCGCTGGGGCAGGCCGTCTCGCAGGCGCGGCATCCGAGGCAAGCGTCCAAGTGGGGGCGGACGTGGTCCTCCCAGACGAGTCGCCCCTCGAGCGCGCTGCGCACCAGGTAGATGCGACCCCTTGGCGACTCGGTCTCCTTGCCCGTGACCATGAACGTCGGGCAACTCTCGAGGCAGAACCCGCAACGGATGCAGTGGGAGGCGAGGTCGCTCAGAGACTCCATCTAGACGACCCCCATCGCGCCCGGGTTGAACTTGTTCGCCGGGTCGAAAATGCGCTTCGCGCGCCGCATGAGCCCCACCACCATCGGGTCCGCGACCTCGAGGTTGGCGGCGCCGGCGCCGCTTTGGAGGACCCAATCTTCGGCGAAACGCGCGACGGGGTCCCCTTCGTACCAAGCGGTCGACGAAGCGGGATCGGCGAGGTGGGCGCGACCGGCAAGCCGTTCGGCCAACGCCGCGAAATCGGTCCGTAGCGTTCGATGAATCGTGGCGCAGACGGGATTCGGTTCGCCGGAGCGTTGCACCACCGGCTTTGGCAGCGCCTTGAGGGGATAGGTCCGGAAGATCACGACCCCGATCACCGCCAAGGTCCCCCGGGCGCCGACCATCAGCCGCGTCACGTCGTAACCCGCCACGTTCTTGACCGCCTTGCTGCCCAGCCGCGCCACCTGGCCGTCGGGGCGCACGACGGTCATCCCAATCGTCCAATCGCGCGGCCCGCCGAGGACGCCCTGAAGAGCGTGGGGCAGACCCATTGCGACCAGGCCCCCCACCGTGCCCGGGACGCCGGCGGCAAGCACTCCCACGTCCTCGCGACGGGGAAGCGGCAGACATTGGCCGTGTTCGGCAAGGGCCGATTGAAGGTCGGCCAAGGACGTTCCCGCGCGCACGACGACCACCTGGTCGCTCACGTCGTGCTCGACCACTCCCTTGAGTCCGGACGTTTCAAGGTGGACGCGTCCCGAACAGTACGGGCGAACGTCGAAAGCGGCCTTTGTCCCGGAGCCGACGATGTCGACCGATTCCGCCGCTCGCACCACCTCGGCCAGTTCCTCGACGGTCGTCGGACGTACGACGGTCACCATGCCGCGCCCCTCCATCGACGTCGATGCTCGACGCAGGACTTCTGGTTGGGAAGCACCTTGCACGGGTTGCACAGGGGGCTCTCGTTGAACACGCGCTTGGCGTCGGCCTGAATGACGAGGCCCTCCTTGCCGAACATCGTCTCCATCAGGTCGAGTTTCTCGACCCCGATCCCGTGTTCGCCGGAGAGCGACCCGCCCAGATCGAGGCACTTCTGGAGGATTCTGTCGCCGCCCGCCACCACGGCGCGCACTTGGTCGGGGTCTCGGTCGTCGAAGTAGAAGCACGGGTGGAGGTTGCCGTCCCCCGCGTGGAAGATGTTCGCGATGCCGACTCCCGCGTCCCGCGCCACCTCCGCGATGAAGTCCAGCATTTCCGGCAACTTCGAGCGCGGGATCACCCCGTCCTGAGTCACGATGCTTGGCGCCAACCGGCCCATCGCGCCGATGCCCTTCTTTCGGGCCGTCCAGAGCTTGAGTCGCTCTGCCTCGTTCTGGGCGACGTTGAGTTCGAGCGAACCGTTCGCCCTACAGAGGCGCGTCACGGTGTCCATTTCGGCGGCGACCGTCTCCGGCGCGCCGTCGCACTCGATCAGCAACAGGGCCTCGGCGTCGGGCGGGTACTTCAAACCAAAGGCGAGCGACACCGCCTTCATGATGCCGCGATCCATCATCTCGAGGGCGGCCGGAATCGTCCCCTCCGCGATGATGTCGGCGACCGTCTGGGTGGCGTCGCGCACACGGGGGAACGACGCCAGCACCGTCTCGACTTTCACCGGGTTCGGCGTCAGCTTGACCCACGCTTCCGTGACGATGCCCAGGGTGCCCTCGCCGCCGACGATCAGGCTCAGAAAGTCGTAGCCGGGGAGGTTCTCCGTGCGGGAACCGATCGTCACGATCTCGCCCAGTGGGTCCACCATCGTGACTTTCAGCACGTGCTGGACGGTCACGCCGTACTTGAGCGTGTGGGGTCCGCCGGAGTTTTCGGCGATGTTCCCACCTAGCGTCGAGACGGTCTGGCTGGAAGGGTCGGGCGCGAAGTGAAGGCCGGCGTGCGCGACCGCTTCGCTGAGCCGCTTGTTGACCGCGCCGGATTGCGCGAGGAGGCAACGGTTGTCTAGGTCCACCTCGAGGATGCGGGTCATCTTCTTCGTGGAAACGACGAGTCCTCCCAGGGCCGGAAGCGTCCCTCCGCTCAGGCCCGTGCCCGCCCCTCGGGGGGTGTAGGGAACCCCGTGGGCGAGGCACCAACGTACGATGGTCTGGACGTCGGTGGTGGACTCCGGAAGCACGACGGCCAACGGTTCGGACTTGTCCACGGTGTAGGCGTCGCAGTCGTACGCCTTGCGCGCGGAGGGTCCGGCGAGCACCTTGTTCGAGCCTAGAACGGCCCGAAGGTCGTCGAGCAAGGCCCGCTCGGACGAAGGGTCGAAGGTGGGCACGCCTTGATTGTATCGCCTGGCCCTATCGGCATCGACACAAGGGTGACTTTCCTGAATTCCGGATGATGGTCGCTCGGATCCCCAGAATCACCACACGCATCGGTTTGGCGATGACCTAGAGGGTCGGCCGGTTCGCGATCGCGTGCCGGATCGTGGCGAGAACCGTCGCGCGCTCTTGGCCCACCAGGGCCAAACGCGGGGCTCGCACCGTTTCGGACCCCATGCCAACCTCGACTTGAGCGAGCTTGATGTACTGCACCAACTTGGGGTGGACGTCGAGACGAAGCAAGGGCAGGAACCAGCGGTAGATCGCGAACGCGTCCTCGAACCGGCCCGCGCGGGCCAGATCGAACATCCGCACCGATTCGTCGGGAAACGCATTGACGAGGCCGGCGATCCAGCCCGTCGCCCCCGCCGCCACCCCTTCCACGATCAGGTCGTCCACCCCCATGAACACCGCCAGCCGGTCGCCAAGCAGCGCTTTGAGGGCGGTCGTGCGGCGCACGTCGGCGCTCGACTCCTTGACGGCATGGAGGTTCTCGATTTCGCACAGCTCGGCGATCTGCTCCCGTCGAAAGTCGAGTCCATAGGAGATCGGGTTGTTGTAGAGCATGCACGAGAGGTCGGTCGCCCGGAAGATCGCTTCGACGTGGGCGCGGGCCTCGCGCCAATCCACCCCCGGGTAGACGTACGCGGGCAGCACCATGAGTCCCCGACAACCCGCCCGCTTCGCGTCCTTCGCCAGGGCGATGGCGTCCTGGGTGCTCAGGGCGGAGATGCCGGCGATCACGGGCACCCGTTCGCCCACGGTCGCGACCAAGGTCCGCAAGATGGCGCGCTTTTCGTCCCCGTTCAGGGTCGCCCCTTCGCCGAGCGAACCCAGGCCGACGATTCCCCGGCAGCCGTTGTCCACGAGCCAAGCGGCGTGCCGTCCGAGGAAGTCGTGGTCCACCGATCCGTCGGGCGCAAAGGGGGTGGTGATGGCGGGGAAGACGCCTTGCCAAGTCATCGCCTCATTCTTGCCCTTCGGCGCGCTCCGTGTCAAACGCGGCGAGGCAACGAGCGGGAACCGGGACCAGGGGCGGACGGGCGTCCTCCGGCCCGTACCCGGCGAGGAACCGGAGCGCGGCTCCGCACACCCGTCCTTGGCATGGCCCCATGCCGCACCGGGTCGCGAGTTTCGCTTCGCGCCAGTCGGAGCGGACGTGGAGGTCCCGCCAGCGAACGTCCTCGCAGCGGCAGACGATGGTCTCGGCTTCGGGCAACTTCTTCAGTTCGGGCCGCAGGGCGAACGCGACCTCGAGCCGCCTCGCAAAGCCCCGTTCCTTCCGCCGCGATCGTTGGGCCGACGCCAATTTCGGTGAGCCCGCGATCGCCAGCCCGGCGACCGTGCCTTCCGCGAGGGCGACGTCCACTCCCCCGACGCCCGCGCACTCGCCGACCGCGAACACCCCGGGCACGACGGTTTCGCAGCGGGCGTCGGTCGGCACGCTCCCGTCGGCGGCCAACCCGCAACCAAGAAGACGGGCGAGTTCTCCGTTCGGCACCAACCCATAGCCGACGGCGAGCACGTCGCAGGGGAACGACTCGGTGCGACGACCGTCCGTCACGATCGCTCTTTCGACCCGCTCCCGGCCCTCCGCCTCGACCACCCAGCGTCCGGCGCGATAGGGCGCGTCGGCGCACTCGAGCCGCAACGCGGACCCCTGAAACGCCTTGTCCGGGCAGGCGGCCAGGGCCAGGCCGAAGGACGCGACCCGGTGCCAAGACGCCTGTTCGAAGACGCCGACCACCCTCCCACCTTGTGCCGAAACATGGGCCGCAACCGCCAGAAGGAGGGGACCGGTTCCCGCGACGATCACCCGACGATCTCGAACTGGAAAGCCTTGCTTGGTGAGAGCCTGGAGCCCGCCGAGCCCCACGACCCCGGGCAAGGTCCAGCCGGGGAAGGGGAGGTGCAACTCGCGCGCCCCCGTCGCCAGCACGACGTTCCTGCTTCGGACCCGAGACGCCGAGCCACCCTCGACGACCCTCACATCCCCGACGGCGGGGGCATCGAACACGGCGCACCCCTGCCGGAACTCGACTCCGGCGGCGCGGGCGCGCCCGGACCACGCGCGGGCGTCGTGATGAACCGACCCGTCGGAGGAGCGCCATATCTGGCCGCCGGGGGCGGGGTTCTCGTCCACGACGACCACCGAAAGGCCGCACTCGGCGAGGGCGACGGCGGCGGCGAGCCCACCGGGTCCGGCCCCAACGACCAGGGCGTCAACCATCGGTGCGAACCTCCATGCCATCGCGGCACAGGGCGAGGCACGCCCGCCGGTGGGGGTCACCGTCCAGGGTGACGCGGCACTCGTGACAGATCCCCATCCCGCACAGCACGGACCGAGGCTCGCCGGACAAGGAGCGTCTCGCGGGCAGGCCCAGACGCTCGAGCAGAGCCGCCACGGTCTCGGTGGGAATGGCCTCCGTCCACCTCCCGTTCACGCGAACCCGAACCGGTCTAGCCATGCGCCACCTCGGCGAACCGGTGGGGAAGGTAGGGAGCAGGATCGATCGGACTTGCCCGTCCAACGATCAGGTCCGCGATCAGCCGGCCGGTGGCGGTGGAGGTGGTGATCCCAAGACCCTCGTGACCCGTCGCCAGCAAGACCCTTGAACCAGGAGCCGCCGGTCCGATCATGGGCAGTTTGTCGGGCGTCGCCGCCCGGAGTCCAACCCAGGTCCTCAGACACGATAGGCGGGCGAAGCCGGGCAGGTACTCGAGCGCACGTCGGACCATCCTCGCCAACATCGCCCGATCGATCGCCCGATCCCCGGCGAACTGCCGGGAGGAACCGAGGAGAATCTGGCCGGTCGCGCGCGGTTGGGCGTTGAACGCCACCGACTCCTGTTCCATGGCATGGGCGCTCTTGAGGTAGCCGAGTTCGACGACCTGGTGTCGGAGGAACTCTGGATACCGATCCGTGATGACGAGGTGCCCTTTGCGCGGCTTGATCGGCAAGCCGGGACTGAGGTCGTTCGCGTTTGCGCCCGCCGCGTTGACGATCCAACCCGCCTCGATGCGGGATCCATCCTCGAGCGTCGCCGTCCCATCCAGAGCGACGACTCGCCCGTCCAAACGTTGCAGGCCATATCGGGACTGGGCAAGGCCGATCAACCGGGCCGCCACGTTGGTCGGGTAAACGACCCGGTCACCTGGGACGCGCAGCCCTCCCGCCATGGGCGCCAGATTCGGCTCGGCATCGGCCACCTCGCGCGCGCTCAGCACGTCGGCCTTTACTCCTCGCTCCCGGTAGAAAGTCGCCTTGGCGGGTACCAGTCCCATCTCCTCGTCGTCCCGCGCGACCCAGAGCGTGCCGGAAGAGGTCCACTCGCATCCGGCGTCGAGTTCGGGAAGCAACTCGCTCCAAAGGTCGAGCGAGAGTTGAGTGAGGGCGAACTGGGCGTCCGAGTCGTCCATGACGACGAGGTGGCCCATCCCCGTGGCGGTCGCACCGGCGCCGGGCGCGTTCGGCTCGACCAGGACGACCCTCAGACCTTCGCGCGCGGCGAACCAAGCGACCATCGCGCCCACGATTCCGCCGCCCACCACGACCACATCGCAGGACCGCACGGTGCGAACCATACCCAGCGCACCGAACGAAGGGTCGGCCAAACGCAGTCCGGGCTCGCGCGGGGCGCGAGCCCGGACTCAAAAACCTGGGACGATTCTACTTGCGGACGGGGTCGTTCATCTGCTTCGCGTAGCGGCGCATGAACTTCTCGACGCGGCCGGCGGTGTCCACCAGTTTCTTCTGGCCGGTGTAGAACGGGTGGCTGAAAGCGCTGATGTCGAGCCGGATCACGTAGTGGGTGACGCCGTCGATCTCGCGGGTCTCGTTGCCGTGATGGGTCGAGACGCCCGTCCATTCATGGTCGCCGTCCACGAACAGGACGGGGTAATTCTGAGGGTGGATGCCGGTCTTCATGGTCGCGCTCGCAACGTCGATTCCGACCGACGCGCAATCCGTAATGATGGCACAGCGGACTTCTCGGTGTCAAACGCCCAGGGTCTCAGCCGTCGATCAGCGCGATTCTGCGGGCGTGTCGCCCGCCGTCGAACGGCTCCTCCAACCAGGTGTCCACGATCTCGAGAGCGGTTTCGCGCGACATCATCCGCTCGCCCAGGGAGATCATGTTGGCGTCGTTGTGCCGGCGGGCCAGGGTGGCGGACTCGAGGTTCCAGCACACCGCGCACCGTATGCCGGGGATTCGGTTCGCGACGATCGCCTCTCCGTTCCCGGATCCTCCAAGGACCACGCCGCGGTCGCATTGGCCCGAGGCGACCGCCTTGGCGGCCGGACGGATGAACTCGGGGTAGTCGCACGCCTGGTTCGAGTCGGTCCCGTAGTCCACGACCTTGTGGCCAAGCCGTCGCAGTTGTTCGACGATGGCCCGCTTGTACTCGTACCCGGCATGGTCGGAGGCGACGGCGATACGCATCGTCCTATTGTGCCGGAACCTCCGACGTCGGAAACGAAACGAGGCCGACCTACTTGGGCAAGGGCGCGACCCGGATGCTGCGGTAGGCGACGGGTCCGTGGTTTCCCTGGAACATCAGGGGGCCTTCGGCCTTCTCCTTGCCGTCCACCCCGCCCGGGGTCGGGCCTTTCATCTCGACGTTCTCATGGATCGTCGCGCCGTTAAGGATCACCTTCAGGAACTTGGCGTTGGCCGTCTTGTTGCCGTCCTTGTCGAACTTGGGGGCCTGGAAGTGAATTTCGTAAGTGTTCCACTCGCCGGGCGCGAGGTACTTCGGGTTCTTCGGCGGTTGCGCGCCATAGAGGGCGCCCATGTCGTTCGGAGCCGGGTTCGATTCCTTGCCCACCGAGTCGAACACCTGGATTTCGTACTCGCCCATCACGTAGATGCCGCTGTTCGAGCCCTTCGGGACCATCACGTCCAACCGGATGACGCAGTCACCGAAGACCGCCTCGCTGACGATGTCGCGGCTGGTGCCGTGCTCGACGATGTCGTTGATCAGGGCGCGGCCGCCCTCCTCGACGACCAGTTTGGCGGGGTTGGCGGGGTCGAGCGACGGGCGGCCGACGCGCCACTTGTCGGCGGGGCCCGAATCGGCTTTGGTCTTCCAACCGGTCAGGTCGCGGCCGTTGAAGACGCGAGTTCCTCGATCCTGGCCACGGTTCGGGCGGTTCTGGTCGGTTTGCGCGGCGGCGAACGCGGCGAGCGCAACAAGGGCGACGAGGGTAGCGATCGGTTTCATAGGGCGACCTCTGCGCCGGTGCGCCCGGCGTACAACGTCGCAGTTCGCCGGATGGGAGCCAAACCCCTTCTTCCGCCTCCTACGAGAGTCCAGTTCGCCGCCCCGAGTACAATGACGTTCCGTTTGCACCCGCAAGCCCAATCCCTGGATCGCCTGATTCGTCCGCTCGCATTGCTGGGCGCAGTGTTCGCCGCCTCGCTGACGCAGGCGTCGCGCATCATCCTGGTGCCGCTCGACGACCGGCCGGCCTGCTCCCAGTTCGCCCAGATGATCGGGCGCATCGCGCAGATTCAGGTTCAAACGCCGCCGAAGGAGTACCTCGGCCACTTTACGACGCCCGGCGAGCCGGAGCGCATCCTCACCTGGCTCGAGTTGCAGGACCTTAGCGACGTGTCGGCCCTTGTCGCGAGCGTGGACATGGTGTGCTACGGGGGTCTGATCGCCTCTCGCGTCGGCGACGTGAGCGAGCAGAAGGCGATCGAACGTCTCGACCGGTTGGCGGCGATCCGAAAGCGCTACCCCAACCTCTGGGTCTTCGCCTTCGGCGCGACGATGCGCCTGGCCCCGACGGGGCTGAAGTCGAACCGGGCCTGGCGCGACGATCTGGCCCGCCTGATGGAGTTGGAGTCCATGAAGACGGACGCGGGCAAGCCCGCCGTCTCCAAAGAAATCATCGCCCTTCGCCAGCGAGTGCCCGCCGGGCCCCAGCAGGCGTATCGCGACACCCGTGCCCGAAACCATAGCGTCCAGCGCCACGCGATCCACATGGCGGTCTCGGGAGCCTTCGACTACGTCGTGATGGGCCAGGACGACGCGCGGGAGCACGGCCCTCACAATGCCGAAACGCGCGCGCTGGTAGCGATGACGAAGCGGCTCGGCGTCGACGCGAAGGTCTACTTCTTCGAAGGGGTGGACCAGCTTTCGAGCCTACTGATCAGCCGGGTGATCGTGCGGCGCTCCGGTTGGCTGCCCCACGCCCGCATCGTCTACTCCGACGAGCGGCTCAAGACGCAACTCGCCCCCTACGAGGCGAAGCCGATCGAACTGAGCCTGCGAGATCAGTTGCTGGCCAGCGGGGCGAGGGTCGCCGGTCCGAACGAACCCTACGACTACACCCTTTTCGTCAACGTGCCGAAGGCGCGTCCGGAATCGTTCCGGGCGTTCCTCGAGGAGATGAAACACGAGATCGACGAGGGCTTGCCGGTGGGCGTCGCCGACATCGACCTCCAGTACAACGGAGCGGGCCGGAAAGAGGTCGTGGACGCGTTGCGCGACGGCGGTCGTCTCAGCCGCATTCTGTCGTACGCGGGCTGGAACACCGCCGGCAACACGATGGGCACCGCCATCCCCGCGTCCAACGTGTATCTGCTGGCCCGTCGGCAGAACCGAAGTCCCCTGTTGCGCGAGATCGCCCAGAACGAGTTCCTTCTGCACCGGTTTGTGAACGACTTCGTGTACCACTCGTACACGCGCCCGATCGCCTACGCCCTGCTCGACACCGAGAGCGGACTCTTTCGAGAGCAGGCCGATCCGAGGACGTTGCAGGAACTCAACACGATCGTCCGCAATGACCTGAACAAGCGCCTCCTCGCCTATTACCGTGACTATTTCGCGGGAAAACGGTTCTTCGTCGGCACCGACGAGTACGAATATGCCGGACTCGAGGGCGTCAAGATCGAACTCCCGTGGCCGAGGGCTTACGAGGTCCGTCTCGAGTTTCGCCTCGTGACGAAGCCCGTTGCGGTCGCCGCGACGATCGCGAACGGCGGCGGCTAAGGGGACTGTGGGGAGACCTCGCGGCCTCCCCAGCGTCGTTCAGTTACCAGGCGTAGTGTTCGGGGGCGGTTCGAAAGCCGGGAAAGATCGCGTCCAACTTCCCGTTCAACTCGTCCGTGATCCGCAAGTCCAGCGCGCCCAAGGCTCCGTCCAACTGCGCCATCGTGCGCGGACCAATGATCGGCGCGGTGACGTAGGGTTTGCTCAGGCACCAGGCGAGGGCGACATTGGCAGGCTGTTGGCCGACCTCGTCGCACAGGTCCTCGAACGCTTGGAGTTGGGCGCTCTGCTTCTCGAGGATGCTCGTCGTCCAATGGCTCCAACGACGCGCACCCTCCTGCTTCTTCATCACGCCGCCGAGCGCGCCGCCACCGAGGGGAGACCACGGGATAATGCCCACCCCGTAGGCCAGGCACGCCGGAGCGACCTCCATCTCGATCTCACGCTGGAGCAACGAGTACTTGGACTGCTCGCTCACGAGTCCGAACAGCCCGCGTTGCCGAGCGGTCTCGTTGGCCTGGACGATGTTCCAGGCGGCGTGGTTCGAACTGCCAAAGTAGAGCACCTTGCCCTGGTACCGGAGCACCTCGAAAGCCTCCCAGATCTCGTCCCAGGGGGCGTCTCGGTAAACGTGGTGCATCTGGTAGAGGTCGATGTAGTCCGTTTTCATGCGACGGAGCGAGTCGTCGCACGCGCGGCGGATGTGGAGCGCGCTCAGGTTCCGGGTGTTCGGCCAGTTCTCCAACTCGTCTTTGCCCATCGGGTTGTAGCACTTGGTGGCGAGAACCACCCGCTCCCGGCGCTTCCCGCCCTGGGCGAACCAATCGCCGAGGAGTTTCTCGGTGATGCCCTCTCCCACTTTCCAGCCGTAGACGTCGGCGGTATCGAAGAAGTTGATGCCGAGCTCGAGGGCACGGTCCATAATCGCGAACGAGTCGGCTTGGTTCGTGTCGACGCCGAAATTCATTGTTCCGAGGCAAAGGCGACTGACGCTAAGCCCGGATCGGCCGAGGCGGGTGTACTCCCTGCTCCAAGGTTCGCACGTTCAGGGTTGCCGTCCCCGTCATTGGGGCAAAGGTCCCTGAAAAAGGGGCCCTGAATCGGACAGCTCTGCTGTATTCTCTCGGGACCCGGTGCTAGTGACCCGCATCACGGTTCGTCGAGCCCGGTTGCCTTACCCTGGGTTCGCCATGAGACTCCTGTTCACTCGCATGCTCGCGGTCTTGCTGACGATGGCGGTCGGAGCCGTCGCGCTGGCGGCCACCTTCTACGTATCCCCCGTCGGCGACGACCTCCGGGACGGACGTTCCTGGGGAAGCGCGAAGCGGACGATCGCGGCGGCGATGTCGGTCGCGGCCCGGGGTGACAACGTGTTCGTTCGGTTCGGGACGTACCACGAGAGCTTCACACTCCCGGCGGCCGTCCGGCTCTACGGTTCGTTTCGGGGTGACGAGTCCACCGTGGGCCAACGTAATCGCGAGGCCTATCCGACCTTCCTGGACGGAACGGGATTCTCAACGGTCGTGACCCTGGCCGGCGGCTCGACCTTCGAGACCGTCTTCGATGGCTTCACGATCGTCCAGGGAGAACGCGGGCTCACGAGCTCCGCGACGAACGTGACGGTACGCGCCTGCACCTTCCAAAGATGCGGAACCGGGCTGGGACACTCGGCGGGAAGCACTTCGATCCGAGTCTACAGTTGCCGTTTCCTCGGTTGCGGAATCGGGGCCACCGTATCCGGCAACGGCTCCGTCCGGGTCGAGTCCTGCCTTTTCGCCGACGGAGGGGTCGGGCTCTCGGTTGATTGGGACGGGACGGTGCCAGCCATCAACTGCACGTTTGTGGGGCACCTGCGAGCTCCGTTCGACGGCGACTTCTCGAGCGTCCAACTCGACAACTGCATCGTGGCCTACAACGTTTTCTGCGAGGGCGACTACCAGGGGTTCGGCAAACTTGGGATTGCGGCGCGCAATACCTGCTACTTCGGCAACATCAGCGGCACTCCCCCGGTGGGCGTCAGCACGGTCGATCCTCTGTTCGCCGATCCTATGCAACGCAACTGGCACCTGCAACCATCCAGCCCTTTGCGCGATATTGGCGACGTAACGTATGTGACCGCCGGGGTCACCGACAGCGATGGCCAGGTTAGGGTCACGAACGGTGGCGTCGACCTGGGGAGCGACGAAAGCTACGGGGAAGTTTGGCCCAAGCGCCAGACGAGGCGGTATTATGTATCTACGAGCGGCAGCGACACGCGCTCGGGCGCGTCGTGGGCCGACGCGCGGCGATCTATCGCGACCACCGCGGCTCTGACGCAACCTGGGGACGAGATTTGGGTTAAGGGTGGCAACTACGCGGAGAGCATTGCGGTCCCTTCTGGCGTTTCCTTGCACGGCGGATTCGCAGGAACCGAATCCGGACTGTCGCAACGGCATCCGTACTTGACACCAACAATTCTGGACGGTTCCGGGCGCGCTGCCGTCGTCTCGCTTCAGGGCGGAACGGTATTCGCTATGACACTTAGCGGCTTTCGAATCTCGCAGGGAGCGACGTTTGGCGTGGCGGGATCGTGTGCCGATATCACGATGGAGAACGTATGGGTCACGGGCGCATCAACGGGTGCTTTCTTCATTGACTACCCTCGCGGCAGAAACCGAATTGCCTCGTGCCGCTTCGAGCTGTGCGGATGGGGCCTTCAGCTAGGGTCGGGCTTGGCCAATAACGCGGCGCCCGCCCTCATCGAGTCGTGCCTCTTTCGCGGAAATAGCCTTGCGTTGCGTCACGAAGCAAACGGAAGCTCGCACATCGTGCACTGCACGTTCGTCGAGAACACGTCCGCAGTGTTCTACGGATGGTTCAGCACGGCGACCATGGATGCGAGCGTGATCGCCTACAACGCCAGCATCTTGGTCACAGGATCGGGCACCGGCCTTGCCTACAGGAACTGCTGCTTCTACGACAACCTCCTCGGCAGTCCGCCCGTCGGAGACGGGAACTTCGTCGCCGACCCGCTGTTCGTGGACCCGTTCGCGGGCGACTATCACCTCGGGATCGGAAGCCCATGCATCGATATCGGCGATCCGGCGGCGGTCACGACGGCCTACGATATGGACGGCGACCCGAGAGTGCTCCCCTACGGGACGGGACGTCCGGACCTCGGCGCCGACGAGTACCCCAATTACACCGGGAACCAGCCGCCGGTGCTCGATGCGATTCCCGACAAGCAGGGAGTGCAAGGGCTGACGCTGACCTTCACGGCCACGGGTCGCGACCCGGAGGGACAGCCGCTGTCGTTCTCGCTCCGAGACGCTCCCGCCGGCGCAACCATCCACGGGACGACGGGCGTGTTCACGTGGACTCCGGCTTTCGAGGGTGTCTACGAGTTCAGAGTGCGCGTCACCGACTCGGGCAGCCCACCCCTCACCGACGAGAAGACGGTGCGCATCATCGTGGTCAAGCCCTCTATCGAGAGCTTCTCGATCGCGCCCAACCCGGCAACGGGCGGCGCGAACGTCCAAGGCGCGTTCCGGCTGACCGCCGCCGCCCCCGACGGCGGCTTCCTGATCGCTCTAGGGAGCACCTTTCCGGCGCTCGCCGGAGTCCCGAACACGGTCACGGTTCCGGCAGGACAGCGTGAGGCAACTTTCCCCGTCATCGTCGCCGGCGTTACCGCCGCGACCGAGGTGGAGATCGTCGCCCAAACACCGGTCCAAACCGAGCGACGGACGCTGCAGATCGTGCCCTCGGCTCTCCAGTCTTTCTCGATCAGTCCCCATCCGCAGGAGGGGGGCCTGAGCACGACGGGCTTCATCCAACTCACCGGTCCGGCCGGGGCGGGGGGCGCCACGTTCACGGTGACTTCGGCCAGCCCTGCGCTCGTCCAGGTCCCTAGTTCCGTAACCGTCAACGCGCAGGATTCGAGCGTGCCCTTCACGATCACGACGACGCAGGTGACGATCAACACGACGGTCCGCGTAACCGTGGCGCGCGGTACCGAGACCTTGGGCTTCGATCTCACCCTCCTGCCGCCCGCCATTCGCCTGAGCCTGCCTTCCAACGTGGGTCCGGGCAGCATCTCGACCGGAACCGTCACCGTCAACGCTCGAAACAACTCCCAGACGGTCAACCTATCGAGCGGGAACGCGGCGATCGCCTCGGTGAGTCCGACGAGCGTGACGATCCCTGCCGGGCAGACGAGCGCCTCCTTCACCATCACCGCCGGCAATCCCGCCTCGGCGACGTCGGTCACGATCACCGCCACCTCGGGGAGTTCACAGACGAGCGGGACGGTGACCGTGGCACCGGGCAAAATCGTACGGGGATCGTTCAGCACGAACGGACGCGCCTCGCTTGCCGGCGAGCCCATCACCGTGGTCGTCCGAAACGTGGGTTCCGGGACCAACCTCCGCTCGTACGACGTTGTGGTAAAGGCGGACGGCACGTACGAGTTCTCGACCGACCTGGCCGCTGGAAGCTACGACCTGTACGCCAAACACCGGTCCACCTTGCGGAAGAAGTTGGCGAACGCCACCCTCGGCGCCTCCGGGCTCAACGGCGCCTCGTTCGCGCTCGTGAACGGCGACGTCAACGGCGACAACTCGATCAACGTGGCCGACTTCCTCGCGTTTCGCGCCGCCTTCGGCGCGAGTCCCGCCTCGAACAACTGGAACCCCAACGCCGACCTCAACGGTGACCGCTCGGTGAGCGTCTCGGACTTCCTGATCCTCCGAGCCGGGTTTGGGAAGAGCGGCGACTGACGGGTCGTGGGCCTTTGCGACCGGGACGCCCTGAGCCCCGGTCGCAACAGGCTATCGTGCGGGCATGGAACCGATTTCGATCGCTTCGTTCAGTTTTCACGGCGCCCTCGCGGCGGGCACGATCGACCTGTTCGGGTACCTCGAAGCGTGTCGCTATCGGTACCACCTCAACACCGCCGATATCTGGAACGGCCTGATGGACTCGACCGACGACGGCTACGTCGCGAAGGTGAAAGAGGGCCTTGAGTCGCGGGGCCTCGTCCTGGCGAACTACCACGCCGACGGCTGCCACGTTTGGGACGACGATCCGAAGGTCCGCGCGACCAACCGCGACAAGTGCCTTCGAGAACTGGAGATCGCGACGCGCCTAGGAGCGAAGACCTTCCGGGTGGACACGGGCGGGACGGTCGCGAAGGCCACCGACGAACAGATGGCCGAACTGGTCGCGCGCTATGGCGAATACGTGAAGATCGGCAAGGACGCCGGGATGCGCGTCGGTCCCGAGAGCCACTGGGGCCTGTCCCTGATCTCGGACAACATGGCCGCCCTCGCCGAAGCGGTGAACTCCCCGTTCTACGGCTTTCTGTTGCACCTCCACCACTGGGAGGACGGCGACGAACCGGGCGGCGACCGGAAGATGGCCAAGTACGCGATGCACACCCACGTGGACTACCGCGTGACGACGGAGTGTCTGGAGCCCGCGATGAAGACGCTGAAGGACGCGGGCTACGCGGGTTGTTGGGGCGTCGAGCATCACACGGGCAAGCACGAATACGAGAACGTGGCGTTCCAGTTGGCGTGCGTGCGCCGGGTCCTCGCCGGCTGGCGCTAGGATTCGATCTCGATATCCACGAGATTGAGTTCGCGTCCCTGCAGGACGTTCCAGGAGGCGGTGCCGCAGACCGGGCACAGGAACACGGGTCCCTCCGGCTCGAAGTCCGGGCACCCGTTGGCGCACGCGCACCGAACCGGCACCTCCTCCCACTCGAACACCGCGCCCTCGGCGAGGGTCTCGCGGGTCACGACGTCGAAGGCGAACTCCAAGGCCTCCGGCACGACCCCCGCCATCGCCCCGATCCGGAGGCGCATGCGCGTGATCCTGCTCGCTCCCTCTCGCTCGGCGGCGTCGAGCGCCATCTCGAGCGCCTGGTTCATGATGCCGACCTCGTGCATGGGGAGGGATGATGGCAGGGGTGAGAGGGAGAGAGAAGGGCGCCGAGACTCGCCTTCCTTTTTCCCCCTTCCTCTCTCGTACAGCGGGCTACGCCTTCTTGACGACCGTTTCGGCCTTCTTGATCCAGACGGACGGTCCGCCCGCCTCATAGCCCAGCCGTCCGATCTCCTTGCCGCCGGAGTTCAGGACAAGAACCGTCGGGAAACCTTGGATCTTGTACTTTTCGGCGAGGGCCTCGTTGGTCTTCTTGACCGCCTCCGGCTGCTTCTTCTTCATCGGAAAATCGAGCGCGAGGAGAACGACGTTCGACTTGGCCCACTGGCCGAACTCCGGCTTCGCGAACACCTCGTTGTGGAGCTTGATGCACCAAGAACACCAGTCGCTGCCCGTGAAGTCGGCAAGAATCGGCTTGCCCGTCTTCTTCGACTCCGCCATGGCGGTGTCGAGCGAGGTGTGCCACTTCAGCTCGCCCGCGAGGGCGCCGGTCGCAAGGGCAAGGACGAAGGCGGCGAGGCCGAGTTTCGTGAAAGACTTCTGCATGGTTGACTATCCGTAAGGCGTTTCGAGGTCGTGGGGTTCCCGGGTGGGACTTGCGGCTATTTCTTTCGGGCGAGGGCGACGAGAAGGTCGTAGGTGTACGGGTCGAGCAGGATGAAGCGGACGTACATGCGGAGGCGGTCGTCTTGCGTGAGCTCCTCGACCCTTACACCGGGGTCGATCTGCTTGGGGCTAAGCGCGTTCGCGGCGGCCTTGAGTTGGCCCGCGTTCAGCTCCTTCTTCAAGGAAGCGAGCACGGACTCCGTGTTCTCGCCGACAACGGTCTGACGACGCAGACCCATCGCCCACATCAGTTGGCGCAATCGGTCCACGAACTCGAGTTTGGGGACCTGACCCTCTTCGAGGGCCGCTTTGATGGCGGTATCCATCCGGGCTTCGATCGCGCGGAGTTCGGTCGCCTCTTTCTTCTCGACTTCCCGAACCTTGGCGCGCGCCCGCTCCACGGCGGGGAGAATCGCGTCCAACTGCTCCTTGGTCATGACCACGGGCAGAATCTGGTTGAGCAACTCCACCTTCCGAATCTTGATCAGAGGGTTGTCCTCGACCTTGGCGGCAGGCTGGCCGAAGCTCGCCACGGCGGACACCAAGAGGGCGGCGACGGTGGCGACAAGAACGGGATTACGCCTCATACCGTCATTTTGACGGACCGGACCCCCTCGCCGCGTCGGCGTTTTCCTGGACGAGGGCGACCATCAGGGCGACGGCGACCACTTGGGCGTGGACAAAGGCTAGGCCAACGACCCCAGCGAGAACCCAGCCGCCTGGTTCCAGCTTGCCTTCGCGAGCCAAACCAAGGGGTGCGAGGGAGGCAAGGCCCCCCAGCAGGACCGCCGCACCGAGAAACAGCAACCCCGTGCCTCCCACCCCCTTCGCCGTCCGCGACAGGCTCTGAACCCGAGCCCGCCAGCGGGGGGAGCGACGCCAAAGCAACGCCCCGTAAGCGATCCACGCGACGAAGCAGGCCAGCGCGGGAACGGGCATCAGCGACGGCCCAGGGCGGGGACGAGGTACTCCCCGAACGCGCGCAGAAGGTCGTAGTCGGGTGCGAAGCCCCAATCGCGGCGCGCGGCCGAGTCGTCCACGTCGGCCGGCCAGGCGTCCACGATCCCTTGTCGACGAAGATCGGGCGCATAGGTGACGATGGCGTTCGGGAAAGCGTCGAGGGTCAGTCGTCGTATTTCGTCGGCGGAGGGGTTGAACGCGGCGATGTTGTAGACCTGGCGCGTCAACCTTGCCTTGGGCGCGGCCTCGAGCAGGAGGAGGGCCTTGATCGCGTCCGGCATTGCCATAAAGGGAATACGGGTGTCGGCCCGGACGAAGCAGGCGTAGGGCTCGTCCTTCGCGGCGGCGTGGAGCATTTCGGCGCCAAAGTCGCTGGTCCCGCCGGAGGGAATGGTGGCGGCGCTGATAAGGCCGGGAAACCGGATACAGCGGAAGTCCAGGTGGCCTCGGCTGGGTTCGGCATCGAGCTGGCGGTAGTGGTCGGCATAGTAGCCTCCGAGCATCTCGCAGTACCGCTTGTTGACGCCGTACATGGTGGTCGGCTCGACGTAGCTGTCCTCGTCGACCGCGGCGGCCGAGTCTTTGGTTTCGAGGTCCGGCAGTCCGTAGACGGCGATCGAACTCGGGTAGACGAACACCACGTCCTTCGCCTCGGTGCGGCACTCCGAGATCGCGAGTTCGAGCAGGTTCAGGGTGCCGTCCACGTTCACCCGGTGGGCAAGGAGCGGCTGGCGTTCCGAACGGCTCGAGAGGAGGGCCGCGAGGTGGAACACGGTGTCGATCGAATGTTCGGAGGCGAGACGTGCGAGGAGTTCGGAGTCCGTCACGTCGCCCACGACGGTGGCGTGGCACCGATGAGCGAGAGACTCCTCGAGCGGACGCAGGTCGAGGGCGACGATGCGCACGTCCGGGCGGGTCGAAAGGGCCTCGATAAGGCCGTGCCCGATCTCGCCGTTCGCGCCCGTGATCAGCACGGTCTTAGGCATACGTCGGAACGTTACCCGCGAGGCAACGTCCCCTTCATGCCCAAAGGGCCGGCGACGCTGCCGACCCGGCGGGTTCGTGGGAGCTTGATGGGTCGTGAAGGGAGGTCAGTACTTCCAGACGAGGGCGGCGGCCAGCGTCGTCTGGGAGGACACCGCCCCGGACGAGGACGTGAAGCCCGGTTGGGAGGCGAAGTCGCGCCTCAGCTCCAAGCGAGCGTCGGCGCGCGGATTGACGCGATGGGTCCAGGTCAGAGTCGCCGAGTAAGCCTTCGCGGCGACGCCCAATCGCACCCCCGATGTGTCCTCGAAGCCTTCGAGACGGGCGGCGACGGTGTTCTTCGCGTCGTGATCGTAGGCGGCGTAGAGGCCCAGTCCGCGCCAGTTCCCCGAGTTCGGGCCCTTCGCGGAGGCGACGTCGATGTTTGCGCCCAGGCGGATCTTGTCGGTGAGTTTGCGGGTGGCGGTGATGTTGACGAGGCTCACCTCCGTATCGCCGGGGGCGCCGAAACCGATGCCGCCGAACGAACCCGCCCGGTTCGGTTGGTCGTCGCCTTCCTTGCCCAGGAACACGCCGATCCCGATCGACGTGGCGTCGTCCGGCGCGAACTTGAGCGACGCGCCGAAGGCGGGCCTGCCGTTGCCGCCGGAGGTTTCGGACCAGCCGGTTACCGCGTAGAGGCCGCCCGTCACGCCCTTGCCGAGCGGGAAGGACGCGCGAAGGCCGGTGTGGTAGAGAGGCTCGGCGGCGGTGTAGAGGAGGCCGCGACCGTAGTTGTCGTTGCCGGGACTCTCGTAACCCTCATAGCCGATCCACGAGCCGAACTTGCCCAGGTCGAGGGTGAAGGTCGGCGCGGTGTAGGTCGCGTACGCCTGAACGACGTGCTGGGCAAACCGGCTGCGGTCGGTGTCGTACATCCGGATGAGGTCGGCGTTCTTGCCCGCCCAGAGGGACAGGGTGCCGGAGAAGGGCGTGTTCTTCGGGGCGTAACCGACGTTGAGGGCGGCCGAGGCAAGGGTCGCACGCTCGTTGAGGGTGTCGAAGTTGCGGAGAGCCACGGTCGTCCCGCCGCCGGGCCGACGGAAGCTGGTCTCAAAGTAGCCGTCCAGGTAGCCGGAGACCTTGAGGGGACTCTCTTGGGCCGGGGCCGCGGTCACGAACAGGCCGCCCGTGGCCGCGACGGCAAAGAAGGGACGAAGGGTCGAGAAAGCCCGAGGGGCGCGCAGAAGCGTGGGAATAGGCATCGTTCGGCTCTTGTCTCTCCGGAGCCGGCGACGCCGCCGAACGCCCGGACTGAATGGGAATCCAAGACTCCTGCTTCAGCGCGGGAAGGACGCACCCTCGACGGTGCGCGGGTCCAGATTAGCAGACGCGCGGCGTTTCGTCAAGGGAAAAGAATCCCAGATGGAGGGAATGGGCTGGAGATCCACGAGACGGAAAAAGGGGTCGTCCGAGACTTTCCACGCCAGCCGATCTTCGCTCTTTCTTTCCCCGCTTCCTACGGCTCGTTCCTCATAGCCCGGGACCGCTCTGCCCGAAGTTGGTCCGGAGGATCAGGAAGTCCCCGATCGCCACGCTTCCGTTGCCGTCCAGGTCGGCGTCGGGATTGTAGGCGGGCTGGCCGACGCTAAACCCGAAGCTCGCGCGCAACTGAAGGAAGTCCTGGATGTTGACCGAGTCGTCCCCGTTGACGTCGCCTCCTTTCAGAGTCAGCGGCCCAAGATCCAGCCCGTTGAAGACGAACACGTTGGCCACCTTGACGCCCAGAGTGTTGCGGCCCTTGATGTAGAAGCTCGAGTTGATCCCTCCGAAAGCCGTCCAACACCGCTCTCCGCCGTTCTTGTTCTCCGGGATGAAGAGGGGCGGCAACACGTGAGGCGGGACGGCGCCGAGGTGCATCTGCAGAATCTCGATGCTGACGGGAGGCGCGCCCGGCGCCCGGTGCGGCAGGTTGGCCTGAAAGCGCACCTCGTCCTTCAGTTCGTTGCCCGCGATGAACAACTCGCCGCCGAAGTCGGCGGCCCGTACCGGAAGGTCGAACATGCCGGCCGCGCCCGTCAGGGTCGGGTAGACGCGGACGTACGGGCCAACGCCCTGCACCGTGGTGTCGCTAAGGCCGTCCCCATCCAGGTCCACGGCCGCCACCCGTGCGCCGTAGAACTTGTCCGACCCGAAGGGCGCCCAACTGAACAGGTTGAGCCCGTTAACGCCGTTGAACACGGCGGCCTGCGTGATCTCGGTACCCGCGCCGGTGCTCGTGAAGACGTCGGCACGGCCGTCGCCGTTGTAGTCGCCCGCCGCGACGCACACCCCTCCGGCGAAGCCTGGGTCAAACGCCAGGAAGTCGAGCAGCCTCGCGTTCGTCAGCCCGTCGAACACGCGCACGCGTGGGCCGCCGCCGGGACCTGCACCCACCACGACTTCGGCGTACCCGTCGGCGTTCGTGTCGCCGCCCGCGACGAACACTCCCCCCGTGAACGAGGGCTCGTAGGCGAAGAAGTCCGCGAGGGCCGCGCCGGTCCCGCCGTCGAAGACCCGAACCCGCGGGCTCCCGCCGGGTCCGGCGCCGGCAATGATGTCCTGGATACCGTCGCCGTTCACGTCGCCCGTCGCCACCCGGACGCCGCCGGTGAACGACGCGTCGAAGCCCATGAAGTTCTTCACGAGCAGGCCGGTCGCGCCGCTGAACACCTTGACCTCGGGCACCCCGCCCGGCCCCCGTCCGCAGACCATGTCGGGCACGCCGTCCCCGTCGATGTCGCCTTTGGCGACGGTCGTACCGCCCAGAAAGCCGGTCTCCCACGGAGCGAAGTTGTAGATGGTCCCGAACCGGCTGTCGAGCCGGACGAGCGGCGCTTGGCCCTCGCCGTTGCCGCTCAGCACCGCCGGTCCATACGCGACGACGTGGGCGCAGACAAGGGCGAGGCCGACGACGACATTGGCGAGGCGCTTCATGGTCGGACTATACGTCAGTTTTCCCAAAACGCCAAACCGGTCGTCGGCCGTAGCGCCTCGGCGAGGGCAAACGGACTCTGAACCGGGACCCTCGCCGCTCGGACTCGAAGCCCTTGAATCCGACGGCGAAAGCGGGTCGGGCCGCAAACCGGACTCGCCCCAGCGCCCCAAGTTCAGTTCTCGAACGCCACGAAGGCGCGTTCCAGCCGAACTTGGATCGCCAGTTTCTCGTTCGCGTCCATCAGGCGTTTCGCCGCCGCCCCGGGAGACCAGGACGGCTTGCGCACTTCCGCGAACTCCGGTCGCAAGCGCCGGTAGTCGCGAGCGACGTACAGGCCCTCGCCGGGAAGGAAGCTGTACTCCAAGCCGTTCCGGACGAGGTCCTTCAGGCGCGCGTACGAGAAGCCGTAGGAGCGGACGGCGCGCACGTACTCCTGGGTCAGATTGCTGCGACTCACGCCCTCGTCGTCGGTGTTCAGGTTGAGGGGGATGCCGTTGTCCAGGTAGAGATGGATCGGATGGCGGTCGCCCTCAACCTTCAGGATGCTCGCGTTGCTCGTCAGGCAAATCTCGACGGCGACCCCTTGGTCGCGCATCAGCTTCAGGAGGCCGGGAAGATCGTCCTCCCAAGCGACCGAAACCCCGTGGCCGATGCGCTTGGCGTGGCCGAGTTCGATCGTCTTGCGAATCCGGTCGCGCATCGTCTCGTAGGGCGAAATCTCAAGGGTGAGTTCCCCCGCGTGGAGGGTGAGGTTCGGCCTGCCCATGCGCCGCCACAAGAAGTCGATCGCTCGCATCTGGAAATCAAAGTTCTGCCGGGCGGTCACGAAGTCTTCGGGGGCGACGATGTTCATGGCGACGACCCGCTTGTCGGCCTGGATGATCGCCATGGCCGCCGCGGCGGTGACGAAGAACTCCGCGTTCGCGCCGAGCCGATTGAGCGAGGCCACGTAGCGAACGTCGGTCGGGCCCTCCACTCCGGACACCGATTTGCGCCCAAGCCGACGGGCGACCTCCGCGTCGCGTTGGTCGAGGTAGCGTCGCGATTCCGCGCGCAGCGCCTCGAAACGGGGCTCCAGCAGGCGAAAGGCGAACTCGAAGTCGTCCACGGGCGGCGCGTCCTTCATGAAGGCCGACATCGCCGAACCGGGGGCGACGGAGGTCATCAGTTCCAGGTACTGGACGTTCTGCGCCTGGTTGCGGGCGATCACCTCCGTAAGCGAGTCGGCGGGGTTTCGACCGTTGTTCGCCGGCCCGATAAAGCCGAAGGTGTCGAAGAAGTGGTCGTGCCCACTCTTGACGGCGGGGAACGAGCCGGCCATGCTGACCGAGTACATGAAGGCGCGGTAGGCGGTCCAATCCTCGGTGAGCTTTGCGGCGGGCACGGTGTCTTCCGCCGGTTCCTTCTGGAACGCGTTCGTCTTGCGGTTGAAGTGAAGACCCGCACCGATCGCGTAGTCGAGCATGTAGTCGGAGTAGATCGCGCCCGTGACGTGGTTGTGCAGGTCCGCGCCTTTGGGCATGCTCTTGAGGAAGGCGATCAACTCCGGTTCGCTGCGCTTTGCTTTCTCCAAACGGGCGGCGGTGGAGGCCTCGTCCGGAAACGCGGTGGCAAAAGCCCCGAAGACGACGAAGGCGGCGACAATCCGGAGGATTCTCATGGCTCTTCCAAG
Source organism: Fimbriimonadaceae bacterium (assembly GCA_026129685.1). GTDB lineage: Bacteria > Armatimonadota > Fimbriimonadia > Fimbriimonadales > Fimbriimonadaceae > UBA2387. The sequence goes on from JAHCHO010000009.1 coordinate 77,456, forward strand.
TGATCATAGACCATCCGCCGACCCGTCCCGCCGAGTTTGAGAACCCTTTTGAAGGAACCGCCCGTCCCAATCGTTGCACGATGAGCGCGCTCAGACACCTTCCCGGCGTGGCGGGGATCGACGAGGCGGGCCGTGGGCCGCTGGCGGGACCCGTGGTCGTCGCCGCCGTCGTCCTCCCAGAAGAGTTCGACGCCGAGGGGCTCGACGACTCGAAACAACTTGACCGGGCGACACGCGAGTTGCTGGCCGAGCGCATTCGGCGCGACGCCCACTGGAGCATCGCCTACGCCACGATCGAGGAGATCGAGCGTCGCAACATTCTTTGGGCGACGATGGACGCGATGGAACGCGCGTACCTCGGCCTCGGCCTCCCCCACGGCTCGGCCGTCGTGGACGGCAACCGCATCCCGACCGGCCTGTTCGGCATCGCCGAAGCGGTGGTGGCGGCGGACGCGCGGATCGAGTGCGTGGCGGCGGCCTCCATCCTCGCGAAAACCGAACGCGACGACCATATGCGCGCCCTCGCCCTCGAGTTCCCCGAGTACGGGTTCGACAAGCATTTCGGCTACGCCACCCCGCAACACATGAAGGCGATCGAGGACCACGGCCCGTGCCGCATCCACCGTCTCGGTTTCGCCCCCTTTCGGCAGGACCCCCAACTGTGTCTGGCGCTCGACGCATAGGCACGGGCGCGGAGGATCGCGCGGCCGACTTCCTGCTGGCGAAGGGATATGTCGTCCTCCGACGTCGCTACAAAGGCGGGGGCGGAGAACTTGATCTCGTGTTGCTCGACGGCGATACCCTCGTGTTCGCCGAGGTCAAACGCCGAAACTCCTTCGCGGAGGCGGTGGAGGCGGTGGACTCCCGCAAGGTCGATCGCATCGTGGCGGCCGCCGAAGCGTTCGCCTTCGAGGTGGGCGAGCACGAGCGGCCCCGTCGGTTCGATCTGATCGTCGTCCTGCCGGACCGTATCGAGCACCTCGTCGCCGCCCTCGAATCATGAAAGAAATCTCCAGATTGGCCCGGGTAGGCTAACGCCACCGTACTTCGCGAGGTACTTGCAGTCATGGCGTCATCCCACAAGGTAACCCGACGGAGCTTTCTCGGGGCGGCGACCGCCGCCGGAATCGCCGTCGGAGCCGGTTTGCCGCTCGAGGCGCTCGCCCGCACGAAGGAGAACACCGCAATGGAACCCAAGCTTGTCACCGTTCCCGAGTCGCTGCCCGAAAAGGTCTTCACCACCGAGCGGGTCGGCATTTCCCGCAAGACGCACGAGGAGCACCTGAAGCTCTGGCAGGGCTACGCGCGCAAGACCAACGAGATCCGCACCAAACTGGCAACCCTTGACACGGACCCGGCCAAGGCGAACCAGATCTTCAGCGACGTGCGCGCCCTCAAGGCGGACTACTCGTTCGCCTACGAAGGCCTCATCAACCACAACGTCTACTTCGACACGATCGGGGGCTCGGGCGGACCGGCCACCGGACCGATCGCCGATCGGATCGGCGCCGCCTACGGCAGTTTCGAGAACTGGGCGAAGGACTTGAAAGCCACCGCCATCGGCGCTCGTGGCTGGGTCTTCCTGGCTTACGACCACGCCGAGAAGCGCGTTTTCAACTACCTTGGCGACGCCCAGAACACCTTCCCGATCTGGGACCACACGTTGGTGCTCGCGCTGGACGTGTACGAGCACGCGTACTACCTCGACTTTGCCACGGCGCGAGCGAAGTACGTGGACGCCTACATGCAGGTGATCGACTGGAACGCGGTGAACGCCCGCCTGCCGAAGTAGTGTCCGTGTCATTCTGAGGGTAGCGAAGAATCCCGAAAGGGCGCACTGACCTACCGGGATTCCTCGTTCCTCAGAATTACGGCGCTCTAGATCGGGGACCGGTAGACCGGGATGTCGTGAAGTCCCGCAAGCGATCGCCCGACCAGTGACCTGGGCGGCTTGGTATATCCCACTTCGTACGTCCCGCCTTCCGGTAGGGAAAGGAAGATCTGCGTGCCGGGTCCCTGGATCGGTCCACCATCCGCCAGACCGTGATCCCAGTCGTAACCGCCGAGCATCAGATCGAGCACCGGACCCTCGGCGTGGATCGCCAGCCCTTCCTCGCCGCTGAGAGTCGCGTAGATTTCAAAGTCCCCAAAGCGCGCCTGCTTCGGCTCGCACAGCAGTTGCCACGCGTCGCTACCACCCCATTCGGCGACCAGCACCGTTTCCGAGGTGTTCAGAGCCTTGAGGGGGACCTCCAAAACGACTCGGCGCTTGGTCGGCTCTAGGGAGGCGGTCTTCCTCCACTCGCCCAGCCGTTCGCCCGAAAGCAACGACACCGCGCGCACGACGAGTTCGTCCTTCACCGGATCGCCGCCATCGTTGACGCAGTGGATCCGGGCGATCTCATTCTCCCGCTCGATCGAAACGAGGGTGGCCCCGTACAGCCGTCGCAGTTCGTAAGCGGCGGCCTTGTAGTTTCCCCGCGCGTCCACGACCGCCCAACTCTGCACGGGCCAGCAGTCGTTGAGCTGCCAGATGAGCGTGCCCCGGCAGAACTCGGAGCGACGGTAGTGCTCGATGCCGAAGCGGAGGGCGTCTCGCTGGTTCAACTGGGAGTAGTAGACGAGATCTTCGAGGGTTTCGATCTCCGGGTAGTGAAGGTGGGCCAATCCGTGATACTGATCGAGGGACTTTCCCGTCTTGTCATGCCATCGAACGACCGGGCCGCGCGGATCCAGGTCCTCCTCCCCGAGGGTTTCGGTCCAGACGTCCGCCGAGGGCGAGGCCGAGAATCCGAATTCGGAGCAGAATCGCGCGGTCGAGTCGGTGTAACGACGCCAGTCGCCACCGTGCCACACGTCCCAGAAGTGCTGATCGCCGACCCCGCCCTGGTTGGCGTGGTCGCCGCCGTAAGGACTGGACGGGATGTAGTCGCGCTCGGGGTCCAGTTCCTTTAGCACCGACGGAATCACCTCGTCGTACAGGTGCTCTCCGTAGTAGCGAGGGGGCTGGTGCTCTTTGCCGCCCCAAGCCGAGTGCCACATGGTGAGGTTCTCGTTGTTGCCGCACCAGAGGGCCAGCGACGCATGGTTGCGGAGGCGCTTGACGTTCGACGCGGCCTCTTCTCGGGCGAGCGCTTGCCATTCGCCGGTGTCGGGGTAGTACGCGCATCCGTAGGCGAAGTCCTGCCAGATCAGCACTCCCATCTCGTCCGCAAAGTCGTAGAACGCGTCGCTCTCGTAGAGGCCCCCGCCCCAGACCCTCAGCATGTTCATGTTCATGTCGATCGCGCGCGCGAACTGATCGTGAATCTGCTGGGAGGTGATCGCCGACGGGAACGAGTGGTCGGGAATCCAGTTCGCGCCGCGTGCGTACATTGGGAAGCCGTTCAGTTCGAACTGGAAGCTCTCGCCGTGGGCGTCCGCCTCGCGCACGAGGCGCACCTCGCGGAGCCCGATGCGCTTGGTGACGGTCTGCGACTCGCCGTCCTTGCCCTCAAGGGTGATGTGGAGCCGATAGAGATGCGGTTCACCGAGGTCGTGGGTCCACCATAGGTAGGGTTCCTTGATTGTCAGCTTGCCCGTGGGCGGGATCTTCGTTTCCTCGCCGTCGGGCGCCTCGAGAACCATCGAGACCTTCGCATCGCCCTCGATCTCGGGGACGACGGTGAGGCCGACCGACCCGCTCTCGTGGTGCTTCTGCCGAATCCAAACGTCCGTCAGGCGGGCGGCGTACTCGAGCAGGGCGACCGGCTTCCAGATGCCGCAGGAAACGAGCCGGGGACCCCAGTCCCAGCCGAACATGTACTGTGCCTTCCGCACGAAAGACCGCTCCTCGAAGCGGGCCACGTCGTTCGGAAGGGACTGCTCCGCGAGATAGTCGGCCATCCGTTCGTTGCCGATGCGCACCGCCGACTGGAATTCCACGCGGATTTCGTTCTCACCCTCGCGCAGCCGGTCGGTCACGTCGATCTCCAACGGGACGTGCATGTTTTCGGAGGTCGCCACCCGCTCCTCATTGAGGAAGACGTGGGCGATGGTGTCGAGCCCCTCGAAGCGGAGCACCCGCTTCGGGAGACCTTCCTTGGCGGCCCAAACGAACCGACATCGGTAGCTCCAGTCCTCCCCGTCCACCCATTGGGCGCCCGCCTCTTGCATGCGCTCGAAGGGATGGCCGATGACGCCGTGGCGCACCAAATCGAGATGCACGTGGCCGGGGACCTGGGCTTCGAGCCATTCCCCTTTGCCGACTTTGGAGCGCTGGATGAACTCCCAACCGCGAAACAGATACGTCGTTTCCACCATTCCCAACGAGGATATCCGTTGGCGAAGGGAAACGGGGGGACGTGTCGAACGACAGCCCTCGTGACCGACGCCCGGACGCCCGTTTGGCGCGAATTGACCCCCTACCACCGGCTCGTGCTGTTGGTGGCCTGGCTGGGGTGGGTGTTCGACATCATGGACACCGCGCTCTTCAACTTCGCGAAAGTGCCGATGATGACGGAGTTGCTCGGCGCCGCACGGTACAAGGAGGTTGGCCCGGCGATCGAGGGACAGATCCAGACCTGGTTCCTGGTCGGCTGGGCGCTCGGGGGACTCGCGTTCGGCATCCTGGCAGACCGGTGGGGACGGACAAGGACGCTGGTGCTGACGATCCTGCTCTACTGCCTGCTCACCGGTTTCACCGCTCTGTGCCAGACCTGGGAGCAGGTAGCGGTCTTGCGCTTCCTGACCGCCCTCGGGATCGGCGGCGAGTGGGCGGCGGGGGCGGCGCTCGTCGCCGAAGTGTTGCCGAACCGGGCGCGCGCACTCGGGGCCACGGTCCTCCAGAGCGCGGCGGCCCTGGGCCCGATCCTGGCGGCGACCCTGAACCTGGGCCTCGCGACGCAGAGTTGGCGCTGGTTGTTCGTCGTCGGGGTCGCGCCCGCGCTCATCACGGTCCTGATCCGCCGTCGGGTTCGCGAGCCGGAGTCGTGGGAGAAGGCGGAACGGCGAGGATCGGTTTGGGAGCCGTTGCGCGGCCTGGTGGCGGATCGGCGCTTGCTTCGGTATCTGGTCGCGGCGACCCTTCTCGGCGTGGTCGGAGTGGCGGGCGCGCAAAATGTGAGCTTCTGGCTGCCGAACCTGGTGAACGCGGTCAGCGGCGGGTTGCCGGAGGCGGAGGTCAAGGCCCGGACGAGTTTCGCGACCTACAGCCTCCACGTCGGCACGGTCCTCGGCGTGCTCGTCTTCCCGTGGCTGTGCGAGCGTTGGGGCCGCCGGCCGGCGCTGCTCGCGTTCTTCGTGCTCAGCCCGGTTGCCATTTACGCCGCCACGCTGGGAGGCGGCACCTACGAGCGACTGCTCCTTGTCGCCCCCCTGATGTCGCTGTTCTCGATCGGCCTGACCGCCGGCTTCGCGCTTTACTTCCCCGAGCTCTTCCCCACGCGCTACCGCGCGACGGGAGCGGGATTCGCCTACAACGTCGGGCGTATTCTCGCCGCGCCGTACACCTGGATGACGGGCATGCTCATCGGCGGCGCGGCCGGCGTCGCGCAAGGGGTGGCGACGGCCGGCCTGGTCTACGTGCTCGGCGCGCTCGCGCTCGTCCTCGCCCCCGAAACCCGTGGCAAGCCGTTGGAGGCGTAGGCGCCCGGGTGTACACTCCGGCCTCATGGAGCGCCTGAACTCCGAGGGCTTCCCCCGCGACCGGTTGCTATGGGTCCTGACCCAGCCTCGGTTCGTGCGCGAAGCTCGCCGGATCGACGCTTGCCTCCTCTGCCGGGCGCACCGGGTCAACGACGCCGGGCTGTGCGACGCCTGTCACGCCACCCTCTCCGACGCGGAGATGCGTCTGGTCGAGCGTTGGATGAACGGGACGGGGCCGTGACCGCCGTCCAAATCGCCGCGTTCGTCCTCGGGGTTGGCGCGGGCGCCGGGTATTGCCTCTGGGCGCGCGCGCGCCGAAAGCGAGCGCGGCATCTGACGGTGTGCGAATACTGGGTTTACCTCCCGGGCACCGCCTTTCCCGATCAAGCGGCGGTGATGGCGCGGATGATGCGGGGGTGGGGACAGCGAGGCACACTGGCGGGGCCGATCGAGCCGAGCGAGGGACTCGTCATCGGGGACATACGGCTCCACGTGGTTTCGGTGATGCGTTCCAAGAACCGCCACGCGTTCCGGCCCGACCTCTTCGAACGGCACATCGTGGCCTCCGAAACCGTGCTGGACGCGCTCAACGCGGCGGAGTCGTTTGTCAAAGTGCGGTTCTTGGCGGAGTCGCCACTGTCGGATCGGCGGCACCTACCGTTCGTCACCCAAATGGCGGAGGCGTATGCGTTCGTCGGGGGTGGGACGGTGGTGTTCGACGTGGTAACGGAGCGGCTGTTTTCCGCCGATGAGTTTCGTGAGGATCTCGCGCGCACGCGCGAAGAAGAGGACGAGACGTTCCACACGCGGGTACTCTGGATCGAGGAAGCGGAAGCTTCGCGCGCCGAAACGCGCGGGCTCCTGAAGATCGGAGCGCCCGACCTCCGGTCCCCGGACGCAAACCCGGACCAGCGCGTGTTGTTGACGACGCTACTCGAGCGAGCGGTCGAAACGATCTGGAAAGAGGGAAGCGCCCCCGTCCCCTTGCGCGTCGAAGCCTATGGTGACGAGTTTCTCTTCGAGATGGGAGAATCGCGGAACAACGTCGTCCCGCTAAGAGTGCTCAGGAAACGTACGACATGAGATCGGTCCGCCTTATTCCCTGCCTCGACGTGAACGGGGGCAGGGTGGTCAAAGGAACCCACTTCGTGGGCTTGCGCGACGCGGGCGACCCGGTCGAACTGGCCCGATTCTACGACGCCGAGGGCGCGGACGAGCTTGTCTTCCTGGACATCACCGCCACCCATGAGGGACGCCCAGCCGTCGTCGAACTCGCGTCTCGGGTGGCCGAACAGGTATTCATCCCGTTCACCGTCGGCGGCGGACTTCGCACCAAGGAAGACGTTCGGGCGGCCCTCCTCGCCGGGGCCGACAAGGTCAGTCTGAACTCGGCGGCGGTCGCCGACCCGGCCCTGATCTCGGAAGGCGCCGAGGTGTTCGGGGCCCAGTGCATCGTCGTGGCGATCGATGCCAAACGGCGCGAAGGCGGCTGGGAGGTCTTCACGCACGGTGGACGACGACCGACGGGCCTCGACGCGATCGCCTGGGCGGTCCGTGCCGAGAGCCTCGGAGCGGGCGAAATCCTGCTGACCAGCATGGACGGCGACGGCACGCGCCAAGGTTACGACCTCGAACTCACGCGCACGGTGGCGGAGGCGGTCGGCATCCCCGTCGTCGCGAGCGGAGGAGCGGGCAACGCCGACCATATCGTGGCCGCCCTGACCCGGGGCAAGGCCGACGCGGCCCTGCTGGCGGGCATCTTGCACGACGGCGTCTACCGCATCGTGGACCTCAAGACCCAGATGCTGGTCGCGGGCCTAACGGTGCGGATGCCGGTGGTAACCCCGCCTCGGGCCAGCGTTCTCTAGAACGTCGTTCCGGTTCTTGCGTCGCTGGCCGCTAGGCGATCGGTCGCATCCGATCGAGGTCGGGAAATCGAACCTCGGTCCCTTTGAGGTTCGGCAAGGTCTTCTGCAACCGGCGCACCGTCGCCCGGTAGGCAGCCCCGGTCCACCCGAATTCCGTCGCCAGATCGATCGCCCATCGGCGGGTTCCGGCCGTGAACTGCCGACTCCCCGAGTGAAATGGCTGCACCACGTACCGATCGGCCCGGAGTTCGGCCAGCCGACGACCGAATTCCTCCGGATTGGTGACCGGAAGCAGCGGGCAAAGGAAGACGGCGGTCTTGACGCGCGCCTCGCGCAACCTCGCGAGGGTCTCCAGACGACGCTCAATGGAAGGGCAGCCCGGCTCGAAGCGTTGCCGAACCGCGTCGTCGTCGGTCGTCACCGACATCTGCACGCGAGCGCCGCGCAGACGCTTGAGGATCGCGATGTCTCGCTCGACGAGGGGCGACCGGGTTTGGATCACCACCTTTGGGGGAACGGACAGCCCTGCCAGGTACTCGAGAATCTCGCGCGTCAGCCCCAACTTGCCCTCCAGCGGCTGGTAGGGGTCGGTGACGGAGCCGATGTAGATCGACTTTCCCGCCAAGTCCTTGCGGCGCGCCAACAGGTCGAGGGCGTTCGTCTTCGCTTCGACCCAGGTTCCCCAGGTGCGCGCCTTCTCCGGGTCGGCCACGAAGAACGCCGCGTAGCAGTAGGCGCAACCGAACTGGCAGCCGACGTACGGATTCAGCGTGAAGTCGAAGGAGGCGACGTGACCCGTCCCCTTGGCGAGGATCTGCGTCGCCTTTCGTTCGCTGACGGCGGCGGCCCCCATCGTCGGCGGAACCGATCGCGGCGCTTCCTCGAAGAGCGTGAGTTGAACCATCTCAACCACAGTATACGTCCGTCTAGGTATAGATGTGTCTACTATATCAAGAACCTCTCGGGCGAAACCTCTCGAACGTCGCGGCTTCGGAGCAACCGGCACTCCGCCTGACGCCCGACGAATGGATGGAAGCCCTGGGCTTTGACGGCTTCGACGAGGAAGCCCGGGCAAGGGTCGAAGCGATACAGTGGCAAGTGGCGGCACGAGCGCTTACCCTCGGACTCGACGTCGTCCTCGACTTCGGGTTCTGGTCGCGCGCCGAACGAGACGACTGCCGTAGCCGGGCCCGGGCGCTCGGCGCGGCGTGCGAGGTCTGCTTCCTCGACGTGCCCCGCGCGGAGTTGCTCGCGCGGCTCGCCGGTCGAAACGAAGCGAGGCCCCCGTCCACGTTTGTCGTGGACGAGGGCCAATTGGACGCCTATGCAAAAGTCTTCGAGCCGCCCGCGCCGGACGAACTCGCGACGGACGGACCCTAGAAGTCGCGGAACACGCCGAGTTCGAAGCCGTTCCGCTTGTAGTTCGGGTTTGTGTACCACTCGTAGGTGGCGTTGAAGCCCCAGTCGTTGTTGAGCCACTTTCGCAGGCCGACCGAGTAGGTGGTGCTCGAGAAGTCCACGGGGACGAGGGTGCCGCCGAGAGGCAGGTACGACTCGCGTCCGCCGCCATAGCGGAAGGTGAGCATGTAGTCCTTTGCCTTCACGATCGAAATGGCGCCGTAGCCGGACCAACTCTTGGCGGAGCCGGGGTAGCTCACGTTGTAGCGGGTGCCCAGTTGGAGCACGACGTTGGCCACGTAGTAGGTCAGGTCGAAGAACCCGGCCCAGTCGTAGTAGGTGTCGCGCGCCTGGTTGTAGGTGGCGCCGACCGTCGTGACGACGTCCTGCTTCGCGCCCCAGATTTTGCTGACCGACCCGTCCACGCGGACCTTCGGGAAGAAGAATCCACCCGTCGAGGTACCGACGCCGAACGAGGTGTACACGTCGGGCTGAACGTAGTGCGTCCAAAGAAAGCCCAAGTAGAAGCCGTCGTCCTTGAAGCGCTTGGCCGATCGGACCTCGAAGTTCACGATGTCCTTCTTGGGGAAGCCGTAGGATCCCCGAAGATACGCGCCGGACCAGTCGCCTTGGCCGTTGGTGACCTTGGACGCGCCGCCGCCGACCTCGACATAACCGGTGGCCTTCTGGTCCTGGGCGCTCGCGAGGGAGGCGGCGAGGGCCATGGTCAGGATTCCGTATCGTCCGATTCGCTTCATGGTTGCTCCGTTAGCCGACCGTGCCCCCTTCTTCCGACACGATCCATCCGAACACTTCGACGCCGCGCGCGAGAAGCACGCGGGTCTGGGAAAACACCGTCTTGAAGGCCTGCGGCCTGCCCACGACCGTGCCCGGTCCCAACTCGACGTCGCGGGAGGAAAACACGTTGCCGAAGATCGTCGCGTTGCCGATGCAGTTCACGCCGCGTTGGCCGATGACGCTGCCTTCGATGATGACACCCTCGTCGAGGGTGACGACGCCGCGAGATTTCACCGTACCGAGGACGATCGAGTTCGCGCCGATGCGGACGTCGCCGTAAGCCACGAGGTCCCGACCGACCGTCGAACCCGCCGGGATCGTCATGTCGCGGGAGGACCAGCGAGCGGCGTCCTCGATCTCGACCCCGGAATCCTTACCGATGATCTCCTCGCGATCGCGGGGAAAGTCTGGGACGTATCGGCTGACGGGTTCTTCGCTCGTCCGCACCGGGAGTCCCCATAGTCGCTGGAATTCGCAACGCTCACCAATGGTGAGGGTCGAGGCGGAGCTCGCGGAGACCCCGAGGTTGACGCCGTTCCCTACGGTCGCGTCGCCTTCCGAGTCGATCCAGCCCCGGATCACGCTGTCGCTTTCGATCAGGAGGCTTCCATCGGCGGCCGCCGATTCGATTTCGCTCTGCTCGGCGATTCGCAGGTCACCGTAAGAGTAAGCGTCCCCGAGTTTCGACCCGCGTCCGACCTCGATGTGATCGAGGGCCATGATGGTGCCGCTCGTATTGGTGCCCGGGCCGAGGGTGACCATCGGTTGGAGCCGCGGACGGGCGCCCGGTCCTCCCTGCGCCTCGCGGGTCAGGTTCTCCTGAACGCGCTGCCGGAAAGCGAGGGCGAAGTAGCGCGGGTCGCGGATGTACTCCATGTCGATCCGCAACGGCAGATCGTCCTTGGGCGAACGCAACTCGATCAGGCCGGGGAAGAACGGCAGGAGGATGAGGATGAAGAACACCATCATCAGCAGGGTCGGTTGCCACCAGGTCATTGTCGGAACCGCTCCGTTTTCTCCCACTGGGGGGTGCCTTCACGAGCGACGTCGAGGAGGGCGTCCTTCAGGCCGCCCACGACCGCCCAGACGTTGAACACGAAAGCGAAGGCCATGTAGGGGAGAAGCCACAGCCTTCGGTGACCGCCGTCGAGAAGCGTCGCCGACCCGACCTCGAAGAAGGGGGCGAAATTGCCGTAGGCGTTCACGATGATGAAGGCGGCCGCCAATAGAAGGGTGAAGGGGGCGACCGCGCCGGAAAGCAGTAAGACGATGTGGCAAAGGATGGCGGTCAACAGAAGCGTCGGCACCGCGTAGACGCCGAGCAACAGGACGCCGTCCAGTTTCTGCCAGAAGTTCAGGTACTTCGAGCCGAGGGTCGGAAGGAAGTGACGGAAGGCGGCTTGGGTATGCCCGCGCGCCCAACGCCGAACCTGGCGGAAGCGCACGCCCCAGTCCTCGGGGGACTCTTCGTAGCACTCGGCGCGGTTCGCGTACGCCACCTGCCAACCTCGGGTGTACAGCGCGTAGGTCAGGTCGGTGTCCTCGGCAAGGATGCGGGGGTTGAAGCCGCCGATCGAGAGGAGGACCGATTTGCGGAAACCGCCCACGGTGCCGCCGTACTGCGGAATCAGGTTGAGCGAGAACCGGGCCTGCTGGTCCACCTGGTAGCCTCCCGACCGCTCGAGGTCGATGATGCGGGTCAGCAGACTGCCCCGCGTGTTCTCCGGCACGACGCGTCCCATCACCGCGCCCACCTCCGGGTCCACGAAGGCCATCGCGAGCTGTTTGACCATATCCGCCGGGGGCTGATAGTCGGCGTCGAACACGAGGACGATCTCGTGGCTGGCCCGCTCGATGGCGTCGTTGAGCCCGGCCGGCTTGCCGCGCATGCCGGTTCGCCGATAGAGGGGCCGGATGTAGGGATACCGTTCGCCGTACTGCCGCAGAATCTCCTCGGTGCGGTCGGTCGAGTGGTCGTCGATCGGGATGATCTCCATCAGGTCCTTCGGGTAGTCGGACTCGATGAGGGCGCGCAGGACGCCTTCGGCGACGACCTCCTCGTTGTGCATCGGCACCAGGATGGTGACGGGGGGCAACTCGGAGTCGAGAATCTCGTGGTAGAACCGGCGCTGGTTCTTGTTGAGCCGGTTGAACGTGAAGATCACGTGCCGGATCATGTAGACCATCATGATGACGGCCACGAAGTAGATGTACAGCTGGAGAATCCAGACCAGGAAGGGGTTCACAGGCGCCACACCTTGCCTTTGACCTCGTCGCGCCGCATCCGGTCCGCCACCCGCTTCATCGCGAGGCTGAAGAAGCAAATGTAGAAAACGACCATCATGAGCGGACCGACAATAACGAAGAAGAGCGGCACCGCCCAGCCGCCGAGGGTGCTCGCCAGCCAGATCAGAACCAGGTACCGCACGATGCTGAAACCAAAGTCGTAGACGACGGGCAGAAAGGTGACGAGCAACCGCTCGATCGGATTGAAGGGGAAACCGAGGCTCAACAGCAGGAAGGGAATCGGCAGGCAGACCCAGGTAAGGAGCACCAACCGAAGATACAGCTTGGAAATCTCAAACCCGTCGAAGCCCAAGTCCTGAACGATCGCGAGATAGAGGGTCGAGACCGTGCAGATCAGCACCGTCGTCACGAGAAAAAGCCGGATCGGCGCGTTGAGGCCGCGCCACAGAGCCAACAGCAGGGCGATCACGCCGCAGATCAGAAAGCGGATCAGATACCCCAGCCGATCGAACTCGGGGATGTCGAAGACCAGCGGGTAGAGGCGGCGCCACATGTAGTCGTCGTAGCCAAGGCTGCCCCCCCGCGCGCCAAAGTCGAGAAAGGCGCCCGCCTGCTGCGCGTAGACGCACATCTTCCAAACGAACCACTCGACGTTCAGAAAGAAGAAGTAGTGAACGACCGCCGCGACCAGGACGGTGATCAGCAGAACCCAGCGGTTCTGAGCAAAAAGCCGTCGGTAGGCACGGTGAAGGAGAACGCGTCCCGCGGCGACCGACGCCTCGGTCGCGACCCCTTGGGCCTGACGCAAGGACGCTTGCTCCTCGCGCGGCGTGGACTGCCGCTCCATCTCAGGGTCGTTTTCGAAACGCATACACTCCGTGATCCGCAGGGGCAGGTTTCGTAAGCCGGGTTTCGTCGAGCGATCGCCCCGGGGGCCGACTCCGCAATCGGCCAAGGCGCGTCGCCCAAGTTTTCCACAACCCCGCCCAAGTTCATTGTTGACAGTTCGCGGGCAAAACTACAGCCTTGGCCCGACATTGCCGGAAAGCCACGCTCGCGCCCGAGGCGAACCTGCCACCCCCGCAATTCTACCAACCCCGGTCGGTATGGTTGCGCGTCTGAGCCTGATTGTCCCTATTTCGGGTGACGGTTGCCCGCCCGACGCTTGGCCCAGGCGTCTAGGAGCCGACGCGCCTTCGCCTGATCGAGTGGCGACAACTCGCCTCGGATCACGAGTTCGGACAGATGCGCCTTCGCCGCGCCGACCGTCGGCCCCGGAGCGAGTCCGAGCGCGCTCATGATCTGTTCACCCGAAAGGGGGCTGTCGAGGGTCTCCATCGGGGTCTCTCGGCGGACGCGAGCGACGATCGCCTCGATCGCGTCGACGTCCACCATCGGCACTCCGGGAGCGTGGCCCGCGATGTCGGCCCGGACAAGCCGGAACAGCCGGTCGAGGTTTTCGCCCATCGCACGGATCAGTCGGCGCGCGACGGTGTCGGTAAACCGTGGGGACGAACCGAGACGCATGTGGTTGCGCACGAGAAGAGCCACCTCGTCGACTTGGTCCGTCGCGAAGCGAAGCGCGCGAAGGCGTTCCCGAGCGATCTCCGCCCCCAGGGTCTCGTGGCCAAAGAACCGAACGCGACCGTCCGCTTCCACGGTTCTGGTCCTTGGCTTGGCGACGTCGTGGAAGAGGGCGGCCAACCGAAGGGTCAGATCCCGGGGGTCGGTCGCGGACAGCACGAGAAGGGTATGGCCCCACACGTCGCAGTGGTGGTGGTCGCCCTGCTCGACGCCGACCGCGTCCGCGAGTTCGGGAACCACGAACCTCAGGAGGTCCAAGTCGAGGAGGTCCTGGAGGCAGAGGGCAGCGTTCGGGAGTTCCAGCATGCGGACGAACTCGTCGCGCACCCGCTCGGCGGAGACGATCGCGAGGCGGTCCGAGCACGCCTTGACCGCGTCCAGAAGACCTTCGGCGGGAGTGAGGCCGAATCGACGCCGAAACCGCACCGCCCTCAGCATTCGAAGGGGGTCGTCGTCGAAGGTGGCGGCCGGGTCGAGCGGCGTTCGCAACACTCGGTCCTGAAGATCGGATAGGCCGACCCCGAGCGGGTCGGCGACTTGGCCGGTGTGAACGTTTTGGAGGATCGCGTTGAGGGTGAAGTCCCGGCGCCGCGCGTCCTCCTCGAGCGTCGCCGGCCGCACCCAGGGCTTTCTGGACTCTCGGCCATAGCTCTCGCTGCGAGCGGTGACGAGTTCAAGGTTCGCTTCGGGGAACCGAACCATCGCGGTGCCGAAGCGCGGGTAGACGACGGGGGGTCCCGATGCACCGCTCTCGTGAACCAGTCGGGCCAGTTCCAACGCGTCCAGGTCGGTCACGACGTCCAAGTCGGTCGGCGCGGGCAATCCCAGCAGTTCGTCCCTGACCGCTCCGCCCACCAGCCAGAGTCGCCCTTCGTAGGGCGTCCCCAGCGTCACGGTTCGTAAGGCGTCAAGGGCGCGGATCAATGACCCGATTGTGACGCCCCTTGACGCGGGTCAACCGCGAACCAGCGCCAGCAACTCGTCGGTCTTCGCCTTGAGCAAGGCGGCATCGCCGCGCGTTTCGACGTTCAGGCGGATGACGGGTTCGGTGTTCGAGGTGCGCAGGTTGAAGCGCCAATTGGCATAGCTCACGCTGAGCCCGTCGAGACGATCGATCTCGCCGTCCGCGTAAGCCGCTTCGACCCGCCGCAACGTCTCCGCCGCGTCGGCGACCGTCGAGTTGATCTCGCCCGAGCATGGGTAGTTCCGGATCATCTCGCCGACGAGATCGCCGAGCGAGCGTCCGGCTTTCGAGACGAGCCTCGCCACCAGGAGGAACGGAATCATGCCGCTGTCGCAGTACCAGTGGTCGCGGAAATAGTGGTGCGCGCTCATCTCGCCGCCGTAACTCGCGTCCACCGCTCGCATCTTCTCTTTGATGAAAGCGTGGCCGCTCTTGCAGACTTGCGCCTTGCCGCCGAGCCCCTTGACGATGTCCACCGTGTTCCAGATCAGACGCGGGTCGTACACGACCGTCTGGTCGGGGTTCTCGGTCAGGAGCGCCTGGGCGAGCAGACCGACGATGTAGTAGCCTTCAATGAACGTTCCGTGCTCGTCGAAGAAGAAGCACCTGTCGTAATCGCCGTCCCATGCGACGCCGAAGTCAAACCCGCCGCCTCTCATCCGCGCCACCGTCGAGGCGCGAGACTCCTCGAGGATTGGGTTGGGCACCCCGTTCGGGAACGCGCCGTCCGGTTCCCAGTTCATCTTCACGACGTCGAGCGGCAGGTGCGGGAGCAACCGGTCGAGCGCGATGCCCG
This sequence comes from Fimbriimonadaceae bacterium, assembly GCA_026129685.1. Lineage (GTDB taxonomy): Bacteria > Armatimonadota > Fimbriimonadia > Fimbriimonadales > Fimbriimonadaceae > UBA2387. The sequence goes on from JAHCHO010000009.1 coordinate 92,736, forward strand.
CGGCCCCGTTGCCGGGGTTGAGGAGCACGCGCAAGGGCCGAAGGGAGCCACCGGGCACGAGGTTGAGCAGGTGGGCGACAAAGGCCTCGTACACGTCGAGGTCGGCCAGAATGCCTTCGCCCTTGCGCTCGAACTTCTGCTCGAACGCCCGCCGTTCGATCTCGTCGAGGCCGGTGTCCCCGCTGATGGGGCGGCTCTCCGCGCGGACCATTTTCATCCCGTTGTACTCGGGAGGGTTGTGGCTGGCCGTGATCATGCAGCCGCCGTCGAACCCGTAATGGGCGGCCGCGAAGTACACCATCTCCGTTCCGACCAATCCGAGGTGCGCCACGTCCACCCCCGCGTCGTTCAGCCCGCGCGCCATCGCCTCGTACAGGGCGGGCCCCGAAAGCCGGATGTCGTAACCGATGCACACCCGCTCGGGCCGGATCGCGTCGGCATAGGCCCGTCCGATCGCGTAAGCCAGTTCCGGGTTCAGTTCGCTCGGCACTTTGCCGCGCACGTCGTACGCTTTGAAGCAAGGAAGGTATCGGCCCATGGTCGCTCCGGTTGTACCTTCCCGGTCGGTCCTTCGGCGGGATTCGGAGAAGCGGCCCGGCGATGGCCGTCGGTACACTCGAGGCATGGCGTCTCCCCTTCCCACCACTTCCGAGGCCATCGCGCGCGTGACCTGGGCCGAACTCGAGCCGTGCTACGCCGCCCTCGAAGCCCAGACTCTTAACCCGAACAACGCCGATGCTTGGTTGCGCGAATGGACGGCCGTCGCCGAGGTCGCCAACGAGGCGTTCAGTCGCCTGAACGTGGCGACGACCGTGAACACCGCCGACCAGGAAGCGGAGACCCGCCTCAACCATTATCTCGACGAAACCTTCCCCCAGGTCGAGGCGGCCGAACAGCGGCTGAAGGAGAAGCTCCTCGCGGCGGGACTCGAACCGGCCGGGTTCGACGTGCCGCTGCGCAACATGCGGGCGGAAGCCGAACTCTATCGCGAAGCCAACGTCCCCCTGAAGTCGGCGGAGACCAAGCTGGGCATGGAGTACGACAAGCTTATCGGGGCGCAGACCGTCGTCTGGGACGGCGAAGAACGCACGATGCCTTGGATGGGGACGCTCCTGACCAACCCGGATCGCGGTGTGCGCGAGTCCGCTTGGCGCGCCGCGATGGCCCGGAGGCTCCTTGACCGAGGCGCGATCGACGACCTCTGGGGGCGCTTCCTCGACCTCCGCCTCGGCATTGCCGCCAACGCCGACCTCGGCGACGATTACCGCGCCTACCAGTGGCGGGCGATGCAACGATTCGACTACTCGCCGGACGACGCCAAGCGATTCCAGGACTCCATCGAGGAGGTCGTCGTTCCTGCCGCCGCGCGCGTCTACCGGCGACGGGCCGACGCGATGGGCCTTTCCGCGCTGCGTCCGTGGGACCTTGACGTGGACCCCCTGGGGCGCCCGCCGCTACGACCCTTCGCGAACAACGACGACCTGAACGAGAAGTCACAGGCCGTGTTCGATCGGGTCGATCCGGCGCTTGGCGCCCACTTTCGGACCATGAGAGCCGAGGGACTCCTCGACCTGGAGAGCCGGAAGAACAAAGCCCCGGGCGGGTACTGCACCGACTTTGCCGTCCACCGACGGCCCTTCATCTTCATGAACGCGGTCGGATTGCACGACGACGTCCAGACCCTGCTTCACGAAGGCGGGCACGCGTTCCATGTGTTCGAGTCGGCCCACCTCCCCTACCGTTCCCAGATGAACGTCCCAACCGAATTCGCCGAGGTCGCCTCGATGAGCATGGAACTGCTCGGCGGTCCGTACCTGGCGGGCACCTTCTATTCGGAAGCGGAAGCCGCCCGCGCGCGCACCGAGCACTTCGAGTCGGGTCTTCTGTTCTGGCCCTATATGGCGGTTGTGGACGCTTTCCAGCACTGGGTCTACGAGAATCCCACCGAGGGACGCGACTCGCGCGCCTGCGACGCGACCTGGAGCCGCCTCTGGGACCGCTTCATGCCGGGAGTGGACTGGACAGGGCTGGAGGCGGAGAAACAGACCGGCTGGCACCGCAAACTCCACATCCACCAGATTCCGTTCTACTACATCGAATACGGTCTGGCCCAGCTCGGGGCGTACCAGGTGTTCGCCAACGCTCGACGCGATCGGACGGAAGCGGTGAATCGCTACCGATCGGGGCTGGCGCTTGGTGGAACCGCCACGCTGCCCGACCTGTTCGCGGCCGCCGGCGCACGGTTCTCGCTGGACGCCGATACGCTCCGAGTCGCCGTCGGACTTATCGAGGAGACCCTCGGCGAACTCGAAGCCCAATCTACAACTTGACGTAAGGGCGAATGCGAACGAGCGTTTTGGGGCCGATCCCCTTGACCGCCTCCAACTCCTCGATGGATTTGAAGCCGCCGGACGTCGCCCGGTAATCCAGAATGCGCCGGGCGAGCGAGGGACCGATGCCCGGAATCGACTCGAGGTCGGACTGAGAGGCCTGGTTCAACGGGATGAGCCCCACGACCGCGTCGTTTCCCTGCGCGGCCGGGTCGGCGTTGACACCCGCCTCGTCCGCGAACGCCTCGCCTTGTGCCGGAACGTAGAGCTTCGAGCCGTCCTTCACCTTGGCCGCCAAGTTGAGGCGATCGGGCGCGGCTTGGTCGGTGAGTCCGCCCGCCCTCTCGATCGCGTCCGCCACCCTCGCCTCTGGGGAGAGTGTGACGAGACCGGGCGACTTGACCTGGCCGGTGACGTGGACGGCGACCTCCGTCGCCTCGCCCGGACGGCCGATCCGCTGAAACTCGACCTTGCCCGGCTCCCGCAGGTACCGCGAACCGACGTAGCCCGCGCCCGCGAGCGCCAGACCCGCCGCCACGACCGATCCGATCTTCTGAAGCACCGTCATCCTGGTTCGCCCTCGGTACGGACCCCATGATAGCGGATCGGATGCCTTTGGGCAAGTCCCGCCACCCGAAATCGCACTCGGTCTGCGGGCGAACCGAACGCGCTCCGAAGGATACGGTGCGGGAATCGGTGGCTGCCCGAGCTGGATTCGAACCAACACAAACTGATCCAGAGTCAGTTGTCCTGCCATTAGACGATCGGGCAACGGCCGAGCGGATTCTACCCCTGCGGGGCCGCAGGGGTAACATCGGCCCGGTCGGGCCTGTAGCTCAGGGGTTAGAGCGAGCGGCTCATAACCGCTTGGCCGTGGGTTCGAATCCCACCGGGCCCACCATGGTGCGATCGGCCCGATCGGATCAGGGTGAGTCCGTCGGGGCCAGGGTTCGGCGAGCGGGCCTACGAGATGGTTGACTATTCCGCACACGAGCGCCTCGCCTTCGGCGAGTACCTTGAGTTCCTGACGCGCACCGACCTCGGTTCGCAGTACCCATCGGACCGCTTTCAGGATCGCATCGCCGGGTTGCTGAAGTCGGCCTCGGTGTGCGTCACCGCCCGGGCGGGCCGCTTGGTCGGCGTCTGTCTTGCCATCACCGACTGGAACTACTTCGTCTTCATCACCGACCTCGGGGTTGACCGAGCGTTTGTCGGCCAAGGCATCGGCCGGCGGTTGCTCGAGCTTGCCATCGAACAGATCGGCGACGTCGACGAACTCACCGTGGTCACCCTCAGCAACGAGGAGGCCGTCGGGTTCTACCGTAAGCAAGGGATGGAACCGGACTTCCATCTGCTCGTGCGTTACTGCAAGAACTGGGACTCGGTGGACCTGACCCGGTTCGTGCCGTGAGCGGACCGGCCCCGGCGACGGCGGTTCCCTCCGCAAGGCGTCGCGCCAAGTTGGGGCGAGCGGCGTCCGTCTCGGCCTACGGACCCGGGCGAACTCCCTCGGCCTTGCGGACCTGGAGGTACTGCCGCCAGTCCCAGTTCGCGGCGTCGTCGCAACACCGCAGCGGGCCGGGTGCCCCGACGCGGACGGCGAACTCGCCGAGTCGCCTCCCAAAGCACGGATCGGCCACCAGACCAGGGTCGCCGAAGGGGCGGGTCCTCGTGCATCGCGCGCACACGGCGCGCAGGTTGATGGGGCGGTTGCAGCCCGTCGCGATGTGGTCCACCGTCGTCGCAGCCTCGCCGCATTCCTGACAGAGTCCTCCTTCCCGGGCGATCACCCTCGCGATCGCCCGATCGGGGACGAGGCGGAGCCGCAGAGGACGCCCGCCGCCCAGCAGGTACCAGAGAATCTGGCCGAGCGCGACCTGCCGATCCGGGTCTTCGAGCGATCCCTCCGCCAAACCCGCCCGCACGTGCCGCACGAACGCCGCCGTCTCGCGGCAGCCCTCCCCGCAGTAAGGGCTGCGGAGCGACTCGACCGGCGCGTCGCAGTTTGGGCACGTCCTTGGGTCGATGAGCACGGCCGACGGGTACGGGCCGTCCGGGATGGCGGCGAGCAGACCCGCCAGAACGGCCCGCGCTTGCTCCTCGATCGTCGCCCCTTCCAAGGGCGGGACGGTCATGGTTTCCTCCGCCCGGAGCCCGGCGTCAGGTCCCCGACCATCAGGTGGCCGACCACGACGAACCCCGCTCGTTCGAGCGTCCTCCGCGAACCCGGGTTGTCCGTGTTGCACCGGGCCGCCGGACGCTTGCCCGCCTCGTAGCACGCGCGTTTGAGCTCCTGAACCAGAAACGAGCCGTAGCCGCGCCCGCGAAAAGCCTCCCCCACGCTCATGAACACGTCGGCGTAAGGCGGGTTGTAGTGGCACAGATAACCACCGTGCGCGACCACGCCATCCTCGGTTTCGAGAACGTACTGGACGGCGTTGCTCACGCTCGCGTCGAACTCGGCCGGGCCGGCTCGTCGGAAGCTCGCTTCCGGGCGGGAATGGCGAGTCGTGCGCCCCTCGGCGAACAGAATTCGGTCCGCGACAAGGTGGGCGCCGTGCTCCCGCAACGTCTCGAACATGAACGGCATGTTCGTCTGGGCTTCCATCCGGGTGGCGCCGCTTGCCTCGACGAGGGCGCGGAACGCCTCCGACGACGCCTCGCGCCGATCGGGAAGGACGTAGAACTCCATCACCATCCCCGGCTCGATCGTGTTCCAGATGCCGCCGTACCCAAAGAGCCGGCCCCCGATTTCGATCAGGTACGCGTCCGCCATCCCGCGCCGCAGGATTGAGTCGTGAACGATCTGGCAGTTCGCCTCCGCGCGGTGCAGTTCGCGAAGGGCGGCGATGGCGGCGTGGTCGGTACGGCGCGCGATGATCGGCATGGGTCGAGCCCTCTGGCGACGGTACCCCCAACCTAGCGGTGTCGCCGCCGTAGGGGGAAAAAGACGGAGCTTCAGGTATGGGGCTTGAAGCCGCCGGGTCTCTCGCCCCAATCCCATCGTATCTCTTGACAAAGGTGGTCGGGGGGGTAGGCCCTTGTCGCATTCGGTGGAGGGATTCGCTTGAGACGCGGTTTCGGGGCTTTGAGATGGTTGTTGGCGGCGGTGGCCCTGGGCCAGGCCGCCCTCGGTTCGGCGATCACCGTCGCGCTCTGGGAGCGCGACTATTCCGACAACACCGCCGCGACGGATCGCGTCTGGTTCACCAAGAACCAGGACGGGAGCGCGCGGCCCGCGGGGGGCGGCCAGACCGCCTGGACGACGGGCGGGTACCAAACCTGGGAGACCGTCTACGAAACGCAGAGCGCGCCGACCGGGCTCCAGGCGATCCCCTGGACCGACCCTGCTCGCGCTGGCCTGTACCTGGGCCCACGCCGAGGACGGCGACGACGCGGACGTGCTGAAGGAACTCACCTTCGGGCTGTTCTGGTCGGCGAAGTGGGTGTACTACGCGGGTGGCACCTCGTACGTCGTCTTCGAATCCGGCGAGCAATTCTTTGAGCTGAAAGACGCCCTCGACGACGCGAACGACCCGTACTACCACAACATGGACTGTCGTGACGCCTCGGGGTTGTTGTTCCTCGCGGGTGAGGCGCTTGGGGTTGCTGCAGAACTGACAATCGCAACGGACGATGATGCAGGGTTCAGAACGAACCCGATACTGTGGCATCGGCAACGAAGCGACCCAGGGGAATCTGTACTACAACAGGAACTTCGCGTATCACCGGGTCGTGACTCTCGACGGCGACGTCTTCGACGCGGCCGCCGCCCAGTACTACGATCTCAGCTACCAGGATAACGGCTACCAGAACCCGCCCGCCGGGTCGAGCTGGCCTTTGGCTGGGTACTGGCAGACCGCCTACGCCGAGGGCTATCGCGGTTTTACCAAGTGCTACGCCGTCGAACCTTACGGCCCCGAGCAAGTCGGGATGTTGAGCGATGGCGATGCCATCTCGCACGTTAGATAGGAGGGGTTTCCATGATCTCGTTGACAATACTGATGATGCTGCTTCCCAGCGGCGACATCCCCGATTGGGTTCCGGCTGAGTTGTGCGACGCTTCGCGCTACCGCGTGCTCAATGCGTCCGAACGGCGTTTGCGCGTCGAACGTCGCGACGGCGTCCTGGTCACGCTGAGCCATGTGACGAACCCCTCTCCGACCGAGGCGCAGAAGCCCCTCGTGATGAACGAGATCAGCCCTCGGCACGACGTCGTTCCTTACTCGACGATGCCGCTTGGCAGGCAGTTGCATGTCCGGCAGGATGAGGGCAAGCTACTTATCTATGCGGTCGGAATGTGGGAGCAACTGCACTTTGATCTGTCGGCCCCGATCGTCTCCCAGGGTGGACGCCGTTTCAACCGCCCGGACGACCTCGCGTCCGAGGGGCGGTGGGCGGAGGCGATCGCGCGCAAGGCGTTCGCCGCCTACGCCTCGCGGCGACTCGGTTCCGCCGAGACGATCGCGGTGAACGGTCGCTCGGTCGCCCTGCGGAAAGCGGAGAAGTCGAACGCCGAGATGGTGGACCTGGGCGAATGGGCGTCGGCCGTCGGGACCGGGCTGACCCGCGACCCGAACGGCGACGCCTGGACCTTCGTCCGGGGCGGCGCGTCTCACACCCTCGCGCTCGGCGCGGACAAGGTCAAAGTCGGAACCGTCTGGAAACCGATGCCGGACGCGCCGATGCTCAAGGACGGTCGCGTCTTCGTCCCGCGCTCGATACTGCCGAACTGAGACCAGGGGGGCGCGGACGCCCCTTCGGGTCTGGGACGACCGGCCAGACGCCGGGACAATCGGGCGTCGCCCATAATGACGCCATGCTCTCGTGGATGCTGGCGGGTTCGTTGAGGCCGGGAACGGTCGTCAGCGGGGTGTCGCGGACCGACGTGTCGCTCGCGACCGAATCGGCGGTGATGCCCCTTCAGGAGCGGGTCGAATCGCTCGAGTTGGCCTGCGCGGGGCTTTGGGAACTGCTCAAGTTCAAACTCGGGGCGACCGACGACGAACTGATCGCCGCGATCCGGGCGGTGGACGGGCGGGACGGCACGGTGGACGGGAAAATCACGCCCGACCCGGGGCGCACCTGCCCCAAGTGCGGGCGGAAGGCGCTCGTGCGTCGCTCGGCCAAGTGCGCGTGGTGCGGGGCCGACTTGGGGAACGCTCCTTTCCCGGGAACGTCGGCGACCTCGCCTTAGCGGTCCGGTCCGGAGTCGGCCATGGCCTCGCGGTAGACGGCGAGCGTTTCTCGGGCCGTCTGGTCCCAGTCGAACCGTTTTCGACGGTCGTAACCCGCAGCCCGCATCGTTTCGCGGCTTGCGCCGTCGCGAAGGAGGTTTTCGATGGCGGAAGTCCAGTCTTTCGGATCCCAGCCGGGCACGACGAGCCCGGCGTCGCCGGCGATTTCGGGCAGCGAGCCGCCGGTGCTGACGGCGACCGGGCATCCGCACGCGAAGGCTTCGACGACCGGGAGGCCGAAGCCCTCGTAGCGGCTGGGACAGACGTAGAGGTCGGCCGCGCCGTACAGGGCGGCGAGGGTCCGGTCGTCCACGTAGCCGGGACGGAGGACGCGCCGACCGGGGGCCTCCTCGCCCCAACCGGCCTTGCCGGTGAGGACGAGACGATGGGGGAGGGACGGGTCCAGGGCTTCGCAGGCGGCGACGGCGAGGCCCATGTTCTTGCGGGGCCAGCGGGTGGAGACGGAGAGGACGTAGGGGTCCTGGATCGCCAACTCGTTCTGGACGATCCGACGGGCCTCGGCGAGGGGCAGGGGGACGAGTCCGGGGTTCGGGGCGAGGTAGGTGACGGCGATCTTGGTCGGGTCGAGGCGCAGGTGGTGGGCGACGTCGCGCTTGGAGGTCTCGCTGACGGTGATCACTTTCGCCGCGCGGCGGGCGGAGGCGGGGACGAAGCGCCGGAGAAGGGCGCGGTCTTTGGGGCGGAACCAATCGGGTCCGACAAAGAACGACACGTCGTGGATGGTGTCCACCCCGCCGCGCCGGACGAGGGGGCTGAGGTTGTACTGGGTGTGGAGGACGCGGGCCCCCCGGCGGCGGGCGGCCAACGGAAAGGCGGCGAGACTCCACCATCTTTCGTGGAGGGCGGGGAGGCGAACCCACTCGAATCGGGGCGAGACGGGAATTCCCGGGGGAGCGGCGGCGTTGGAGTAGAGAAGGAATCGGAATTCCGACTCGATCCGGGCGAGGCCGTGCAACAACCCGAGCCAATAGGTGCTGTCGCCGGTGCTTTGACGACCGACGAGACGAGCATCGAGGGCGACGACGGGATCGGGCATGGACGGGCGGCGAGGCGGAAGACCGAGATCGGCTATCCTTAATAGTAGACCGGGATCGCCGTCGGCGGCCCAGGAGATCGAATTCGATGCAGAAGAAGACCACCCCGTGGATCATGTTGGCCATCCTTGTCGTCCTGGTCGGCGCGGCGGGGATCATGAACGCGACGAGCCAGACCGACCCGAACCAGCCGCCCCAGGCGCCGGTGGAAGGTCAGGGCGAGGCGGTCGGGGCGAGCCGGAACGCGCCGGACAAGGGAACCGTGGCCAAAGCCCTCACCAGCCGAGCCCAGAAGCCGGGCGAGATGGCGGGCGGGATGCCGGAAGACATGAAGACGAACCGGCCCTCCATTCTGAAGTCGGAGAGCCTGATCCAGAAGCCGACGGTGAACGACGCGACGACCACCTCGCAGTGGTACACGAACCGCACCCACCTGGAAAGCAAGAAGGGCGACTGACGTCTCGGCGCGGGTCCGAGCGATGGGATCGGAGTCACGGGGAACCGAGACTCGAGGACCCTAGCATCGACTCGATGCTCGCCGGAGTCATCCGGCATATCTGCCATTCCGTAAGCCTTTTCGCGCCGAGGGATTCGTAGAAGGCGATCGACGGGGCGTTCCAATCCAGGACGGACCACTCGAGTCGTCCGCAGCCCCGCGCGAGGGCGCGTTCGGCGACCGCGAACAGCAGCGCTTTGCCGATCCCCCGGCCTCGGTGGGAGGGGGTGACGTAAAGGTCCTCCATCCAGATTCCGGGGCGGGTCAGGAAGGTGGAGTAGGTGGGGAAGAAGAGGGTGTAGCCGACGACCGCGCCCGCCGTTTCGGCGACCAAGATTTCGACCACCGGGCGCGGCCCAAAGGCGTGTTCGGCAAGGGCCTCGGCGGAGCCCGTCGCGAGGTGGGCGAGTTTCTCGTAGTCGGCAAGTTCGAGAATCAGGTCCCAGACCCGGGGCGCGTCGGCGCGGGTGGCCTCACGCACGGCGAGGCTCACTTCTTTTTGCCGCCGCTTCGCTTGCCGAACCAGGCTTGATCGAGGGACAGGCCTCCGGCGCCGAGCATCATCAGCCCGAGGGCGACGAGGCACAACATGGCGGGGTACTCGATCGTGTGCAGGGGGGCATGGTCGCGGATGTGAAAGTACGTCGCGGTTCCCATCGCGCAGGCGATTCCGAGGGCGGCGAGGCGGGTGAGGAGGCCGACGATCAGGCCGAGCCCGCCCAGAAAGTGGGCGAAGATCGCGAGCACGCCGAAGAGGGGGGGGATGGCCCAAGTCTTCTCGAAATGCTCGAGTTGCCGACTAAATCCGAGCCAGTCGCCCGGAGGGCCGCCGGGGATCATCATGGGCGCACCGTAGATCAGCATGATGCCGCCAAGGGCGATCCGGACCAGCAGCAGGCCAAGGTTGTTCAGCGAATCGAGCTTCACGGTGTCCCATTGTAAGCCGGTCACAGGGGGTACCCGGGACCTGGGCCAAACTTGGGTCGCGATGCGTGGAATGGCGTTCCGTCCCGCGATGCTCGCGCCCGTCGTGGCGATGGCGGCCGTGCTGACGGGGTTGTTGGTTTGGACGCGTTCGCGCGAGGATTCAAGCCCGACGGGTCTCGTCTCGGCGATCGTCGCGGGCGACGACGAGCGGGCGGCCCGCATCGTGGCCTCGGGAGTGAACCCGGACACGTTGGCGCAGGAAGTGCCGCGAGGGCGGGCCCGGGCGTCGGTGATCGTTCTGGCGGTCGAGCGACGCCTGGTCCGGACGGTGGTGGCGCTGGTTCGCGCCAAGGCGGACGTGGCCCATTCTGTTCCAGAGCCGCCTTTGCACGCGGCCGCGCGGCTCGATCTGGACGACATGTGCGCCTTACTCGCCGGACGGGGAGCACCGCTCGACGCCCTCAACGCGAACGGAAGGACGGCCCTTCAGGTGGCGGCGGAAGCGGGGTCGGTGCGCGCCCTGCGCATGCTGCTGCGGTTGGACCATGACCGGACGCCGACCCGTGGCACGGGAGAAAGCCTGTTGCACCTCGCGGCGCGCAGCGGTTCGCCGGAGGCTTTGCGGGCGGTTCTGGCGGAGGGCGCGACGGTGGAGGCCCGGAACGCGCGGGGGGAGACGCCGCTGATGGTGGCCGCGCGGGCCGGCCAAGCGGCGGCCCTTCGGGTCCTGATCAAGGCAGGGGCGGACGTGAACAAGACGAGCGGCGGCGAGTCGGTTCTCATGCGCGCGATGGAGCGAAACCCGGAGGCGGCGCTCGTCCTCATCGAGGCGGGGGCAAGGGTGGACGGGGAGGGGGTGGACGGTTGGACGCCGCTCCACCGCGCGGTGGCCCACCCAGAGGTCGCGCGGGCGCTGTTGGCGAAGGGGGCGAATCCCAATGCGCGCAACGCGGCCGGGCAGACGCCCCTTCACCTGGCGGCCGAGGCGGGGCAGGTCGAGTCGGTGCGGTTGTTGTTGGGGGCGGGGGCCGACGCCTCGGCGAAGGACCTCAACGGGGAGACGCCGTTGCGGTACTTGGACCGAGCCTTCTCTTCGGACAAGGGTTCGCGCCCGGCGCGGGACGAGGGGGAGATCCGCCGACTTTTGGCGCAGGCGGCGAAGTAGCCGCTGGGTACATTCGGCGAGATGATCGCCGTCGTATTCCCCGGACAGGGGTCGCAGAAGCCGGGAATGGGTCGTGAGCTTTACGAGACGCAGCCGCTCGCGCGGGAGACTTTCGAGCGGGCCTCGGCGGCGGTCGGGCGGGATCTGACGCAGGTTTGCTTCGGGGACGACGAGGAAACGCTCCGACAGACCCAGAACGCCCAGCCCGCCCTGTTCGTGTGCGGGGTGGCGGCGTGGCGATGCTACGAGGCGCGGGTCAGCGACCGTCCGGGGGCGATGGCGGGGCACAGCGTCGGCGAGTACGCCGCCCTCGTCGCCGCCGGGGTGCTGACGCTCGAGGACGGGGCGCGGCTGGTGGCCCGACGGGGCGAGCTGATGGGCCAACTCGGGACGGAGCGTCCGGGCGGGATGGCAGCGATCTTGGGTCTGGAACGGCCGGCTTTGGAGCAGGTCTGCGCGGATTGCGCGGAGGCGGGGGAAGTCGTGGTGGCGAACGACAACTGCCCGGGCCAACTGGTGATCAGCGGCGACGTCGCGGCGGTGAAGGCGGCGTGCGCGCTGGCCCAGGAGCTGGGGGCGAAGCGGGCCTTGCCGCTGAACGTGAGCGGCGCCTTCCACAGTCCGCTCATGCACGGGGCGGCGCGCGAGCTCGGAGAAGCGATTCGGGCGACGCCGTTTGGGTCGGCGACGCCGGGGGTGAGGGTCTACAGCAACGTCACGGGCGCGCCGGTGGACGATCCCTCTCTGTGGCCCGCCCTGCTGACGCGCCAGTTGGAGCACAGCGTGCAGTGGACGGACAGCATGACCCACCTGGCGTCGTGCGGGGTCTCGCTTCTGGTCGAGTGCGGGGGCGGGGCGGTCCTGAGCGGCCTCATGAAGCGGGTGGCGCGGGAGACGCGCTGCGCGTCGGTCGAAGACGCGGCTTCGCTCGAAGCGGCGCTCGCATCATAATCGTCGTAACCGGTCGCCCAATCGGGCGCGGGCGGAAGCGATGAACAAGGTCTACCCCTCGGCGACGGCGGCCCTCGACGGCCTGTTATTCGACGGCATGACGATCATGGCGGGCGGTTTCGGGCTGTGCGGCATCCCCGAGAACCTGATAGTGGCCCTGCGGGACTCGGGCGTGAAGGACCTGACGGTGATCTCGAACAACTGCGGGGTGGACGATTTCGGGCTGGGTCTTCTCCTGCAGACCCGCCAGATTCGCAAGATGGTGTCGTCGTACGTGGGCGAGAACGCGGAGTTCGAGCGGCAGTACCTGAGCGGGGAACTCGAACTGGAGTTCAATCCGCAGGGCACGTTGGCGGAACGTTGCCGGGCGGGGGGCGCGGGAATCGCGGCCTTCTTTACGAAGACGGGGGTGGGCACCTTGGTCGCGGAGGGTAAGGAGACGCGCGACTTCGGCGGGGAGACCTATGTGATGGAGACGGGACTCGTGGCCGATCTCAGCATCGTCAAGGCTTGGAAGGGCGACGCCTCGGGCAACCTGGTGTACCGAAAGACGGCGATGAACTTCAACCCGGCGATGGCGACGGCGGGCAAGGTGTGCGTCGCCGAGGTGGAGGAACTGGTCGAGGTCGGGGGCCTGGACCCCAACTTCGTTCACACTCCGAGCCTGTACGTGAACCGGATTCTGCGCGGACCCGTATACGAAAAGCGGATCGAGCGGCGCACGACGCGGCCGCTTCCGTAACCGGGTTTGCCCCGCATGATTCGACTCGAGGGTCCTTACAGTCGCCGAGCGCTCACGAACCAGTTGCTTTGGTTCGGGGCTTGGGTGGCGGTGACGGCGGTTTCGCTTTGGGCGAACCCGGACCCTCACGGGCACGGAACCCATCGTCAGTTCGGATTGATGCCTTGTCCGAGCGTGATGATGTTCGATCGGCCCTGCCCCGGATGCGGGCTGACGACGGCGTTCGCCCACACGGTGCGCGGGCAGTTCGCGGAGGCGTGGCGGGCGCACTGGTTCGGCACGTTCCTCTACGCGCTGTTCACGGCGACGGCCTGGGTCGGCCTCTACGCGTTCGTCCGCCGGCTGTACACGAACTACGACACGAAGGCGTACCGGGCGTTCACGATCGCCTTTTTGGGCCTGTTTCTGCTCTACGGGGCGGTGCGGTTCGCGACGATGGACGGGTTCGCCAGCCGCACCGAGCGGGCGATCGCTCACGCCAAGGAAGCGACGCGCTAGTCGAATCCGGCGGCGGCGAGGCGTCGGGCCTCTTCTTCCTGGGTTAGGGCGGTGAGCATCTCGTCGATGTCGCCGTCCATGTAGGTGACCATGTTGTGCATCGAGAAGCCGATGCGGTGGTCGGTGATCCGGCTCTGGGGGAAGTTGTAGGTGCGGATCTTCTCGGCCCGGTCGCCGCTTCCGATCTGGCCCTTGCGCTCGGCGGCCCGTTCTTTGTGGGCGCGCTCCTGCTCCATTTCGTAGAGCTTGGCGCGCAGGACCGCCATTCCCTTGAGCTTGTTCTGCTGTTGGCTGCGTTCGTCCTGGCAGGTGACGGCGATGCCGGTCGGCTTGTGGACGATGCGAATGGCCGTTTCGTTCTTCTGCATGTGCTGGCCTCCCGCCGAGCTTGAGCGGAAGGTGCTGATCTCGATGTCCTCGTTGCGGATGGCGACGTCGACCTCGTCGGCCTCGGGCAAGACGGCCACGGTGGCGGTCGAGGTGTGGATGCGACCACCGCTTTCGGTGGCGGGTACCCGTTGCACGCGATGGACTCCGCTTTCGTGCTTGAGACGACTGTAGGCGCCTTTCTGGTTGATGGTGAAGACCACCCGATCCGCGCCGCCGATCCCGCTCTCCTCGTGCTCGACGACCTCGAGCGGCCAGCGCTTGCGTTCGCAGTACCGCACGTAGAGGCGGAAGAGCTCGTTGGCGAAGAGGGCGGCCTCGTCGCCGCCGGCGGCGGCGCGGATTTCGACGATGACGGGTTTGTCGTCGTTCGGGTCGCGGGGGACGAGGAGGAGCTTGACCCTTCGTTCGGCTTCGGCCAGGGTCGGGCGCACCTCGTCGAGTTCACCCTGCGCGAGTTCGCGCATTTCCGGATCGGCGAGGAGTTCGACCGCCTGCCGCTCTCGCTCGATGAGTTCGCGATAGCGACGCGACGCTTCGACGATCGTCGCCACTTCGGCCCGGGCGCGACCCAGCCGCTCGAGTTCCGAGGGGTTGGTGGCGTTCGCCGGGTCCTGGAGTTGGGATTCGATCTGCTGGAAGCGGTTTTCGATCTCGGCAAGCTTGTCCAGAATCACGGTGCGGCGGGAATGATACCTTTGGCGCGGGGAGCTCCCCCGGGGCGCGCGACGGGCGGCTCCCGTATACTGCGGGTTCGATGATCGGCGTCCTCGTCACCCTCGCGTTCTGCCTCGCTTCTCTCGGCGGAGGACGGTGGTTGGTGCGGCGCCTGGACCCCTCGCTCGATCCGGCGCTGGCGTTCGGGCTCGGGGGGCTGTTATCGTTGGGCTTCGTCGGGCTCGGTTCGCTGTTCGTGCTCTACGCCCCGGGCGGGACGTCCTGGGGGATGGCGGTACCCATTCTGGCGGCGCTCGCGGGGCTGGCAGGCTGGCGTTTCGGCGGCCCGTTGGCGGTACGGAAGCCTTCGGGGTTCGACTGGGCGTTCGTGCTTGGTCTCACGGTCGTCGGTCTTCTCGGGCTGATCGGAACGCTCGCCCCGAGCACGGCGATGGACTGGGACAGCCTTGCCTACCACTTGGCGGTTCCCAAGCTTTGGATTCAGGCGGGCCACGCCTACTCGGTGTCCTTTATCCATCACTCGAACTTCCCGTTCGCGTTCGACAACCTGTTCGTTTGGGGCCTGCAGTGGGGCGGCGAATCCGGGGCGAAGGCGTTCGTGCTCGTCTCGTTCGCGTACGGTTGCGCGGCCTTGTTCGGTCTCGGGCGAACCCTCTATTCGGAGAAGGCGGGGTGGTGGGGGGCGCTGGCTTTCGCGGGGATGCCGGTGGTCGCGTGGGAGTCGGGGACGGCCTATGTGGACATCGCGCACGGGCTGTACGCGGGGTTGGGTCTGGTCTTCGCGGCGATGCTGGCTTCGGGCGCAAAATCGCCGGGACCGTGGATCACCGCCTTCTGTCTCGGGCTGGCGATGGGGACGAAGTACACCGGACTGCAGACATTGTTGGTGGTCGGCTTGCTGTTCGTCGTGGCCTTGGCGGTTGGGCGGGGACGGTCGCCGGTCAGGCCTTTCGCGATCACGGTGGTCGTCGCACTCATCGTCGGCGCACCGTGGTACGCGAGGAACCAATTGCTCGTCGGGAACCCGGTTTTCCCCTTCTTCTACGAGCAACTCGGCGGGAAGAACTGGGACCAGTTTGCGGCGGACATCTACCGAGAAGAGCAGCAGACGTTCGGGGTCGGTCGGCGAGAGACGGGGGGGCGAGATTTTTCGCAATTCGCGCACGGGGTGTTCGGGCTGGCTTACCAGCCGGGCCGGTTCACAAACCCGTCGCCGACGACGGGCGCGGGGTTCCCGACCCAGGCGCTCGGGATGGCGGTGTTCGGCGGCTTGGTGCTTTGGTCGGCGTCGGGTCGGATGAAGCGCTTCGAGGGCACCTTGGTCGGGGGGCTTCTCCTCAGCTTCGCGCTCTGGTTCGTGCTCAGCCAGCAAAGCCGGTACGCGATCAACTTCGGGGTGCCGATGGCGGCCTTGGTCGGGGGCGCGGTCGCGTCGTTACGGGCGGGCCCGGTGCTGGCGGCGTTCGTCGCGCTCCAGGCGTTCTACACGGTCTACCTGACGCGGACACTGGTGACGGACGGGCAGGTGAAGACGGCGCTTGGGCTGCAATCGCGCGAGGCGATGGTGGCGAAGGGCCCGTTCTACACTCCGGCCAAGCTTCTGAACGAGTTGGCGGCGGGGGGGAAGGTCGCGTTGTTCGACGAGGTGTTCGGGTACTTCCTCGACGTGCCGTACTTCTGGGCGAATCCAGGGCATTCGACGGAGATTCCCTACCCCGAGTTGAAGACGGGGGCGGAGTTCGTCGAAGCGCTGAAGGCGATGGGTTTCACGCACGTCTATCTGAACCTGCAATACCAGGAGAAGGGCTTTCGGGCGCGTTGGTTCGAGGCGATGAACCGGGGCGGACGTCCGTTCGAGGGGGAGGAGAGGGCGGCGTTGTTCGCGGATCGCCGGACGCAGTGGAAGGCGCTTTTGGCGGACGCGGTGGCCTCCGGGCGGTTCGTTCCGATTCGGCAGGGCAACGAGTGGCTGATCTTCCAGATTCAGTAAGGGCCTACGCCCTCGCTTCGCGGGGATCGCGGAAGGCGGGATCGCTGGCAAGGTCCTCGCGCACGACGCCGACGTACCAGTCCCCGTTGTCGTTGTCGGGCGACTCGTGCCAGTCGTAGAGGTAGCCGCTCACCAGGTCGCTATGCAAGAGGTGGCGCATCAAGCGGTACCGGGGCAAGAGGGTTTCGCGCAGGATGGGGTAGCAATCGGACGGCATGGGCGGCTGTAGGAGCCGGTAGTCGTCCGTTACGTCCACGACGATGATGCGAGCCATATTCAGCTCCCATAGGTTGCCGTCGAGTCGAGCCATCCGTGGTTCCTGTTCCTTGAGCCCGCGTGGGGAACGCGGGCTCATTGGAGAGGACGGACCAGCCGCCCCGATGGGCGCGGACCGACGCGGGCAGGGTGCGAACGGGCGCGCGCGGGTCCACCCGCTTGAGCGGGGTCGGACGGCCGGCGCGGGCGTCGGCGCAGCCTCCCACGAGACTGACGGACACGCCGTTCTGCACCAGCACCCGGCCCAGGCTGAACGCGGCGACCTCGACCGCGAGGACGAGGAGGAGCGACCGGCTCACGGGCAGGGGCCGATACCGGCGACGGTCGGCGGACGGGTTCCCCCGCCGGACTTGCGCCCGGGGGGGATCGGGTTGTCGGCGCCCCGACGGAGGCGCCTGTTTCGGTTCGAGCAATCGGTTCATCGCATCTCCGCAATCCGTTCCAGAGGGAACGGCGGGTTCGACAGGGCGCGAACGGCGAGCGACATCAAGAGCATCTCGTTGTCGTCGGCCGCCACGCGGTTGGACGAAAGCTGACCGCACGCCCGACAGCGGTGGATCAGGGCCCACTCGCCGCCGCGCCGCACCCAGACGGCGACCGGTTCCATCGCGCCCCCGCAGGCGGCGGCGCGATCGCCCGGATTCGCGTCCAGGTGCTTGCTGTGCAGGCACTTCGGGCAGTGGTTTCGGTGTTCGGTTCCGCCGCCCGAGGCGGAAACCGGGGCGCCGCACTGCTCGCAGACGAAGTCTCTTCCTTCGTCTTCGAGCTCGACGCCCTTGACAAACTCGGCCATCAACTTCCGGTAGACCCGGTAGCGCGTTCGCGCGACGCGCCCTTCGCGAACGGCGGCGTGGACGCCGCAGTCCGGCTCGGACAGATGCCGGCAGTCGCGGTAGCGACACGGGTCGGCCAACCGGAACTCCGGGAAGGCGGCGCGCACGTCGTCGGCATCGGCGAAGTCCACGCGGAATTCGCGCACACCCGGGGTATCGACGACGCGGGTTCCGTTCGGAGCGACATACAGACGCGAACCGGTGGTGGTGTGCCGTCCGCGCTTCGAGTAGTCGGAGGTCTCGCCCGTCTTCGCGCCCGCCGTTTCGACGAGCGCGTTCAAAAGGGTGGACTTTCCGACGCCCGAATGCCCGACGAACGCCACCGTTCGGCCCTGCACAACGTGCGCCAGTTCCGGAAGACCCGATCCGCTTTCGGTCGAGGTCGCGACGACGGGAATCCCGAGGTCGCGGTACATCGCCAGTTCGCGCATCGCGTCGGCCAAGGTCGCGTCGTCGCCCAGATCGGTTTTGTTGAGGCAGATCACCGGTTCGACGCCGCCCTGCCAGAGGGCGGCGAGGTACCGATCGATCAGCCTCGGCCGAAAGGGCGGCGAGACCAACGAGACGACCACGCAGGCGGCGTCCAGGTTCGCGGCGATCGCGCGTCGGCCCGCGCGATCGGCGGGGCCGAGGCGAGCGAGTTCGGTCCGCCTCGGCAACCTTTCGACGACGCGGGCGTCGGAGGCGCCCAGGCGAACGCGAACAAGGTCGCCGGCGACCAGTTCGAGCTTCCCGAACGAAGCGCGGTGGATCGAGCCCGCCACCTCGACGTCGACGGTGGCTCCGGCGGAGAACACCACGACGCCCTCGGCAGAGGACTCAGAACGAGACGACGGCCCCACGGGGTGAGGCGAACGATGAACTCGGCGATTTGTCGGCCGCCGATGGCCGTCTTCTTCATCGAGAAAACGTACGTCCAACGGGAATGATCCTTCAGGGTCTGCGGCGGAGGTCGCCGCGTCAAGGCCGATCGGGTCGGCGGGTTACGCTTCGAGAGCGTCCGACCCTGAAGGTTTCGCCCGAACGAGTCGGGTCAGGCGAAAAGGCCTTCGGAGCCGGTCGCGAGTTCGGTGGTGATTCCAAAATCGGACATTGCTTATGCTCCTTGCTCCCCTACGTCGGGAAGCGAAGGCCATTGTATCACACCTCGCGCGTTTTGGGGAGAGGCACCGGAGGTATTCGGACCCAGCGGTGGGTACGAAGGCGGTGGCGACGGGTCGTTTGGCGCGCGACCGATCCACCGCGCGGTCTCGTTCGTTTGAACCTCGGAGGTCCTCCGGGAATGTTCGTTCTGTGTATGAGCGGTGTCTTGTTGTCCGCGATGATCGGGGCGCCGCAGGGCGGCGGTGACGCGACGATGAACGCAGTGTTTCGGGATCGAGACGGTTCGCCGACGGCGGTCGCCCGGTCCGTGTTCTCCTTTGGCCACGCGATCCTGAAGAAGGTGGCGGCGAAGGAGGCGAACGTCTGCGTTTCGCCGATCAGTCTCTGGTTCCCGTTTTCGCTGGTCTATCAGGGCTCGAGCGGCGTTTCGCAACGCGATATGGCCGCTCTGCTCGTTCCGGCCGACCCCGGCCAGACCGTTCAGGGCGCCCGGGCGGCGATCGCCGTTTTGAACCGGCCGACACCCGGCTTCACGGTATCGCTCCAGAACGCGGCCTGGTTCCGGCCCGATTCGCCCCCCTCAAGGCAGTTCCAGTCCTTGGCCACGGGGCCGTTCGCCTCGCGCGTGTTCGCGGTGTCCGCCGAGAAGGCGCCGGAGGCCATCAACGCTTGGGTCAACGAGGCGACGCGGGGCAAGATTCCGTCCCTGCTCGATACGATCCATCCACAGGAGGGGATGGTTCTGGCCAATGCGGCCTATTTGAAGGCCGAATGGACCAAGCCCTTCCCGGCGTACGCGACGACCCCGAGACCGTTTTTCGTGGACGGCGAACGCGAGGTCAAGGTGCCGACGATGAGCGGAACGTTTATCGCGCGTTACGTCGGACATCCCGACTTCTTGGTCGCGGCGATCCCCTACAAGGACGAGGCGGGTTGGCTGGTGCTCGCGATGCCCAAGGAAGGCCATGCGATGGGCGAGCTGTGGAAGGCCGATCTGGCGGCAATGCACCGCGCGGTGCTGCGCGCGACGCCGACCGAGTGCATCGTGACGATGCCGAAGTGGAAGACGGCCACGGACCTGGACCTCAAGAAGACGCTTTCCTCGATGGGAATGGTCGCGCCGTGGAGCCCTCGCGGCGAGTTCGCCGCCATTCATCGTCAAGCCTTTCTCAGTCGTGCGATCCACAAGGCTAGGATCGAGGTGGACGAGAAGGGCACGGAGGCGGCGGCGGCGACGGCCATCGGGGTGGGTCTTGGCGGAGGGGCGTCAGACCGGAAGCTTCCCCCGATCTTGACCTTCAACCGTCCGTTCTACTACGCGGTGGTGGAGCGGACGACGGGCTTGCCGCTGTTCGCGGGGGTTCTGAACGACCCGTCCAAGTAGGGCGTGATCACTCGTCGACGCGGGAGAAGTAGATCACGGTGACCAACTGGTCGGGCGTGACGAAGTCGCCGTAGATGCGGGACAGCATGCCGATCACGTCGTCCTCGTTGCGGAACTCGGGATGTTCGCGCTCGATGTCGCGGGGCGAGAGCTCTCGAATCGGCTTGACCTCGACGCGGTCCAGGATGGCGGCGTAAAGTTTTTGGCGGCGCGAAAACCGGGCTCCGATCGTCACCCAGACGAGCATTCCGGTCCGATACTTGTCCGATTTGTCTCCCAGCCGGATGGTGACGGTCTTGCGGTAGTTGCGGAGAACGTCGCCATACAGGTCCGAGTAGAAATTGAGGGCGAACATAGTCGGGAACCGAGGCTATTCTAGCCCCTGGAAGGTTCCCGTCCGCTACCCGTTCAGCCGGGCTGGACGGTGAAGGCGACGATCTTGCCCTCCGGGTCCTTGGCGCCGATCAGGTTGGCGACCGCCTTCTCGAAGGTCACGCGGTAGCGCCAGGTGGTCACCCCCGCCTCGACCTTGCGTTCGAGCAGTTCGTACTTCAGGGGGGCGCCGAGCGCGGCGAGGGCGGGCCGGTTCTGCTTGATGAGGTCGAGAATCTTGGCCTCGCGGAGTTTCGCGTGGAAGAGTTCTTCCTTGATGTCGCCGGACAGCGCGTCGGCGAAGGCCCGCTTCCAGAATTCGGTTTCCGCCGGGTCGTCCTTGATCGGCTTTTCGGTCAATTGGGGGGCGTAGCGGCGGGCGACCTCGCGGGATATCGTCGTCACCGGCGCGTTGTTCTGGTTGACGAGGGCGACGACGGTGAGGCCGAGATCCGGGTAGCGCTCGATGAGGGCGGACTGACTGAGGGTGTTGCCGCCGTGGGCGACCCGGGCGTGCTTCTGGGCGGCGGTGTCGAGCGCCCACCCGAAGCCGTAGCCGGTGGACGCGCCGGAGGTCAGTCGGTAGGGGGTCCACATCTGGGCGTAGGACTCGGGCTTGAGGAGGCGCTTTTCGCGCAGGCAGGCGTCCCACTTGGCGAGGTCGAGGACGGTGGAGACGAGGGAGCCGGCGGCGTAGCCGACGGTGGGCATGATCGGGTTGGCGTTCGACCGATTCGCACCCATCAGGAGATAGCCGCGAGCGCGGTTGGGAATGACGGCGCGCGGGTTGCTGTTCCGGGTGGCGGCCATGGCCAGGGGCTTGAACACGCGCCGGTCCAAGAAGTCCCAGTAAGTCTCGCCCGTGACCTTCTCGATGATCGTGCCGAGGAGATAGTAGCCGGTGTTGCAGTACTCCCACTTCTCTCCGGGGGCGAATCGAAGCTCGCTATTGCGGAGGCGCTCGACGACTTCGCCATCCTTGAACTCGGAGGTGGCGGCGAGGGAGGCGGGGATGGCGCTTGTGTAGTTGACGAGGCCGGAGGTGTGGGTCAGGCAGTGGCGGACGGTGATGGGCGCCCACTTTTCGGGGAGGTCGGGCAGATAGGTGCGGATCGGCTCGTCGAGTTTGACCTTGCCCTCTTCGACGAGCATCATGATGGCGAAAGCGGTGAACTGCTTGGTGACCGAACCGATCTCGAACACCGTCTCCGGGCGGACGGGGGCGGGGGTTTCGAGGTTCGCCATGCCATACCCGGCCTTCTTGACGATCTTGCCGTCCTTGATGACGCAGAGCGCGAGGCCGGGCAGGTTCTGCCTCTTGAGTTCGGCGCGGACGAAGTCGTCGACGCCGTCCGCCCGGACGACCGGGACGAGGGCGAGGGCGACGATCGGGGCGAGCAGGCGAAGGCGCATGGTGGGGGCCATTATGGGCCGGGCCCGCGACGGGCAACCGGTCTTTCGGTCCCGTCCGGGCTTAGCGGTGGTCGAGGGTGAAGGGGGTCCAACGATCGCTTCGGAAGGAACTCGCGGGCAACCCCGCCGCATTGGCCAGGTTCGGGGTGGCGTCGTCGGCCCAAGCGTAGCGGACGGCGACCGGGTTGGGCACGCCTTCCGCCCAGACCACCAAGGTGTCGCCTTCGATGCGGGCTTGGGCGGGAACGAACTTCTGATCCTTGCCCGCGATGGTGAAGTGGGAAGGGGACGCCCCATCGCGGGTCCGAAGGCCGCGGGCGGCATGGTCGAACCGTAAACGGAGGGTGTTGCCCTCGACCTTGAGCGAGCGGAACTCGGGCCCGGAGAAGACGATCTCGGGAAGGCGATAGGTCTTGGCGAAGGCCCAGCGGGCCAACCGGTCGGCGACGTCGCGCTTGTTGGGCGGGTGGATGTTGGCGGGGTCGCCGATGTCCATCGTGACGGCCATGCCCGTGTCCGGCACGGTGCGCATCGCCGTGAGTTGGGCTTCGCGGAGTTCGGCGGCGGCGCGGGGGTCGGCGCCGGCATAGCGGTAGGGCGCGATCTGCACGAAATAGAAGGGCAGACGATCTTGGCCCCAAGCGCGGCGCCAGTTCGCGATCAACATCGGAAAGAGGGTGCGGTACCGCCACGCCGCCCAGGCGTTGCTCTCGCCCTGGTACCAGATCGCGCCCGCCAGGCGGTACGGGATCAGGGGAGCGATCATGCCGTTGTAGAGTTTGCCGGGCCGGTTCGCGGGGTGGACGTTCGGGGCTTCCAGCAGGGCGAGCGTGCTGGCGAACTCCTTCGGGTCCTTCTGGAACTCGGCGAGGTCGGTCCAGGCTTCCACCACGGTGCCGCCCCAGGTGGCGTCGATCATGCCGACGGGCAGACCAAGGCGGAGGTGGAGCAAGCGCGCGTAGTGATAGCCGACGGCGGACCAGGCCGCGACGGTGTTCGGCGCGGCAGTTTGCCACTTGCCCGAGCAGTCGGTTTGGGGGGTGTCAGCGGTCGCGTTCGTGACGGTGAACATGCGGATCGCCGGGTAGTCGGCCTTCGCGACCTCGTCTTCCGCGCCTTCGGTTCGGGAGAGCGGCCACTCCATGTTGGACTGTCCGGAACACAGCCAGACCTCGCCGACGAGGACGTTGCCGATGGCGAGTCGGTTCGTGCCCTGGACGATCAGGTCGCCCGGCGTCCGGTCGGCGCGCAGGGGACCCAGCGTCACCTTCCACGCTCCGCGCGCGTCGGCTTTGGTGGTCGCGGTTTGGCTTTGGAAACGGACGGTGACGGGTTCGCCGGGGGTGGCCCAACCCCATACGGGAACCGGCTCCCCGTGCTGGAGGACCATTCCGGGCGAGAAGAGGGCGGGGACCCGCACTTCGGCCATGGCGCTCGTACTGAGGAGCGGAAGGAGGAGCCAGCCGAGGGGTCTCATGGAAGGAGCTTTCGACGGGGAGGGGGCTCGGACCTTCCCAATGCGGGAGGACCGGCCCGGGGCGAACCGAACTGGAGCCTACGATGACCTCCCTCGCGCTGGGATTGCTCCTCGCCGGTACGACCACGATGACCGCTCCATCCGACTTTCTGCTCGATCCCTCGCCGTACCGCGCCCGCCTGGTCGAAGGTCCGGGCCAAGGCGAAGTCTCGCTCGACAACGGACTGATCCGCCGAACGTTCCGGTTGGGGCCGAACATGGCGACGGTCGCCCTCGACAACCGAATGACGGGCGCCTCGATGCTTCGAGCGGTGCGGCCCGAGGTGCGGCTGACGCTGAACGGGCGCGAGGTCGAAGTGGGCGGGCTGAAGGGGCAACCCAACCAGGCGTTCCTCGCCCCCGAGTGGCTCGACCGGATGACGGCCGACCCGAACGGGTGGATGTTCCTTCGCTACGAGAGCGGGCCGATCCGTGAACGGTTCGCGTGGAAACGCGTTCGCCACCGTGCGCCCGATGCGGTCTGGCCGCCCAAGGGCGTGGAGGCTCGGTTCTTATTCGTTCCGCCCGTTGGCCACGGTTTCGACGGCGTCACCCTCACCGTCCACTATGAGATGCTCGACGGGTTGCCGGTCATCGGGAAGTGGTTCACGCTGGACAACCAGGGGAAGGACCCGGTGACGGTCGACCGCTTCGTGAGCGAAACCCTCGCCTTGGTCGAGGCGGAGTCGCGCGTGGAACACCGGGACGTGGCGACGATGCTGCCGAACGTCCACGTTCAGACGGATTACGCTTTCGGGGGCGACACCGCCACGAACGCGAACCGGTGGGCGGTCCACTGGCGCGAGGACCCGACGTACCAGACGCAGGTGAGCTACCTCCTGAAGACGCCGTGCTTGCTCGAGATCGGACCGGAAGTCGGGCCGGCGCAGGACGTGCCACCGGGCGGGAGGTTCGAGAGTCTGCGCGCATGGGTGCTGGTGCACGACACGACGGATCGGGAACGGAAGGGGCTGCAGGTGCGGAAGCTTTTGCGCGCGCTGGCCCCCTGGTCCACCGAAAACCCGTTGATGATGCACATGCGATCGGCGGAGGAGGGGGCGGTCCGAACGGCGATCGACCAGTGCGCGGCGGTCGGGTTCGAGATGTTGATTCTGAGCTTTGGGAGCGGCTTCGATATGGAGAACGACGACCCCGGGTACTTGGCGAAATGGAAGGGTATCGCGGACTATGCGCGGTCGAAGGGGGTGGAGATCGGTTCGTACTCGCTCCTGGCGAGCCGCCGGGTCTCGCCGGATTCGGACAACGCGATCAACCCGAAGACGGGCACCCCGGAAGGGCAGACGTTCGGGACCGCGCCCGCGCTGGCAAGCGGATGGGGACAGGTTTATTTCCGAAAGTTGTACCGAATATTCCCAGAGACCGGGTTTTCGCTTCTCGAGCACGACGGCTCCTATCCCGGTGACTACGACGCGGCGGCCCGTCCGCCGTTGCAGAAGGGGGCGGACGACTCGCAGTGGGTGCAATGGCGCATCGTCACCGACTTCTACAAGTGGTGCCGGGCGAACGGGGTGTATCTGAATATTCCCGACTACTACTTTCTGAACGGCGGGAGCAAGATCGCGATGGGGTACCGGGAGACCAACTGGTCGCTCCCGCGCGCGCAGCAGGTGATTCACGCGCGGCAGAACATCTACGACGGCACTTGGGAGAAGGCCCCGAGCATGGGCTGGATGTTCGTTCCTCTCACGGAGTACCAGGGCGGCGGGGCGGCCGCAACGATCGAACCGCTCGACGAGAACCTTGACACTTACGAGCGCCACCTGGCGAACTGCCTGGGGATGGGGGTCCAGGCGTGCTACCGGGGGCCGCGTCTGTACGACACCGACCGCACGAAGGCGGCGGTCGGGAAGTGGGTCGCCTGGTACAAGGCGCACCGGGACATCCTCGAGTCAGACATGATCCACCTGCGACGCGCGGACGCCCGGGATTGGGACGGGATGCTGCACGTCAATCCGACGCTTTCGACGAAGGGAATGGCGGTTTTGTACAACCCTTTGAGCGAGAGAATCAACCGTACCATCGAACTGCCGCTGTACTACACGGGGCTCAGCGATCGGGCCAAGGTGCGGGTCGAAGGCGGTCGAGCCCGTTCGTACCGTCTTGATCGCGACCGTCGCATTTCGGTGAAGGTTGGGATTCCGGCGGGCGGGATGACGTGGCTGACGATCGAGTGACTCAGGCCGGGTGGATTCGGATGGCGCCGGCGTGGACGTTGCCGTCCCGGACGAGCAATCCGATCGCGCCTCCGTCGAGGGGTCCGGGCGTTCCTTCCAACCGAAGGCCCTCCGCTTCGGCGACGACCCGGTCGTCGACGACCTGGACCGCAAACCGGTAGGTCCGTTCGAGTTCGAATCGCAGGGGTTCTTCGGCGAGGACCGCCCGTTCGTCGCCCACGGTCCGCAACAGCCGGACGACGTGGTCGTCGGACAGGACGACCGCCAGGTGCCGCCGAAGCCCCTGGACCCGGGCGGCGAGGCCGAACGCGCGGGCGAGGCGGGGCTTGAAGGTGGTTTCGACGCGATAGTCGCG
This sequence comes from Fimbriimonadaceae bacterium, assembly GCA_026129685.1. Lineage (GTDB taxonomy): Bacteria > Armatimonadota > Fimbriimonadia > Fimbriimonadales > Fimbriimonadaceae > UBA2387. Next base: position 118,640 of record JAHCHO010000009.1, read on the forward strand.
CCAGCCGTCCTCGCCGTGGATCGCCATCCCCTCGCCTTCGTCTTGCGCGGCGCGGAACTCGGCGTCCTCCCAACTGGGATCGAAGCGCGTGCAACCGGGGACCCAGGCGTCGCGCCAACGGGAGTGGCCGGATCGCCCGAAGAAGGTGGTGTCCGGCGCGCCGGTCCAGTCGATCCGATCGAGCAGCAGCCGCGATTCGCCCGAAGACGCGGACGAGAGGGCGAGCCCCACCGTTTCCACCGGTTGGGACAGCGTTTCGGGAACGAACCACTCGAGGGTCGCCTCCTTTCCGGGGGCCAGAACGGTGGCGGCCGCGTCGAGGAAGGTGGGCCGATCCTCTCCCGCCAGTCCGACGAAGAAGGCGACCTGGACGTCGTCGGCGTTGTCGGGTGGGGCCATCACCCGGGCGTGCAGCCGCTGGCCGGGATAGAGGGTGGGGCAGGCGTCGCATCGGTAGCCGCCCGCCGGGTTTAGCCTCCGCGAGGGCAAGGTTTCGGTCCCCACCCGGATCGGCTCGATCGTCGGGCCGACGATGCCGATCGAGAGGGCCCTCGAGGTTCCGTGTACCACGTTCGCAAGGCGCGCCTCGCCGACCAAGACCTCGAAACCCTGGGCCGACCCCGGGTGGTGGAAGGTGAAGCGCGCGCCGTCCTTGGGCGACGCGTGGGTTTCTCCGGCCAGCGTCCGCCCGGCCCGCACCACCCGCTCGGCCTCGCGGACCGCGTCGGTGACGCAGCGGCCGCCGTTGGCGGTGGGGAGGTACATGCGGTCTCGGACAGGTTCGCGCCACCGGTCGGCGACCGCGTCGAGTCCGCCGCGAATCCCCATCAGACACCCGACGTTGCCGCTGTTGCAGTCGGTGTCCCACCCGCCGGTGTTGACGATCGTCAGCGACCGGTCGAAGTCTCCGTCTCCCCACAGCAGGGCGAGTTGAATTAACCCGTGGTTCGGAATCATGTGGCATCCGCCGCCGTACCGGCGGTAGCCGTAGCGCTCATCGAGCCAGGCGAGCGCCTTCCGCCAATCCGGTTCCCGGGAGCGAAGGTCGCGCAGCTCGCGGATCATCGTCGCGACAAGACAGTCTTTCGGAATCTGGGCGAGGGCGACCTCTCGCAGGAGGTCCAGGTTCGACTCGCCGAACGCGGCGGACTCCATCGCGGCGAGGGCCATCGCGCCGAAGAGGGCCTCTCCGTCGTGGCTCACGCTCGCGGCGCGGCGAGCGAGGTCGGCGGCGAAGGCGGGGTCGTTCGGAGCGACCATCGCCCACCCGTCGATGAAGATCTGGGCGCCGATCTGTTCGGCGACGACCTGGCCGTTGCGTTCGATGGAGCCACATTCGGGGGCGGGGACCCCCTGCTTCATCCGCAGGAAGGCGGTGTGCTCGGTCGAGACCCCCATCCCGCCCCACCAGAGGATGGATCTGTTCTCGACGATCGCGTTGAGCCACGTTTCGCGAACCTGGTTCGGGGTGAGGTCGCGGGGGTACCCGTGCTCCTCGAGGGCGCGTAGGAAGCCGAAGGTGCCTGAGACGTCGTCGTCGGCGACGACGAGGGGCACGCCCCGCTGCTCGTGGACGTAGCCCGTGATCTCGCCGAAGGTCCGTTCGATGTCACGGTTCGACCATCCTTCGAACGGTCGCCCCAGGTAGACCCCGACGATTTTGCCCAAGACGCCGGCGTAGACGCGTTCGGAATAGTCGGACGGGAGGGGCATGTTCCCCGCATTCGCCGGACCGGGTCCGGATTCCTGTCGGGCCGTTTCGGGGTCATACTCCAAGACCCGTGCGCGCCGAAACGCCGATGCTCCAGCAGTACTTCCGGGCCAAAGAGGCCCATCCCGGAGTGTTGCTGGCGATGCGCGTCGGCGACTTCTACGAGTTTTACGGCGAGGACGCCGAGACGGCGGCGCGGGCCTTGGAGATCACCCTCACGGGTCGCGAGGACGGGTCGAACGGGCGCATCGCGATGGCGGGGGTGCCGTACCACGCGGTCGAGAAGTACCTGGCCCGTCTCGTCCAGCAGGGCCTGAAGGTTGCGCTGTGCGACCAGATCGAGGACCCGAAGAAGGCCAAAGGCCTTGTCCAGCGCAAGGTCACCCGAGTGGTGACGCCCGGCACGATCCTCGAGGACGCGATGCTCCCGAGCGGCCAGAACAACTTCCTTGCCGCCCTGTGCATGGTGGAGGGCAAGATCGGCCTCGCCACGCTCGACCCCAGTACGGGCGAGTTTCTCGTGACGGAGTTCGGAGGCGAGGACTGGCAGGCGAAGTTGCTGCAGGAACTCGCCCGCCTGAGGCCGGCCGAACTGCTCTTGCCGAAGGACGCCGAAGGGTTCGAGGGTCCGGCGCGCGAAGCGCTCGGCATCGCGGTGACGGAGGCGCCCGCTCCCAGCCCGGGCCAGGCGGAACGCGCCCTTCTCCGGCACTTCGACACGGCGAACCTCGGCGGCTTCGGCGTTCACGGAATGGCGGGCGGCCTGGTCGCCGCGTCGATGGTCCTCGCCTACGCGGAGCACAACGGCCTCGAACTCCGGCACGTGGACGGCCTGGCCGCCTACTCGATCGAGAGTTACATGAGGCTCGACGCCTCCACCCGCCGTAGCCTCGAACTCACGCAGAACCTGGCGGACGGGTCGCGCCGGCACACCCTCCTCGCCGTTCTCGACGGAACCGTCTCGGCGATGGGCGCGCGGCTGATGCGGCGCTGGATCGAACAGCCCCTCCTCGACGCTCCGACCATCCAAGCCCGTCTCGACGCCGTCCAGCGCTTCACCGAACACGCCCTTCCTCGTTACGACCTGCGGGACGCGATCAAGCGCATCGCCGACATCGAGCGGCTCGTCTCGCGGGCGGCGACGGGCCTGGCCGGTCCCCGCGATCTCGCGGCCCTTCGAGCCTCGCTGCAGGCGCTCCCGTCGCTGTCCGATCCCCTGCGCAAGCTCGGGGTCGGCCGAATCCAGGAGCTACGAACGGCGATCGTGGACCATTCTGAGCTCGCGCGGGTCCTCGAACGCGCTCTGGTGCCCGACCCGCCCCCCGTCCTGCGCGACGGCGGGGTGATCCGCGAGGGACACGACGCCGAACTCGACGCCCTCCGTGAGCTCGGGCGAGGGGGCAAGGACTTCATCGCCCGCCTGGAACAGAGCGAGCGCGAACGAACCGGAATCGCCACCCTCAAGGTCGGCTTCAACTCCGTCTTCGGCTATTACCTCGAGGTCCGGAAGGGGGACGCGGGTCGCGTGCCCGATGACTTCATCCGCAAGCAGACCACCGCCAACGCCGAACGCTATATCACCGCCGCCCTCAAGGAGCAGGAGTCGATCGTTTTGGGGGCGGACGAGAAGGCGTTCGCCCTCGAGGCCGACCTTTTTGGCCGCCTGAGGTCCCGGGTCGCCGAGCATTCGAGCGCCCTGCTTCAGACCGCCCGCTCGATCGCCGAACTCGACGTTCTCGCGGGCCTTGCCGAGACGGCGATGCACCGGGGCTACACGAAGCCCGAGGTTCTGGCCGACGACGTGCTCGAAGTCCGCGCCGGCCGACACCCGGTGGTCGAGGCGAACGCTCCGAACTTCGTGCCGAACGACCTCGATTTCGCCGCCGACGCCCGGGCGATCGTCCTCACCGGCCCGAACATGAGCGGAAAGTCCACCTACCTGCGGCAGACGGCGCTCATCGTGCTAATGGCCCAGATCGGAAGCTTCGTGCCGGCCAAGGCCTGCCGCCTCGGGTTGTGCGACCGCATTTTCGCCCGCATCGGGGCCAAGGACGAGATTGCGCTCGGCCAGAGCACGTTCATGGTCGAGATGCTGGAAAGCGCGAACATCCTCCATCACGCCACGGATCGTAGCCTGGTGATCCTCGACGAGGTCGGACGCGGCACCAGCACGTACGACGGGCTCGCGATCGCTTGGGCGATGGTGGAGGAACTCGCGGCAATCGGGTGCAAGACGATGTTCGCCACGCACTACCACCAACTGAACGAGTTGGCCGACCAAGTCCCCACGGTCCGGAATTTCCGCGTCAGCGTCGAGGAGCGGGGAGAGGACGTGGTCTGGACGCACAAGGTCCTTCCCGGCGGGACGGACCGCTCCTATGGGGTCCATGTCGCGCGCATGGCGGGGGTTCCGCCGAGGGTTCTGCGGCGCGCTTCGGAGATCTTGGCGGAGTTGGAGGGTTCGGCCTCGCCGCGGGCCGTGCCGCCGACCCTTCGGTCGCTTCAACTGTCGTTGTTCGAAGCGGAGGAGTCGCCCGTCGTCGCCGAGCTTCGGCGTTTGCAGGTCGAGAATCTGACGCCGCTGGAGGCGTTGCGGCTGATCGACGCGTGGCAACGACGGGTGTAGCGGGTCGGGCGGTCTAGCCGACAACGAGGCACGGCGCCCCGAGGACTTCGAGCCTTGGTTCCACCCCAAGTCCGGGGGCGAGGGAGGCGGCAAGGCGGCCTTTGGCGCGCTGGGGCGCGCCGGCGGCGATCGAGCGGGTGACGTAGCTGTTGAAGTCGGTCGCGGTGAAGAGGAACTCCGGGGGGGTGCTGTGGGCGAGGTGGGCGATGGCGGCGGTCACGATGTCGCCGCCCCAGCTGTCCTCGATCGTCATCGCGATGCCCTGGTCGGCGCAGAAGTCGCGGGCTTGGCGGGCACGGGTGAGGCCGCCGAGTTTGGAGATCTTGAGGTTCACGACGTCGCAGGCGAGGTCGGCCTTGGCGCGCACGAGCCGGTCGAGCGAGTCCACTGATTCGTCGAGGACGAACGGGTGATCGGTGCGGCGACGGATGGCGAGGCATTCCTCGTAGGTGGCACAGGGCTGTTCGATGTACACGTCCACGTCTCGAACGCCGCGCACGACCCGGGCGGCGTCGTGCATCGTCCAGCCGGTGTTCGCGTCGGCGATCAGGCGGTCGGTGGGTTCGAGGGCGGCGCGAACCGCCTTGATGCGCTCGATGTCGGTCTCGGGCTCGCCGCCGACCTTGAGTTGGAATCGTCGGTAGCCTTCGGCCCGATACCCCGCGACCCGGTCGGCCATCGCCTCGGGGGTGTCTTGCGAGATGGCGCGATAGAGGTGGAAGTCGTCGCCGTATCGTCCACCCATCAAGGCGCACAGGGGCTGGCCAGTCGCCTTGCCAAGGAGGTCCCAGGCGGCGGTGTCGAGGGCGCTTTTGGCGTACGGGTGGCCCTTGAGGGTGGCGTCCATGCGGGCGTTGAGCTTGCCGAGTTCGAGCGGGTTCATGCCGAGGAGGGCGGGGGCGAGGGTGCGGATACCCGTGCGCGCTCCTTCCGCGTAGGCGGGCAGGTAGGCAGGGCCGAGCGGGCAGACCTCGCCCCAGCCGACGAGACCCGCGTCGGTTTCGAGGGAGACGACGGTGCTGTCGAACACTTCGACCGACTTGCCGCCGGACCACTTGTAGCTTCCTTCGTGGAGGGGGAGGTCCACCTGGTAGACGGCGACGCGGACGATCTTCACCTCCCTAGGATAACCTGTCGGGCATGGTTCTTTCGGTGTGGACGGCGGCGCTCGGCTTGGCGACGGCTCAGTTCGCCGAACCGGTAAGGCTGGATCGGGTCGAGCGGACGATCCAGGGCTGGAAGGTTTCGGTGGACCGTGCGTTGACCGAGGGTGCGGGCCGGCCGCTCGGCGAGGAGGCGATTCTCGTCCTCACGGCCAAACTGCACGACATCGCGACGGTGGTGCCCGCCGAACCGCTGGCGAAGCTGCGCAAGGTGCGGATCGTGCTGGATCGGGACTACCCCACGCTGAAACGGATGCAGTACCACCCGAGCGCCGACTGGCTTCGGCAGAACGGGCACGACCCGAAGACGCTGGCCCGGTGCGTCCACATCCCGCAAGCGGCCGACCTGGCGGGCCGATTCGCGGCGCACCAGCAGCCGTGGGCGGTGCTGCACGAGTTGGCGCACGCCTACCACGACCAGGTTCGGGGCTACGACGATCCGACGATTCGGGCGGCCTACGAGGCGTTCAAAGCGTCGTTCTCGCCGAAGGAGGCGCTCCATATCGCGGGGCGGCCGCGCGAGCACTACGGTCTCACCAACCCGATGGAGTTCTTCGCCGAGATGTCGGAGGCGTACTTCGGGACGAACGACTTCGCGCCGTTCGTACGGGCGGAACTCAAGCGGGATCTGCCCGAGGCTTTCGCGCTGATGGAGTCGGTCTGGGGGCCGATCCCTTATCCTTCGCCCTGATCAGGCTTCACGAAGGAAGGGGTAGCGGTAGTCGGTCGGGGGGACGAACGTTTCCTTGATCGTGCGGGCGCTCAGCCAGCGGTAGAGGTTGAGCATCGAGCCCGCCTTGTCGTTGGTTCCGCTGCCGCGGGCGCCGCCGAAGGGCTGCTGGCCGACGACCGCGCCGGTAGGCTTGTCGTTGACGTAGAAATTGCCGGCCGCGTCGCGAAGGCGGGCGGTGGCGAGGGCGACGGCGTCGCGATCCTGGGCGATGACGGCCCCGGTGAGGGCGTAGGGGGAGGTGCCGTCGACGAGGTCGAGCGCGTCGGCGAAGCGGTTCTCGTCGTAGACGTGGAGGGTGAGGACGGGGCCGAAGATCTCCTCACACATGGTGCGGGACCGGGGATTCCGGGTCTCCAGGACGGTCGGGCGAATGAAGTAGCCGTGCGATTTGTCGCACTCTCCGCCCACAAGGAGGGACACATCGGGGTCCTGTCGCGCACCCTCGATGGTGCCTTGGATCGAGTCGAAGCTCTTCTCGTCGATCACCGCGTTCACGAAGTTGGAGAAGTCCTCGACGGAGCCCATCTTCATCGAACGCGCGCCCTCGACGAGCCTCTCAAGGACGAGCGGAGCCAGGTTGCTCGGAACGTAGGCGCGGGAGGCGGCGGAACACTTCTGACCCTGGTATTCGAACGCGCCGCGCAGGAGGGCGGTCACGAGGACGTCCACGTCGGCGCTGGCGTGGGCGAGGACGAAGTCCTTTCCGCCCGTCTCGCCGACGATGCGGGGGTAGGAGCGGTAGCGCGCGATGTTCTCGCCGATCGTTCGCCACATGGTCTGGAACACGCCGGTCGAGCCGGTGAAGTGCACGCCCGCGAAGTCGGGGTGGGAGAAACAGACCTCGCCGATGGTGGGTCCGGATGCAAAGACGAGGTTGATCACGCCGTCGGGGAGGCCGGCTTCCTGAAAGACGCGCATAAGCATCTGGGCGCTGTAGACCTGGGTGTTGGCGCATTTCCAGACGACGACGTTGCCGCACATCGCCGCCGAGGTGGGAAGGTTGCCGGCGATGGCGGTGAAGTTGAAGGGGGTCACGGCGAGGACGAAGCCCTCGAGCGGCCGGTACTCCATGCGGTTGTGCATGCCGGGGCCGCTGATGGGCTGCTGCCGGTAGATTTCGGTCAGGAAGTGGACGTTAAACCTCAAGAAATCCACGATTTCGCAGGCGCTGTCGATCTCCGCCTGGAAGGCGTTCTTGCTCTGGCCGAGCATGGTCGTGCCGTTGAGATAGGGGCGGTATTTCGTGGCGATGAGTTCGGCGGCGCGGAGAAAGATGGCGCACCGGTTCTCAAGGGGAGTTTCGGCCCAGGCGGCCTTGGCCTTCAAGGCGGCGTCGATGGCCTGGTTTACGTGGCTCGCGTCGCCGACGTGGAACTCGCCCAGGGAATGCGCGTGCTCGTGGGGCGGGCGAATCGCGGCGAGTTTCCCGGTCGTGACCGGTCGGCCACCGATGGTCATGGGGACCTCGACGCGTTGGGATTTGAGTTCGGCGAGGGTCCGCTTGAGGAGGTCCCGCTCGGGGCTGCCAGGGGCGTAGGTCAGGACGGGCTCGTTGACGGGAAGGGGGTAACTGAAGGTGCCTCGGTGCATGGATCGCGCGATCTCCTCACTGGAATCGATGCCAGGAGTATGGCAGGAGGGCAGGACGACGGTCTGCGGTACGCTTGGCGGCACTTTGCGACCCGGTCGAGCACGCCATGGACGGACGCTCGCGGCGGCTTTGATGTTGTCGGCCGCGTTCGGTTGTCGTGCGCCGGAGAAGCCGCCGTTCGAGACGTTCTTCGAACCGGCCGCGCCCACGCCGATCTTGAAGGACGGACCGAACGCCTTCGACGGCTATGCGGCGGCGGCGTTGGAGGCGGAATCGCGGGCGGGCGACTACCTCAATTGGGTGTCCTTTCCCCCTTCCCATCGGGCGGAGTTGGCCAAGCGCCTTACCGAGCCCCTTCGTTTGGTGCAAGCATCCGCGCGAAAGACCTGTGCTTTTCGGTACGACGGGGTGCGTCCATTCGAGGTCGCACCGTATCGCCGGGGTTGGCGAATGCTCGGGCGCGCGATCGTCTGGCGGATCGAGAAGGCGGTGGCGGCGGGGGAGTACGACGCGGCGATCTCGGACTTGGGGTTGGCGACCAAGTTCGGGTTCGACCTCTCCGGGGGGGCGACGGCGGACGCCTCGCTCGGCTTCGCGATCGTGGACGAGGCGCGGCGGGCGTTTCTCACGTGCCGGGTGCAACTCAGCGCCGATCAACTCGAGCGGGTCGGTTCGGTGGTGCAACAAGCGCTCGCGGCGGTGCCAAGCGCGGACCGGACGTTGGAGCACGAGGGGCGCGCGATGCTGGCGGCGGTTCAGTACGTTCAGGACGCCTACCGGTCCGGCTCCTACACCGCGCTGATCGAGCATCTGGGACTGGACGTGAAGAACGCGACCGACCGGCTCGAGCAGATGTCGAAGAACGACGCGAAGGAGCGCCCGGCGTACTTCCGAGCGTTCGCGCAGCGAGCCAGGGACGTGACGGCGTGGTACCGGAAGGCGGCGGCCCTGTCGGCGCAAGAGCGGTCGTTGCTCAAGGCGCCCGAAGAGGGGACCGAACCTTGGCGGCGGTTCGCGCGGCAGTTCTTCACGGCGCCCGGTCCCTACCTCCGCGCACGCGACCGGGTGCTCGCCCGTTCACGGCTGCTGGCGATCGACGCTTGGGCGTTGGCGAAGGTGAAGCGGAGCCGGGCGGCGCCGAAGAGCCTCGCGGTTCTGGAGCGCGCATTGACGACGGATCCCTACTCGGGCAAGGAGTTCCGGTACTCGTCGGTGGGGACGGAGTACCGGCTTTACAGCGTGGGGGCGAACTTCGAGGACGACGGCGGCGAGACGAACGAGGACTTCGATACCCCGGACCTGGTGCTCGAGCGGCCGTCGCCCGGTTCTGCCTAGTGGCATGGGCCGCGCTAGAATGGGACCTCGCCCATGCCCGAACGCAACGCCTCCGGTGACGACCTCCTGACCTCGGTCACGGCCTACCTGATGGAGCAGGTCCGACCGCGCGCCGAGGCGTTGGACGTCGAGCCGGCGGCGCTTCGCGAGGTGCTCGAAGCGTTCTGCGATCGAGGGTGGATGGCGATGCGCCGACCGATGGCGTACGGGGGACCGGAACTCGACGAAGCGTCCTTCCGGGGATTCCAGGAGGCGACGGCGCGGGCGTCCGGGGCGTTCGCGTTCTTGCAGACCCAGCACCAAAGTGCGGTCGCGATGCTGGCGAGGGGTTCGAACGAGGCCCTCAAGGCGGAGTATTTGCCCCTCATGGCGGACGGGAGGCGTCTCGTCGGCATCGGTTTCAGCCAGTTGAGGCGACCGGGTCCTCCGATGCTGGCCGCGACCGAGGTCGCGGGGGGCTATCGGCTGGACGGCGAAGTGCCGTGGGTGACGGGCCTCGGGTTCTATCCGGAATTCCTGGTCGGGGCGGCGCTTCCGGACGGGACGGCGGTGTTCGGATTGGTGCCGTTTGGCGACGCCGACCAAGGGCCGGGGAGGATTCGGGTCGGCGAACCGATGGCGTTGGCGGCGATGGGGTCGGCGATGACGGTTTCGGCCCGTTTGGAGGGGTGGTCGTTGCCGGCAGATCGGGTGGCTTTTGTGCGACCGCCGGGTTGGATCCACCGGAACGACCTCGTCAACATCGCGCTTCAGGGGTTCTTCGCGATCGGGTGCGCAGAGGCGGGTCTCGACGTGGCCGAGGCGGCGGGTCGAAAGCGGGGGACGGAAGCGACCGGGCGCGCGGTGGCGTCGCTACGGGCCGAGATCGCGGCCTGTCGGTCGGCCCTTGCCGAGGCTCAGGCGCGAGGGGAGGAGACGACGAGCGAGCGCTTGAGGCTTAGAGCCTGGGCGATCGAACTGGCGGTGAGGTGCGCTCACGCGGGGGTGGCGGCGACGGGCGGGTCGGCGAACGCGGTCGGCCACCCGGCGCAAAGGGTGTTCCGCGAGGCGCTCGTGTACACGGTGTCGGCGCAGACGACCCCGATCATGGAGGCCACCCTCGAGCGCCTGTCGAGGCGCAGCGAACCGCTCAGCGAGGAAGTCTGACCGGCAGGATGTGGACCACCGAGTGGTCTTACCGTGTTCGGCTACGAGATAATTGTCACGACTATCGCTAAAGTGGGAAGAGGGGCTCGTGAATGCGTATTCACGACGTTCCGCGACAGGTGGAGATTACAGGGGCCTTACAGAATCTGGAATCCTCCCGGCGGGGATGGTCGGCGGGGAGAAGATTCCTTAACATTTCGGAACCTCAACGCGCTACAATGGGAACTGTCTCCGTTCGTGTCGGGGGCTACGATGGGTACGCTCGCACAACTCCGAAAAAGCCTTCGCGTCTCTCGGGCGCGTTGGACGCGTTTTTTGGCCGAGGTGGCGGCGGACGTGTCTTGCGTGGCGATCGCGCTGGCGCTGACGCTTGTTCTGGCCTACGACGGGGCGGTGCCGGCGCGCTCGTGGGGGGCGTACCCGCACCGGACGGCGATCCTGTCGCTGTTGGCGGTGGCGGTGTTCACGGTGCGGGGTCTGTACTTCGTGGCGCCCCGGTACATGAGCCTGCACGACTTTCTGAACGCGGCGCTGGGCGGGGGTCTGCTGGGGGCGGGTCTGTTCGTCCTGCGTCGGATCGAGCCGATCTCTCAGGGTCGTCTGGATTTGACGGTGCCGGTGCTCTTCGCG